>NZ_JAUSRE010000019.1 GCF_030811655.1 Pseudarthrobacter enclensis | reverse complement strand
GCCGGTTCCACCCCGCCAACGCCTGGGCAGCGGGCAGGTACGCGGACAGCCAGGCCATCCCGTCCCGATCCGCCCGGAACTCCACCCGCCGGTCCACAACGGACTTGGCATGGCGTTCTTCGATGCTTTCGGCGTGGTGGCGTTCGCGCCAGGTGCGGGCCTTGGCCCTGAACCGGTGGGCGGGCATCTGCCCGGCCGGGCAGCCCCGCGCCGGGTCAGGTGCGTCCGGGTCCAGGAAATGCGCTTCCAACGCCGACGCCCCCGCAGCATCAAGACACGCGCCCTCGTCCGCCATGGCCACCGCGTGGCCCCAGGACAGGGTCCCGGCCTGCAGCGCCGACAGGGTCAGCGGCAACTCCTTGACCACAGCGTGCGAGGTGGCCAGGAACGACGACGCCGCCCGCGGCCCAAGCGCCAGCACACACCCGATCTCCGCCGCGACCGCCATCTCCTGCGCCTGCACCGGCACCTCCGGCCCCGCAACAGCACACGCAGCATCCGCGTACACCACCGCCGACCTGGCCTTCAACGCGGCAATCCCTGCCTCCACCTCACGGGCACCAGCCAGAATCTCCAGGCAGCCGTCAGCCAAACCAGCCAATGGATCAGCCACCGAAAACGGCTCCGAACCAGAGCCCTCCACCTCCGCAACCAGCACGGCAAGGGCAGCACGCATCTCCGCCAACGCCCTCACCACCGCCGCTTTCCCCATAAACCCATCATGACAAGGGGGTACGACATTCTGGCCTACAGGGCGTATCTCCATCATCGCCCTGAAGGTCTGTACAACGAATGCCGGCCCACGGGAGACTGGCGCCATGCGCAAACTGACCTTCGGCATGAACCTGAGCGTGGACGGCTATATCGCCGCGCCCGGTGACGACCTCGGCTGGAGCGTACCAAGCGACGAGCTGTTCCAATGGTGGTCCGACCGTGTGGGGACGACGGAGCTGGCGCTGTACGGGCGCAAGCTGTGGGAGACGATGAGCTCGCACTGGCCCGCCGCCGACCAGCAGCCGGGCGTCACACCGGCGCAGAGTGAGTTCGCCCGCCGCTGGCGGGACATGCCCAAGGTGGTGTTCTCCTCGACGACCAGCACGGTCGACTGGAACACCCGCCTGGTCGCCGGCGACGCGGTCACCGAGATCACCCGGCTCAAGGCGGACGACGGCGGCCCCATGGACATCGGGGGCGCCGCCCTCGCCGCAGCGGCCATGCGGGCCGGGCTCATCGACGACTACGTGATGGTCACTCATCCGGTCCTGGTGGGCGGCGGCACGCCGTTCTTCACAGCCCTGGACAGCTGGGTGAACCTGCGCCTGGTGGAAACGCGGACGTTTCCCGACGGCGTACTCCTTACCAGATACGAGACCAGGAGCTGAGTGCCAGTCGTCGAATCAGCGCGGTATCGGGCTGCCCAAGTCCTGCCCGTCAGCCTAGGCTCCGCGCGGTTCGGCGGGACCGCCCGGCTCGCCGGGGCCACCGGAACCGTGCCAAAGGCAGACATCCACCTCGAACGGCAGCAACTGGTCCTGCTGTGCCATCAGGGAGGCGCCGTGCGCCGTCACCCGCCGCATGAAGTGGCGCCGGCACAGCGTCTCGTACCCCACGACCGGAGCGTGCTCCGCTTCGGTCGGGGCCGCGGCCTCAACCACCATGTCAACGTCGCCCACCACAACCTGGGCGCCCTCGGTGACCATGACGCCATCGACCGTCCTGGCATTGTGCGTGGCCCGGCGGCCACACCAGCACAGCGCTTCCACCTGCAGGACCTGCACCCGGTCCGCAAGCTCAATCAGGCGTTGGGAACCGGGGAAGAGCCGGGTGCGGAAATCGGCGGTGATGCCGAAGGCAAAGACGTCGACGTCGATTTCGTCCACCACTTTGGCCAGCTGCTCCACCTGCCCGGGAGTGTAGAACTGGGCTTCGTCGCAGATGAGGTAATCGATGCGCTGGCCCCGGGTACGGCGGATCATGACTTCCTCCCAGAAGTCGGTGGTGTCCTGCACCTCCACTGCGTCCGTCTCCAGGCCAAGGCGGCTCGAGATGCGGGACTCGCCCGCCCGGTCGTTCCGGCTGAAGCGAACTCCCCCGCGGCCACGCGCCCGATGGTTGTAGTCCATCTGCAGGGCAAGGGTGGACTTGCCGCAGTCCATGGTGCCTGAGAAAAAGATGAGCTCAGCCACGGCGGCGGGTCCTTCCTTCAGCGGTAAAGCACAGCAGCGGGACCTCCCGCTCGGCCTTGGTCAGGGAGCCGTGCTGGCCCACCACCTCCATGGCGGTGGGCCGCATCCGCCGTCCGTCGTAAAGCGCGACGGCGTCCCGCGCCGCGATCATCACGTCACCGATCCTGCCCGCGACAGCGGGCCGCACGTCACCGAAGAGTCCACCGGCCACGGCTTCATCCCGGGTGAAGGCCCACACCCGGTCACCGAACCGGCCTTTCCAGGCGGCGAGCAGACGCTCCGCGGCCCCGTCCGCTGCGGCTGCTTCCTCCAGGTACAGGTGGACCATCCGCGGCTCGCCGGCCGTGTGCCGGACGCCGTCCACCAGCCCGGGGTCCTGCGAAAAGTCGATGCGCTGGGATTCCGGGACGTCCAGCATGCCGTGGTCGGCAGTGAGCAGGATCGTGGTGCCGGCGGGGAGGGAGGAGTTGAGCCGCTTGACGGTGGAATCGAGTTCTTCCAGCTGGTGTTCCCACTGCTCGGAACGGCAGCCGTAACGGTGGCCGGCCTTGTCGAGTTCATTGACATAGAAATACATCAGGGAGGGGCCGGCGGCGGCCATGGCCTCGGCGGCAGCGGCGGTGCGCGCGTGTGCGGTCATCCCGGAGATAAACCGGCCCCCGCGCAGCGCAGCGCGGGTCATGGGCGACCCGTCAAACTGGGAAAGGCTGACGGTACTCACGTCCACGTGCGCGTCGATCCGTTCAAACACGGTGGGGAACGGCTGCCAGTCAGAGGGGTCCACACCGGGGTCCCAGTTCCCCAGCAGGTTGACCACTTTGTCCTGGTCAGGGTCCAGGACGTCGTAGCCCACCATGCCGTGCTGTCCGGCGGGGAGCCCGGTCCCGAAGCTGGATAACGCCGCTGCAGTGGTGGAGGGAAAGGCGGAGTCCAGCCACACCGGCACGTCGCCCTGCCCGGACTGCATCACCGCACGCAGGAAGGGCGTATGGGCGGCCTTTTGCTTCAGGAGGTTCCTGCCCAGGCCGTCCGCGAGCACAACGCAGACCCTGGACGCGTCGGGCAGCCCCAACGTGTTGGTGAAACCCTCCACGCCAAGGCTGGCTGCCGCACTGGTGAGGACCTCGGCGATCGAGCGGTGGCCATAGGCAGGAGCCGGCGGAAGGTCGGAAGTACGTGCGGAGGCTTGTACGGCGTGGTGGTCGTCCGGCATCTCAGCGCTGCTGGTGTCCGCGGCTGAGCCTGTTGCCGAACACTCCGGAACGCGGCCTGGGCGCCATGGACTGTGCGTGGGATACGGGGGCAGCGGAACCGGTGTTGACCGCGCGGAGCGCCCTGGCGAAGAGCTTGGCGTCCTGCACGGCCTGGAGTCCGTCTGCCTCCGCACTGATCCGCAGCACGATGTCTTCCTGGGCGATGGTCCCCGTGTAGCCGTGGTCGGCCTCGCACTGCGGGTCCCCGCAGCTGGCCGGCCCCATGTCCAGCCGCTGGCCCCCGGACCAGGCGATGGACAGGGTGAGTTCGCGGACGGGGTCGGAGGGCTTGTAGTCCTGCGGCTGGGCGTACATGTAGCTCAGGACCACCGAGCGGATCTGCGCCACGGGGACGGACTCTGTGGAGATCTGGGCGACGATCTGCTCCCCGGCTTCGTCCAGTTGCTGGTCATCCACGTGCGTGATGACCAGCATGTCAGCGGTCAGGACCAGCACCGTGATATGGCGGCGGACCTCGGCCCGGTCGAAGTGGGTTTCCAGGTGCACCAGGTGTGCCACGCAGTCCCGGCCGTCCAGTGCGTCGTCGACGACGTCCGACACGAGGCGCGGGTAGAATCCTGCCCTCTGCAGCGCGTCTTCCAGGCTCTGGCCCTGGATGCCGTGGTTGTGTGAGCTGTGCTGGCGGACTGCCTGGTTTTCATTTCCGGGCGTTTCGGGCGCCGAAGCGGGAGGCTGGAAGCTCATGCCCCCATTTTCACAGATCGTCCGGTCACTTGCTAACCGCGTCAGCCCAGCATGGCCCTCCGGGCGCTGTCCGTTCGCTGTGCGGCGTTGCCGATCCGGACATCGGCGGCGAGGATGGTCGCCCCTGAAGTACCGCACAGGACAGGGTTGAATTCCACAAGCGCGATCTCCGGATGGTTGTCCTTCATCCACGCCAGCCGCGCGGCCAGGTCCTCCAGCGCCTGGACGTCAACGGCCGGCAGCCCCTGGTAGCCGAAAAGCTTCCGTGAGGCCCGGGGTGCACGGATGAAGTCGTGGACGTCTGCGGCGGACAGCGGCGGAACCCGGTGGGCCCAGTCGTCGAGGAGGTTGACGGCGTCACCGGCGAGGCCGAACGAAATCACCGGGCCAAGCAACGGGTCTTCGATGGCCCGGAAGGTGCAGGCCTGGCCCACCGCTGCCATGGACTGGACCTCAAGGGCCGGGTCTCCGTAGGCGGCGAGCGCCCGCCGCATCTGCACCACGTTCTGGCGCAGCGATTCGGCGTCCTCGATCCCCAGGCGCACCCCGCCAAGGTCCAGCCGGTGCCGGAGGGCGGGGTCCGTGGTCTTCAGCACCACGGGCCAGCCGAGAGCTTCCGCCGCCTGCACGGCCTCGTCGGGCGTGGTGAAGGCCGCCGACGGCAGAACGGTGATGCCGTAATGCCCCAAAAGGGAAGCCGCTGCCGCCGGTTCCAGTTGCTTGAGCTGTTCACCCGTGACGTCCCGGAGCAGCTCATCGAGTTCGGCCTCGGCCTTGCGTGGATCGCAGCCTGCCGGTTCCACGAACTGTCCCTGGTCGCGGGCAGCCCATTCCGCGTACCGCACCACGGCGGCGAGCGCTGCGACGGCGGCACCGGGGTTGGAGAAGCAAGGGACGGTGCACGCGTCGGCACCCACCAGGCCCTCAACGTTGATGGCCGGATCCAGGATGCCGCTGAACGCCGCCACCACGGGTTTCCCCGCCGCGGCCGCACACTCCGCCAGGACCCGGGCCACGGCGTCAACGGTCAGGCCCCGGGCAGGCAGGAGGGCTGCGACGGCGGCGTGCACGGTATCCGGGGCCAGGGCGTCACTGAGGGCCTTCCGCAGCGCGGGGAGCGCCACCGACTGACCGGCGTCCAGGTCGAGGCCGGAGACCACCTGGGCCACGCCCAGCCCGTGCGCCACGGCGCTGTCCGCCACCACGTTGCCCAAGGCCTGGGAGTTGCTGAAGATGGCGACGTCGGGGCCGGCCGGAAGCGCCTGGCCGGACACCACCTGGGCGACGTCCACCAGCTCTTCCACGGTCTCCACGCGGATTACGCCCGACTGGCGCAGCATGGCGTCCAGGGCGCCGGCCGGCGCCTGGGTGGTCCGGACGGCGTGCCCGGGCGGCAGCCGCAATCCCATGGTGTCCGACTTGGCAACGATCACCGGCTTGGTGCGGGCCAGGCGCCTGGCGATCCTGGAGAACTTGCGCGGGTTGCCAATCGACTCCAGGTACAGGCCCACGGCGGTAGTGTCGGCGTCGTCCTCCCAGTACTGCATCATGTCGTTGCCGGACACGTCGGCCCTGTTGCCGGCCGAGAGCAGGCTTGAGAGCCCGAGGCGGCGCCGGCTGGACGCTGCGTACAGCGAGACACCGATCGCCGCCGACTGGCTGAACAGGCCCAGGCCCCCACGCAGTGGCATAGTGGGCGCCATCGACGCATTCAGCGACACGTCCGGGTGTGTGTTGGCGATGCCCAGCGACGCCGGCCCGATCACCCGCATCCCGTTGGCCCTGGCCTGGCGCACCAGGGCGCGCTGCCGCAACAGGCCACGTTCGCCGTCGTCCGCGAAGCCTGCCGTGGCAATCACCACGCCCTTGACGCCGGCAGCCGCGCAGTCTTCCACGACGCCGGCCACCTGCTCATAGGGCACGGCGATGATGGCCAGCTGGACGGGTTCGGGAACCTCGGACAGCTTGCCGTAGGGGATCATCCCGGCCAGTTCCAGCGCCTCCGGGTTGATGGCGTAGACGGATCCATGGAAGCCGCCTTCGATGATGTGCTCCAGCAGCTGGTACCCCACGGTGCCCCATTTGCGGCTGGCTCCGATGACGGCAACCGACGACGGCGTCAACAGGTCCCGGACGCTCTTCGCCTCCGCGCGGTGCTCGCGGGATTCCATGACGGCGCGCGATTTCTCGGTGGGCTCCACGTTGAACTCAAGGCTGACGACGCCGTCGTCGAAGTGCCGCTTGACGTCGTAGCCGGCGTCGGAGAACACCATCAGCATCTTGCGGTTCTCCGGCAACACTTCGGCGGTGAACTTGCGGATCCCGTTCTCGTGCGCGGCGGCTGCCAGGTGCTCCAGCAGGATGGAGCCGATGCCCCTGCCCTGGTGGGCGTCGGCGATGTTGAACGCCACCTCAGCTTCGGTGGGGTCGGTGAGGCGGTCGTAGCGGCCGATGCCGACGATCTCGCCGTGGATGGTGATGACGAACGCCACCCGGTCCTTGTAGTCCACTTCGGTGAAGCGTTTGAGTTCCTTGGCCGACAGCCTGGCCTTGAACGCGAAGAAGCGCATGTAGATTGAATTTTGCGACTGCCCGGTGTGGAAGGCCTGGACGGCGTCGGCATCCGACGGGTGGATGGGCCGCAGGTGCGCGGTTCCGCCGTCACGCAGGACGACATCGGCCTCCCAATGTTCCGGATATTCGCCGTCCCCGGGCTGATCCACCATAGGCTTAGCCTAGCCAAGAACTCCCGCAGCATGCCCGAAAAGCTGCCAGCACCCCCAGAAGGATCCACCAAACCCCATGGCCCGCCGCCAAAGTCCAGCCCCCATCGCAGACGACAACTACACGGAGAACATCGTCGATATCGATGTCACGTCCGAGATGCAGGGCTCCTTCCTGGAGTACGCGTACTCGGTGATCTACTCCAGGGCGCTTCCGGACGCCCGCGACGGGCTCAAGCCGGTGCAGCGCCGCATCCTGTACATGATGAGCGACATGGGCCTTCGCCCGGACCGCGGCCACGTCAAGAGCGCCCGCGTGGTGGGCGAGGTCATGGGCAAGCTGCACCCGCACGGTGACGCCGCCATCTACGACGCCATGGTGCGCATGGCCCAGGACTTCTCCCTGCGCCTGCCGCTGATCGACGGGCACGGCAACTTCGGCTCGCTCGACGACGGCCCGGCGGCACCGCGGTACACCGAGGCCCGGCTGGCGGCGGCCGCCCTCACCCTCACCAACCACCTCGACGAAGACGTGGTGGACTTCGTCCCCAACTACGACAACCAGCTCACCCAGCCGGACGTGCTTCCGGCCGCGTTCCCCAACCTGCTGGTCAACGGCGCCACAGGCATCGCCGTCGGCATGGCCACCAACATGGCCCCGCACAACCTGGTGGAAGTGATCTCGGCTGCCCGGCACCTGATCGCCCACCCGGACGCCACGCTGGAAGACCTCATGCGGTTCGTGCCCGGCCCTGACCTGCCCAGCGGCGGCAGGATCGTGGGCCTGGACGGCATCCGGGACGCCTACGCCACCGGCCGCGGCTCCTTCAAGACCCGGGCCAAGGTGGAAATCGAGCAGCTCTCGGCACGCCGCACCGGCCTGGTGGTCACCGAACTGCCGTACATGGTGGGCCCGGAAAAGGTCATCGAGAAGATCAAGGACGCGGTCAACGCCAAGAAGCTGACGGGCATCAGCGACATCGTGGACCTGACCGACCGCAAGCACGGGCTGCGGCTGGTCATCGAGCTCAAGAACGGTTTCAACCCGAACGCCGTCCTGCAGCAGCTCTACCGGTACACGCCGATGGAGGACTCCTTCGGCATCAACAACGTCACCCTGGTGGATGGCCAGCCGCAGACGCTGGGCCTGGTGGACCTGCTGTCCGTCTACGTCAACCACCGGATCAACGTGGTCCGCCGCCGGACCGTCTTCCGCCTGGGCAAGAAGAAGGACCGCCTCCACCTGGTGGAAGGCCTCCTCATCGCCATCGTGGACATCGACGAAGTCATCCAGATCATCAGGTCCTCGGACGAGGCCGCGGCGGCCCGCGAGCGGCTGATGTCCATCTACGACCTCACCGAGGTCCAGGCCAACTACATCCTGGAACTGCGTCTCCGCCAGCTCACCAAGTACTCCCGGATCGAACTGGAAAAGGAACAGGACGAGCTCCGCCGCGAGATCGCGGAACTGCAGGCCATCCTGGACTCGGAGGAACTGCTCCGCACCGTGGTGTCCGACGAACTCGGCGCCATTGCCGAGGAACACGGCACCCCCCGCCGGACCGTCCTGCTGGAGTCGGAAGCTGTCTCCCCCACCGTGGCCGCCGAGATCGCAGGGGCCAACGGAAAAAAGGGCAAGGCGGCGCCGCTGTCCCTGGAGATCGCCGACGACCCCTGCTGGGCCATCCTCACAGCCTCCGGACAAGTCGCGCGCACCGCCAACCAGGATCCCCTGGCCGAGGCCGGTCCCCGCAGCAAGCATGACGTGTACACCTCAGTGGTCAAGACGTCGGCCCGCGGCGAAATCGCGGCCGTCACCTCGCTGGGCCGCATGCTCCGGCTGCAGGTCATGGACATGCCCGTGCTTGCACCAGTGGGCGGGCTGCCCAACCTCGCCGGCGGCGTCCCGGCCAAGGAGTTCCTCACCCTGGTGAAGGGCGAATCCCTGGTGGCGTTCGTGCGCCTTGACGAGGTCCTGGCCATCGGCACCGCCCAGGGCGTGGTGAAGCGCGTCCAGCCTGACTACCCCCTGAACCGCGAAGACTGGGAAGTCATCACCCTCAAAGACAAAGACGCGGTGGTGGGAGTGGCTCCCGCGGGCGCGGATGACGCAGAACTGGTCTTCATCACCAGGGAGGCGCAGCTCCTGAAGTTCCCCGCCTCCGCGGTGCGGCCGCAGGGGCGCACCGCCGGCGGCATGGCGGGAATCAAACTTGCCGCGGGCGACCATGTGGTCTTCTTTGGGGCGGTGCAGCCCAAGGATGAGGCCGCCGTCGTGGTCACCATCGCCGGCACCAACGGCGCCCTCCCCGGCACCGCCCCGGGCACTGCCAAGGTGACCGCCTTCTCCGAGTACCCGGCCAAGGGACGCGCCACCGCCGGCGTCCGGGCACACCGGTTCCTCAAGGGCGAGGACATGCTCCTGCTGGGCTGGGCAGGACACGGACCGGCGAAGGCCTCGTCCGCCGTCGGCGTTGCCAGGTCGCTGCCGCAGGAACATGGCCGCCGCGACGGCTCAGGTGTCCCGCTCTCGCAGGCCGTGGATGCAGTGGGCCCCGCCATGGCATGGGCGGACGGCGCGTCGGCGGAGGCCTAGCAGCGGCCGGGGCTTCTCCTCGGAGGACAGGCCCGGGATACGGACAAGCTGGAGCTCAGCCGGCCACGTCCCGCCGCCGGAAGCCGGGGACGGCGAGCGCCACCAGCACGGCGATGGTGAGGGCGGACACCAGCACGCTGTCCCACGCAACCCCCTTCCGCAGCGGGTCCTGGCCGATGTACTGGAAGAACGGGGAGGCTTCCTGGATCCTGTCAAAGGCGTCCACGAGCGGCGCAAGCGCGTTGATGATGTACGCCAGTACCGCCAGGACGGCCGGGATGCCGCGGCTCAGTCCCGTCCGTCCCGTGGCCGCCGACAGCGCCAGTGCCAGGGAGCCGAAAACAACGCCCAACAACGCCAGGTGCAGCATGGCGGCCGCCACCTTGTCCGGGGGAAGGACCATGTCTGCCAGGTTGCCCTCCAGCACCAGTGACAACCCCATGACCGCGGCCAGCAGGAACGTGCCCAGCACCATGGCCAGGAACTTGTCCACCACCACCCGGCCCCGTCCCACCGGGTTGGACAGCAGCAGGTCCATCGTGTGCCGGTCTTCTTCCCCGCCGATGGCCCCCGCGCCCGCGTTGATGGCGTAGATCAGCACGGCAATGGGTCCCATGAAGGACAGGAGTTCCACCTGGATGTACCCCGTGGGAGTGGACATGTCGGCGCTGGAGGTGGCGAACAACGACCGGAACGCCTCCGGCATTTGGTCGATGAAATCGCTCATCGACGGCTGCGACTTCACCGACGGCCAGATTGCTGCATACGTGGCCACAATGAGCGCCAGGGAGAGGGCCCAGGCAAGCAGCAGCCGGCCCTGGTCCCGGAGTGTCTTCGTGAGGACGCTAGTGAGCATGGCCTGCCGCCGTTCGGGCAACGGTTCCGGCGGCCGCCGGTGGCGTCTGTCCTGGTTGACCGTCCATTCCGTAGTAGCTCAGGAATGTCTCCTCCAAGGGGGCTTCGGAACATTCGAAGTCCTCCACCTCCCGTGCACTGACCAACTTCAACAGAGCGTCGAGGGCGGACTGCGGGGCGTTGCAGCTTAGTGTGTGGCCGTCCACCAGCAGGTCCCGCACGCCGGGCACACCGCCGAACTCCGCGGCGGACACCTCCACGGCAAAGCGGGCCCGCACCCGGTGGAGGGAGCGGGCGGCAAGGTCCTGCAGCCGCTCCACCGCCACCAGTTGCCCCGCGCGCACCACCCCGATCCGGTCCGCCACGCGCTCCACCTCACCCAGGACATGGGAGGAGAAGAGCGCCGAACCGCCGCCGGCAGTGTGCTCGCGGAGGATGGAGTGGAAAGTCTGCTGTACCAGCGGGTCGATGCCGCTGGTGGGCTCGTCCAGGACCAGCAGCCGCGGCTGCGACATCACGGCCAGGACGACGGCGAGCTTCTGCCGGTTCCCGCGCGACAACGTCCGGGCCGGACGGTCCAGGTCCAGTTCAAGCCGGTCTGCCACCCCGGCTGCCCGGCGGCGGTCGTCCCGGTGGCGCAGATGGGAACAGTAGGCCACGTGCTGGTTCCCGGTGAGCCGGTCGTAGAGGGCCGGCTCGCCGGGCACGTAGCCCACCAGGCGGTGGACTTCCCTGGACTGCCGCCACGCATCGAACCCCAGCACGGACGCCGTGCCCGACGTGGGCCGCAGCATCCCCATGAGGAGCCGGATGGTGGTGGTCTTGCCCGCCCCATTCGGGCCGAGGTAGCCGAACACCTCGCCGGGTCCGATGGTGAGGCTCACGCCGTCGAGCGCCGTGTTGCGGCCGAACCTCTTGGTCAGGCCGGCCAGCTGCACCATGCTTTCGTTGTCTTCCCTGCCCCTGCGCGTTTCCGGGCTCATGCCGCAACGGTAGGCGCGCGGAAGGCGGCATCCCAGAGTCTTTCGGCCCGCAGCGCCTAGACTGCTCCCATGCCTATCGTTCCTGATGAGAAGGACTGGACCTGGGTCCTGTCCCGTCCCTGCCCGGAGTGCTCCTTCAATGCCTCGAGCGCCACGCCGGCAACGGTTCCGGGAAGCATCGAAAGCATGATTCCCCGCTGGCTGGCCGTCCTCCGCCGCCCGGACGCCTCCCAGCGTCCGGACGACGACACCTGGTCCCCCGCGGAGTACGCCTGCCACGTGCGGGACGTGTTCACTCTCTTCGCCCAACGCCTGAACCTCATGCTGGCCGAGGACGGTGCCCGCTTCGCGGACTGGGACCAGGACCGGACGGCCATCGAGAAGGACTACGCCAACGCCGACCCGTCCGAGGTGGGGCCCGAACTGGCAGCGGAAGGGCACGAAGCCGCCGAATCCTTCGCCCAGGTTCCCGAAGAGGACTGGGGACGGAAAGGCCTGCGCAGCAACGGCTCGGAATTCACCGTCCTAACGCTCTCGCAATACTTCCTGCACGACGTCGTCCACCACCTGCACGACGTCAACGGCTAGGACAGCGGGCCGCGCAGCCCCTTCCGGACCTCAGCGCGAACGGGCCAGCGACTCCCACGGCCGCTCCGCGCATACGGAGAGGTCCAACCGGGCGTCGCCGGCATGGATGTCCGCGGGGTTGTGGGTCACCAGCACCACGGTGCGGTGGCGCAAGCCGGCGCGGAGGTCTGCCAGCATGGCGGCGGCGGACTCTGCGTCGAGGTGGGCGGTGGGCTCATCCAGCAGGATCACTTCCGCGCCCGTCAGCAGGGTCCGTGCCACCGCCAGGCGCTGGCGCTCTCCGCCGCTCAGGAAGGCACCCCCGGGTCCGATCCGGGTGTCCAGTCCCGCCGGCAGCCGGCCTACCAGCCCGTCAAGTCCGACGGCGGCCAGGACGGCTTCCAGCTCATGATCCCCTGCGCGGGATCCAGCGTTGCCCGCGTCAGCGCTGCCCGGCGCCCTGCCCAGCAGCAGGTTCCCGCGGATGGTGGAGTCGAACAGGTGGGCCTCCTGCGGGCACCACGCGGCGCGGCCGGTGACCTTCACATATCCGGCCGCCGGCGGCAGGAAACCCAGCAGGACAGAGAGCAGGGTGGATTTTCCCGAGCCGGAGGGGCCGGTGACCGCCAGCCAGTGCCCCGGCGCGGCCACTGCGTCCACGCCCGAGAAGACCGGTGCGCCTCCCGGCCACGCCGCGGCCAGGTCCACCAGCTCAACACCTGGCTCGGCGCTGGTCCTGCCGGGAACAGACTGCAGACCATCGGGGGTGTCAGTGCCGTCCTCGAGTGCGCCGGACTCCCCCACCCTGCGCAGGACGGCACGGAGCGCCGGGAACTGGCGCACCGCCGTCGTCATCGCCGCGTAGGGCTCCACGAGTGCCAGGAGCAGGAGGACAATGACGGCTGCCGTGGCCGGGGCAACCTGCGCCGCGAGGACATTCGGGGCGGCCGGCCAGGCAGCAGCCAGTGCCGCCGTGCCGCATGCGGCGGTGGCAACGGCGTGTCCCAGCCCGTCAGCCCAGGCAGAGCGCTGTGAGGCGCGGGTTGCTTCCCGGTCCTCGGCCAGCAGCGCCTCAAGCACGCGGGGAGCTACGCCGTTGGCGTGCAGTTCGGCGCGAGCGTCCAGGGCTGCCGTCACGCGGCGCAGGACGCCCGATCGCAGGGACTGCTCGCCGGCCGCCGACCTGCGGTCGCCCCACAGCGCAGCGGCGGGCGCCAGGAGCAGGCCGCAGGCAGCTGCGGCAACCACGGCGGGAAGGGCTGCCGGCACCAGCATTCCGGTGGCTGCCACCGCCAGGGCGGATACCGCGAGCGCCGTGACGGGCGGCAACACCACGCGGGGCAGGAGGTCGCGGACGGTGTCGACGTCGTCGATCACCGTGCCCAGCACGTTGCCGCCCTGCAGCAACCGGCGCAGCGACAGGGCCCTGCGGCTCAGGGCTTCCCAAAGCCGGCCGCGCAGGCGGGTCAGGGCGGCGAACACGGCGTCGTGCAGCAGCAGCCGCTCCCAGTATCGGAAAACGGCCCGGCCGATGCCGAAGAACCGCACCCCCACGATGGCGGTCAGGAGGTAAAGAATGGGCGGCTGCTCGCTGGCGCGGATGATCAGCCAGCCGGACAGGCCGGACAGCGCGACGGCGAAAATGGCCGCGAGGGTGCCGACGAGGGCCGCGGCGGCGAATTTGCCCCGGACGGGGGCAAGCAGCGCTGCCAGGAGGCGCGCAGTGCCGGTTGCGGACGGTCCAGTTGCGGACTGGGCGGGGGCCCGGGTGTCCGCCGGTGGCGTGCTGCCGGTGTCCCCGCCGCCCGGGGAGTTGCTTTCCGGAAAGTCGGGGGGCGCGGCGGCTGCGGACAGGAGGACGCCGTCCGCGTGCTGCCCTGCCGCAACCTTGCCCGCAGGCTTTACCGGCACCAGCACGTCCGCAAGCTGCCGGGTGCGCTGGTTGTGGGCCACCAGGACCACGGTGACCTTGCCGCGCAGCCGCCGGATGGCTTCTTCCACGATGGCTGCGGACGCGTCATCCAGGTGTGCGGTGGGCTCGTCAAGCAGCAGGAGCGTCGCTCCGGCCTCGATCCGGGCCAGCCCGCGGGCCAGTGCCACGCGCCGCAGCTCTCCCGGGCTGAGCTCCGCCTGGTGTTTTGCTGCAAGGTGTCCGGCTCCCGCACGTTCCAGGCATTGCCGTGCCGCGTCCTCGGCGGTGAACCGGTCCGGGCCGTAGGCAGTATCCGGCGACAGGTAAAGCAGCACCTCGTCCAGGACCGTTCCGGCCACCATCACAGGATGCTGCGGCACCCAGGCCACCAGCCGGCGGTCCAGGCCGCTGATGGATCCGGTGATGCGGGTACCCGTGCTGCCGGTCCCGCCATCGGTGCCGACGGTGCCTGCCAGCACGCCCAGGACGGTGCTCTTGCCCGCGCCGCTGGGCCCGTCCAGCGCCGTAATCCTGTCCTGGGGCGCGGTGAAGGTAAGGGGCCCGACGGCGGCCGCGGACCGTCCGCCATACGTCACGGTGAGTGCGGTGACCTCGAGCGGGGCGCCGGGCCTGCCGGCCCTGGCAGCGGGCAGGGGGGCTGGTTCGGGCGCACCGGTCACCGCGGCGGTTTCCGCGAGGGCCACCCGGCCGTCGTCGCTGGCATGGTGTGCGGTGCCCAGTTCCCGCAGGGGGAGGTAGCAGTCCGGCGCCAGGAGGAGGGCCAGCAGGCCGGCTTCCAGGGGCATGTCACCGTGGACCAGCCGGACGCCGATGAACACAGCAACCACGGCCACCGAGATGGTGGCGATGAGTTCCAGTGCCAACGCGGACAGGAACGCGGTCCGCAGCGTCCCCATGGTGCGGGACCGGTACTCCTCCGAGATCTCCTCCAGGGCCTTGCGCTGCGCTGTGGCCCTGCCCAGGCCCACCAGGACCGGCAGGCCCTTGGCGAGTTCAAGCATGTGGGCGGACAGCCGGGCCAGCGACGCCTGGGCCCGGCGCACGCTGTCCTGCGTGTACCGGCCGATCAGCACCATGAACAAAGGGATCAGCGGCACGGTGAGCACGATGACCAGCGCGCTGACCCAGTCCGCGAAGAGGATCCGGGCGCCCAGCAGCAGCGGAATGGCGGCACAGTTGACCAGCGCGGGAAGGAACTGGGTGTAGTAGCTGTCCAGGGCGTCCAGGCCGCGCGTTGCGAGCACCGCCAGGCCGCCGTCGCCGGGCCCTGAAGCGCGAACGCCGGTACGCAGGGCGCGCTCCAGAAGCTCCCCGCGAAGCTCTTCCTTGACCCCGAGTGCCGCCCGTCGGGCGGCGACGGCCTGTCCCCATACCGTCAGGGAGCGGAGCACGACGCCGGCAAGTCCGGCGGTCAGCTGGCTCCCCCAGGCAGGGTTCCCGGCGGCGAGCCCCGCCAGGACGGAGGCCACGGCCTGGCCGATGAGGACCAGGGACAGGGCTTTGAGCGCCGCCAGGAGTCCCAGCCAGTAGATGGCTGATCGGGTTGCCGGGCCTGCCGGGAAGGTGGGCCGCACGTCAGCCCTTGGTGGTGAAGGCCTTGGCCGCAATGGCCGGGAGGAAGCTGTGGGCCTCCGGGATGTGCGCGGCGCTGACGCGGCGGCGGAACACCCAGTAGGTCCAGGCTTGGTAGGCAATGACCAGGGGAAGCCCGAAGGCCGCCACAATGCTCATCAGTCCCAGGGTGTAGTTCGAGGACGAGGCGTTGGAAATGGTGAGGTCAAAGGCGCTGTCCAGTGTGGAAGGGAGCACCACCGGGAACACGGCACCGAAGATGGAGGCGGTGCCCAGCACCAGGAAGGCGCCCAGGAACAGGAACGCCCTGCCTTCGGAGCCTCTGCGGGCCAGCAGCCACGCGGTGGCGGCCGCGCCAACGGCCAGGACGACGGCGGCCCATGTCCAGGGCTTCCCGTCCAGGAACTGGATGGCAAGGGCCCACGCCGCAATGGGCAGGAGCAGGACCGGCAGGAGCCGCACGAACCACTGGCGCGCCCGGTGCCGGACGTCGCCGTCGGTCTTGAGTGCCAGGAAGGCCAGGGCGTGGAGCAGTGAGAAACCCACCACTGCGAGCCCGCCCAGCAGGGCGTAACCGCTGAACCAGGCCATGGGACCGCCTTCGCGGTCACCGTTGGCGTTCAGCGGCAGGCCCGTGGTGGTGAGGGCCAGCGCGGCGCCGACGCCGAAAGCCGCAAGGAAGGACCCCAGCGCGATGGCCCAGTCCCAGCGGTTGCGCCAGCTGTCGGTGTCCACCTTCCCGCGGTATTCGAACGCCACCGCGCGGAAGATCAGGGCGAGCAGGACCACCAGCAGCGGGAGGTAGAGCGCGGAGAACAACGAGGCGTACCAGAGCGGGAAGGCGGCGAAGGTGGCACCGCCTGCGGTGAGCAGCCACACCTCGTTGCCGTCCCAGACGGGTCCGATGGTGTTTAGGAGCACGCGGCGTTCGGTGTTGTTGCGGGCGAAGAGCTTCATCAGCATCCCTACGCCCAGGTCGAAGCCTTCGAGGAAAAGGTAGCCGGTCCACAGCACCGCAATGGCGATGAACCAGATGGTGGGCAGCAGTTCCATTGTGTGTTTCCTCTGCTAGTAGGCGAAGGCCAGGACGTCGTCAGCGGGTTTGGAGCCGCCGTCGGGGCCCGGGGTTTCATCCTCGTTCTCGTCCGTCGGGGCGTGGCCGAGTTCCGGCATCGCGGAGACCACGCCGCCGCGGATGTATGTGACCAGCAGCTTCACTTCCACCACCAGCAGGACGGCGTACACCGCGGTCAGGGCAACCAGCGAGGCGATCAGCTCGCCCGCGGACACCCCGGGTGACACGGCGGCGGCGGTGAACATGAACACCTGGTCGATGCCGCTCGGGTCGGGGTTGGGCGCCACGACGAAGGGCTGGCGGCCCATCTCGGTGAAGATCCAGCCGGCGGCGTTGGCACCGAAGGGTGCAAGGATGCCGAACACTGCCAATCGCATCAGCCAGCGGGATTCCGGCACCGTCCCCTTGCGGGTGATCCAGAGTGCCACCAGCGCAGCCAGCGCGGCGAGGCCGCCAAAGCCAATCATCATCCGGAAGCCCCAGTAGGTGACTTCCATGACGGGCACGTACTGGATCTCCTGGCCGGCGCGGTCACCGTAGATCGGGTTGTCCGGGACGGTGCTTCCGTATTTTTCCTTGTACTCGGGAAGCAGGCTGTTGACGCCCTTCACCTCGGTGGTGAAGTCGCCCTTGGCCAGGAAGGAGAGGATGCCGGGGACCTCGATCACTGCCACGACGTCATCGCAGTTCTTCGAGCCCACGTTGCCCACGCTCAGTACGGAGAAGCCTGTGCCGTCATGGCAGGCGGCCTCGGCGGCGGCCATCTTCATGGGCTGCTGCTGGAACATGAGCTTGCCCTGGAGGTCACCGGTGACGGCCGTGCCCGCGAACGAGATCATGGCCACCACGGCACCAATGCGCAGGGACCGGATCCACACGCTGTAGTCGGCGCGGTCCCGGCCGGGAATGCGCGTGTCCTCACCGGGGATGACCCGCCCGTCGGCACCCACGGTGTCGACGCCGTCGTGCCGCCTGCGCCACAGGTGGTACCAGGCGATGCCAAGGAGGAAGCCGCCGGCTACGGCAAGGGCGCCGAACAGGGTGTGCGGGACGGCCACCAGGGCGGTGTTGTTGGTAAAGACCGCCCAGGCGTCGGTCATGACGGGCCGGCCGTTCACCATTTGCACGCCCACCGGGTGCTGCATCCAGCTGTTGGCCACGATGATGAAGTAGGCGGAGAGGGCTGAACCGATGACGGCCACCCAGAGGCATGCGAGGTGGATGGCCGGCTTGAGCTGCTTCCAGCCGAAAATCCACAGTCCCAGGAAGGTGGATTCGACGAAGAAGGCCAAGAGCGCCTCGAGGGCCAGCGGGGCACCGAAGACGTCGCCCACGAAGCGGCTGTATTCGCTCCATGCCATGCCGAACTGGAACTCCTGCACAATGCCGGTGGCGACGCCCATGATGAAGTTGATGAGGAACAGCTTTCCCCAGAACTTGGTCATGCGCAGGTACTCGGGTTTGCCCGTGCGGAACCAGGCGGTCTGGATGACGGCCACCACCAGGCCGAGGCCGATGGTCAGCGGCACCATCATGAAGTGGTAAACGGTGGTGATGCCGAATTGCCAGCGTGCGATTTCCAAGGCGTCCATGGCGGTCCCTACTGTTAGCCGATGCAGTTTTCTACGCTACGTAGAACTCCAACTTCTACAAAGTGTAGAACATCCTCGATGGCGGTACGAAAACGAATCGCCCTCCCCCTAGGATCCCCCGCCGGGGTGCGGCGCGCCAGATGTTCTACCCGATGTAGAAGGTTCCCGGGTTTCGGGGTAAATTTAAGTCTGTAGTTGAACAACCGCGTGACGTCACCGTGCTCCCCAAAGCGCCCGGTGCGGGGAAATAAAGGAAAAGTGAAATGGCTAGTCTTGGTGAACTGGAACGGGCGGTCATGGACCTGCTCTGGGCGGGCCAGGAAGCGGCTACGGCCAACACCCTGAGGGATCAACTGGCGCGCACGTCCGCCGCGCAGGGCGGACCGGGCCATGAAGGCAAGGAACTGGCCGTCACAACGGTGCTCACCGTCCTCTCCCGCCTGGAGAAGAAAGGCCTGGTGGAGCGCGAACGCGGAACCCGGCCCCACCGCTACCAGGCGGTGTCCAGCCGTGCGGACCACACCGCGGAACTGATGCACGAGGTCCTCGGATCGGCGCCGGACCGCGAAGCCGTCCTGGCCCGGTTCATCGGGTCCGTGTCCGAAGGTGAAGCCGAGACGCTGCGCAAACTGCTGGGCCACGTCTAGCACACCATGTTCTGGGCCTCATACCTGCTGGCGGTCCTTGCGATAATCCTGGCGTGGCCGGTGCCGATCCTCCTGTGGCGGGCACAGTGGCCGGCCAGGTCTCCGTTCACGGCAATGCTGCTGTGGCAGGCAATCGCGCTCGCAGGTGGGCTTTCGATGATCGGTGCCATGCTGGTCTACGGGCTGGAGCCCATCGGGGACAACCTCATTGCGGGGCTCCGGGCGCTTGCCGGAATGGTTTTGTTCAACGCTCCCACCACCGCACTGGGCTTCTGGCATATCTTTGCGCTGTCCGCCGCCGCGCTGCTCACTGCCCACCTGGTCTTCACACTGTTGCTGACCTACTACAAGATCCAGCGGCAGCGGCGCCGGCACCGTGAACTGCTCGCCCTTTTGGCCTCGCCATCCGGCCAGGACGCCGGAACCCTGGTCATCAGCCACGATTCCCCCGTGGCCTATTGCCTTCCGGGTGGCGCACGCTCCGTGACGGTCCTGTCGGATGGCCTGATGGCTGCCCTCGAACCGGCGGAACTGCGTGCCGTCCTGATCCACGAGAATGCCCACCTGAGCCAGCGGCACCACCTCCTGCTGTGGGCATTCGCGGCGTGGCGGCAGGCACTCCCGTGGCTGCCCACCACCCGGCTCGCCCAGGAGTCGGTGAACTCGCTCATTGAAATGCTGGCCGACGACGTTGCCCTCCGCACCGAAAGCAAGGCAACGCTCATCAAGGCCATCGCCATTGTGGCCAGCGGCTCGGCAGGTAATGGAGGCACCGGTGATATCCGCCCGGCGTCGCCCACCGTTGCACTGTCCGGCCTCGAGGCGGCCTCCGGCGGTCCCGGCTCGGATTCAGTCCGTACGGCAGCGTCGCGGGTCAGCCGCCTGCTGACGCCCCAGCCCCAGCTTCCCGCCGCCGTCCGCACCGCCGTCATGGCCGGCAGCGTCCTCCTGCTGGCGCTGCCCACGGCACTGCTGGTGGTTCCGGGACTGCTCGGCTGAAGCGTCGCCGTCGTTGTTCACGCCGGTGGTTGTGGCTGCCTGGTGCCAGCGGTTGAGCCTGTAGAAAGCGGTGCGCCCGTCAGGCGTCGATGCGCTCCCGGTCCAGGCTGGATGCGCCGGCGATGATGAAGTCCTTGCGCGGCGACACGTCCGAGCCCATCAGCAGGTCGAAGATCTCCTCCGCCTGCTGGGCGTTTTCAATCCCCACCTTGCGCAAGGTGCGGTGCCGGGGGTCCATGGTGGTTTCGGCCAACTGCTCCGCATCCATCTCCCCCAGGCCCTTGTAGCGCTGGATCGGTTCCTTGTACCGCTTCCCCTCCTTCGCCAGGCGGGCCAGCAGCACGTGCAGTTCGGCCTCGGAGTAGGTGTAGATCATCTCGTTGGCCTTCTGGCCGGCGTTGATGACTTCCACCCGGTGCAGCGGCGGAACGGCGGCGAAGACCCGGCCCTCGAGGATCATGGGCCGCATGTACCGGAAGAAAAGGGTCAGCAGCAGGGTACGGATGTGGGCACCGTCCACGTCGGCGTCCGTCATGAGGATGACCTTGCCGTAGCGGGCGGCGCTGATGTCGAAGCTGCGGCCGGATCCTGCCCCCACCACCTGGATGAGGGCTGCGCACTCCGCGTTGGAGAGCATGTCCCCCACCGAGGCCTTCTGGACGTTCAGGATCTTGCCGCGGATGGGCAGCAGGGCCTGGAAGTCGGAGGAGCGGGCCAGTTTGGCAGTGCCCAGCGCCGAGTCGCCTTCCACGATGAACAGTTCCGAACGTTCAACGTCGTCCGTCCGGCAGTCAGCGAGCTTGGTGGGCATCGAGGACGTTTCCAGCGCGTTCTTCCGCCGTTGCGTCTCCTTGTGCACGCGGGCCGAGATGCGGGACTTCATCTCGTTGACGATCTTTTCGAGCAGCAGCGAGGACTGGGCCTTGTCGTTCTTGTTGCTGGAGGCCAGCTTGGCGGAAATCTCCCGCTCCACCACCCGGGCCACGATGGCGCGGACGGCACTGGTGCCGAGGATTTCCTTGGTCTGTCCCTCGAACTGGGGTTCGGCCAGCCGCACCGTCAGCACCGCGGTGAGGCCGGCGAAGATGTCGTCCTTTTCGATCTTGTCATTGCCGGCCTTAAGCTTGCGGGCATTGGTCTCCACCGCTTTGCGGAAGGTTTTGACCAACGCCTGCTCAAAGCCTGACTGGTGGGTGCCGCCCTTGGGGGTGGCGATGATGTTCACGAAGCTGCGCACGGTGCTGTCGTAGCCGATGCCCCAGCGCAGCGCCACATCCACCTCGCAATCGCGCTCCACCTCGGCCAGCTGGCTGTGGCCCCGCTCGTCCAGGACCGGGACGGTCTCCTTGAACTTCCCTGCTCCGTGCAGCCGCCAGACATCAGTGACTGCCGGATCAACGGCCAGGAACTCAGCGAATTCCGAAATGCCGCCGTCGTGGTGGAAGACCTCCTCGTGCGGGCCTGCTTCGCCGGGCGTCCCGGCAAGCCTGCGTTCGTCCCGGACGGTGAGCTTGAGGCCGGGCACCAGGAAGGAGGTCTGGCGGGCACGCGCAACCAGGTCCTCGTAGGAGAACTTGGCGTCGGGGGTGAATATCTGCCGGTCGGCCCAGTAGCGGATCCGCGTTCCGGTGACCCCGCGTTTGGCCTTGCCCACGATGTCCAGCACGGAGTCGTCGACGAACGGCGTGAAGGGTGCCGCCGGGTCGAGGCGGGATCCGGTGTCCTTGAACCGGCCCGGTTCACCGCGGCGGAAGGACATCCGGTAGGTCTTGCCGCCCCTGTCCACCTCGACGTCGAGTCGCGAGGACAGGGCGTTGACCACCGAGGCGCCCACGCCGTGGAGGCCGCCGGAGGCGGTGTAGGAGCCGCCGCCGAATTTGCCGCCCGCGTGCAGCTTGGTGAAGACCACTTCGACGCCGGTGAGTCCCGTCTTGGGCTCCTTGTCGATGGGGATGCCGCGGCCGTCGTCGTGGATCTCCACGGAATTGTCCGCGTGGAGGATGATGCGGATGTCGTGGCCGAAGCCGGCCAAGGCCTCATCCACGGAGTTGTCGATGATTTCCCAGAGGCAGTGCATGAGGCCGCGTGAGTCGGTTGAGCCGATGTACATGCCCGGGCGTTTGCGGACGGCCTCGAGGCCTTCCAGTACGGAGAGGTGCCGGGCGGTGTACTCAGAGCTTGGTGCCACTGGTGATGAACTCCTTCAGGGACGTGGAAGCGGCGCTGGGACCGCACCTTCTAGGGTAGTCGCCGGCGGCGCCGACAGGCGCCTGCCACACCCTCCGGCCGCTGTGCGGCACGCCACGGGCCTGCGTGACCGGTGGAACTCGGCATTTCTTGACTGAACCTTGCGGATACGCGCACAGCGAACTTGCCCCATCCTTGCGATGGATTGGATACGAATGCTGGTTATATAGATGTACTGATCTACTAAGGAGGCCGACATGACAACAGCAGTGGCAGACCGCACACTAAATGCACTGGACCGGTGCGACCGTTGCGGAGCTCAGGCATATGTCCGGGTTGTACTCGAGTCCTCCGGCGGTGAGCTGTTGTTCTGCGGCCACCACGCCCGTGCAGTCGAGGCGACGCTCAAGCCGTTGAGCTCCGACTGGCACGACGAGACGGGAAAGCTTCACGAGAAAGCTCCCGTGGAAATCGACTAGATGAGGCATCGGTAACAACTAACCCTGCGGGACCCTTCCACCACGGAAGGGTCCCGCAGGCGTTTAAGGACCTCCGCCGTCTCTCCTGAAAGAAAGGGCCGTTCCGGAACCACCCGATGGTGGTTCCGGAACGGCCCCTTCTATACCGTCCGGCTGTTCCTGCGGACAGGCTTAGTCCAGGTAGTCCCGAAGCACCTGCGACCGGGAGGGGTGGCGGAGCTTGGACATGGTCTTGGACTCGATCTGGCGGATGCGTTCGCGGGTGACGCCGTAGACCTTTCCGATTTCGTCTAAAGTCTTCGGCTGTCCGTCGGTCAGGCCGAACCTCATGGCAACCACGCCGGCCTCGCGTTCGGAGAGGGTATCCAGTACCGAGTGCAGCTGCTCCTGCAGGAGGGTGAAGCTCACGGCGTCAGCCGGAACAACGGCTTCCGAGTCCTCGATCAGGTCACCGAACTCGGAGTCGCCGTCCTCGCCCAGGGGCGTGTGCAGCGAAATCGGTTCACGGCCGTACTTCTGGACTTCGACAACCTTTTCGGGGGTCATGTCCAGTTCAAGCGCCAGCTCTTCAGGCGTGGGTTCGCGGCCCAGGTCCTGCAGCATCTGGCGCTGGACGCGTGCCAGCTTGTTGATGACCTCAACCATGTGCACGGGGATACGGATGGTGCGGGCCTGGTCGGCCATGGCGCGGGTGATGGCCTGGCGGATCCACCACGTGGCGTAGGTGGAGAACTTGAAGCCCTTGGTGTAGTCGAACTTCTCCACGGCGCGGATCAGGCCCAGGTTACCTTCCTGGATCAGGTCCAGGAACAGCATGCCACGGCCGGTGTAGCGCTTGGCCAGCGAGACCACCAGGCGGAGGTTTGCCTCCAGCAGGTGGTTCTTGGCGCGCTTGCCGTCGTGGATGATGAACTCGAGTTCGCGCTTGTACTTCGGGTCCATGGATCCGTCGTCGGCGGCGATCTTCTCTTCAGCGAACAGCCCGGCTTCGATCCGGAGCGCAAGGTCCACTTCCTGCTCGGCATTGAGCAGCGCGACCTTGCCAATTTGCTTCAGGTAGTCCTTGACCGGGTCCGCTGTGGCACCGGCAGACATGACCTGCTGCACCGGGGCGTCGTCGTCGTCCGCGTCGGAGTAGACAAAGCCCTTGCCGCTGCCCGCGGCAGCCTTGGCAGGATCGGCGTCTGCCTCGGCATCGGCGTCCTCTGCTGGGTCCGGTCCTTCAAGGACGATGTCGTCAAGGTCTTCCTCGACTTCCTCGACCTCATCCGGGTCAACGTCTCCGGCGGCTTTTCCTGCAGCCTCTGCTGCAGCCTTGGCGCCGGGCTTGGGCCCACGCTTTTTGGGCTCGCGCTTGCCGTCCGCTGCAGCCGTACCGGCCGAAGCCTTGTTGGCTGCCCGCGTAGCTGCCCGCTTGGCATTGGTCGCGGCCTGCTTCTCCTCAGGGGACAAGACATCCTGGGCGGCGGAATCCTTCTTCGTGGAAGACGGGGTCACAGAAAACCTTTCTAGCGGTGGTCTGTGGAATCACCATACGGGCAACACCACTATGACCCTGTCAAGTCCGTGGTGGAAACCAAGCGCCACCACGGCCGGCAGAGTCACTTAAGACAACTCCCGGAGCGGCTGTAATGTTCCCTTGCGGGGACTGTCACAAGCACTCGATACACGGACCCAACCGGGTCTCGGCATCCATTGTCTCATGATTTGCCCGTTTCCGGCCTCCCGGCCTGCCATCGGATCCAACAGCCCTGCAGCGCCGCCGGTTCCGGCCCGAGCGGCACCCGGAACTGCCGCCGCCGTTAGGGCGTCTCCTGTCCCCCGGCGGAACCGTCATGAAACTTTTGCCACGCCGCTTCCTTCCGGGCCGCCCAGCCGCAGAGCGTCCCCGTTCCCACCAGATTCAGCAACAGCTCCGCGAGCCGGTATCCGGGCTCGAGCTCAAGGGCCTGGCCCAGGTAGGCAGCGGAGTAGGAGCCGCGCCCACGGGACCACGCCACCCAGCCCCGGACCGTCAGTGCCGCGGCCGCCGCCGGCCCTCCGGGCACTGCGAGTTCCCGGAGAACACCATCCAGCGCGTCCAGGCCCGCCCAGTCAGGCACGCTTGGGGCAACACCCATCAGGACGTCACCGTAACCGGCGGGAGCGGAGGCAGACACGGGGGCGGCCGGGTCCAGCCCTGCCCGCGGGACCTGGCCCGCCTTGCGGCCGGTTCCGCCCACCGCTTTCAGTCGCGTCCGCGACTGCCGGGAAGCAACCGCCGGCGGCAGCAGCGGCAGCATGGAGACGTCTGTGCCGCCGCTCTCTTCCCCGTCGGTAAAGAGACCGAACTGTTCTGCGCCCGCAGCCGCTGCGCTCCTGCCCGCCGCGGCCATCACCATCACCGCGTCGCGCCAGGCGGGGACGAGCAGCGTCGCGCGGAGGAACCCATCCCGTTCAACGTCCGGTATCCAGGTGGCCCCATCAACCCGGCCCAGGAGCATCTCCCAGAAGCCGAGAACGGCGTGGAACTGCGCCCGGCTTCGGGCCCTCCCGCCCAGCTCCTCCTCCCAGCCGGCCTGTGCCTCAAGGACGGCGGCAGCGTGCAGTGCGGAACCTGCTGATGCCTCCACGGCACCGGCCCCCGGAGCCGGCCCCACGCTGCTCCCCCGGTACACCATCTCGGCGTTCAGCATGCTGTCCTGGATCTCCTGCACAGGACGCCCCGGCAGCGGACAGCACGAACCATCGTTGCACCAGGCGTCCCGCCAATACTCCCGGCCCACCAGCCAGGCATCGCGGACGGGCATGCCGGCGCGTTCCAGATGCGACTGCACCACGGAAATAAGGCGGTGGCAGTCGGACGGCGGAACGATTCCGGCGTCGCTGGTAAAAACGGCGAGCAGAGCCCCGTCGGCACCCCGGTCAGATTCGAGGTACCGGCGGACGGTGCGGGCGAACGCGGCGGAGCCGGCCTGCGTTTGCAGCCCTGGCAGGTCCAGCCGCAGCGTGGCCCCCAGCCTTGTGCCGTGCAGCGTCATGGCCACAAGGCTGGAGGCGGGCCAGTACCCGAGGGAATGCGGAATAAATCCAAGGATGTCTTCCGGCCCACGGACTATCAGTCGTTGTGAAGCTGTCATGGCTTCAGCATCCGCTGCATGATGCTCCCCGGACAGGCGCGGGCTCAGCTATGTGCGCAAACGGCCTGTGTGGAGGAACAGTGCGGGACGAAGGGCGCCACGTCAGTCGTCGCTTGGTGCCGGCTGCCGGCGGCGGGCCAGGCTTTCGCGCCGCTGCCGGGCCAGGGCGCTGCGCAACGGGGGCACCACGATCCCCTGCTCGGCCATTTGCCGGCGCACCTTCCGGCGGGAGGCCAGGATGGCTGCCGCGCCGAACGCCAGGAGCACGAACTGAACGCTCAGGGCAAGCCTGAAGGGATCAAGGCCGTACAGGATGCCTTGCGAAAATCCCGTCGCGTAAAGGAGGTCCAGGACCAGGCCAATCAGGAAGATGGACACCAGGGCAGCAATGAAGCCGCCGACGTTGACGATCCCGGTGGCCGTGCCTATCCGGTGCGCGGGGTTGAAGGTGCGGGCGAAGTCGAAGCCGATCATGGAGCCGGGGCCGCCGATGGCGAGCACCACCACCAGTCCGGCCAGGAGCCACAGCGGGGCCCGCCCGGGCAGCAGGAGCACCGCGGCCCAGGCGGCGGCAGTGGCAGCGGCGATCAGCAGCACCATAGTGGACCGGCGCAGTGGATGCCGCGAGACGAACCGGCCGATGAACGGCCCCACGGCCATCGCGGCGGCGACGTACAGCGCCATCAGCCCGGCAACAGTGCCGGCGTCCAGGCCCTGCCCGGAGATCAGGAACGGGTAGCCCCAGGTCATTGCGAACACCGTGCCGCTGAACTGGATGGTGAAGTGGCTCCACATGCCCAGCCGTGTGCCGGGCTGGCGCCACGCGCGGGCAAGGGAGGCGCCGGTGGCCTTGAGCCCCTGGCGCGCGTGCGGGCGCTCCGTGCCCGGCGGGGCATCCTGCAGGAGTACCAGTACCAGCACGACGGCGAGCGCGGACATCCCCGCGAGCATCAGGAAAGCGGGCGTCCAGCCGGACATGTGCAGGACCAGCGCGAAGGGCAGGACACTGAACAATTGCCCCAGTTGCCCGGACATGCCGGTCAGCTGGGTGACAAGGGGGACGCGGGCGGGAGCGAACCACAGCGGGATGAGGCGGATGACCGAGATGAAGGTCATCGCATCGCCGGCCCCCACCAGGACGCGGCCGAGGACTCCTGCGGGAATGCTTTCGGCAAAGGCCAGCTGGAGCTGCCCCAGTCCCATCAGGACTGCGCCGCCCGCGATCATGGCACGTGAACCGAACCTGTCCACCAGCAGGCCAACGGGAATCTGGAGTCCGGCGTAGACCAGCAGCTGCAGGACCGTGAAGAAGGAAATGGCGGATGCAGTGGCGTGGAAGCGCTCCGTGGCCTCGAGTCCCACCACGCCGAACGACGTCCGCTGCGCCACGGCCACCAGGTATCCGAAAATTCCAATGGTCCAGATAAGCCAGGCGCGGGGTGCAGTCACTTCTTCATTATGCCCGGCGGGTGGCCGCTTTCCCGGAAGCTGTGACGCAGGACTACTGCCCCGGGTTCTCCCTTGCCAGGTAGGCCTCCACTGCTGCGCCGAGGTCATCGGCGTCGGGAAGCTCATCATTTTCGTTGGCCAGAAGCGATCGGCGCACCATGCCGTCCGCCTTCTCGTCATACCGGGTTTCCAGCCGGGAAACCACCTGCTGGACTTCCTCGGATGCCTCGATCTGCTCGGCGATCTGGCGGCTGACCTCGCGCCCTGATTCCCGGAGCCGGTCGGTGGGCAGCATCAGGGACGTCGCAGCCCCCAGGTATTCCAGCCCCGCGACGGCGGCAGTGGGATACTCGGCTTCGGCCAGGTAGTGCGGGACGTGGATGACGTAGCCGGCAACGTTGCGTCCGGCCTCAACGAGGCGCAACTCCAGGATGTGGCCGACGGCGGCGGGAACCTCGACGGTGGGCTTCCACACGGAGATGCCCTCGATCAGTTCAGGCCGGTTGCCGTGCACGGTCACCCCCACGGGCCGGGTGTGCGGCACGGGCATGGGAATGGAGTGGATCCAGGTGACCAGGTTGACGTCCAGCTTCTCCACGATGTTCACCACGGCACGGGCGAACCGTTCCCACTGCAGATCGGGTTCGAAGCCGGCCAGGAGGAGGAACGGCTTGCCGAGCCCATCCACCAGCCGGTACAGCGCCAGCCGGGGCTCCTGGTAGTCCTGAATGTGGTCTTCCACGAAACTAAGGTGCGGGCGCCGGGAGCGGTAGTCGATCAGCTGGTCCGCGTCGAAGACCGCTACCGGCTGCGCATCGAGGGAGTCCAGCAGCTCAGTGTTGATCTGCTTGACCACGTGGCCGGCGTCGGCGAACCCGGTGAAACCCATGACCATGTTCAGCCCCTGGAGTTCGGGGCTGTGGAACAGCTCGATGTTGCTGGCGTAGAGCGCGTCGGGGTCCAGCAGCGAGCCGGAAATCCGTTCAAGCACGGCATGTTCCTTTCAGGGTTGGGGTGGACATCATTCATAACGCCGCAGGAGCAGCCGGCATTCCGCCGGCCTGTGTGGCGCACCTCTCAGGAAATTCTTTCGCCGCCCGAGGTAAGGGCTACGATCGGAACTGGCCTGCCAGGCTGGCTTGCACGCACCCTGGGACCGTCCGGAACGGCCGGATCCGGGCCACCATGGCAGAGCGCCCAACATGCATCCCTGCCCGAACGTTTTCGAGAATTGAGGACTCATCCCTGTGGTCAAGAATACTGAAGTAAACCTTAGTACCGTCTCGCGGGACCTTAAGAGGAACCCCAGCGACGCAGTTGTCATCGGGGTGGGGCAGGGCACCGACGGACCCGTACTGCTGGACAACCCGTTGAGCGCGAAGTCCGCGGAAGCTGTGGCAGACTCACTCAAGGCCCTTGGCGTCACCGGCGCCGCTGACCAGCTGGTCCGCCTGCCGGGGCTGCCCGAAACCGGTGCCGGCACCCTTGTCCTCGCCGGCGTGGGCAAGGTTTCGGCCACCGCCCCCCTGACGGGTGAGGCACTGCGCCGCGCCGCCGGATCAGCCATCCGGCAGCTGGCCGGCCTGCCCACGGTCACCCTGGCGTTTCCGACGGCGACAGTGGAGGACGTCGCGGCCGTCGCCGAGGGCGCCGCACTTGGCGCCTACTCCTTCACCGAGTTCCGGTCCTCCACGGACGGCCTCAAGGACCCCGTCCGCAACGCTGTGATCTTCACCGAACTGGCCGGCAACGGCGGGGTGGACTCCGCGCTGAAGCGGGCCGGCCTGCTGGCCAAGGCCGTGAATGCGACCCGGTCCCTGGTCAACACCCCGCCCAGCCATCTCTACCCCGAATCCTTCGCGGAGGCTGCCAGGGATCTCGCCAAAGGGCTGCCCGTCAAGGTCACCGTTTGGGACGAGAAGCGCCTTGAGAAGGAAGGCTTTGGCGGCATCATGGGCGTGGGCAAGGGCTCCACAAGGCAGCCGCGCCTGGTCAAGGTGGAATACTCTCCCGCCAAGGCCACCGCAAAGATCGCACTCGTCGGCAAGGGGATCACCTTCGACACCGGCGGAATCTCCCTCAAGCCGGCCCTGAACATGGGCGACATGAAGAGCGACATGGCGGGCGCCGCCGTCGTCCTTAACACTGTCCTGGCCCTGGCCGGACTGGGCCTGCCGGTCAAGGCGACCGCCTGGCTCTGCATCGCCGAAAACATGCCCGGCGGCGGCGCCTCCCGCCCCGCCGACGTCCTGACCATGTTCGGCGGCAAGACCGTGGAAGTGCTCAACACCGACGCCGAAGGCCGGCTGGTGATGGCGGACGGCATCGTCGCTGCGAGCCGTGAATACCCTGACGCGATCATCGACGTCGCCACCCTTACCGGCGCCCAGCTGATCGCACTCGGCAACCGCACCGCCGGCGTCATGGGATCGGACAGCGTCACCGGCGCCCTCAAGGCAGCGGCGGACCGTGCCGGCGAACTGGTCTGGCCCATGCCCCTGCCGGAGGAGCTCCGCCCCACCCTCGACTCCCAGGTCGCAGACATCGCCAACATCGGCGAACGCCACGGCGGAATGATGACCGCCGCGGTGTTCCTGCGCGAGTTCGTGGGCAAGGACAAGGCAGGCGAACAGATTCCCTGGGCGCACATCGACATCGCAGGACCGTCCTTTAACAACGGCAGCCCCTACGGCTACACGCACAAGCAGGGCACAGGCTGCACGGTGCGTACCCTCGTCGCCTACGTGGAGGACATCCTGGCGGACGCCGCCCCGGCGGCCTAGCCACACCGCGGCAACCGGTGCCACGCGGCTCTTGGGCGCAGGTGATTCCTGTGCCACAGAGCCGCGTGACACTGGACACAAGCGCTCCACAAACGCAGCGCCAAGGTGGAGCATGGATAGGTGGTTCGCTAAGGTGAACCACGGTAGTCACAAATGCAAGAGAGTTGCCCTGCTGACATAATCACGGCAGTGCAAGTTCCAAGACCAGATGATGCGCGCTGATCGCGTCATCGTTCACGCGAGGGAGCGTTTTAGTGGCCGATCAGGCAACTGCGCAAGAATTCGACATCCTGGTACTCGGTGGCGGCAGCGGCGGATACGCTGCGGCCCTGCGTGCGGTACAGCTCGGCCTCACCGTCGGCCTCGTGGAGAAGGGCAAGCTGGGCGGCACCTGCCTCCACAACGGCTGCATCCCCACCAAGGCCCTGCTGCACTCAGCAGAGCTGGCCGACCACGCCCGTGACTCCGCCAAGTACGGCGTGAACGTCACCCTCGACGGCATCGACATCAACGCCGTCAACGCGTACAAGGACGGCATTATCGCCGGCAAGTACAAGGGCCTGCAGGGCCTCATCAAGTCCAAGGGCATCACTGTCATCGAGGGTGAAGGCAAGCTGCAGGGCACCGACACCGTCGTGGTGAACGGGACCGCGTACAAGGGCAAGAACATCGTCCTGGCCACCGGCTCCTACTCGCGCACCCTCCCGGGCCTGGAAATCGGCGGCAAGGTCATCACCTCCGACCAGGCCCTGACCATGGACTTCATCCCCAAGAGCGCCATCATCCTCGGCGGCGGCGTCATCGGTGTCGAATTCGCCTCGGTCTGGAAGTCGTTCGGCGTGGACGTCACCATCGTCGAAGGCCTGCCCTCCCTCGTTCCCAACGAGGACGCCACGATCGTGAAGAACTTCGAGCGTGCCTTCAAGAAGCGGGGCATCAAGTTCTCCACCGGCGTGTTCTTCCAGGGCGTGGAGCAGAATGACGACGGCGTCAAGGTCACCCTGGTGGACGGCAAGACCTTCGAAGCCGACCTGCTGCTGGTCGCCGTGGGCCGTGGCCCCGTCACCGCAAACCTCGGCTACGAGGAAGCGGGCATCACTATCGACCGCGGCTTCGTCATCACCAACGAGCGCCTGCACACCGGCGTGGGCAACATCTACGCTGTGGGCGACATTGTCCCCGGCGTTCAGCTGGCGCACCGCGGCTACCAGCAGGGCATCTTCGTGGCCGAGGAAATCGCCGGCCTGAAGCCGGTGGTCGTCGAGGACATCAACATCCCCAAGGTCACCTACTCCGAGCCTGAAATCGCCACCGTTGGCTACACCGAGAAGGCCGCCAAGGAAAAGTTCGGCGAAGACCAGGTGCAGACCCAGGAGTACAACCTGGCCGGCAACGGCAAGAGCTCCATCCTGGGCACGTCCGGCCTGGTCAAGCTGGTCCGCCAGAAGGACGGCCCCGTGGTGGGCGTCCACATGATCGGCGCCCGCATGGGCGAGCAGGTGGGCGAGGCCCAGCTGATCGTGAACTGGGAAGCCTACCCGGAGGACGTGGCGCAGCTGCTGCACGCCCACCCCACCCAGAACGAAGCCCTCGGCGAAGCCCACCTGGCGCTGGCCGGCAAGCCGCTGCACGGCTAGTTCCCCCCAGCATTACCAGGCCCGGTGCACCCGGTCGCGCAGACCGGGTGCACTAGGCTTCCAACAAGGCAGCAATCATTCGCACTAAAGATCAATAAGGAGAACGGGGACGACATGTCTGAATCCGTTAACTTGCCCGCCCTCGGTGAGAGTGTCACCGAAGGAACCGTCACCCGCTGGCTCAAGCAGGTAGGTGACCGGGTAGAGGTGGACGAGCCGCTGCTCGAAGTCTCCACCGACAAAGTAGACACTGAAATCCCCTCTCCTGTAGCTGGCGTGATTGAAGAAATCCTGGTGGCTGAAGACGAGACCGCCGAGGTAGGCGCACCGCTGGTGCGCATCGGCGACGGCTCCGGCGGCGGTTCCGCGCCGGCCGAAGAAGCACCCGCGGCCGCACCGGCCCAGGAAGCGCCGGCCCAGGAAGCGCCGGCTGAAGCAGCTCCCGCCCAGCAGGCACCCGCAGCAACTCCGGCTGCAGAGGCTCCGGCCGCAGGCGGCGGCGAAGGCCACGAGGTCACCCTCCCCGCACTGGGCGAGAGCGTCACCGAAGGCACCGTCACCCGTTGGCTGAAGGCCGTTGGCGACTCCGTCGAGGTGGATGAGCCGCTGCTGGAAGTTTCCACCGACAAGGTGGACACCGAGATTCCCTCCCCCGTTGCCGGCACCCTGCAGGAAATCCGGGTCAACGAGGACGAGACCGCAGAAGTCGGTTCCGTGCTCGCCGTCATCGGTTCCGGCGCCCCGGCTGCCGCAGCACCCCAGGCCGCGCCGGCCGCTCCGCAGCAGGAGGCTCCCAAGCAGGAAGCCCCCAGGCCGGCACCGGCAGAGTCAGCCCCTGCGCAGACCGCTCCCGCCCAGGCAGTTCCGGCCCAGCAGGCTCCGGAGCAGGCTGCCCCGGCTCCCCAGGCCGCGCCCGCCCAGCAGGCTGCCCCCGCAGCCCAGGAAGCCGCCCCGGCCGGTGGTTCCGAGTCCGGCTACGTCACCCCCCTGGTCCGCAAGCTGGCCAACCAGCACGGCGTGGACATCTCTTCGCTCTCCGGCACCGGTGTTGGCGGCCGCATCCGCAAGCAGGATGTCATTGCCGCCGCTGAAGCCAAGGCCGCTCCCGCTGCGGCGCCGGCAGCAGCCCCGGCCGCGTCGGCTCCTGCTGCATCCGGTGCAGCTGCCTCCTCGCTGCGCGGCACCACGCAGAAGGCTCCCCGCATCCGCCAGGTCATCGCCCGGCGCATGCGCGAGTCGCTGGAAATATCCACCCAGCTCACGCAGGTCCACGAGGTGGACATGACCAAGGTCGCCAAGCTGCGCGCCCGTGCCAAGAACTCCTTCCAGGCCCAGAACGGCACCAAGCTGACCTTCCTGCCCTTCATCGCCAAGGCCGTGGCCGAGGCCCTCAAGCAGCACCCCAAGCTCAACGCTGCATACGACGAGGAAAAGCAGGAGATCACCTACCACAACGCCGAACACCTGGCGATCGCCGTCGACACCGACAAGGGCCTGCTGGTCCCGGTCATCGCCGACGCCGGCAACCTGAACCTGGCCGGGCTGGCCGGCAAGATCGCCGACGTAGCGTCCCGCACCCGCGACGGCAAGATCGGCCCGGACGAGCTGTCCGGCGGCACGTTCAGCATCACCAACATCGGTTCGGTGGGCGCCCTGTTCGACACCCCGATCATCAACCAGCCGCAGGTGGGCATCCTGGGCACCGGTGCCATCGTCAAGCGCCCCGTGGTGGTGTCTGACGAGAACGGTGACGACTCGATCGCCATCCGCTCCATGATGTACCTGTCCCTGACGTACGACCACCGCCTGGTGGACGGCGCCGACGCAGGCCGGTTCCTCCAGACCCTGAAGGCACGCCTCGAAGAGGGCGCGTTCGAAGCGGACCTGGGACTCTAACCTCCGCAGGACCAACGACGGCGGGCCCCGGCACGGGTGGGAAACCACACCAGGCCGGGGGCCGCCGTTGTCGTTTAGCCACGTCGGCCCCGTGCGCTCACCGCGTGGCTTTGCTACGCGCTGTAGAACAGACTGGCTAAGCTGGAGCCATGACTATTCTCCTCAACATCCTGGTGTTCCTCCATGTCGTCGGCGCCGCCATGATCGTGGGCTACTGGATCGCCACAATGCGGACGCCCACCGTGCACCCCCGCCAGCGGGACGGCGCTTTCCTGCAGCTCCTCACGGGCATTGCCATGATGGGGATCCTGCCGGTCCTGCACAATCAGGATCCCGCGCACTTCGAAGAACTCAACTACGTCAAGCTGGGCATCAAGTTCGTCATCGCCGTGGTGGTCGCCGCCCTGGCCATTATTGGCACCCGCAAGGTCAAGAACGGGCAGCCCGTCTCCACCGGGCTCGCGCACAGCGTCGGCGGCCTGGCGCTGGTGAACATCGCCATCGCCACCATCTGGCAGTAACCACCCCGTCAGTGGGCGGTCATAATCCTCTGAGAGCGGACAACCGGTGCGCCGGGAGAAGCTGGTCCCTAGGATGGACAACGGTGGGCCCGGCAGCGGATGCCGGGCCCGGATCGAATCGACGTTGAGGAGAGACATGGCTACAACACGCAACGCCCACACCGTATGGACCGGCAGCCTGACCGAGGGCTCGGGCAACACCACTCTGGACAGCTCCGGCCTTGGTACCTTCGATGTGACCTGGAAGGCCCGCACGGAAGCCGCCGGCGGAAAAACCAGCCCCGAAGAACTGATCGCCGCGGCCCACTCCGCCTGCTTCTCCATGGCCTTCAGCCATGAACTCAGCCAGGCCGGCTTCACGCCTGAAGAGATCAACACCAAGTCCGAGGTCGGCTTCCAACCCGGCACCGGCATCACCGGCAGCCACCTGACCCTCAACGCCCGGATCCCCGGCATCTCGCAGGAGGATTTCCAGAGCATCGCCGAGGCCGCCAAGAAGGGCTGCCCCGTGTCGCAGGCCCTTGCCGGCATTGAGATCACCCTCGACGCAACCCTGCAGTCCTAGGCCGCAGCGCCGCATCCAACAACAAAGGCCCTGCCATCCCGGATCATTCCGGAAAGGCAGGGCCTTTGTTGTTGCCTAGCTTCCCTGCGGCCGCGCCGGCAGGGGTTCGGGCAACAGCTTCCGGTAGCCGGAGCGGGCCGGCGGACGGTCGGTGGGCAGTTCCTGGATCATTTCCTTCAGCGCGCCGATGCCATACTCCAGCTGCGGATCGCGGCCCGCGGCGTAGGCGTGCGGCGGGTAGGTGACCTCGATGTCAGGATCGACGCCGTAGTTCTCCACGCTCCAGCCCACACCGCCGCCGAACCAGTTCGCATAGCGCGGTTGGGTGACGCCGGTGCCATCGGCCAGCGAGAACCGGTTGTCGATGCCCACCACGCCGCCCCAGGTGCGCGTTCCGATCACCGGGCCGATGCCCCGCAGCTTTGACACCTGCGTGATGATGTCGCCGTCCGAGCCGGCGAACTCGTCCGCGAGGATGATCACCGGTCCCCTCGGCGCGTGGTGCGGGTAGGTGCGCGGCTTTTCCCCGCGCGGCATGCTCCAGCCGGTGACCTTGCGGCCAATCAGTTCGGCGACCAGCTGGGACGTGTGTCCCCCGCGGTTCCGGCGCACGTCCACGATGAGGCCGTCCAGCGCCGTCTCCGTATCGAGGTCGCGGTGCAGCTGCGCCCAGCCGTTGGCCATCATGTCCGGGATGTGCAGGTAGCCGAAGGTTCCGTTGGAGGCCTCGCGGACCGTCCGGCGGTTGCCGGCAACCCATTCCTGGTACCGCAGGCGCTCTTCATCCTTGACAGGCACGACGGCGACGCGCCGCTGGGTGCCTTCGGCAGCAGCGTGCCCGGGACCATTGAGGAGGGTGAGTTCCACTGCCCGGCCCGCCGCGCCCACCAGCTGCATGGCCGGGGTGACGGTTTCCGACAGCGGGACGCCGTCGATGGCCAGCAGGACGTCCCCGGCTTTAGCACCGACGCCGGGCCTGGTGAGGGGTGAGGTGGCCAGCGGATCGGAGGACTCACCGGCCAGGATCCGGGTGATTTCCCAGCCGCGGGCGGTGTGTGCAAGGTCGGCGCCCAGCCTGCCCTGTCCCCGGCTGCCACGTTCGGTAACCGCGGCGGGCCGTACGTACGCGTGTGACGTCCCCAGTTCGCCGTGCAGTTCCCACAGCAGGTCCACCAGATCATCATGCGACCCGAGCCGTTCCACAATGGGGCGGTAGCGGGCGTGGATGGAGTCCCAGTCCTGCCCGGCCATGTCCTCGGTCCAGAAGAAGTCGCGCTGCAGCCGCCAGGCTTCGTCGAACGCCTGGCCCCAGACGCTGAGCGGGTCCAGCAGGACGCGGACCCGGCCCAGGTCCACCTTGACCACTTTGCCGGATTCCTCGTCTGCCTTGGCGTCCGTGGGGATAACCGTCACCTGCTTGTCGGACACCAGCACGGCGTTGCTGCGGTCGCCGGAGAGCCGGTAGCTGTCCACGGCGTCTGCCAGCGTGGCCTGTTTGCGCCGTGCGATGTCGTAGCGGACCAGGGCGGGCCGGGCGTCCTTGTCCTCCTGGCTGGCTTTGCCGTCGCCGGTCACGCCGGCCAGGACCGAGTCCAGCCAGAGAAGGGCGCCGTCAACGGCCTTCAGCGAACTGTAGTTGCCTTGCGGGACAGGAACACCGATCACGCGGTGCGCCAGGCCCTCCGCGTCAACGTGAACGGCGGGCACCCCGTTTTCGGATTGCTCGGCCGACTCCGGCCGTTCGCCGTCGGTATCAGCGACCGGCTCCCCTCCTGCAGGATCCACCGAGGGACCAAAGGGCGACGGCGTATCGGCCGCGAGTGCCACCAGGTACGGCTTGATGGGGCTGGGAAAGGAAAGGTCGAACGAGTGCCCGTCGTACACGGGGTCGAAACTGCGGTTGGACAGGAAGGCGAGGAACTTGCCGTCCGGAGTGAAGGCCGGGGAGGCATCGCGGAAGCGGCCATCGGTGACATCGACGGGCGCGGCGTCCAGCTGCTCCACCGTGGCGAGGCGAAGCCGGCTGCGCGAGCCAAAGGACGTGACCGGCTCCGACCACGCCAGCCACCGGGAGTCGGCCGACCAGGCCAGCTCGGAGATGCTGCCTTCACCGATGCTGGCCACCTGGCTGAGGTCACCTGTGCGGGTGTCCACCACGTACACGTCGCCAAAGGAAGTGCCCAGGGCAAGCCATTTGCCGTCCGGGCTTGCTTCCAGTGAGCTCGGCCGCGACGGTGTCGCCACACTGACCGCCGTCCGGTCCCCCGCGCCAGGTGACAGGTCCAGCGGTGCCTGTCCTGTCAGTGCCTGGGCTTCGGCCGCCGGAGCGGTGGCCTGCGGAGCAACATCTGCCTGCTGGTCGTCGTCTGCCGGAACGTGGGTGGTGGTCCCTGCGAGGACCGCGGCCCCGGATGCGGGAACCGGCTGCGGCAGGCTGACCGTTTCGGTTCCTTCGGCCTGCTCCGCGTCCCCGGAAGAAGGAGCTGCCGAAACGGCGGTCCCGGAAGGGGAGCCGGCGTTGCCGGCTTCTGTCTCGACCCGTGCGGCGGCGTGCTGGACGGGAGCAGCAATGTCCTTGATGTGCAGGGCCTCGACACCGTCGTGGTCCGCGATGTAGGCAATCCGCCCATCGCCCAACGGCCGGGGCAGCCGCCCACGAACGCCGGGGGTTGCCTCGATGATCCGGGACGGTCCGTCCTTGTGCCGCAGCCAGTGGATGGTCCCGTGCGATTCCACGGCGCTGGCCGCGCCAGCGGCATCCGGTGCTACTGCGCCGAGGTGTTTGGCAGCGTCGAGGGGGGCGGGACGCCTGGTCTGTGAGGCGGAGCCCAGGGTGATGTCCGGCTTCACGGCGTCTGAGGCGAGATCCCGGAGCACCCAGAGTTCGCCGGCGGATTCGAAGATGACCCGTTTGCCGTCTGTGGCGGCATGGCGGACGTAGAAGTCCTGGTGGTCGGTGTGCCGGCGAAGGTCATTTCCGTCGGGGAGCACTGAGTACAGGTTGCCGTAGCCCTCGTGGTCGGACAGGAAGGCAATTCGGCCGTCCACCCACAGGGGGTCGGTGAGGTTGCCGTCAAGGTCCGGCAGCAGGCGCTCGAACTCACCGTTGCCGTCGCGGTCGATCCACAGCTTCCCGGCCGTTCCGCCGCGGTACCGCTTCCACCATGCCGGTTCCCGGGACAACACGCTCGCCAGGACCACCGGGCGTTCGTCGCCCACCTCGGGCCCATAGGCCACGGATTCGACCGGGCCATACGGGAGTTCCTGGGCCCAGCCGCCCTCGAGGGGCACGCTGTAGGCATGCGTGTGCCGGCTTTCGGCCTGGCGGAACGCACTGGTGACCACCACGGAACCACCGGCGGTGAAACCCTTGACCTTCGTTGTGCTGTGGCCGAAGTAAGTGAGCTGCCGGTAACCGCCGCCGTCCACCTGTGCCGACACCACCTCCGGCGCCGTTCCCTGGACAACTGTCCATACCAGCCGCTTGCCGTCCGGGGAAAAACGGGGGTTGCGGGCAGGAAGCTGGAGCGACGAGACACGCCAGGCCCGGCCGCCGTCCAGGGGTGCGATCCACACATCGTCCTCGGCCACGAAAGTGACCAGGTCACCGTGCAAATGCGGGAAACGGAAGTAGCTCGAAGAGGTCATCGTTCGATCATAGTCAACCCCTCCCCTGCCCCGCGGGACGTACAGAACGGGCGCCGCCGTGGTGTGATGGACCATGCACATCGTCATGGCCGGCGCCTCCGGGCTCATCGGCACCTCCATGTCCGCAGCCTTCCGCGACGCCGGCAACTCCGTGGTGACCCTGGTCCGGAGGCCCCCTGCCGGTTCAAACGAAGTCCGTTGGGACCCGGCGGCCGGCGTTCTGGACCCCTCTGTGCTTGCCGGCGCTGATGCCGTGGTGAACCTTTCCGGTGCCGGTATCGGTGACAGGCCCTGGACCCGGAAGCGCGTGGAGGAGCTGTTCAGCTCCCGGCTGGAACCCACCAGGACGCTGGTGCAGGCCATGTCGAAGCTGGACAGCCCCCCCGCGACCTTCATCAGCCAATCGGCGTCCGGCTATTACGGGGACGCCGGCAGCACCGTCCTGCGGGAGGACGCTCCTCCGGGCACGGGAACGCTGGCGCAGATTTGTGTTGAATGGGAGCAGGCGGCCTTGGGGGCGCCGGCCGGGGTGCGGGTGGTCATGCCCCGGACAGGGGTGGTGTTCAGCCGTTCCGGCGGCGCGCTGGGAAAGCTGCTTCCCTTGATGCGCCTGGGAGTTGGCGGTCCTTTCGGCAATGGCCGCCAGTTCTGGCCCTGGGTCACACTGCCGGATGTTTCCGCCGCCTTCCTGTTCCTCCTCGGCTCGGCGGTTTCCGGCCCGGTCAACGTGAGCGCCCCGGAACAGGCGGACGTCAATACCATCGTCGGGGCACTCGCGCACGCCCTGCACCGGCCAGCGGTGCTGCGTGTTCCTGCACCGGTGCTGCGCACGGTAATGCCCGGACTTGGCGACGAGCTTCTGCTGCACAGCCAGCGCATGGAGCCCGCGGTCCTGTGCTCGGCCGGATTCCGCTGGCAGCACGGCAGCCTGGACGAGGCTGCACGCTGGGTGACCGCCAAGGAAAGCACGATGTAGAAGGAAGGCACCCTGTAGCAGGACGCCGTCGGCTGCCAAGTACTGCTTGACGGCCAAGGACCAGGACCGCACGGGCCATCCGACGGGCGGCGGCAATATGGCGCCGGCTCAACCGTTGCCTTCAACGTCACAGCCCTGCACACGTCACAGGCCCGGCAGGATGTCGCTGACCCGCCACTCGCCGTCCAGGCGGACCAGCACCAGGCGCAGCGGCTGCGGCCCGGTAGCCGCACCCGTGGCCACGACGTTGCCCCCGCCGCCGGTCGTGCTGTAGCCGGAGGTGGCGGCCACCACCCTGACCACCGCCCGGCTGCCGGTTTCCCCCTCATCCGCGGCCACGCCGGAGAGGGTGCTGGTGAATCCGGCGAGGCGGTGCCCGGAAGGGCGCAAAGCCGCGGCGATCCGTTCATCTGCCGCAGCCGCCGCGGACCCGGGCACGTTCACGTCTGCCAGCAGCTCCAGCCTGCCGCTGCTGAAGGCGTAGTCCCGCAGTGCCGCAAGCCCGCGGACGGCCAGGGCAGGGTCGTCAGCATGGGCCTGGCGCCTTGCATCGCCAAGCGGAGAACCGGGCCCGGTTTCCCCGCCCGGAACAGCACCGCTGGGCGTGGCGGGTACCGGCGGCGGACCGGCATCCCCGCTGCCCGTCCACATCCGCTCCCCGGTGGCTCCGGACAGCAGCAGGAGCCCCGCCACAGCTGCGGCAACGGAGGGCAGGACTGACCGCAGCAACATCCGCCTTCTTCGCCCGGCAACCTGTTCGCCGGCATGTTTGCCCCGGCCTGCCGCCGCTTTTGCCGCCGCAGGCCCGGCGATCCCGGGGACTGCGGCCGCCGGTTTGGGGTGCTTGTTCCATCTGGCCGTCGCCGCCCGGCGGCGCAGGGCCCGGAGTTTCACCGGGAATTCCCTGCGCTTTGATTCATCGTGAATATGCCGCCGGGTCAGCAGTTCAGGCAGGACGGTTGGATGGACGGAGCCGGAGAGGTCCACCGGCTGCGCCTCGGCGCTGCGGTAGACGGCCGTCGCAAGCGCCAGCGCGCCCGGGCGAACCCGCCGGTCCTCGCTTAGCCCTGCTTCCAGGGCCGCGGCGAACTCCTTCGGCACGCCGGGAACCAGAAGGGACAGCGGGGGACGGTCGGCAGTGCGGCCGGGTGCTGCACCGGTCAGGCAGAACCACCCCAGCGCTGCAGCCGAGTAGATGTCGCGTTCCGGCTGGAGTCCGGCCCGGACAGCGTCAACGGGTGAAGGATCCAGGAAGCCGGCCGTACCCCCGCGTCCGCTGCCGCCCGGGTCGCCGAGCATCCGGGCAATTCCGACGTCGGACAGCAGGGGTTTGCCTTGCCCTGTAAACAGAACATTTCCCGGCGACACGTCAGAGTGCGTGAAGCCTTTGCCGTGAAGGTAGTCCAGGGCCTGGGCAATGGGCGTGAGGACCGTGACCGTCTCCCCCACGCTGAGCTTGCCGCGGGCGCAGACCAACTGCGCCAGCGACCCGCCGGCCGCGTAGTCCATAACAAGCGCGGTGCCCTTGGCACCCTCTCCCGTGCGCACCGCATCGTGCACCTTGACCAGGTGCGGATGGTCCAGGGCCGAAAGGATCCGGATCTCCCGCCGGATGCCCTCCTCCGCCATGCCGGTACTGCCCCATGTACCTGGCCCTTCCACCCGGAAGCATTTCAGCGCGTAATCCCTTCCGTTGCCTTGTTCCCTGGCCAGCCACACGTCCGAACTGCCGCCCCTGCCCAACAGCCGGCCGACGTCGTAACCGGGGACTTCCGGCGCCTGTGCATCGTCCATGGTCCATGTCTAGCCGAGTTTCGAGGATGCTGCAGAAGTTATCCACAGGCCCGGCTGCCGCAGTCATAAAGGGGGCAGGCGGTGAGCTTGGACACTAAACCGGGCTGGCGCGCCTGCGGGGTCTAAGCTGGATGCCATGACTCTTGAGTTTTCACAGCTGGGTCTTGCCCCTGACTTCGTTGATTACATGGAAGGCTGGGACGCCCAGCGCGGGCTCCATGACAAAGTTGTTGCCGGAACTGCCCCCAGCACCGTCCTGATTTTGGAGCACGCGGCCGTCTACACGGCAGGCAAGCTCACCGAGGACCATGAGCGCCCGTTCGACGGAACGCCGGTCGTGCCCGTGGACCGCGGCGGCAAGCTCACCTGGCACGGCCCCGGCCAGCTGGTGGCCTACCCCATCCTGAAGCTGAAGAACCGTTCCGGCATCCGGGATTACGTGGAGCGCCTTGAAGAGATCATGATCACCGTCATGGCGGACTACGGCATCAAGGCTGAGCGCATCAAGGGGCGAGCCGGCGTATGGATCAAGGCCGACGCCAAGGGCCCGGACCGCAAGATCGCAGCGATCGGCATCCGGGTCCTGAATGGCGTCACCATGCACGGCGTCGCCATCAACTGCAGCAACGACCTCGCGCCCTACGGACAGATCATTGCCTGCGGCATCACCGACGCCGGGGTTACCACGATGTCACTGGAAACGGGCCACGACATCCGGCCTGCGGACATCGTGGACAGGTTTGTGGCGGAATTCCGCAAACATGAAGAAGCATTGGTTTCGAGCCCTGAAGGAGCTCTACTGTGACATTGGCACCTGAAGGCCGGAAGATGCTGCGGATCGAGCAGCGCAACGCTGCGGTTCCGGTGGAGCGCAAGCCGGAGTGGATCAAGGCCAAGGTCCAGATGGGCCCGGAGTTCGTCGGCCTGAAGAACCTGGTCAAGAAAGAGGGCCTGCACACCGTCTGCGAAGAGGCCGGCTGCCCCAACATCTTCGAATGCTGGGAAGACAAGGAAGCCACCTTCCTGATCGGCGGCTCCGAATGCACCCGCCGCTGCGACTTCTGCCAGATCGACACCGGCAAACCCTCACCCCTGGACCGGTTCGAACCCACCAAAGTGGCCCGCTCCGTCCAATCCATGGCCCTGCGCTACGCCACCGTCACCGGCGTCGCCCGCGACGACCTCGAAGACGAAGGCGTCTGGCTCTACGCCGAAACCGTCCGCAAGATCCACGAACTGAACCCCGGCACCGGCGTCGAACTGCTCATCCCCGACTTCTCCGGCAACCCCGACCACATCAAAGCGATCTGCGACTCCAAGCCGGAGGTCTTCGCGCACAACGTCGAAACCGTGCCCCGCATCTTCAAACGGATCCGCCCCGCGTTCCGCTACGAACGCTCCCTGGACGTCATCACCCAGGGCCGGAACCTGGGCATGGTCACCAAATCCAACCTCATCCTGGGCATGGGCGAAACCCGCGAAGAAATCAGCGAAGCACTCCGCGACCTCCACGCCGCCGGCTGCGACCTGATCACCATCACCCAATACCTGCGCCCCTCCGAACGGCACCTGCCCGTGGACCGCTGGGTCAAACCCCAGGAATTCGTCGACCTCCAGCACGAAGCCGAAGAAATCGGCTTCCTCGGCGTCATGTCCGGCCCCCTGGTCCGCTCCTCCTACCGCGCCGGCCGCCTCTGGGCCACCGCCATGCGCAAAAAAGGACGCGACATCCCCGCCGAACTCGCCCACATCGCCGACGGCATCCAAGACTCCGGCACCACCCGCCAGGAAGCCGCCACCCTCCTGGCAGCACACTCCTGACCCGCAATCCGTGAAGTGCCCAAGGGCCGGACACCGGAAGATTCCGGCGTCCGGCCGTTTGGTTTAAGTCACGTAGAATTGAGGCACTATGGCGAAATCCCCTGACTCCAGCAACTCCTCCTCCGCGGGCTCAAGCGCGGTGAAGCGCAGCATGTTCACGCGCAAACCCAAGGAAGCAAAGGCCAAGAAGCCCAGCAGGCTCAAGCAGATCGGCGAGGTCTTCACCATGACCCGCCGCCACGATCCCATGGTTCCGTGGCTGATGCTGCTGGTGTTCCTGGGTGTGGTGGCTGTGAGCTTCCTGGTGGGCTTCCTGCTGGACAACTGGATCACGGGCCTCATCATCGGCATTCCGCTGGGCCTGCTGGCGGCCACCTTCATCCTCTCGCGTCGTGCCGAGCGCGCCGCATTCGCCCAGATCGAAGACCAGCCGGGAGCTTCGGGCGCTGCCCTGGGCACGCTGCGCCGGGGATGGATCACCGAGGAGCAGCCCGTCGCTGTGAACCCGCGCACGCAGGATGCCGTGTTCCGCGCCGTCGGCCGTCCCGGCGTCGTCCTGGTCAGTGAAGGCCCTACCCACCGGGTGAAGCCGCTGCTGGATGCCGAGCGCAAGCGCCTGGCGCGAATCCTGCCCAACGTTCCCGTCCACACCATCCAGACCGGGCGCGGCGAAGGCCAGGTACCCCTGAGCCAGGTTGCCAAGCAGATGGGCAAGATGAAGAACGAACTGACCAAGCTCGAGGTAAGCACGGTTTCCAAGCGCATCGCATCCATGGGCACCAGGCTTCCCATCCCCAAGGGCATCGACCCGTACAAGGCCCGTCCCAACCGCGGGCGTTAGCCACCAGGACGCCCCGGTACCGGCACAGCCGGCCACCGGGGCGTTTTTCTTGCCCCGGACAGCTCCCGGACGCACTTCCGCACCCAAGCCGCTCACCGACAACGACGGGACGTGACCATGCCCTCGAAGACACCGACCATCCGCGCCTTCCGCATCCTCGCGGTGGCGGAGGCATGCAGCTGGGCCGCGCTCCTGGCAGGGATGTACCTGAAGTGGATTGCGGGCACCACGGAACTTGGCGTCCAGATTGCCGGGCCCGTCCACGGTGCGCTGTTCATCGCCTACGGGGTGACTGCACTGCTGCTTTGGCGCCTCCAGCGCTGGCCGTTCCTGGTGGCCGTGCTGGCTGGAGTCTCCGCCGTTTTTCCCTTCGCCACCATCCTGTTCGAGCGCTGGGCCGGGCGGCGGGGGTACCTGGCTGCCTCCGGGGCAGAGAGTGTGGAAGCCGACCTCGAGCCCAGCCGGGCATAGGCCTGCCGGGCTAAGAACCTTCTACGACATCTTGCCCTGGCGTCGCTGCGAACTGCCGGAAGACCGCGCGGCACCTAAGAGGCGGTCCTGCTGCTAGCGGCGGATGAGGAGGGTGTTCATCGCTTTGTCGTGGAGACCACGCTGGTCGGGATCGAAAATCACGGCGGGAATGACCAGGCACAGCAGAACTGCCCTGACCAGTGCCGCGAGCGGACCCGGAGTGCCGCCGCCCGGCCTGATCACGGCGATGCCCATGACGCGGTGGCCGATGCTGTAGCCCAGGGTTCCCACCAGCAGGATCTGCTCGATGGCAAAGACAGCAAGGGTGGCCCAGGAGTCCCCGCCGAAAGCGAAGTTACTGATCAGCAGTGCGATGCCCCAGTCGATCATGATCGCCGCGATCCTGCGTCCTGCGCGGGCGATGGAGCCGGGGCCGGACTCGGGAAGGCCCAGCCGCTCACCGGGATATTTCGAAATGCCGGAAGTGTCCGGTCCGGTGAGCCAGGACCCGATATCTTTGCGATCTACCACTGTCCAAGCTTACCGAGCCGCCGGACGCAGCGCGCCCACAGTGTGGATGGGACTCGACCGCACTGTGGACGGAAGATAGCGTGGTCATAGCAGGGTGATCTGTAACCTGCCCGAAACAATGCGGACACGGACGGGAAATGCCGCATCCATAGTCTGTTAGCAGTTTCAAGCAATCCCCCGGCAGGTACACACAGCAGGGAAAACAAGCGTTCTCCCTGCTTTTGGATTGCGCTGGATCATGTGGCTTGCATGCCAGATATTTACATATGCGTTAGGAGCATAGATGTTCAAGACTGCGGACGAAGTCCTCAAGTTCATCAAGGACGAAGATGTAAAGTTCGTCGATATCCGCTTCACCGATCTTCCGGGCGTCCAGCAGCACTTCAACGTCCCCGCCAAGAGTGTTGACGCCGACTTCTTCGTCAACGGCCAGCTCTTCGACGGTTCGTCCATCCGCGGCTTCCAGGGCATCGCCGAATCCGACATGCAGCTGATCCCGGACGTCACCACCGCGTTCCTGGACACCTTCCGCATGGAAAAGACCCTCGCGCTGAACTTCTCCATCGTCAACCCGCGCACCGGTGACCCCTACCACCGCGACCCGCGCGGCGTGGCCGAGAAGGCCGAGGCCTACCTGGCTTCCACCGGCATCGCCGACACCGCATTCTTTGCCCCCGAGGCCGAGTTCTTCGTCTTCGACAACGTCCAGTACCAGTCCTCCCCGCAGGGCAGCTTCTACAAGATCGACTCCGAGGAAGCCCACTGGAACACCGGCCGCGAGGAAGAGGGCGGCAACCTGGGCTACAAGACCCCGGTCAAGGGCGGTTACTTCCCGGTCTCCCCCACGGACAAGCAGGCTGACCTGCGCGACGCCATGTGTGTGGCACTGGACGAAGCCGGCCTTGAGGTTGAGCGCAGCCACCACGAAGTTGGATCCGCCGGCCAGGCCGAGATCAACTACAAGTTCACTACCCTGACCCACGCTGCCGATGATCTGCAGAAGTTCAAGTACGTCATCAAGAACACCGCTGACGCCTGGGGCAAGTCCGTCACCTTCATGCCGAAGCCGGTCTTCGGTGACAACGGCTCCGGCATGCACTGCCACCAGTCGCTGTGGAACGGCGGCGAGCCGCTGTTCTACGACGAGAAGGGCTACGCCGGCCTGTCCGACACCGCCCGCTGGTACATCGGCGGCCTGCTGAAGCACGCTTCCGCCGTCCTGGCGTTCACCAACCCGACGGTGAACTCCTACCGCCGCCTGGTCAAGGGCTTCGAGGCTCCGGTCAACATGGTGTACTCGCAGGGCAACCGCTCCGCCGGTATCCGTATCCCCATCACGGGCTCCAACCCGAAGGCCAAGCGCATCGAGTTCCGCGCACCGGACCCCTCCTCCAACCCGTACCTGGCGTTCGCTGCCCAGCTGATGGCCGGCATCGACGGCATCCGCAACCGCATCGAGCCCCCGGCTCCGATCGACAAGGACCTCTACGAGCTCCCCGCCGAGGAAGCAAAGGACATCCCCAAGGCTCCGGGCACGCTCGAGGAGGCCCTGGAGGCCCTGCGCGAGGACAACGAGTTCCTGCAGGCCGGCGGCGTCTTCACCCAGGACCTCATTGACACCTGGATCGGGTACAAGTACGAGAACGAGATCCGCCCGCTGTCCCTGCGCCCGAACCCCTACGAGTTCGAGCTCTACTACGGCGTCTAGTCTCCAGCCTGCCCCGCAGGACTGCTGAACCAGCAAAAGGCGGCCACCGGATACATCCGGTGGCCGCCTTTTGCGTTGTCCGCAGGGCCGTCAGGCCGCGGACGAAGACCGTAGGTGGGGGCCCGCCTCCAGACGTGCTGAGACCGGGAGCCGGACCCCCTGACGAATGCCCCCCGAGACGAAGACTGTCCAGCCTTCCCCCCAACAAGGTTGGAGAACACCGCCATCCACATAATCGGGCAAACGATTGCTAAGCGCAATGCCGGCGCGGCGCGTTACGGCGGCGGCAGGGTGGCGAAGCTGCGGAACAGGGTCCGCTGCGGCCCCGCGGATCCACCCAGGTACCGCCCCGCGTCGAGAAAGCCGGCGCGGCGGTAAGCGGCCAGGCCCGCATGGTTTTCTTCGTTGACGGAAAGTACGACGCCGGACTCGCCGCCTTGGTGCCGGACGGTGAGCCTGTGTGCGGCCTCCACGGCGGCGGCGGCCGCGAGGGTACCCAGCCCTCTCCCCTGGTGCCGGCGATCGATGAGGAAGCCTCGGAGCAACCACGCAGACCGGTCGTCAGGCCACCCGGCGACGCTGGCGGCTCCGAGCTGGAGAGTCAAGAGACCGACGGCGTCACCGCCGGATTCCACCACGTAGGGCCGGCGCGATTCTTCTGCCAGTCCTGCCAGGGCCATTCGCAGGGGGTCGCCCACGAAACGTTCCTGGCCGGGGAGCAGCGACAGGTCCGCCACTGCCCCCAGTTGGATGGCCCGGGCATCTTGGTCCAGGTCCCGGAGGGCAATGAGCCAGACCCAGTCAGTGCCCATAGAAGACGCGTTCAAAGACTGCCCGGGCCCGGCGGCTGACCCGCAGGTAATCCTCCTCCAGCACGGCGGCCTGTCCCGGCTCGTAGCCGCACCAGCGCGCCACGGCCTCAAGGTCGCGGCGCGAAGACGGCAGGAGATCCGAGGCCTTGCCGTTCCAGATGACGTTGGCGGACCGGATGCGGCTGGCCAGGCGCCAGGCCTCGACCAGGAGCGCGGCGTCGGCGGCGTCCAGCAGGCCAAGTTCCGCCGCCGCTGCCAGAGCCTCCAGTGTCGATGTGGTGCGGAGCTCCGGATGTTTCCCGGCATGCTGGAGCTGCAGCAGTTGGACCAGCCATTCGACGTCACTCAAGCCGCCGCGCCCCAGTTTCAGGTGTCGGGCGGGGTCCGCGCCGCGGGGAAGCCGCTCGGATTCAACGCGGGCCTTGATGCGCCTGATTTCGCGAACGTCCTGTTCGGCAACTGACTCCGGGTAGCGGATGGGGTCGATGAGCTCCAGGAAGTCAGCCGCCAGCGCGTCGTCGCCGGCCATGGGGCGTGCCCTCAAGAGGGCCTGGGCTTCCCAGATCAGGGACCACCGCCGGTAATACTCGGCGTAGGAGTCCAGGGAGCGCACCATCGCCCCGTTCTTGCCTTCGGGCCGGAGGTCGGCATCCATCTGCAGCACGCGTTCGGCCATGATGGCCGGCTTCAGCGGCTGGGTGAGCAGGCTGGACACCTTGGCCACGATGCGGGCGGCCTGCTCCTGCGCCTCCGCTTCGGCGAAACCGGGAAGGGCCCGGTGGACATACATGACATCCGCGTCGGAGCCGTAGCCGATCTCGCGGCCGCCCTGCCGGCCCATGGCCACCACCAGCACCGAGGTCTTGAGTGGTCCACCGGCCGAGACGATGCCTTCCGCCACGCGCAGGGCGCCCAGGACGGCGGCGCGGTCCGTGTCCGCCAACGCCCTGCCCACGGCTTCCTGGTCGAGAAGGCCGGCGGAATCGGCGATGGCGATGCGCAGGATTTCCCGCCGCCGGATCAGCCGGATGAGGCGCATGGCACTCTCGGGATCCTCGTGCCGGGACATCTTGGCGGTGATCTCCTGCCATTGGGCTTCAAAGCCCACCGGCACCAGGTCCTTGTCCTGTCCCAGCCATGCCACAGACTCCGGCGAAACTTCCAGGAGGTCTGCGATCAGTCGGGAATTGGAGAGCATGTGGCAGAGGCGTTCGGCGGCGGCGTTGGAGTCGCGGAGCAGGCCCAGGTACCAGTGCGTTGTGCCCAGCGCTTCACTGATCCGGCGGAACGCGAGGAGGCCGGCGTCCGGGTCAACGCCTTCGGCGAGCCAGTCAAGCAGGATGGGCAGGAGCTGGCGCTGCAGGGCGGCACGGCGGCTCACACCGGCGGTCAGCGCCTCGATGTGGCGCATGGCTCCCTGCGGGTCCCGGTAGCCGAGGGCGGCCAGCCGTCCCTGTGCTGCTTCCGGCGTCAGCTTGGCGTCCTCGCTGCTGAGCTTGGCCGCGGAATTCAGCAGCGGGCGGTAGAAGATGCGCTCGTGCAGTTCACGGACCGAGCGCTTGGTACGCTGCCACGTGGAAAGCAGGGAGTCGGGAGTGGGGCGCTCGTTGGAGAAGGGCCCCAGGACGGCCTTGGCCAGGGAGCGCAGGGCCGGTTCCGCCACCGGCATGAGGTGGGTGCGGCGCAACTGGAACAGCTGGATCCTGTGTTCCAGGAGCCGCAGGTAACGGTAGGCGTTGTCAAAGGCAGCGGCGTCTGAACGGCCGATGTAACCTCCGGCTGACAGGGCGGCGATCGCCGAAGTGGTGTCCCGGCGTCGTAGTGATTCATCCGCCTTGCCGTGCACCAGCTGGAGCAGTTGCACGGTGAACTCAACGTCACGCAGTCCGCCGCGCCCCAGCTTGATCTGGCGTTGCTCCTCAGCCGCCGGAATGTGCTCGGTCACCCTCCGGCGCATGGCCTGGACAGACTCCACGAAGCCCTCGCGGCCCGCGGAGTTCCAAATCAGGGGCGCCACGGCGTCCTCGTAGGCCCGGCCCAGCGCGGCATCACCGGCGATGGTGCGTGCCTTGAGCAACGCCTGGAATTCCCAGCTCTCGGCCCATCTGGCGTAGTACGTCTGGTGGGAGGCAAGCGTCCGCACCAGAGGACCCGATTTGCCCTCGGGCCGCAGGTTGGCGTCCACCTCCCACAGGCCCGGTTCCCTGGCGACTGACGAAATGGCCCGCGAAATGCCGCTTGCCAGCGCCGTGCCGATGGTGTTGGCGTGCGCGTCCTCCAGGCTGCCGGGGTCCACCACGTAGATGACGTCGACGTCGGAAATGTAGTTCAGTTCCCGGGCTCCGCACTTGCCCATCCCGATGACCGCCAGGCCAACGTCGGCGACGTCGGCGGCGCTGTGTTGCTCTGTGGCCTCCGCCCGCGAAACGGCGAGGGCAGCTTCGATGGCCGCGGCAGCGAGGTCCGCCAGTTCACCGCCCACCGACGGGAGGAAATCCAGCGGATCCGCCGCGCACAGGTCCTTGACGGCGAGGTCCACCAGTCCGCGGCGGTAGGCGGTGCGCAGGGCGGCGTAGGCGTCAACGCCTGTGGCGGAGGCAACGGGGCGGGCGGCCCGGGGATCTGCGCCCACCGCCTGCAGGAGCGTGGCGCGCAGCCGTTGCGGGTCGGCGGGCAGGGGTTCGGGGCTTGCACGGACCCGGAATGCGTCGAGGTGCTCGGGGTGCCGGATGAGGAACTCCCCCAAGGCCTCCGAGGCGCCCAGGACGCGGTACATCGGTTCGCTGGCCTCCGGCTCGGCGGCCGCCAGGTCCCGCAGCTGCGGGTGTTTCTCGATCAGCCTGACCAGCGATTGGAGGGCAGTGTCCGGACTTGCTGCGAGCTGCAGCCCGGCAAAGAGCCTGTCCTGGTCCAGTCCTTCGAGTTCGCGCGCGGCCAGGAACCTTTCGCCCTTTTCCAGGTCGCTGAATCCGGCCGCGATGAGGCGGCGTGCCAGGCTCACGCCGGGCACCTAGAGGATGCCGAGGTTGCGCTGCAGCTCGTAGGGCGTCACCTGCAGGCGGTAGTCCTGCCACTCGGCGCGCTTGTTGCGCAGGAAGTGCTCGTAGACCTGTTCGCCCAGGATCTGCGGCATCAGCTCGGAGTCTTCCATCGAACGGATGGCATCGTGCAGGCTGGCCGGGAGCGGATCGTGGCCCATGGCACGGCGTTCGGCCGAGCTCAGCGACCAGACGTCGTCCTCGGCGGCAGCCGGAAGGTCGTAACCTTCCTCGATGCCCTTCAGGCCGGCACCGAGCAGGACGGCGTAGGCCAGGTACGGGTTGGCCGCGGAGTCGATGCCGCGGTATTCGATCCGGGCGGACTGGCCCTTGCCCGGCTTGTACAGCGGCACACGGACCAGCGCGGAGCGGTTGTTGTGCCCCCAGCTCAGGTAGCTGGGCGCCTCGCCGCCGCCCCACAGGCGCTTGTAGGAGTTGACGAACTGGTTGGTGACAGCTGTGAACTCGGGAGCGTGCTTGAGGATGCCGGCGATGAACTGGCGGGCCGTCTTGGATAGCTGGAACTCGGCGCCGGCCTCGAAGAACGCGTTGCTGTCGCCCTCGAAGAGCGAGAAGTGCGTGTGCATCCCGGACCCGGGGTGGTCGGTGAACGGCTTGGGCATGAACGTGGCGTAGGTGCCCTGCTGCAGCGCCACCTCCTTGATGACGGTGCGGAACGTCATGATGTTGTCGGCCGTCTGCAGTGCGTCCGCGTAGCGGAGGTCGATTTCGTTCTGGCCCGGGCCGGCCTCGTGGTGGCTGAACTCCACGGAGATGCCGACGGATTCGAGCATGGTCACCGCTGTGCGGCGGAAGTCCTGGGCCACACCGCCAGGAACGTGGTCGAAGTAGCCGCCCTCATCAACCGGCACCGGCGCGCCATTCGGCCCCGGCTCGTGGGACTTGAGCAGGTAGAACTCGATCTCCGGGTGGGTGTAGCAGGTGAAGCCCATGTCCGCGGCCTTGGCCAGGGTTCGCTTGAGCACATTGCGGGGATCCGCCGCCGAGGGCTCGCCATCGGGAGTGAGGATGTCGCAGAACATGCGCGAGGTCTGCTCGGTCTCGCCGCGCCACGGCAGGATCTGGAAGGTGGCGGGATCGGGCTGGGCCAGCATGTCCGATTCGAAGACGCGGGCCAGGCCCTCGATGGAGGAGCCGTCGAAGCCCAGGCCTTCTTCGAACGCTCCCTCCACTTCTGCCGGTGCAAGCGCCACGGACTTCAGCGAACCCACGACGTCGGTGAACCACAGGCGCACGAAACGTACGTCGCGCTCTTCGATCGTGCGCAGGACAAACTCTTGCTGGCGGTCCATGATGGCCTCTTCTCCGGTCAACGTCCATGCTCCGGGTCCGCACAAGGGGAAAGCCGGCAGCAGTTCATCAACACTGTACTAATCATTCGCCGCTCATGCTGAAGCCTGGGGCCTGCGTAACACAGCATTAACCTGCCGCACCGCCGTCAGATGCCGCCGGCCCCGTTTCCGACGGCATGTGACGCCCTTCCGCCGGCTCCCGTTATGACGCTAATCACCGGTCCCGATGCGGAGCGCGGTAGCTAGTACGGCGGGTACCGCATTACGCTCATCCCATGGCCTCCAGCAACAGCTCCGACTCCAGCGCGTCCGCAGAAGTACCCGCACCGTACGGCAGCGGGCCCGGCACACCGGCTGCGGCCGAACGGAAGCCGGCGAAGGTCCGTATCCACCACTTGCAGCAGGCCAAGCGCGAAGGCACCAAATTCGCCATGCTCACCGCCTACGAGCAGTACACGGCCGAAATTTTCGACGCCGCAGGCATCGAGGTGCTCCTGGTGGGAGATTCCGCCTCAAACAACGTCTTTGGCAATGAGACCAGCCTCCCGGTCACCGTGGACGAACTGCTCCCTTTGTGCCGCGCAGTAGCCAGGTCAGCCAAGCGTGCCCTGGTGGTGGCGGACCTGCCCTTCGGCAGCTACGAGGTCAGTGCCGAACAGGCCGTGGGCGCCGGCGTCAGGTTCCTCAAGGAAGGGCTTGCCCACGCGGTAAAGATCGAGGGCGGAAAGTATTACGCACCAACGGTCCGGGCCATGGTGCAGGCGGGCATTCCGGTCATGGCGCACATCGGCTTCACCCCGCAGAGCGAACACGCGCTGGGCGGATACCGCGTCCAGGGCCGCGGCGACGACGCCCAGCGGCTGATCGACGACGCCCGCGCCCTTGCCGACGCCGGCGCATTCTGCGTGCTGATGGAGATGGTGCCGGCGGAAACGGCAGCCGCGGTGGACGCCGCCGTACAGGTTCCCACCGTGGGCATCGGCGCGGGCAAGGCCACCACCGGGCAGGTGCTGGTCTGGCAGGACATGGCCGGTTTGCGGGGCGGCCGGATGGCCAAGTTCGTCAAGCAGTACGCGGACCTCCGCAGCACACTGCTCGACGCCGCCACCGCCTATGGTGACGACGTCCGTTCAGGCCAGTTCCCCGGCCCGGAACACTCCTTCTAACTTTTAACTTTGGCCCGACGGCGCGTCGGAACAGTCGGGACAGAAATGCCGGCGCGAGCTGCGGCGTCCGGGCGGTACTCCGGAAGCGGACGTCAAGGTGAGGCCGCCCGCGGCCGAGGCAGTCCGCGGAGGAGTGCCGCCCGACGCCCTGACGCCTGCCCCCAACCGGTCAGTCGTCGTCGCCCTTTTCCCAGGCCTCGTTGCGCGCCTTGACCTTCTCGATGGCGTGTTCCGCTTCTTGGCGGGTCTTGTAGGGCCCAATGAGCTGGCTCCAGTCCGAGAGCCGGTCTTCTTCCACTTCGTGGGTGTTGACGTTGAACCAGTACTCAGTCATCGTTGCTCCTCGTTCCGGCGACAGGCGCATGGGGTGACCCACGTAACACAAACACTTACGTGCGCCCTCCCCGCTTGTCGGTTGTTAGGCGTTCTGTGGTGCCTTATATGATCAATCTATGCCTTCCCTTGCCTCGACTGCACCCATTGGCACCCTCACCCCGGGTACCCTGAGTCCGCAGCGTCCCGTTCCGGCGTCCATCCCCCGTCCGGAGTACGTCGGCAAGACAGCTCCAGCCAAATTCACCGGTTCCGAGGTCAAGTCCCCGGAAACCATAGAAAAGATCCGGGTCGCCGGAAAGATCGCCGCACAGGCCATCGTGGAAGTCGGCAAGCACATCCAGCCAGGTGTCACCACTGATGAGCTGGACAAGGTGGGCCACGAGTTCCTGCTGGACCACCACGCTTACCCGTCCACGCTCGGCTACCGGGGGTTCCCCAAATCCCTGTGCTCCTCGCTGAACGAGGTCATCTGCCACGGCATCCCCGACAGCACGGTGGTCCAGGACGGCGACATCCTCAACATCGACATCACGGCCTACATCAACGGCGTTCACGGCGACACCAACTACACCTTCCTGGTGGGTGACGTGGACGAGGAATCCCGGCTGCTGGTGGAGCGCACCCAGGAGTCCCTGAACCGGGCCATCAAGGCCGTGGCTCCGGGCCGCGAAATCAATGTCATTGGCCGGGCCATCCAGTCCTACGCCAAACGGTTCGGCTACGGCGTGGTCCGCGATTTCACCGGTCACGGCGTCGGGGAGGCCTTCCACACCGGACTCATCATCCCGCACTACGATGCCGCCCCTGCCTACAACACAGTGATCGAAACCGGCATGGTGTTCACCATCGAACCGATGCTCACGCTGGGCACCGTGGAGTGGGACATGTGGAGCGATGACTGGACTGTCGTCACGCGGGACCGCAAGCGTACCGCCCAGTTCGAGCACACCCTGCTGGTCACCGAGGCCGGCGCCGAGATCCTCACCCTCCCGTAGTTCATCCCATGCCCCCAGGCATGGCTGCCGGTGCAGACCGGACACCTGTTATGGGCCACCCATGTTGGCCCGTTTTCCTGCCCGCCCCTGTTAAGAACGGAATCCCATTGGCCAAGAAGGACGAGAAGTCGCACAAGAACGCACCGCTGATCGGCATCGACATCGGTGGTACGGGCATCAAGGGCGGCATTGTCGACCTGAAGAAGGGCAAGCTCCTGGGCGAACGCTTCCGCGTACCCACCCCGCAGCCCGCCACCCCCGAGGCCGTCGCGGAGGCCGTGGCTCTGGTGGTGGCCGAGCTTTCGGCACGCCCTGAGGCCCCCGAGGCCGGCTCGCCCGTGGGAGTGACCTTCCCCGGCATCATCCAGCACGGCGTGGTCCACTCCGCCGCCAACGTGGACAAGAGCTGGCTTGACACGGACATCGACGCCCTCCTCACCGCCCGTCTTGGCCGGCCCGTGGAGGTCATCAACGACGCTGATGCCGCCGGCCTGGCCGAAGCCCGCTACGGTGCCGGCGCGGGCGTGTCCGGCACGGTCCTGGTGATCACCCTGGGCACCGGCATCGGCTCAGCGTTCATCTTCGACGGCAAACTCGTTCCCAACGCTGAGCTTGGCCACCTTGAAATTGACGGCTTCGACGCCGAATCGAAGGCATCGGCCGTAGCCCGCGAACGCGACGGCCTGACCTGGGACGAGTACAGCGTGCTCCTGCAGCGGTACTTCTCGCACGTGGAGTTCCTGTTCTCACCGGAACTGTTCATCGTGGGCGGCGGCATTTCGAAGCGCGCCGACGAATATCTTCCCAACCTCAAGCTGCGCACCCCGATTGTCCCGGCAGTCCTGCGCAACGAGGCAGGCATTGTGGGGGCCGCGCTGGAAATTGCCATCAAGCACCAGCTGTCCAAATAGGAGTGGTGCCGGTGGCGGCTGCGGCTTCCCCTCCGCTGCCGCCACCGGAGTTTAGAGGGGGCTTTTCTCGGAGTTCCTGGCCCCACCGGCTGCGCCCTTGGCGTCTTCCTCGGCCTCGTGGCGCAGCAGTGCGATGGCGGTCTCAAAGTCCTCGAGGGACTCGAACGCCTGGTACACGCTGGCGAAGCGAAGGTACGCCACCTTGTCCAGCTTCTGCAGCGGCCCCAGGATCACCAGCCCCACCTCGTGGGCGTCTATTTCGGCGGCACCGGAGGAGCGTATCTGCTCTTCCACTTCCTGGGCCAGCATAGCGAGGTCATCCTCGCTCACCGGGCGGCCCTGGCAGGCCTTGCGCACGCCGTTGATGACCTTGCTGCGGCTGAAGGGCTCGCCCACGCCGGACCGTTTGATCACCGACAGGCTGGTGGTCTCAACGGTGGTGAACCGGCGGCCGCATTCAGGACACTGCCGGCGGCGGCGGATGGCCGAACCGTCATCCGCCATCCTGCTGTCCACTACGCGGGAGTCGGGGTTGCGGCAGAACGGACAGTACATGGCGTTCCCCCCTTTCGCTTGTAGCGTGCAGCATCATTGGAAGCCACCAGCACCGCCGGGGGGCGATGCCGTGGCATCCTTCAGTTTACGGGCATATTTGGGGTAATAACAATCCTGTAATTACTACATGTAGTAGTGTCACCCGTTGCTGCCCGGGAAACGCGCCGTGACGGCGTCCCCGTGGGCAGGCAGGTCCTCCGCGCGGGACAAGCTCACGATGTGCCCACTGACCTCGGCCAGTGCATCCCGGCTGTAGTTGATGACCTGGATGGCGCGCAAAAAGGTGGTCACGTTCAGCCCGGACGAGAACGCGGCCGTGCCGCTGGTCGGCAGGACGTGGTTGGAGCCCGCGCAGTAGTCCCCCAGGCTGACGGGGCTGTAGTCGCCCACGAAGATGGCGCCGGCGTTGCGGATGCGCGCTGCCACGGCCGCGGCGTTCCGGGTCATGATCTCCAGGTGCTCGGCGGCGTAGGCATCGCAGGCGGCAATCCCTTGCTCCAGGCCGTCCACCAGCACCACGCCGGACTGCGGGCCGGACAACGCCTCCTGTACCCTGGCCGCGTGCTTGGTGGCTGCAGCCTGCAGCGCCAGTTCGGCCCGTACAGCCGTGGCAAGGTCCTCGGAGTCGGTGATGAGGACTGACGCCGCCTTGGGATCATGCTCGGCCTGGCTGAGGAGGTCCGCGGCAACCAACGCGGGCTGCGCGGAATCGTCGGCCAGGATGGCGATTTCCGTGGTCCCGGCCTCGGAATCGATTCCCACCACGCCCTTAACCAGGCGCTTTGCGGTGGCAACGAAGATGTTGCCCGGTCCGGTCACCACGTCCACCGGTTCCAGGGCCGGTCCGGCGGCGCTGGCTTCGATGCCGTAAGCGAAGGCTGCGATGGCCTGGGCGCCCCCAATGGCGTAGACCTCCGTGATACCCAGCAGTGCAGCCGCGGCCAGGATCGTGGGGTGCGGCAGCCCGCCATACTCCTTCTGCGGGGGCGAGGCCAGGGCAATTGATTCCACCCCTGCCGCCAGTGCCGGCACCACGTTCATGATCACCGACGAGGGGTACACCGCAAGTCCGCCGGGAACGTACAGTCCCACGCGCGCCACGGGCACCCAGTTCTGGCTAACCACGGCGCCGTCACCCAGTTCCACGTCGACATTGCGCGGACGCTGCCCGTCGGCGAATTTCCGTGCCCGGCTGATGGACTCCTCCAGCGCGGCCCGCACGGCAGGATCCAGCTGGTCAAGGGCGTTGGCGAGCGCTTCTGTGGGGACCAGCGGGTGCTCCTGCGCAACGCCGTCGAACCTCTCTGCCAGCTCGGACAGGGCAGCGAAGCCCCGCCCGCGCACGGCCGAAATGATCTGGAGGACTTTGTCCTCGGCATCGGCCACGGTCTGGCCCTTGGCGCGGGGAACGGCGGCACGGAGGGCGGCGAGGGTCAGGTCGCGGCCGCGAAGATCGACGGTGCGGAAGTCGACGGCGGCTGTCACGGGGGCGGGAACGTCGGGGGAAGTGGTCACCGGACTATTTTACGGCGCCTAGGCCGGCCGGAGGTCCGGCATCGCCGGCCGCGGGCTTCGTGCTGCCCGTACCCACGAGTTCCAGGACGAAGACCGACACGGCTGTGGCGGCGGGGCCGAGCAGCAGCACCGGCCACGCCCGCAAGGAGAAGGCAAGGCTGGCATTGGCGGACGTATCAACGGCCGGACCGAAGAGCCGGGCCACGAGGATACCTGTTCCCCATGCCACCACGCTGCCGGCCAACGCTCCCGCCAGGCCCGTCAAGAGCGCCGCCTGCGGTGACGGACGCCTGCCGTCCGCCAGGAACACGGCAAGCAGGCAGCCGCCGAGCAGCAGGATGCCTGCCAGGGTGAGGTCGCGGGGCAGCCACACCACGGGAGCGGTACCGGAAGCCAGCGCCGGATCCCGGGTGATCAGGTTCAATCCGCCCGGGGCAAGGAGCCACCACAGCACGCCGGCCGGGATGCCCGCAACCACCGGAACCAGCAGCAGGGACCAAGGCAGCAGGCGCCGGGCAGGGCGGGCCAAGTTTGTCATGCAACACACCTTAACAAAGGTTCCTGCAAGGACAGGGGCGGAACTGCTGCCGCCGGCTGTTTTCCCGCCACCGCCGGGGACCAATACGCTTGGAGAGAGAATTACGCCACCTACTGCAGGAGTTCCGGTGACCGACAACAGCGAGCCCTATGAGCAGACGTTCAGGGAGATGTTCCGCCGTCACGCCGCGGGCGTCGCCATCATCACCGTGAACTACCAGGATGAGCCCTACGGCTTTACCGCGACCTCCGTGGCCTCCCTGTCCGCCAAGCCGCCGCGTTTTACCTTCAACATGGCGCGCAGTTCCAGGTCGTGGCCGGCCGTGGCCAACACCCAGTACCTGGGCGTACACATGCTGGGGCTGGAAAACCAGGAGCTTGCCGCGCGCTTCGCCCGGCCAGGCAACCGTTTCGAAGGCAAGCACTGGGACATCGGACCGCACGGCGTGCCCATCCTGAAGGATGTTGCCGGCTGGCTGATCGGCGAGGTGCAAATGAGGCTCTCGTTCGAGAACAACGCGGTGGTGGTGGTCCAGGTGGTGGACGGCCAGGTAGGCGGCGAGGGCTCGCCCCTGCTGTACCACGGCGGCGCCTACGGGCAGCCGGTGCCGCTCGACTACGAAATCTGACCCCGGCAACACCAACCGGGCATGAAAGACGCGGTCGACGGCGGGAGGTGCTTCCCGCCGTCGACCGCGTCTTTGTCAGGCGTCCCGGTTTATGCGTCCAGGCAGGCCGGGCCCAGCAGGACCTTCAGGTCGCCGAACAGTGACGGGCTGGGGTTCACCCGGAGGTGGACGGGCAGGCCCATGATTTCGGTCCGGGTGTCGCCCTGCAGGTGCAGCCGGACTTCGGAGTTGCCCCGGTGGGTGCGCAGCACATCACCCAGCTCGGTGACCACGGCTTCGGTGGCCTTGAAGGTGGGCATGGTGATCACCAGGGGCCCGTGCAGCCCCTCGCTGAGGTCCGGGACGGACAGCTCCATGCAGTTCAGGGTGATGGCGCCGTCGTCGCGCTTCTGCAGGCGGCCCTTCACCACCACGATCAGGTCTTCGGCAAGGACCGAAGCGATGGGCCCGTAGACCTGGCCGAAGAACATGACTTCGATGGAACCGCCCAGGTCCTCCACCTCCGCCCGGGCGTAGGCGTTGCCGCTGGCTTTGGCGATGCGCCTGCTCAGCGACGTGATCATTCCGGCGATGGTGATGATGGCGCCGTCCTGCGGACCGTCCTCGCCGAGGATGGTGGTGATGCTCATCTCGGCGTGCTGGGCCAGGAGGCCTTCCAGCCCCTGCAGCGGGTGGTCGGAGACGTACAGGCCCAGCATGTCCCGCTCGAAGGAGAGCTTGTCCTTCTTTTCCCACTCCGGCAGGTCCGGAATCTCTATGCTCAGGGAGGACGATTCCTCCCCGGCGTCCTCGAACCCGGCGAAGAGGTCGAACTGGCCGATGGCCTCATTCCGCTTGAGGGTGATGACGGAGTCGATGGCCTCTTCGTGGACCATGGCCAGGGCACGGCGGTGGTGGCCCAGCGAGTCGAAGGCGCCTGATTTGATCAGGGACTCGATGGTCCGCTTGTTGCAGACCACGGCCGGGACCTTCATCAGGTAGTCCTTGAACGAGGTGAACGCGCCCTCGCTTTCGCGGGCGGCCACCATGGCCTCCACGGCGTTGACGCCCACGTTGCGGATGGCGCCCATGCCAAAGCGGATGTCGTTGCCTACCGGGGTGAAGTTGAGCGCGGACTCGTTGACGTCCGGTGGAAGCACGGTGATGCCCATGCGCCGGCACTCGTTGAGGTAGATCGCGGACTTGTCCTTGTCATCGCCCACCGACGTCAGCAGCGCCGCCATGTACTCCGGCGCATAGTGTGCTTTCAGGTACGCGGTCCAGTAGGAGATCACGCCGTAGGCAGCGGAGTGGGCCTTGTTGAAGGCGTAGTCGGAGAAGGGCAGCAGGATGTCCCACAGGGTTTTCACGGCCTCCATGGAGTAGCCGTTGTCCTGCATGCCCTGGGAGAAGCCGGCGAACTGCTTGTCCAGCTCGGATTTCTTCTTCTTGCCCATCGCCCGGCGGAGGATGTCTGCCTGGCCCAGCGAGTAGCCGGCCAGCTTCTGCGCCACGGCCATGACCTGCTCCTGGTACACGATCAGGCCATAGGTCCCGCCGAGGATTTCCTTGAGGGGCTCCTCCAGCTCCGGGTGGATGGGGATGACCTCCTGGATGCCGTTCTTGCGCAGCGCATAGTCGGTGTGGGCGTTGGCGCCCATGGGGCCCGGGCGGTACAGCGCCAGAACGGCGGAAATGTCTTCGAAGTTGTCAGGCTTCATCAGCTTGAGCAGCGACCGCATGGGACCGCCGTCGAGCTGGAACACGCCCAGGGTGTCGCCGCGGGCCAGGAGCTCGTAGGACGCGGCGTCGTCAAGTTCGAGGTTTTCCAGGTCCAGGTCGATGCCGCGGTTCATCTTGATGTTCTCGAGGGCGTCGGAAATGATCGTAAGGTTCCGCAGGCCCAGGAAGTCCATCTTGATCAGGCCAAGTCCCTCGGACGTCGGGTAATCGAACTGCGTGATCACCTGGCCGTCCTGGAAGCGGCGCATGATGGGGATGACGTCGATGATGGGGTCCGAGGACATGATCACGCCTGCCGCGTGCACGCCCCACTGCCGCTTCAGGCCCTCAATGCCCAGCGCCGTCTCGAAGACCTTGGCAGCCTCCGGGTCCGTGGCGATCAGCTGCCGGAAGTCTCCTGCCTCGCTGTAGCGCTTGGCTTCCGGGTTCTGGATGTCAGCCAGCGGGATATCCTTGGCCATCACCGCCGGCGGCAGGGCCTTGGTCAGCGTCTCCCCCATGCTGAAGGGATAGCCCAGGACGCGGGAGGAGTCCTTCAGCGCCTGCTTGGTCTTGATGGTGCCGTACGTGACGATCATCGCCACACGCTCGTCGCCGTACTTGCGGGTCACATAGTCGATGACCTCGGAACGGCGCCGGTCATCGAAGTCGACGTCGAAGTCGGGCATGGAGACGCGGTCCGGGTTCAGGAACCGTTCGAAGATCAGCCCGTGCCGCAGGGGGTCCAGGTCGGTGATACGCATGGCGTACGCCACCATGGAGCCTGCACCCGAGCCACGGCCCGGCCCCACCCGGATGCCGTTGTTCTTCGCCCAGTTGATGAAGTCCGCAACCACCAGGAAGTATCCCGGGAAGCCCATGGACGTGATGACGCCGAGCTCATAGTCGGCCTGTTTGCGCACCTCATCGGGGACGCCGCCGGGGTACCGGTACTTCAGGCCCTTGTCCACTTCCTTGACCAGCCAGGAAGTCTCATCCTCGCCGGGCGGGCAGGGGAACCGCGGCATGTAGTTCGCGTCCGTGTTGAAGGACACCTCGCAGCGCTCGGCGATGAGCAGTGTGTTGTCGCAGGCGTCGGGATGGTCGCGGAACAGCTCCCTCATCTCCCGCGGGGACTTGAGGTAGTAGCCGCTGCCGGAGAACGCGAACCGGGAACCACCGTTGTCATAAGTGGGTTCCAGCAGGGTCGAGCCGGACTGGATGGCCAGCAGGGCCTCGTGCGCCTTGGCGTCGTGTTCATGGGTGTAGTGGAGGTCGTTCGTGGCCACCAGCGGAAGGTTCAGGTCCTTGGCCAGCCGCAGCAGGTCACCGGTGACCCGCCGCTCAATGTCCAGCCCGTGGTCCATCAGTTCACAGAAGTAGTTGTCCGCCCCGAAGATATCGCGGAACTCCGCCGCGGCCTCAAGCGCCTCGCGGTACTGGCCCAGACGCAGGCGTGTCTGCACTTCGCCGGACGGGCAGCCCGTGGTGGCGATCAGGCCCTCGGAATAGGTATTGAGCAGTTCCCGGTCCAGCCGCGGCCACTTGCCGAACACCGAGTCGAGGGAGGCTATGGACGAGGCGCGGAAGAGGTTCCGCATGCCCACGTTGTTATAGCTCAGGAGCGTCATATGGGTGTAGGAGCCACCGCCGGAGACGTCGTCCTTGCGCTGGGATTCATCGCCCCAGCGAACGCGCTCCTTGTCGGTGCGTGCCGTACCCGGCGTTACATACGCTTCGACGCCGATGATCGGCTTGATGCCCTTGGCCTGGGCTTTTTGCCAGAAGTCGAACGCACCGAACAGGTAACCATGGTCGGTTGTGGCGAGGGCCGGCATGCCCAGTCGTTCGGTCTCGTCGAACAGCTCACCCAGGCGGGCGGCTCCATCCAGCATGGAATATTCGGTGTGGGTGTGCAGGTGGACAAACGAATCATTGCTGGAACTCACCGCACCATTCTAAGCGCTGCCCCCTCGCAGCCAGGCCAGCCCTACCGTGTCAGGCCTGGCCCGACTCCAGCACTTCCAGTGCGTAGGCCAGGTCCTGCGGATAGTCACTGGTGACCGTGACGCGCTCCCCCGTGACCGGGTGGTCAAACGAGAGCTCCCGGGCGTGCAGCCACTGACGGGTAAGCCCGAGGTTGGCGGCAAGCCGGGGGTCCGCGCCATAGGTGAGGTCACCCGCGCAGGGGTGCCGAAGAGCGGAAAAATGGACCCGGATCTGATGCGTACGGCCGGTTTCCAGGTGGACTTCCACCAGGCTGGCCTTGCCGAATGCTTCCAGGACTTCGTAATGCGTTACCGAGGGGCGTCCGTCCTCAATGACGGCAAAGCGCCAGTCATGACCCGGGTGGCGGCCAATGGGGGCGTCGATGGTTCCGGCCAGGGGATCGGGGAGGCCCTGCACCACAGCGTGGTACACCTTGTCCACGGTGCGCTCCTTGAAGGCCCGCTTGAGGGCTGTGTAGGCCCGTTCTGACTTGGCCACCACCATCACGCCGGAGGTTCCGACGTCGAGCCGGTGGACTATGCCTGCCCGCTCCGGGGCGCCCGATGTGGAGATGCGGTACCCGGCGGCGGCCAGGCCGCCCACCACGGTGGGCCCCACCCAGCCGGGCGAGGGGTGGGCTGCCACGCCCACCGGTTTGTCGACGACGACGAAATCGTCGTCGTCAAGCAGGATATTCAGGCCTTCCACAACTTCCTCCACGACTTCCAGCGGGTCCCGCCGTTCTGGAACAGTGACGTCCAGGACGTCGCCGGCGGCGAGCTTTGCCGACTTTCCCAACGCCTTGCCACGGTTCAGCACGTGGCCTTCGGCCAGCAGCGACGCGGCCACTGAACGGGATACCCCCAGTATGCCCGCCAGGCCGGCGTCGGCCCGCGTTCCGCCAAACTCTTCGGCGATGACGATGCGTTCAGTCATGGCCAGGGTTGTCCTTGTGTCCGCTTCCGAGCCGGGTTCCGTCCAGGGCGATCCCCCGGACGGTCAGGATGCAGATGATGGCGACGGCTGACACCACGGCGGAGTCGGCAATGTTGAAGATGGCGAAGTTGGGGAGCTGGATGAAGTCCACCACGTGCCCCAGGCCGAAGGACGGCTCCCGGAAGAGCCTGTCCGTCAGGTTCCCCAGGGCGCCGCCAAGCAGCAGTCCCAGGGCCAGTGACCACCAGGCCGAGCCCAGCCTGCGGACCTGGAAGAGGATCGCGATGGCCACGCCGGCCATGATGATGGAAAACACCCAGGTGACATTCTCGCCAATGGAAAACGCGGCACCCGAATTGCGGATGAAGTACCAGTGCAGAAGGGGCGGCAGCACGGGAATGCGCTCCCCTTCGACCATCGTGGAAGTGACCCAGAGTTTTGTCAGCTGGTCCAGGACGTAGGCGAAGAGCGCGAACCCGGCAAACAGAGACAGCAGGACTGCCCGGCGGGGGCGGTGCGGGGGTGGGACAGGGCGTGCCGCGTCGGCAGCAAGTTCGTCAGTCATGGTGCTTTCAATTCGTGGAACTGGGCGTCAATGCCAAAAGCCGGCGGCCGAGGAATCCTCAGCCACCGGCTTTCAGAATACGTGCTGCCAGACTTAGTTGGCTTCGCTGACTTCCGGCGTCGCAACGGAGCCACGGGCTTCCAGGTCGCGGAGCTGGCCCTCGATGTAGGCCTTGAGGCGCGAGCGGTAGTCGCGCTCGAAGCCGCGGAGCTGCTCCACCTTACGCTCCAGAACGGACCGCTGCTGCTCGAGGGCACCGAGGATCTTGCGGGACTTCTCCTGGGCGTCGTTGACGAGGCTGCTGGCTTCGATCTGCGCCTCGGCGATGATCTTGTCCTTCTGGGCCTGGCCGTCAGCAACGTGGCGGTCGTGCATCTGCTGGGCCATGGCCAGCAGTCCGGCAGCGGACTCGGCCGAGGGGGTAGCGACAGCTGCGGGAGCAGCCGGTGCGGCGGCAGCAGGGGCGGCCGGCTGGACGTCCTTCTTCTTGCTCGCTTCGGCAGCCTTGGCTTCGGCCTCTGCCTTCTCGCGGGCTTCCTCCTTGTCGGCCTTGACCGGCGCGGGAACCTTCTCCACGACAGGCGCGGCAGCAGAGCTTGCCGGCACGCTGGACCCGGCTTCGGCGAGCTTCTTGCGGAGCTCGTCGTTTTCCTGGTTCAGGCGGCGGAGTTCAACGACGATTTCGTCCAGGAAGTCGTCAACCTCGTCCTGGTCATAGCCCTCGCGGAACTTGGTGGGCTGAAAGCGCTTGTTGACAACGTCTTCTGGCGTCAAAGCCATCTGGTCACCTCACTGGTCTGGTTAGTCAGTAGGCCTTCCGGCCGTCAAAACTACGGTACCTAAATTTGGTCTGCTTACTCTAATTCAACACTGCGGTGTCAAACGGGAGGTTTCTTCGCTTTACAGTAGCCGTTCACGGGGGCAACGGCCTGCATCGCTGGGTCTAAATCGGTGAATCAGGCCAGGCTCCTGGTGACGTTCATGGCGATGCTGACGCCGATGAACAGAATCAGGAAGCCCAGGTCCAGGGAGACTCCGCCGAGCCGGAGGGGCGGAATCAGCCGCCGCAGCCCCTTGAGCGGCGGGTCGGTGATGGAGTACACGGCGTGTGCCACCACCAGGGCGGCACCGCGGGGGCGCCAGTCCCTCGCAAACATCTGCACCCAGTCGAATACGAGCCGGATGATGAGGGCGACGAAAAACAACAGCAGGGCGAGATAGAGAAGTCCGAAAACAATTCCCATGACTTATTTCATATCTCCAGGGTTCGTGCGGCGGACCACCCGGGCCTGCCACTGTTGCGCAGCTGTCGTCTTGTCTATTTCAGCACAGATGCCAGACAGGTGTCCCTGCCTGGCATCCGCAAAGCCCTGATGCTCAGCTTTGGTTGAAGAAACTGGCCTGCGTGTCGCTGGCCTTTTTGTCGTCACCAATCACTTCAACGTAGGACGGTGAGAGCAGGAACACTTTGTTGGTCACACGCTCGATGCTTCCCCGGAGGCCGAAAACGAGTCCCGCGGAGAAATCCACCAACCGCTTGGCGTCAGCCTCGCCCATGTCGGTAACGTTCATGATCACCGGAATGCCGTCCCGAAAACTCTCACCGATGAGCTTGGCGTCATTGTAGGAACGGGGATGGATGGTAGTGATCTGGCGGAGACCGGTATTCTCCTCGCGGCTCGAGGCCGCACGCTTAATAGGGGTCACAGGGGCGCGGTATTCCTCTTCGGGGGCGTAGGACGCCTCGCGGCTGACTTCGCGGACCGGCGCCGGAGCACGGCGTTCCTCGCGGTCAACTTCCATCGGTTCGTCCTCATCCTTACGTGTGGTCTGTTGCTCGGGCTCGTGATACTCATCGCCGTCGGCGAGCCCAAGATAGATCATTGTCTTGCGCAGAGCGCCGGCCATGGTCGACTCCTAATCGTGTCCCGTAAGCGGGCCGCCCAATGATTTGACAGCACTGGAGTCCCCCGCCCATCACTTCCAATAGTTCCGACGCTACCCCACGGCGGGGCGGGAACCGAGAATATCGGAGCCTATTCTCAGGTGTGTCGCCCCGAACCCGATGGCGGCTTCCAGGTCCTGGCTCATGCCCGCCGAAATCGCCGTGGCAGCGGGGTACGTCTCGGTCAGCCGGGCGGAAACTCCGGACAGCTTCTCGAATGCGGGCTCCGGTGGTGCCCCCAGCGGCGCGACCGCCATCACGCCCATCAGGTCCAGGCCCTCAGACCCGGCGATCCGCTCTGCAAGGAGGGCAACGTCGGCAGGGGCTGCCCCGCCGCGGTGCGCATCGCCGTCGTCTTCAAGGTTGACTTGGATGAAGCAGCCCAACGGCCCACGTCCGCTTGAGTCCATCTCGTGTCGCACGGCTTTCGCCAGCGCATCGACAAGCTGCGGCCGGTCCACCGAGTGCACCGTGGCCGCGTAACGTGCCACCGATTTGGCCTTCTTGGTCTGCAGCTGGCCTACAAAATGCCAGGTGAGGGCAAGGTCGGCAAGTTCCAGGGCCTTGGCCGCCGCCTCCTGGTCCCGGTTTTCGCCCACATCCCGAATCCCGAGGGCGGCCAGCCGGCGGATGTCGTCGGCTGGATGGAACTTGGTCACCACGATCAGTGCCGGCGGCCGGTCTGCGCGCCCGGCGCTTTCGGCCGCTGCACTGATCCGCTTCCGCACTGCCGCCAGCCGCTCGGCGAGTTCGACGCTCCGTGCATCGCCGCCCTGCCCGCGGCCGGCATCCGACACGTCAGTCATTGCGCCAGACCAGCCCTGCGAAGCGGCCGGTGTTCCGGTCGCGGCGGTACGAATAGAGCGTTTCCGTCTCCAGGGTGCAGGCTCCGGAGTACTCCACGTCCACCCCGGCAGCCTCAAGCTGGCTCCGGGCACCGGCAGGAAGGTCCAGTGCGGGCGTTCCCCAGGACGTGGTACTCCGGGTTGCCGGGACCAGCGCGGATACCTCGTCGCGCAACGCTGCCGGCACCTCGTAGCAGGATCCGCAGATCGACGGCCCCATCCAGGCCCGGATCCGGGAGGCACCCAGCGCCTTCATGCTGTCCACGGCAGCGGGCAGGACACCGTTAGCGACACCTGGCCGGCCAGCGTGGACTGCGGCCAGCACTGGCCCACTTCCGGACTCACCCGCAAGAAGCACCGGAATGCAGTCGGCCACCATGACCGCCAGGGGCAGGCCACGGGACACCATGGCATCAGCCACGGGCACCGGCGACTGCGCGTCCATCAGGGCAACTGTGGTGCCGTGAACCTGGTTCATGAAGCGGAGGGCCTGCGGCTCCAGGCCTATGGACTGCTCCAGGCGGATACGGCGTTCCTGGACTGCAGCAGGATCATCCCCCACGTGCAGCGCCAGGTTTCCCGCACCTTCATCCGTGAATGCGGCCGACACCCCGGGCAGGATGTCGGCGCGCCAATGGAACAAGCCGCTGCCTACTTCAGGAAGTCGGGAACATCCAGGTCGTCCGGGTGGGTACCGGTCAGGTCCGGCTCCACCACGGAGGGCAGGTCGACGTCGAAGCCCGAGTCAGCAGGGACGCCCGAGGGGCGCTGCTGGCCCCAGTTGCTCAGTCCAGCGGCACCGACGCCGGCGTGGATCGGCTGGACGTTCTGCTGGTGGTTGCCGTTGCCCTGGTGGTTGCCACCCTGCGGGTGGGCCGAGGCAGGAGCGGCAGCAGGGGCAGCGGGACGCTGCGGGGCGGCCTGCGGCTGGGACTGGTCCATGGAGGGCGAGGTGGCCTTGACGTCGTCGAACCCGGCAGCGATAACCGTCACACGGGCTTCATCGCCAAGGGCGTCATCAATGACGGCACCAAAGATGATATTGGCTTCGGGGTGTGCCACTTCCTGGACCAGCCGCGCGGCCTCGTTAATTTCGAACAGGCCCAGGTCGGAGCCACCCTGGATGGAGAGCAGGACGCCGTGGGCGCCGTCAATGGATGCTTCCAGCAGCGGCGAGGCGATGGCAAGTTCCGCCGCCTTGACGGCGCGGTCTTCGCCGCGGGCGGATCCAATGCCCATGAGGGCCGAGCCCGCGCCCTGCATCACGGATTTAACGTCTGCGAAGTCCAGGTTGATCAGGCCGGGAGTGGTGATGAGGTCGGTGATGCCCTGGACGCCGGACAGCAGGACCTGGTCCGCGGAGCGGAACGCGTCAAGGACGGAGACGTTGCGGTCACTGATGGACAGCAGTCGGTCATTGGGGATCACGATCAGGGTGTCTACCTCGTCGCGGAGGGCGTCGATGCCTGCCTCGGCAGAGCCGGCGCGGCGGCGGCCCTCGAAGGTGAAAGGCCGGGTGACAACGCCAATGGTCAGGGCGCCGAGCGAGCGGGCGATCCGGGCCACGACTGGGGCGCCGCCGGTGCCCGTGCCGCCGCCTTCACCGGCAGTGACGAAGACCATGTCGGCGCCACGCAGGACTTCCTCGATTTCGTCAGCGTGGTCTTCGGCAGCCTGCTTGCCTACCTCGGGGTTGGCACCGGCGCCGAGGCCACGGGTCAGCTCGCGTCCGACGTCGAGCTTAACGTCGGCGTCGCTCATGAGCAGGGCCTGGGCGTCGGTGTTGATGGCGATGAATTCAACACCCCTGAGGCCGACCTCGATCATGCGGTTGACTGCGTTCACGCCACCGCCGCCGATGCCGACGACTTTGATGACGGCCAAGTAATTCTGCGGAGCTGCCACGTTACGTGTCCCTTGTTCGTGTCTTATTGCGAAAACTGATGAAGAGCTTGAAGGCTGAAACCTTAACCTTCGAGTTGAAGGTTATAGTTATGTCAAGTAACTCTTGTCTGTGACGGTATTTCCTCTGGTTCCCACATTCAATAACCGGGTCCGCGTGTCGGATTAATACCGGGAAAGAAAGGGTGTCAGCGCGTCACGGGGTGCCGGGGCACACTGACATCGTAGACCTTGACCGGGTTCTTCGGATCCGCCGGAGCCTTGAGGAGGGCGGCCAGAACCTTGGCCTTGAGCTCCTTCTCCGAGGCGTTGCCCCACACGATGGTCTGGCCGTCCACAAGCTTCAGCTCCACGGCATCCACCGATTGCGCGGATGCGTTGGACAACTTCGCCAGCACATCCGGCGGCAGGGCCCCCAGGACCGCCGCGGTAGCGCGGAACAGGTCCTGGCCGATCGCCCCGGCGCCGCCGTCAATCACCGGCAGCGACGCGGACGTCGGGTCGTCGGTGGTTGCCAGCTGGACGCCGTCGACGTCGACCAACTGGTACTTCTCCCCCTGCTTCACCAAGGCAACCGGCACGCGTTCATGCACGGCCACGTCGAGCGTTGATGGCGGCCGGGCCTCCACGGATACGGATTTGACCTGGACCAGGGAGCCGAGCAGGCCGCGAACATCGTCCTCACCGATCTGCGGCAGCGGCTTGCCGCGCAGCGGTTCGAGTGCAGCCTGCACCTGGGCTGGGGTGAGCAGCCGGGTGCCCGTGACCGAAATAGTCTGCAGGGCCAGGACAGGAGAATAAACCGCGGCGGCCAGGAGCCCGGCCACCACCACAAACACCGTTACGACGGCGAGGATGACCTTCTTCCTGCGGCGCCGTCCCTTGGGTTCGGGAAATGCCAGGACCGTCGCACCTGAAGTTTTTTCCTCCCGCACGGGTTTCGGGGCCGGCGGTTCCGGGACGCTGCGCGAGGCTGTGATGACGTCGCCGCGGGCGGCATCGCCGACGACTTCCGCAGCACCGTTCGGGGATCGGGTGCCGTTCTCCGCCGTGGGAGCTGGCCGGGCGTCCCGCTTGGGCGGTGAGTACGTGGGGCGGCGGGAGCTAGGCACGCAGCGCCTCCACAATCCGGGGGCCGTAGGCTGTCACGTCACCGGCGCCCACTGTGAGGACAACGTCTCCGTCCACCGCAGCTTCAGCCAGGGACCTGACGGCGTCCTCGGACCCAACCAGCCGGCCGCCGCCCGTGAGGTGGTCGGCGATCAACTGGCTGGTAACGCCGGGAATAGGGTCTTCCCTGGCAGGGTAGATGTCCAGGACAAGTGCGGTATCGGCGAGATTGAGGGCTTCGGCGAACTCTGCGGCGAACTCCCGGGTCCGCGAAAACAGGTGCGGCTGGAAAAGGACGTGCACGTTGTGGTCCCCTGCTACAGAGCGGGCTGCGGTAAGGGCTGCCCGGACCTCGGTGGGGTGGTGCGCGTAGTCATCGAAAACCCGCACGCCCCGTACCGTACCCTTGAGTTCAAAGCGGCGGGACGCACCGGAGAAATGCGCCAGGCCGTCGGCCGCCGTCGCTGGATCCACGCCGAGTTCGAGGGCAACGGCAAAGGCAGCCGCCGCGTTCAGGGCGTTGTGGCGTCCGGGAACCTGCAGCGACAACCCATAGCGCGCACCATCCCTGGTTGACACAGCCACTTGTCCGGGGCCGCCGTCGTCAAGCCTGATATCTGACGCTTCGCTGGTGCCATACAGGAGCACCCGGGTGTTGCCCCGCGCCTTGGTGCGCTCGGCGAGTGCCAGCGCGCCGGCGTCGTCAGCGCAGGCCACCAGCAGGCCGTCCGCGGGGAGCAAAGCGGTAAACCGGTCGAAGGACTGGTAAACCGCTTCCGCCGTGCCGTAGTAGTCGAGATGGTCGGGCTCCACGTTGGTGACGACCTCGATGCGCGGCCGGTAGTTCAGGAAGGAACCATCGGATTCATCTGCCTCGGCCACGAAGATCCCGGTGGAACCGTGGGCGGCGTTTACCCCGATCGCCGGGATGTTGGCGCCCACGGCAAAGGAAGGATCAAGTCCTGCCGCACGCAGCAGCACGGTGATCATCGACGTCGTAGTGGACTTGCCGTGTGTTCCGGCCACCGTCACCACCGTGTCATCGCCCATGGTTGCTGCCAGCGCCTGGGACCGGTGCAGCACAGGCAGGCCGGCCTCCCGCGCTGCCGCCAACTCTGGGTTGTCCTCCCTAATAGCCGATCCGGCAACGATGGTCTGCGCGTCCGCCAGGTTGACGGCCGCGTAGCCAACAGCGATGCGGGCGCCGGCCGCGGCGAGGTCGGCCATGACCGGCAGGTCCTTCGCGTCCGACCCGCTGACCGGAACACCGCGGGCCACCATGATGCGGGCTACGGCGGACATGCCTACTCCGCCGATGCCGATGAAGTGCACCTTTCCCAGCGACTCAAGGCGGGGGGCGTTATGGGGACTCATGCAGATACCGCTTCCAGGACAAGACCAGCCATGCGCTGGTCGGCATTTCGGATACCGAGCCGGTAGGACTTGGCTTCCATTTCGGCGAGCCTCGCTTTATCGGCGATCAGCGGAATCAGCTCACGCTCAACCCATTCCGGGGTGAAATCCCGGTCCGCCACCAGCAGTGCTCCCCCAGCGGCCACCAGGCCCGCAGCATTGAGCGCCTGTTCACCGTTCCCAATGGGCAGGGGCACCAGGACCGCGGGGACGCCCACCGCTGCGATCTCAGATACGGTCGCAGCCCCCGACCTGGCCAGGAGCAGGTCCGCCGCGGCGTAGGCGAGTTCCATCCCGTCGATGTACTCCACCTGCCGGTAGCCCTTTGCGGCGAGGGGCCGTCCGGCCTGGTCCAGGACGGTTTTGCCGCGTCCGGTGATGTGGAGGGTCTGGATGCCGGCATCAGCCAGCTGCGCGAGCGCTCCCGCGATCGTCCGGTTGATGCTCTTCGCCCCGGATGAACCGCCCGTGACGATCAGGGTGGGTTGCTGGGGATCGAGGCCAAGCGCTTCGCGGGCGGAAGAGCGGGCGGACTTCCGGTCCAGCCCGGAAATCTCCTTCCGCATGGGCATCCCCACGTGCACCGCGTCGCGGAGCGGGGTGCCCTCGAAGGCCACGGCCACCCGGCCGCGCAGGAAGGCTCCCACCCGGTTGGCGAGTCCGGGGCGGGCATTCGCCTCATGGATCACGATTGGCACCCGCCGCTTCCGTGCAGCCAGGTACATGGGCGTGCAGACGTATCCGCCGACCCCCACCAGCACGTCGGCCCCGGCCTGGTCCAGGATGGCGCCGGCCTGCCGCACGGCCCCCGCCAGCCTTCCGGGCAGGCGGAACAGGTCGGCGGAGGGCCTGCGTGGAAAGGGCACACGGTCGATCGTGGCGAGCTCAACGCCTGCGGCCGGAACCAGCCTGGTTTCCATTCCGGAGGGCGTGCCAACGGCCAGGATGGCAGCGTTGGGGGCTTGGCAGCGGATGGCGGCGGCAATGGCAAGCAACGGGCTGATATGGCCGGCTGTTCCGCCGCCCGCCAGGACGATGGAGGGGTTAGTGGTAGTCATCTGGGGTCAGGCACGCTTTCTGGAAATCTTTGGTTGGCTTGTATTCCGTCCTGCCAGGAACGGGAACGTCAGCGTCCTCTTGGGACGCATGGCCGGCGCCATCTGTTCCCGCGCCAGGGAGAGGACCACCCCGACGGCACACAGCGACATCAACAGGGCCGAGCCGCCGTAGGAAATAAAGGGCAACGGCACGCCGATGACAGGCATCAGCCCCGCGACCACGGACATGTTCACGGTCGCCTGGCCCAGCAGCCACACCATGATGGTGCCGGCAAGGACCCGGTGGAACAGGTCCTCCTGGGCTACCACCACGCGGTAGATGGCAGCACCGAGGATGGCGAAAAGAACCAGGACGACGACGGTCCCCACGAGGCCGAGTTCCTCACCAATGATGGCGAAAATGAAGTCGTTGTGGGCTTCGGGGATCCAGCTGTACTTCTGCCGGCTCTGCCCCAGGCCCACCCCCAGCCAGCCTCCCGAAGCAAGGCCGTACATGCCGTTGGTGGACTGGTAGTTCGCGTCGATGCCGTCCGCGCAGGATTGCCCGGTCCACCAGGAGGTGATGCGGCACATGCGGTTGGAGCTGGTGACTGCCATGACTGCCGTGCCTGCAGCTGCAACGAAGCCGGCGATGCCGAAGAGGTACAGCGGAACGCCTGCGAAGAACAGGGCCGCTGCGACGATCATCATGATGATCATCGCGGTGCCAAGGTCGTTGCCCACCAGGATGAGGATAATGACGACGGCCGCCATGGGCACGGCAGGGACCAACACGTGCTGCCACCTGCCAAGCAGCTTCCCTTTCCGTGCAAGCACCGTCGCAAGCCACAGGGCGAGTGCCAGTTTGGCCGCCTCTGATGGCTGGAAGGTAATGCCGCCCACGTCGATCCAGTTCCGGTTGCCGTTGATCTCGGCGCCTACCACCTGCACCAGGGCGAGGAGCACCACGGCGCCCGCGACGGCGGGCCACGCGAGCCGCTTCAGCCATACCACGTTGATGCGCGAGAGCACGAACATGGTGGAAATCCCGATAGCTGCGAATACTCCCTGTTTCAGGGCATCCCCATATGGGGACTTGCCGGCGGCGATTGATTCAACACTTGATGCGGAGAGGACCATCATGATTCCGATGGCCGTCAGGGCCAGCGTGGCGCCAAGGATGAGGTAGTAGGTCGAGCCGCTCCGGGACTTTCCCGTGCCCTCAAGCGCCGACCAGAAGCGGCGGTACAGCGTGCGTAGCCAGGCGCCGGCAGCAGGCCGGCGGCCGGCAGTGGCCGTGGAGCCCGGGGGCATCCTGCCGCTCATGGGCCACGTGGGCGTGCTGGCCATTGTTACTCCTCGCCGGTCTGGGCCTGCCCTTCCACCAGCTCTCGGACAGCGTCGATAAAAGCACCACCACGGTGAGCATAGGAAGAGAACTGATCCATGGAAGCAGCTGCCGGAGCCATCAGGACGGTGTCGCCGGATTCGGCAACCCGTGCTGCTGACGCCACGGCCCAGGACATCACCTGTTCTCCATTGCCGGAGGGACCGGCAGTGGTCCCACCGGACGCCGGAGCAGTCTGCACCTTTTCAGTGTCACCTGCCTCCGGTTCGATCACGGGGACATCGGGCGCGTGTCGCTTGAGGGCTTCACGCAGTAGCGCGGTGTCCGTTCCTATCAGCACCACGGCCTTGAACCGTGCCGCGTGCTCCCTCACCAGGTCGTCGTAGCTCACGCCTTTGGACAGGCCGCCGGCAATCCAGACCACGTTGTTAAAGGCCGACAGGGAGGCAGAAGCTGCGTGGGGGTTGGTGGCCTTGGAGTCGTTCACCCAGAGGACACCGTTCAGGCGGGCCACCGGCTGGATCCGGTGGTCTCCGGGTATGTAGTCCAGGATGCCCTGGCGCACAGCCTTCGCGTCCACGCCGTAAGCGCGCACCAGGCCTGCGGCGGCCAGGGCGTTGGCCACCATATGGCGCGGTGCAAGCGGCCCGAGGTCTGCCATCGAGGCCAGTTCGGCAGCGCTGTTCCTGCGCTCCTCGATGAAAGCGCGGTCCACCAGCAGCCCTTCCACCACTCCAAGCATGCTGATGGCCGGCGTGACGGTAGTGAAGCCGACCGCCCGGCAGCCCTCCACGACGTCGGCCTCTTCCACCATGCGTTCGGTTTCCACCTGCTCGGCGTTGTAGATGCAGGCCTTCTGCGTCCGTTCGTAGACTTTGGCCTTGTCAGCCAGGTACGAATCGTAGGAGCCGTGCCAGTCCACGTGGTCCTCCGCCACATTGAGGCACACACTGGCGACGGGCGAGACGGATTCAGCCCAGTGCAGCTGAAAGCTGGAGAGTTCGACCGCGAAGACGTCGTACTCCACCGGGTCGCGAAGGGCGTCCAGGATGGGAGTCCCCACGTTGCCCACGGCGATGGCTTTAAGTCCGGCGGCACGCAGCATCGATTCGGTCAGTCCCACCGTGGTGGTCTTGCCGTTCGTGCCCGTGATGGCCAGCCAGTCTGCCGTCTTCCGGCCTTCCCGGATCCGCACGCGCCAAGCCAGTTCGACGTCGCCCCAGACCGGGATATGCGCACGTGCGGCTGCTGCCAGCAGGGCCTGGTCCGGGCGCCATCCCGGCGAGGTAACGATCAGTTCAGGGAGTTCGCCGTCGATGCGCGGGATATGGGTGACCGCGTCCGGGCCCAGCACCACGTCCGCGGCGCCAACGATCTTCAAGGTGTCAGCGTGTGCCCGCGCTTTTTCACTGGTGGCCGCATCAACCACCACGACGCGTGCGCCGAGTTCGATCAGGGTGTCTGCCGCGGCGAAGCCCGAAACACCGATTCCGGTGACGACGACGCGCAGGCCGGCCCAGTCGGAGTCCCAGGAGACGAGGTTTTCCAGGCGGTGGGAAACGGTCACAGCAGTACAACCCATTCAGCATAGAAGATGCCCAGTCCCACGGCGACGAAAAGTCCACCGAGGATCCAGAACCGGACCACGACGGTGACTTCCGCCCATCCCTTCAGTTCGAAGTGGTGCTGCAGGGGCGCCATCTTGAACACGCGTTTTCCGCCGGTTGCCTTGAAGTAGCCAACCTGGATGATGACGGACAGGGTGACCAGCACAAAAAGGCCGCCAACGATGCCCAGCAACAGTTCGGTGCGGGACAGGATGGCGAAACCAGCCACCGCCCCGCCAATGGCGAGCGAGCCGGTGTCGCCCATGAAGATCTTGGCCGGCGAGGTGTTCCACCACAGGAACCCCACCAGCGCCGCGCTCAGGATGGCAGCAAGGAGGGCGAGGTCCAGCGGGTCCCTGACGAGGTAGCAGCCGCTGCCGGCCTCACGAGGGGAACCGCACGCTTGGTTGCTCTGCCATATGCCCATCAGGGTATACGCGCCGAAGACCATGATTGAGGCGCCGGCGGCGAGGCCGTCAAGGCCGTCGGTGAGGTTGACGCCGTTAGTGGCCGCGGTGACGATCAGGTTGGACCAGATGACGAACAGGATGGCGCCAAGGACGGTGCCGCCGAAGGCCAGGTCAAGCCACGGCAGGTCCCGCACCAGGGAGATTTTCGTTGACGCCGGGGTCAGTCCAGCATCATTGGGGAAGTTCAAGGCAAGGATGGCGAAGATGATGCCAACGGCGGCCTGCAGGATGAGCTTGGCCTTCGCGTTGAGGCCCAGGCTCCGCTGGCGTGAGATTTTGATGAAGTCATCGAGGAAGCCCACCAGGCCCATGCCCACCATGAGGAACAGCAGGATGAGCGCCGATGCGGAAGGTCCGGGCGAGTCCGGGTTCATCATCAGCATGATGAGGTGGGTGAGCCCGTAGCTCAGCAGCACGGCCGCAACAACAACGGTCCCGCCCATAGTAGGCGTCCCCCGCTTGGTGTGGTGCGATGTTGGGCCGTCATCACGGATGAACTGCCCGTAGCCGCGATGTACCAGGAGGCGGATGAAAAGCGGGGTGCCCACCAATGCACAGAGCAGGGCCAGGCCTGCGCCGATCAACAGAGCAATCACAGCAGAGTGCTCCTTTCGTCGGCAGGGGTCGGGACTGGGGGTAATGCTATCCGATCGCCCAAATGGCGAAGTCCAACGCTGTTGGAAGACTTGAACAGCACCAGGTCCCCGGGTTCGAGTTCTGCATCCAGGATGCCGTAGGCCTCATCCACCGTTTCCGCGAAGAGGCATTCGTCGCCCCAGGAGCCTTCCTGGACGGCGGAGACATAGAGGGCACGGGCCTCGCGGCCCACTACCAGCAACCGGGAGATGTTCAGCCGGACTACCTGGGTTCCCACGGCAGTGTGCTCGCGGATGGAATCGTCGCCGAGTTCCAGCATGGCTCCCAGGACTGCCCAGGTACGGCGGCCGCGCCCAAGGTCGGCCAGGGTCCGAAGGGCGGCGCGCATGGATTCAGGGTTGGCGTTGTAGGCATCGTTGATGATGGTGACGCCGTCCGGACGTTCAGTGCGTTCCATCCGCCAGCGGCTTGCCGCAGCCTGGTTGCTCAGTGATGCGGCGATGTCGTCGCCCGGCACTCCTGCGGCCCACGCGGCTGCTGCAGCTGCCAGGAGGTTACCCGCATGGTGCGCTCCGATGAGCCGGCTGCTCACATGGCGCGGAGCTGAGCCGTCGGGGAGGATGAGGTCGAATTCGGGGCAGCCAGCGGCGTTGGTGTCGGCGTTCAGTGCCTGCACCTGGGCGTCGGGGCGTCCTTCCGCGGAGAAGCCGAGGACTGCAGCCGTGGTCCGGCTGCGCATGGCGGCAACGCGTTCGTCGTCGAGATTGATGATCGCGGTTCCCTGGGCGGTCAGGCCTTCCACCATCTCGCCCTTGGCCAGCGCGATGTTCTCCACTCCCCCGAACTCGCCGGCATGGGCGGTGCCTACGGCCAGGACCACTCCGATGTCCGGCTTGACCATCTCGGCGAGGTAGCGGATGTGCCCGATGCCGGTGGCCCCCATTTCAATGACCAGGTAGCGGGTGTCGGTGCCTGCACGGAAGACCGTGAGCGGTACGCCCACCTCACCGTTGTAGGAGCCCTGGGGCGCCACGGTGTTGCCCTGCGTGGAAAGGATTCCGGCGAGCAGGTCCTTGGTGGTGGTTTTGCCGGCGGAACCGGTGATGCCGACGACAGTCAGCTGGCTTCCGGTTTCTGCCCGGGCAGCGCGGATGCGGCGCACGGCTTCGGCCGCGAGGTCCCCCATGGCCAGGACTGCGTCGGCAACCACGATCGAAGGGTAGGCGGTGCCGTCCGGTGCTGCAACGGGACGCTCCACGAGGGCCAGGACGGCACCCGCCGCAAATGCGGCACCAACAAAGTCATGGCCATCGGCAAGCTCGCCGGGCTTTGCGACGTAAAGCGAACCCTGGGTGGCTTCGCGTGAATCCGTCACCACCGAGAGGGGCGTCAGTCCGGGATCGGCGTCCAGGCGCCCGCTGGTGATTTCGGCGATTTCCGCCGCAGTAAATGCAATCATCTCGGTCTAGGACTCTATCCGGTCGGCTGGGAGAACGTTGAATCCCCTGGCTGTCAAGGCGGTGCGCAGTTCCACCCGGTCGTCCAGGGCAAGGTTGACGCCCTTCACTTCCTGCCACACCTCATGGCCGCGGCCGGCCACCAGGATCGTGTCCTGCGGCCGGGCCAAGGCAACTGCGCGGCGGATCGCTTCGTCGCGCGGGAAAACCTCCAGCAGCTCCGCCGCCAGGGATTCCTCCTCGATGGCACGCCGGGCGCCCGCCAGGACGTCCGCGCGGATTGCTGCCGCGTCTTCGTCGTGCGGGTCGTCGTCGGTGATGATCACGGTGTCGGCAAGCCGGGCAGCGATGGCTCCCATCGCCGGCCGCTTGCCCTGGTCCCGCTGCCCGGTGGCCCCGAAGACCACGATCAGCCGGGACCCCGGTTCAGCCGATCGGACGGCTTCCAAGGCCCGGGCCAGGGCGTCGGTGTTGTGGGCGAAGTCCACCACGGCGGCAGGTTGCCGCGCAATCAGTTGCATGCGTCCGGGTACGGCCACCGTGAAGGGGTCTGCGCTGTCCAGCGCCGCCTGGAGGTCACCCGGTTCAACTCCTGCAGCGAGCACCATGAGCGCCGCCAGGGCGGCGTTGGCCACATTGAAGCTGCCGGGCAGCCCGGTGTGGATGTTCAGGACTTCGCCGCCGGGTCCGGCCAGCGTAAAGCGGGTGCCGAGGCCCTGCGGTAACGACCCGGTGACCGTCCAGTCGGCCGGGGTGTGCCCGCTGGTGCTGAGCGTGGTGATGGGCACCGCGCTGCCGCCGGCCAGGCGTTGGCCCCACTCGTCGTCGACCGTGACTACGGCCCTCCGGGCGCGCCCGGGCGTGAAGAGCTCCGCCTTTGTGGCGAAGTACTCCTCCATGGTGTTGTGCAGGTCCAGGTGGTCCTGGGTGAGGTTGGTGAAACCGGCGACGTCGAACAGCAGCCCGTCAACCCGCTGGTAGGAAATGGCGTGGGAGGAAACCTCCATGGCTGCGGCGTCCAGCCCGCGCTCCTTCATCAGGGCGAGCAGCCCATGGACCTCGGGGGACTCGGGCGTGGTGAGGAGGCTGGGGATGGGGTCCGCACCGGCGAGGATCTCAATGGTCCCGATCAGGCCGGTCTGCTGACCCAGCGCGCGCAGCAGCGAGGTGATGAAGTAGGTGGTGGTGGTCTTCCCGTTGGTCCCGGTGACACCGAAAAGCCGCAACGGGCGGTCGTCCGCCGCCTGGCTCCGGTAGATCATGGCCGACAGTGGTCCCACCTCGTTGCGTGGCCTGTCCACGACGAGCACTGGCACGGGGGTGTCCGCGGACAGGGCAAGCAGGCGCGCCCCGGCGTCGTCAGTGAGAACGGCAGCCGCGCCCGCGGCGACCGCATCAGTCACGAAGTCCGCCCCGTGCCTGCTGGCGCCGGGAAGGGCGACATACAGATCCCCGGGCTCAACCGTCCGGGAGTTTATGGAGATGCCGGTTATTTCCACGCCGGCCCCCGGAGCGGGGACGGCTACGCCCAGGGCCTGCCCGACGGCGGACAGCGGCACGGGCGCCACGTCGGCGGGCCTGAAGCGGCCGGGGTTTTGGTTCCGGGCAGCGTCGCTTCCGGGCGTGGGTAATTCTGGCAAGGGGCTCTCCGATGGTGCTAGTGCATGCCCGGCCTGGTTGGCGCCGGGCACTGTGGTGCGCTGGATGCTGCTGGTACTTCCGGCGTGGCGCGCGGCTACTTGGCGTACTGCGGCAACCTGACCGGCTCGCCGGTCGAAGGCTGAACGTTGTAGGTCCGCAGCGTCTGGCTCATGACCGACCGGAATACCGGCCCGTTGGTGATGCCGTAAATGCTGCCCTTCGGCCGCTGGAGCACCACCTCCACAATAAACCGCGGATCATCCATCGGCGCCATTCCCACGATGGAGGCCGTGTAGCCGCAGTAGCCCGGCTTGCCGTCGTCGCAGGGTGATTCCGACGTACCGGTCTTGGCTCCCACCCGGTAGCCATCGATGCCCGCGTCCTTGATTTCACCCTCGGTGACGGCGCTTTCCAGGATGTCCTTGACCTGGTGGGCCGTGTTGTCGGAGACAACCCGCCGCGATGGCTGGGCCGGCACTTTCTCCTCCGTCCCGTCGGGGGAAATGTAGGAGTCAATCAAGCGTGGCTGCAGCATGACCCCGTCATTGGCGATGGTTTGGTAGGCCCGGACGGTCTGGAGGGTGGACTGGGACACCCCTTGGCCGAAGAGCACGGTGTACTGCTGCCGCCCGTCCCACTGGTCAGGGGGCGACAGGATGCCTGAAGCCGTCGCGGGAAGTCCAATGTCCGGCGCCTCGCCGATTCCGAACTTCTTCAGCCAGTCGTAACGCTGTTCCTTGCTCAGACGCTGTCCGGCCATCACCGTTCCGGTGTTCATGGAGTATCCGATGATGCCCGCCAGCGTCCGTTCCTCGGTCCCGTGGGTGAACGCGTCGCTGAAAGTCTGGCCGTCCACCGTGTAAGTCGGCGGAATGGTGAATTTGTCCAGGGGGCTGGCAAGGCCTTCATCGATGACCGACGCCGCCGTTATCATTTTTTCCACGGATCCTGGTTCGTAGGCTGCGGTGACCGAGCGGGTGCCGCGGTCCTTCGCTGCGACCAGTCCGGGGTTGTTGGGGTCCGGTGCGTTGGTGTCCGCCAAAGCCAGGAGGTTTCCCGTTTTGGCGTCCATCACAATGATGACGCCCCATTCGGCGCTGAGTTTGTCCGTCTGGCTCTGGATGGCCTGCTGCGCGAAATACTGAAGATCGGAATTAAGGGTGAGCTTGACGTCCTTGCCGTTCTGCGGCGGGGTCAACTCGTCGAGGCCCACGGGAATGCGTAGCCCATCGGCGCCTATCTCAAAGACGCGCTTACCGTCCTTGCCCTTCAGCTGGTCGTCCTGGGTCTGCTCGATGCCGGCCAGCCCAGTGGTCCCGTCCTGCAGGAAGCCCACCACTCCCCCGGCGACAGCACCGTTCGGGTATACCCGCTTGCTGACGCCTTCGGCGACGATGCCGGGCACCTGCAGCTTGGAGATGCGGTCCTCGACGTCCGGTTTCACGTCCTTGGCCACGATGAAGTAAGGCTGCTCGCCGGTTACGGCGTTCCGGACAGCATTGGTGTCCATGCCGAGCGCGGCGGCAAGTTCCGTGATGGCCTGGTCGCGGCTCACGTCCACCAGCTTGTCGTGGCCGTCAGCCTGCGGTTCATACCGCTTGTAGGAGTCGGTCTTGGTATTGACCCGCTGGTCGACGACGATGTCGTAGCGGATCACGCTGTTGGCGAGGACGGTCCCGCGTGAGTCAAGGATGCTGCCGCGCTCCGCCGGCAGGACTGCAGACGTCATCCGGCTGTTCAGGGCGGCTTCCGCCATGCCTCCGACATCCAGCCCCTGGACCAGGAAGAGCTTTCCGCCCACTACCAGCAGGAGCGTGAGCATGACGCCCAGTCCCAGGCGCAAGCGCTTCGTGGCGTTAGGTGCCTTGCTGTTTCCTGACTTGCCGCTCGTCTCCGCCACCGTGATATTCCTTGCTGCTCGACGCTGGTGCGTGTCCTGCCTGTGGTCTACTGACCCGGGGCCTTCTGCTGGGGTGCCGGTACGGAACCGCCGTGAAGCTCGGGGGCCGGAGCCGCCGCTGCGGCAGCTGCCTTGTCAGCGGCCGCCTTCTGTGCAGCAGCGGCCTTATCGGCTGCCGCCTGCGCAGCGTTGGCAGGGCCGGCCGCGGGAGAAGCATTGCCTGCGGCCGAAGTGGCGGCCTTGTCCGCAGCGGCACTCGTGGACGCCGGCGGCACGTTGAGCTGGCCTGCAACCGCAGGTGACGGGATGACGGCTCCCGGTGCTGCGCCCTTGACTGCAGGGACGGCCTTTCCGGTCACCGACAGCGTGGACAGGTCGATCTGGCCCTTAACCGCGGACGGCACCATGCCCAGCTCGGTGGCCTTGGCCGCCAGGTTCTGCGGAGCCTGGAAGTTCTGCACCTGCTGGGTGAGGTCCTGGTTGGTCTTGGTCAGGCTGCTCTGTTTGGCGCGCAGCTCGACCAGCTGGTACTGCGACGTGGACACCGAGATATTGAGGACCAGCACCGCAACCAATGCCACCGCAAGCATGCCAAAGCACAGCACCACAAAAGGGGCGCGGCGCTTCCGCGGTGCCGTGCGGACTACGGAGAGCGGTGTACGGCCCTTCCGCGTGCCACCCGGCTCGCCTGCCGGCCTGGGATCGGCCGCCGAACTGCCGGAAACGATGGGAAAGGTCTTGACGGCGGCGGTGCTCATGCAGCTCTCCTGGCTCTGATTCGTTCTGCCGCGCGCAGCCTGGCGGAGGCAGCGCGCGGGTTTTCGGCGATTTCGACGGCGGTGGGCACCTCGGTGCCCTTAGTCAGGGTCTTGAGTTCGGGCTTGTGTTCTTCCAGTTCGACGGGGAACCCGAGCGGAGCGGAAGATTTGGAGCGTGCCTGGAAAACGCTTTTGACGATCTTGTCCTCCAGCGAGTGGTAGGACATGACTACGATCCGGCCGCCGAGGGCCAGGGAATCGACGGCGGCAGGCACTGCCCGTTCCAGGACGTCGAGTTCTTCATTGACTTGGATGCGAAGGGCCTGGAAAGTCCGTTTGGCCGGGTGTCCGCCGGACTTTGCAGCAGAAGCGGGGACGACGGCGCGGATTTGCTCCACCAACTCGCCGGTGGTGGTGAATTTTTTGGCGGCACGCGCCGTGACAATCCTGTTGGCGATGCGTCCGGCGAACTTTTCCTCGCCCCACTTGCGGATGATCCGGACGAGGTCCTCTTCGCTGTAGGTGTTCACTACGTCTGCCGCAGTCTGGCCACGGCTGGTATCCATGCGCATGTCCAGCGGGGCATCGAACGAGTAGGCGAAGCCACGCTCGCGCTCGTCAAGCTGCAGGGAGGAGACGCCGAGATCCATCAGGATCCCGTGCACTTCGGACACCCCAAGATCTGCCAACACGTCCTGGATTTCGTCGTATACCGCGTGGACGAGATCGGTCCGGACGGCGAAAGGAGCCAGGCGCTCCCCTGCGAGGGCAAGCGCTTCCTCGTCACGGTCGATACCGATGAGGTGGAGGTCTGGAAACCTCTGGAGCATAGCTTCGGAGTGCCCTCCCATGCCAAGGGTCGTGTCCACGGCAACAGGCGTCTCGCCACGCAGCCTTGCGGCTTCAAATCCCGGCGCCAACAAATTGATGCACCGGTCGCGGAGGACCGGCACATGGCGTTCGGACGTGGGCTTGGGTCGATCGGTCATGCCTGGTCCTTTCCCGCCGTCGTTGTCACCTGCTGCGCTTCTGGGACCAGATCCCCATCCGCACCTACCGTCCCGCCTGCCTGGCTCCGGGGAAGGTGAGCCAGGTTGGCAGCCGATTGGCCGGCTGGAGATCTCGTCCAAGAAACCCCTGCCGCCCTACTCCGGGATTCAGAGAATGCCCGGAATGGGATCGTCAGTTTCGGAAAAGGCCGTTTCCTTCTCCGCGAGGTATTCATTCCAGGCCTGGGCGTCCCAGATCTCGGCGCGGGTACCGGCGCCGATCACGGCGAGTTCCCTTCCGAGTCCTGCATACTCCCGGAGCGCCGGTGGAATGGTCACACGCCCCTGCTTGTCAGGTACCTCGTCAGAGGCTCCAGAGAGAAATACGCGGATATAGTCTCGCGCCTGCTTGGAGGAGATTGGTGCCTCCCGCATCTGCTCGTGGACCCGTGCAAATTCCTTCTCACTGAAGACGTAGATGCAACGTTCCTGGCCCCTTGTGAGCACCAGCCCGCTGGCAAGCTCCTCCCGGAACTTAGCGGGGAGAATGATCCGTCCCTTTTCATCCAGACGCGGCGAGTGAGTGCCCAGAAACACTGGCCCACCGCCTGTCCGCCGTCAGGAACTGCACATCCCCTATGTTGCAACCACCCTCTTATGTCCTCCACATTACTCCACTTTCCACCACAGTCAACGCAAACAGACCCCTGCGCGCCCCTAAATGTGGGAAAAGATGCTGCAAAAAGCGCGAATTTGCCGCGGTGGTGGAAAGTGGAGGACTTTTTGCCATTACGGGCCAACTGGGGAGGGCCACCGAACCCTGCGGGCGGGGCAACTCATTCTTCCGACGGGCTTAAACACGAAAAGACCCGCCGAAGCGGGTCTTTTCGTGCACTTTCCGATTACACGGGGAGCGAAATGGAGGAGCCGGGAACCTGGAGGCGGCGGACGCTTAGGGCTCGCCCCTGCGGCGCTCGTCCCAACGCTCTTCAAGGCTGCTCATGAATGAGCTGCGTTGCTTGCCCGACTTTCCGCCGACGGCCTTGGCTCCCCTTCTTCCGCGGGAACTTCGCAGGGTGGCGAAGTAGACTCCACCGCCCATCACCACGAAGCCCAATACGCCCACAAAGATGTTCTGGAGGGTGACACCGACCAGCAGCAGGAACACGCCGGCAAGTGCACACAGGACTCCAATGACCACATGCCTCGTGGACCATGAACGCCCCGGGTCCGAACCCATTGAGTTCGCAAATTTCGGGTCGTCCTCGTGAAGCTGCTTTTCAAGCTGCTCAAGCAGCTTCTGTTCGTGCTCCGACAGCGGCATCACGACCTCCTTTTGTAGGCCAACGTCCGGGCTGATCCCAGCCACGACTTCTACTCCGTAGAACGCCTGCTGTTGCTGGAAAGTTCCCGCTTTGCCGACGGTGGCCAAAGCAGGTTCCAGCATGCGCCGCGGGAGCGGGAGCATGTCCAAGAGGGTCCGGCAGTAAGTCCATTCACTCGAAAACTATGTATCTCCAAGGATAGATTGTTGAGGGCTGAACTGAAAGACGGCAATGACTTGGGCAAAGGCCTCAGGCGGGCTGGCCCGCACCGTCCCCGGCCCGGTTTTCCGGCTCCATCAGCCGTGCGGGCAGGACGGACTGGTTGCCGAACTTCCGCGTGACCTGGTCCAGCGCCTGTTCCGCAGCCCTCCAGTTCTCATCCCTGCGGTCGATGCTGAGCTGAAGCGATGTCCGGGCCGCTTCCTCAAGCTGCTCCGCCCTTACCCCCACCAGCCGGACGGCCATGGCCCTCGGCCCCAGGGACTCGAGCAGCTGAAGTGCCACTCCGTAGATCAGCTGGGCGCTGTCCACCGGGGTCTGCACCGTCCTGCTGCGTGTGATTGTGGAAAAGTCGGCGAAGCGCAGTTTCAGAGCCACGGTCCGGGCCACCATTCCGGAACTGCGCAGCCGGCTCGCCGTACGGTGCGAAAGCCGCAGCAGTTCGCGGCGAAGAAGCCCGTCGTCGTTGGTGTCCGTCGCAAAGGTCTCTTCTGCCCCAATGCTTTTTTCCAGCCGCACGGGCGTCACCGGACGGGGATCAATGCCCGAGGCAAGACGGTGCACATGTTCCCCCGCAGCTCCCAACACTCTCTTTAAAGAGGACACGGGGGTGGCTGCCACATCCGCAACTGTCCTGATTCCCATCTTTGCCAAAACCTCCCCGGTCTTGGCGCCCACGCCCCACAGAGCACCCACGGGAAGACTGTGAAGATAGGGCACTGTTTCGTCCGGACCGATCAGCAGGAGTCCGTCGGGCTTGCAGCGGGTGGAGGCAATCTTCGCGACGAACTTGGTTTCCGCGATTCCCACGGACGCCGTGATGCCCAGTTCTGCAGCCACCCGCCGCCGGACCAGCTCCCCAATTCCCCTGGGCGGCCCCAACCGGCGAATGGCACCGGTGACGTCCAGGAAAGCCTCGTCCACACTGAGCGGCTCGACCAGGCCCGTAATAGATTCGAAAATGCCCATCAGCTGCCCGGACACCTCGTAGTACAGCTTGTGTCGGGGCTCAATCACCACTGCCTGCGGGCACATGCGCATCGCAACGGCCATGGGCATGGCGGACTTAACGCCGAAGGCGCGGGCCTCGTATGATCCGGAGAGGACTACCGAACGCTCACCCGGAAAGCCGACGATGACAGGCTTGCCGCGAAGCTCCGGCCGCGTCCGCAGCTCCACGGAAACAAAGAAGGCATCCATGTCCACATGCATGATGCACGTGCGCCGGCCGCCCGTAAGGCGCGCGGCGGATGATTGGTCTATACCTGCGGGCCCCACGACTGCAATCCTATCGGTTTGGCAAGACCCCGCAGGAGGCTGGCTAAACTGGAGGCTGGTTCCGCCAACAACACCAGGAGGAAAGTCTCTGTGACGGCTATTGGAAACTACAAGCCAGCTGGCCTGGCCGCGCTTGCCGCCGTCGTGGCGATGGCTCTGGCCGCATGCAGCCAGACCCCGTCCGGACAGGCAGAGCCATCCCAGCCGGCGTCCGTCGCCGCCACCCAATCCACGCTCACGGCATCCGCAAGCCCCTCGGCATCACCCAACACGTCAGCAACCGTGGGCGCCGTGGTGGAAGGCTTTCCGCAGCAGCTCCTCCCCCTGATGACCGGAGCAACTGTGGTTTCCAGCAGCTTTGACAAAGCCTCAGCGCCGGCTACGGCCGCACTCGTGGGGACGGTCAAGGCCCCCACAGCCTCGGTCATCGATTTCTACACCAAAACCTTGGAAGGGGAAGGCTTCAAAGCCGTTCCCGGTGACAAGGTAGGGACAGTGGCCTCCAAGGATTTCGTCCGCGGAAACACCGAGACCGTTAACCTTTCCGTGGTTGAAACGGACGGCGTGGCCACCTTCACCATTGGCGCCAATGTGGCAGCTGAGTCAGCCAAGTGACGGCCGCCGAGCAACTGCGCAATGAACAAGCAGACTTCGTAGCGGGGGTGGCCGGCGAGCTGACCGCCTTCCTGACTACGCGGCAGTCCCTGATGGCCGGCATTTCCCCGGACATCGAACCCATCATGGGCTCTATCTCCAACCTGGTCACCGGCGGAAAGCGCCTCCGTGCCCTGATGTGCTACTGGGGCTGGCGCGGTGCCGGCGGCGGGGCGGGGGCAAGCGAAGTGGTCACTGCCGGTGCCGCGCTCGAGCTGTTCCAGGCTGCAGCACTCATCCATGACGACATCATCGACCGTTCAGACACCAGGCGGGGCGGTCCAAGCGTGCACCGCAGGTTCACCCAGCTGCACACCTCCCAAGGATGGGCGCTGGACAGCGAACGGTTCGGGCAGGCCGCCGCCATCCTCGCCGGCGATCTGTGCCTGTCCTTCAGCGAGGAAGCCTTTACCGACATCGGTGAACGGGCTGCGTCGGGAAGCAGGGCGCGGCTGATATTCAACCTCATGCGTGCCGAGGTCATGGCCGGCCAGTATCTGGACATCCTCGAAGAAGTGGCCGGGCCGGTCCGGGACCGGGCCGGTGCCGTCAGCAGGGCACAATCCATCATCCGCTTCAAGAGCGCAAAGTACTCCACCGAGCACCCCCTGGCTTTGGGCGGCGCCCTCGCCGGCGCTTCGAATGATCTGCTCCGCGGCTACTCGGCATTCGCCCTTCCGCTCGGCGAAGCCTTCCAGCTCCGCGATGACGTCCTCGGCGTCTTTGGTGATCCCCTGACAACCGGCAAGCCGGCCGGCGATGACCTGAGGGAAGGAAAGCGCACCGTACTGGTGGCCCTTGCCCTGGACCAGGCCTCACCGGAAGAATCTGCATTCATTGATGCCCGCCTGGGCAGCCCCGCCCTGTCCCAGGCTGACATCCTTGAGATCCGGCGCATTATCGAGGATTCGGGAGCCCTGCAGGCCACCGAGGTGCTTATCGGTGAATTCGGCGCTGCCGCGTTCGATGCGCTTGAAGGACTTCCTTTGGACGAGCTGCCAAAGACAGCTCTTAAGCGGCTGGCCGAAGCGACGGTCAGCCGCACCTCCTGAGAGCCGGCGGTTCACCAGGCCAGTGTTTGGGCCCTTCGCCGGATTTCGGTCTTGCGGCCTTCCCGCAGGGCGTCGATGGGGCGCCCGCGCAGGGACTCGTCTGGCGTGAACAGCCACACAATCAGGTCCTCATCCGAATAGCCCGCATCCGCGAGCACCACGATTGTCCCCTTGAGACTGTCCACAATCTGGCCGTCCTGGATGAATTCCGCAGGAACCGACCGGATTTTCCGTTCCCCCACCCTTAGGGCCGCCAAGGCACGTTCGTCGATAAGGCTATGCACTTTGGTGACTGAAACATCCAATAAACGGGCGACGTCGGGCAGCGGCAACCACTCACCCACCAGGTTTTCTACATTATTCACGGATCAAGGGTGCCACGCTCGCCGTCCCGGCGCCTAGCCGGGGTAATTCAACCGGGCCCCGACCTGCAGACACTCCCGGAAAGAGGTCATTACAGGGAATCCCAAAATTCTTGTGCTAATCGCAAATTCGTGAGAGATTCTCATTGATCACATTTGTAACACGAATAACTTAAGTCACAGTAGTATCAAGAACGACAGCGGCATCCCCGTCCGCTCCGCACCCGCAGTTGAGAAGAGGATCTTTTCCGATGACGATGTCCCGCTCGCCCAAGCAGCCCCCCAAGCCGAGTCTGCCGATGATCGCCGCCACCACCGCGGCGCTGCCAGCGGTCGTTATGTCCTCCCTCGCCCTGGCCCAGCCCGCCCTGGCGGCCCAGCCGGCGCGGAGCATTCCCAGCAGCCTGGCAGCGGCAATGAAAGCCCAGGCCGCTGCTGAGGCGGCGGGCGCAGTGATACCTGCCGCCTTCGTCTCAACGACTATTCCCGCAGCCTTCCAGCCGGCGCAGCCGGCTGCGCCGGCTGAATACACAATTGTCCGTGGTGATACCGTGAGCGCGATTGCGGGCCGTTTCGGCCTGGACACCGGGGAGATCCTCAAGCTGAACAACCTGCAGTCGAACACCATCATCTACCCGGGACAGAAGCTCAAGCTCTCCGGCTCGCCCGCGCCCGCGGCCCCTGCTCCGGCGCCCGCCCCGGCAGCGCCGGCTCCGGCGCCCTCAGGCGGTGCAAGCTATACCGTGAAGCCCGGCGACACCCTGGGCGCCATCGCGGCAAGGCACAACGTGGCACTTTCGGACGTCTTTGCGTGGAACAACCTCTCGATGCGTTCCATCATCTACCCGGGACAGAAGATCAAGGTAAGCGCCGGCGATTCTGCTCCCGCAGCCCCTGCCCCTGCCCCTGCTGCACCTGCTCCGGCACCCGCCCTGGCAAACACCTCAGCACCGGCGCCCGGCTCCTACACCATCAAAGCCGGTGACACCCTTTCCGCCATTGCATCCCGCAATGGCGTCAAGCTCGCAGACCTGCTGGCGGCCAACAAGCTGAGCATGACGACGATCATCTACCCCGGCAGCAAGCTGGTGATTCCCGGCGGCTCCGCACAGCCTGCTCCGCAGCCGGCAGCAGCGCCGCAGCCGGCAGCAGCTCCCCTGGTGCCCAGTTCCTTCCTCGGTTTCAGCTACCCCGCCGCCGTTGTCAGCTCCGCCAATGCGAACAAGGCACTGCTGAACGCTTCGCCTGTTCCCTCACGGGATGAAATGAAGAACATCGTCGCCGACACAGCGCGGCGCATGGGCGTGGACCCCTCGCTGGCCCTGGCGTTCGCGTACCAGGAATCCGGCTTCAACCAGCGGGCCGTCTCACCCGCCAATGCAATCGGCACCATGCAGATCATCCCGAGTTCCGGCCAGTGGGCATCGGACCTGGTGGGACGGAAGCTGAACCTCCTGGATCCTTATGACAACGCCACCGCCGGCGTGGCCATCATCCGCCAGCTTCTGGCAACCAGCAAGGACCAGGACACCGCCCTTGCCGGTTACTACCAGGGCCAGTACTCGGTCAGCAAGTACGGCATGTACGACGACACCAAGGCATACGTCGCCGCCATCAAGGCCCACCAGAAGAACTTCAGATAGGCCTCTTCCACTGGCCACGCCAGTGCGGCGGGTCCGAACCGTTACCGGTTCGGACCCGTTTTCGTTTCGGACGCGTTTTGCTGCGGGATTAGGATCGTAAGGTGCAGGAAGACGTGTCAGACCCAGTTGCAGGGACGCTGGTGGACAGCCGCTATGCAGTCACTTCCAGGCTCGCCCGAGGCGGCATGTCCACCGTCTACCTCGCCGTGGACCAGAGACTGGACCGGGAGGTGGCGCTCAAAGTGCTCCACCCGCACCTTGCTTCCGATGAAAGCTTTCTCGACAGGCTGGGCCGGGAAGCAAAGGCGGCCGCGCGCCTTTCACATCCGCACGTGGTGGGCGTCCTGGACCAGGGCCACGACGGAAACACCGCGTACCTGGTTATGGAGTACATCAAGGGCCATACGCTTCGGGACCTGCTCAGGGACAGGGGTGCGCTGACTCCCCGACTGGCCCTGGCATTGATCGACCCCGTGGTGGAGGGCCTGGGCGCTGCCCACGCAGCCGGCTTCATCCACCGTGACGTGAAGCCCGAAAACGTCCTGATCGCCGATGACGGCAGGATCAAGATTGGCGACTTTGGACTGGCCAGGGCGGTCACCAGCTCAACCAGCACCGGGGCCCTGCTTGGAACTGTGGCCTATATCTCGCCGGAGCTCGTCCTGGGCAAGCCGGCGGACGCCCGCAGCGACGTCTACTCCGTGGGCATCATGCTGTACGAGATGCTCACAGGCCGGCAACCGTTCGAGGGCGAGGTGCCCATCCAGGTGGCTTACCAGCATGTCAACGGCACCGTGGGACCGCCGTCGCTGCTGGTGCCCGGGCTGGCCGGGGAGGTGGACGAACTGGTGCAGTGGTGTACCGCCAATGACCCGGAGAACCGGCCTGTTGACGGGAATGCGCTGCTCCAGGAACTCCGGCACATCCGGACGAACCTCACCGATGCGGAACTGGACCTGCAACCACCTGCAGCAGCGGCCGCCGCACGCCAGCACCAGACGGAGGTCCTGGCCCGGGCCAGCCATCCAACCACCGTACTGCCACCGGGGCGACCGGCGGCGCCCGCGCATCCGCCCGGACAATCCGGGCAGTTACCGGACCGGACCACAGAGGGACATGGGGCGGCCCACGTCCGGTACCAACAGCGTGGCGCTCTGACAGTGCCCGACGACGACGAGGCCGACGGCGGCTGGTCTCCCCCGCCGCCGCGGCTGGGCAAGAGGGCCCAGCGCCGGGCTGACAGGGAAAGCGAAAAGCTCCGCGCCGCGGCCGCGTCCACTCCTGTGCGTACGCTGCGTGAAGGGAACCCGCGGCGCCGAGGCGTCTTCTGGGTCGTGGTCCTCATCGTTGCCGCGCTCCTGGCAACCGGCGCCGGATGGTTCTTCGGCATGGGGCCGGGTGCTGCCGCTGCCGTCCCTGCCGTGGCCAACAAGACCGTGGCACAGGCGCAGCAGTTACTCAGTGGCGCCGGCTTCCACTCCAGCACCAGCGATGTCTTCGACGACGAGGTTCCCACCGGGCTGGTGGTGGGCAGCGATCCCGCCGCGGGGACCGAGATCCGGAAGTTCCAGCCGGTCTCCCTGCTGGTGTCGAAGGGGCCCCAGCTCTTCCCGTTGCCGAAGCTCACCGGCGGCACCCTGGACGCGGCGAAGAATGCGCTCAACGCGGCGGAGATGGCGCTGGGGACCGTCTCCGAAAGGTTTGACGAGAACGCACCGGCGGGCACCGTCCTGTCCCAGGATCCCGCTCCCGGCACCGCCGCGCGCCATGGCACGCCCGTGGCCCTCGGGGTCTCCAAGGGTCCGCAGCCCATCCCTGTTCCCGAAGTCACCGGAAAGCCCAGGAACGACGCAGTGGCTGCGGTCCAGGCAGCAGGGCTGACAGCTGAGGTAGCTCCGGATGAAGTGTTCGACCGGAACGTCCCTGAAGGCGCCGTCGTCAGCCAGTCCCCTGCCAACGGGACGCTGAACCGGGGTGGTACGGTCACGCTGACCATTTCCAAGGGACCAAGGATGGTCAAGGTCCCCAGCTATATCGGGAAACAAGCGTCAGACGCACGTAAGGCGCTGGAGGCTTTGGGCTTCCAGGTCCGGGTCAACAACATCCTGGGCGGCTTTTTCGGGACGGTCCGGGACCAGTCGCCCGTGGACCGCGAGGTACCGGAGGGGTCGGTCGTCACCATCACGGTGGTATAGCGAAGGGGGTCGGCAGCGCCGGCCCCCTTCGCTCCCGGACCGCTGGCCGGGTGTTTGGATGAAGTCCTAGTGCTTGGTGAGGGCGCCGGCCACCAGGAAGGCCATTTCGAGTGACTGCATATGGTTCAGACGGGGATCGCAGACGGACTCGTAGCGGTCCAGGAAGGCGTCCTGGTCAATCGGGTCCGCGCCGCCCAGGCACTCGGCCACATCGTCGCCGGTCATCTCGACATGCAACCCGCCCGGTACCGTCCCAAGGCCATGGTGCACCTCGAAGAAGCCGCGCACTTCGTCGATGACGTCGTCGAAGTTGCGCGTCTTGTAGCCGTTGGGCGACGTGACTGTGTTGCCGTGCATGGGATCAGTGACCCAGAGTACCTGGGCTCCTGAGGCAGTGACCTTTTCGACGACGGCCGGCAGCTTCTCCCGGATGTTGCCGGCGCCCATGCGCGTGATGAAGGTAAGGCGCCCCGGCTCGCGCTCCGGGTCCAGCTTGTCGATCAGGCGCAGGGCATCATCCCCGGTGGTGGAAGGGCCAAGCTTGACGCCGATGGGGTTTCGAACCCGTGAAAGGAAATCGACGTGGGCGTGGTCCAGTTCCCGGGTGCGCTCCCCGATCCACAGGAAGTGCGCGGAGGTGTCGTACGGGAAGCCAGTACGGGAGTCGATGCGCGTCAGGGCACGTTCGTAGTCCAGCAGCAGTGCCTCATGGCTGGCGAAGAACTCGACGCGCTTCAGGGCTTCAAAATCTGCGCCGCAGGAATCCATGAACTTGATGGCCCGGTCGATGTCACGGGCAAGTGACTCGTAACGCGCGTGGGCCGGGTTCTCCGTGAAGCCCTTGTTCCACTGGTGCACGGACCGCAGGTCGGCGAAACCGCCCTGGGTGAAGGCTCGGATGAGGTTCAGCGTGGAAGCGGAGGTGTGGTAGGCGCGCAGCATCCGGGAAGCGTCGTGGCCCCTCGACTCAGGCGTGAAGTCGTACCCGTTGACAATGTCGCCGCGGTACGCGGGCAAGGTTACGCCGTCCCGGGTTTCTTCGTTGGAGGAACGGGGCTTGGCGAACTGGCCGGCCATGCGGCCCATCTTGATGACGGGCATCGCAGCACCGTAGGTCAGGACTACGGCCATCTGGAGGATCGTCTTGACGCGGGCGCTGATCTTGTCAGCTGTGGCGGCGTCGAAGGTTTCGGCGCAGTCGCCGCCCTGGAGCAGGAATGCCTTGCCCTGGGCGGCGGCGGCCAGCCGCTCGCGCAGCACATCCACTTCACCTGCGAACACCAGGGGCGGAAGGACTGACAGTTCCTTCACGGAAGCCTCAAAAACGTCCTGGTCCTGCCAGCTGGGCTGCTGGGAGATGGGAAGGTCCCGCCAGTTGTCCAGTCCCGGATAGTTGGCGGCTCCGCTCTGTGCGGTGCTGGACAGCGAAAAGGCAGGTTTTGCAGATAGCTCAGTCACCCTCTAAGACTAGCGGCAGGGCGGCAGCGGCGGGCACCGGCCCGTCACGCTCCACGCTCCCGCCGTCACAACCATGGCGGCGGGCAGGAAGTGCCGCTATCCGGCGGCTGTTGTCCCGGCGTCGTCGTCTCCAACCGTGCGCGCGGACGCCGGGCTGCCGTTGGCCGCAGCCTCGTCCTGCACGAACTCGCCCTGGGAGGACACCGGGGCCGCGAGGGGTTCCGCCGCAGCCTGCGGTTCCCCGGGTTTGCCGGCGAGCCGAAGCTTCACCACGGCCGCGTATTCATCCACGTATTCCTGCCCCGAAAGGCGCATCAGCCGGGCCATGATCTCGTCAGTGACCTTGCGCTGGACCGCCCCGTCCCCGGCCTGGTCCCGGTACTGGCTGAAGTCGAGGGGCTCGCCGAAGATCATCCCGATCCTGCGGATGTTGGGCAGCCGCTTGCCAATGGGCTGGACCTTGTCGGTCCCGATCATGGCAACGGGAATAACGGGCACACCGGCCTGCAGCGCCAGCCTGGCCACGCCCACTTTTCCGCGGTACAGCCGCCCGTCCGGGCTTCGGGTGCCTTCCGGGTAGATGCCGAGCAGGCCCCCGGCGTTGAGCACTTCCATGCCCGCGTTCAGCGACGCGGCTGAGGCGGCGCCACCGGAGCGGTCCATGGGGAGCTGGTTGGTAAGGCGGAAGAAGGCCGCCGTCAGCCTGCCCTTGATACCCGTGCCGGTGAAGTACTCCGCCTTCGCCAGGAAGACCACGGGCCGGCGGACCATAAGCGGCATGAAGATCGAATCGGAAAACGACAGGTGGTTGGAGGCGATGATGGCCGCCCCTTGCGCCGGAATATTGTCCAGGCCTTTGACCCACGGCCGAAAAAGCAACTTGATCACCGGACCGAGGAAGATCCTCTTCATGACCCAATAGAACACGTGGTGAACCTCTCCGGAAGGCAGCCCCCAGGCCCGGCATCGGGCGTGGCCAGCGAATCAATGCAACCCTACTCTAGTGAGAATTGACTGGAACAGTGACACGATGGACTCATGACCGAAAGCAGCACTGCGCCCCGTCCTGCCGCTTTCAACCATCCGGGCCACGGAGCCAATGCCCGCATAGGGGTGGCTATCTGCCACGGGTTCACGGGCAGCCCGCTGAGCATCATGCCGTGGGCGCAGCACCTGGCGGACCTGGGGTATGCCGTCTCGGTCCCCCTGTTGCCCGGGCACGGGACCGACTGGCGGCAACTCGCCGCCACGGGCTGGAAAGACTGGTACGGGGCCTACGAGAAGGCATTCCTTGATCTGGCCGGGCGGACGGAGTCCTGCTTCACCGCCGGCCTCTCCATGGGCGGGGCCATCGCGCTGCTGGCGGCAGCACGCCACCCGGCGGCAGGGGTGAGCGTGGTCAATCCGGGCCTGAGCTTCTACGACCGGAGGGTCCGGATCATTGCATTGCTCAAATACCTCCAGCGCACCACCGTCCCGGTCCAGGAGGACCAGACCAACGCGCCGGCAACCAACGATGGCGATTACTCGCTGACTCCACTGGCCGCGGTTCACGAATTGAAGAAGCTGTTCGCCGCCACGGTGCGGAGCCTGCCCCGGGTGGACGCTCCCGTCCAGGTCTTCAAGTCCCGCACCGATGCCGTGGTTCCACCCACGTCCCTTGCGCTCCTTCGAAAGGGGCTGGGCACAAGGATCACCGAAGTGGTGGACCTTGCCGGCAGCGGGCATGTGGCTACTCTGGACGTTGACGCGCCCGCCATCTTTGCCAGGTCGGGGGAATTCGTCGACGCCCACGCCCACCGCACCACCATATTGGAGACGCCATGACGTCCGGCCCTGACCACAGCCCGTTCAGCAGCGCCTTCAGCGGCGAAGGCCACCGCGCCGGCGTGGTCCTTTCCCATGGGTTCACGGGAAGCCCGCACAGCCTTCGTGCCTGGGCGACTGCATTCGCGGGGGCCGGTTTCGCCGTCCGGATGCCGTTGCTGCCCGGCCATGGAACCACATGGCAGGATCTTGCCCGCACGCGGTGGCAGCAGTGGCACGGCGCCCTGGATGCTGCGTTCCTGGAACTTGATGGCGAGTGCGACCACGTCTTCGCGGCCGGACTCAGCATGGGCGGGGCCCTGGCCCTCCGCATCGCCGCTACCCGCCCCGTCGCCGGAGTGGTCCTGGTGAATCCCGGACTGGTGATCGACGATCCCCGGGCGCCGCTGGCAGGAATCCTCAAGCTGGTCCTGAGAAGCACGCCTTCGATCGGCAACGACATCCTGAAAGCCGGCATGGATGAAGGCGCCTACGCGCGCACTCCCGTAGCGGCCGCCCACGAGCTGAACAAAATGTTCAAGGACACAGTCCGGCTCCTTCCCAGGGTCACGGCGCCCGTCCAGGTGTACCGTTCTGCCGTGGACCATGTGGTGTCCGATTCCAGCATGGCCGCCCTGCGGCGCGGGCTGGCAAACGCCCCCCTTGAGGTTGTCCGGCTCGAAAACAGCTACCACGTGGCTACCCTGGACAACGATGCAGACCAGATCTTTGAGGGATCGGTGGAGTTTGTCCGGAGGGTGCTGCGGGACATGCCCGGCGCCCCGACGGGAAGCGGACAGGAGGTCCGCAGTGAACAGGCCTGACTCCGAACAGCCGGACCCGGGTGCCAACCAGGACGACGCCGTGTGGCTGGACCTGGTGGCGCGGCTGGAATCCGACACGGTGGCGATCCGCCCGGATCCACCGGCGGCCGGTCAACAGCGGTCCCCCGCCAACGCCGCGGAGGCCCCCGAAACAACCGGGCCGCCATCCTTCCGGGATTTCGATCCCCTGGGCCTCGCGGGGATGCCGCCGACGGAAATGTCCGCGGCTGACCGCCAGGCGGAGACACACCGCGGGCGGGAAACCGGAGACGGGGGCCAGTCCACTGACCGTCCAAGGGACTATGAACTGGACGACGACGGCGAAGAGTTCGTGCCGGAGGAGCCGCCCAGCCTCGCCGGCACCGCCCCCCTGACCATGCTCGCCTGGCTCGGGGCCGTGGGGGGACCGGTGGCGCTGTTGCTGTCCGCCATGTTTTGGCGTTCGGCACCCGTGCTGGCCATTATCGGCATCGTTGCCGTGTTCGTCCTCGGCGCGGTGTACCTGATCATGAAACTGCCCCAGGAAAAGAACGGGGATGACGACGGCGCACGGGTCTAGCAGGCCAGCCCCCTGTCCGCCGCCGTCACCTGCGGACGCGGCTGCTGACGCGTGAAAGGTCGGCAGCGCCGATAAGGCCGGCGTTGGGACCCAGTGCCGCGAGCTCAATCCCTGCAGCCGGGCGGAAGCCACGGCCGGTCAGGTTCCTGGCAAACGCCTTGCGGGCCGGCTCCACCAGCAGGTCCCCGGCTGAGCAGAGACCGCCGCCGATAACGAACAGACCCGGATCAAGGGCCGCAGCCAGGTTGGCCAGGCCAAGCCCAAGCCATTCGCCGACCTCTTCGATCAGTTCCCGGGAGGCACGGTCGCCGGCCAGGGCGAGTTCGGTCACGATCGCCCCCGTGATGGCTTCCGGGTGTCCATCCACCGCAGCCAGGAGGTCCTGCGCCACGGGCGAGTTGGACCGGGCCAGGAGCCTGGCTTCCCGGCCCAGGGCGTTGCCGGAGGCATACTGCTCCCAGCATCCGCGGTTGCCGCATTCGCACCGGTGGCCGCCCGGCATGATGATCTGGTGGCCGAACTCCCCCGCCACTCCGAACCGGCCGCGCTCCACCCTGCCGTCCATCACCATGGCGCCGCCGATTCCGGTGCCCAGCGTTATGCAGACGAGCCGGTCCTCTCCCTGCCCCGCGCCGAAGCGCCATTCGGCCCAGGCTGCGGCATCGGCGTCGTTTGTCAGGAGCACGGGACGGCGGAGCAGCCGCTGGAGGTTTTCACGCAGCGGTTCGTTGCGCCATGCCAGGTGCGGGCTGAACAGAACGGTTCCCCCGGCAAGGTCCATCCAGCCGGCAGCGCCGATGCCGACGGACCAGATGCGGTGCCCTTGACCCAGTTCCTCCACCAGCTCGACAATGACCTGCTCCACCGCACGGGGGTCCGTTCCCGGGGTGGACCGGCGTGCCTCGCTGAGGATGCGGCCCTCGGCGTCCACCACGCCCGCTGCCACCTTGGTTCCCCCGATGTCTATCCCGATCGCGAGGCCCTTGCGGCCCAGGCGGAGGTGGCCGCCGCCGCCCCCATGAAGCTGGCCGGCGCGGTAGGTGGCCGGACGGAGGCGCCAGGGGGCGGGTCTTTTCAGGGGGCCGGCCTGATCGCCGGACAAGGCTCCGTACATAGTGCACCATTCTAGGCGCGGAGCTGAATTGTCTTGACATATGCGGCCTGCCGGCGCGGGCATTGACGGCTAAGTTACTCGTCAGTAGGTTTATGTACTGCACTGTTCCATCAGGGGTATTAGTCTTTAGGCAACCCCCTGCGCGGGACTTCAGATATCAAAGGAGCTATAGTGCGCGAATTCAGTGTTCCGCCCTTGGTCGTTGTCCCGCCTGAGACGAACATCACCGACCTGGTGCTGCGGCAGGCGGCCAAGCCCAGCGATCCGGCACTGTTTTCACGCCTGGATTCTGCGGGCTCCTGGCGCAACGTGCCGGCCACCGAGTTCCTGGCAGACGTCAAAGCCCTGGCCAAGGGTCTGATCGCCAGCGGAGTAGGGGCCGGGGACCGCGTCGGCATCATGTCCCGGACCCGGTATGAGTGGTCCCTGGTGGACTTCTCCATCTGGTTCGCAGGTGCCGTTTCCGTTCCCATCTACGAGACGTCCTCCCCCTCCCAGGTCGCATGGAACCTGGGCGATTCCGGCGCGGTCGCCGCCTTCGCCGAGTCTGCCCACCACGAGAACGTGATCCGCCAGGCCGTCACTGCCGAGGGGCTCGCTGCTGTGCAGCATGTGTGGCAACTCGAAGGCCAGGGTCTGGACAGCCTAAGGGAGGCCGGCCGCCACGTCAGCGACGCAGAACTTGAGTCCCGCCGCAGCGCAGCAGGCCTGCATGACGTGGCCACCATCATCTACACCTCCGGAACCACGGGGCGTCCCAAGGGCTGCGAACTGACCCACGGCAACTTCGTTGAACTCTCGGACAACGCCTTGGCCATCATCGGCGAAATCGTCCACGAGAAGGCCAAGACCATCATGTTCCTGCCGCTGGCCCACGTGTTTGCCCGCTTCATTTCGGTGCTTGCCATGGCCGCCGGCACCACCGTGGCCCACACCCCCGACATCAAGAACCTCCTGGGCGATCTGCAGAGCTACGAGCCGACATTCATCCTCGCCGTGCCAAGGGTTTTCGAAAAGGTCTACAACTCCGCCCTGACCAAAGCCGAGGACGGCGGCAAGGGCGCCATCTTCCATCGGGCAGCCGAAACGGCCATCGCCTTCTCCAGGGCCCGGCAGGAAGGTCGCGTGGGCCTGGGCCTGAAACTCCGGCACGCGCTGTTCGACAGGCTGGTTTACGGGAAACTGCGGGCCGCCATGGGCGGACAGGTCGCCCACGCGGTTTCCGGCGGCGGCCCCCTGGGCGAGCGCTTGGGGCACTTCTTCCAGGGTATTGGAATCCAGGTGCTGGAAGGCTACGGCCTGACGGAGACCACGGCGCCCATTACGGTCAACACCCCGCAGCGGATCAAGATCGGTTCCGTAGGCAAGCCGCTTCCCGGCAATGCCGTAAAGATCGCCGACGACGGTGAGATCCTGGCCAAGGGGGTCTGCGTCATGCGGGGCTACTACGGGCGGGACGACCTCACTGCTGAGGCATTCACCGACGGCTGGTTCCATACGGGGGACATCGGACAACTGGATGAGGAGGGTTTCCTTCGGATTACGGGCCGGAAGAAGGAAATCATTGTCACCGCCGGCGGCAAGAACGTCATTCCGGCTTTGCTTGAAGACCAGATCCGCGCCGACGCCCTGGTATCCCAGGTCCTCGTAGTGGGCGACAACCGGCCCTTTATCGGAGCCCTCGTGACCCTGGACCAGGAGGCATTGCCGGGCTGGCTCCAGCGCCACGGCCTTCCGACAGACACCACACTGGAACAGGCCGCGCAGAACCCTGTGGTCAAGGCAGCAGTGCAGGACCTCATCACGGCGGCCAACACCTCGGTCTCCCAGGCCGAAGCCATCAAGTCCTTCCGCATCGTCCCTGCCGACTTCACGGAAGCATCCGGCCACCTGACCCCCTCCATGAAGGTGAAGCGGGCCCAGGTGATGAAGGACTTCGAAACCGTCATCGAAGAGATGTACTCCGCCCCGCGTCCCTGATACGGCACAACAACGAAAGAGTCCCCCCGTCACGGGAGGACCCTTTCGTTGCGTCTGAACTTCTTACTGCTCGATGACCAGTAGCAGGTCTCCGCCCTGGACCTGCTCGACGGCGGAGATGGCGAGGCGGGAGACCTTGCCGCCAACCGGCGTCGTAATTGATGCTTCCATCTTCATGGCCTCGATGGTTGCCACAGTGTCTCCGGCCTTGACGGTGTCACCCGGCTTGACGGTGACCGTGACGGCACCGGCGAACGGTGCGGCCACCTGGCCGGGCTGGGCCGGGTCGGCCTTCTCGGCGGCCTTTACGTTGCTGACCACGGAGCGGTCGCGGACCACCACGGGCCGGGACTGGCCGTTCAGGGTGCACATGACCGTCCGCATGCCCTTTTCGTCCGGTTCCGAGACAGCTTCCAGGGAGGCGATGAGGCGGACGCCGCGCTCGAGCTGGATCTCGTGCTCGGTGCCACGTTGGAGGCCGTAAAGGTAGTCACGCGTGTCAAGCACGGAAATGTTGCCGTACGTCTCCACGCTCTTCAGGTAGTCCCTGGTGGGTCCCTCAAAGAGGAGGCGGTTCAGCGTGTGCTGGCGGGTCTTCGAGTCGGACTTCAACGCCGCGCTGTCCTCGGCGCTGAGTTCGACGTCGCGCACCTTCACGCTCCTGCCCTGCAGGGCCTTGGTGCGGAAGGGCTCGGGCCAGCCTCCGGGAGGATCACCGAGTTCGCCGGACAGGAAACCAATCACGGAGTCGGGGATGTCGTAGTTCTGGGGGTTGGCTTCGAAATCCGCGGGATCGGCGTTGAGGCCCACCAGGTGCAGGGCGAGGTCGCCCACCACCTTGGAGGACGGGGTCACCTTCACCAGGTGGCCCAGGATGCGGTCGGCCGCCGTGTACATGTCCTCGATCGCCTCGAACCGCTCGCCCAGGCCGAGGGCCATGGCCTGCTGGCGCAGGTTGGACAGCTGGCCGCCCGGGATCTCGTGCTTGTACACACGCCCGGTGGGGCCGGGCAGCCCGGACTCGAACGGCGCGTAGACGCGGCGGACGGCTTCCCAGTACGGCTCAAGCGAACTGACGGCGTCCAGGCTGAGGCCGGTATCCCGGGGTGTGTGGGCCAGGGCCGCAACAAGGGCCGACGCCGAGACCTGGCTGGTGGTGCCGGCCAGTGATGCCGCTGCGACGTCCACGGCGTCCACGCCGGCGTCTACAGCTGCCAGCAGGGTGGCCAGCTGGCCGCCGGCGGTGTCGTGGGTGTGCAGGTGGACGGGAAGGTCGAAGCGTTCGCGCAGGGCCGCAACCAGCTTCGCGGCGGCAGCGGGCCGCAGCAGCCCCGCCATGTCCTTGATGGCCAGGATGTGGGCTCCGGCGTCGACAATCTTCTGGGCCAGGCCGAGGTAGTAGTCCAGGGTGTAGAGCTTCTCCTCGGGGTCCAGCATGTCGCCCGTGTAGCAGAGGGCAACCTCGGCAACGGCGGTGCCCGTGGCCCGGACCGCGCGGATGGCCGGCGCCATCTGGCTGACGTCGTTCAGCGCGTCGAAGATCCGGAAGATGTCGATGCCGGTGGCCGCTGCCTCGTTGACGAACGCTTCGGTCACCTCTTCGGGGTACGGCGTGTAGCCGACCGTGTTGCGGCCGCGCAGCAGCATCTGGATGCAGACGTTCGGCATGGCCTTGCGAAGGGCAGCCAGCCTGTCCCAGGGGTCTTCGCCCAGGAAGCGCAGTGCGACATCGTAAGTGGCACCGCCCCATGCTTCTACGGACAGGAGTTCGGGCAGCAGGGCCGTAACGGCGGGGCCGGCGGCAACCAGGTCCCGGGTGCGGACGCGGGTGGCCAGGAGGGACTGGTGTGCGTCGCGGAAGGTGGTGTCGGTGACGGCGACGGGGGTCTGTTCACGCAGTGCCTTCGCGAACCCTTCCGGGCCCAGCTCAAGGAGCTTCTGGCGTGACCCCGGGGCCGCTTGCTTGTCCTTGACGTCGGGAAGCTTGTGGGCAGGGTCCGAGTGGACGGTCAGTTCGCCATTGGGCTTGTTGACGGTGACGTCGGCCAGCCAGGTCAGGAGCTTGGTGCCGCGGTCCGCCGAGACCCGGGCCTTGAGCAGTTCCGGGCGCTGGTCGATGAAGTTAGTGGCAACATCCCCGGCGATGAAGTCCGGGTCATCCAACACGGCCTGCAGGAAGGGGATGTTGGTGGAGACGCCGCGGATGCGGAACTCAGCCAACGCACGGCGGGCGCGGGCAACCGCCGCGGGGTAGTCCCTGCCGCGGCAGGTGAGCTTGACCAGCATCGAATCGAAGTGCGGGCTGATCTCGGCTCCGGAGTAGACGGTGCCGCCGTCCAGCCGGACGCCGGCGCCGCCGGCGGAGCGGTATCCAGTGATCTTTCCAACGTCGGGCCGGAAGCCGTTGGCGGGATCCTCAGTGGTGATCCGGCTCTGCAAGGCGGCCCCGCGAAGCCTGACGGTGTCCTGGGAGAGGCCGAGGTCCGCAAGGGTCTCGCCCGAGGCGATCCGCATCTGGGCCTGGACCAGGTCCACGTCGGTGACTTCCTCGGTCACTGTGTGCTCCACCTGGATACGGGGGTTCATTTCGATGAAGACGTGCTGGCCTGCCCGCTCCCCCTCGGTGTCCACCAGGAACTCGACAGTACCGGCGTTCACGTACTTCAAGGCCTGGGCAAACTTCACCGCGTCACGGTAGAGCGCCTGGCGGATGCTGTCGTCCAGGTTGGGGGCAGGGGCGATCTCAATGACCTTTTGGTGCCGCCGCTGGATGGAACAGTCACGTTCGAAGAGGTGCACGACGTTGCCCTCTGCATCCGCGAGGATCTGTACTTCGATGTGCCGCGGACGGAGAACTGCCTGTTCCAGGAACATGGTGGGGTCCCCGAACGCAGCATCTGCCTCGCGCATGGCTGATTTCAGGGCTTCGGGGAGGGCCTCGCGGGTATCTACGCGGCGCATGCCCCGGCCGCCGCCGCCGGCCACGGCCTTGGCGAAGATGGGGAAGCCGATCTCATCGGCCGCAGCCAGGAGCTCATCCAGGTCCTTGGACGGTTCACTTGACTTCAGGACGGGAACGCCGGCTTCCCGGGCGGCTTTCAGCGCAGCCACCTTGTTGCCGGCCAGCTCCAGCACCTCGGCGGGCGGACCCACGAAAGTGATGCCCGCTTCCTTTGCGGCACGGGCCAGTTCAGGATTCTCGGAGAGGAACCCGTATCCCGGGTAGATGGCGTCCGCGCCGGATTCCTTCGCGACGCGTACCACCTCTGCCACGTCCAGGTAAGCCCGGACCGGATGGCCTTCCTCGCCAATCAGGTAGGCCTCGTCCGCTTTCTGGCGATGGATGGAGTTTCGGTCCTCTTGGGGAAAAACGGCAACGGTCTTGGCGCCCAGCTCGTAGCCGGCGCGGAAGGCCCTGATCGCGATTTCGCCGCGGTTGGCCACCAGAATTTTGGAAAACATGCTTCTCCTGCATCATTGCGGGGTGGATCGAATGAGTGGTCACAGTGTCTAGGACCTGCAAGGACAAAAACAAATCTTTGTGGCAACGGTCACAGATTTCCCCGTCATGTCCCGAACGCTTTCAGCCTGGCTGGCGGAAACCGCCCCGGCACCATAGTCGGTGCCATGCCGACGCCCGATAAAGCAGGATTCGCCGACGCATCAACATATGATGTGTAGGGCGGCAGGACCGTCCGGCTTCGGCTCTGCCGAGGCAAACATTACCCCCAACACGGCATCCGGCGTTAGGTTTTGGTCTCTCAAGTGCAAGTAGTCAGCATCAGCAGCCTCAAGGGTGGAGTCGGCAAGACTTCCGTCACCACAGGACTGGCGTCTGCGGCGCTGGCCGCGGGAGTCCGGACACTGGTGGTGGACCTTGACCCGCACGCCGACGCCACCACCGCCCTCGGCGTACAGCCGGGCGACCAGCTGGATATTGGCAGGATGCTCAAGAGCCCGCGCCGGGCGAAACTGGCCGAAAACGTGGTCCGCAGCAGCTGGGCCGACCGCACCCCGCCAAACGGATCCGGGCCCGCGGTCCTTGATGTGGCCGTTGGCTCGGCATACACCGGCATCTATGACCGGCCCGATCTCGGCCGCCGGGACCTCCGCCGGCTTTCCTCCGTGCTGGCCGGCGCGGACGATTACCAGCTTGTCCTCATCGACTGCCCGCCCTCCCTCAACGGCCTCACGCGCATGGCATGGGCCGCCAGCGACAAGGTTGCCCTGGTTGCCGAGCCGGGCCTGTTCTCGGTTGCCGGCACTGAACGCACCATGCGGGCCATCCAGCTGTTCAAACAGGAGTTCGCACCGAACCTGTCGCCGGCAGGAATCGTGGCCAACCGGGTGCGGAGCGGCTCCTCCGAGCACACGTACCGGCTCGCCGAGATGGAGTCCATGTTTGGCGAACTCCTGTTGAGCCCCCGTATTCCCGAACAGGCCAACTGGCAGCAGATCCAGGGCGCCGCGCACCCGGTCCACCACTGGCCGGGGGACTCGGCAAAATCCACGGCCGGCCTGTTCGATGACCTTCTGTCCAACCTTATGGCCGCCGGCAGCGGACTGCGCAGCCGCGTCCGCTGACCTCCCCTCCTGTCCGCCTGCGCGGCCAGGCACAGAACCAAGACAAAGAGCCAAAACAGTCAGGGCCGCCCTCCAAGTGGAGGGCGGCCCTGATCGGCTAATTACTGAAGCGCGGTCAGCTGATCTTCCGCGCTGCCCGGCGCTTGCTCAGTTCGTCGTCGGGAAAGGACTGTTCGGCGGCGTGTTCGCTGGGCAGGGACGCAAGGCTGCCTTCCACCTCGCGCCATACCCGTCCCACAGCGATTCCGAAGACGCCCTGGCCGCCCTGCACCAGGTCGATAACCTCGTCGGCGGAAGTGCACTCATAGACGCTGGCGCCGTCGCTCATCAGCGTGATCTGCGCCAGGTCCTCAACGCCGCGCTCCCGCAGGTGCTCCACGGCGGTGCGGATCTGCTGGAGGGACACGCCGGTGTCCAGGAGCCGCTTGACCACCTTGAGCACCAGGATGTCGCGGAAACCGTAGAGCCGCTGGGACCCGGATCCGGCCGCACCGCGGACCGCCGGTTCAACGAGGCCGGTGCGGGCCCAGTAATCGAGCTGGCGGTAGGTGATTCCGGCAGCCTTGCAGGCGGTGGGCCCACGGTAGCCGGCATCTTCGTCCAGTACGGGAAGGTCCTCGGTAAACAGGAGGCCCTGGGCACCACTTACGGGCACAGCAACACCAGCCGTGGGCTGCTTTAGCCCTCCTGCTTCGCCTTTGGGACTCACCTGGATCCTCCTTGTCGTACGCTCCCTTGGCACTGATACGGCGGCCTTGGCATGAAGACCATGCGTGTAATTTTTCCGCGGGGCGCACTTTCCAGTGTGACTTGCGGGGCTGCCGTAAGCAAGGGAACTTGATACTTCGACGTTAGGCCCGGCGGGTCCCGAGGTCAAAGACCTTCGGGGCTTGGAAGAGGCGTGTCGAAACTTTCAGCCTTAACTTTAACCTTAACGTGACCTTAGCCGTCGAAATCCTCGGGTTCGACGTCGTCGAGGAACTCGCGGAAGCGGCGCAGTTCGCGTTCCTCATCCACGGTGGGGCCCGGCTCGGCGTCCTCCCCCTCGTCATGTTCGGTGATCCGGACGCCCGCCTCATCCATGACGGAGTCTGCGCACCAGATCCGGCATTTGGCGCGCAGCGCAACCGCAAGGGCGTCCGAGGCCCGTGAGCTCACCGTGGTTCCGTTTTCAAATTGCAGCTGCCCGTAGAAGATGTTGTCCTCCACGGCGACAATGTTGACGCTGACCACGGAGTGGCCCAGGGACTCTACGACGTCCACCAGGAGGTCGTGGGTCATGGGCCGGGGCGGGACCACGCCCTGCTGGGCCAGGGCGATGGCGCTGGCTTCCGGGGTGCCGATCCAGATGGGGACGTGGCGTTCGCCGTGCATTTCCTTGAGCAGGACCAGCGGTTGGTTGGAAGGCAATTCGATGCGAACGCCTACTATCTCGACTTCGATCATCAGATGTCCATGCGTGAGATGTGGTCCTGCACCAGGGCCCGGTGCAGGGTGAGGCAGAGGTCGCTGATCTCTCGGGCGGCCTCGGCGGCCCGCGCCTGTGATGCCGAATCCTTGCGGGATGCAAGCGGTGCGACTGCACGTTCCACCAAGCCGAATTCCCGTTCGGCAGCTGCCTGGAACGGCCGCAGGTGGCGGGGTTCCAGGCCGTGGCTTTCCAGCTGGACGCAGGCGCGGGCAACCTGGAGGGCATGCTCGTCGAACTGGCCGTTGCTGTGGCTGATGAGGCCGAAGCTCAGGAGTGACTGCAGCAGGGGCACGCTGGCGCCCGACTCGGTGCGCAGCTGTTCCTCTGTCAGTTTGCGCCCACGGTTCTGCAGCTCGGCAGCCAGTTCGTCGGAGACGATGCGCGGGGAAACCACGACGCCGGGCGGCAGGTTCTCCGGCCGCTCTCCCCTGTCGATGGCGTCGAGGTAGTCCTTGATGACTTTCAGGGGAAGATACTGATCCCGCTGCAGGGCCAGCACGAAGCGCAGCCGCTCGACGTCGCCGTCGGAATACTGGCGGTAGCCGGCAGGGGTGCGCCTGGGGTTGATGAGCCCCTTTTCCTCAAGGAACCGGATCTTCGACGCAGTCATGCCCGGGAAGTCGGCACTCAGCTGGGCGAGGACTTCGCCAATGTTCAGGACCTGGGGGCCCCGGCGTTCCGGTTGTGCCATTGCCACAGGCAGCGGTCCCCGGGTCAGCTGCGGCCTGCAGCCGTGGCAGGGCTCAGGTAGAAGGTGAGGCGGAACTTGCCGATCTGGACTTCGCTGCCGGACTTCAGCTCAACACGGTCCACCCGGTCATGGTTGACATAAGTGCCGTTGAGGCTGTTCTTGTCCACCACTTCGAAGCTGCGCGCGGTACGCCGGAACTCCACGTGGCGGCGGGACACCGTGACGTCGTCCAGGAAGATGTCCGCGTCCGGGTGGCGGCCTGCGGTGGTCACGTCCGAGTCCAGAAGGAACCGGGCGCCGGCGTTCGGGCCGCTGTGCGCCACGAGCAGCGCCGAGCCTGCCGGCAGCGCCTCAACCGAGTTGCGCTCTTCCGAGGACAGCCTGGGGGCGATGGTGGGTTCGTCGGTGACGGGGGTGAGATGGATCGAGGTGGTCTCCGACGCCCTAGCCGCACCCGTGCCGTAATCCCCATCGGCAGGGTTGTGTCTGTGGCCAGCCATGGACTCCTCCTCCTAGACGTTGCGGAAATCCAACCCGCAACCAACGTTTGCTCTCCGGCCCTGACCGGCAGGTCCGGCGCCGGCACCCGATCCGGGCCTGACGTGCGGAGACGCCTTGCCTGCGGCGCGGGGCCGGACCGGAATTACCGGTTAGCTTTAGCCTACCTGTTGTTCGTACTCCGATGCACTGAGCAGGGACTCAACAGCATCGGGTTCGGCGAGTTTGACCTCGATGAGCCAGCCGTCTCCGTAGGGATCCGTGTTGATCAGGGCCGAATCGGTGTCCAGGGAGTCGTTGCGGGCCACGACTTCGCCGGAAACGGGGGCATAGATGTCGCTCACGCTCTTGGTGGACTCCACCTCGCCCACCACTTCGTTTGCCGTAATCTTCGTGCCGACTTCGGGCATCTGGGCGTAAACGACATCTCCAAGGGCATCCTGGGCAAAGTCGGTGATTCCCACGCGGACCACGCCGTCGGCATTCGGGGCGGTGACCCACTCATGTTCGGCGGTGTAGGACAGGTCTTCGGGAATGTTGCTCATGGGGGGCCTTTCATCGGGGTACACGCCAAATGTCAAAAGGGGCCCGCAAACGGGCCGCCGCTGAAAGTATAGGCACAACTGCGGGGGCGGGGACGGGCCCTTCTGACAAGATGGGAGCCATGAGTGCAAGCACCGGTGCGGCATCCTTGGGACCGTTGGCGAAGCAGGGCGGCTAGGCCATGCCCGAACTCCCTGAAGTAGCCGGCCTGGCCTCGTTCCTTGACGAGCAGCTGCGGGGCTGTGTGGTCACGAAACTGCAGATCGTCTCCTTCGCAGTGCTCAAGACGGCAGACCCTCCCTTCAACGCGATCGAGGGCCGCACCGTGTCCGGCGTCCGCCGGTTCGGAAAGTTCATCAGCATCGATACGGACGGCATTTCCCTGGTGTTCCATCTTGCGCGCGCCGGCTGGGTGCGGTTCACGGACTCCCCCTCCGAGAGCCAGCTCCGGATGGGCAAGGGACTCATCGCGGTCCGCTGCGCTTTCTCCGGGCCGGAGGGGCTGCGCGGCCTGGACCTGACGGAGGCTGGCACCAAGAAGAGCCTGGCCGTCTATGTGGTGCGGGACCCGCAGGAGGTGCCGGGCATCGCCACGCTGGGCCCGGATCCCTTTACCGAAGCCTTCGACGCCGACATGCTGGCGGAGATCCTCGCCGGCAGTCCCCAGCAGATCAAGGGACTCCTGCGCAGCCAGAGCGTCATCGCCGGCATCGGGAACGCCTACAGCGACGAAATCCTGCACGCCGCAAAGATCTCGCCCTTCGCCATCGCGAAATCGCTGGACCGGGAGACAGTGCAGGTGCTGTACGACGCGATCCACAGCGTGCTGGGTGAAGCGCTGGCAGAGGCGGCGGGCAAGCCACCCAAGGACCTTAAAGACGTCAAACGCAGCCACATGCGGGTCCATGCCCGGACGGGAGAGGCCTGCCCCGTATGCGGCGATACCGTGCGGGAAGTTTCGTTCGCGGACACGGCACTGCAGTACTGCCCCACCTGCCAGACAAAAGGCAAAATCCTGGCGGACAGGAGGACGTCGAAGTTCCTGAAGTAAGGAAGATGCAGCGGCAACTGCGACAGCGCCGCGGATGATTGGATCACGATTCGGGACTTCTGGACCTGCCCGCGCAGGCCCCCGGAGCGTAGCGTCTTGACCAAGTTCCGCAAGTCTCAATCAGCACCAAGGGGTCACAATGCGCCGGACTCGACCCGCCGTCCTCGTAATGGCCTTAGCCCTCACCCTCGGCAATGGTCTTGGGGGCGCTGCCCTGGGACCGACCATGGGGGCCGCATCAGCGGCGGCTGCCCAGTGGAACGTTCGCGCGTCGATGGTTGTCGAACAGGCTGGCGACGACGAGATTGCCGAGCATTATCTGCAGCTCGGCGGCAGCGCATCATTCCTTGGAACAGCAGTCGGCAGCGCGTACGACATCGCCGGCGGTCGCGCCCAGGAATTCGAACGCGGCACCATCTACTGGAGCCCCGGCACCGGCGCCCACGAACTGCACGGCGAAATCCGGAGGAACTACCTCGCACTCGGCGGCCCCGCCGGCTTCCTGGGCTTCCCCCTCACCGACGAAACCGCCACCCCCGGCGCCCCCGGCCGCTACAACGACTTCGCACGCGGCACCATCTACTGGAGCCCCGGCACCGGCGCCCACGAACTGCACGGCGAAATCCGCAGGAACTACCTCGCACTCGGCGGCCCCGCCGGCTTCCTGGGCTTCCCCCTCACCGACGAAACCGCCACCCCCGGCGCCCCCGGCCGCTACAACGA
>NZ_JAUSRE010000018.1 GCF_030811655.1 Pseudarthrobacter enclensis | reverse complement strand
CGCGTCGCTGAAACGGGACGGGGTGCTGCCGGGCGGGTTGAAGGTCCGCCGCCGCGCCCCGGACTGGTACGGCCGGCTGAAAAAGGAATGCGCCGGCGGGCGTGATCAGGACCCGGACGCGGCCTGGGACGCGGGCCCGTTTGAGCCCGCGTATTGGCAGGAGTGGGTTAACTTGGTGGCGTTGGCGGTGAACGAGGAGAACGCCTCCGGCGGCCGGGTGGTCACCGCCCCGACCAACGGCGCGGCCGGGATCATCCCCGCGGTGCTGTTCTACGCCCTGCACTTCGCCCCCGGCATGGACACCGCCACACAGGAAGACCGCGACGGCGTGGTGGTGCGGTTCCTGCTCGCCGCCGGCGCGGTAGGGGTCCTCTACAAGGAACAGGCCTCGATCTCCGGCGCTGAAGTCGGCTGCCAGGGCGAGGTGGGGTCCGCGTCCTCGATGGCCGCCGCGGGCCTGGCCGAGGTCATGGGCGGGTCCCCCGGCACAGGTGGAGAACGCCGCGGAGATCGCGATGGAACACAACCTCGGCCTGACCTGCGACCCGATCGGCGGCCTGGTCCAGGTCCCCTGCATCGAACGGAACGCTATCGCCGCCGCGAAAGCGATCAACGCCGCGAAAATGGCGCTCTGGGGCGACGGAACCCACCGCGTCTCCCTCGACGAAGTCATCATCACCATGCGCGAAACCGGCAAAGACATGTCCTCCAAATACAAGGAAACCGCCATGGGCGGCCTCGCCGTCAACGTCGTCGAATGCTGACGGTTCCCGGCGGCAGCGCGGGAATGGCGGGACAGGGCTGAGCTAGTTGTGCGCTGCCGCCCACCAGTTGAGGCTGGCTGCGAACACCAGCCATGAGACGTATGGCAGCAGGAGCAGTCCTGCCGCCCGGCTGATGGGACCGAAGTACATCACGGTCACTGCGACGGCGCCGATCAGGGTGATAATGATGGCCAGCCCCAACCACAATGCCGTCGTGCCCAGGAGCGGGTAGAGCGCAAAGAACGCCGGCGTCCAGGCGAGGTTCAGAACCAGTTGGACGGCATATGCCGTCATGGCCCTGCGGGTTCCGGTGCTGCGCTTGCGCCACACGAGCCAGGCGGCCACGGCCATGGCCGTGTACAGGACGGCCCAAACCGGGCCGAATACACCGTTGGGCGGGGTCCACGGCGCTTTGTCCGCGGTGGCGTACCAGCCGTTGACATTCGCTGCAGACGCCAGGCCGCCGAGGCCTGCCACCAGCAGGGACGCCACCAGGAACCCGGCAAGGGCCGCCGCCTGGACACCTGCACTGTAGGGCCGCCCTCTCTTCACGTCTGTACCGCTCTGTCCCTGGTCCGGCCTCATACCCCCACACTTGTTGAATGCCATGAGCCGCGTCAAGGTGGCATTCGGCCTGCATCGGCGCCATGCCAGGCAGGCCCGGAGAAAAGGCTGGCATCGCTGAGGCTTTAGACTTGAGGCTGCATGTCCGCACGCATCCAGAAGTACCGAAACCGCGCACAAACCCGATTGGACACGGCCCCCTTGCGAGAATTCACCGCACGTTTTGCCACAGCCGAGGAAATTGAGAACTGGGACAAGCACGTCACGGCCAACCCGAACGGCGGCAACATGCTGCAGTCCGCCGCGTACGCCTCCGTCAAGAACGGAAGTGGCTGGAAGGTCCTGTTCCTGGTGCTGGAAAGCGGCGGAAGCTCCAGCTACAACCTGGTGCTGGAAAAGCGGTTCCCCGTCCTGGGGCGGCTTTGGTATCTGATCAAGGGCCCCGACGTGGCGGACCCCGCAGACCTGAAACCAGCCCTCGAAGCGTGCGCGGCTTTCGTCCGCAGCCGCAAACTGAACGTCTTCACCATCAAGGTGGAGCCGGACATCGTCGACTCCGAGGCTGCACAGGAAGAACTTCGGGCCGCCACCCTGGTCAAAGCGCCCAACATCCAGTCCAATGACTCCACCGCCCTGCTGGATATCTCCGGGACGGAGGAGGAAGTGTTCAAAGCCATTTCCTCCCGCGCCAGGAACGCCGTCCGGCGCGCAGAACGCGAGGGCTGCCAGGTGGTACGGCAGGAACCGGGCCCTGAGACCTACCGTGCGCTCTACGAACTGATGGCCGACACCGTCAAGGCCAAGGGTTCCATGCCCCTGCGCAGCTACGACTACTACGCCCGGTTCTGGGACGAGTTCTGCAACCGCGGCCAGGGCAACTTCTTCTTCACCTACGAGGACGGGAAACCCAGCGTGGGGGCATTCGTCATCAACTACGGTGCCAAAGCGACCTATAAGGACGGCGGTTCCACCCAGAACCGCAAGCAGTACGGGGATTCGCACCTGGTGCAGTGGACTGCCATCCGGCGCATGCAGGAACTCGGCTGTACCGAATACGACTTCTGCGGTACCCCGCCGGCCGCCCGCATCAAGGACAAAACCCACAACCTTTACGGAATGGGCATGTTCAAGACCAGCTTCACCAAAACTGTCACGGACTTTGTGGGCTGCCATGACTACGTCCTGTCCCCGCTCCGTCACCGGCTTTGGGTCAGCGGCGGAGAAAAGGTGTTCCGCCGGATCGAGACCGCCCGCACCGGCCAGCAGTTCTACTGACCGGCTCCGGCAGCAAAACCACCGAGCCCTCCCGTAGGGCCCGCTTTCACCCGCAGGGCCCGCACGAACACCGTCCGTCCAGCGCCTGGCCCCAGGCCGCGAAGAATCAGAAGAGGTCACCCCTTGAATCCAGTTTCCGCCGCTACCGGGCTTGAATACGCCAACCTCAGCGACGCCGACTTTGAGGCCTTCGCCCTGAAGCACCCGCAGAACAGCTTCCTGCAGTCCATCGACTTTGCCCGCTTCCAGCGCGCCCGCGGCCAGCAGGTGGAGCTCTTCGGCGTCCGGCGCGACGGCGAACTCGTGGCAGCGGGAAAGCTCAACTACACCACCACCCGGCTGGGCTACACGGTCTGTGAATGCGCCAAGGGACCCCTCATGGACTACACGGACCGCGAACTGGTGGGCGGCGTCGTCGAACTTCTCCGGAAGCATGCTGCAGGCCGCAAAGCCGCTGAACTGAGGATCTCACCCAACATCCGGTACATAGCCCGGGACGAGGACGGCGCCGAGCACCCCGACGTCGAGGACAACCGGCCGCTGGTGGCGGACCTGGAAGGGCTCGGATTCCAGCACCAGGGCCTGGACATGAACTTCGTCAACGTCAACTGGATGTTCATCAAGAACCTGGTGGGCATCCAGGACGCCGAAGAACTGATCATGGGCACCAGTTACCGCACCCGGAAGGCCATCCGCAAGGCGGAGAAGAACGGCGTCTTCCTGGAGCAGGCCACCCTGGAAACCCTGGACGAGTTTTACGGAGCCCTGAGCCGGGCCGGGGACGAAAAGGGATTCGTCTACCGCGAACGCGGGTACTACGAGCACCTCCTCCGCACCACGTCGCCGGAATTCACCAAGCTCATGATGGCCAAGATCGACATTCCGGCCTACCGGAAGTCCATCACTGAACGCCTGGCCGCGGAGTCCGCCACGGCTGACGATCTGCGGCGCGAGGTGGAGGAAACCGGCAGTAAGAAGAAAGCCAACCGGCTCAAGGTGGTCCAGGACCTGGTGGACAGCTACGAGCGGAGCCTGAAGGACATTGAACGGTTCCCCGACTCCGTGGGTACCGCCACCGTGGCTGCCATCCACTTCGTTTGCTATGGCGACGAGGTGGTCTGCGTGATCGGCGGCACCGTCCAGGACTACATCTACTTCAACGGCGCAACGTCGCTGTACTGGGGCATGATGCTGCATGCGCTGGAAAAGGGGTACCCGCGGTACAACTTCTACGGCACCTTCGGCATCTCCGGACAGGACGAGGAAGGCCACGGCGGCTACGAGTTCAAGAAGGGGTTCGGCGGGGAAGTGGTCCAGCTGGTGGGGGACTTTGTCCTGCCCGTCCGTCCCGCCGTCTTCCACGCCAACCGGCTGGCCAGGTCCGCTGCCGCCGCTGCCCGCACACTGCTGGGGAACTTGCCGCTCAAGCGCGCAGCCTGACCATCCACCAACCGCGCACAGGGAGGAACGGGCATGAGCAACCGGCCCGAACGGCCAGGGTCCAGGCCGAAGACTGACGGCCTGCCCAAAACTGAACCGCTGACCCCTGCGCAGCTCCGGCAGGATGCGGCCGCCAAGAGGATGCTGCGCCGCCTGGTGCAGGGCGAAAATCCGCCCACGGCGCCCCTGAGCATCGTGGACCGGCTGGCCGGAAGTCCCTACGCAAACCCCACCATCCAGGTGGGCGGCGTGGACACGTCCGCGCGCAAAACCCTGGACTTCGCCCTGCATCTTGCCGAGACCATGTTCCGCTACGGTGCAGGCGCCCTGGAAGTGGAGACCAGCATCATCGCCGTCACCGCCGCGCTGGGTTTGAAGAACATCGAAGTGGACATCACCAACCAGTCCGTGGGGATCAACTACGCCCCCAAGGACCAGACACCGATTGCCCTGCTGCGCGTGGTCCGGTCCTGGACCAACAACTATGCGGGCCTTGCCAAGGTCCACCAGCTGGTAACGGACATCGTTGCCGGCGGCGTGGGCCGTGATGAAGCGATCCGCAGGCTCAACGAGGCCATCACCAGCCCCAAGCCGTATCCCCGCTGGATGGTCACGGGCGCCTTCGGTGTTTTCGCGGCCGTGTTCGTGGGCGTGCTGGGCGGCGGACCGGTGTCGTCGTTGATCGCGTTCGTTGCCAATATCGGCATCAGCCTGCTGGCCCGCCAGCTGGGACGGTGGCGGGTGCCGGACTTCTTCATCACCGCCAGTTGCTCGTTCGTGGTCACCATGCTGGCGCTCCTGCTCTGGCAGCTGGGGCTCACCACGTCACCCTCGATCGTGGTGGTGGGCGGCATCCTGCTGCTCCTGCCCACCGGGCGCCTGGTGTCCTCGGTGCAGGACGCCATCAACGGCTTCCCGGTGACGGCCGCGGGACGCTTCCTGTCCACGCTGCTGACCTTCGGCGCCATCGTGGCGGGCATCGCCGTCGCGTTCGTCGTGGGGGAGCTGACCGGCCTGCAGCGCATCGACGTCACGCAGACCTTCCCGCCCGCCTACGACCTCTGGGTCCTGATCCTCTTCGTAGCCGCGGCCGTCATGGCCATCGGCATTACGGAGCAGACCACCTGGCAGCTCCTGCTGCCCACGGCCGCCGTAGGGGTGGCAGGCTACCTGGTGCTGCTGGGCTGCGGCCAGCTGGGAATCGGCGACCGGTTCTCGCCGGCCATTGCCGCCGTCGTCATTGGCCTCCTGGCCAGGGTGGTGGCCCTGCGGATGGGGGCGCCGCAGCTGGTGGTGGCAGTCCCCGCCGCGCTGATCCTGCTGCCGGGCCTGACAATCTTCCGGTCCATGTACGTGCTCACCGTTGAGGAAACCGAAATCCTGGCCGGTGCCGGTGGAATGCTCAGCGCCGGCGCCATCGTGCTGGGAACGGCCGGCGGAATCGTCCTGGGTGACGTCCTGGCCCGTCCACTGACCCGCAGCCTGGCGAGCAACGAGCGGCGCCGGGCACGCCGCCGCTAGCATTCGGACGCGAGGCCGGCCTAGATCTGTCCGACGGGCAGTTTCTTCTCCGCCTGGAACACATCCTCCACCCGGCCCTGTGCCCAGTAACCGGAGAGCGATACCTGCCGGCGCTCCAGGCCGCGCTGCTTGAAGAAGACCTCGCGCAGCGCCTTCATGTAACCACGTTCGCCGTGCGCAAAAACGTCCACCGTGCCGGCGGGCCACTGGGCGTCCGCCACCGACTTGACCAGTACATCGCTGGAACCGGCGGGAGCGCCGTTGCGCGGCAGCCACCTCACGTCCAGCCCGGCGGGGGCGGCAATGGACTGGATGTCCGCTTCGGAACCGACCTCCAGGAAAGCGAGCCCGGTTGCGTCCGCCGGCAGCGACTCGATGCATGCCGCCATGGCGGGCAGTGCCGCTTCGTCGCCGGCAAACAGGTACCAGTCAGCATCCGGGTTGGGGTTGTAGGCGCCGCCCGGGCCGGTGAAGGTGAGCGTGTCCCCGGGCCGGGCATTGGCCGCCCACGGACCCGCCAGCCCCTCGTCGCCGTGGACCACGAAGTCGATGGCCAGCTCGCGGGCTTCCGGGTCCACCCAGCGCAGGGTATAGGTGCGGGTGTACGGCCACTGTTCGCGCGGCATGGTTTCCCGGACCTCCCAGAGATCAAGGGGGGAAGGGTAGTCAACGCCCGGCTGGGGGAAGACGATTTTCACATACCGGTCCACGAAACCGTTGTTGGTGAAATCACTGAAGCCGTCTCCGCCCGCCACGATCCGCACCATGTGCGGGGTTAGCTGCTCTTTGCGCAGCACGGTCAGGTTGACCTGGGGTCGGCTCTTCTTGGTTGCGCTGGTGGCGGCAGGGACAGTGCTCATAAGGCAAGCCTAAGCTAGGGCGACGGCGGGAGCTCCCAGGTTACGTCCGGCGCACCTTGCTCCCGCAGCAGTTTGTTCACGCGGCTGAACGGCCTCGAGCCAAAAAATCCGCGCGAGGCGGACAGCGGGCTGGGATGGGCGCTGGCAACGGCGGGCGCCCCGGCCAGAAGCGGGCGGACGGACTCGGCTTCCTTGCCCCACAGTACCGCCACCAGCGGCGCCCTTGACCCGTCCGGTGCCTTGCGGGCCGCCAACGCCGTGACTGCCGCCGTCGTGATCTCCTCCCAGCCCTTGCCCCGGTGTGAACCCGCGGCCCCGGCCCGGACGGTGAGCACCCGGTTCAGGAGCAGCACGCCCTGCTCCGACCATGCCGACAGGTCGCCGTGGACCCGCGGCGGAATCCCCAGGTCCGATTCCAGCTCTTTGTAGATGTTCACCAGGCTGCGGGGTATGGGCCGCACGTGCGGCTCGACGGAAAACGACAGCCCGACGGCATGTCCCGGCGTGGGGTAGGGATCCTGCCCCACGATGAGGACCTTCACGTCCTTGAGGGGCTGGCGGAAGGCGCGCAGGACGTTCGACGGCGCCGGCAGGACCTGGTGCCCGGCGGCTTCTTCCGCTGCAAGGAAGGACAGCACCTTCCGGAGTTGGGCCTCCACGCTGTGGAGCGCGTCGGCCCAGTCCGGGGCCATGAGCCCGGCCAGCGGCAGCCGGGCAAGGTCGGCGAAGCTGACGTCGTCCGCGGGGGACTGCTGGAGCTCGAACAGCGCATCCGATTCAAACATCGTTCCATTGTGGCAGGCACCCAAATGACACTGATGTTATTCGGCGGCTAGCATGGGGGTAAGACATTTACCGTAACCAGCGAAGGAGCGTGCCGTGGCGGAACCGGCCCGGGAACACCTGCCGGAGCAGGAACCACGGAAGTCCCTCCTGGCGGATTTCAACCTCCGCGAGTCCTCCCTCTCGGAGCGCGAACAGCAGATGCTGGCCCTGGAACGGCAGTGGTGGAAATACGCGGGAGCCAAGGAACAGGCCATCCGCGAACTGTTCGACCTCTCGGCGACCCATTACTACCAGCTCCTCAACGCCCTCATTGACCGCGAGGACGCACTGGCCCACGATCCCATGCTGGTCAAGAGATTGCGTAGACTACGTACGTCGCGCCACCGTGCGCGCACCGCCCGGCGCCTGGGATCCGACGCTTAAGACGCCCCAGTCCGGGACACCAGCCGCAATCAACAAGGATGTCCTTCCACCATGACCAGATACGCCCGCGATGAATTCGACAAGGTCCCGGAGGCCGCGTCGCGACAAGGTGTCCACCGGACGGCCTCGGCCCCGTCCCGCGTGCGGCTGTGGCCAATCCTGGCCGTGGGAGCGGCGGCCCTGGCCATCGGCCTGGTGTCCTTCCTGATCCTTCCCAAGCTCGGATTCAACACCACCGCCAGCCAGGCATCGGCCAGCGTGGAGTCGGCCCCGCTGGCAGGCACAGGATCCACCGCTTCGCCTGCACCGACCACACCGTCTGCCACGCAGTCTCCCTCTTCCGTGCCCAGCCAAAGCGACGTAGCCGCGCCTGAGCCCTCGGCGTCCGCAACCCAGCAGGCCGTCGTCGATAAGACCCAGCCAGTAGCCGTCTACAACGCGGCAGGTACCGCTGGCCTGGCCAGCCGGGTGGGCGTTGCCGTCCAGGCCGACGGGTGGCGGCTCGGCCCGGTGGGCAACTGGTCCGGCGCTCCTCAGAAATCCTCCGTGATCTTCTACGCCGGCCCCCAGCAACTGGCAAGCGCGCAGGCACTCGCTGCGCTGCTGAACATTCCCACCGTGGTGAACAGCACCCAATTCCAGGTACCGCTCGTGGTGGTGCTCGGCCCCGGTTACCGGTAGCCGAAACGCCCTCCAGTTACGCTGGTCCGGTCCCTCCCGGCACCCAACGGAAAGAGTTGTTCAACATGGCACTGGGAACCGTCAAATGGTTCAACGCTGAAAAGGGCTACGGCTTCATCACCGTTGACGGCTCCAGTGACGACGTGTTTGTCCATTGGTCGGCGATCCAGGGGGAGGGCTACCGCGCCCTTGAGGAGGGTCAGCGGGTGCAACTGGATATTGGAGAGGGCCAGAAGGGCCCCCAGGCCGAAAACGTCCGGCCCGTCCAGTGATGCCGGTCCATCGCCCCGCCGCCCGCGTCCGGACCGCGCTTGCCGTTTCGCTGGCAGCCGTCCTTTCCGTTACGGCATGCGCCGCCGCCGGGGGAAACGCCCGGGTTCAATCGGCCGAGGCCTCCGGCGATGGCGTCCTCCGCGTGGGCCTGCTCCTGGATAACACCGGCGCCAACGCCTTCCTCAACGCAGCCCAGCTGGCCGCTGCCAAAGTGGCCATCCAGGAGATCAATGCGGCAGGTGGCCACAAGGGGCGCCCGGTGGAGCTGCTCCCCGTGCATCCGGATCAGGACACCGCCGCCCAGGCCAAGGGCCTGGTGGACGCCAAAGCCGACGTAGCCATCGGGCCCACCGACTCGAGCCACGCAGCGGCCGCCACCGACGTCCTTTCCCGTGCACACGTGCCGGTCATTTCACCGGCCAATACCGCTTCGGCGCTCTCCACCAGGGCCAGCGGCGGCTACTATTTCCGGACGGCCGCGGCCGACGTCGCACAGGGCCCCGTGCTGGCCAAACTCGCCAAGGACGGCGGCGCCGCCACCATCAGCGTGCTCTACCAGGAAGGCTCCTACGGCAAGGAGGTCTCCACTGCGGTCACGGAAGCCGCCCGGGGCTCCGGGCTGACGGTCCTGCCGGCAGTCGGCTTCAAGCCCGGGAACGTTGCCGACGCCGCGCAGTCGGTGGCCAAAGCCAGCCCTGATGCTGTTGTCCTGGTCGCCCGTGACGGCGCCCAGGGCGCTTTGGCTGCGCTGCACAACGCCGGCGTTGCCGGTTCGAAGCTCATCCTCAGCGACGGCGGTTTTGCCCGTTACGGATCCGGGTTGGGGTCCGGCGTCCTTGACGGCGCCCGCGCCATTATCCCGGGCCAGCTGCCCACGGCCGCTTTCCAGGCAAAGCTCCTGGCGGTGGACCCTTCCCTCAAGGATGTCTCCTACGCCGCCGAAACCTTCGACGCCGTAACACTGGCGGCCCTGGCAGCCGCCCGCGCCCAGGACGACGCGGGCCGCTCCATAGCAGCCAACCTCATTCCCGTGTCCGGCGGAACGGGAATTCCCGGAGCCGGAACCCCGTCGGCCCCCTGCCTCAGCTACAAGGAGTGCCTGGGCGGACTTGCCGCTGGCCCGGACATCAATTACGACGGCGAATCCGGCCCGGTTGCCTTCGATTCCAATGGGGACATCACGTCGGCCGTTTTTTCCGTCTTCAAATACGGGGCGGACAACAACCCCGTCCCCGCGGGCCGGGAGACGGCCGGACGCGCCGGCTGATCGCCCTGGGCGAAGCGCCCCTTGCAGAGCGTGCGCCAGGCGCCTTATCGCTTGCACTCTCACCTGGGGAGTGCTAATTATTGAGTTAGCACTCTGACGTACCGACTGCTAAGCAAAGCCTGGTCCCGGCCGGCGGCGCGCTGCACCGGTCGAGGAGCGAAAGAAACACCTTACTTCAGTGAGATCCCACCCCGGGGGCATACAGAGGCCGCCGTCAAAGGATCGTCCGTCGCGGGCACTGCAGCGAAGGTTCATTCTTAACGACTGTCCCGAAAGGACTATTGCCGTTATGGCCAAGATCATTGCATTTGATGAAGAGGCACGCCGCGGCCTTGAGCGTGGCCTGAACACCCTCGCCGACGCCGTTAAGGTCACCCTCGGCCCGCGTGGACGCAACGTCGTCCTCGAAAAGAAGTGGGGCGCCCCCACGATCACCAACGATGGTGTTTCCATCGCCAAGGAGATCGAGCTGGACGACCCCTACGAGAAGATCGGCGCAGAGCTGGTCAAGGAAGTTGCCAAGAAGACTGACGACGTTGCCGGTGACGGCACCACTACGGCAACGGTCCTGGCACAGGCACTGGTCAAGGAAGGCCTGCGCAACGTTGCAGCCGGCGCCGACCCGCTGTCCCTCAAGCGCGGCATCGAGAAGGCTGTTGAGGCCGTCACCGCCGAACTGCTGAACTCCGCCAAGGAAATCGAAACCAAGGAAGAGATCGCGGCCACGGCCTCCATCTCCGCCGGTGACGACGAGATCGGTGCCCTCATCGCCGAAGCCCTGGACAAGGTGGGCAAGGAAGGCGTCATCACGGTCGAGGAGTCCAATACCTTCGGCCTGGAGCTCGAGCTCACCGAAGGCATGCGCTTCGACAAGGGCTACATCTCCGCCTACTTCGTCACCGACGCAGAGCGCCAGGAGACGGTCCTTGAGGATCCCTACATCCTGATCGTCAACTCCAAGATCTCCAACGTCAAGGAACTGGTTGCTGTCCTGGAAAAGGTCATGCAGTCCAACAAGCCGCTGCTGATCATCGCCGAAGACATCGAAGGCGAAGCCCTGGCCACCCTGATCGTCAACAAGATCCGGGGCACCTTCAAGTCCGTAGCCGTCAAGGCTCCGGGCTTCGGCGACCGCCGCAAGGCCCAGCTGGCTGACATCGCTGTCCTCACCGGTGGCCAGGTCATCTCCGAGGAAGTTGGCCTCAAGCTGGAGAACGCCGGCCTGGAGCTCCTGGGCCAGGCCCGGAAGGTTGTTGTCACCAAGGACGAGACCACCATCGTCGAAGGTGCTGGCGACGCCGACCAGATCGCAGGCCGCGTTTCCCAGATCCGCGCCGAGATCGAGAACTCCGACTCCGACTATGACCGCGAGAAGCTGCAGGAACGCCTGGCCAAGCTGGCCGGCGGCGTTGCAGTCATCAAGGCAGGTGCGGCTACCGAGGTTGAGCTCAAGGAACGCAAGCACCGCATCGAGGACGCAGTCCGCAACGCCAAGGCTGCAGTTGAGGAAGGCATCGTCGCCGGTGGCGGCGTGGCCCTGATCCAGGCCGGTGCCAAGGCATTCGCCAACCTGCAGCTGTCCGGCGACGAAGCAACGGGCGCCAACATCGTCCGCGTTGCCATCGACGCCCCGCTGAAGCAGATTGCCTTCAACGCCGGCCTCGAGCCCGGCGTGGTTGTCGACAAGGTCCGCGGCCTGCCCGCAGGTCACGGCCTGAACGCAGCAACCGGTGAATACACCGACCTGCTGGCTGCCGGCGTCAACGACCCCGTAAAGGTGACCCGCTCTGCCCTGCAGAACGCAGCTTCCATTGCCGGCCTGTTCCTCACCACCGAAGCAGTAGTGGCTGACAAGCCGGAGAAGGCTGCTGCCCCTGCCGGCGGTGACGACATGGGTGGCATGGGCGGCATGGGCGGCTTCTAAGCTTCCCCGCCGGGACCTGTCCCGCCAGTTACAGAAAATGCGGCCCCCTCCTCGGAGGGGGCCGCATTTTTCGTCGTGGCGTGTCCTGGGATGCCCCGGCGCCAGCCCGTTGTCAGCTGCTTCTGGCAGGATGGACCGGTGACGATTACTGCAGCGGCTGACGGTTCGGCCTTGGGTAACCCTGGTCCGGCCGGTTGGGCCTGGTATGTGAATGATGATTGCTGGCGGGCAGGAGGGTGGCCGCACGGGACCAACAACCAGGGGGAGCTGATGGCTGTCCTTGATCTCCTGCGCGCCACCGCGCACCTGCCCGGGGAAGACCTGCGCATCCTGTGCGATAGCCAGTATGTGATCAACTCCATCACCAAGTGGATGCCAGGGTGGAAACGCAAGGGCTGGCGCAAGGCCGACGGAAAGCCCGTCCTGAACGTGGAACTGCTGAAGGAACTCGACCGGGAGCTTGCCGGCCGCATCTATACCTTTGAGTGGGTCAAGGGCCATGCCGGGCATGACCTCAACGAGGCCGCCGATGAACGGGCCAGGGCTGCCGCCACGGCATACCAGCAGGGAGTGGCGGCAAGGTCGGGGCCTGGATTCCCCGGCGGGCACCACCCGGGCGCACAGCAGGCGGACCCCCGCCGGCAGGCAGCCTCGATGCGCACTGTGAACGCGCAGCAACCATCCGGTGTGGGCCTGCCGCCCGCCACGCTGGATATTCCGGGCCAGCCGGCCGCCGCCCCATCCACGCGGTCCGGTGGAAACGCACCTGCAGCCGGCACGGGGCGGCCCACTCCCGGCCCGGTCTCTGCCTTCGAGGAACTCGACCTGTTCAGCGAACTGGACGATGAGGCCCTTGAAGTGGCTGAGGCAAGGGGGCAGGGAGGTGCCATCCCGCCGGAGGCGCTGGTGGAAGAGCTCGAACGCGAGCTGCTGGGGCCGCTGGTGCGCGGGGACATCGGCCGCACCGCTGTCCTGCTCCACCCGGACTTCATGGAGATCGGTAGTTCGGGAAGGGTCTGGACCCGCGACGCGATGATGATGGCATTGGAAGAAGACCCCGGCGAACGTACCGACATCGAGATCCTCGGTGCTGAGCGCATCGGCACCGGCGCGGTACTGCTGACCTACCGAAGCTTTGCCCGCTCCGGCACGACGCTCCGCAGCTCGCTGTGGGTCCTGGACGGCGGCCGGTGGCGGCTGCGCTTCCACCAAGGCACGCCGGAGGCGTAATAGGGGCACACCGTCAGCTGAAGCGCTGCGTATTTCCCTGCTCCGCCTGGGCATAGGTAGCGGCCGCGGAGGCCAGTGCCGCATTGATGGACGCCAGGGAGGCCTCCACACGGCCCTGGGTGATGGTCCATTCGGTGATCAGGGCCTGGAAGTTGGTGGCTGCCGATCCGCGCCATGAGCCCTGCAGTTCATCGAGGCCCCGCTTCATGGTCTGCACGTCGGTGCTGATCCGGTCCACGGTTGCCTGCACGCTGGCGGACTTCACCTGAAGCAGTTCGGTATCGACGGAAATGATGCTCATGGCTGTGCCTTTCACTACGCTCACTACGGCGGGAGGGTAGGCAAGGCGTACCGCCCCCGGGCCCGGCGGTTCCGGACTGCTGGGACGAGCCTACGGAGCATCCGCACGCGCCTCCATGATGGGAAGGCTATATGTGGATAACCGACCCGTCGCTGCCCTTGGCCCGGGCAATACTGCCGTGCGCTTCTTCCTGCCCGTCGCCGTCCTCCTGCCCGTCGCCGGGCCGTGGTGTGTCTTCCCGACGCGGAAGGCTGACCACCAGGGTGGCGCCCCCGCCGTCGGTCTTTTCCACCCGGACGGAGCCGCCGTGGGACCCAACGATGGCGGCGACGATGGCAAGGCCAAGGCCGCTGCCGCCCGTCTCCCGGGTGCGGGACGTGTCAGCCCGGTAAAAGCGTTCAAAAACCTTCGCCGCATCATCTTCCGAGATCCCGGGCCCGTGGTCCCGTACCTCGATGACGGAGCGCTCCTCGCCGTCGTCCGCCCGCACCCCGACCGCAAGCTCGATCGGGCTGCCCTCGGGGGTGTAGCGCAAGGCGTTGCCCACCAGGTTGCCCACCACCTGGCGCAGTTTGGCCTCATCCCCCAGCACGGGGGCCGGTGCCGCCGTTCCGCCGTCGAGCCCGGTCAGCGTGATCACCCTGGAACGGTCGCTGGCCTGGGTGTCCACCACGGCGTCATGGGCTATGAGCTGGAGGTCCACCGGTTTCTGCTGCAGCGGCCGCTGCTCGTCAAGCCGGGCCAGCAGGAGCAGGTCCTCAACCATGGAGCCCATGCGCTTGGCTTCGCTTTCAATCCGGTTCATCGCCGTGGCCACGTCGTCGTCCGTGGCCAGGGCGCCATGGCGGTAAAGCTCGGAGAATCCACGGATGGTTACCAGGGGAGTGCGCAGTTCGTGCGATGCGTCGGCGGCGAATCGGCGCATCCTTGCCTCGGAAGCGGTCCTGGCCGCAAAAGCTGTCTCGATATGCGCCAGCATGGCGTTCAGGGAGCTGCTGAGCCGCCCCAGTTCGGTGGTTGGGTTCTCCACCTCCACGCGGCGGGAGAGGTCCCCGGCGGCGATTGCCGCTGCAGTCTTTTCCACCCTGGCAAGCGGCCGGAAGGCCCGCGAGACGGTCCAGCTGGCAATGAGCGAGGCCAGCAGCAGCGTCAGCAGTCCTACCCCGGTAACCACCAGGGTGGCATGCTTGAGGACGTCGTCGACGCTCTCCAGGGGCAGCCCGATGACCACGACGGCGGTGGACTGGCCGTTCTGGACCGTCACCGCCACAACCCGCCAGTTTTCGCCGTCTGTTCCGCGGACCTGGAAGGGAGCAAGTCCGCGCGCCTGGGCCTGGTCCACGCTGATGGCGCTGATGTCCGGATGGTCGTCCGGATCGCCGCCGAACGTGTACGGCTGCTCGCCCGGGGCGAAGAGCATCAGGGAATAGTCGGTGGGAATCGAGCTGGGTGCCTGCAGTTGGGTGAACGAGCGCTGCTTCCGGGCAGAGTCGACCGCGGCATTCAGCTTGTCGTCCACCTGGCCCTGGAGGTAACTGTGGAGCAGCGTCAACGTCACCGCCCCGGTGACCGTCAAGGCCACGATCAGCAGCGCCATGATCATGGCCACCAGCTGCGACCTGAGCGAGGCCGACTTCCACCGCTTCAGCAAGGTCAGCGCTTTTCAGCCGTCCGCAGCACGTAGCCTACGCCGCGCTTGGTCTGGATCAGGGCCGGCGCCTCGGGGTCGATATCGACCTTGCGCCGCAGATAGGAGATGTAGGACTCCACGATGGACGCGTCACCGTTGAAGTTGTACTCCCAGACGTGGTCCAGGATCTGCGACTTGGACAGCACCCGGTTGGGATTGAGCATGAGGTAACGAAGCAGCTTGAACTCGGTAGGGGAGAGTTCGATGACGGTGCCGCCGCGCCGCACCTCGTGGGCATCGTCGTCGAGCTCGAGGTCGTCCACGCGGATGATCGCGTCGTCATCCAGCAGGGGCTGCGTCCGGCGGAGCACCGCCCTGATGCGCGCCACTACTTCATCCAGGCTGAAGGGTTTGGTGACGTAATCGTCGCCGCCCACCGTCAGGCCGGTGACTTTATCCTCTGTGTCGTCCTTGGCCGTGAGGAACAGGACGGGGAAGTGTTTTCCGGAGGCCCGCAGCCGGCGCGTGACGGTGAAGCCGTCCATGTCGGGAAGCATGACGTCCAGTACGGCCAGGTCAGGAGCCTGCGTATCGGCGGCAGCAAGGGCGTCACGCCCGTTCGCGGCTGAGACCACTTCAAAGCCTGCGAACCGCAGCGACGTGGAGAGGAGCTCGCGGATGTTGGGTTCGTCGTCGACGACGAGCAGCCTGGCTTCTGGACCGTTCTTGTTCATGCTCCCATCATGCTCCCAGTCTCTGGGAGTTGTCTGGATATTCGTTGTGAGCATGATGATGGTGCGCTTGTACTTACCAGTCCATCGTTCCGGGCTCTCCCTTGAAGGGCCCCACCACGCGGCTGGTGATCCAGCCGCCGTAGAAACGTCCCGGCTGCGCGGTGACCCGTTCTCCGTCCACCTCGCAGTAGTCCATCCTGGCCGGGTAGACGGCCACCCTGCCGGCCAGCGCCTCGAACCCGGCAGCGGGCTCGGGGTAGGACCAGGCGGCGCCCTCGGCCTCCTTCCCGCCGCCGCGCACGGTGAGGTACATTGCCGCGCCCTTGAACTCGCAGAAGCTGCTGCCCGCGGCGTGCTCCAGTGTGCCGGGCGCAAAAGCCGATAGCGGGAGGTAGTAGACCGGAGGATGGCTGGTCTCCAGGACCCGCAGGGAATCCGTGGTGTCAAGGATCAATTCGCCGCCCAGGACGATCCGGATCCGTTCGCTGCTGGGTTCGATCCGTGGCGGGCGCGGGTAATCCCAGACCGACTCCTGGCCGGGCCCGGGGACGGCCCGAACGATTCTCATAGTCATGCTTCCAGTGTGCGACCGAGCCGTGCTTTCCGCACCAGGGAATGCACGCCGCCTAATCGGTGGCGTGCACGTCCTTCGCGTCCATGATCCTGTAGGCATACCCCTGTTCGGCCAGGAACCTTTGGCGCTTGGCAGCGAAGTCCTGGTCCAGGGTGTCCCGTGCCACCAGGGAGTAGAACCGAGCGGCGCGGCCGTCCTTTTTGGGCCGCAGCAGCCGGCCCAATCTCTGCGCCTCTTCCTGCCTGGACCCAAAGGAACCTGAGACCTGGATGGCCACGGAGGCCTCAGGCAGGTCGATGGAGAAGTTGGCCACCTTGGACACCACGAGTGTCTGCAGCTCGCCCGCGCGGAACGCGTCAAACAGCTTCTGCCGCACCTTGACGGACGTGTCGCCCTTGATCACCGGCGCGTCCAGGCGCTCGCCGAGTTCGTCCAGCTGGTCGATGTATTGCCCGATCACCAGCAACTGCTCACCGGCGTGCCGGGCCACCAGCTGCTCCACCACCTGGGTCTTGGATTCCGAGGTGGCGCACAGCCTGTATTTGTCCGCGTCGTCGGCCATGGCATAGGCAACCCGCTCATCCTGCGGCAGATCGACGCGGACCTCCACGCAATCCGCCGGCGCGATGTAGCCCTGGGACTCGATGTCCTTCCAGGGCGCGTCATACCGCTTGGGTCCGATCAGGCTGAAGACCTCGCCTTCCCGGCCGTCCTCCCGGACCAGGGTGGCGGTCAGTCCGAGCCGCCGGCGCGCCTGCAGGTCCGCAGTCATCCGGAAAATGGGGGCCGGCAGGAGGTGGACCTCGTCGTAGATGATCAGTCCCCAATCGTGCCCGTCCACGAGTTCAAGGTGCGGGTAGATCCCGCCGCGCTTGGTGGTGAGGACCTGGTACGTGGCGATCGTCACCGGGCGGACCTCCTTCAGGGCACCGGAGTACTCGCCAACTTCGTCTTCGGTGAGGGACGTCCGGCGGAGCAGTTCATCCTTCCACTGCCGGGCCGCCACCGTGTTGGTGACCAGGATCAGGGTGGTGGTGGAGCCGGTGGCCATGGCCGCGGCCCCCACCAGGGTCTTCCCTGCACCGCAGGGGAGCACCACCACCCCGCTGCCGCCGGCCCAGAAGTTTTCGCTGGCAAGGCGCTGGTACGGGCGCAGTGCCCACCCGTCCTCGTTGAGGGATATCAGGTGCGGGGTGCCGTCCACGTAGCCGGCCAGGTCCTCCGCCGGCCAGCCCAGTTTCAGCAGCAGCTGCTTGAGCTGCCCGCGCTGTGAGGCGTGGACCACCACCGTCTCGCCGTCGATCCTTGGTCCGAGCAGCGGCGCGATCTTCTTGGCCCCGATGACTTCCTCCAGCACGGGATAGTCATCGGTGCGCATGACCAGGCCGTGCCTCGGGTCCTTTTCGAGGCGCAGCCGGCCGTACCGGGACATGGTTTCGGCCACGTCCACCAGGAGCGAATGCGGCACGGGAAAACGGGAGTACTTCAGGAGTGCGTCCAGCACCTTTTCCGCGTCCAGTCCGGCGGCCCTGGCATTCCAGAGGCCCAGCGGGGTCAGGCGGTAGCTGTGCATGTGCTCGGGGGCCCGCTCCAGTTCCGCGAACGGCGCGATGGCGTGCCGCGCCTCGGTGGCCAGTTCGTGGTCCACCTCGAGGAGGATGGTCTTGTCGCTCTGGACGATCAGGGGTCCGTCGGTCACGCGGGGGATTCCTTTACTGGTGCAGTTCCTCTGCAGCCTCGATATCGATGATGCGGTGGACGGACAGGACCCGTTCGGTGTCCCGGGCAGGATCGAACACGCGGACGCGGCCGCCGCTCACAGATAACGGAACAACGATCTCCAGGCTGGCATTCCCCAGGTTGTCCACCACGTTCATCTGGATCCGCTGCTTGAGCCGGATGGCCCTCTGCAGGGCCTCAAGCCCCAGCTGGGTGGCTGCCTCGCTGCCGGCCCCCGCGCCAGGGGAATGCCCTACGGCGCCGCCCGCCCTGCGGAGGACGTCCAGCTGGGCTTCAACATCCTCGGCCGGGGGCGCCATCCGCGGTGCGGTATAGACCGGGCGGAGGTTCTCCCGGGGTGCCGACTGGTGGCGGAGCTGCCCGGGAGTCCCAGCGCCATCGACGGAGGGGGACAGGCCCAAGTTGCGGAGCGCGGCGGCAAGTTCACGGGGCTGGGCGGTGGACGTGACCACCGTCGGGGCGAGCATGGCCAGGCCAAGCTGGGCAGCTTTGGGCCCCGCCACGAGGTCCCGGAGCGCGGCCTCGTCCTCACTCTGGATGAAGCTGACGGACTGTCCCACACGGAGCCTGCCGTGCCGGGACGCGGTGTCTTCCACGAGGTATTCCAGCGGCTGCGGAACGGCGGTGGCCGAGTGTTCGCGGAGGAACGCCAGGAGTCCGCCGGCATCGTAGCCGTGGTCCAGTGCCCGCTTGATCGACTCGGCGGAGAAACGGTAGATGGTGGCCGGGCCTTGTCCTTCGGCATCGGCCATCACCAGGAGCTTCTCCGTCAGTTCGGGGGAGAGGTAGCCCGGGGCCACCGCGGTCAGGTCTGCCTGCAGGAGCACATGGTTGAGGGCAGCGGGCAGGTGTTCGCCCAAAATGGCCAGGGCGGCGTCGGGATCGTCTGCGGCGAAGGCGCTGCCCAGCTGGCTCAGGGCGCCCGACCCCACCAGGCCCAGCATTTCGGCTTCGGAAAGGACGCCGCGGATCAGGGAACTGAAGCGCCGCGCCATCCGCGGCTGGGACCATTCCGCGCGCTGCAGGACGGCGGCGGCATCAAGGACGGGTGCGGCGCCGTCCCCCTCAGCCGCTTCCCGGGTCAGCTCGTCCAGGATCTCAAGGATGCGCTTGCGGACCACGGGGGCGTCGGGCCGCTGCGCGCCGGCGGACAGCGCCGGGATGGTCGTGCCCGAGGCGGACCTGCCGGCTGGGGCCCCGGGTGCCGGGTTTACCGGTTGGCCCACCATCGATGGCACGCGTTCGCTCGCCAGCCAGGCGTTCACCAGCCACAGCCATTGTTCCTGCCGCGGAAGCACCAGCCACTCGAGTTGCGGCGGCTGCACCCACGACGAGGAGTCGACGTCCAGGTGGATCAGACCGGCCAGGCCGCACAGTTCCAGCAGGCGGCCCACCGTTGCCTGCTCAACCCGCAGAATGTCCGCCAGCCGGCGCAACTCACGGACACCCACGCCGCCGGTGCGCAGCGTCGGCAGCGGGTGCCCTGCAACGGCGTGAAGCAGTTCGGACACCAGCCGCAGGGTTTCCGAGATTGCGCTCAGGGCCGCGTTCCGGCGCAGTGCCGCGGTGGTCCGGCCGAGCTCCGGAACCGGCGGTGCAAGGGTGAAGTCGTCAATGATCGCGCCGCCGCGAAGGGCAAGTCCCACGCTGTGCGGCAGTTCCACATGGGCCGCATCCAGCGGCACCAGCAGTCCGCGGGCAAGGAGCCAGTCAATGGGCCCGACGTCGGCCCCTTCCGACGTGACCGATGCCTTGCGTTGCGCCTGGGGGACCGCACCCATGGCCCAGTTCCGGAACTTGGCAAGCAGCGCCGTCGTGCGCTCCGGAGCGTGGGCGAGGATGTCCTGCAGTGCCGCCGGAGAGGACGTCCAGTGCTGCAGCGACAGCGCGGCTTCCATGGGGGTGGTGGCGTTATGGACGGCAAATCCGGTGCGGTGCAGTTCCGAGACCAGCTGCACCGCCCGCTGCGCGAACGCCGGCTGCAGGCGGACCAGTTCCGTGTAGCTGCGGCCCAAGCCGGCAGGGTAGATGCCCACCACGTCCTTGAGGGAGCCCACGGGCAGGTAGAAGCGCTGCCCGGCGGAAGTGGAAGGGGTGCCGTGCGGGGGAGCGGCCGGATGCACCAGGGCAAGCTCCTGCAGGGTCCGCAGGATCTCCTCGATGACGGCCAGGGACGAACCGCGGATCAGGTGGTGCAGGCCCTCCGCGGAGGCGCTGTGCCCGGTGTCGGTGTTGGTGCCCAAGTGCAGGGTTTCCAGGACCTGCATCTGTGGCCGGTTGAGCCGCTCAAGCGCCCGCTGGACGCTGACCCGGGAAGTGGCGCGTGCGGCCAGGGCGGCGAAGTCCGGAACAGAGGGGGAAATCAGGTCCGGCCGCGCGGCGAAGAGGGCACGCAGCGAATCGTCGGTGCGTGCCTCCAGGTCCTTGCCGAGCGCACGAATAAGGGACATCAGTCCAACGTTACCGCTGCCCGGCCCTTCCGGACCGGCGCCGGGCTGCCACACCGTCCAGGACCAGCAGGAGCATCAGGATGAAGGCCACCGGCAGTCCGTAGAGGGCGGCATAGGTGATCCACGTGGGGGCCGCGGACCCGGCGAATGCAAGGGCCATGACGGTTCCCACGGCCACAAGGGAAAGCACGGCAATAACAGCGGCAAGGACCATCAGCGGCCGCCGGTAACGCAAGGAGGTCATGGTCGTAACGCTACAGCGGCCAGGTGGCTGCCAGCGAAGCCGGGCCTGCGGGCGGGGGCTGCGTGCCTTGCGCCTGGGGCGGAACAATGCCTTCGGAAGCATGAACTGGGCACGCGGCAGGATAACCTTGAAGGATACAGACCAACACGGTTTGCGCGTGCCATACCTTGAACCCGCACAACAATGCGGATGCGGTGGCAGGCGGCCGTGTCTCATGACAGAACGAAGAAGGTTGATTACGTGCCTACCGGCAAGGTCAAGTGGTATGACAAGGATAAGGGCTTTGGGTTCCTGGCGGGGGAAGACGGCCAGGAGGTATTCCTGCCGAAGTCGTCGCTGCCCGAGGGCGTAACGGAGTTGAAGGCCGGAACCCGGGTGGAGTTTGGCGTGGCGGATGGCCGCAAGGGGGCCCAGGCGCTGGGCCTGCGGGTGCTGGACAAGACCCCGTCCATTGCCAAGGCCAAGCGCCCCAGCGCCAAGGACCTCGCTCCGCTGGTGCAGGACCTGGTGACCGTCCTGGACAACCTTTCCGGGACCTTGTCCAAGGGCAAGTACCCGGATGGCAACAAGGGCAAGGCCATCGCGGCCGCCCTGCGCAAGGTTGCCGACGAGCTGGACGTCTAAGCGCCGATGAATCCCCAATCTGACCAGCCGGGCACGCCAGTGCAGGAGCAGGGTGCCAAGACTCCGCCCAAGCGCAAGGCAGGCGTGCCGGTCTGGCGTACGGGCAAACCGGACGCCTTCCTGGCCGCTGCGGTTGATGCTGCCCGGACCGCGGTGGAAAGCATCACGCCCGCCGCCACGGTCGGAGCGCACCTGGCTGCCAAGAGCGAAGGGGACCGGCTGGTCACCCACCTGTTCGAGTCCCGGTTGCCCGGTTACGCTGGCTGGCAGTGGTACGCGGTACTGACCCGCAACTCGCGCTCCAAGGTGGTCACGGTCAACGAGCTGGGCCTGCTCCCGTCCGAGGATTCCATCCTTGCGCCGGAGTGGGTGCCGTGGGCTGAACGCGTCCGACCCGAGGACGAGCAGCAGCAGGAACCCGAGGACGGACAGCAGGAAGAATCCTCCGCAGTGGGAGACGGGTCTGCGGACGAAGGGCGGTCCGACGACGGCGCGGAGCCTTCGGACGGGGCAAGGACTTCCTGACCACACGCAAACGGCGCCGCCCGGGACCAACCCGGGCGGCGCCGTCGTACGTTAACCGGCTGCTACTTGCGCAGTTCGCCCACCACATAGTCGATGCTGGCCAGCAGGGCCGATACGTCGTCGGGCTCGATGGCCACGAAGGTGGCGATGCGCAGCTGGTTGCGGCCCAGCTTGCGGTAGGGCTCGGTGTCCACGATGCCGTTGGTGCGCAGGACCTTGGCCACGGTGGCAGCATCCACCGATTCGTCGAAGTCGATGGTGGCAATGACGTTGGAGCGTTCCTCGGGCTTGGCCACGAACGGGGCGGCAAATTCGGACGCTTCCGCCCAGCTGTAGATCCGGCCGGCCGAATCGGCGGTGCGGGCCGCCGCAAAGTCCAGGCCGCCGCTTGCGTTCAGCCACTGGACCTGGGCGTCCAGGGTTACCAGGGTGGACAGCGAAGGCGTGTTGTAGGTCTGGTTCAGGCGGGAATTGTCGATGGCCGTCTGGAGGTCCAGGAAGTCCGGGATCCAGCGGCCGCCGGCTTTGATGCGGGCGGCGCGATCCAGGGCGGCGGGGGAGAAGAGGCCGAGCCACAGGCCGCCGTCTGAGGCGAAGTTCTTCTGGGGCGCGAAGTAGTAGACATCGCTTTGGGCAACGTCCACGTCCAGGCCGCCGGCAGCCGAGGTGGCATCAATCAGGACCAGCGAGCCCTCGTCGGCTCCGGATACTCGCCGGACCGGGGCGGCAACGCCCGTTGAGGTCTCATTCTGCGGCCAGGCGTAGAGGTCCACGCCGGACTCCGCCTGGGCTGCGGGCCGCGTGCCCGGTTCGGACTTGATGATGGACGATGCGTCCAGGAAGGGTGCCTTGTTGGTGGCTGCAGCGAACTTCGACCCGAACTCGCCAAAGGACAGGTGCTGGGCTTTCTTCTCCACGAGGCCGAAGCTCGCGACATCCCAGAACGCGGTGGAGCCGCCAACGCCGAGGACCACCTCGTAGCCCTCCGGGGCGCGGAAGAACTGGCTCAATCCTTCACGGATGGACCCCACCAGGTTCTTCACCGGTGCCTGGCGGTGGGAGGTGCCCAGAATGGTCTTGGATGCTGCGGCCAGGGCATCGATCTGTTCCTGCCGGACCTTTGACGGGCCGGCCCCAAACCGCCCGTCTTTAGGCAGGAGGTTGGCAGGGATCGTGATGCTGGTGTCGCTCACAGGTGCTCCAATTCGGCAGGGACGGGGGCTTTGGTCCGGACGGTCTGGTGATGGGTTGCCGTCGGCGGCGGCTGCGCTGTTGGCCCTCCCATTCTGCCTGAACAGTCGCGGCGCGCGGGAACCGGCTGCTTCAAAGTCCAGACACTGAGACAGGACACCCTCGGCTATTCGGAGTAAGTCAAAATAGGCTAAGCTTTTCCCCGGACTACCTCGCGGGAACAGGCGGTACGGTGGGACAACGCAAGGTACTGCGCTCGAGGAGCTGAGCTGGATGACGGATCTGATCGACACTACGGAGATGTACCTCAGGACCATCCTGGAGCTTGAGGAAGAGAACATCGTTGCCCTGCGGGCCCGTATCGCCGAGCGTCTGCGCCACTCCGGGCCCACGGTTTCCCAGACCATCGGCAGGATGGAACGTGACGGACTCGTGGTGGTCTCCGGCGACAGGCACCTGGAACTGACGGACACGGGCCGCAAGCGGGCCACCGAGGTAATGCGGAAGCACAGGTTGGCCGAACGCCTGCTTGCCGACGTCATTGGTCTGGACTGGGCCTACGTCCACGACGAGGCCTGCCGCTGGGAGCACGTCATGAGCGAGCGGGTGGAGCGGCGGATCTACGAGATGCTGGACCGGCCCACTGAGTCTCCGTACGGCAATCCCATTCCGGGGCTCGCAGCCCTCGGAGGACAACCGGGACCCGGCTTTGCCGATGGCGCCATCAGCCTCGTGGAAGCGATGAAGAACTACGGCCCTGCCTCCGGGGTAACCATCAGCCGGCTGGCCGAACCGATCCAGGTGGAGCCGGAACTGCTGGCACAACTGGACGAAGGTGGCATCCGGCCCGGCGCTGCCGTGGCGCTTGAGCGTGTAGGCGACTACATCTCCGTCCGGGTGCCGGGTATTGAAGGCGCACTGGAACTCCCGCCGGAGGTCGCAGCCCATGTTTTCGTCGCCGTCCGCCAGTCCTGACCGGGGCAGTTCATACCCCGTGACAGCCCTTCCACGCAAAGATAACGGAATTGTTACCTAGGGTCTTTAGCCCCTATAGTGGAAGCAATCGTTGATACTTAAGCGTTACCTGATCCGGAGCCGAGCTCTGCCAGCGGATCAGGTGCACGAGTCGTAACTGGCAGAGGCGGGGGAACCACAACCGGCAGCGGGGGACTGCCTTGGGGTGAAGTCCGTCAGCAGCAAGCCTCTCCAGTGAAGGATTCTTCCGGGAATACCCCTGTGCCGAAGCTTGCCGGTGGCGGGCCGGGTCTTTGATCTCTCTGACCCGAATCCGACAGCTAACTCCGCAGGCTTCTCCAGAGAGGAACCCTTCTTGACCACGCAGACCCCCAGGGGACGCCGCCGCGCGGCCGGCCCCCCTTCGGCAGCCCGGATTGTCGAAGGTGCCGCAACGGAGCGCCCCCGCGACCTCCACCGCGATGCCCGGCGCAGGCGGGGTCCGTTCCGGCAGATGACGGAGTTTGCCGCCGCCAGCGGCATAGGCCAGAAGGCCGGGATTGCCCTTGCCGCCACCGGTCTAGCCCTGACAGTCGCCATGCCCGCCACGAGTCCGGTTATGGCGACGGATGCGGCCGGCTCCACCCCCCTGGCGGCATCGTCGGTCAGTCCGCAACCCCAGATTTCCGCGGATATTGGCGCTCAAATCGATTTCAGCCGCTCTGCAGTGGTGACCCAGGCGGACCCGGACGGGAAGCTCAAGCAGCTCCTCAGCGCCCAGTCGGCCGGCTCCGTGACCCGCGCGGCTTCCGCCGGCACGCTCTCGGCACCGCTCGCCTCGCTTGTGACCGCCTCCCCCTTCGGTTACCGGGTCAGCCCAATTACCGGAGGCGCCGGCGACTTCCACCGCGGGCAGGACTTCGTGGCCCAATGCGGGACGCCTGTTATGGCTGCAGCAACGGGCACCGTGACTTTCGCAGGCTGGCACCAGTTCGGCGGCGGAAACCGTGTGGTCATAGACCACGGCAACGGGCTGGAGACCACCTACAACCACCTGTCGTCATTCAACGTCAAGGTGGGGCAGACCGTGTCCAGGGGAGACGTTGTGGCCCTGAGTGGTACCACAGGCGCCTCCACGGGATGCCATCTGCACTTTGAGGTCCAGGTGAACGGCGAAGTGGTCGATCCGATGGGTTGGCTGTAACCGTATGATTGCCAACTCTCAGATCCGGGTAACGTGCCGTGACCTGAATGTGACATTCAAGCAGAACTCCTGTACCGTCTAACTTGCGTCAACTTTTCCGAAGTTGACGCTCTTGAGTGGATTGCCTAACTCTGCCACCGCTCAAGGTCCGTTCGCATTTCATCGTCTGGCAGGGGCGGGGGAACCAATTTTTGGCCTTCTCTCCAGAAGGCCTTGGGGTTAAGTCACAAGCTTCCCAGGAAGCTTGTGACCGGGTGACTCCCATCCGAATCCGACAGCTCACCTCGCAGGCATTGGGAGAGGCTACCTTCGTGTCTTCACGCCATCATTCTGCGCGCCACCGTGCCCAAACGGTGCGCACCAACCCCTTGGATGCCGTATCCAGGGCCATGACTGCAAACGCCGGAACCGTAGGGCGCCAGGCTGCCGTTGTGGCCGCCGCATCGGGCCTGGTTCTGAGCATGGGCCTGCCGGCCACTGCAGCTGACACCACTGCCGGTGTCTCCGCTTCCACCGAGTCCGGTTCGGCGCAGACGTCGCTCGCCGTGACCGCCGCCCCCACCGCCACGGTTTCCTTTGAACGGCCCACCGTCAAGACCACCGCTGCTCCGGCTCCCGAGCCCCAGGTCGCCGTGCAGGAAGCTGCCCCCGCAGCCCAGCCGGCTGCGGGTGCAAAGGTCACGGCAGCCGTTGCCACCGGCTCTGCTCCTGCCGCACAGCCTTCCGCCAGCGGCAAGGGTGCTGCCATCCTGGCCGCGGCCTACGCCCAGCTGGGCGTGATGCAGGACTGCACCATGCTGGTCACTAACTCCCTGGCCGCCGTCGGAATCCACTTCCACGACTGGCCTGCCGGTTACCTCTCCCTGGGCCGCACGGTCAGTGCAGCCGAGGCGCAGCCGGGCGACCTCATCTACTACGCCAACGGCGGCTCCGGAATGGCCCACATCGCTGTGTACGCCGGTAACGGCATGGCTGTCCACGGCGGCTTCAACGGAAACCAGACCGTGGTGTTCAGCGCCAACGTCGGTTCCGGCCCCGTCTTCATCCGCGTTTCCTAATAGCTAACCCCCGTTCGGGACGCGCCGGCATGCCCCCAAGATGCCGGCGGGTCCAACTCCCTCTGCCCGGCCACAGCCGCCTGAGGAAAAACGAAAGAGAGAACTGATGACGACTCGTGCTACCGCACGGCACCGCGCCGAGGTCACCAAAACCAACTCAATCGCTGTTATCGCCAAGGCTGTCACCGACAACGCCGGCGGAATGGGCCGTCAGGCCGCTGTGATTGCCGCCGCTTCCGGTCTGGTCCTGACCAGCGGCATCGCCGCAAATGCCGCTGATGCCAACGCCAAGCGTGATTCCGCGCCGGCGTCCGCCATGGAAGTTGAATCCGCTGTCGACGCGCCGATTTCTGCGGCTTCCACCATCGCCATCAGCTTCGAGAAGCCGGCTGTGACCACCACGCCGGCTCCCGTCGCCGAGCCCGAGCCCCAGGTTGCGGTGCAGGAAGCTGCCCCCGCAGCCCAGCCGGCTGCCGCTCCGAAGGTCACGGCCACCCTTGCCTCTGCTCCGGCCGCTCCTGCCGCCCACCCTTCCGCCAGTGGCAAGGGTGCTGCCATCCTGGCCGCGGCCTACGCCCAGTTGGGCGTGGTGCAGGACTGCACCATGCTGGTCACCAACTCCCTGGCTGCCGTCGGAATCCACTTCCACGACTGGCCTGCCGGTTACCTCTCCCTGGGCCGCACGGTCAGTGCAGCCGAGGCGCAGCCGGGCGACCTCATCTACTACGCCAACGGCGGCTCCGGAATGGCCCACATCGCTGTGTACGCCGGTAACGGCATGGCTGTCCACGGCGGCTTCAACGGAAACCAGACCGTGGTGTTCAGCGCCAACGTCGGTTCCGGCCCCGTCTTCATCCGCGTCAGCTAGGCATTCCCGCTGCCGGCCTGAACGGACGCCGGCCAAAGGATCGCCGCGGGGACCCCTGCCAATGAGGCAGGGGTCCTTTTGTCGTTAAAATCTCCCGGCCGGTCGCGTTCACTCGACCTCCCGCCCCGGCCGCCAGGTCGCCGGAGAGGCCGCCGAGTGGGCGATTACCTGATTTTGCACTTCTTTGTTTACTCTTGTGATGTCGATCCATAGCCCGGACATGCCGAGGGCAGCCGGCCCTCGTGCCCCTGACGGGTGCGGCCGTGAAGAGGTAAGTGCATGCGCACTCTCGTTCTGAATGCTGGATATGAACCGCTGGCGGTAATCACCTTCCGCCGGGCGCTGGTGCTTGTGCTCACGGGCAAGGCGAGCGTTGTGGCCGAAGGGGACGACCCCGTCGTGGGGCCAACCGACGTCCTTGGGCGCCCGTCCGTGATCCTCCTCAACAGATACATCCGGCCCCGGTATAACCACTCCACGGCGGTCAGCCGCAGGGGCGTGCTCCGGCGCGATGGACACAAATGTGCGTACTGCGGTAAGGCGGCGCACACGATCGACCACGTGCACCCAAAGTCACGTGGCGGGGCCGATTCGTGGGAGAATCTGGTGGCCGCCTGCCTGCGCTGCAACAACGTCAAGGGTGACCACACCCCTGCTGAGATGGGTTGGACCCTGCGGTTTGTGCCCGAGCCGCCGCGGGGAACGATTTGGCAGATCAAGGAACTCGAGAAGCCAACCCCGGCATGGGATCCCTTCCTGCTTCCCGAGCGCGCTGCCTGACCCCTCCTGCGGCCAGCGGAGCGTCTGGTCGCTAGGCTGGGTGAATGGAAGCGAACAGGCTGGTTTTTGATGCCCTGGTCCTGGCTGGTGGACGTTCTTCGCGGTTGGGTGGCGTCCCCAAGCAGTCGCTGGTCTTCCGGGGCCAGACGCTGCTGGAGCGCGCCGTGGCTGCGTCGGCGGGCGCCCGCCGAACTGTCGTGGTAGGCGGAATTGATTTTCTGCGGGCCAGCGACTCTACCGAAGCCCCACTCGCTCCGCCGTCCTGGGCGTCCGGCCTGCTGACCTGCCGGGAGGAACCACCATTTGCCGGCCCCGCAGCTGCCATCGCCGCCGGCCTGGCCACCCTGGCGGACAATGCGGGACCGGCACCGCACACCCTGGTGCTGGCCTGCGACATGCCGCTGGCGGCCGGGGCCGTGTCAGCGCTGCGCGACGCACTTGCCGACTGCGCTGACCGGGCACTGGCCGGGGGAGCCGCCGGCCGGGGCGTCATGGCCAGGGATGAGGGCGGCAGGGTCCAGCCCTTGGCAGCTTTTTATAGCACGGAAGAGTTAAACAGGGCGTGCAGGGAGTTGGCCGCACGCAAAGCTTTGGTCAACGCGTCCGTCCGTGCGCTCCTTGCTAGTCTGGACGTGCAGCTAGTCACAGTCCCCGCCGGGTCCACCTCCGATGTGGATACCTGGGAGGATGCTGCCGCGCTGGGGATCGCCGCCGGGAACCAGCGCGGAAGCCAGGACCGGCGCGCAGGCGGAGCTAACGTGGGAGGCAATACGTGAAAAGCCAGGACGAAACGCTGGAAGAGTGGTGCAGGGCGCTCCTCCAGGCCTACAAGCTTGAGGACGTCCAGGTGGACGTCAATGCGGTGCTGTCACTTGCAGGCGTCGCCGCCCATGCCGTCGTCCGGCCTGCAGCTCCGCTCACCACCTTCATTGCCGGCTTCGCCGCGGGCTTGGCCGCTGCCCCGGGCAGGGAAATGGACTCCGCCTCCATGGATTCGGCGCTGGCCGTAGCGCGTTCCCTGGCAGCTGATTACGGCAAGGAAGCCACCGCCGGGACTCCCGGCGAATGACGGCAGGACCCCTGAGCCGTCCCCAGGTTCCGCCGGGGACGGAAGCGTCAGTCCCGGCCGGAGAATCCGGACCTGCAGAAGCCAGCATCGACGGGGCAGCGTCAGTGGATGCCGGCCACGGCGAAGCTGAACCCCATCACACTGCCCACCATCACGCTGCCCACACGTGGGAAGAGGCAAGGCGAGCGGCATACGACGCCGCCACTCCCATCCCTTCTGGGCCCGTGGCATTGGGGGCGGCCTTGGGCCGCAGGCTGGACCAGGACATCGTGGCACGTCAGGACATGCCGCATTACGCTTCTTCGGCGATGGACGGCTGGGTGGTCAATGGAAGCGGCCCGTGGATTCCGGTGGAGCCTGGCACCAGGTTGGCGCCGCACCAGGCGAGTCCCATAGCCACGGGAGGGCTGATCCCTCCCGGCGGCAAGGCAGTCCTCCGGACCGAGAGCGCCGTCCTTGGCCGGGACGATGACGGCCTGCCTGTCCTGATGACCGGGGGCAAGGCGCGGCCAGGGGAGCCCCGCGCCGGCGAACACATCAGGAAGGCCGGGGAGGAAGCCCTTGAAGGGGACATCCTGGTCAAGGCAGGGGTAGAACTCAACCCCGCCCATCTGGCATTGGCAGCCCTGGCCGGCTACGACGAAGTGCAGGTCCAGGGAAAGCCCGTGGTGCGCCTGGTGCTGACCGGGGCCGAGGTGGTGGAACGCGGTACCCCTGCCCCCGGACAGGTGCGCGACACGTTCGGCCCGCAATTGCCTGATGTCGTTTCCATGCTGGGAGGCATTCCTGCGGGACAACAGCGGATCGGCGACTCGTATGGTGAATGGCTCGCAGCGCTCGAAGACGTGGTGCCGGGGCTGCCGGACGCACCCGGCCTGCCTGCCGACGTCGTCATCACCACCGGGGGTACTGGCCGTTCGGGAACGGACCACCTCCGGCGCGCAGTGGCTGAACTTGGCGGCCGGCTGGTCATCGACGGCGTGGCCATGCGGCCGGGCCATCCCGCGGTCCTCGCCGAACTTCCGGACGGGCGCTTTGTCCTGGGGCTGCCCGGCAACCCCCTGGCAGCCATGATGGCCCTCTCCACCGTAGGCGCCCCGCTGCTCGCCGCCCTGGGCCACCGTGCAATGCCCGCGGTGGAGGAAGTTCCCTGCGGGACGATGATCGAACCCGACCCCGGCCGTACCAGGCTCATGCCCTTCCGCCTGCTGTACGGCATGGCCGCCCCGGCACAGCACACAGGGCCCGGGATGATGCGCGGGCTGGCCGCTGCCGACGGTGTCCTGGTGGTGCCGCCGCACGGTGTGCAGCTGGGTGAGGCGGTGCCTGCCTTTGCCCTGCCTTGGGGGCCACCGATTCAGGGGGCGCAGGAAAAGCCGGCGAAACCGAAACCGCGAAGCAATGCCCGGACCGGACAAACCAAAGGCAAGCCGGCCGCAAACGAACCCGTGGACTGGAGCGCGCTCCTGGGCTGAAGCGCTTGGGCTCCTGCGCAGGGGCGCGCTCCGATGGTGCCATGATGGAGTAATGATCAGGCAGGGTGGAACATGGGACGCGTAATTCAGCGCCGCAAGGTGCACAAATATGTCCTGGACGGATCGCCGGGCGCGCTTGAATACCCGGTCCGTCACCGCGAAGACGTCCTCGCCGTTGAGGAACCGCTCGAAATCCGACTGGGCACGCTGTCCTACTCAGTAACGATGCGCACCCCCGGCGACGACTTCGACCTGGTGGCCGGGTTCCTGGTGTCCGAGGGCGTCATCTGGACACCCGGGCAGTTGGTCTCCCTGCGGTTCTGCGCCGGCGAGGACGAGAACGGCGTCCAGACCTTCAACGTGGTGGAAGCCCAGTTGCGGCCGGACGTTCCGCTGCCCGATACCGGCCGGAAGGTCTACACATCGAGCTCCTGCGGCATCTGCGGCACGGACTCCATCGAAGCGGTCCGGAAGTCTTCCCATTTCACTCCCGAGGCAGACCCGCTGGAAATAGATGCACAAGTACTCGCCTCCCTTCCGGCGCTGCTGCGGAAGTCCCAGCGCGTCTTCGACGACACCGGGGGCGTGCACGCAGCGGGCCTGTTCAAAATAGGGGACGACGGCGTTCCGCGCCTTTTGTGCCTTCGCGAGGACGTTGGTCGTCACAACGCCGTGGACAAAGTGGTTGGCTGGGCGTTGCGCGAAGGCCTCCTGCCGCTGACCGGAACGGTTCTCCAGGTGTCCGGCAGGGCGTCCTTTGAGCTGGTGCAAAAAGCGGCCCTTGCCGGGATTCCCGTCCTGTCCGCCGTCAGTGCCCCGTCCAGCCTCGCCGTGGAACTGGCAGAAGCGAACGGGTTGACCGTCGCAGGCTTTAGCCGCGGCACGAGCTTCAACGTTTACGCAGGGGATTCCCGGATCCTCCGGCCCCAGCCGGTGGTGCCAAGTGCCTAGGGCCAACTGCGTGCCCGATGGCAGGGGGTTGGTTGCGGTGCTTCCAGCGGGTAGATTTGTCCATCGAATGGACGCGATGATCCAGTCTCAAGGTTAAAGAGGACAAATATTGCATGACGACCGCAGGATCACGGAAGTCCGGCTGGCAAGGTTTGTGCGCGAGCGCATCGATCCCGCCGTGTACAGCAGGTCGGTCCCGCTTGACCTGAGCAGTTGGGAAGTCCCTGACGAACCGGTTCCTGCACTGGAAGCGATGCGGCAGGAGTTCCGGCCGCAGGAGCACGGTGCCCCCTGGGGGCGGCCTTGGGGCACCACCTGGCTGCGGCTGCAAGGGGAGGTACCCGAGTCCTGGGGCGGCCCGGACACCACGGTGGAAGTGGTGGTGGACCTGGGGTTCACCACCGAGGCGCCCGGATTCCAGTGCGAAGGGATAGCGTGGCGGCCTGACGGCAGCATCATCAAGGCAATCTCGCCCCGCAACCAGTACATCCCGCTGAAACTGTTGGGCAGCGGCATGGCAGTGGACTTTTACGTCGAGGCGGCAGCAAACCCTGACATGGCGCAGGGCTGGACTTTTGCCGCCACCCCGTTGGGTGACAAAGCGACCGCCGGGGGAGCGCCGCAGTACCGGCTGGGAACCATCGCCATTGCTGAGCTGAACCAGTGCGTGTGGGAACTTCAGCAGGACATCTGGACGCTGGCCGGCCTCATGGAACAACTCCCGCTGGAACTTCCCCGCCGCCATGAGATCCTCCGGGCCCTGGAACGCATGATGGATGTCATGGATCCCGACGACGTCGCAGGGACCGCCGCGGCAGGACGCCAGGCGCTCGCCGGGGTCCTCGCCAGGCCCGCATATGCATCGGCGCATCAACTGGTTGCCACCGGGCATGCGCACATTGACTCCGCCTGGCTGTGGCCGGTGCGGGAAACCGTCCGCAAATGCGCCAGGACTTTTTCCAACGTAGTGGCGCTGATGGACGAGGACCCGGACTTTGTCTTCTCCTGTTCCTCCGCCCAGCAGTTGGCCTGGATCAAGGAGCTGTACCCGGAACTCTTCAGCCGGATCCGGGACAAGGTGCGGACGGGCCAGTTCGTTCCGGTGGGCGGCATGTGGGTGGAGTCGGACACCAACATGCCCGGGGGTGAAGCCATGGCCAGGCAGTTCGTGGAAGGCAAGGGCTTCTTCCTGGCCGAGTTCGGCGTCGAGTGCAGGGAGGCGTGGCTTCCGGACTCATTCGGCTACAGTGCGGCGCTGCCCCAAATCGTCAAGGCTGCTGGCAGCCGGTGGTTCCTCACGCAGAAGATCTCCTGGAACCAGACCAACAGGATGCCGCACCACACCTTCAACTGGGAGGGGATCGACGGCACCCGGCTGTTCACCCACTTCCCTCCGGTGGACACCTACAACTCCGACCTCAGCGGCAGGGACCTGGCCCATGCCGAACGAAACTACCGGGACCACGGGCGCGGCACCGTGTCACTGGTGCCGTTCGGCTACGGCGACGGCGGCGGCGGCCCCACCCGCGAAATGCTTGCGGCAGCCGCCCGCACCGCCGACCTTGAAGGATCCCCGAAGGTCCGCATCGGTTCAGCGGAGAGTTTCTTCCTGCAGGCCGAGGAAGACTATCCGGGCCTTCCGGTCTGGGTGGGCGAAATGTACCTGGAGCTGCACCGCGGAACCTACACCAGCCAGGCCCGCACCAAGAAGGGCAACCGGCGCAGCGAGCACCTGCTGCGCGAAGCGGAGCTGTGGTGCGCCACGGCAGCCGTCCGAACCGGTGGCACCTTCGAGTACCCCTACGCGGAGCTCAGGCGTCTTTGGCAGTTGGTGCTGCTGCAGCAGTTCCACGACATCCTTCCGGGCAGCTCCATCGCCTGGGTCCACCAGGACGCCGAGCGCAACTACCAGGCCATCGCGGCAGCCCTGGAGGCACTGATCAGCCGGGCAGCGGCTGCCATGCTGGGCTCCGGTGACCGGACGTTCCTGCTCAACGCCGCCCCGCACGCCAGGGACGGTGTCCCTGCGCTGGCGGCAGGGGAGCCCCAGCCGCACGCGGAACCGGCGGAGGCCCTCCCGCATGACGGCGGCTACATCCTGGATAACGGGATCATCCGGGCCATTGTGGACGCTGACGGGCTCATCTCCTCCCTGCGCGATTACGCCAGCGGCCGCGAGGCAATCGCCCCGGGACAGCGCGGCAACCTCCTGGAACTGCACAGGGACACCCCCAATGAATGGGATGCCTGGGACATCGATGAGTTCTATCGGCGCAACGTCACGCCGCTGGTCCACGCGGAGTCTGTCCGCAGCGCCGGTGACGGCGGGAGCGCCGTAGTGGTGGTGGAGCGGATGGCCGGCACGTCGCCGCTGACCCAGCGCATCACCCTGGCCCCCGGCAGCCCGTCCCTGGAGATCACCACATCCGTGGACTGGCAGGAGCGCGAGAAGCTGCTGAAGCTTGGCTTCGCCCTGGACGTCCGGGCAGACCGGTCGGCTGCCGAAACGCAGTTCGGCCACGTCTTCCGGCCCACGCACACCAATACCTCCTGGGAGGCGGCGAAGTTTGAAATCTGCGCCCACCGGTGGATCCACGTGGGCGAGGCCGGCTACGGCGTGGCGGTGTCCAATTCGTCCACGTACGGCCACGACGTGGCCAGGAGCACCAGGGACGCCGACGGCGGGACCACCACCATGGTGCGCCTGTCCCTGTTGCGGGCGCCAAAGTACCCCGACCCGGACGCCGACCGCGGCCGCCATGAGCTGACGGTGGCCGTCCGGCCGGGTGCCGATATTGCCGGTGCCGTCCAGGAAGGGTACCGGACCAACCTTCAACCCCGGCTGGTCCAAGGCTCCTCGGCGGTGCAACCGCTGTTCTCTGTCGATAACCCCGCCATAGTGGTCGAGGCAGTGAAACTGGCCCAGGACGGTTCAGATGACGTGGTGGTCCGCCTCTACGAGTCCTTGGGGCAGCGCTCCGCCGGAACCATCACGGCCAACTTCCCGGTTCAGGATGTTGTGGCCACAGATCTTTTGGAGCGCCCTGCCGAAACTCCCGGAGTTGTGACCGCGGCCAACAGCGCCGAGCTTACGCTCCGCCCGTTCCAGCTGGTCACCCTGCGGTTCGCCAGGACGTAACCGGGGCGGCGGGTCGGTGGGCTGGCTCAGACTGAAAAGGGGCTTAAACAGGCTGAGTGGGGGCGGTTCCCCAACGATCCGCCACCACTCATCCCCCCAATGTGTGCAAAGGCCCCCGGGGCTACGGCATTCCAGAATTTATCCCCGTTCGAAAACGCCGGGCAGCCCCGCCTTCACACATTCATGATTGTTTCACATTCTAATGATTTTGTGAAAGCCGGAGAAGGTTACGTTTCGGTAGATGTCCTGCGCCGGGCCGCACTGCGTCCGTTGACCACCCTTGCGGCCCAGATCAGGGCCAGTCCAATGACAAAGCACAGGATGGCCGTGTAGTTGATGATGAACTCAATCGAGCCAAGCGAGGGTGGGATGACCGGAAACAGCAGCGTAAGGGCCACGGCAATTCCGCCCAGGGCCAGCAGGGCAGCGGCGATGCGTACGAGCACGGGGAGCCTGTCGCGGACTGCCCGCACCATGGACGGCAGCAGGGCCAGGGCAACGTAGGCCGGGTAGGCACGGCCGGCGGCGCCGTAGTACTCAACGAGCGCGAAATGGCGGGCATCCTTCCCGGAGATGGCCACCAGTCCCGCGGAGGACCCGGCAGTGTCCATCATGAAGAACAGCGCCACCATGACAACCGAGACGGCGACCAGGACCACCATCCCGGCCTTCCCGGTGATGAGCCGGTGGGCGCTGTCAGCCCCGAAGCCCCTGGAAATGCGGACGCCCAGGAAGAAGATGGCCCCAAAGATCACGAAGCGGAGCAGCAGGTTGGCCAGGTTGATCCCGCCCATCGCCTGGTCGATCACCACGTAAGGCCCCTGGATGCTCAGCAGGATCGCAAGGGTCATCAAGGAGAAAATGCCGAATAGGGAGCGGTTCTCCCCCCGGAGGGTGCTGGGAATGCGGGCAGCTGCGACAAGGGCGCATATCGCCAGCGTGCTCCACTGAAGTATCTCGATCATCCCAGGTTCTCCCAAATCTTCTCAGTCTGCGCTTGGTCCTGCTCCTGGCGGCGCAGCACTTTCCCCAATGATTGAAGCCTCTCCCCGGCAAGTGCCACGAGCTCTCCGTCGGAGAGGCTGTCGAGGGCTGCCTGCCTCGCTCCAGGAGGCCACCCGGCCTCCTCCTCCGTTATGACCCCGGTTGCCACCAGGCCGCCCGCCGGGCCCACCCCGGCCGCCAGCGCGGTAGCCACCGCAAGCTCGGGGGAGAGCCTGTTGGCAGTTAACTGGGCGGAATAGTTTTGCGGGGCTACCCCCGTGGCGGCCGACACCCTGTGCCGCACCTCGCCGTCGTCTATCGCGTCCACCCAGTTCTTCACCGAGGTGGCGTGGGGGGCAGGGGTGAGCGCGGGTGCCTCCGCTGAGTGCACCGCCTCCATGGCTGGCCGGACAAGCAGCGCGCGCAGGAGGTCCGCCGTGGAGATCTGGCTTACCAGTTCATTCCTGGTGGGGGGACGAGCCGGCCCTGCAAGGACCCTGTAGGCGTCAAACCCGGCAAGCGCGGCGACGGGATTGATTTTGTAAGCGCGGCTGATGCTCACCACCGTGCTCACGGACACCTTGCCCCGGACCAGCTGCTGGGCCAGCGTGGTCCGTTTGATCCCGGAGATCCGGCAGACATCGGCGGTGCTGGCATCGGGGGCGATGCTTTGCAGCCAGCGCTGGAACGCCTTGGCGGAAAGGGTCATGGAGGACTCTCTGCGGGACGGGAGGGGTGTGACTGATTTTACCGTGGCCGGGGGTGCGCGCCGTGCCACGGATTTTGCTGACAGTCCGCAGTCGTCTATAGTTGATGGTCGAGCCCGCTGGTCCGTACACCCCCCAAGTCCGGACCAGCGGGTTCTTCTATGTCCTGCAGCCCAAGCGGCGCCGCGGTCCGGTTTTTGCCGCCTCTGCCGGCCGTCAAAGGCTGCCCGGGCAGCGGCGAAAGGACGAATTCGATGACTGCAACCCTTGTTGCCAAGGACATCTCCGGAGGCCACGGCCACCGCACGCTTTTTTCCAGGCTCTCGCTGACGGTGGCCCCGGGCGACGTGGTGGGCGTTGTCGGCGCGAACGGTGCCGGAAAGTCCACACTGCTGCGCCTCCTTGCCGGCGTGGACCAGCCACACGAGGGGTCGGTCAGCCTCGCCCCCTCGGACGCTTTTGTCGGCTGGCTGCCCCAGGAGCACGAGCGTGTCCCGGGGGAGACCGTAGCAGCCTACATCTCCCGCCGGACCGGCTGCATTGAAGCAACCCGCGAGATGGAGTCCACCGCTGAGGCTTTGGGGTCCGGGGCTCCGGGCGCTGACGACGCCTACGCCCGTGCCTTTGACCGCTGGATGGCCTCCGGTGCCGCCGACCTGGACGACCGGATCCCGGCGGTGCTCGCGGAGCTGGGCCTGGACGCTGGCCCGGATGCGCTGATGACAGGGCTTTCCGGCGGCCAGGCGGCCCGCGTGGCACTGGCCGCCCTTCTGCTGAGCCGCTTCGACGTCGTCCTGCTGGATGAGCCCACCAACGACCTCGACCTGGCCGGCCTGGCCACTCTGGAGAACTTCGTGACGGGGCTGCGCGGCGGAGTGGTGCTGGTCAGCCATGACCGCGAGTTCCTTGCCCGCTGCGTGACCCGGGTGGTCGAGCTGGACCTTGCGCAGAACAGCGTGGCCGTCTACGACGGCGGCTACGACGCCTTCCTGGAGGAACGCGCCGTGGCGCGTAGGCACGCCCGCGAGAAGTACGAGGAGTTTGCGGCCACCAAGGCAGACCTGGTGTCCCGGGCGCGGACCCAGCGGGAGTGGAGCTCGCAGGGCGTCAGGAACGCCATGAAGAAGAACCCGGACAACGACAAGATCCGGCGCGCCGCCAGCACGGAGTCCTCGGAGAAGCAGGCGCAGAAGGTCCGGCAAATGGAATCCCGCATCGCCCGGCTGGACGTAGTGGAGGAGCCCCGGAAGGAATGGCAGCTCCAGTTCAGCATCGGCCAGGCGCCCCGCTCCAGTGCCGTCGTCGCCACTTTGCGCAATGCGGTGGCACGCCAGGGCGGTTTCACGCTGGGGCCGGTCAACCTGCAGCTCAACGGCGGTGAGCGGGTGGGCATCACCGGCCCGAACGGGGCCGGCAAATCCACCCTCCTGCGCCTGCTGCTGGGAACCCAGGCACCGGACGACGGCGATGCCTCCATGGGTGCCTCTGTCGCCGTCGGCGAGATTGACCAGGCCCGCGGCCTGCTGGACGGGGGGCTGCCGCTGGGCGACGCCGTCGAAGCGGTGCTGCCGGACTGGAACAGTGCCGACGTGCGCACACTCCTGGCCAAGTTCGGCCTCAAGGCGGACCACACTTCAAGGACTGTGGACTCGCTGTCGCCGGGGGAACGGACGCGGGCGGCCCTTGCGCTGCTCCAGGCACGGGGCGTGAACCTGCTGGTACTGGACGAACCCACCAACCACCTCGACCTGCCCGCCATCGAGCAGCTGGAAGAGGCCCTTGAAAGCTACGACGGAGCCCTGCTGCTGGTCACCCACGACCGCCGGCTGCTGGAAAACGTCCGACTCGACTACCGGTGGCACCTGGATAGCGGGAACGTCCAGGAACTCCACCACACTGCAAGCCAGGAGAAGTAACCATGAGCATGGACCGCGTGGCCTGGAGCTCGCTCTACAACATCAGCACCGCAAAGAGCGCTTCCAAGCCGTTTTCCAAAGAAACCCTGAAACGGGTGCTCGCCTTTGCCGCCCCGCATCGGGGAAAGCTCATCGCCTTCGTGCTTTCCTCCGTCGCCGCGGCCTTCCTGGCCGTCGCCACCCCGGTGCTTGCCGGCCAGGTGGTTGACGCCATCATCGCCAAGACAGATGCCGGTACCGTGATCTGGCTGGCGGTGCTGATCGCCATCGTGGCGGTGGGCGAAGCGGGAGTGGGGCTGTTGACCCGCTGGCTGTCCTCGACCATCGGCGAAGGCGTCATCGTGGACCTGCGCACCCGGGTGTTCGACCACGTGCAGCGAATGCCCATTGCCTTCTTCACCCGCACCCGGACTGGAGCCTTGGTCAGCCGCCTCAACAACGACGTCATCGGAGCGCAGTCCGCCTTTGCCGGCACGCTCTCCGGCGTGGTGAGCAACTCCGTGGCGCTGGCCCTGACCCTGGTCGTGATGCTCAATAAGTCCTGGCTGGTCACCGTGCTCGCCATGGTCCTGCTGCCGATCTTCCTGATCCCGGCCCGCCGCATGGGCTCCAAACTGGCGGACCTGCGCCGCGAAGCCGCTGCGCACAACGCCGCCATGGGCACCCAGATGACGGAGCGGTTCTCCGCGCCCGGCGCCACGCTGGTGAAGCTGTTCGGCCGCCCGGATGAGGAATCCCGCGAGTTCGCTGCCCGCGCGGGCCGCGTCCGCGACATCGGCGTCCGCATGGCCATGCTGCAGTTCACGTTCGTCACCGCCCTGACCCTGGTGTCCGCGCTCGCGCTCGCGCTGGTCTACGGACTGGGCGGCTGGCTCGCCCTGGGCGGCCAGCTCGCGCCCGGGGACGTGGTGGTCCTGGCGCTGCTGCTGACACGGCTCTATGCCCCGCTCACTGCCCTGTCCAACGCCCGCGTTGAAGTCATGAGCGCGCTGGTCAGTTTTGAACGGGTCTTTGAGATCCTGGACCTGAAACCGCTGATCCAGCAGAAGCCGGACGCCGTGCCCGTTCCTGCCGGGCCCGTGTCCGTGGAGTTCGACAACGTCCGGTTCGCCTACCCCTCCGCGGACAAGGTCTCCTTGGCATCCCTGGAAGAGGTTTCGACCCTTGACACCAGGGGCGGCGAGGAAGTGCTGCACGGCGTCAGCTTCCGGGTGGAACCAGGACAGACGGTGGCCCTGGTGGGCTCCTCCGGCGCCGGTAAGTCGACGATTGCCCAGCTGCTGTCGAGGCTTTACGACGTCGACTCGGGCGCCGTGCGGCTCGGCGGCACTGTGCCGGGGACGGGGCTGGACGTCCGGGACACTACCTTCGACTCGCTGCGGGACACCCTGGGCATGGTCACCCAGGACGGCCACCTGTTCCACGAAACCATCGCCTCCAACCTTCGGCTGGCCCGGCCCGACGCCACGGACGACGACATGTGGGACGTCCTGCGCCAGGCCCGGCTGGAGACCATGATCAGGTCCCTGCCGGACGGCCTGGAGACAGTGGTGGGGGAGCGCGGCTACCGGCTTTCCGGCGGCGAACGCCAGCGCCTGACCATCGCCCGGCTCCTCATTGCCCAGCCGCGGGTGGTCATTCTCGATGAGGCCACTGCCGCGCTTGACTCCACGAACGAAGCCGCCGTGCAGGCAGCCCTGGGCGCCGCACTCGAGGGGCGTACCGCCGTCGTGATTGCGCACCGGCTGTCCACCGTCCGCGCGGCAGACGCCATCCTGGTGGTGGAGGGCGGCCAAATCGTGGAACGCGGCACCCACACCGAACTGCTGGCCGCCGGCGGCCGCTACGCCGAGCTGTACCAGACGCAGTTTGCCGAGGCCACGGCCGTGGCGCAGGAAGCCGTCCCGGAGTTCTAATTCCGGGGTTCTAGTCCGTCAGTTCCATGGGGGCGGCCGCCAGCAGGGGCAGGATGTGGTCCGTCAGCAGCGGCGCCAGGTCCCGGGGGAGGGCCTGGCCGCCGCCATGACGCCTGATGTCCAGCCAGCGGATCTCGGCGATCTCGGCCGCCGGGCTGGCCCGCCACGTGCCCGGGGCGCGGAACACAGTGGCTTCGATGTCGGTGGCGGCCTCGTTGGCGGCGTCCGCGATCCAGACCCCCATGAGTTCAAGATCCTCCGGTTGGACCACGATGCCCACTTCTTCGGCGAGCTCACGTGCGGCGGCCTGGATGGCCGTCTCGCCGGGTTCGGGTTTGCCGCCGGGATGCATGAACATGCCCGTACCGCGTTTCCTCACGGTCAGGAGGCGTCCGGCGTCATCGAACACGCAGACGGCGGACACCACGATCCGGTCCTTCACGGGGAAATCCTTTCCAGGTGCGAGACCAGCAACAGGTCCTTGCGGGGACCGGTGACATCCCAGCTGTAGCTGAACCGGTCGTGTGACTGGTACGTGTAGGTCACGCGGTAGGTGTCGGGGTCGCACCAGTGAGTGTCGTTGCTCGCCTCGGTGGTGAAGCTCATGCAGTGAAATGCCCTGCCGTCGGGAAAGAACACGTCCAGCGCGTCGGACCGCGCTGTGGGCCCAAGGACATACTCACGCGTGGCGGGGCCGGTGAAGGAAGGCCAGCGCATGGTGCCTTCCTCGCGAAGGAACAGGCCGTCGTCGTCCATTGGAGTGAAAAGCACGACGCCGGAAAAGGTGCCGCGGGTGCCGTCCGACCTGTCCAGCAGGTCCCGTTCCACCCGCCAGCGGCCCGCTGCGCCGGGGGCGGTGGTCCGGTAGCTGCCCAGCAGGTAGGCGCGGAGGCCGGGCTCCGGGGAACTGGAGTTCAAGTGCCCTCGATTGGAATCGAACCAACGACACCGGCTTTAGGAGAGCCGTGCTCTATCCACTGAGCTACGAGGGCGGGCATCCGGTGGTTCGGCTGGGCCGGTCCGTCCGGACACGGTTACAAGCATACAAGGTGCCGGGCCGTACTACGCTCAAGGCATGAGTCCAGCCCCTGGTGCCGCTCCTGCCGTTGCCTTCATCCCGAACGTTGCGTCCACCCGGCATTACATCGGTGCGTGGGCAGTTTTGAGCGTCCTGCAGTATTTCCTGGCGGAAGCTGTGGTGGCTATGGCATGGGCCGGCCCCCGCCCCTACGACCTGCGTACCGGATACATCAGTGACCTGGGTGCACTCCGTTGCGGGATCTACTTGGGCCGGGACGTCTGCTCGCCGTTGAACTGGCTGATGAACGCCTCATTCGTGGTCCAGGGCCTGGGCCTGCTGGTGGGGGCGATACTGCTGACCTCGGGACTGCTGCGCGTGGCCGCCCGGCCCGGCACCCGGGTGGACTGGAGCCGCAGGAAGCCGTGGCTGGCGGCCGCCGCGGTCCGCCTGCTCACCGGAGCCGCCGGGGTTGGAACCGTGGTGGTGGGACTGGTGCCGGAAGACGCCGGCTCCCCGTGGCACTACGCAGGCGCCGTAATGTACTTCGCTGCCGGCGGGGCGGCATTGGTGGTCCTGGGTATCCTCTGGCTGCGGAAGACCGGGATGGCCTGGTTCCTGCTGGTGTGCGGCGGCGTCTCGCTGGCGGCGCTCACCACGGGAGGCCTGACCCACATGAGGGTGCCGGAACCAGGGACGCTGGAACGGCTGATGGGTTATCCGGTAACGGTGGGAATGGCCGCCGCCGGGCTGGTCATTGCGCAGCGGGTGCACCGGCACCGGAAGCAACGGCGCGAGGCAGTGGCCTCCGCACGGGCAACCGCCGGCTAGTGCTGTTTCCTGTTCCTTCTGTTGAGGAACACTGCCACGGCGCCGGCCACGAGGCTCAGCACCAAAAGTACCCAGCCGGCAACGGTAAGGCCGGATGCCAAAGCGACCTGCCCGGCGTCGGGACCTGGCGTGCCCATCATGGCATCAACGGCCACGTTGCCCCACAGGCGGACCACCACGAACAGCATGGGCGCAGCCCACAATGCCCACCGCAGTGCCTTCCGCGCCACGTTGGTGCCGATGAGCAGCAGCCACGTAAAGCCGAAGATCAGCGGGAAAAGGGTCCCGGCGGTCTTGTGGACGTAGCCCAGCTGGCCCAGGGCATCGGCGTTCATGACGCCCTGCAGCCGGCCGATGTAACCGGTGTCGAAACCGCCCACCAGCGAATCCGGCATGGCCATATCCTGGGAGAGCTGGGTCATCTGGTTCAGGGTCAGCAGGTGCAGGTACCAGAACAGGAACAGGCTCGCCACCACGCCGGCGATCACGATCAGGTTGCTGTTGGCTTGCGCCTTCTCGGGCGTGCGCGCCGTGGTGGGGTTGACCACCGGTGGCAGATGGTGCTGCGGCACAACCGCATTGGCGCCGTGCTTCTTGATCCGCTGGGCAGGGGTTTTGGCCATGGCACCATTATCCCGCCCCATAAACTGAACCCATGACCACTGGCCGACACAGCGCAGCTGTTCTTGACCCCTCATTGGACGACTACGAACTGGCGGCGGCGCTGGTCCGCGAAGCCGGACAGTTGGCGCTGCTCATGCGCATGGCCGGCCTGGAATCGGAACAAAAGACCTCCGTCTCCGATGTGGTGACCGCGGCCGACCACGCCGCCGAGGCCTACGTGCTGGAGCAGCTGCGCCGCTGCCGGCCGGAGGACGGCATCCTGGGCGAGGAGGGCGCCTCCGTCCAGGGCACCAGCGGCCGCACCTGGGTGATTGACCCGGTGGACGGCACCTACAACTTCCTGCACGGCTCCACATACTGGTGTTCAGCCATAGCCCTCAAGGACCACGGGGACGTACTGCTGGGCGCTGTCTTCCAGCCCGAGGAAAACAAACTGTGGCTGGGCGGACGGGACAGGGCAGCCACCCTCAACGGTGAAGCGCTGACGTCCTTCAGCGACGATGGTGGCAGGCGCAACGCCACGAATGTCTCCGAGCTGGGGGCGGCAACCTACATCCACCCCACCTGGCTGATGGACCCCATGTGCGCCATGCCCTGGCACGCGGCGGCCACGTCCGCAGCCTCCCTTCGCATGCTGGGGTCCGGTTCCTGCGACCTGGGCCGCGTGGCGGAGGGGCAGCTGGGGTGTTGGTTCCAGCACAGCTGCCCGGAATGGGACTGGCTGCCTGGCAAGGCCATCGTCCGGGCGGCCGGGGGCGCTGTGGACACCGTGCGCGTCAACGGGCTGGAGTGGTTCATCGCCGGCGGAACGACGGCGGTGCGCGAGTTGCGGGCAGCCCTCCAGTCCGGCTCGGTGGGCTGAGCCAGCTGCCCGGGCAGCGGGAGTAATCCACAGGCTGGAAGGCGTTGTCGGTCCCACCGCCTAGACTTGTAGGCACCATGGATATGTTGTTTGACCCGTACTCTGACGGACCGTTCAAGGCCGCTCCGGCCGCCACCGCCCGCACCAGGACGGGGCCTGAGGGCGTCGCCACCACGGCCGGCCCGGGCGGAATGCGGGTTCCGGGCGTTGATGGTCAGCACCAGTCCGGCGGCTGGCAGGAGTCCAACCGGAACGGCGGCAACCAGCACGACGCCGGCGGCCACCATGGGCACCGCCGCCCTGATGCTGCCCAGTTGCTGGAGGGATTGAACCCCCAGCAGGAGGAAGCGGTTAAACACGCCGGCTCTGCCCTGCTGATCGTTGCCGGAGCCGGTTCAGGCAAAACGCGGGTACTCAGCAACCGGATCGCGTACCTGATCGCCACCGGCCGGGCCCACCATGGCGAGATCCTGGCCATCACCTTCACCAACAAAGCGGCTGCCGAGATGCGGGAGCGCATTGAAGCCCTGGTGGGCGGGCGGGCCAAGATCATGTGGATCTCAACATTCCACTCTTCCTGCGTGCGGATCCTGCGCCAGGAAGCCGCGAACGTCGGGCTGAAGTCCAACTTCTCCATCTATGACTCGGCGGACTCCCTGCGCCTTGTCACCCAGGTGTCCAAGGCACTGGACCTGGACCCCAAGAAGTTCGCGCCCAAGGCCATCCAGCACAAGATTTCCGCGTTGAAGAACGAACTCATTGACGCCGACTCCTTTGCCTCGGCGGCCAACTACAACGACCCCTTCGAACACGCCGTGGCAGACGTGTACAAGGGCTACACGCAGCGCCTTCGCCAGGCCAACGCCATGGACTTCGACGACCTCATCGCCGAGACCGTCTACATGTTCCGGGCCTTCCCGGCATTGGCTGAGTCCTACCGCCGCCGCTTCCGCCACGTCCTGGTGGACGAATACCAGGACACCAACCACGCCCAGTACGCCCTGGTCCGCGAAATCGTGGGCGAAGGGCCCGGAGCCTCCGAGCTCACCGTGGTTGGCGACTCGGACCAGTCCATCTACGCCTTCCGCGGCGCGGACATCCGCAACATCGTGGAGTTCGAAAAGGATTACCCCGAAGCCCGCACCATCAAGCTCGAGCAGAACTACCGTTCCACCCAGAACATCCTGAGCGCTGCCAACTCAGTAATCTCGCGCAACCCCAACCGGCCCGAAAAACGGCTGTGGACCGCCGAAGGCGAAGGCCACAAGATCATCGGGTACGTGGGCGAGAACGAGCACGACGAAGCACAGTTCATTGCCAAGGAAATCGACCGGCTCCAGGACGAGGAGAACCTGCGTCCGGGCGACGTCGCCATCTTCTACCGGACCAACGCCCAGTCCCGCTCCATCGAGGACGTCCTGGTTCGCGTGGGCCTGCCTTACAAGGTTGTTGGCGGCACCCGCTTCTACGAGCGCAAGGAAATCAAGGATGCCCTTGCGTACCTGCGCGTGCTGGTCAATCCTGACGACGACGTCAACCTTCGCCGGGTGCTGAATGAGCCAAAGCGAGGCATCGGCGACCGCGCCGAGGGGGCCGTTGCTGCCCTGGCTGAGCGTGAGCGGACGTCCTTCATGGCCGCGGCACGCCGCGCCGACCAGGCCCCCGGAATGGCCACCCGTTCCGTTAACGCCGTGCTGGGCTTCGTGAAGATGCTGGACGACCTTGCCGAGGTAGCCGCCGGGTCGGGTGCCGCCGCGGCACTCGAGGCGGTCCTGGAACAGACCGGCTATCTCGCTGCCCTGCGCTCCAGCACCGATCCCCAGGACGAGTCCCGCGTGGAGAACCTGGCCGAGCTCGTGGCCGTGGTGCGGGAGTACGAGCAGGAAAACCCAGAAGGGTCGCTGGCCGCGTTCCTGGAACAGGTGTCCCTGGTGGCGGATGCTGACCAAATCCCCGACGCCCCCGGTGCGGACATCGATGAAGCAGTAGCCGAAGCCAAGCGCCTGGGCGTGGTGACCCTGATGACCCTGCACACGGCAAAGGGCCTGGAATTCCCGGTAGTTTTCCTCACCGGCATGGAGCACGGGCTGTTCCCGCACCAGCGTTCCGCCACCGACCCCAAGGAACTGGCCGAGGAACGCCGGCTCGCGTACGTCGGCCTCACCCGTGCCCGGAAGCGGCTGTACGTGACCCGGTCAGAGGTGCGCAGCATGTGGGGACAGAGCCAGTACAACCCCGCGAGCCAGTTCCTGGAGGAAATTCCCGCCGAGCTCCTGGAATGGAAGCGGGAAGGGACCAGCCGGCAGTCGTGGGGAGGCGGCGGCTCCATTGGATCAGGCCGCTACAGCGGCTCCTTCTGGGGTGCCGGCACCTCACGGGGTGCTGCGGCGGATTCCTCCGCAGGCTTCAACGCCGACGTCCCTGCCTTCATCGCGAAAAACCGGGTACAGCCGCAAAAGGAAATCATCGCCGTCAGCGTGGGGGACAAGGTCAACCACACGAGCTTTGGCAATGGCACCGTCCTGGCCCTTGAAGGGGCAGGGGACAAGACGGTTGCCAAGGTCAAGTTCGAGGTCGGGGAAAAGCGCCTGCTGCTGCGCTACGCGCCACTGACCAAGCTCGACGCCTGAGCGGGGCTGGTGGCCCACCCCCGCGGGGGCCACCGGCGGTTGCGCCGCCCACGGCGTTTTTGGTGACCGGAGCCGGGCATAATGGAGGCCATGCGACGGACTGTATGGGGGATGCTCGCCGCCCTTTTCCTTGCCTCGGCCACGGGGTGCAGCGTGACCACCAAGGACCCTTCCTACGTTCCCCCTCCACCCCTTCCGCCTATGCAGCAGTTGGAACAAGCGCCCCTTGCCGACGCGAAGGCCTTTTCCAGCGGCACCGACGTCCTGTCCTTCATCACCCCGGACCGGACCATCGCCTGCTCACTCACCTCGTCCCGGGGGAACACCTGAACCTGCCGTATGAACAGAACCGCTACAGCGACGCCGCCAACAACAAATTGCCCATCGTCCCGGTGGCCCACTGTGAGCTGGCCACCTACCCGGCCCCCCAGCCCGGCGACGTCAAGGACGACTGCGCAGGAACCCACCTTGGCTACCTGGGCGGCGTGGCCCTGCTGTCCCCGGACGCTGCACGTTACGGCGAATGCCGCTCGGGCGTCACAAGCATGGAGGCAGCCTACGGACCGAAGGGGGGCAATGCTGGCCCGCTGGCCCAGTTGCCGGTCCTCGAGGACGGCCAGAACCTGGAACGCAACGGCCTTCGCTGTTCTGCCTACAACGGCGGTGTGGCGTGCGGAAATGTCTCCGCCGGCGTGGGGTTCTTTGTTTCCCCCGAACGTTACGAACTGATCCAGGGCCCCGCAGGGAGCAGCCGGAATACACGGCCGGAGGCCCCAAAAACCCCGTAAATCCGCGGTTTTTCTACGATCCATAGAATAGTGTGCTTACTCACATAAGCGGTACTCTGGGACGGGCCGGTCCCTCCAAAGGACTAGAGTTCCCCATGGAGCATTACGCCGCGTGGCTCGTTTCCAACAGGCCGCCGGTGCGTGCAATCCGCAGCCCGGTCATCGTCTTCCAGATGGTGTCCGACTGTACAGAAACTACTTCGACGTAGAAGGACACTAAACCGTGGACCTGTTTGAATACCAGGCGCGCGATATGTTCGAGGCGCACGGTGTACCCGTGCTTGCCGGCATCGTGGCGTACACCCCAGAAGAAGCAAAGGCAGCTGCCGAGAAGATCGGCGGCGTTACCGTTGTCAAGGCGCAGGTCAAGGTAGGCGGCCGCGGCAAGGCCGGCGGCGTCAAGGTCGCAAAGTCCGCCGATGAGGCGTTTGAGCACGCCTCCAACATCCTGGGCATGGACATCAAGGGCCACACCGTCAAAAAGGTGATGATTGCCCAGGGTGCGGACATCGCCGAGGAATACTACTTCTCCGTCCTGCTGGACCGGGCCAACCGCAACTACCTGGCCATGTGCTCGGTTGAGGGCGGCATGGAAATCGAACAGCTCGCCGTCGAACGCCCCGAAGCGCTGGCCAAGATCGCCATCGACCCCGCCGTGGGCATCGACCAGGCCAAGGCCGACGAAATCGTCGCAGCTGCCGGCTTCGCCGAGGAACTGCGCGGCAAGGTCGCCGCCGTGATCCTCAAGCTCTGGGACGTCTTCAAGAAGGAAGACGCCACCCTGGTAGAGGTCAACCCGCTGGTCAAGACCGGCGCCGGTGACATCGTGGCACTGGACGGCAAGGTCTCCCTGGACGAGAACGCCGACTTCCGCCACGCCAAGCACGCGCAGCTCGAGGACAAGGACGCTGCAGACCCGCTTGAGGCCAAGGCAAAGGCGCAGGACCTCAACTACGTCAAGCTCGACGGCGAAGTGGGCATCATCGGCAACGGTGCAGGCCTGGTCATGTCCACCCTGGACGTCGTTGCCTACGCTGGGGAAAACCACGGCAACGTCAAGCCCGCCAACTTCCTGGACATCGGCGGCGGTGCCTCTGCCGAGGTCATGGCCGCCGGCCTGGACGTCATCCTGGGCGACGAGCAGGTCAAGTCCGTGTTCGTCAACGTCTTCGGCGGCATCACCGCGTGCGACGCCGTCGCCAAGGGCATCGTCGGCGCATTGGCCGAACTGGGCCACACCGCCAACAAGCCGCTGGTAGTCCGCCTCGACGGCAACAACGTCGAGGAAGGCCGCCGCATCCTCAACGAGGCCAACCACCCGCTGGTTACCTTGGCCGCCACCATGGACGAGGGCGCCGACAAGGCCGCCGAGCTCGCCAACGCAGCGAAGTAAAGGGACGCACCATGTCTATTTATCTGAACAAAGACTCCAAGGTCATCGTCCAGGGCATCACCGGCGGCGAAGGCACCAAGCACACCGCCCTGATGCTCAAGGCTGGCACCAACATCGTTGGCGGCGTCAACGCCCGCAAGGCCGGCACCACGGTCCTGCACGGCGATAAGGAAATCAACGTCTACGGCACCGTCAAGGAAGCCATGGCTGAAACCGGCGCCGACGTCTCCATCGTTTTCGTGCCGCCGGCATTCACCAAGAACGCCGTTGTCGAAGCCATCGAGGCCGGCATCGGCCTGGTCGTGGTCATCACCGAGGGCGTTCCCGTCCAGGACTCCGCCGAATTCTGGGCCCTGGCCCAGTCCAAGGTGGACGCCGACGGCAACCAGGTCACCCGCATCATCGGCCCGAACTGCCCCGGCATCATCACCCCAGGCGAGGCACTGGTCGGCATCACGCCGGCCAACATCACCGGCAAGGGCCCCATTGGTCTGGTTTCCAAGTCCGGCACGTTGACCTACCAGATGATGTACGAACTGCGCGACCTGGGGTTCTCCACCGCCATCGGCATCGGCGGCGACCCCATCATCGGCACCACGCACATTGACGCCCTGGCCGCGTTTGAGGCTGACCCCGAGACCAAGGCCATCGTCATGATCGGCGAGATCGGCGGCGACGCCGAAGAGCGCGCAGCCGACTTCATCAAGGCCAACGTCACCAAGCCGGTCGTCGGCTACGTGGCCGGCTTCACCGCCCCCGAGGGCAAGACCATGGGCCACGCCGGCGCCATCGTGTCCGGCTCTGCCGGTACTGCCCAGGCCAAGAAGGAAGCCCTCGAGGCTGCCGGCGTGAAGGTTGGCAAGACGCCGTCTGAAACCGCCAAGCTGCTCCGTGAGGTTTACTCAGCCCTGTAGCAACACCGCGCCTTTGGCAACGGCGCTATGAGAGAGACCGCGCAACGCGGGGTTACCCCCTCCGGCCCATTCGATGGGACGGGCCGGGGTGGCCCCGCGTTCGTTGTTTAACCCACCGTTGAAAGCACGACGGCGGCCCGGCGGCGTGGGCCCAACCATGTCGAGTAATGTTGGGGAAGGAAAATCACGGCGCCGTGGGCGCGCAGGCAGGGGAATGACGATGGCAGCAAAGCGACCCACCCTGGTCGACGCCGTCGTGGACAAGGTGCTGGAGCACATCCTGAGCGGCGAGATTAAGGCCGACGACGCCCTGCCGCCCGAGGCTGACATCGCAAAGGAATCCGGTGTCAGCAGGCTGACGGCCCGGGAGGCGATGAATGTACTGAAAGCCCAGGACGTTGTGTACGTGAAGCGCGGCCTGGGCACGTTCGTCAATCCGCCTGAACGCTGGACCGGGCTGGATGCCATCATGCGCGCCGCCTCCAGGGGAGTGGCTTCCGACCAAGTGGCCCTTCGGTTGCTGGAGGTCCGCCGCATGGTGGAGACCGGGGCAGCTGAACTGGCCGCCTCGCGTCATCGCCCGGCGGACCTGACCGCCCTGCAGGAGAGTGTCGAGCAAATGGAGGCGGCACACCACGCCGGGGACGTCGATGCGCTGACCGTGGCCGACATCGCCTTCCACGACACGGTGCTGCGCGCCTCCGGCAACCCGTTTGTGCCCGCACTGCTCGGCCAGCTCTCAACCCTGCTTTATGCCATGCGGCGCGAGACCTCCGCGTTCCCGGACGTGCAGCGCCATGCCATCCACCACCACAAAATGGTCCTGGCGGCCATCGCCGCGGGTGATCCTGCCACGGCCCGCTCCGCCATGGACGCCCATATCACCCAGACCTTCGAGGACTACGAGCAGTTCCTTGCCATGTCCAGCCGTACCGGTACCACTGCCCGCTGAACGGCCTGAGCCGCGTCCCTGTCGGCTCACGGCGCTCCGAGGGCAGACCTCCTGAGGGACGCCCCACCCCCTGTGTTGACGCTCGCGCTGCGCTGTGACTAAAATCTCAGTCAGACATCAGACATCTGATATCAGAATCCCCATCTAATGCCGCCAGCCAAAGGAGTCTTCATGCGCGCGCATTCCCTTTTTGAGGGTCCCCACATCACTGCCGGAGGCCCGCGATGAGTTCCCGTGCCGCCGCGCCCGTCCTCAGCGAGCTCGGCGAGGCAACCCTCCGCAAGGTCCGCCGGAGGCTCATGCCCCTGATCGTCCTGCTGTACTTCGTCGCCTACCTTGACCGGAACAATGTCGGTTTCGCCAAGCTCGGCATGCAGGGCGACATCGGCATCACAGAAGCCGCCTACGGACTGGGCGCAGGCATCTTCTTCCTGGGCTATGCACTGCTGGAAATCCCCAGCAACGGCGGCATGTACCGCTTTGGTGCCCGCAAGTGGATCGCCCGCATCCTGATCAGCTGGGGCATCTTTGCCACGGCCATGTTCCTGGTGAACGGCGAGGCCACCTTCTACGTCATCCGCTTCCTCCTTGGCGCCGCAGAAGCCGGCTTCTTCCCTGCGATCCTCTTCTACCTGACCCTGTGGTTCCCGGCAGCGCAGCGCGTCACCGTACTGGGCATCTTCATCCTTGCCCAGCCCATCTCCAACGCCCTGGGTGCTCCCGTCTCCGGCATGCTCCTGAATCTTGAGGGGGTGGCCGGCCTGCACGGATGGCAGTGGCTGTACATCCTTGAGGGCATCCCGGCGATCGTGCTGGGCATCATTACCCCGTTTGTCATGACGGACCGGCCCGAGCACGCCAAGTGGCTCACGCCGGAAGAGCGCGAATGGCTGTCCACCACAATGAGCGAGGAGTTGGCCCACAAGCAGAAGGCCGGGAACCACAACTTCCTCGCAGGCCTGAAGGACCCCCGCACGATCGCCTACTCGGCGCTGTACTTCGGCCTCGTGTGCGGCATCTACGGCCTCGGCCTCTGGCTGCCCACCATCGTCAAGGCGCTTGGAAAGTTCGACTCAACCCAGGTGGGGTTCATCGTCTTCATCCCATACGCAATCGCTGCGGTGTTCGTCTACTTCTGGAGCAAGCGCTCCGACCGTACCGGCAACCGCGTCTGGCACGCCAGCATGAGCATGGTGCTGGCCGCCGTCGGCCTCCTGGGCGCCGGCTTCCTGCTCCCGGTCAACGCAGTGCTCGCCATGGTCTTCCTGACCCTGGCGGCCATGGGAATCTACTCCGCGATCGCGCCCTTCCTGGCCATGCCCTCCGCGGCCCTGACCGGTGCCGCAGCTGCAGCCGGCCTTGCCATGGTCAACTCCCTCGGCAACCTGGGCGGCTTCGTGGCGCCCTACATTGTGGGCATTCTCAAGGACGCCACGGGGAACAGCCAGACCGGCCTGGTCTTCCTGGCCGCCTGCCTGGCGGTCACCGCAGCCGCAACCTACCTTTATGCACGCAAGCGGCCCGAAGGCGTCTCCGCACCCGGAGCCACCGTTCCTGCCGCCGAAACCCACTAGGACAAAGCAATGACTACACAGCACACCTTCCCCGCAGAGCGCACCGCGGTCCTGACCGGGGCGGCCTCGGCCCGCGGCATCGGCCGCGCCACCGCCGACCGCCTGGCCAGCGAAGGCTGGTCCATCGCCATCCTCGATATCAACGCGGAAGACGCCAAAGCCGCTGCCGCAGAAATCGGCGCCAACCGGGCGGTTAAGGCAATTGGCGTGGGTGCGGACGTCTCGGACGAGGCATCCGTAGACCGCGCCATCACGGAGATCGAGCAGTCGCTTCCGCCGATCGTCGGACTGGTGAACCTTGCGGGGATCAGTTCGCCCACACCCTTCATGGAAACCACCGTGGCGGAATGGGACAAGGTCTTCGCCATCAACATGCGCGGCACGTTCGTTGTATCGCAGCGTGTCCTCAAGGGGATGATCGAGCATGAACTCGGGAGGATCGTCAGCATCTCCTCCATCTCGGCCCAGCGTGGCGGTGGCACCTACTCCAAGGTGGCCTACAGCGCCTCCAAGGCCGGCATCCTCGGCTTCACCCGTGCCCTGGCCCGCGAAGTGGGTGAACACAACATCACCGTGAACGCCATCGCCCCGGGCCCCATCGACACCGACATTATGGGCGGAACTCTGACCGACGAGCGCAAAGCCCAAATGTCCGAGGGAATCATGATGGGCCGGGTGGGTACCCGGGAGGAAGTGGCGGCGCTGATCGCGTTCCTGCTGGGCGAGGATGCCGGCTACATCACTGCCGCTACCTACGACATCAACGGCGGCCTGCAGGTTTCCTGACGGACGCCACGCCCAAGGTGCCGTGCGGCTCACCGGCCGCACGGCACCCGGGAGGGGCTTCACACTCGCGTTCCGGCGCGTATACCGGCTATAGGATTTCTACATGGCAACCAAGAACCAGGCCTCCGGCGGCGTGAGCAGGCAGGTCCTCGCCGACCACGTCTATGAGGCGCTGCTTGTTGCCCTGATGGACGGCAGGCTGGAGGCCGGCACTCCCGTCAGCATTGACGGGATGGCCAGGGAACTGGACGTCTCCCCGACGCCCGTCCGCGAGGCCCTCGCCCGGCTGGAAGCCACCGGGATGGTCCGGAGGATGGCCCTGCGCGGTTACCGGGTGGCACCGCTGTTCACCCCTGACGAGCTGGCCGACCTGATGGACGCGCGGCTGGTCATCGAGCCCGCCAACGCATTCATGGCCTGCAAGCACGCGGACCAGCAACTGACCGGTCAGCTGGAGCAGGCCATCGAGGACCTGAAGGCCGCCCCACGGGGTCCGTCCTTTGCCGAGTTCCGCGCCTATTGGGAAGCCGACGAACGGTTTCACCGGCTCATCGCCGAATCAGCCGATAACCAGTTCCTGCTGTCCGCCTACAACGCCCTGGGCGGACAGGTCCAGCGTTTCCGTTTCTTCGGCGGGCTGGGCGTCACTGATGCCGACTACGCCATCGCCGAGCACACCGAGATCCTCAGGGCCTTCGAGTCCGGCGACGCCGAGCTGGCGCGACAGAAGATGATCGACCACATTGAGGGCGTCAAGCAGCGCTCGCAGCACGACAGCGAAGTGCGCAGCTAGCACCAGCACGCCAGGGCACTGCCGGCCCTGGCGCAACCCTTCCGTTCGCCCATTTATCAGGGCAGGAATTACCCTCAACCCCTTGACATGGGCCGCAAGCAACGTAGATCCTATAGGAAATGCGATTCTAGATCTGGAGTGACAATGCCGTACACCGCCGAAAACTGGCCCATCGCCGCTGCCCTGCTGCAGTTCCCGGGGACCCGGGCCGATGGGACAACCGCCCAGCAGGCCCCCGCCAGCGACTGGCAGCAGGTCTTCGAGGAGGTGGCTGACGCCGGTTTCACCAATGCCGACCTCACCGACAGCTGGGTCCGCCCCGGTGACCTCTCCAGCAGCCGGCTTGACGAGCTGAAGGCTGCCGCAACCGCCGCCGGCCTTGGCCTTCCCTCCATCTCCGCCATCCGCCGCAGCGTGATCGAAGAAGGCCGCTGGGAAGAGAACCTCGCCTACACCCACCGCACCCTGGAGGCCGCAGCCCAGCTCGGCTGCGAGGTTGTCTCGATCGGACTGCACCAGGCCATCACCCCGGAGCAGCAGAAGCAGCTCTGGTTCTGGACGGTTGAGGGCCACAAGGACCCGGTGGGGGACAAGGAGGCGTGGAACAACGCCGTAAGCCGCATCCGCGAAGTAGGCAAGCACGCGGCTGAACTCGGGCTCCTGGTGTCGCTGGAGATGTATGAGGACACCTATCTGGGAACGGGGGACTCCTCGGTGCAGCTGGTCCAGGACATCGATCTGCCCAACGTCGGGCTGAACCCGGACCTGGGCAACCTGATCCGCCTGCACCGTCCCATCGAGGACTGGCGCGAACTGGTACACAAGACGCTGCCGTACTCCAACTACTGGCACGTGAAGAACTACATCCGCGATGAGGACCAGGCCCGCGACCACTACGTCGCCATCCCGGCCCCCATGGAATCCGGCCTCATCAGCTACCGCGAGGCGTTCCAGTTCGCCCTTTCCGTCGGTTTCCAGGGCGTCATCTGCACCGAGCACTACGGCGGAGACGGCCTGAGCGTCACGGCCGCCAACCAGGACTACCTGCGGCGCCAGGTCCTGCCCAAGCGTGACAGCTATGCCCTGGGCACCAGCCTGGTGGCCCAGGGGCGGCAGGCCCCCGCGGCTGTCCCCGCACGCTGACCGGCAGAGCCATCCCCACAGGTTCAACGAGGAATCATGACAAAGATATTTGACGATCCAGCGCAGTTCGCAGACGACGCCCTCGACGGCTTCGTCGCCGCCAACCGGCAGTACGTGGCCCGCGTTGACGGCGGTGTCGTCCGGTCCACCGAATCACCCGCAGGCCAGGTGGCGTTGGTCATCGGCGGCGGCTCCGGCCACTACCCGGCCTTTGCCGGCCTGGTGGGAGCCGGGCTCGCTGCCGGAAGTGCCTGCGGCAACATGTTCGCTTCCCCCTCCGCCGGCCAGGTGTACCGGGTGGCCAAGGCCTCCCAAGCCGGCGGCGGGGTCCTGCTCAGCTACGGCAACTATGCCGGCGACGTCCTCCACTTCGGCCAGGCACAGGACAAACTGAACGCCGAGGGCATCGAAACCCGCACGGTCCTGGTGACCGATGACATCGCCAGCGCTCCGCCCGGCGAAATCGGCAAGCGCCGCGGCATCGCCGGCGACCTCACGGTCTTCAAGGTGGCCGGAGCTGCAGCGGAGGCCGGGCTGGACCTTGACGAGGTGGAGCGCCTCGCCGTCAAGGCCAACCACCACACCCGCTCACTTGGCGTGGCCTTCGCCGGCTGCACCCTTCCCGGAGCGGAGGAGCCGTTGTTCACGGTGCCCGAAGGCATGATGTCCGTGGGGCTTGGCATCCACGGCGAACCGGGCATCTCGGAGCAGCCGCTGCCCACCGCCAGCGAGCTTGCCCGGCTGCTGGTGGACGGCCTGCTGAAGGACAAGCCGGAAAACGCAGGCACCCGCGTTGTGCCGATCCTCAACGGCCTCGGCACGGTCAAATATGACGAACTGTTCCTGCTGTTCGGCAGGATCGAGGCCCTGTTGACTGCGGCCGGACTCGAAATCGTGGAACCCGAGTGCGGTGAGCTGGTCACCAGCCTGGACATGTCCGGCCTGTCCCTGACGCTGTTCTGGCTCGACGATGAGTTGGAGAAGTTCTGGTCCGCCCCGGCTGACACGCCCGCCTTCCGCAAAGGCAACCTGGCGCCCCGCAAGGCACGGTCCGTGGCGTCCCTGGCGGAGGAGGCAACCGCGCCCGCCCTCGACGCGACCGCCGCCTCGACAGCCCTTGCCGCCACCGCGGTGGGCGCACTGAAGGAAGCCCAGGCAGTCGTCGTCGAACATGAGGAGGCACTCGGGAAGCTGGACGCCATTGCCGGGGACGGGGACCACGGCATCGGCATGCGCCGCGGTGTGGACGCCGCCGTTGCCGCCGCGGAAAAGTCGCACGCTGCTGGCGCCGGCCTTGAGGAACTCCTCGCGGCGGCGGGGGAGCAATGGGCCGAACGTGCCGGCGGTACTTCCGGTGCCCTCTGGGGCGCGGCCGTCACCGCCGTCGGGAGGACCCTGGGCAGCAAGGATTCCTACACATCGGCAGACGCAGCGGCGGCTGTCAACGCCCTTCGCGACGCCATTGTCACCCTGGGCAAGGCCGAAGCCGGAGACAAGACCATGGTGGACGCGCTGCTTCCCTTCGCTGACACCTTCGCCAAGGCACTTGACGACGGCGGCAGCCTGGCCGGCAGCCTTCGTGCGGCAGCGGAGGCGGCGGCAGAGGCCGCTGACGCGACTGCCGCGCTCAGCCCGAAGAAGGGGCGCGCCCGTCCTCTGGCAGAGAAGAGCCTGGGCCACCCGGATCCCGGCGCCGTGTCCTTCGGCCTTATCGCCCGCAGGGTAGCCGACTACGCCGCCACCATCGAAAGCCACTAAAGGAGAACCCTCATGACTGAGCAATCCCAGCCGGGCTGGCGCATCGTCGTCGGCAACGACGAAGCCGGCGTGGAATACAAGAACGCCCTGCGTGAACTGCTGGAGGCGGACCCCCGCGTTGCCTCGGTGGAGGACGTGGGAGTCGGCGCCGACGACACCACGGCCTACCCCCACCTGGCAGTCGCCGCGGCCCGCAAGGTGGCCGCCGGCGAAGCGGACCGCGCCCTGCTGATCTGCGGAACCGGGCTGGGCGTCGCCATTTCAGCCAACAAGGTCCCGGGCATCCGGGCCGTTACCGCGCACGACAGCTACTCGGTGGAACGCTCGGTGCTGTCCAACAACGCACAGGTGCTGACCATGGGCCAGCGCGTCATCGGCCTGGAACTTGCCAAGAAGCTGGTGGGCGAATGGCTCAACTACCGCTTCGATGAAAACTCCGCATCCGCGGCCAAAGTAGACGCCATCTGCTCCTATGAGGGCGCGTCGGAAGGACTTGAAACCAAATGAGCACCCGCAACATCGCCGTCGTCGGCTCCGGTTACATGGGCGGCGGAATCGCCCAGGTCCTGGCACTCGCCGGAGCCCGTGTGGCTCTGGCGGACGTCTCTGCCGAAATCGCCCAGAGCAACTACGAACGGCTGCTGAAGGAATCCGACGAGTTCGTCGCGGCAGGCCTCTTCCCGGCCAACGCCACGGACCTGCTCAAGGAAAACCTCTGGGCCGCCAAGGACATCGAAGAAGCAGTGGCGGATGCCGAACACATCGAGGAGGCCGTGCCGGAAGTCCTCGAGATCAAGCACGCCACCCTGGGCCGCATCAGCGCCGCCGCCCGGCCTGACGCCATCATCGGCTCCAACACCTCCACCATCTCCATCGCCAAGCTGGCCGAGGTAGTGGAAAACCCGGAGCGCTTCTTGGGCGTCCACTTCTCCAACCCGGCCCCGTTCATCCCCGGCGTGGAAGTCATCCCGCATGAAGGGACCTCCGAGGCAACCGTCCAGGCCGCCCGCACCATCGTGGGGGAGACCGGCAAGGAAACCGCCACCGTCAAGGACGTCACCGGCTTCGTGCTGAACCGGCTCCAGTACGCCCTCTTCCACGAAGCTGCCCAGGTGGTGGAGGAAGGCATCGCCAGCGCCGAAGACGTGGACACCCTGGTCCGCACCACCTTCGGCTTCCGCCTGCCCTTCTTCGGCCCCTTCGCCATCGCCGACATGGCCGGCCTGGACGTGTACGCCTTCTGCTACAAGTCGCTGCAGACCGGCTTCCCGGAGCGGTTCGCCACCCCGAAGATCCTCCAGGAAAAGGTCGACGCCGGCCAGCTTGGCACCAAGACCGGCTCCGGCTTCCTCGACGTCCCCGCCGACCGCACCGCAGCCCTGGTGGCCTACCGGAACAAGGCGTACGTGGCCATGCAGAAGCTCATCGAGGAACTGGGCCCGGCCCCGCTGTCCTGAGCTTTTTGGACTGCAGCGCGCCGACCCTCCATACAAAGGAACACTTCATGACAGCATTTCCCGTAGACCGCACCGTCATCGTTACCGGTGCCGTCTCCGAACGCGGCATCGGCCGTGCCACCGCCGACTACCTTGCCGAGCGCGGCTGGAACATCGGCGTGATCGACCTCGATGACGCGGCCAGCAAGAATCTCGCCAGGGAACTGGCCGAAAAGCACGGCGTCAAAGCCCACGGCGCCGGGGCCAACATCGGTGACGAGGCGTCCGTCCGCTCCGCCATCGACGAAATTGAGGCCGAACTGCCCCAGCTGGTGGCGCTCGCGAACATCGCGGGGGTCAGCTCCCCGGTTCCCTACCTGGAACTCGACGGGGCCGAGTGGGACCGCGTGGTCAACATCAACATGAACGGCGTCCACTACGCCACGCGCCGGGCCGCCGAGTCCATGGCGAAGAACCGGCTCGGCAGGATCGTCAACATCTCCTCCGTCTCGGCGCAGCGCGGCGGCGGAACCTTCAGCAAAACCCCGTACTCCGTGGCGAAGGCGGGCGTCATCGGCCTGACCCGTGCCACCGCCCGCGAACTGGGCGAGTACGACATCACCGTCAACGCCATCTCGCCGGGCCCGATCGATACGGACATCATGGGCGGCACCCTCAGCGAGGAACGCAAGGATGAGCTGGTGAAGGACCTCGTGGTGAACCGCGTGGGCACCACCCGGGATGTCGCGGCGGCCATTTCCTTCCTTATCGGCGAGGACGCCGGTTACATCTCCGGCCAGACGCTGAACGTCGACGGCGGCCTGTACATGCACTAACGGCACCCGCCTTCCGCTGTCAGGAAAGCAGGCGCCATCCAAAACCCGCCGGCCGCCGGCCTGCGGGGCACCACCAACGTCACCACTCGAAGGAGAGTGTTGTGTCAGAAACCACCGCAACATCCAAGGAGCTTCTGGCCCGTCCGGTCCTGAAGTCCGCGATTTACAAGGCGGCCCGCCGGCTCATGCCGATGCTGGTTATCCTCTACGTCGTTTCGTTCCTTGACCGCACCAACGTCGGCTTTGCCGAGGCGGCCCTGGGAACGGACAAGGGAGTGTCCGCCGCAGCCTTCGCCCTGGGCGCAGGCATCTTCTTCATCGGCTACGCCATCTTTGAAATCCCCAGCAACCTGCTCCTCAAGAAGGTGGGCGCCAAGATCTGGCTGGCCCGGATTGCGATCACCTGGGGCATCGTCTCCGCGTGCTTCGCCTTCGTCCAGGGTGAGACCTCGTTCGTGGTCCTTCGGTTCCTGCTGGGCGTGACCGAAGCCGGCCTGTTCCCCGGCGTGATCATGTACCTCGCAGAGTGGTTCCCCAACAAGGTCCGCGTGCAGATGTTCGCCATCTTCTACCTGGCTCAGCCCTTCTCCCAGATGATTGGCAACCCGCTCTCCGGTTGGCTGATTAACATCGGTGACCAGGTGCCCGGCCTGCGCGGGTGGCAGGTCATGTTCTTCGTCGAAGGCATGCTGGCCGTGCTGGCAGGCATTGCGGCGTTCTTCTTCCTGATCAATGGCCCGGAGAAGGCCAAGTTCCTCAGCAAAGACGAGAAATACGCGCTGAAGGAAGTCATGGCGCTGGAGGACACCGTCAAGGACGAGCACGGCCCGCGCGGCATCCTCGCGGCCCTGCGCAACGGCCGCGTCTGGTACTTCACCCTGATCTACTTCTGCCTGCAGATCGCCGTCTACGGCGTGACGTTCTTCCTGCCGCAGCAGGTATCGTCGTTGACCGGACAGAAGGTGGGGCTCGCCGTCGGCCTGCTGATCGCCGTGCCGTGGTTCTTCGGCATCTTCGCCTGCTACTTCATCGGCAAGGCCGCGGACACGGTGGCCAAGCGCCGCAAGTTCGGCACCATCCTGTTCATCTCCACCGGCCTGTGCATCTTCGGCTCGGCCTGGGCGGGCACAAACCACCAGCCGTTCCTGGGCATGATCTTCATAACCCTGGCTGTCTGCAGCTTCCTGGCCGTCGGACCGGTGGTGTGGTCCTATCCCACAGCGTTCCTCGCCGGTTCAGCCGCCGCAGCCGGCATCGGCCTGATCAACTCGCTGGGTAACCTGGGCGGCTTCGTGGCGCCGATCCTCCGGACTGCCGTCAACGAGGCAACCCAATCGCCCACCGGCTCCATGGGTGTCTACGCGCTGGGTGTCCTGCCGTTCGTGGCCGCCGCGATGATGTACGCCACCAAGCGGTTCAAGAACAAGGCCGACGACCTGCTCGACTGAGCCGTCCCCCCATCCAGGCAAGGAAACCATGAGCACCTCCGGCAGCAGCACAGGCAACGGACCCCTCTACATCGGTGTCAGCACCAAGATGTACATGGGGTACCAGGCGAGCCTTCGCTGGCTGTCGGAGGTGCGTTCCATTGTCGATGACAGGCCGGGACTGGGTACGGGCTCCGGCGTCCAGGATTCCCCCATCCGGGTCTTCGTCATCCCGTCCTTCCCGGTCCTCGAGCCTGCCACCCGCATCCTGGCCGGCTCGCCGGTACTCCTCGGCGCGCAGAACTGCGCGTGGGGGGACGGGCCGCTCACCGGGGAAGTCAGCCCCGGGATGCTGGCCGAACTCGGCGTCTCACTCGTCGAGATAGGCCATGCCGAAAGGCGCAAACTCTTCGGTGAGGACGACGCCGTGGTGGCACGCAAGGTGCGTGCCGCCGTCGGGCAATCACTCACCCCGCTGCTCTGCATTGGGGAGCCGGAGAGGATCGACGCCGGAGCAGCCGCCGCCTTTTGCGTGGAGCAGGTCCGTGCTGCAACCGGCGGCGACTCTGGCTTGCTGCGCCGCCTGGTTCTGGCCTACGAACCGGTGTGGGCCATCGGGGCGCAGGAGCCGGCCCCGCCGAAGCATGTCAACGCCGTCCTGGCGCAGATCCGTGCCGAGCTGGGTCCGGACTGCCCCCTCATCTACGGCGGCAGCGCGGGGCCGGGGCTGCTTCCCCAACTGCCGGCTGCGGACGGACTCTTCCTGGGCCGATTTGCCCACGACGCCGCGAACCTGGGCCGCGTACTGGACGAAGCCCTCCTCCTGCGTCAGGCCGACGCGCCCGCCAGGAGTTCATCCAGCCGCTCGTAGCCTTCGGACATGCCGCCTTCCATGCCTGAGTGCAGCATGCCGTCCCGCGCCTCCATGCTCTGGTACATGGCGTGGCCCCGCAACCGGCACCGGCCGCCGTCGAGCTCCTCAAAGGTCATGGACTCCAGGCTGACCGAATCCGGATAGCCGCCAAACTCGAAAGTCTGCAGGGCAAACTCGTTCTCGCGCACCGTGTGGAAGATTCCCCGGAACTCGTACGGCACCCCGTCGGGGCCGGTGTGGATGTACCGGTAGCTCCCGCCGGTGCGGAAATCGTAGTGGTCCATCTCCATCTTCATGCCCCGCGGTCCCAGCCATTGGGCCACCAATTCGGGGTCCTTGTGGGCGCGGAACACATCCGCCACTGGAAAGTCGAACTCCCGCTCGAAGTCGATGTAGGGGAGCCCTTCCGGCGCCGTAATTTTCAGTGGATTGCTCATTTGTCTTCCTTTGCCGTTGGCGCCGTTTGCCCGGCGCTGGATTCAAGCACGGCATCGAGGCTGCGGAACTGCTCCTCGCGGACCAACCGGTACTGGTCAATCCAGGCAGTGAGCGCCTCCAGCCGTGCGGGGTTCAGGTGGACGGGCCTGCGCTGGGCATCCCTGGTGCGAGTCACCAGCTGCGCCTGCTCGAGTACCTGGATGTGCTTCGAGACTGCCTGCTTGGAAATCTCGAAGGGTTCCGCCAACTCATTGACCGTGGCCGGCCCCCGGCTCAAACGGGCGATGATGCTGCGGCGGACTGGGACGGCCAAGGCCAGGAACGCTGAGTCCAGCTCGGCGTTATCAGTCATGTCGAGCCCCTAATCAACCTTCTTGTTTATCAACTTATTGATTGATTAAGCGTAACCCCGTTGCTGTTCCCTTTCAAGGGGTCTTGTCCCCCCTCAGGTCCTGTTTGTTATTATGTCAGGACAAACTAGTTGAGGGAGAAACTTTCATGCCGCTGGTCCGCATTGATGTCAACGAAGGACGCACGTCCTTGGAACTGCAGCAGCTGAGCCGCGGAATCCATGACGCCATCCTCGCCGAATATGGAATTCCGGAACGCGACTACTTCCACATCCTCACCGAGCACCCGCAGGGACGGATTTTCGCCCAGGATGCGGGACTGGGGTTCGAACGCGCCGACGGTGTGGTCATGATCCAGATCTTTACGCAGGGCGGCCGTTCGCTAGAGGCCAAGCAGCGGCTCTTTGCCGCTGTCGCCGAAAAGCTGGCCCGCGTGGGGGTTGCCGGCGAGGACGTCTTCATTGGCTATATCGAAAACACGGCCGGCGACTGGTCATTTGGATTCGGCCGCGCCCAGTACGTCACCGGCGAATTGGCTGTGCCCAAGAAGTAAAGTGGCGCACCCATTCGTTGGGGATGGGCACCTCAAACGCTTGTTGTAAGTATGTCAGTACAAACCTTTGACAGGACATTGGAACTAGTGCAGAGTAGTGCTGTGGCCCACACCACGGCCTGCCAGTTCCGGAGTTCCTGCCCCTCAAAGGACTCGAGTTCCACACAAGAAAGGTCCACGATTCCCGTGACCCACGAGCTTCTTACGATCGGGCGCATCAGCGTTGATATCTACCCGAACGACATCGGGGTTGGCCTGGAGGACGTCGAGTCCTTCGGCAAATACCTGGGTGGTTCACCGTCGAATGTCGCCGTCGCCGCTGCCCGGCACGGCCGCCGGACCGGCGTCATCACCCGGACTGGGGATGATCCCTTCGGTGCGTACCTGCATCGCGAACTGCGCAGGTTCAATGTGGACGATTCGTTCGTGACGCCGGTCGCCGGCCTGCAGACGCCGGCGACGTTTTGTGCGATCAAGCCGGCCACCGATGAGTTCCCGCTGTACTTCTACGGCCGGTTTCCCACCGCTCCGGACCTGCAGATCAAGGCCGAAGAGCTGGACCTGGACGCCATCCGGAAGGCGGGGATTTTCTGGTCCACGGTGACCGGCCTGTCCCAGGAACCGTCCCGGTCCGCCCACATCGCCGCGCACGAGGCCCGTCCCCGGACCGAACTTGCCGAGGGACAGTTCACCGTCCTGGACCTGGACTACCGCCCCATGTTCTGGGCCTCCGAGGAAGAGGCCCGTGCCGAGGTCGCCAAGATCCTGCCGCACGTCACGGTCGCCATCGGCAATGACAAGGAATGCGCCGTCGCCGTCGGTGAGGGGACGCCGGATGAGCAGGCGGACCGGTTGCTGGTGGCCGGCGTGGAAATCGCCGTCGTCAAGCTCGGTCCGGAGGGCGTGATGGCGAAGACCCGTACGGAGCGCGTGGTTTCCGCGCCCGTGCCGGTGGAAACCCTAAACGGACTGGGTGCCGGCGATTCCTTTGGCGGCGCATTCTGCCACGGGCTGCTGTCCGGCTGGCCGCTGGCCCAGGTCCTGGACTATGCCAACGCCGCGGGCGCGATTGTGGCCTCCCGCCTGTCCTGCGCGGATGCGATGCCGACGCCGGACGAGGTCACCTCGCTGCTGGCCGAACGCGGCCGCGCCGTACCCGGCACCGTTCAGCTTGCCACCGAAGGAGCAGCACTGTGACCCTCACACCTTTAGCGTCGAACAATGCCGTGGATGATGACCCGCGCCGCTATGAGCACCTGAGCATCATCCGTCTCGAAGACCCAGGCGCGGTGGCCCGCGCCGCGAAGGCACGCCGCCGCCACCCGGGCCTTAAGGCAGGCCGGCAGAACTTCATTGTCGCCGCTGACCACCCGGCCCGCGGCGCCCTGGCTGTCGGTTCCGATCCTGTGGCGATGGCGGACCGCCGGCAGTTGCTGGACCGCCTCCAGATCGCGTTGGCGAACCCTGCCGTTGATGGTGTGCTGGCCTCCCCGGACATCATGGATGACCTGCTCCTGCTGGGTGCCCTGGACGGCAAGCTCCTGTTCGGTTCCATGAACCGCGGCGGCCTGGCCGGGTTGGTCAACGAGTTCGATGACCGGTTCACGGGCCACACTGCCGCCGCTTTGGAGGCCTTGGGCGCGGATGGCGGGAAGATGCTGACCCGGATCTGCCTGGGCGACCCGGACACGGTTGCCACCCTGGAGGCCACGGCACGTTCCATCGACTCCCTGGCCGAACGGAAGCTGATCGCGATGGTGGAGCCGTTCCTGTCGGTCCGTGAGAACGGGCGGGTCCGCAACGACCTGTCTCCCAACGCCGTGATCAAGTCCATCGCGATCGCCGAGGGCCTGGGTTCCACCAGCGCTTACACCTGGATGAAGCTGCCGGTCGTCGCGGAGATGGAACGGGTCATGGCTGCCACCACCATGCCCACCGTCCTGTTGGGCGGTGACCCGGACGGGTCCCAGGACGAGGTCTTCGCCACCTGGGGTGCCGCGCTGGCCCTGCCCGGCGTGCAGGGCCTCACGGTGGGCCGGACCCTGCTCTACCCCGCAGACGGGGACGTCGCCGGCGCCGTCGCCGCGGCAGCTTCGCTCCTGCACCACACCACAGAACTCCTGGAGAACTAGCCATGGCCACAACAACAGGAACACGCAGAATGACGGTGGCGCAGGCCGTCGTCGAATACCTCTCCCGGCAGTACACCGTGGACACGGTGGGCGGCGTTGACTACCGTGAGCGGCTCATTCCCGGCACCTTCGGGATCTTCGGGCACGGCAACGTGGCCGGCGTGGGCCAGGCGCTGAAGCAGTACCAGCAGCAGGACCCCGCCCTGATGCCGTACTACCAGGGCCGGAACGAACAGGCCCAGGTCCACCAGGCCGTCGGGTACGCCCGGCACACCCGTCGCCGCCAGACCTACGCGGTCAGCACCTCCATTGGGCCGGGTTCGTCGAACCTGCTGACCGGCGCGGCACTGGCCACCACCAACCGGCTGCCCGTGCTGCTGCTGCCGAGCGATACATTCGCTACCCGCGCCGCCGACCCCGTGCTGCAGCAGCTGGAGCAGCCCTACGCCTACGACGTCACCGTCAACGACGCGTTCCGGCCGTTGTCCAAGTTCTTTGACCGCGTGAACCGGCCGGAGCAGTTGTTCTCCGCGTTCCACAACGGCCTGCGCGTCCTCACCGACCCCGCCGAGACCGGCGCGGTGACCATCTCCCTGCCGCAGGACGTCCAAGCCGAAGCGTTCGACGTCCCCGCCGAGTTCCTGGCCGAACGCGAGTGGCGGATCCGCCGCCCCGACGCTGACGACGACGACATCGCCCGCGCCGCCGCAGCCATCCGCGCCGCGAAGCGTCCGCTCATCATCGCCGGCGGCGGCGTCCTCTACGCCTACGCCAACGACGAACTCGCGAAGTTCGCCGAGATGACCGGGATTCCGGTGGGCAACACCCAGGCCGGCGTCGGCGTGCTCCCCTGGGATCACGAGTTCTCCCTGGGCGCCATCGGCTCCACGGGCACGACGGCGGCCAACGCCATCGCCGCCGAAGCGGACCTGATCATCGGCATCGGCACCCGCTACGAGGACTTCACCACCGCGTCCCGGACCGCGTTCCAGAACCCGGACGTGAAGTTCGTGAACATCAACGTGTCCCCGATCGACGCCTACAAGCACGGCACCGCGCTGCCGATCGTGGCCGACGCCCGCAAGGCCCTGGTCAAGCTCAACGCAGCCCAGGGCGGTTACCGTGTAGGCGCGGACCTGGAGCAGAAGGTCGCGGCGGAGAAGAAGCGCTGGAACGCCACCGTGGACGAGGCCTTCGACACCCGCTACACCCCGCTGCCGGCGCAGAACGAGATCATCGGCGCCACCAACCGGGCCATGGACGCCCGCGACGTCGTCATCTGCGCGGCGGGTTCGCTGCCCGGGGACCTGCACAAGATGTGGCGGGTCCGCGACCCGTTCGGCTACCACGTGGAGTACGCCTACTCCTGCATGGGCTACGAAATCCCCGGGGGCCTGGGCGTCAAGCGCGCAGCGATCGCCGAAGCGACAAGCACGACGGCGGCCGGCGCGTCAGGCGGACAGGTGCGGGACGTCGTCGTGATGGTGGGGGACGGCTCCTACCTCATGATGCACACCGAACTGGTCACCGCCGTCGCCGAACGCATCAAGCTGATCGTGGTCCTGATCCAGAACCACGGCTACGCCTCCATCGGCTCTTTGTCTGAATCCGTCGGTTCGCAGCGCTTCGGCACGAAGTACCGGGCGCTGGACGAGGAACAGCACAGCTTCGACGACGGCGAGACCCTGCCCGTGGACCTGGCACTGAACGCCCAGTCCCTCGGCGTGAAGGTCATCCGGATCGAACCCGGGGAGAAGGTCATCGCCGAACTCGAGCAGGCCATCCGCGACGCCAAGGCCGCCCCCGAGGGCACAGGTCCGATCCTGATCCACGTCGAGTCCGATCCGCTCCTGGACGCCCCGTCCTCCGAGTCCTGGTGGGACGTCCCCGTCTCCCAGGTTTCCGAACTGGAATCCACCATGCAGGCCTTCCAGACGTACGTCGACCACAAGTCACGCCAGCGCAAACTGCTCGGCTAACCACACTTTTTCACTACTCAAGGAAGAGTCCCATGACTGCCATCACCACTGAGACGACTGTCATCAACCACTTTCTCAACGGAGCCGAGACTCCTGGCGCGGGTGACCGCACCGCGAACGTGTACAACCCGGCCACCGGTGCCGTGTCCGGCGAACTGCGCCTGGCTAACCGTGCCGACCTGGAAACCGCCGTCGCCGCCGCCCGCAAGGCCGCCGATACCTGGGGCGACATTTCCCTGGCCAAGCGCACCGCCGTGCTGTTCAAGTTCCGAGAACTCGTCGCCGCCCACGTGGACGACCTCGCGCAGCTGGTGACGGCCGAACACGGCAAGGTCCTCTCCGACGCCAAGGGCGAGATCGGCCGCGGCCTGGAAGTAGTGGAATACGCCTGCGGCATCCCCACCCTGCTCAAGGGCGACTACTCGGACCAGGTCTCCACCGGCATCGACGTCTTCTCCTTCCGCGAGCCGCTCGGCGTCGTTGCGGGCATCACCCCGTTCAACTTCCCCGTGATGGTGCCGCTGTGGATGGCGCCGATGGCCATCGCCACCGGCAACGCGTTCATCCTCAAACCCTCCGAACGCGACCCCTCCGCCTCGCTGCTCCTGGCCAAGCTGTGGAAGGAAGCCGGCCTGCCGGACGGTGTGTTCCAGGTACTGCATGGCGACAAGGAAACCGTCGACGGTCTCCTGACCCACCCGGACGTGGACGGCATCTCCTTCGTCGGCTCCACCCCGATCGCGCAGTACGTCCACGAGACCGCCACCAAGCACGGCAAACGCGTCCAGGCCCTGGGCGGGGCGAAGAACCATGCCATCATCCTGCCCGACGCCGACCTGGACAACGCCGCCGACCACCTCGCCGCCGCCGCGTTCGGATCCGCCGGCGAACGCTGCATGGCCATCTCCGTCGCCGTCGCCGTCGGCGACGCCGCCGACCTGCTGGTCAAGAAGGTCGAAGAGCGCGCCCTGGCCGTCAAGGTCAACAACGGCACCGCCCCCGACGCCGAAATGGGACCGGTCATCACCCCCGCCTCCAAGGAACGCATCGTCCGGATCGTTACCGAAGCCGAAGCAGCCGGCGCAGCCATGGTCGTGGACGGCCGCGACCTCGTCGTTCCCGGCCACGAAGACGGGTTCTGGGTCGGTCCCACCGTGATCGATCACGTGAAGACCGAAATGACCGCCTACAAAGAGGAGATCTTCGGACCCGTCCTGGTGGTGGTCCGCGTGGACACCCTCGAAGACGGCATCAAGCTCATCAACGCCAACCCCTACGGCAACGGCACGGCCATCTTCACCTCCTCCGGCGCCGCCGCCCGCACATTCCAGCGCTCCGTCACCGTGGGCATGATCGGCATCAACGTGCCCCTGCCCGTCCCGGTGGCCTACCACTCCTTCGGCGGCTGGAAAGCATCCCTGTTCGGCGACAAGCACATCTACGGCCCCGAAGGCGTCTCCTTCTACACCCGCGGCAAGGTCGTCACCTCCCGCTGGCCCGAAACCCACCACGCCTCAGGCGCCTCCTACAACTTCCCCTCCAACTGACACCGATCTACAACCCATCGATTGCTCCGTACCTGTCGTTTTGAACGACCAAAACGACAACTGCGGAGCAATCGATTCAAAGGAACAGGCAATGACTGACGTAGAGAACAAGCTGATCATCGGCACGGCGCCGGACTCCTGGGGCGTGTGGTTCGCGGACGATCCCCAGCAGACCCCCTGGGAACGCTTCCTCGACGAGGTGGCCGAGTCCGGCTATAAGTGGATCGAACTGGGACCGTACGGCTACCTGCCCACCGATCCCGCCCGCCTGGCGGAGGAACTGAAGCAGCGGGACCTGAAGGTCAGCGCCGGCACCGTGTTTACCGCCTTCCACCGGGGCCTGGACCAGTGGGAAACCGCCTGGGAGCCGGCCCGCAAAGTGGCTGAGCTGAGCGCTGCCATGGGCGGCGAGCACATCGTGGTCATCCCGGCGATGTGGCGCGACGACGTCACCGGCGAAGCCGTGGAAAGCGGCACGCTGGGCGAAAAGGCATGGAGCGACCTGTTCGCCGGCCATAACCGCCTGGGCAAGACCCTGCTGGAGGACTTCGGGCTGAAGCAGCAGTTCCACTCCCACGCCGACTCCCACGTGGGTGCGCAGTCGGACATCGAAACGTTGCTGGCCGCCACCGACCCGCAGTACCTGAACCTCTGCCTGGACACCGGACACGTGGAATACTGTGGCGCCTCCAGCCTGGACCTGATCAAGAACTACCCGGACCGGATCGGCTACCTGCACCTGAAGCAGGTCAACCCGGAGATCCTCAGGAAGGTCAACGAGGAAAACATGACCTGGGCAGCAGCCAACCTGGCCGGCGTTATGACCGAACCGCCCAACGGCCTGCCGGACCTCCGCGCGGTCGTCGAAGCCGTGGAGGCCCTGGATCGGCCCATCTTCGGCATCGTGGAGCAGGACATGTACCCGGTGGCTTTCGACGTTCCCATGCCGATCGCCAAGCGCACCCGCAACTACCTGCTGTCCTGCGGCTCCCGCACCGCCGTCAGCTAACCCCCGCCACTGAGACCACAAAGGACAGAACAATGACTGGAACCCTCCGCGTTGCCGTCATCGGCGCAGGCCGCATGGGCACCGACCACATCCAGCGCCTCAGCAAGCGCATCCACGGAGCCGACGTTGCCGCCGTCGTGGACGTCGACCTCGCCCGCGCCCAGGCCGCCACTGAAGGAATCCCGGGCGCCGTGGCCCTGGCGGATGCCGAGGAGGCCCTGAACAACGGCGACGTCAACGCCGTCCTGATCGCCACCCCGGGCTTCCTGCACGAGGACATCCTGCTCAAGGCCCTTGCCAAGGACATCCCCATCCTCTGCGAAAAGCCGCTCACTCCCGACGCCGAATCCTCCTGGAAGATCGTCGAGGCCGAGGTGGCGCTGGGCCACAAACGCATCCAGGTGGGCTTTATGCGCCGCTTCGACGCTGAATACGCCACGCTGGGCTCGATCATCCGCAACCACGAACTGGGCGAACTGCTGATGCTGCACCACCAGCACCGTAACCCGAGCACCCCCGCCGGCTTCACGAACGAGATGCTCATCAACGACTCCGTGGTCCACGAATTCGACGCCATCCGGTTCTTCACCGGCGAGGAAATCACCAGCGTCCAGGTACGCCTGGGCAAGCCCACCCGGAACGCCCCGAACGGGCAGCACGATCCCCAGCACGTCCTGATCGAGACCGAGTCCGGCGTCCTGGCCGACGTCGAAATCTACGTCAACGCCAAGTTCGGCTACGAGGTGGCCACCCAGGCCTCCTTCGAGGACGGCATCGTCAGCATCGGCGGCGACGGGGGACCTTACACCCGCAGCTCCGGCCGCTGGGGCGGCCACGTCACTCCCGGCTTCGAGGAGCGCTTCGGTCCGGCGTACGACGTCGAGATCCAGTCGTGGGTGGACGCGGCGCTTAAGGGCGAAATAGGCGGCCCCTCCGCTTGGGACGGGTACGCCACCGCCGCGTGCTGCGAAGCAGGTGTTGAAGCGCAAAAGAACGGCGAAAAGGTCGCCGTGAAGCTGGCGGCCAAGCCCGACCTCTACAAGTAGGACCGGAAAGGGGGCGGAGCCGTCCGTCCCCTTTTGCGTCCCTGTCCTGACTCATCCACAATGGACTGTTTATGTGAAATTCACTCTTGACCACCATGCGTCGTACGGGCTGCGGTACTTCACCAAACAGCCGGGCAATCCGGCCCGGAAGCCATGAAGCAGTACGTCCAGAAGGTAAGCCTGTGAGTGCGCCTGTTCCTGGGAAGGAAACGGCCGGCCGGCCCGGAAACCACAAGCGGGTCCTGCGCACCGTCATCATCATCTCCACCTTTGGCGGCCTGCTCTTCGGCTACGACACAGGTGTGATCAATGGTGCGCTGCCGTATATGCAGGAGGACCTCGGGCTGACGCCGCTCACCGAGGGCCTGGTCACGTCGTCCCTGCTGTTTGGCGCAGCCTTCGGTGCCCTGTTCGGTGGCCGGCTGGCGGACCGCAACGGGCGCCGGAAGATGATCATGGTGCTGGCGGTCCTCTTCCTCGCCGGCACGCTTGCCTGCACTTTTTCGCCGAACACCGAGGTGATGATCGCGGCCAGGTTCGTCCTGGGCCTGGCCGTGGGCGGCGCCTCCGTGACTGTCCCGGTCTACCTTGCCGAGGTGTCGCCGAGCGACCGCCGCGGGCGGATCGTCACCCAGAACGAGCTGATGATCGTCACCGGCCAACTGCTGGCCTTCGTCTTCAACGCCTACCTGGGCAATTCTTTTGGGGAGCCCCATGGGATCTGGCGCTGGATGCTGGTCATCGCCACTTTGCCGGCCATCGCGCTCTGGATCGGGACGAACTTCATGCCCGAGAGCCCGCGCTGGCTGGCCTCCAGCGGCAGCTTCGGCGAGACGCTCAGCGTGCTGCAGCGCATACGGTCGCAGGCGGAGGCCCGCAAGGAGTTCGAGGAAGTCAAGGCCATGGCCGTGGAGGACTACAAGTCCAAGATGGGCTCATGGAAGGATCTGGGCATCCCGTGGCTCCGCCGGATCTTCTTCGCGGGCCTGGGCCTGGCAGTAATCCAGCAGATCACCGGCGTGAACTCGATCATGTACTACGGAACCCAGATCCTGGCGCAGTCCGGCTTTGGCCGCGAGGCTGCGCTTACGGCCAACATCGCCAACGGTGTGATCTCGGTCCTGGCTACCTTCGTCGGCATTTGGCTGCTGGGCAAGGTGGGCCGGCGCCGGATGCTGCTCACCGGCCAGGTGGGAACGACGACGGCGCTGCTGCTGATCGGCCTCTTCTCGCTGATCCTGCCGGAAGGCACAGCCCGTGGCTTCGTCATCCTGGCCCTCACCGTGACGTTCCTGGCGTTCCAGCAGGGTGCCATCTCCCCGGTGACCTGGCTGATGCTCTCGGAAATCTTTCCGTTGAAGATCCGGGGCCTGGGCATGGGCGCGTCGGCGTTCCTGCTGTGGATCGTGAACTTCCTGATCGGGTTCGGATTCCCGCAGTTGCTGGCCGCCATCGGCATCTCCAACACGTTCTTCGTGTTCGCCGTCCTGGGCGTGGCCGCTATCGCCTTCGCCGCCAAGTATGTGCCCGAGACCAAGGACAAGAGCCTTGAGGACCTGGAGCACCACTTCAAGAACGTCGCCGGCAACGCGCCGCAGGCCGCCGGGGCCACCGTTCCCTGACCGGACCAGGCACCCTGACCGGAGCAGCCACACGTCCGGACACCGAAACGCCCCCGCGAGGATCCTCACGGGGCGTTGCTGTTGGTGCGGGCAATCTTACATTCGGGCGTGCAGCCGCGGCAGGGCATCAACCAGTGGTGCCAGCTCCGGAATAGCCGTCGCCTCCTCGAGGGCGCGCTCCAGGGTGGCGTCGTGAACCGGCCGTGCCTCCGCCAGCAGGCTGCTTCCGCTGGGGGTGAGCTCGGTGTAGATGCCGCGGCGGTCGTCGTCGCACAGGATCCTGGTCAGCAGCCCGCGGTCCTCCAGCCGGTTCACCAGGCGGGTGGTGGCACTGGGGCTCAGTGCCGTGGCACGGGCCAGCTGCTGCATCCGCATGTGCCACCCGTCCTGCCGGCTGAGGGCGTCCAGGACGGTGTACTCCACCACCGACAGCTTTGACTCCGCCTGCAGCGAGCGTTCCAGTTCGTTTTCGATCAGCCCGTGCAGTGCTGCCAGGGTACGCCAGCCCTGGGCGCGGACTTCAACAGCGTCGTCCTTGATGCCCACGCTTGCTCCTTCATGGATGGATAGAGGCCACCCCTTGCGGCCGACAGAGATAGTTGCTTGCGCGGGATACTTGCATGTGCAACAATAAATACCGCGCCTGCAACTATCTTAGGCGCCTTCCCGTCTCCGCGACAACCACACCCACAGCTCAAAGGAGCATTCCCATGCCTGTTGGCTTGATAGCACTCGCCCTGGGCGGGTTTGGTATTGGACTTACTGAATTCGTAATTGCCGGCCTGCTTCCGCAGGTGGCAGCCGACTTTGGCGTCGGTGAGGCGTCCGCCGGCTGGTTCATCTCCGGCTACGCCCTCTCCGTTGTGGTGGGAGCGCTGGGCCTCACGGCGGCCGTCACCCGGTTCCCCCGCAAACCCGTGCTGGCTGCCCTGCTGGTCCTGTTCATCGCAGGAAACCTGCTCTCCGCCACTGCGGGCGGGTACTGGCCCATGATGCTGGGCCGCGTCATCGCAGCCCTTTCACATGGCGCCTTCTTCGGGATTGGGGCCGTGGTGGCAGCTGGAATGGTCCCGCCCAGCAAGAAGGCGGGCGCCATTGCCCTGATGTTTACCGGGCTGACGGCGGCGAACGTCCTTGGCGTGCCCTTCGGAACCCTGCTGGGCCAGGCCGCAGGCTGGCGCGCCACCTTCTGGGCCATCACCGTCATTGGCGTGGCCGCGCTCGCGGGCATCCTCGCACTCGTCCCCGCCTCGGCCGGTGAAACGGAAGAAGGGGGCAGCCTCCGCTCTGAGCTCCGCGCCTTCCGGTCCGGCCAGGTATGGCTGTCCATTGTGGTGACCATTCTGGGCTTCGGCGGCATGTTCGGTGCGTTCACCTACATCGCCTACACCCTCACCGAGGTCTCAGGATTTGCCGCTTCCACCGTGCCGTGGCTGCTCATCGTCTTCGGTGTGGGCCTCTTTGCCGGCAACACCCTGGGCGGTAAGGCCGCCGACCGCAATGTGGACCGGACGCTGCTCGTGGTGCTCGCGGTGCTGACCCTCGTCCTGCTGGCCTTTGCCCTGACGGCCGCCAATCCTGTCCTGACGGTCATCTCCCTGGTACTCATGGGCGGCTTCGGCTTCGCCACCGTGCCCGGCCTGCAGATGCGGGTCATGAAGTACGCCCCCGGTGCCCCCACGCTGGCGTCCGGCGCCAACATTGGTGCCTTCAATGTGGGCAACGCCCTGGGTGCCTGGCTTGGCGGGGTTACCATCACCGCGGGCTTCGGCTACACCTCGCCCATCTGGGCCGGCGCGCTGATCACCCTGCTGGGCCTTGCCGTCATGGCGTTTGCCGCGGCTGGGGCCAGGAAAAGCGAACAGCGGGGCGGTGACCGGGATGAGGTCCAGGCCGCGGAGGAACTGGTCATCCGCTAGGCGGACGGGTCGAAGGAGCGGCGCACCATCAACGCTGGTTCAAGCTTCCGGGTCACGGCCTGCCCGGCCTGGCTGGAAGGACGCCTATGCGCCGAACGGGAGCCGGGGATCGATGTCCTGGTTCTCCCACGTCTGCCGCACCCACCCGTGGTGCGGGTCGTCGCTGATCAGCCACTCGCGCACGGGCCCGGGGCCCGCCATCACGTTCAGGTAGTAGAGGTCGTACCCCGGTGCTGCCATGGCCGGCCCGTGCCAGCCGTAGGGGACCAGCACGACATCACCCGTGCGGACCTCGGCGGAGACGTCGATCGGCCGCTCGTCCGAGGCATACACGCGCTGGTAGCCGATGGCGTCGGCGTCGCCGGGTGCGGCACCCCCGGCCGCAACCTGCGTTTCGAAGTAGTAGATCTCCTCCAGCGAGGTCTCGCCGTCCTTCTCCTCGTCATGCTTGTGCGGAGGGTAGGAGGACCAGTTTCCGGCGGGGGTAAGCACCTCGCAGACGATGAAGCGGTCGGCTTCCAGTGCCGCCGGCGTGCCAAAGTTGTGGACCTGGCGCGAGCAGTTGCCCGCGCCGCGCAGCTCCACCGGCGTTTCCGCCGCGGGCACCAGCCGGGTGGGGTACGACGCCTTGGCCGGGGCAGTGGCAACGGCGACGCGGCCGCCGTCGGACGAGCTGATGCTGACGGCGCGCCCAATGCCGGAGTAGAGCACGTCCGTGGGACCGGAGAATACGGAGGTGCGGCCGTTCAGCGGGTATTCCGCGCCGTCCACGGTCACGGTGAAGGATCCGTTGAGGGGCACCACAATCCGTTCCTCGTCCGCGGCGGGAAGTTCGACGGCAGCGCCCGCGGCGAGGGTAGCAACCTTCAGTCCCGTATGGGCCCAGCCGTCCACGGTGAGGGCGGAATCGGAGGTTCCGATCGACACGTCCCATGTGCCGTCCGCGGCAGTGCCCAGGGGGTAGACCCAGTTGGTCATGGAGGTGGCTCCTTGGTTTATCGCTGTACGAGAGTCATTTCAAAGCTGTAGGAATCGGCCCGGTAGACGTGGTTGCCGGTTTCGACGCGGCGGCCGGTGTCGTCCACGGCCGTGCGTTCCATGGTGACCAGCGCTGATCCTGCCGCGGTGTCCAGCATGGAAGCCTGGTAATCGTTGGCGTTCATGGCGCCGATGCGCTGGTTGGCCAACCGGAAATTCACGCCCCCGCGGCGGAGGATCGAGTAAAGACCCTCTGCCGCCAGCATGGCCTCGTCCATCTCCGCAATGTCGTCGCGCACCCAGTTCTCCATGAGGGCAAGTGGCTTGCCACCCACCCGCCGCAGCCTGGTGAAGTGGTAGACCTTGGACCCCGCGGGAAGCTGCAGCGTGGTGATCGTGGCGTCGTCCGCCTCCAGGTGCGAGAAGCTCAGCACCTCCGTGGTGGGTTTCTTGCCGTTGTTGGTGAGGTCGTCGTAGAGGCTGGAAAGCTCCAGGGGCCGGCGGACCTGGCTGGAGACCACCTGCGTTCCGACGCCACGCTTGCGGACCAGCAGGCCGGAGCGGACCAGTTCATCCATGGCCTTGCGCATGGTGGGCCGGGACAGGTTGAGCTGGGCCGCAAGGTCGATCTCGTTGTCCAGCCTGCTGCCGGGCTCCAGGACCCCGCTGTAGATCGCTGCCTCGATGCCCTGGACCACTTGGTGGTACAGAGGCACGGGGGAGGAGCGGTCGATTGTGAGTCCCAGGTTGTTCGCCACGGTGCGTTCCCTCGTTTTCGGTGTCTGCGCCTCCGTCCGGCACGCGGCGGCGCCAGCGGACACTTTGCCGCTATATGTTCGCTTGATAGGACATACTTTCTTCCTCGATCGTAGCAGCCCGGTTGCCGCGGTCAAGAGGGCCTGCAGGCATGAGGGAACGTTATGGAAGTTAATAGTGCTGGCATCAGGACTTTTCCTGACGATCAATACGAGAGCGCCCTGGCAACCGGGCGCCGGGACCGGCACGGTCCGGCCCCGCTTTTCGTGCTGGTTTGCCTAGGCTGGCTCCATGATGAGGAGCGCGGGGCAGCAGCCATGAATTTTGCCGGCAGCCTTGGTCCCCGTCCCCGCAACCTAGAGGTCCAGGACCTGGCCAGCTTTGACCGGCTGGTGGCCGGCGGAGCGGTCAACCTGCACGGATGGCATGCCCAGTCACTGGACCTGCGGGGCCGCTCCGCTGCGCTGAAGAACGTCAGTGTCGAAGGCGCGCTGTTCCTGGGCTGCACCTTTGACGAGGGCATGGAGGCAAACCTCCGCAGCCGCGGTGCCCTGATCTTTCCGCGGCTCGAGGGCGTCCCCTTCGACCCCTACCGGGCCGCACTGTATTCACCGGCCGAGCTCTACGCCGGGCTAGCCACGTCCCCCTACGAGGCGTTGCCGGACGCCCGCATCTACCACTGGAGCATCCAGCCGGGCCAGCGCCACCGCGTGGACTCAACCCTTGCCTCCGCACTGCACGACCACGCCATCGGAGACGCCCTGGATGAGCTGACCCGCACCGGGACGTGGACCCGCCGGTCAATCGTCGGTGTGATGGGCGGGCATGCGGCGCCGCGGGGCAGCGCGGACTTTGCCCAGGCCGCCCTGCTGGGAAGGAAACTTGCCATCGCCGGCTATACCGTGGCCACCGGGGGCGGGCCGGGGGCCATGGAAGCGGCCAACCTGGGCGCATACCTGAGCCAGGCGTCCGACGGCGACGTGCAGGCCGCGCTCTCAGCGCTCGCCGCTGTTCCCGGGTTCCGTCCCTCGGTGTCGGCGTGGGCGCGTGCGGCGGCGGCCGTCGTCGAACGCCATCCGGGCGGGACGCCCTCGATCGGCATCCCCACCTGGTTCTACGGGCACGAGCCGCCAAACTACTTTGCCACGCACATTGCCAAATACTTCGCCAACGCCATCCGCGAAGCCATCCTGCTGGAACTGTGCCACGGCGGGATTGTCTTCCTTCCCGGGGCCGCAGGCACGGTCCAGGAGATTTTCCAGGATGCCTGCGAAAACTACTACGGTGCGCGTGAAAAGGTGGCACCCATGGTCCTGGTGGGGCGGAGCCACTGGGAGCAGGAGTATCCGGCGTGGCCCATGCTGCGCAGCCTCGCCGCGGGGCGTGCGATGGCGGACTACATTTTCCTGGTGGACACCGTGGATGAAGCAGTGGAGGTCCTCCAGCGGCGCTGAGTGCCGCCGGAGAACCTCCACTATATATTCGGGACGCTGTTAGCCGACCGCCGTGCCAAACAGCAGGCCCAGCAGGTAGGTGATGGCAGCCGCGCCCAGCCCGATGGCGAGTTGGCGCAGGCCGCGGGTCAGCGGGGACGTGCCGGACAGCAGGCCAACAGCGGCGCCGGTGGTCATGAGGGAGATCCCCACCAGGGCACCTGCCACCACGAGGGCGGTGACTCCCGTCAGGCCGAACAGGAACGGCAGGATGGGAACGATGGCGCCGGAGGCAAAGAAGCAGAAGCTGGACAGCGCCGCTCCCCACGCAGTACCAACAGCCTCGTGCTGGTCCACTTCCTCCGGCAGGTCCGGCTGCAGGGACAGGCTGGGATCGCAGTCGCAGGACAGCAGCCCCATACGCTCGGCCACCCGGTGTTCGGCCGCTTCCAGGGACATCCCGCGGGCGCGGTAGACCAGGAGGAGTTCGTTGTGTTCCAGGTCCAGCTTGGGCGCGGCCGCCAGCGTGACCTGCGTGGGCCGGGTGGCGGCGAGCAATTCGCGCTGCGAGCGGACAGAGATGAATTCGCCGGCGCCCATGGACATGGCACCTGCCAGCAGCCCGGCGATGCCGCTGAGCAGCACCACGCTGCTGGCCACTCCGGAGGCGGCCATGCCCATGACCAGGGAAAGGTTGCTGACCAGGCCGTCATTGGCGCCGAACACAGCGGCCCGGAAGGTGCCGGCCAGCCGGTTGCGGCCGCGGGTTGCCAAGCCCCGCACCACTTCCTCGTGGATTTGTTCATCGGCGGCCATGGCGTCGGTGGCGTTGGGGTCCTTGGCGTAGGGGGAGCGGCCTTCAGCGCGCTGGGCAAGGGCCAGCACGAACACGGAGCCGAAGTGCCGGGCCAGGAATCCGAGGAAACGGCTGCGCGAGGACGCCCGCTTTGGTTTGCCCGCGTGTTCCCCCAGCAGGGCCAGCCAGTGGGCTTCGTGCCGCCCTTCCGCCTCTGCCAGGGCCAGGAGGATGTCCCGTTCCTCGCCTTCACGGTTCTGTGCAAGGTCCCTGTAGACGGCGGCTTCGGCGCGCTCGTCGGCCAGGTACTGCCGCCACCGTTTGATGTTCGACGGCGAGGGCTGGTTTGGGCCGGTAGGGACCTCCGGGGGCGTGGCATGGGATTCGGACCGGGCGTGCTGCGACACTGTAACTCCTGGGCTTGAAAGGGCATGTACTCGCGCCTTTGCCCTGCAAGCCTACTGCGATTTTCCGCGGTTTTTTGGCTGGCAAACCTCGCTGCGAAGTTTCGGTTTGCCTTAAATCGGCGGCTGTCCGCGTCCTGGCTTTGCACCTGTCCACGGACCGCCGCAGCTATTGACCCGTTAGGTGGGCGGTGCTGTGATGAAGGGGAGGCGCGGGCTGCGCCCTACCTGAAAGAGCACGTCAGGCGAATATACGGAGGTTGAATCATGAGCACCACCGGACAGCACCCGGACATGCCGCACCTGGACGCCGTCGAGGCGGATCCCGCCTACGATTACGCCGAGGATGCACCGGTAGACGATGCGGACTGGGACGCGGAGGACGAGTCCATCGACGAGGAAGAGCCGGTGGTGCAGGCGCCGCCGGTGGTCATCGACGCCGAGGACCGCGAGGTCCCGCTGGATGACGACGAGCCGCGGGACACCGAGGGGTAGGGACAAGGAAAGCAGGACTTACGACGGCGGCGCCTCCTTTCGCCGGGATGCGAAAGGAGGCGCCGTCGTCGTGCCTTACGTCTTTGCTGTTGCCTGACAAGCTCAGAGGCCGGCGAGGACTTCCTCAGGGATTCCGTCCTGCTCCTGGCCGGCAATGCGGAGGTGCCAGGCGCGCATCACCCCGGGATCGGTGGGGTGGCTGAGCAGCGAGTCCGCGACGTAGACGACGGCCGAGGCGATGAGGCCGTAGTAAATGGGCTCGTTGGCGCAAATGCCCTTCAGCGCCGCGGGAAGACGGGAGTGGTGTTCTATTGCCCTATAGGCAACAGAGGTTTCCAAGGACTAGGCTGTGACGGCTGCGGCCGTCAGGGGTGGAAACGGCCCGCTTCCACCCGTGTGGCATGGGCGCGTCACAAAACCGGCGCCCATTAGTATGGCTCCAGAGTGGAGCCGGATTGCCGGCCATGAAAGGTTCGTAGATGAAGGCACTGCCAGTTGAGCCGAGCAACGTTCCCGTAGCCATTGGCTCCAGGATCCGGGCCGCCCGGCAGTCCCAGCGGCTCACCATCGAGCAGGTTGCCGAGGCCACCGGGCTCACCAAGGGCTTCCTCAGCCGTGTGGAGCGGGACCTTACCTCTCCCTCCGTGGCTTCCCTGGTGACGCTCTGCCAGGTGCTGTCCATTTCCATCGGCGACCTTTTCGCGGCCCCGGAAACCCACCTGACCAAACGCAACGACGGGCCCCGCATTTCACTGGGCGGCCAGGGCATCGTGGAGCGGCTGCTGACCGCCCGCTCCGAACGCCGCGTCCAGATTATCCAGGCGGTCATCGAGCCGCACGGCCGCGGGGAGTCTGAGCTGTATGCGGTGGACTGCGACGTGGATGTGCTGCACGTTATCAAAGGGTCCATCAAGCTGATCCTCACCAACGAGGAGTATGACCTCGATACGGGGGATACGGTGACCTTCCCCGGCCGCGAACCCCACACCTGGGTCAACATGACGGACAAGCCGGTCGAGGTGCTCTGGGTCCTGGTGCCCGCCGCCAGCCGGTAGCCCTCGGCCGGCCGCCCTGTTTTGCTCCGGCCCGGCGTCACGCAGGGCATCCTTTCGCCGGCTTTGCGCCCGCGCACGCCTGCAAACGAGGGCATCCTTCCGCTCCCGCCTGCCCAAAGCGTGCTCTGCGTGACGCTGGCATGCCCATTGGAAGGACGCAAAGGTAAACACTTGATGCTCATTGGAAAACCAAGGTGTATGATGGCAGTCACAGACGTCCCCTCAACTCCTCGAAGGAGAGGCCTCCAATGGAAGAGCTGCGCATTGAAGCCAACGGCAACCTTGGCCCCATCGATTCATCCCGGATCCCCCGCTACGCCGGAGCTGCCACCTATGCCCGCCTTCCGCGCCTGGACCAGGTGGACAAGGCCGACGTCACCGTAGTGGGCGTCCCCTTCGACTCGGGGGTTTCCTACCGGCCGGGCGCCCGCTTCGGCGCCAACCACGTCCGTGAGGCCAGCCGCCTGCTGCGTCCGTACAACCCTGCCTGGGACGTCAGCCCGTTCGAGAACATCCAGGTGGCCGACGCCGGGGACATGGCGGTCAACCCGTTCAATATCAACGAAGCCATCGAGACCATCCAGCAGAACGCACTGGACCTCACGGCCGCCGGGAGCAAACTGCTGACCCTGGGCGGGGACCACACCATCGCGCTGCCGCTGCTGCGCGCCGCCGCCGAGCGTGCCGGCGGACCCATTGCCATGCTGCACTTCGATGCCCACCTGGACACCTGGGACACCTACTTCGGCGTCGAATACACCCACGGCACGCCTTTCCGCCGCGCGGTGGAGGAAGGCATCCTGGACACCGAAGCCATCAGCCACATCGGCACCCGGGGTCCGCTCTACGGCAAGAAAGATCTCGACGACGACCACCGCTTTGGGTTCGGCATCGTCACCTCCTCGGACGTCTACTACCAGGGCGTCCTGGAAACCGTGGCCAAGGTCCGCGACCGGATCGGCAACCGCCCGCTCTACATCTCCGTGGACATCGACGTCCTCGATCCTGCCCACGCCCCGGGCACCGGCACCCCCGAGGCCGGCGGCATCACCAGCCGCGAACTCCTCGAAATCATCCGCGGGTTCCGCGGCATGAACCTTGTAGGCGCCGACGTCGTGGAGGTCTCACCTGCCTACGACCACGCTGAGATCACGGGCGTCGCCGCCAGCCACGTCGCCTACGAACTGGTGACCCTCATGGCCGACAATGCCACGCCCGGCGACCGCTTCGGAGCCGACACCGGCTACCAGGCCCAAGCATTGGGGCGGGAAGCCCGCCGCCCCGCCGGTTTCGCCGCAGCCGCCAAGGAGTAGGGCCATGACGGAACTGGGTGCACCCGTCCCGATCCAGGCTGGCGGCGTGCGGAACGGCGGCGACCTGGTCGTCGAGACCCTCGAGGCGCTGGGGGCGAAGACCGTCTTCGGCATCCCTGGACAGCATGCCCTCGGACTCTTCGACGCCATGGGCCGCGGCAACCTGCAGTTCATCTCCTCCCGGGTGGAGAACAACAGCGCGTTCGCCGCGGACGGCTACTCCCGCGCCACCGGCGAAGTGGGCGTGCTGTTCCTGTCCACCGGCCCCGGCGCGCTGACGTCGCTGGCCGGACTCCAGGAGGCGTACGCCACGGGGGTGCCCATGGTGGTGGTGGCAAGCCAGATTCCGCTGGAAGGCCTGGGTGCGCGGCGCAAGGGCATGCTGCATCAGCTTGATGACCAGAAGGCTTCCGCGGCCAACGTCACCAAGAGCCAGCGGCTGATCCAGCACGCCTCCGGCATCCCGTCCGCGATCCAGGATGCCTGGACGGAGGCCATCTCGTCGCCGCAGGGCCCGGTATGGCTGGAGATCCCGCAAAACGTCCTGCTGGATCCGATCATGGTGCCACCCGTGGAGGACGCCCTGGCCGAGGCGGCGGACAACCCGCCGCGCATCGAGCTGGTGCGCGAGGCCGTGAAGTGGCTGGAAGCGGCCAAACGCCCCGCCATCATCGCTGGCGGCGGTACCCGGCGCGGCAAGGCGGAGAAGTCGCTGCTCTCCATTGCCGAAAAACTGCGGGCGCCGGTGATCTGCACCCCCGGCGGCAACGGCGCGTTCCCCTGGAACCACGGGCTGTCGCTGCAGTCCTGGATCGAGGACCGGTACATGACCGACGTCCTGGAGGATGCGGACGTCCTGCTGGTGATCGGCTCCTCCCTGGGTGAGGTTACGTCCAACTACTTCACCTTCGAGCCGCGCGGCCGCATCATTCAGATCGACGCCGAACCACGGGTTTTGGAGTCCAACCGGCCGGGCCTGGGCATCCGGGCCGATGCAGGCCAGGCGCTGGCCGCCCTGGATGAGGCACTCGAACAGGGCAGGACAACCACGCCGGACTGGCACGGCAGCACCCCGGAAGATCTTGTCAGGGAGTCCCTCGCCAAGGTCCGGGCCCGGCTGGAATCGCAGGACCTGGCCAAGGAACTGAAGTTCATGGCCGACATCCGCGAGGCGGTGCCAGCGGACATGCAGACGTTCTGGGACATGACCATCGCTGCGTACTGGGGCTGGTCCTGCTGGGACGCGCGGCAGGGACAGTTCCACTCGGCCCAGGGCGCGGGCGGCCTGGGCTATGCCTTTCCCGGAGCCATTGGCGCGGCCGTTGGGCTGGAAGCTGTGGGCAAACCTGCCCGGGTGCTTGCGGTCTCCGGCGACGGCTCGTCCATGTACTCCATTGCCGAGCTTGCCACCGCTAAACAGCACAATGTCCCGGTGACCTGGTTGATTGTTGACGACGGCGGCTACGGCATCCTGCGCGAGTACATGGTGGGTGCCTTCGGCAAGGCCACCGCCACCGAACTCGCCCGCCCGGACTTCGTGAAGCTCGCGGAATCCTTTGGCGTGCCTGCCACCCGGGTGGCTACCGGGGACGTGGGGGACGCGCTCAGGGCCGGATTCGCTGCGGACGGCCCCAACGTCGTCGTCGTTGAGACCCTGCTGAAGATGTTTGGCCCCACCCACCTGGCCACCTGAACCGCCACCCGGCGTCACGCGCTCCTTCCCTTTCCTGCAGTCCGCGGAAATGGGGGGAGCGTTGTGCTTTAACGGCCCAACAGAAGAAATTCGTTTCCCTAAGCAACCTTTTTCTGTTACAGTTGCTTGCAGCAACTAATTCTTTAGGGAGGATCATGTCTGTCGCACCGGCCACCGCAGCCGACCTCGTCAGCCATATCTATGACCTCCAGCGCGCACTGCGCTGCGTCACCATGGTCAACGTCAAAGGTCAGGACACGGGCATCGCACTCCAAGGCGTGCTCAAGTTCATCGGCGAAGGGGAAACCCGCGCCGCGCACCTCGCCGAACGGCTGGGGGTCAGCGCTCCGGTACTCAGCCGGCACGTGGCCGAGCTTGCGGACGCGGGCCTGGTGCTGCGGACTCCGGACCCGGACGACGGCCGCGCCCAGCTGCTGGCCCTTTCCCCCAGGGGCAAGGAGAAGCTGGCGGAGCTGGTGCGGCACCGGGCGGAAACGCTGCAGGCCTACCTCTCCGACTGGAATGAGGACGACGCCGTGGCCACGGCCGCGATGCTGAACAAGCTCACCACGTCCCTGAAGAATTCCATCCGGGCAAGGGCGGCCGGGACCATCAACGATCACACGCAGGAGTCCATCAATGGCTAACGTCACCGCCGCCGCGGACCAGGAGCAGGAGCGCCAGCGCCAACGCACCGCCAAACAGGAATCGCGGCAATCCAAGCGCCACGAACCCGGCGCCCCCATGAACCACCGCCAGATCATGGAGGCCCTGACCGGCCTGCTGGCCGCTTTTTTCACCGCGATCCTGAGCAGCACCATCGTGGCCAACGCGCTGCCCACCATCATGTCCGAGCTCAAGGGCACCCAGACGGACTTCGCATGGGTCATCACGGCCGCGCTGCTCGCCAACGCAGCCACCACCCCCATCTGGGGCAAGCTCGCCGACCTCTTCGACAAGAAGGTCCTCGTCCAGCTGAGCATCGTGATCTTCGTGGCCGGATCCGTCATGGCCGGCTTCTCCGAGAACATCCCGTTCCTGCTGACCGCCCGTGTCATCCAGGGCATCGCCATGGGCGGCCTCACGGCCCTCGCCCAGGCCATCATCGGCTCCATCATCCCGCCCCGCGAACGCGGCAAGTACTCCGGCTACATGGGTGCCGTCATGGCTGTCGGCACCGCCGGGGGCCCGCTGCTGGGCGGTTTCATCGTGGACAGCTCACTCGGCTGGCGCTGGACATTCTTCGTCTGCGTGCCGCTCGCCGTCGTCGCGCTGATCCTGCTCCAGATCACGCTCAAGGTTCCGCACGTCAAGCGTCCCGCCAAGATCGACTGGCTGGGTGCCATCCTGCTGACCACCGGCGTCAGCCTGCTCCTGGTCTGGGTGTCCTTCGCCGGCAACCCCGATTACTACGACTGGTGGTCCTGGCAGTCCGTGGTGATGGTGGGCGGCGGCGTCCTCCTGCTCGCACTGCTGGTGCTGGTTGAGTCCAAGGTGTCCCAGCCGATCATCCCGCTGAAGATCATCTCCGAGCGCACCACCGCACTGGCCATCGTGGCTTCGGTTGCCGTCGGCGTTGCAATGTTCAGCTCCTCCACCTTCCTGGGCCAGTACTACCAGGTGGCCCGCGGCGCGACCCCAACCGAAGCCGGCCTGCTGACGCTGCCCATGATCGCCGGCAACCTGGTGGGCTCCGTGGTCTCCGGCCAGCTCATCAGCCGCTATGGCAAGTGGAAGCGGTTCCTCATCGGCGGCACCATCCTGCTGATCGGCGGCCTGGCGATGGCAGGAACCTTGACCCACACCACCGATCTTTGGCTGGCAGGGCTCTACACCGCGGTCTTCGGCGTGGGCCTGGGCATGCTGATGCAGAACCTGGTCCTTGCGGTCCAGAACACCGTCCGTGCCACGGACATCGGTTCAGCCAGTGCCTCGGTCGCCTTCTTCCGCTCCTTCGGCGGCGCCATTGGCGTGTCCGTCCTGGGCGCGGTCATGTCCAACCACGTCAAAGACCTTGCCACTGACGGGCTCGCGAAGCTGGGTATCCCGGCCAGCGGAAACGGCGGTGCCAGCCTGGACCTGGCAGACCTTCCCGCGCCGGTCGCCGACGTCATGCGCGCTGCCTACGGCGACGCCACGGCGGGCATCTTCATGATCTCCGCAGTAGTCAGCGCGGTTGCCCTGATCGCCGTGATCTTCATCAAGGAAGTGCCGCTGCGCAAGACCGTCGACATCACCCCGGAAGCCAGCCTTCAGGCAAACGCGGCCGGCGAAGCGGGCATGACGGCGATGACCGGCCAACTGCCCATGGTCTCCGGCAACGCCCCGCAAGGGGACCTTCCCGCCGCGATGACTGGCCGCAGTGCAGTCCGCGCAGGCTCGGCCGCTGCACCCGCCAAGAGGTACGACGGCGGTGCTGCCGCAGCCGCCGCGGCATCCGGCCGGCTGGCCACGGAGGACTTTGAGGAAGTGTTCGCACGCAGCTTCAGCTCCGAGGGGCTGGGCAGCCCCGACGGGCTGGGCCTGGGAACCGCTGACAGCGTTGAAAAGGCTGCGGACGCGGTTGCCAGTGCCGCGGCCACGCTGCAGAAACTGCAGGAAACCCAGCACCTGCTGGCGCGCCAGCAGGCGGAACTGGGCAGCCTGGTCCTGGACATCCAGGAACAGCTGCGCTCCCAGCGGGAGGTGGCCGCCAAGCAGGCCGCCACGGCGGCAGAGCTCAGCAGGCTGCAGCGCAAGCTCCTGAAGGAACGGAAACTCCAGGCTGCCGCGGCACTGTACTTGGTCGGCCACGGCAGGCACAGCGCCGCGGTCCAGCCAGCGGCAGAGCCGGGCGCCGGTTCCGCTGTGGATTCGAGCCAGGGGCTGTAGTCGGCAGCAGCTGTCCCACCGGGTGCGCAGCCAGGCTGCGCAGGCCGGCCAGGCTGACTGCATCAACGTGACGGCCGCGGTCCGCGCCGGATGATTTCCGGCGTCGGACCGCGGCTTTCCTGCGTGGTGGGAGGCCGTGGCCCCGGCCGGTGCAGCCGTGCGTTCCGTGCAGGATTTCCACGGGGAAATTGTTGTCCAGGGGGACCATTGTCGGTGGTCGTCACTAGAGTTGGGTCCATGCTCCTCACCCTGATACGGCGCTATTCCCAGCCCTATGCGCCGTACATCCTGGCTGTCGTCATTTTCCAGCTCGCATCCACCATCGCCGCGCTCTACCTGCCCAGCCTGAACGCGCAGATCATCGATGAAGGGGTGGCTCGTGGAGACACCGATTTCATCTGGCGCACGGGTGCGCTGATGCTCCTGGTGGCGTTGGCGCAGGTGGCTGCGGCCATCGCCGGCGTCTACTTCGGTTCCAGGGCCGCCATGGCAGTGGGCCGGGACCTGCGCCGCGCAGTCTTCCGGAAGGTCACCAGCTTCTCGGCCAAGGATGTGAACGCATTCGGAGCTCCCACCCTGATCACCCGCGGCACCAACGATGTCCAGCAGGTGCAGATGCTGCTGCTCATGGGGCTGAACTTCATGGTGGCCACACCCATCATGTGCATAGGCGGCATCGTCATGGCGCTCCGCGAGGACCTCAACCTGTCCTGGCTTGTCTGGGTGTCAGTGCCGCTCCTGGGCGTGGTGGTGGGCTACCTGGTGGTCCGGCTTATCCCGCTGTTCCGTTCCATGCAGCGGAAGATCGACCGCATCAACGCCGTACTGCGCGAGCAGATCATCGGCATCCGCGTCGTACGTGCGTTCGTGCGGGAACCCTATGAAACGGAACGTTTCGGCGCTGCCAACCAGGAGCTCACGGACGTGTCGCTCCGCATCGGCGCCCTGTTCGTCCTGATGTTTCCGGCCATCACCATGATCCTGCACCTCTCCACCGCCGCCGTGCTTTGGTTCGGCGGGCAACGGGTGGACGCCGGCGCCATGCAGGTGGGATCGCTGACCGCGTTCCTGCAGTATCTGCTGCAGATCCTGATGGCCGTCATGATGGGCACCTTCATGGCCATGATGATCCCGCGTGCCTCAGTGTGCGCCGACCGCATCGGTGAGGTGCTCGACGTCGAACCCTCCATCCACGAGCCCAGGCATCCGCAATCGCCGGCCTCGCTCGCCGGCGTGGTGGAGTACCGCAACGTCACCTTCGCCTACCCGGGCGCCGAGTCTCCGGTTCTCAGTAACATCAGTTTCACTGCCCGTCCCGGGCAGACGATCGCCATCATCGGGTCAACGGGCGCCGGCAAGACCTCTCTACTGTCCCTCCTGCCGAGGCTGTACGACCCCGTGGAGGGCCAGGTGCTGCTGGACGGAGTGCCCGTGGACCAACTTGACCGTGCCGAAATCACCAAACGCGTGGCCTTGGTCCCGCAGCGTCCCTACCTGTTCTCCGGAACCATTGCGCACAACCTGCGGTTCGGCAGGACCGAGGCAACAGACCAGGAACTCTGGAATGCCCTCCGGGTGGCCCAGGGCGACTCCTTTGTCCGGGAGAAGACAAACGGGCTGGATTCCCGGATCGCCCAGGGCGGCACCAACGTTTCCGGCGGGCAGCGCCAGCGCCTCTGCATTGCCCGGGCCCTCGTCACGAAGCCGCGCGTCTACCTTTTTGATGACTCTTTCTCCGCACTGGACGTCGCTACCGACGCCCGGCTCCGTGCCGCACTCAAGGACACCACCACCGACGCCACGGTGATCATCGTGGCCCAGCGGATCTCCACCATCACCGGGGCTGACCAGATCCTGGTATTGGACAACGGACGGATCGTGGACCGCGGCACGCACGAGGAACTCCTTGAAACGTCGCCCACCTACCAGGAAATTGTCGAATCCCAACTGAGCGTGGAGGAAGTGGCATGAGGCTCCGGAAGAAGGACGCCGCTCCCGTAGAGGAGATACTGCTGACCGCCCAGCCTGTTCCGGGGGAGGCCCAGCCCGCCACGCAAAAGCCGTCGGACGACGATTTCATCGAGGATGAATTCCAACCCACCGAAGCCGACGGCGGCATGTTCGGCGCCATGCCCGCCAAGAAGGCCCAGCACTTCTGGCCTTCCGCCAAACGGCTCATGGGGCTGCTGAAGCCCGAGGCCCCGGGCATCTCCGCAGTGGTGGGCCTTGTAGTCATTTCCGTGGTCCTCAACGTCATTGCCCCCAAGATCCTGGGCCAGGCCATGGACGTCATCTTCGCCGGGGTGGTGGGCAAACAACTGCCCGCCGGCGCGGGCAAGGAACAGTTTGTTGCCGGCCTGCGCCAGCAGGGCCAGGACAACTTCGCGGACATGCTGTCCAGGATGGAGGTGGTGCCCGGCACCGGCATCAACTTCGACAAGCTCACCATGCTCATTGCCATCGTCCTGCTGATGTACTTCGTGGCGAACATCTTCATGTGGCTGCAGGGGTACGTCCTGAACCGCATCGTCATGAAGGTCATCCGCCGGCTGCGCGACGACACAGAAACCAAGCTGAACCGCCTGCCGCTGAACTACTTCGACACCCGCCAGCGCGGCGACGTGCTGTCCCGGGTGACAAACGATGTCGACAACATCCAGCAGGCACTCCAGCAGGCGTTTGCACAGCTGGTCAACTCCGTGCTGACCGTGGTGGGCATCGTGATCATGATGTTCATCGTTTCCTGGCAGCTTGCCCTGATCGCCCTGGTTGCCCTGCCGCTGTCAGGGGTGGCAGCAGGCATCATCGGTGCCCGTAGCCAGAAACTCTTCGCTGCCCAGTGGAAGAACACCGGGTCACTGAACGGCCAGATCGAGGAATCCTTCTCGGGCCACGACCTGGTGCGCGTTTTTGGCCGGGACGCTGACATGCTGGAACGGTTCGAGGAACGCAACGAGGCGCTCTACAAGGCAAGTTTCGGGGCGCAGTTCGTGTCCGGGATCATCTTCCCCGTCATGCAGTTCGTTTCCTACCTCAGCTATGTGGGCATCGCCGTAGTGGGCGGTCTTCGCGTGGCATCCGGGGCCATGTCCCTGGGCGATGCCACTGCTTTCATTCAGTACTCCCGCGAGTTCACCCAGCCGCTGGGCCAGATGGCCGGCATGGCCAACATGCTCCAGTCCGGGGTGGCGTCCTCGGAACGAGTTTTCGAATTCCTGGACGCCGACGAACAGGACCAGGAGACCGCCACCGAACACCTGCCGGCCAAGACCGACGGGCACGTCGACTTCAGGAACGTCACCTTCAGCTACACCCCGGACAAGCCGCTCATCGAAAACCTCTCCTTTACTGCCGAGCCCGGCAACACCGTGGCGATCGTCGGTCCCACCGGAGCAGGCAAGACCACCTTGGTGAACCTGGTGATGCGGTTCTATGAGCTCAATTCCGGGTCCATCCTGCTGGATGGCGTGGACATCACCCACCTCAGCCGCTCCGAGCTGCGCTCCAAGGTGGGGATGGTCCTGCAGGACGCATGGTTGTTCGGCGGCTCCATTTACGACAACATCCGCTACGGCAACCTCGGGGCCACAGAGGAACAGGTCATGGCGGCGGCCAAGGCAACGTTCGTGGACCGGTTCGTCCGGGCCCTGCCCGAGGGCTATGACACCGTCATCGATGAAGAGGGCAACAACGTAAGCGCCGGCGAAAAGCAGCTGATCACCATCGCCCGCGCCTTCGTGGCCAACCCATCGCTGCTGATCCTGGACGAGGCCACCAGTTCCGTGGACACCCGCACCGAACTCCTGGTCCAGAAAGCAATGGCGGCCCTGCGCTCGGACCGGACCAGCTTCGTGATCGCGCATCGTCTCTCAACCATTCGCGATGCCGATACGATCCTGGTCATGGAGAACGGACGAATCGTGGAACAGGGCAACCACCAGGTGCTGCTGGGGGCGGGCGGTGCTTACCATCGCCTCTACATGTCCCAGTTTGCGGGTGCGGACGCGGGGGAGACCGCGGATGATTCGACGGCGGTGCGCAGCTGAGCGTGCACGGCGGCCAGAGGATCGAAGTCCTGGTACCCATGCGGTGGGGTGACATGGACGCCTATGGCCACATCAACAACGTCCAGATTGTGCGGATGCTGGAGGAAGCGAGGATCGCGGCCTTCGGGCCACCGCGGGGAGCAGGGCTTCCGGGGATCGAACCTCCCGTGTCGTTGTTCAACGACGTCCCCGACGGAACCCTGGCGCTGGTGGTGGACCACAAGATCCGGTATGTCAGGACGCTGGAGTACCGCAACGTGCCGGCGGTGGTGCAGGTGTGGATTGGTGCCGTAAAAGGCGCGAGCTTCGATATCCACTACCTGCTCCAGGACCCTGTCACCAGGGAGGACTGCGTGAAGGCCAGCAGCCACCTCGCGTTCGTGGACGAAGCCACCGGCCGGGTGCAGCGGATTACCCAGGAACAAAAAGACCGGATGGCGCCCTACAGGCACTAAGACTCTGGTCAGGCCTGCACCGGACACATTGGACTGGAACAACCACCAGAGCGAAAGGAAGCCCGATGGCCCGGAACGAGAGCAAGGCCCCGAACAAGATGGCACTGAACAGGAGCCGCAGGAACAAGGCCCACGCAGGCAGGCAGAAGAAGACGTGGAAAGAGATGTCGCCTTCACGCAAGGCGGGCACCATCCTCGGCGCCGTGGCGCAGGTATCCCTGCTGGTTGCCGCCCAGCGGGACATCTCGCGCCGGCCCGCCGAGCTCATCAACGGCCCCAAGGTTGCGTGGCGGGCCGCGTCCTTTGTTAACTTCATCGGTCCCATGGGGTACTTCGTGTTCGGCAGGAGGCGGTCCGCCACCGGCAAATAGGCAGGTCCGGAACCCTGGCGGCGCAGGGGCGGCCAGGTGCCGTGGAGCGGGCGTCCAGCTTCACCCTGTAAATTTGAGGGCATGACCCCCACTGCCACTGCTGCCATGACCCGCGCCCTCGGCATCTCGAAGGAGATCGAGGACGCTGCATGGTTCGTGCTGGGGCCCGGCCTGCAGGGAAAAGCGTCACCCCTGGACGGCCGCACCAGGACCTGGTCCGTTCCGGCGGCCGCCGAGCTGCTTGACCGGCTGGACCGCGGCATCCCGGATCCAAAGGCCCCGATGATGACCAACCTCCGGGAGAACCTGGATGGTGCCACGCGCGGGGCCAAGCAGCTCGCCGTCGAGCTGCTGTTCCTGCAGTCACTGCCGCTGGCCCACGAAGTGAAGTCCCTGAAGGTCAAACGCGCCCGCGTGGCTGAAGCCGCCGGCTGGCTGGAACCGCCGCTTGAGCTCCCCGAGGAGCTGTACGCCGGCATGACGGACCACGGTGTGATCCGCGACCGGACCGCCGAGTTCAACTGGACCATCTGGGACCACCTCAAGTGGCTGTGCCGGTTTGTCCGGAACGTTGCGCAGCGCCCGGCCGCCGTGGTGCAGGCCGCCATCAAGGACCCGCTGCAGTTCCACCACCTGGCCGCGTCCACCCCGGAGGACCAGCCCGCCATCCGCCGCAGCATCGAATTCCTGGCGTGGCCCAGCTACTTCGAGCCCGTGGTGGCGGACGTGGAGCGGCAGGAGATCCGGGACGCGTTCGCCTCGCTGGTGGGCGGGGCCAACGGCGACACCGAAGAAGACATCACGGCCGATATCCACCGCATCCGCCGGCACCTGGACGAGCAGGCCGGCCAGCGCATCGACTGGTACTCCCGGCAACTGGTCAGCCAGTGGCGGAAGGTGGGCGACCCCGGCCGGCGCGCGTGGCTGCTGCGGACGCACAGCGACCATGCCGAGCTGCTCACCGCGTGGCACGGCGAGGAAAAGGTGACTCTCGACGTCGAACATCTCCGCCACCTGGACCCCGGCGTCACCGCCGGTGTGGTTCAGCACGCCGTGGACGAGGACTACAAGCACCTGGGCTACGTGGAGCGCGAGGACACCAAGACGGCGGTCTTCGCCTTCCTGACCGTCATGAAGCCGGGCGACCTGGTGCTGTACCAGCACGCCGGAACGGTACGCCTCGGCGGTGTGCTGGGGGAGCCCGAGTACAACGACGACAACCGCCGGCTGCGGCGCAAGGTGCGTTGGTTCGATGACGGCCACACCACCACCAGCCTGCCCCGGCACGTCCAGCGCCAGCTGGCCACCCCCGGCATCGTGGTGGACGTGACCCGCGTGGTCCAGGCGCTGCAGGCGCTGCTGCCGCCGGAAGCGGAGACCGAACCTGACGCCGACACGGAGGGCGCCGCCGTCGTCCCTCCCGTGCAGGAGGGCTTCCGCCCGCTGACCCGGGAGTTCGCCGCGTCGCTGCACATGGAACTGGAACCGCTTCAGGAGATCGCCGACCTGCTGGAGGAAAACCGGCAGCTGGTCCTCTACGGTCCACCCGGCACCGGCAAGACATACCTGGCCAAGCACCTTGCTGCCGAGCTGGCGGACGACAGCACGGACGAGCGGGTCAAACTCGTCCAGTTCCACCCGTCGTACGCCTACGAGGACTTCTTCGAGGGCTACCGGCCGGACAAAACCGACGAAGGCCAGGTGTCATTCAAACTCGTGGCCGGCCCGCTGCGCCGGCTGGCGGAGGAAGCCGCGAAGCCCGGCAACGAGAAGAAACCGTACTTCCTGATCATCGACGAGATGAACCGGGCCAACCTGGCCAAGGTGTTCGGCGAGCTGTACTTCCTGCTGGAATACCGCGATGACCGCATCTACCTGCAGTACAGCCCCAATGAGCCGTTCACGCTGCCGGACAACCTGTACATCATCGGCACCATGAACACCGCGGACCGGTCCATTGCCATGATGGACGCCGCCATCCGGCGCCGGTTCTCCTTCATTGAACTGCACCCGCAGACCGAGCCGGTGAAGGGATCCCTCCACCGGTTCCTGCAGGCCCGCCAGCTCGACCCCACCCCGGCGCTGCTGCTGGATGCGCTCAACGGGGCCATTGACGAATGGGACCGCGACCTGATGATCGGACCGTCCTACTTCATGAAGGCCGCCGCCCAGACCCCTGCCGGGCTGCGCCGGATCTGGAAGTACGAGCTGATGCCGCTGCTGGAGGAGCATTACCACGGCCAGCTGACGCGGGCGCAGCTGGAGGAGCGGTTCGGGCTGGACCAGCTGCTGGGACGCATTGCAGCGCGCTGATCCCCGGGCGTCTGTTCGGCACCTGGTCCTGGACGAACTGTCCAGCGGCCTGGTGGAACGGCTGGACGCGCCCAGCGCTTCATTCCTGAACTCCAGCGGGCTGGCCAAGGCATCGCCCCTGGGCATGGGCCTGTACCGCATCGAGCCGGTGGGCAAGGTGGGGTCGGTGCGGACGCCGACCATCCAGCTGGACGTGCGGCCCAAGGACCGGCTGGGCCTCAGCCGGCTCCTGTTCCTGCTCAGCTACGCGGGGGAGCAGGGCTTCCGGCCCGGCCTGGTGGCAGCGGAGGAGGAACAGGACCTCTGGAGTGCGCTGGCCGAATCGCTGGCGCAGCTCGCCGAACGGGCCCTGGGCCGGGGTGTCCTGCAGGGCTATCTCACCGTGGACGAGTCGCTGCGGACGGTCAAGGGGCGGATCCGGATCTCCGACCAGATCTCCCGGCGCCCCGGCATGCTGGTTCCCCTGGAGGTGTCGTACGACGAATTCACCGAGGACATCGCCGAAAACCGGATACTGCGCGCCGCGCTTGAGCGGATGGGGCAGGTGCCTGGTGTCCGCCCCGAGGTGCTGGGCCGGCTGCGCCAGCTAAAGGGAAAGCTCGACGGCGTCACCCGCCTTCCGTCCGGCGCCCCGGTCCCAGCCTGGCAGGCCACCCGGATGAACCAGCGCTACCACGCCGTGCTTCGCCTGGCCGACCTGATCCTGCGGAACGCATCGGCGGAAGCCCGCGAGGGCAAGCAGCAGACGGCCTCGTTCGTCGTGGACATGGCGCAGGTGTTCGGCGATTTTGTGGGCACCGCGCTGCGCAGCGCAATGGCCGCGTACCCAGGGGAGCTGCGGCTGCGCTTCAACGTCCTGCTCAGCGAGGCCGTAAACGACGCCGACCGCCTGTCCGTGCGTCCGGACGCGGTCCACATGCTCGGCGGCCGACCTGTGGTGGCGTACAACGCCAAGTACAAGGCCGCCTCGGACGCCGGTGCCTCCCTGACGGCTGACCACTACCAAATGCTGGCCCACTGCACCGCTCTCGCCGTGCCCACTGCCTGGCTCGTCTACGCCGGCAAGGGTGAGGTCAAGCTCCGCCGCATCCTCAACACCGACATCGACATCGTGGAGTACCCGCTGGACCTCAGCCAGCCGCCGTCGGCCATTCTTGCCTCGATCCAGGAACTTGCCCGCCAGTCCTGGGGCGAAGTGGTTAGGGTACGGGTGGGGACTACACCGGCACCCGGAACGTAAAGGTCGTTCCCTTGCCCAGGCTGCTGTCGACGCCAATGGTGCCGCCATGCGCCTCGACGATCGCTTTGCTGATGGGCAGCCCCAAGCCCACGCCGGGGATGGCCGTGCGGCGCACGCTGCTGGTGCGGAAGAACTTGGCGAACACCTCTGAAGCGTCCTCCGGGCTCATGCCCATTCCGGTATCCGAAACGTGGCAGGCAAGGTGCCCGTCCTCCTGTGCCAGCGACACCACCACCTCACCGCCGTCGGGCGAGTATTTAATGGCGTTGGACACCAAGTTGTCCAGGACCTGGGAAATGCGGGCACTGTCCACGTGGGCTTCCAGCCGCTCGGGGGTTTCGGCCCGCAATTCCACTCCGGCGGCCGCCGCCCGTGGCATTGCCGATGACACGCTGCTGCGCACCAGTTCGGCCACGTCCACCGCATGGGGCGTGACAATCAGCTGCCCATTCCGGCTGGACAGCAGGTCCGAGACCAGGGTCAGCAGCCGCTCCGAATTCCGGCGGATGATCTCCAGCATGTCCCGCTGCGATTCGTCCGGCTGATCGGCGAGCAGGATCTCCACGTAGCCAAGGATGGACGTCAGCGGGGTCCGGAATTCGTGGGAAACGTTCGAGACGAAGTCGTCCTTGGCGGCCAGCGCGTTCACCAGATCCGTCACGTCGCTGAATACGATGACGGAGCCGGTGAAGTTGCCGTCGGAATCCTTCATGGCACGCGCCGTCGTCACCAGGGCGCGCTGGTCCTTCCCTTCACCCAGCCACACCAGGTAGTCCGTGAAGGTTTCGCCAAGAACGGCCCGTCGGACCGGGCGCTCCTGGACGGGGATCAACGTCTTCCGGTCCTGCCCAAAGACCAGCAGCTGGGACTCGTTGGGGTCCGCGATGTCTTTGGGCCGGGCCAGCTCATGGTTTGCGCGCTGCTTACGGTTCATGAGGACGTCGTGGCCGTCCGCATCCACGGCCAGGACGCCCAGGTGCACGGTGTCCAGAATGGTGTTGAGCAGTGATTCCTGGCGTTTGCTGGTGCGGAGGTTGGCCCGCAGCAGCTCGTCCTTCTCCTCCAGCTGCTTTTGCTGGCGCATCATGCTCAGGGTCAGGACGCTCACCGACACGCCGATGCCCAGCATCATGACCGGAAGCAACAGGGACCGCGCAAAATCCTGTGGATTGTGGTCGCCGTTCAGCACGAGCGGCACCCAGATGATGGCCAGCGGTCCCAGGAAGGACAACCACAGGGCCGCCCGCGCGTGGTATCCGGACGCACAGAACCAGATGACCGGAAACACGGCGAGCAGGCTGATCCCCGTCAGGCCGTCCTGGCCGCCTTCCCTGCCCGCGGCAATGGAGACGAAATCAAGCAGCGGGATGGCAAGGAAACTGGTGTAGGGCAGCCGGTCCCACGGGATGGCGTAGCACAGCACCATGATCGCCAGCTGCGAGACGAGGAACGCCACGAACAGGGGGTTGTTCATCGTGTCCGGGAAGAACGCCCACATCAGCGCGGCCGTCAGGATGGTGGTCACGAACAGGGGCATCTGGCTCATGGCCACCCTGTCCGTCAGGCGGTATTCGTGAAAGGGGCGCTTGAAAAACCGCAGCCGTCCCGATGACCAGGCCGTGGGGATGGTCATGGCGCCGGGCACGCGGAAGTGGGGGTGTGCGGGACCATACCAGCAGGATATCCGCAGGCAGCTATACTTCTGACGTTGGCACTGAGGGGGCTCTATGAGTGAGGCACGTGTGGGTCTGGTCATCGAGGATGACCACGACATTCGGGAACTGGTTCGCACTGTGCTGACCCAGGCTGGGTTTGACGTCACCGTCGCCAGCGGCGGGGCGGAAGGCGTGCTGATGGCGAAGAGCCTCAACCCGGACGTCATCACCCTGGACCTGGGGTTGCCGGACATTGACGGCTTTGAGGTTTCCCGTCAGATCCGCGAGTTTTCCGATGCCTACATTGTGATGCTGACGGCCCGTACCGAGGAGCTGGACACCCTGATCGGGCTCGAGTCCGGGGCCGATGACTACCTCACCAAGCCGTTCCGCCCGCGTGAGCTGCGGGCCCGGGTGGCGGCCATGATGCGCCGGCCGCGGTCGGTTCCGGACCCCGCTGACGTGGCTGTTGACTCGTCGCCGGACAGCGCAGCACACCCCGAGCGTGGAAACTTCAGCCACAACGGGCTGGACCTGAGCTACGCCTCACGCACCGTCACCGTCGACGGCAGGGAGATGAACCTGACCCGTACCGAGTTCGAACTCCTCTATGCGCTCCTCGAAGCTGGCCGGACGGTGCGGACCAAGTCAGACCTGGTGCGCCGGCTCCGCGACGAGGATTACGACGTCGGCAGCTACATCAGCGAAGCCGACGAACGCTCCGTGGAAGTCCACATGGGGAACCTGCGCAAAAAGCTGGGCGACTCCCCGCAGCAGCCGCGCTGGCTGCAGACCGTCCGCGGGGTGGGTTACCGCTTGGCACCGGGACAGCACTGAGCCTGCAACCGGTGCATGGTCTGCCTGCTGCACTGCGTGATGGGCCGCAGGAATGTGGCCGCGAGCCTGGGCAATACCACTGCCATGTCAGCGTGCCGGGCTTCGGCCCGGATCTCGTTCTCCAGTTCGAGCGCCAGTCCAGCCAGTCGCTCGGCTCCCACCATCTGGCTTGACGTCTTGAGGCTCAGGACGGCGTCCAGGGAGCCCTCAAGGTCACCGGTGGTCAGGGCCAGCCGCAGCCGGCCCAGCCGCTGTGGCAGGTACTCGATGAAGTTCCCCACGAAGACGCGGCTGTAGCCTTCTTCCTCTTCGAGTTCCTCCCGCAGCCGGTCCAGGACGGACTGGTCCACCAGCGGCCTGGGCGCATCATCCGATGTGCTCATGACACTCCTTTCTGCTGGTGTTGCGGGCGGGGGAAACAGGGGTTTGTGGGGGTGGTGCCGAGTACTTTTTCAGGTTAGGACTGATGCCTTTTCCTGGCAGAAGACTCGGCAAGAATTGTGGCTTTCTTGATGGGACTGCGGATTTTTGCCCATAAAATCGAGGCCAATGCTTTCTGCATTGATGCCGTCTGCGGCCGTTGCCGCCTTTCAATCTGGGGATAGATTGCCGTGTTCCGAACCATGAGGACCTTATTTGTCGCGCTCATAATCGGGGCTGGGTTGGCGCTGTCCATCGTCCAGCCGGCCAGCGCAGCCGCGTCAGCGCAAATCACGCTCAATCCGCCCCTCGGGCCGGCCGGCTCAGCTGTCACAGTTGCCGGCACAGGCTTCAAGGCCACTACCACAGGCACCGTGATTGTGGGCTCCACTACCTTCGCGTTCCAAACCACATCAACCGGCGCCTTCAGCACCGGCATCACGATTCCCGCCGGGTCCACCGGGAACCTGACCATCACAGCCAAGACATCCTCCATCAAGGCCTCTGCCACGTTTGTGGTGCAGGCAGCTCCAGCCCCGCAGCCGCCGGCCGTAAGCACAGCAGCCTTGCGCTTTGGCGTGGCCACTGCCGGAGGACCGCTGGCCAGCACAGAGCTGGACGAGGTTGCCACCCTTGCAGGGGAAAGCCCGTCCATCGTGATGAGCTACAAGGACTTCCTGCAGTCTCCGCCGATTACCGAGATGGACGCTGTCCGTTCCCGCGGAGCAACACCCTTGGTCACCTGGGAACCCTGGGCATGGGGAGGCGGCGTGGACCAGCCGGCATACGCTCTGGCCCGGATCACGGCAGGTGACTTTGATGCGTACATCACCCAGTGGGGCCAGTCCTTCGCCGCTTGGGGCAAGCCGGTCATGTTGCGTTTTGCGCACGAGATGAACGGCAACTGGTACCCGTGGGCTGAGGGCGTCAACGGCAACCAGCCGGGAGATTACGTGGCCGCCTGGCGGCACGTGCATGACGTGGTCGCCGCCACCGGTGCTACGAACGTCCAGTGGGTTTGGTCGCCGAACGTGCCCTACTGGGGCTCCACCGACCTTGCCGGATTGTTTCCCGGGGCCGGTTACGTGGACATTGTGGCCCTGGACGGCTACAACTGGGGCACCTCACAAACCTGGAGCAGCTGGGTTTCCCCTGTGGATCTCTTCGCCCCCGGCATCTCGCAGTTGCGCAGCCTGGCACCTGGCAAGCCGGTCCTGATCGCAGAGACGGCGTCCAGCGAACTGGGCGGGTCCAAAGCCACCTGGAACACGGACCTGGTGTCCTACCTGGCTGCCCAGTCCGATGTGATGGGCTTCGTCTGGTTCGACATGCAGAAGGAAACAGACTGGCGCATCAACAGCAGTGATTCGTCTGCTGCTGCTTTCAAGTCCGCCCTATTGGCCCGGAGGAGCTAGGGGATAGGGTAGCTGCTCCGAAACTTCCAGTGGCTGCCTGATCGCGGCAACCCGTTTATCCTGCCTTGCCAGGATCAAGGCCAGCCCCGGCAGCCGCTAAAGATTGCCTCAAGATTTCCCTGTCTGCCAGGCGCCGGCTTCGAGGAAGCGCACCAACTGGGTTTCGAGCGCTGAGTGGTTCTTAAGTTCGCACTCCCAGACTGTCAGCACTTCCCAGCCGGCGTCCTGCAGTTCGCGCCGCTGGCCCGCGTCACGCTCCCGCGTCCGGGTCCGCTTTGCGGCCCAGAAGTCGGCGTTGGCCTTTGGCGCGTGCAGCCCCACCCTGCACTCGTGGAAGTGCCAGAAGCAGCCGTTCACGAAGATCACCTTGCGGCGGCCGGCGAAGACGAGGTCCGGGTTTCCCGGGAGTTTGGCACCCCCGGACCTGCCGTGCAGCCGGTACCGGTAGCCCTTGGCGTGCAGGAGCCTCCGGACCAGCAGCTCGGGCTTGGTGTTCTTACCGCGGATACGGGACATGTTCCAGCTCCGCTGCTCAGGTGTGAGCCTGTCTGCGCTGGGCTTGTCTGTGGGGCGCTTGTCCACGCTGGAAGGGTCCGGCATCCTTCCAGTCTAGGAGTCCCTAGATCTCCCGTTCCGGTTGTTCGCCGAACACGAAGTGCCGTCCACTGACGGACTTGGGCTCGATCTCGACGTAGAAGTCTTTGAGCGTTGGAACCCAGGTCTTCAGGCCGAGTTCCTCGATAGCGCCGACCTCGTCCGAGTTGCTCAGCACCCGGGCTGTCCCCCGGAGGATGACCGACCACGCCTCCTGGGAGAGGATGCCGTCTGTCTCAAAAAGCACTTGGGCGTTGATTGTCAGCTGGGCGAGTTTATTGCCGGGCGCCGTGCGGAGATAAACCTTGCGGTGGGAGGTCACATAGTTCACGGGGAATATGTCAGGTTCCCCTGCGACGGATACCACCAACCGGCCGTGCTGGGTTGCCGCCAAAAGCCGCCACGATTGCTCGTCATCGAGTTCCAGGACGGGATTGCCGTCCGCGTGTTCAAACATCATGCGGCCATTCTTCCCAGCCGGGCAGGAACACACCAGAGGCCGGAAGGCCCGGTTACGAGGCGTTCCTTCCGTGCCGGGCACAGCTGGCCCACCACCCCGTTGGGGAAACCTGGACTTTGAGCCTGCGGCCGCAAAAGGCACAGTAGCGCGGGGGCTCAAGCTGGAGAAGGTCCGCGCACCTGGAGTGGTGGTACGACGGCGGTGCGTGGCCGCCGTCGTGCTTCTCCTCCCGGGACGCGTCAACCTGGGTGGGCTGAGGCTGAAGGAGGAGGCCGCAGAGTTCGCAGTATGGGGCGTCAGTTGCGTGCGACGGGTGCGGCGTGCTCATAGCGTCTTCTGCAGTTCCTTGATGGGCATGTTCAGGTCCACCAGGAGGTTGAGGTCGGCAGAGGCGGGGCGGCCCAGGGTGGTCAGGTAGTTCCCCACGATCACGGCGTTGATGCCACCAAGGAGGCCTTCCCGGGTGCCAAGGTCGCCGAGGGTGAGTTCCCTTCCGCCTGCATAGCGCAGTACGGTCCGGGGCATGGCCAGCCGGAAGGCCGTGATCGCGCGCAGGGCGTCCTTCCCGTCCATGACCTGCTGGTTTTCCAGCGGTGTGCCGGGCCTGGGGTTGAGGAAATTCAGGGGAACCTCGTGCGGTTCCAGCGCTGCGAGCTGGGCGGCGAGTTCGGCACGCTGTTCCAGGGTTTCCCCCATGCCGATCAGCGCGCCGCAGCAAAGCTCCATTCCGGCGTCCTTGACCATGGCACAGGTTTCCAGCCGTTCCTCATAAGTGTGGGTAGTGACCACGTGGGCGAAGTAGCTGCGCGCGGTCTCGAGGTTGTGGTTGTAGCGGTGCACACCCCACGAAGCCAACTGGTCCACCTGCTTGCGGGTGAGCATGCCAAGGGAGCAGGCAATGTTGATGTCCACTTCCTGCCGAATCCGGTCGATGGCAAATTTGATCTGGTTCATCAGCTTGACGTCGGGCCCCCGGACGGCTGCCACGATGCAGAACTCGGTCGCCCCGGTCGCGGCTGTTTCCTTTGCGGCCTTGACCAACTCCGGAATATCCAGCCAGACGCCTCGGACGGGGCTGTCGAAGACGCCGGATTGGCTGCAGAAGTGGCAGTCCTCCGGGCAGCCGCCTGTCTTGATGGAGACGATGCCCTCCACTTCCACGTCCTCCCCGCAGTGGCGCAGGCGCACCTGATGTGCCAGGTCAAGGGCAGCCGGGAGGGCGTCATCGGGCAGTCGCAGGACGTCCACAAGTTGTGTCTCCGTCAGGCCGATGCCCTGTTCAAGGACCTGCTGGCGGGCTGTTTCCAGGATGGGGTGCTCCACCGAATGATGCGGAATGGTCATTGCCGTCCTTTTGCTCGGGATAAGTCTCCTCCGACGCTAGTTCGGCCGTCGCGGGCCAGTTTTGTTGGGTGGGAACAATGCCGGCCCCACCGTTTTGTTGACAAGTCCAGTCAAGGCTTTACACGGCAGAAACAGGACGGTGATCGGGCTGTCTTTTGGGATGGATAGCGTCAGTCGCAGAATCCCGGACCCAAACGAAAGCGACGCACCCCATGGGCAACGACTTGGAAACAACCCAACTGCTGGAACCGGGGGCACCTGGTGGTGCCGCCGTCGTCGGACATCCTCCGGCAACCCCGACGGCGGCCAGCACGGCCGCGCTCAACGCCACGAAGGAAAGCCTTGAGGATTACACGCTCCGGTTCGCTCCGCGGTCCTACCGCAAGTGGAGCGCCGGGGTGGTGGCCACCAGCGCACTCGGGGGTATCGCCTACCTGGCCGACTTTTCGATCGGTGCGAACATCGGAATCTCCTACGGCACGGTCAACGCGATCCTGGGGATTGTGGTGGCAGCCGTCGTTATCTTCGCCACGGGGTTTCCGCTGGCCTACTACGCCGCGCGCTACAACATCGACCTGGACCTGATTACCCGCGGCTCCGGCTTCGGCTACTACGGCTCGGTGGTCACCAACGTCATCTTCGCCACGTTCACGTTCATCTTCTTCGCGCTCGAGGGTTCCATCATGGCGCAGGGGCTGGAGCTGGGACTCGGCATTCCGCAGTGGCTGGGGTACGCGGCGTCAACCATGGTCATCATCCCGCTGGTAATTTACGGGATGAACACGCTGGCCAAGCTGCAGGTGTGGACCACCCCGCTGTGGCTGCTGCTGATGGTGGTTCCCGTGGGGTACCTGCTGGTCTCCCATCCGGAAAGCATCGACAGCTTCTTCGCCTACACGGGCGCATCCGGGGACGGCGGACCGAACCTGGCGTCTGTAATGCTCGCGGCGGGTGTGTGCCTGTCCCTCATGGCGCAGATCGCCGAGCAGATCGACTACCTCCGCTTCATGCCGCCCCGCACCGATGCCAACCGGTCAGCGTGGTGGCGCGCGGTGATCCTTGCCGGTCCGGGCTGGGTGATCTTCGGTGCTGTTAAGCAGACCGTGGGCATGTTCATTGCCATCTACCTGATCGCCACGCTCGACCCCGCCGCTTCCGCCACCGCCAATGAGCCCGTGCACCAGTTCCTGGGCGTCTACCAGGAGATGATGCCGGCGTGGCTGGCCATGACCCTGGCCGTGGTGCTGGTGGTCATCTCCCAGATCAAGATCAACGTCACCAACGCTTACTCGGGCTCGCTGGCCTGGACCAACTCCTTCACGCGCATCACCAAGACGTACCCGGGCCGGATGGTGTTCGTAGTGGTCAACCTGCTGATCGCGCTGGTGCTCATGGAAGCGAACATGTTCGACTTCCTCAACACCATCCTTGGGTTCTACGCCAACTGCGCCATGGCCTGGGTGGTCACCGTGGCGTCCGACATCGCCATCAACAAGTACCTCCTCAAGATTTCCCCGAAAGTGCCGGAGTTCCGCCGCGGCATGCTGTACGCCGTGAACCCGGTGGGTTTTGTGTCCATGCTGGTGTCGGCGGGGGTCTCCATCGCGGTGTTCTTCGGGGCGTTTGGTGCCATGATCCAGCCGTATTCACCCATCTTCGCGGTGGGCCTGGCGCTGGTGCTGCCGCCGGTCCTGGCGGTACTGACCCGCGGGCGGTACTACCTGCGGCGTGCTGACGACGGAATCGATCTGCCCATGTTCGATACCGACGGGAACCCCAGCGACGCCAAGTTGCTGTGCCACGTGACCGGGTTGGAGTTCGAACGTCCGGACATGGTTCGTTCCGCCCAGGACGCTCCCGACGGCGGCCCCCAGTATGTTTCATCGCTCGCCCTGTCGACGGATAAGACGGGGGAATTGGTGCTGCCGAGGCAGCAATAAATTTGTTTCCATCCCAGGGGAAGCCGGCGCAGCTTTTGCGCCGGCTTCCTTTTTGACTTCTGTGCGTGCGGCTGTGGTGCTACAACGGTGGCGGTGCCTGTGGATAAGTTTGATTGCGAAATTGTGACGTGGGCTACCCTTAACTCACTGTTCGGAGCAAGCCGTCTTGAAACTACTGGGGGAAATAGCGGCCCATGACATTACAGAACTTCCTTACGTCCCTCGCTGTGCCGACGGGAGCCTTTCGCTCCGGCGCAGGAGCATTGTTCGTCGCTGCTGCGCTCGGCCTGACCGGGTGCTCGGGCGGAGCCCCTGCAGACCCCGGCAGCGCCTCGCCTCCTACAACAGACGGCGCAACGAGCACCCCCTCTGCCACTCCCACTCCGACACCCAGCGCTGTTTACAAGCCCGCCGACGCGTCAGGGCCCGCCCAAAACGTCCCCGTTCCTGTGCTCCCGGAGGTCGCTAAGACGGAGACGAAGGAGGGTGCAGAGGCCTTCACCAAATATTGGTTCTCCGTGTTGAGCTATGCGTACGAGACGGGAGATGCTGCACTCTTCGAGAGTATTGCTCCGAGCCCTTCCGATGCGTGCCAGAAGGTTAGCAAGGTGATCAAGGACTGGCACTCGGAGGGGCGCTGGTTGGTCGGGGGGAAGCTATCAACGCCTGTCGCAAATACGACGTTCACGAAAGGTCCGAAGGGTACGTATCAAGTCGCAGCCCAAGTTCACCAGGATCCCTTGTCGTATATGCGGGCTGATGGGACCGTGGCTCGAACAGACCCTCAGGCGCCAGACCAAGGAAACCTGCTCATCCTTTCCTTTAGCGAGGGTAAATGGTCAGCGGTTGAGCTCGGAAGCATAGTTGGATAAACGTGTCCCCCTCGCGACTGCTCCTCCTCTTCCTCCTAGTTGTCATTTCTGCCCTGTTTACTGCTTACCCAGCGCATGCGGAAGGCGGTGACGACCCAGAATTTGGTGGTGCTTGGAGTCCCGGCCTCAGTATGGGTGGGCACACCTGGGACCCTGAACGAAACGAATTTATTCTGGCAAATCCCAATGTCCTCTCCACCGACCCCAACGAGTACAAATACGAACTCCAGTGCCACCTCGGTGGAGGAGACTTTGACACTCCCTGCCTCGCACGCCAGCTCGACTGCAAGGACCGGGAGGACGGCGCCAAGGGCATCCCCGTCATGTGGCTGTCCCGGCCCCGAGGCGTGCCAGGCGCGGTTTGGGCACATCATTCGGGACCGACCTGCCTATACGATCCAAAGCCTGAAGACCTGTTGCCCCGGATCGCCGCGGACATCCAGCGTCAGTTCCAGAACCTCCCGGTCAGTGCAGGGCGGGTCGTCGCGCAGCCCAGCCCGAACACCCTCCGCGGCGCAGAAACGAACTTCTATGCCGACGCAGTTGAGCAGCAGTTCGATATCACCATGTTTGGCCAGAAAGTTCACGTAGTGGCCACGCCAGTCCAGTACGCCTGGAACTATGGGGACGGGACGGTATTCGGGCCGCAACCATCGATGGGGGGCCCGTTGCCCCAGGACCGATGGGGTGAGAAGACGCGGACCAGCCACGCCTACGGTGCCACGGGAGATTTCCAGGTTGTCCTGACCACCTCATTCCAAGGCACCTATTCCGTGAACTCCGGGCCGCCGCTGCAAATCCCAGGCCAGGGCCAGTTCAGCGCCCCGCCGCAAACCATCAGTGTGTGGCGCTCGCTCACCCGCAACTACGCCGACGACTGCCACGTGAATCCGCAAGGCCAGGGCTGCCCGGGTGTCGGAGCCGGGGGCGTCCGCTGAGAGCCGCAGAACGGTAGACCCGACCACCGGATACTGTGATCCCCGTCGCATGAGCGCGATATCGGAATAGTTGCACGCGCCCCACAGTTGGCATAGGCAGTACGTTTTCAGCCTCTGAAAGGAACTGCGCATGCTGTTTTCCCCGCTCACCCTCGGCGAACTTGAACTTCCCAACCGCCTGGTGATGGCGCCCCTGACCCGCCTCCGCGCCGGCGAAAAGGGAATCCCGGGCCCGCTGCTGGTGGAGCACTACCGCCAGCGCGCTTCCCTCGGCCTCATTGTCAGCGAAGGAACGTACCCCACTCCTGCAGGCCAGGCCTACCCGGGACAGCCGGGAATCGTGACCCAGGAGCAGGTTGCCGGCTGGAAGAAGGTCACCGCCGCGGTCCACGCCGAGGGCGGCCGCATGTTCGCCCAGATCATGCACGGCGGCCGGGTGTCCCACTCCGACATTACCGGTGGGCTTCCCATCGTTGCTCCCAGCGCTGTGGCAATCGACGGCGTCGTCCGAACTCCCGCCGGCAAGCAGCCGTACCCGGTTCCGCACGCGCTGACCACCGACGAGCTGCCCATGGTCATCCAGGAAATCGTCAACGCGTCGCTGAACGCCATCGAGGCAGGGTTTGACGGTGTGGAACTGCACTCCGCCAACGGCTACCTCCTGCACGAATTCCTGGCCCCGAACTCCAACGTCCGCACCGACAGCTACGGCGGGTCGCCGGAAAACCGGGCCCGCTTCGTCATCGAAACGGTCAATGCTGTGGTGGCTGCACTCGGTGCGAACCGGGTGGGCCTGCGCATCTCCCCGGAGCACAACGTCCAGGGCATTGCCGAGACTGACGCCGCAGATGTCCGTGCCACCTACGAAGTCCTGGTGGACAGCATCGCCCCGCTCAACCTGGCCTACCTGAGCATCCTGCACCACGAGCCAACCGGTGAGCTTGTCCAGGACCTCCGCGCACGCTTCGGCGGCACCTTCCTGGTCAACACCGGCTTCGGCGTGATCACCACACGGGAAGAAGCCGAAAGCCTGGTCGACGGGGGACACGCTGATGCGGTCGTCGTTGGCCGGCCCGCCATCGCCAACCCGGACCTTGCCCGCCGCTGGAAGGAAAGCCTTCCGCTCAACGAGCCCGACGCTTCCACGTTCTACGCCGAGGGCGCCACCGGCTACACGGACTACCCGGTGTACCAGGGCTAAAGTAGGGCCCACCGGCCAACCGCATCAAAACGACGACGGCGGCACCCACCACGGGTGCCGCCGTCGTTGGCTGTCTGGGGTGCTGGTCCCGGGCAGCGGCGCCGGAGGCCATCCGACGACCCCCGGCTGAAGACTCATGTGGCCCGCCGGACTCCAACGGAAGCCGGCGGTGATCAGATGCTACTCCAACGAATGGACTCTTACCAGAGCCAGTTTCCGGACCGGGAAAACTGTCTAGAGCACGGCTTCGCGGCCGGTGCCTTCCTTCATCTGCAGCCGCCCGTCCTCAATGGAGACCAGCACACTCTTAGGCTTGCCGCTGACCTTGGTAATGGCCTTCAGTCCCCGGTTGGTGACCTCCACTCCCACCTGGGCACCCTTCGCCGGCAGCTCCACGGACACCTCCGACGCGATGCCCAGCAGGGGATTCGTGGAGACGCCCACTTCCCTGCGCACCTCCTTGCCGTTGACGGTCATGGTGATGTTGGCGTCCTCGAACCCCTCCTGAAACACCACAAGCAGCTCCCGCATGACGGCCTCTTCCTCGAGCACGGAACGCCAGTAACGGCATGTCCACTACAGCACTTTGCAGGGCCCAAAGGAATACCCTCTCCCAGCCGCGCCATCCACATAGAGGCAGCGTCCGGTGGAGCCCGGCAAGCCGGTAGGGCAAGATGTTCTGGTGACTCAAGTGCCTGCACCTTCTCCCGTTCCCACTTCCTCCGATGCCTCGGAGGAACACGCAATCTTCACGCAGATCGCGGCAGAGCTGGGCGTGAAGGCCTGGCAGGTGAAGGCGGCGGTGGAACTGCTCGACGGCGGGTCAACAGTGCCGTTCATCGCCCGGTACCGCAAGGAAGCCACCGGGACGCTGGACGACACCCAACTCCGTGACCTCGACGAGCGGCTCCGCTACCTCCGCGAACTCATGGACCGGCGTCGCGCCGTTCTCGAAGCGATCGAGGCGCAAGGGCAACTGACGCCGGAACTGCGCGAGGCCGTCCTCGCAGCAGACACCAAATCACGGCTCGAGGACATCTACCTGCCGTTCAAGTCCAAGCGCCGGACTAAGGCCCAGGTCGCCCGGGAAGCGGGCCTTGAGCCGCTCGCGGACTCGCTGCTCAAGCGCCCGGACCTGGATCCCGAGCTTGAGGCCGGAAAGTACCTCAACAGCGAACACTCAATTGGTGACGCCGCTGCCGCGCTGGCGGGCGCGCGGGCCATTCTGGTCGAGCGGGTAGCGCAGGATCCCGACCTCGCCGCGAACCTCCGGGACCGGATGTGGACGCAGGGCCGGATGGTGTCACGCGTCAAAAAGGGCAAGGAAGCGGAAGGCCAGAAGTTCGCGGACTACTTCGAGTTCGCCCAGTCGCCCGATCGCATGCCTTCGCACCGGGTGCTCGCGCTGTTCCGCGGCGAGAAGGACGGCATCCTTGAGTTGGACCTTGCCGAAGCCGACCCGTCCGACGACGCCGCCCTCACCGCCGCCCGCGCCCGCTACGAGTCCGCTGTGGCCAGGTTCCTCGGGGTCGCCGACCGCGGCCGGGCCGCCGACGCGTGGCTGATGCAGACTGCACAGGTGGCCTGGCGCACCAGGGTGCTGGCACGCCTCACCTCGGACCTCCGCTCCAGGTTGTTCATGGCAGCCGAAGACGAAGCAGTCCGGGTATTTGCCGCCAATCTGAGGGACGTGCTGCTGGCCGCCCCGGCGGGAAACCGTCCCACGCTGGGCCTCGATCCGGGGCTGCGGACCGGCGTGAAAGTTGCTGTGGTGGACGGCACCGGCAAGGTGGTAGCCACTGACACGGTCTACCCGCATGCACCGGCACGTAAATGGGACGACGCCCTGGCCACTCTGGTCCGTTTGGCGCGGCAGCACGCCGTCGAACTCGTGGCCATCGGCAACGGGACGGCGTCCCGGGAGACGGACAAGCTCGCCGCCGAACTGATCAAACTGCTGGCCGAAGTGGACCGGAAGCCGCAAAAACTCGTGGTGTCCGAAGCCGGCGCGTCCGTGTACTCCGCCTCGGCGCTCGCTGCCGCCGAACTGCCGGGAATGGACGTTTCCCTGCGCGGGGCCGTCTCCATCGCCCGACGCCTGCAGGACCCGCTCGCGGAGCTGGTCAAGATCGACCCCAAATCCATCGGCGTGGGCCAGTACCAGCACGACGTAACGGCATCGAAACTGGACCGCAGCCTGGATGCCGTGGTTGAGGACTGCGCGAACGCCGTGGGGGTGGACGTCAACACGGCGTCGCCCGCGCTGCTAAGCAGGGTGGCCGGCGTCGGGCCCCTGCTCAGCGAAAACATTGTGGCCTACCGGAACGAACATGGACCCTTCAAGAAGCGGACCGACCTCAAGAAGGTGCCGCGGTTGGGCGCCAAGGCGTTCGAGCAGTGCGCCGGGTTCCTAAGGATCACCGGGGGAGCGGAGCCGCTTGATGCCTCCAGCGTGCACCCGGAGTCCTACGCGGTCGCGCGGAAGATCCTGGTGGCCGCCGGCCCGGCACCCGCGTCGTCCCTGGACCCGCACAAGTTCGTGGACCATACCGTTGGCCTGCCGACCGTCAAGGACATCCTCGCCGAGTTGGACAAACCGGGCCGCGACCCGCGTCCTGCCTTCACTACCGCAACCTTCTCCGAAGGAATCGAAAAGATCTCGGACCTGCGGCCGGGCATGGTTCTCGAGGGAACGGTGACCAATGTTGCCGCCTTTGGCGCATTCGTGGACGTGGGGGTCCATCAGGACGGCCTGGTCCACGTCTCGGCCCTGTCCAACCGCTTTGTGTCCGACCCGCGCGAGGTGGTGAAATCCGGGCAGGTCGTCCGCGTCAAGGTCCTGGAGGCTGACCCGGAGCGGAAGCGCATCTCCCTGACACTAAGGCTCGACGACGAACCTGCCGCCGTCGGTTCGGGTTCCAGCCGCCGTCCTTCCGGACAAGGCACGACGGCGCCGGCCGGCCAGGGCAAGCCGGGCGGGCAAGGGAACCGTGGGGGAGCGGTGGACCAAAAGGCTGGGCGCAGCGGCCGGCCGGACCGGCAGCAGCAGGGAAAGCAAGTGCCGGGCAGCGGCGGTAGCGGTGGGCGTCCCGCCCCGAAACCCCAGCCCGTCAACACCGCAATGGCCGAGGCGCTGAGGAAGGCTGGGCTGGGGAAGTAGCGGAGTGGGCTTTTGGTGCGGACGGCTTTTCTGCGAGGGTGGGGTATGACCTATTTCCTGGAGTACAGCGTTCCTGCCGTCCCTGGCGAAGCCGAATTCGAGTTCCCGCACGACGAAATCAACTCCGGCACGACGGTCCCGCTCACCCAGACACACGCCGAACGTGTGCATACGCCCGATCTGCCGGCGCGGACCGGAATTATCGGTGCCACCGTACCCGAAGCGAAGCTTGAGGCTGAGCAGTTGATCACCCACAGCCGTGCGTCAACAGCGTCCTTGTACTTCGACCCTTCCAACTCTCTGCAGTCAGGGATTGGCACGTTGGTCAGTACCTACACGGAGGGCAGCGGCTGGCAGGACGTTCAGGACGCCACTTTCTAGCCGCCCTTTCCGAGCAGGCGCGGCCTGCCGAATCTCGTCCGGACCCCCGGAGAGTACAAGACAGATTCCGGCGGCCCGCTAACGGGGATGCCCGCCGCTCCGACCAATTCGTCGCTGATTTGGTGGACGTCAGCCTCGAAGAGTGGCCACTCGTGGTGGGTATTCGGAACGTAAATTGTCCTGCCGTGGAACCGGCCGTGCATCCCGAACCTGGCGGTCAGGAAGATGGACAGCGGATCGCTTGCTGCGGTGCGGAGCCTGGGGATCACAGTGAAGTCGCTTCGTGCCCCCGAGCCGCCGAACCTGTGGACGGAATAGCCCAGGGGAAAGTCACCGGCACGGTTGCCGCCAGCGGCTTCGCCGGTGGTCCCCTGGACCTGGCCGCCGTTCCCGGGAAAGGGCGGCCAGTGCCGGATCAGCGACCACACGTAGGGGATCCCCGCTGCCCTGGTGGCAAGGACAACGGGCAGCCGATTTGCATCCAGGGTCAGGAACACTACCCCGCGGGTCCCGTCCGGCTCCCGCGAGTAGAGCCGGACGTTGACCTCGTTGAAGCTTCCCAGATAGGGGATGCCGGGTCCGCGTCCGAGCCCGGCTTGCTCCATGCGGAATCCGATAAGGCCAACCCACGAGCTGCCGTCGAACACATCCGGTTGTACACCGTCAGGCATGAAGCCGGCGGCCACTTCTTCCGGGATGCGCCAGTGGAGGAAGACGGCGTCGAGCCACCGCTGGTCCGAGAACACCGGCTGCGGCAAGGCGGCCGGCAGCGGCCACAGTTCTGCCGCACTCAAGTTCCTCGTCAAGGTCTTTGGCTCCTTTGCTCGGTACGGCCGCGGCAGCCGCTAGTTCAACTGACGCGTGTTCTCAGGGAGCTGGCCACCCGCAAGAAGCTCGGCGGCGGCGTCAGCCAGCGCGGTCAGGGCGACCCGCTGCGTCCAGGGACCGTACGAGATGCGGGCGACGCCCAATTCCTGCAGCCTGGCAGGCGGCAGCGATCCGGGGACGTTGATGACAGAGATCTTGTTCCAGCCGATGCCTTCCACCAGGGCAGCCACCGTCCTTTCGTCCAGGAGGCCCGGGACAAAGACCGTGGTGGCACCTACGTCCAGGAATGCCCTTCCGCGTTCGATGGCATCCGCCAGTACGTCACCGGGCTCCCGGTCCCTGCCTTTCAGGAAAGCGTCGGTTCGGGCGTTCAGGACGAAGTCAATTCCCTCAGCAGCGCCGGCGTGAACGACGGCTGCCATCTGGTTGACGGCGTCTGTCAGCGGCCGCATGTGGTCCTCGATGTTTGCCCCGACGATGCCCACTCCCATGGCCTTGCGGGCGGTCTCGCCCGGATTGCCGTAACCGGCTTCAAGATCCGCGCTTACCGGCAGATGGGTGGCTGCGGCGATGCGGCCCACAAAGCTGATCATCTCGTCGACGGGAATGTTCTCACCATCCTCGTATCCCAGCGTTGCGGCGATTGAGTGGCTTGCTGTGGCGAGGGCAGTGGTTCCGGGAACTTCGGTGATGACTTTGGCGGTGATGGCGTCCCAGACGTTGACCACCTGGAGGATCCCGGGGGCGCGGTGGAGGCGGAGAAGTTCCGAGGCTTTGGCGCTGCTGGATTCAGTCATGCGTGAAGCCTAACCGACGGCTCTCACCAGTGATCATTCTTGTGGGTGGGGTGGTGGGGGTGGTTTGAAGTAGTGGTTTTGTTGGGGTGTTTGGGTGGGGTCGATGTGGGGTGGGGGGATGAAGGTTGGGG
>NZ_JAUSRE010000017.1 GCF_030811655.1 Pseudarthrobacter enclensis | reverse complement strand
CCCTGTGGGAACCGAAGCCGGACTTCGCCACCTCCGCCGCGGCGTGGCTCACCGCCGGCGCGGCCCACCACACCGTGCTTTCCACCCAGGTGGGCATGGACGTGTTCGAGGACTTCGCCGACATCGCCAAAACGGAACTGCTCACCATCGATGAAGGCACCACCATCCGCCAGTTCAAGAAGGACCTGAACTGGAACGCCGCCTACTACAAACTCGCCGGCGGGATCTGACCCAGAGTAGGGCCGCGACCTAAAAGAAGCTCTGGGCGGGGAATACCGCCACCACGGCTGCGCTGGGGGAATCGCACCTCGAGGAACGGGACCTGATCGTTCCGTTTCCCCGGGGGCGGCCACGTCTGCGCCGGCTCGCCCCGCGTATCGTCAAGAGCCCGTTATGACGATTCCGTCATGCGAGGGTGGTGAGCGGGTCGGTGGGCCTATGCGCCTCTCCAAGTCGACCCGAGCGTCCGGGCTAGCCTATAGGTAAATGCCTCGGATTAGTGGGTTGAAGGACAGCCTGGAGGAGGCCCGGGAACTGTGCTTCGAGGTCTTCTGTCCGCAGTGAGTTGAGGATCGCGGTCCCCTGGTAGTCCTGGCGAATCAGGCCTGCTTCGCGCAGAACCCTGAAGTGATGCGTTGATGTGGACTTGGTGACCGGCAGATTGAAGGCACCGCAAGCATGTGTTCCGGGGGATGCGGCGAGGTAGCCGACTATCTGCCGCCGAATTGGATCCGCCAAGGCAGACAGTACGGCGTCCAACTGCAGCTCACCCTTTTTGGGATGGGCAAGTGATCGCACGGGAAAGGTCTCCTGCCGTTGGCTGGTCGGGTCTTTCTTTATTGTACGATGTATTTCGTACTACGATGCTTGTCGTACTAGGTTGGCCGAGCTTGCCTTGCAGGCCAATTCTTTCCCGCGCCCAGCTCCCATGACCTCAACACCCGCTCAAGACTCAATCGTTTGGGCCGGACGTTCATCAACGATCTAAGGACATCCGATGAACTCCACGCCGCTTTGGAACCCGCTGCAGATCGGTTCTACCCACCTGTCAAACCGTGTGGCACTGGCCCCGATGACGCGTATCAGCGCGACGGAAGAGGGGCTGGTTACCGGGAAAATGATCTCTTACTATGAGGCATTTGCCCGCGGTGGGTTTGCCTTGTTGATCACGGAGGGCATCTATCCTGACGCCTTTTACAGCCAGGGCTATCTCTACCAGCCAGGTCTTGCAACGGAGGAACAGGGCAGGTCCTGGACCGGGGTGGTTGACGCGGTGCACGCAGCCGGCTCCAAAATTTTCGCGCAACTGATGCACGCCGGGGGCCAAGCGCAGGGAAACCGTTTCAAGGACGGAAGCATTGCCCCGTCCGCCGTTGCTCCAAGGGGAGAGCAGTTGGACTTTTACCGCGGCGAGGGCCCGTACCGAGTCCCTGCCGAAATTCAGCCGTGAACAGATGCACGAAGTTCGTGAGGGGTTTGTTGCTGCCGCGCTGCGTGCCAAGGAAGCAGGATTCGACGGCGTAGAGATCCACGCGGCCAACGGATATTTGTTGGACCAGTTCCTCACCGACTACCTGAACCTGCGAACGGATGAATATGGCGGTTCGGCACATAACCGCGTCCGCTTCCCGGTCGAAATCGCAAAGGCCGTCCGCGAAGCCGTAGGCCCGGAAATGACCGTGGGTATTCGCGTCTCCCAATCCAAGGTCAGCGACCACGACCACCGCTGGGCCGGAGGGGCCGATGAGGCCGAAGTTATCTTCTCAACTCTCGCCGCCACCGGTGTCGACTTCATCCACACCACCGAATACCGTGCCTACGCTCCAGCGTTCGGTGACCAGGGACCATCGTTGGCCGCCTTGGCCAAACAGCACACAGGCCTGCCCGTCATAGCCAACGGTCACCTTGATGACCCTGAAACGGCCGTATCAATGCTCACGGGTGGCGCCGACCTCGTGGCCTTGGGTAAGGCCGCACTCGGCAACCGGGACTGGCCCAACCGGGTCAGGAACGGCAGGCCACTCGACGAATTGGACGCGAGCCTGTTCGCCCCCGTGGCCGACGTAAAAGACTGGGAACTCGAACTGCTTTCCTGAGTCGCCGCACATGGACAACGGACCCGTTGCCCCTCCTGACGGTAACGCCCCTCTCCGAACAACGGACACGCCGGGCGGACGTTTCGTCAGCCTCGGCCCCACAGGTGGAGTTCCTGGCGGGACCGAAATTTAGGGCTCTGCAAAGCTGCTGCCGGGGCGCCCCAAGGCGGCAATGGGCCCGCATCTGTGCTGCCAGGGGGCATGGGTCTTCCCACTTATGTCTGCTTTATGACTTCAGGCCCCGGCTAACTCGACCGGAACCACAGGGCGGCGTTCCCGCTGGCCCTTTTCACTGAGATGGGCACCGTGGAACACGCGAACCTTACACAGCGGTGACATGCGTTGGCAGGGCATGCATATTCTTAGCAAGGCAAAGGTCCGCCACCCCTGCGCAGGAGTTTTCTTGCTCTGGCGAGCTCCAGCGGGGGTTGACGACGCGCGGGCGCTTATGGAATTGGAACGCAGGAGGTTCGGCTTGGCTCTAGCATTTGTACCGCGGTCTGACGCCGAGGTCCCTCCGTACCTCGACTCATTGGGCTTGCCTGGAATTATTGATCTGCATGTGCATTTTATGCCTTTCCAGGTGCTGGAAAAGGTGTGGGCGTTCTTTGACCGCGTGGCGGACAACGGCGCTCCCGCATGGCCCATCACTTATCGGGCGCCCGAAGGGCAACGGGTGCGGACACTGAGGGATATGGGAGTGAAGGCATTCACCACCCTGAACTATGCCCACCGTCCCGGCATGGCGCAGTGGCTCAATGACTACTCGGCGGCATTCGCCTCAAGCCACGCCGACGCCATCCACTCCGCGACGTTCTACCCAGAGCCAGGCGTGGAAACCATCGTCGCGCAGAGCTTGAAGCAAGGCGCCCGAATCTTCAAGGTACACATCCAGGTGGGAGGATTTTCTCCCTTGGACCCTCAGCTTGCACCGGCCTGGGAGCTTATCCAGGACGCCGCTACGCCGGTCGTCATCCACTGCGGTAACGGCCCGCGTGCCGGCGAACACACCGGACCGGAACCTATCCGCGAACTCATTAAAAAGTTATCCCGCACTGGTGCTAATCATTGCCCACGCAGGCCTGCCGGAGTACTGGGAGTTCGCGGAGCTTGCCGCCAACAATCCTCACGTCTACCTCGACACCACCATGGTCGGCACCTCCTACATGGAACAGGTCGCCCCGATCCCGCCCGGCTATGTGGACACCGTTGCTGGGCTGTCCCACAAAGTCGTCTTCGGGACGGATTTTCCCTCGATTCCCTACTCCTACAGACCAGATACAGGCACTCGAAAGCTGGGGACTCGGAAACCAATGGGTGAAGAATGTCCTCTGGCATACGCCCAAGGCACTCCTGCGGCTTGACCGGCTGACCTAGCTCCCTTTCTGTATTTGCTTCCAACCCTGGGGCACGCCGTGAACAAGTTCGCCTCCGCAAAAGTGCCGCAGGGGATCGGCTTACGGGCGTACCGGTACCTTGTTCGCAGTAGCAGGGTTCTTCTTTCAGTTATGTCCACCGCTGCGGGAAGAACAAGGGACCGAATACCAGCCCGGACATGATGCCATACAGGAAGTAGTCGGACTACTCGATAGTGCTGCCGACTGCACGGCCCCGGAAGGCGCCTTTCCGGTCTCTGTCCGGGGCCACGACCTGTGGAGCGGCGACAGTTGCGGGTTTTCTCCTGGGTGAAGACCTTCGGCGGTGAAGGTATGGATTAGTTGCTGCCCATCAGAACCACCGAACGACCGATGTTTCCGTGGGTCAGGGATTCGAAGGCTTCGTTGATTCGGTCCAGGCTGAACTTCTCCCCGATGAGGGCATCGAGCGGCAAGCGGCCTGCCAGGTACATGTCGAGGATTTGGGGGATCTGCACTGAGAGGTTGGAAGAGCCGTACAGGCTTCCGCGTACCGATTTTTCCTGCTGGACCACCTGGTTCAGGGGCACGTTGATCTCCGCTTCGGCGTTGGAGAGTCCCACCACGAACGCCGTGCCGCGGGGCCGAAGTGCGATCACTGCTTGGCGAATGGTCTCGGGCCGGCCGATGGCCTCGACAGCCCAATGGGCGCCTCCGCCGGTGAGCTCGTGCACGCGCGCCGCGAGGTCGTGTTCGCTCGTGTTGATCGTGTGGGTCGCTCCGAGCTCGCGCGCCTTCGCGAGCTTTTCGTGGTCAATGTCTGCAACGATTACCGGGTAGGCCCCGACTGCTGCGGCGCCGATGACCGCCGATAGCCCCACTCCGCCGGCTCCGACGATGAGGACAGACTCCCCGGCAGGGGCCCCCATTCCGTTCAGCACCACGCCCATCCCAGTGATCACTGCACAACCCATGATGGCTGCGACATCGACGGGAACCTCTTGCGGGATCTTGATGACGGACTCGCCGGATACGACGCATTCCTCCGCGTAGCAGGACACCCCCATCAAGTGGTGGACGGGCTGCCCGTCGTGTGACAGCCGCGTTCCGCCGCGCAGCAGTTCGTTATGGGTGGCGTGCACCGCGCCAAGGCGGCAGAGCGCGGGCGAGCCGCTGGTGCAGTACTCGCACCTGCCGCAACTTGGCCGCCAGGTCAGAATGACCTTGTCGCCGGGCTGGACATGGGTGACCCCGGCTCCGATTTCCTGGACGATGCCCGCACCCTCATGGCCCAGCACGATGGGTGTCCGGCACGCCAGGTCCTGGACCATGTAGTGGTAATCGCTGTGGCAGATGCCCGCCGCGTCGACGCGCACGCGGACTTCGCCGGGGCCAGGTGCCTGAAGATCAAGATCGACGACTGCAAGCGGTGCGCCTGCTTGGTTCATGATTGCGGCCTTCACCGATCACTCCTTGTTGCTTAGCTCTCATAGTCCCGTGCTTCGGATCACGGGGGACCGGCATAAGCATGCGACCCGGGGCGCCGTCGTCAAAATCTTCCTCTCACTGAGTGAGACGTCCTATAATTTGGCCCAATGTGGCGCTGCCGCCATTTGGCGGTTCAATCCCAGTGTGGCTGCATGGACAGCTGGACCGACCAGCCTCATTTCCACCACCCCTACCGGAGCGGTGATGGAGATGGCGGCCACGGCCGTGCCGTCACCACGCAGGATGGGACTCGCCGCGCAGGCCAGGCCGGTATGGGATTCTTCCCGCTCGTAGGCGATACCCTCACGCCGGGCCAGGTCCAGTTCGGCGCGTAGCTCATGGGGGTCGGTGATGGTGCTTGGCCCGATCTTTTCCAGCTGGCCTTTCAGGAGGTCCTCGACCAAATGGCCAGGAGAGTGGGCAAGCAGGGCCTTGCCACCAGCGGTGGCGTAGGACGGTACGCGTCCACCAACGCGGGACGGGATGGTGAGGTCCCGATACTGGCCCCGCAAAATCTCGATATAGACGACGTCGTTACCCTCGAGGACGCCCAGTTGGACCGTCAGGCCAGTGGCCCGCCGGAGGTCGAACATTGTTGCCAGGGCCAGGTGCCGGAGATCCTTGGGTTGCTGTGCCATCTGCCCCAGTTCAAAACAACGGATGCCAATCTGGTATCCGGACGGAACCCGGTTGATGAAGTCGTGCCTGGCGAGTTCTGTAAGTATCCGGGCCGTGGTGGCCCGGGAAAGGCCCACCCTGCGTGCGATTTCCCCTCCCGTCAGCACCGGTTCTTCGGGTGTGAACACCTCGAGGATCAGGGAAACGCGTTCGATCATGCTGGCGGCGGGTGCCGGTTGGGTTGAAGTCACACCGAGAATTGTTGTCTCGGTGAGTGGGACGTGTAAAGCCGGGCTCCCACCGCACGAATGGTTGCGTGCCTTGGGCGAGAAGGCATAGCACCCGCCTGGTGAAGACGACGACACCTTCACCAGACGGGTGCCCGGGGGACTTTTAACGACTCCTGCCGGCCATTTCCTAGCTCAACCGGGAAAGGTAATTCGTGAAATCCCGGATTCCATAGGTCCACGGGGCCAGGTCCTCGGTTTTGCCCGTCGTGTTGACGAGAGCTCCCAGGTGCCCGCTGCGGATGGTCACCGTGTCACCTTCTTTATGGGTAAAGCCCAGGCCGGGGGCTTCGCGGTCCTGCGTGGGTGCGAAGAGGGTCCCGGTGAACAGGGCAAAGCCATCGGGATACTGGTGGTGGCCCCCGAAAGCCGCGCCGATGAGCTCTTCGAAGGACCGGCTGATGCGGGAGAGGCTGTTGTTCCCTTCAAGCCGGTAGCCGTCCGCTCCTTCCACCGTGAGGGTGATGTCCTCACCCCGCAGTGTTTCGAGTGAGAAGTCCTTGTGGAAGAGGCGTATGAACGGGCCAATGGAGCAGGAGGCATTGTTGTCCTTCGCCATGCCCAGGAGCAAGGCGCTGCGGCCTTCCACATCCCGCAGGTTGACATCATTGCCCAGGGTTGCACCGCGAGCCCGGCCACGTGCGTCGACAACGAGCACCAGTTCCGGCTCCGGGTTGTTCCAGTTCGAGAACGAGGGGATGCCGATGTGCGATCCGAACCCGACGCTGGAGAGGACGGGGGACTTGGTGAAGACCTCGGGGTCCGGACCCAGGCCGACCTCGAGGTACTGGGACCACATTCCCTGTGCCGTGAGGACGTCCTTTACCTGCTGGGCCTCCGGGGATCCGGGTCGGACGGAGGCGATGTCAGCGCCAAGAACCGAGAGGACGGATTCCCGCACGGTTGCGGCCTGCTGGATGTCGCCCCCGCAGCGTTCCTCGATCACGCGCTCGATCATGCTGTCAACGAAGGTCACACCGCAGGCTTTGATGACCTGGAGGTCAACTGGGGCCAGGAAATGGGCCTTGGCCTGCTCTCGGGCGAGCGACGCCTCAACGAGGGTCGCGAGGTCCCACTGGGGGGAGTTCTGCGCCGCTGTGATGAGTGCGGCAGGGTCCTCGAGGTCCATGAGTTCCGAGACGGTACGTACCTGAGGGGTGTGGTCAAAGACCCCCTGGCCCCGGATGGACACGATCCGGGGGCCGCCGGACTCTGGGTCCCAAATACGGCCTATGAGGAGTGCTTCATCGGCGTCCGCGGGCAGGATCTGATCTGCGGTAACAGGGGTCATCGTGCTTCTGCTTTCTGTCCGGCAGGTTCATGGATTCCGTCCACGCGCCGTGCAATGTTCCAGGGGTTGTCCTCACGCAGCGCAGGCGGAAGCTGTTCGGGCGCGAAGGAGTCATAGGCCACCGGGCGCATGAACCGTCCGATGGCTGCCGTGCCGACCGAGGTGGTGGAGGCGGCCGTGGTGGCGGGGTAGGGGCCGCCGTGCTGCTGCGCGTAAGTCACGCTTACTCCTGTTGGCCAGGCGTTCCACACCAGGCGTCCGCTCCGTTCGCGCAGCACGGTCAGCAGGTCATCGAGCTGTTCCTCCGGCTGGCCCTGGACGGTGGCCGTGAGCTGGCCCTCCAGCAGCCGGGCCAGTTCGGTGAGGTTGGTTCCGGGACGGTAGCGGATCAGGAGGGTGGCGGGGCCGAACATCTCCTGCTCCAGCAGCTCCGGTTGTGCCAGGACCGCCTCCGCTGTGGTGGCCAGGACCGTGGGTCGGGGTGCTTCGGCGCTGTCGCCCCGCACCAGCACGTCCACGCTGTGGGCGGACCGCACCTTTTCCAGCGCGGCGTCGAAGCCCTCGCGCAGCTTCGGGCTCAGGAGCGGTGCCACGCTCTTGCCATCGAGTTCCCGCTGAAGAAAGCCGGCCACACCGTCGGAATCCTGCGCGGGTGCGAACAACAACCCCGGTTTGGTGCAGAACTGGCCCATGCCTGCGGTGAAAGAGGCAGCGTAGCCGGAAAGAATGGCGTCCCTGCGCGTAGCCCAGGCCTGCTCCGTGACGAACACCGGGTTGATGCTGCCCAGTTCTCCATAGAAGGGAATGGGGGTGGGGCGGCGGCAGGCCCGGTCGAAAAGGGCGCGGCCGCCGGCCGTGGAACCCGTGAAGCCGATCGCCTTGGTCAGCGGGTGGTCCACGAGTGCTTCCGCTGCCTGCCGTCCCACCACGGCGGAAAAGATTCCCTGCGGCGCTCCGGCTGCGGCAAGGGCTTCCTCGACGATAGCCGCGGTCCGCAGGGCCAGCTGCAAATGTCCTTCATGGACCTTGTGCACCACGGCGCAGCCGGCGGCCAAAGCGGAGGCGGTGTCGCCTCCCATCACGCTGAAGGCAAAGGGGAAGTTGGAGGCACCGAAGACGCCCACGACGCCGAGGGGCACGTTGACCTTGCGCAGGTCCGGCCGGGGACCCATGCCCCAGTCCGGGTCGGCGTGGTCAATGACGGCGTCCAGGTGCTCGCCTGCAAGAATTTCGCTGCGAAAGAGGCGCAGTTGAAAGACCGAGCGCTTCAGTTCGAAGCGCAGCCGGCCCTCATCCAAATGCGTTTCCTGTGCTCCGAGGCCCACAAGCTCCTCAGCGTTTGCTTCCAACGCCGAGGCGATGGACTCGAGCCAGGAGCCGCGGACATCCGGGTCCACGTCGCGGGCTTTTTCGTAGGCCGCATGCGCGGCCAGAATCTGGTGTTCGACCTGCTCGGGAGTTGATTTCATCTGGTTTTCTCCTGAATCTGTTTCTTGTGCACCCACGTCATTCCTCCTTCTCGAACGACGTGCGATATTTCGAACGGTATGCGTAGACTGGAAGCTGCATGAAGCCGTGGCTCCCTACCGAAAGGACACAAAGTGCCCCGTTTGACCCCCGCCGTCGTCAGGAGCCTTGACGTGTTGGAGCTGTTCATGGATGCCCGTCACGGGCTCTCTGCGCCCGAAGTCGTGCAACGAACCGGGCTTCCACGGACCACTGTCCATGAACTGCTCACCACCCTGACGGAGCGCAAATACCTCCGCCGGGACGATTCCACTGCCACCTACCATCTTGGACTGAGCGTTTTCCGGTTGGGCAACGCGTTCGCCGAGCGGCTGGACCTGCACGCCGTCGGGCTGCGCATTGCCGAGTCCGTGGGCAGGGAGTGTGACGAGACCGTCCATGTGGGAATCCTCGACGGTGCCGACGTGGTGTACATCTGCAAGGTGGACAGCACGCAGTCCGTCCGCATGGTGTCGCGCATGGGCGGCCGCGTTCCGGCGAGCTGCACCGCCGTGGGCAAGGCCCTCCTGGCGTACCTGCCCGATGCCGAACGCAAACGTGTCTTCAAAAAGGGCCTTGCCAAACTGACCCCTAAAAGCATCACCGAACCCCACGCGCTGGCCAACGTACTGGACGAAATCCGCGCCTCCGGGCTCGCCTTCGAGTCCGGGGAATCCAACCCGGACGTTTCCTGCGTGGCTGCGCCGGTGCGGGACCACACCGGCGCGGTCGTGGCGGCACTGAGCATCTCCGTTCCGGACATGCGCTGGGAGCAGCGCCCGGTGGAGGAGTGGTCGGCGCTCGCGGCCGACGGCGCTGCCCGCTTGAGCGCAGAGCTCGGCTACCGCTGAGGGCCGGGACAGCCGGGTGCACCCCCGGCTGTCAGCCTGCCAGTGCCACATGATCGCCAGAGATGCCTGCAGTGGTCTTGACGCCCAGCAGCTGCATGGAGCGCACGTACTGGGAGCGGAGGATCTTCACGGCATGGGCGGCGCCGCGCTCGCCACCGGCCATCAGGCCGTAAAGGTAGGCCCGGCCCACCATTGCCGCGTCCGCACCGAGGCCCACGGCGGCCAGCACGTCACTGCCGGACATGATTCCGCTGTCGATCAGCACCGTGGGGTCGGATCCTAGGGCCTCCCGGACCTGCGGGAGGATGCGCAGGATGGTAGGCGAGCGGTCCAGCTGCCGCCCTCCGTGGTTGGACAGGACGACGCCGTCGCACCCCAACTCCACAACACGTTCGGCATCCCTGACGGTCTGGATGCCCTTGACCAGCAGCTTGTGCGGCCACACCCTCCGCAGCCAGGCGATGTCGTCGAACGTCAGGGCGGGATCGAAGACCTGGTCCGCAACCTCTGCGGAATTACCGCCGAAGCCCCGGAGTGAAGCGAACTCGATGGGCGGGGTGGTGAGCTTGTCGAACCACCAGGAAGGGTGCAGTGCCATGTCAGCGAAGGTCTTCGGCGACAACGTGGGCGGAATGGTCAGCCCGTCACGCAACTCCCTCACGCGGGCGCCACCCACTTGGGTGTCCACGGTGACCATCAGCACGTCGTAGCCGCTGGTGAGAACACGCTCCAGCAGGCCCTCGGTCTTGCTTCGGTCCTTGGCGATGTAGAGCTGAAACCAGTTGTTCCCCTCGGGCACCGCTTTGGCGAGGTCCTCCACGGTGGTGGTGCCCACCGTCGAGAGGGTGTACGGGATGTTGTTCCGGGCCGCTACCCGAGCCACTGCCTTTTCGCCGTCGTTGTGCATCATCCGTGTGTAGCCGGTAGGCGCCAGGACCAAGGGGAAGTCGATGGTCCGGCCAAAAAGCTTCGTGGATGGATCGGGATCCGAGACATCGCGAAGGACCGCCGGGGAGAACTCCACGTCCCGGTAAGCCTGCCGGCACCTGGCGAGGGTGATCTCTTCTTCGGCCGCGCCGTCCGTGTAATTGAAGACAGCCTTCGGAGTGGTCTTCTGGGCCATGGCGCGCAGGTCGGCGATGGTGAACGCCCGGGCAAGCCTTCGCTGCACGGGATCCATCTCAAAGCTGCGGAACTGGAGAAGTTCGCGGATCTCGGACCACTTGGGCAGTTGACGGTCCTCCATGTGGAGCACCCCTTTCATGTTCGAAATTTAGCACAAAGGTCGGCAAGTGGAAGCCGCTGAACTGGCCCGGCAATGCAATCAGTTAGGCCTTGGATAGCTCCTGCATCGCCTCTGTTACGGGTGTATACATCCATTTTCCGGTCCAGCGCTTGACGGTCCGGGGCGGTGTCCCTAGACTCCTTTGTGTTCCCGATCACCCTACCGCAGCAACTGCTTGATCGCCACTTCGACCAACGTTCGAAATATCGAACACTCTAGAATCGCAAAGACGAGACCCACAAAGCAGTGGGCTTTCGAAAGGACCCCCAATGTCAGCAGTCCCCAACGCCGCTGCCCCCAGCGGCGGACGGATCGTCCTGCGCTCCGCCCAGGACGTCACAGACCTCATCAACAGCGGTGCCCTCCAGAAGGGCAAATCCTTCGCCATTACCCTGATCGCCCTGGGCGGCATCTTCCTGGACGCCTACGATTTCACCTCGGTGGCGTTCGGCCTGCCCTACATCTCCAAAGACTTCCATCTGACACCTGAGATGCTGGCCGTGGTGTCCGCCTCGATCATGGTGGGCGCCCTCGTCGGATCAGTCTTCGGCGGGTACTTTGTGGACAAGCTGGGCCGGTTCAAGGTGTTCATGGCGGACATGGTGTTCTTCGTTGTCGCAGCCATCGCCTGCGCCCTGGCCCCGGACGTCTGGACCCTTATTGTTGCCCGCTTCATTATGGGCGTGGGCATCGGCGTCGACTTCCCGGTCGCCTTCAGCTTCCTGGCCGAATATGCCTCACGGAAGACGAAGGGGGGCACCGTTTCCCTCTGGCAGCCCATGTGGTACGCCGCTGTCGCATCCACTTTCGCGCTGTTGATTCCCGTGTACTTCCTCTTCCAGGGGCTGCAATGGTCCGAAAACCAGATGTGGCGCATCGTTGTGGGTTTCGGTGCCGTACCTGCCGTCCTGATCATGATCTTCCGCCAGAAGTACATGGCTGAGTCTCCCTCCTGGGCGGCACAAAACCTTGGTCTGCATGAAGCGGCCAAAATTCTAAAGCGGACCTACAACGTGGACGCGGAGGTGGCGGAGGACGCCGTCGACCCCCGTGCCGAGCGCAAGCAGTTCCAGATGACCCTGACCCAGGCCTGGGGCAAGCTCGTCGGCAAGAAGTACCGCGGCCGCACTGTCCTGTCCCTCGTCATCAATGCCGGCCAGTCGATGGAGTACTACGCTGTCGGCTTCTTCGTCGGGCAGATCGTGCTCGCCATGCTGCATACCCAGAACGTCATGACCAACATCGTTTCCTCGCTCATCCTCAACCTTTGCTTCGGTGTTACCGGCGGCTTCATCGGGGCCCGCCTTTCGGGCAAGATCGGCCCCCGCAAGCTGTCACTGATCGGGTTCTGCGGCACCTTTACCTGCATGATCATCGCGGGCACCCTCAGCAATGTCGAAGGCGCCTGGTCCTTCGTGGGTGCCGTGGTCATCGGCCTCCTGATCTTCTGCCACGCAGCAGGTCCCGGAGCTCAGGGCATGACCATGGCCACCATGTCCTACCCCACCTCCCTGCGCGGAGCCGGCACCGGCTTTACCCAGATCGGCATCCGCCTCGGAGCGATTGCCGGGCTTGTGTTCTGGCCCCTGGCCACGGCAGCCTGGGGAACCCGGGCGCTGCTGGTACTCGCCGTTGTTCCCGCCATAGCCATCGTGGTGATCCTGATCAACAAGTGGGACCCACACGGCCGCGACATCGACGCCGAAGACTACGTGGACCAAACCGCCCCGGTTCTGGCCGGTGACCGCTGAACCCAGCGGCTGCCCCTTCTCTCCAACCTATTAAGGACAAAACTATGAGTGCCATCACTGGCGTAATGCCGGTAGCGCCCACCATTTTCGCCGATGACGAGGAGCTGGACCTGGACGGCCAGCGCCGCGTGCTGGACTACCTGGTGGACGGCAAGTCGGACGCCGTCTGCATCCTGGCCAACTACTCCGAGCAGTTCTCTTTGACTGACGAGGAACGCGAGCAGGTGCTCCGGACCACCATGGAGCACCTGGACGGACGGCTGCCGGTTTGCGTCACCACCAGCCACTTCAGCCCGCGGATCGCCCGGGAACGCAGCCTCCGTGCCCAGGAGCTGGGGGCGGAGATGGTCATGCTCATGCCGCCGTTCTTCGGGGCCACCATGAAAGTGGACGACGAGGCCGTGTTGGAGTACTTCAAGCGGGTGGCCGACGGCTTGGACGTGGACATCATGATCCAGGATGCACCGATGAGCACCACGCCCCTGTCCGTAGGCCTGCTGACCCGCATTGCCAAGGAGGTGCCGAACGTGAACTACGCCAAGATCGAAATGCCCCAGGCGGCCGAGAAACTCCGTGCCCTAGGCACCTCCGCTGGATCGTCCCTGCCCGGACTATTCGACGGCGAAGAGGCCATCACCCTCATTCCCGATCTCGAAGCCGGTGCGCGGGGCACCATGAGCAGCTGCATGGTGCCCGACCAATTGGGCCAGATCGTTCGCGACTTCCTCGCCGGGGAGCGGGACAAAGCCATCACCGCCTGGGAAAACCTTCTTCCATTCATCCACTTCGAGAACCGGCAGTGCGGGCTGCGGGCAACCAAGGTACTGATGAAGGAAGGGAACATCATTGCCAGCGACAGGACACGGCAGCCGGTGGGGGAGCTGCAGCCCGACACGCGTGCACAGCTCGTGGAGATGGCCAAGCGCAAGGACCCGTTGATCCTCCGCTGGGCCTGAAAATCACATGATCCTGGGATGAAAGAAAGAAAGAAAGAAAGAAAGGACGGACATGCCACGCATACTGATCACTGACTACGAATTCGAATCGATCAGCCAAGAGCAGGCGGTCGCTGACGCCAATGGCGTGGAGCTGGTGCGGGCCGACTGCAGGACCGAGGATGACGTCCTGAAGGCTGCGGCCGATGCGGACGGGCTCATCGTTCAGTACGCACCCATCACAGAACGCGTCATCACGGGCCTGCCCAGGCTGAAAGCCGTCAGCCGGTACGGGGTGGGTGTGGACGGGGTTGACGTTCAGGCCGCAACGGAACGCGGTGTCGTTGTCTCCAACGTGCCCGATTACGGCGTGGAAGACGTCAGCGATCACGCCATTGCCCTTGCGCTGACATTGGCTCGCGGCATTCCGGACCTGGACAGGGGAGTCCGGTCCGGACAGAACCTGCTCGAGTCGGTCAAACCGCTGCGCCGTTTCTCCTCACAGACATTCGGCGTGATCGGACTCGGCCTGATCGGCGCGGCCACGGCGGCCAAGGCCAAGGCGCTCGGCTTCCGCGCCCTGGGCTACGATCCCCTCCACACCCCGGGGACCACCACTAAAGAAGGCATCCAGGTGGTTGGCTTCGACGAGCTGCTGGCCGAGTCCGACGTCGTATCCCTGCACGTGCCGTTGAACAGGCACACCCATCACTTGATCAACCCCCGCACGCTGGAGCAGTTCAAGGCGGGGGCCACCATCGTGAACACCTGCCGCGGCGGGGTGATCGACACCGAGGCTCTGGTTGATGCCCTGAAGAACGGCAGGGTTCGGGCAGCAGGGCTGGACGTCTTCGAAGAAGAACCCCTTCCCCTCAACAGTGGTTTGCTCGACCTTGACCGCGTGGTGCTTACACCGCATACCGCGTGGTACACGGAGGAATCTAGCGACGAACTGAAACGGCGGACCGCGGAGAACGTAGTGGACGCCTGCCTGGGCCGGCGGCCCCGCAATATCGTCAACCCCGAGGTCCTCGACCTGGGCCAGGACAAGTAGGAAAGCCTAGCCCTTGCTATCGAAGGCGGCGTCGAAGGAGGCTTTCATGGGACGTCGCCCCGCGCGGCAGAGACGACGTCCCGGCCGCGGCGCGGGTCGCCCCAGGGCAGCTGGAGCCCATGACGGTGTTCCCGCACCGTCCGTCAATTCGGGACGGCGTGGGTTATCCGCCCTTGTTTGTGAGTGTGGTGTAAATGCCGACGGCGCCGGCGGCGGTCATGATCGCCGCGCTGCTCCAGCCTATTGTGGAGGCGAGTTTGCCGTTGGTGTAGCGGCCCATGATTTTTCGGTCTCCGGAGATGAGCATGGTGACGATCAGGAAGGGTGCGGCAGCGATTCCATTGACTACGGCGCTGAGGACCAGCAGGCCGATCGGGTTGCCGACGAATGTAGCGATCATGACTCCGCCAACTACGCCGACGCCTAGGAGGATGTAGAAGAACCGCGCCGTGCGGGGGTTCCGGTCAAAGCCCCACCTGGTTCCCATCAGCCCGGCCAACCCCACCGAAGGGGACCCCGCCAAAACAGGGATACCAAGAAAACCAGAGCCGATGAACCCGATCGAGAAGAGCATTTTTGCGGCCGGTCCTGCAATCGGTTCAAGAGCCTTGGCAGCATCTGCCGCAGTCTTGATCTCGGTCCCGTTCTTGCCGAGGGTAGCGGCGGTCGCTGCGATGATCGCGAACATAACCAGCACGGAGAAGAACATGCCGATAAACACGTCGGCCCGGGCATGCCGAAGTTTCCGGCCTGCGGCGTCGCCGTCCCGGTCCGGTAATGCCACCGCATGCTTGCCGCCCAGGTCCTCGGCGCGCATTTCCTCAACCCGGTGGGCCGACTGCCAAAAGAACAGGTACGGCGAAATCGTCGTGCCGAGAACCGCGACGATCAGGCCCAAGTAGTCCCAGTCCCACCGGAACTGCAGCCCGAGCAGACCAGCAGATACGTCCTTCCAGTCGACACTTGCGACGAAGAGTACCCCGACGTAGGCCAGCAGGACCAGGCACAGCCATTTGAACACTTTCGCAATCACGCTGAAAGAACCCGTCATCAGGGTCGCGACGATGGCTATGCCGGAGACAGCGCTCCACACATGGTTCGGACCGGCGCCCAGCAATTCCATGCCCTGACCGACCGCCATCAGGTCTGCAGCGATGTTAAGCGTGTTGGCCACGAGTAAAGCCACCATCAGGACGCCGATGATGATTTTGGGTTTACGGGAGAATTTCCGACGGATCAAGGCGCCGAGGCTTTCACCTGTCGCCAGAGCGGTACGGTCGCTGATTTCCTGCACTGCGATCATCATCGGCAGTGTCAACGGTGCGGCCCACAACATCCCGTTGCCGAAACTCGCACCGGCCTGGGCATAGGTCGCGATCCCTGACGGATCATCATCGGCTGCCCCGGTAATCAGGCCGGGCCCCAGTAAACCCATGAGACGGCGGAGCCGTCCGTCCACCGCGGTCCCGCGCCCCCGGCCGCTCTTGGCGGCAGTACCTTCTTGGCCCGTGCCGACTGTCTCCGAATCGGTCATCTGCTTTCCTCCGATTCCCACCCGCCGCCATTCGTGGGTTCCACGATCAGTTCCGTTCATGGGCCAGAGGCACGAGCATGTTATCGAGGGGCAGAAACTCGTTGAGGCCCGTTGCTTGTGGCTCGGGCTCGGCTCGACTTTCCCAGTAAAAGCGCCGCTGCTTGAAGTGTCCCGCCATTCCTGAGACCTGAACCGATGCCCCGAGTCGCAGCCCCTTTTTATGCGGGCAGGTCTGCACGGCAACACCCGGCACAGGAACTCCAGCCGCGGCGCCCATTTTGCCTGGGCCACCGCGGCAGGAATCGCGGCGCACCTTGGTTGCTGTTACAGCCGGCATTCCTCCTACGTGGCGGAACGGTAGTCAGGTTATGTGCGCTCCTTTCGCAAGGTCTTGTAGGCCGCTGTGAGCCCGATGGCGGCCATCACCCAAGGGCCGGCCACGATGATGGGGTCGATCCACTGGTGGTTTACGTCTGCGCGGTTTTGCCCGAAGCGTGAGCGGAAGCCGCCCCGGCGGAACTCGCTGACTACCCCGGTTTCGGTGATGGGGTTGTCGGGGTGCGAGGTGGCGAGGGATTTCAGGTGGTGTTCCCAGGCATCCACGCGGTCAGCGCCGATGAGTAACAGCCAGTGCGCGGCCCGGCCCTCGCTGTACTTGTAGGCGTACCTCCGGATGGCTCCGGAGAGCCCGGCCGGAGGGGTGGAGGTTCCGAAGACAGGGGGGAGGAAGGCGTGCTCGACGGAGCGTTCCCGGGGCCATTTCTCCGGTTGGCGCTCGGGAAAGTCCCAGCGCGCGCCTGTCTCGATCCCGGGTTGCTCCCGTGGGTAGGAGGGCCGGTCGGCCGGGTCGAGGTCGGCGCCCCATCCCGGGATCTGCGCCCGCAGGTCTTCCGCGGACTTCCGGGGTGTGCGTTTGTCGGCAATATAAGGTGTGGCTATCTCGGTCATGATGCGCGCTCCCTTCAGGACTGGCCGGCAACAACGAGCGGCTTGATGATGTTGTCCAGCTTGGCGGAGAACATGTGGTAGCCCTCTGCGATGTGCTCCAGCGGGATACGGTGCGTGACCAGTTCGCTGGGTTTCAGGTACCCGTTTTGGATGTGCTCGAACAGGCGCGGCCACTGCCGTTTGACCGGGCATTGGTTCATCCGCAGCGTGAGGCCCTTGTTCATGGCGTCACCGAACTTCACGGCGCTGAAGATGGGCCCGTACGCGCCCACGACGGACACCGTGCCGCCCTTGCGTACCGAGTCGATGGCCCAGTTCAGCGCGACGGGGGAGCCGCCCTGCAATTTGAGTTTCGACGCGGTGACGTGCTGGAGGAAGTTGCCGTCCGCTTCGGCTCCCACGGCGTCAATGACGACGTCGGCACCCAGGTAGTCGGTTTCTTTTTTCAGATGCACCACGATGTCGTCGTACTCGGCAAAGTTGAACGTCTCGGCCTAGGCGAAGCTGCGGGCCTTCTCCAGCCGGTACTCCAGGTGGTCGACCACGATCACCCGCCCAGCCCCCATCAGCCAGGAGGCGGTTGTCCACTGCGCGCAGGTTGCGATTCTGTTCGCCGGCACGTGTCCGGTGGATGCGGTCGTCTTCCACCACGGCTTGCTGGGCGCCGACGATCCGAAAGGCTTTTTCACGCTCCCTAGGTGTAGCCGGACCGAAGACCTCGGTCACGAACGGCCCGAGCCGAAGTGTGACCGCGTATTAGCTATCAGGATGATGACCTCGTCGCCATGCTCAGCTTTTCTTCTCGGTCTCGCCTCCGGCGGCATAGGCGACGGCGGGTTCTGCTTCAGGGCATTCTCGGGGGTCTTCTGCCTCTGGTGGGGAGCGCGGACGAACTGAAACGATGGTGTGCGGGCCTGCCGGTCCCGGCTGCGCTGTCCCGCTGAACGAAAGGATGAATCTATGTCGTCGGGGGCGGCCGAGCCGCTTGTGCACATTCAGGACTTCCGGATGGACTTCGGGGACACCACGGTCATCCGGGACCTGTCGTTCGATGTCCACGTGGGGGAGACGTTCGGGTTCCTGGGCAGCAACGGGTCGGGGAAGACCACGACGCTGCGGGCACTGCTGGGTATTTACAGACCTACGGCGGGGATCCTGCACGTTGGCGGGAAGGTCTTCGAGCCCAGCGATGGGTCACGGCTCGGGTACCTTCCGGAGGAACGCGGCCTGTACAAGAAAGAACACGTCCTGGACGTGATGGTCTACTTCGGCAGGCTCAAGGGCCTGTCCAAGACCGCCGCCCGGTCCTGGTCAGAAACCTATCTTGAGCGCGTCGGGCTCGCCGACAAAGCCAAAGCCAGACTCGACAAGCTCTCCAGCGGACAGCAGCAAAAGATCCAGCTCGGCGTGACCATCATGAACAATCCCGAGCTGCTGATCCTGGATGAGCCGACGAAGGGCTTTGACCCGGTGAACCGGCGGCTGCTGATGGACATCATCGAAGAGCACAAGCGGGCCGGCGCCACGGTCATCATGGTCACCCATCAGATGGAGGAAGTCGAGCGGCTCTGCGACCGGGTGATCCTGCTCAAAGACGGGGTCTCCCGCGCCTACGGCACGGTCGAGGACGTGCAGGAAGAGTTCGGCGGCACCGTCTACCGGGTCACTTACGACGGCGTCCTGCCTCTGTCCAGCTTGTTCGACGTCGTCTCCGACGATGACGGCCGGGCGGAACTCGCCCCACTGCAGGGAGCCAGCGAAGAGAAGGTCCTGCGCGAGCTCGTGGAAGCCGGCGCGGGAATCAGGTCCTTCACCCCGGCAAGGATTTCCCTGGATGAGATCTTCATCAAGGTCTACGGCGAACAGCATGAACTGGCGGAAGGCTAGAGATGGCACTGGCACAGCACAACCTCGGCACCGTGATCGCGTTCGAGTTCACCAGGACGATCAAGAAGCGCGGCTTCGCCATCGCGACCCTGGCGATCCCGGTCCTGCTCATCGTGGTCTTCGCGCTTCTGTACGCATCCAACACGACCACGAAAAACAGCGCCGACGCGCAAAGGAACGCCCAGTTCTCCTTCACCTACAGCGACGCCTCCGGCATCGTCGCACCGGCAGGGGCACAGGCTGCGGGCGGGACGCCCACCACCGACCCGGAATCGGCCATCGAGGCGGTCAAGAACGGCAGCTCGGAGGCGTACTTCGAATACCCGGCTGACCCGACCAAGGAACCCGTGAAGGTCTACGGCGCGGACAAGGGCATGTTCGAGAACGGCAAGTACGAAGCCGTCGCCAGGCAGCTGCTCGAAGCCTCCGCCCAGCAGCACATCGGTTCACCCCAGCTCACGGCCGCCCTGACCGGGGCCGTTAAGTTCAACTCGGAAACCTTCAAGGACGGCAAGGCAGCCGCCGGCGTCGGCGGGGTGATCCCGCCCCTGCTGTTCCTGGTCATCTTCTACATTTCGATGATCCTGCTCTCGAACCTGATGCTGAACTCCACCCTGGAGGAGAAGGAAAACAGGGTCACCGAGATGATCCTGACCACCCTGAACCCGACCACGCTGATCACCGGAAAGATCATCTCCCTGTTCATGGTCGGGCTGCTCCAAGTCCTGGTGTTCCTCGCACCAGTCGGGCTCGCCTACCTGTTCTTCCGCGACCGGCTCGCACTGCCGGAGATGGATTTGTCTACCCTGGTCTTCGAACCGGGACCCATGATCACCGGCGCCCTGCTGCTGCTGGACGGGTTCACGGTGTTCACCGGGGTGCTGGTCGCCATCGGGGCGATCATGCCGACCGCCAAAGAGGCAGGGACGATCTTCGGGCCTCTCATGGCGATGATGTTCATCCCCTTCTACACATTCAGCCTGGTCATCTCCAACCCTAAAGCCTTGATCGTGCAGATCTTCACCTACTTCCCGCTGACAGCGCCTGTCACCGCGCTGCTCCGCAACGGCTTCGGCACCCTGAACCCTGTCGAGGCCGCCATCGTCATCGTTGAACTGCTTGTGGTCGGGATCCTGATCCTGCGGCTGGCAGTGCATTTGTTCCGGTACGGCTCCATCGAATACGGCCGCAAACTCTCCATCGCCGGGACTTTCCGCCGCAGCGAACTCGCTGCCAAATAGAACAAACACTTCGCAACGGGGATGACAGGTGCCGGGCCCCATGAAAAGAACAGAGAGCCCACGGGATGGCTTCGGATTTGCCCGGGTGGGAAACTGAGGCGTGAACATCCAACAGTGGTGGCCGAAGCTTCACCCCTCCACACAGCAGTGGCTGGTGGACAACAACGGCGATGTCGTTCCCCATGGCATCATCCTGGAAATTATCGGCGCCGGCGGCCCACCAATGGGGGATCCCTGGTGGGATGAAAGCGATGAAGCAGGTGGAGTGGTCCTCCCCGACGAAGCCATCGACTGGATCGAAGCGACCGCCAACGACGAAGACCCAACGTAGCAGTCCCTCACATCCCCGGGGGAAGCCTTGATGTGTGATTTCCGGCCGGGTGGATATTGGTCGCATGCAGCGATTCCGGGCTGGGTCGCAGCTTCTCTCATCGTCACAATGGTCTTCGGAAGTGTGTACCTGACTTTGCAGCATACTGGCCGCCAGGCCGTCAACGCTGCGCCAGCAGCTGCCGCCGCGGCGCAGGCCCAGAACATTGGCTCCGAGCCTGCCACCGGGCCGCGCCTGGAACTGACAAAGGACAGCGGCATCTTTGTAAATCGCGGCTCGACGAGCAGGGGCAGTCACTTATGTTCCTGAGCGACCCGGAATCCCGGCCTGGTTCTTTGAGCGGCGTCTGGCAGATGGGTGTTGCCACCCCGGCGCAGGGCCGGCTCGACTTCCAGCCGGCCGTCTACGACGAGCTGATTCCCAGCAGACGAAGCCGTGCACTCACCGGACTAAGGGCCACTGACTTGCCGCCCCGGTTAGCTGGCCGCCACGACCAGAAGCAGTCCGTACCGTTCGAATTCCGGATCATCACGATGGACTCAGACGGCGGGAGGATCGAAATCGCAGCCAGCCCGACACCATCCAGAAAATCCAGGATGCCGTCGGGCAGGCCTCTCCATAGCCGCCAAGAGGAGATCCGCTCAAACACCTTGCCGGGCCGGGAGGGAAGTGGTTCAGTTTGCCCATGCCAGCATGGGCGAAGGGACCCCAGGGCGGCCACCCTCCGGCCTCCAAAGAGGAGTCCAGGCAAGGATCACCCGTCTCACGTACTGGTCGCTGCCACTCTTGATCGTGTTCGCGGTGCTGAACCTCAGCCCGAACATCCCGTTGCCGTGGCGGATCGTGATGCTGGCCGCTGAGGTGGCCTTCGCGATCGTCTACGGGACCGCGGCGGTCCGGTTATCGCTCTGGCAGCGCGACGAATACTGGCGGGAACAGGGCAGAGAGCCGAAGCACCCGGAACGGTTTCCGAACGACCGGTCGCAAGAATAGGAACATCAGTCGCTCAGATATTTCCAGTGTGGCGAACGGGTCCAAGCTCGCGCCGGGAAGTCACGGTCTATACTCGCGATAGCCGCGCCGTGCGGTGCACTGTACAGGGGGGATGTGAGCACCGTTCTTGTCGCGCCCGGCCTCGAGTTGCCCGTCAGCGGCACGCCCTTTGGGGAGACCCCGGCACAGGATGTCGACAACCTTCGCCGCCGTGTGGCGCGGAAGGCCCGGATCGCTGTCATCGTGCTGGTCATTCTTGCCGGTGCTGCCATCGGCATCGTCTGGCACGTCGGCCAGCCGCTGTGGGGCAACTGGCCCCGTGTGGAGGCCGTCGTGGTCAGCCAGCGTGAGTTCGTAGCGAAATACACCAACTGCGATCTTGGGCTGAGCTCGATCATCGACGGGCAACCTCATCGCAGCCATGTCACTTTCGGGGATCCGTGCAGCCAGGCACCGCCTATCGGCGCAGTGGTTGCTATGGCTTATTCCCCTGACGACCCCGGCTGGGTGCGTCTTCCGCAATATAGGAATTCTGAATCGTTCACGGTGTTCATCGTCGGCTTCTGGCTGGCTATCCCGCTTGCTGGCTGGACATTGCTGACCGTGCTCGCGATCCGTCGGTTCAGGTGGGTGTCCCGACTCGGGGTAGTTCCCTGGCAGGAGGTCACCGGTACCGTCAGGTCAGCCTCCCTGATCGGCGTTATGGGCCTGGAGATGTCGGTGGAAGGCGCGCCGGACGTTGGCATACGGTTCGGGGTCCGCGGGATCAGTTTCTTCCCGGTGCCGACGGAGGGCAGCACGTTCACGCTTCGCCTGGCAGGGGACGGCAGCGGGAAGGTCCTGGTGAGCCTTCCCGGGCACTGGGGTGAGAGCCTTGGCAGGATCTGGCCCGTTGTCGCCCGGCTTCCAACGAGCTAAATCCACGGTGTGGCCATCCTAGGACCACGTTCCAGGCGACCCCTCCGCTGTCCAGCGATTCCTGTCGGCTATCCTTCAGCGACGGTGAGGGAGCCTTCCGGAGCATTTAGCTCTCGAGTGTCGAACGGGATGAATCATTAGGTTAAATCCACGGTGAATCCTGCAGCTGTGAGTCCCTCCTTGATAAATCGTCGAATGTCATCTGTGTCTCCGGCGCGAGCAGCCGGGCCGCCCTGCCAGTAGACCCCAATGCCCATCGGCGGGGCGGCCAAGTTGGCCTTCGTCGCGTGGCGGGAACCACACTTCGGACGTTTGCCGAAGTCGAGGGCTAGGCTCGGGGAGGTGTACGGTGATTCGGTCCTGTTGCCTGGTGGGGCACGTCTTTGCGCTCAAGAAGTGGCCTCCGGCGCCTCTTTCGCTTCCTGGGGGCATAGCCCTTTGCGGAGACGGCTCCGGTTGTTTCGGATGTTCGCGTGGGTCTTGTGCTTCGCAGTCCTTGCGCTATCGGGGTGGGGACTGGCGGAATCGATCCAGCGCTCGTTAATTTCCTTTGTTCAGGTCCCCGCTCTTGTCACTGAGGAGACGACAAGTGGCCGTGGTGATGTTTGCCGGGTACAACTCTCTTTCATCTTCGACGGTCAAGGACGCACCGGCACCTACGATGTGAACACCTCGTGCCATGTTCTGCCCGGCACGGGGTGCCCTGTGAACGTTAAAGTCAACCCCGAAAATCCGCAAGACGTAGTCATCGTGGGCCACGAGGCCTCGGACCGAAACCTTCCCCTACCTATTGGCCTCGCCGGAGGCGCCGCCTTCCTCGCCGCGGGCCTCTTGGTCATCCGGTCCGAGAAGTCCTGGCGGCGCGCTGGCGCCCTTGGCAGGAAAGGTCTCCCGTGGCTGCAGATCACCGCCACTGTCAAAGGACACAAGTCAGGGATGTTCCACGAAGTGTTCACCCTAGAAGGCAAAGGCACCAAAGGACAACCAGTCGCCTTCCGGATCAAGGTAGCTGCGTGGGCCAAAATGCCGAAGCCGGACCAGGAGCTAACCTTCCATCTGCTCTCCGACAGCGGCCCAGCTGTCATCCTCGCCGTGGGAGAGCGCCCCTGGTACCGCCTCGCAACCCTCTCCACCCCACTCGTTGCATCACCGTCTCTTTCGCGTTGACCGAACCCCGTCTCACAGAACGATCCCTTACCGGACACGTCCGTGAACCCGTTTGAGCCGCAGAGGAGTCTGGGTACGCGAAAAACCCAAGAAGAGCATACGCTCTGCTTTTATCTGAACGTGGAGGCCCACGAGCCACCGACGGTCCGTGCGAGTCGTTGCAGTTCCTCCCACGAAGATGGCCCGGTCTCACAGACTTCGAGGGCTCGGTCAAGAAATTTCACGGCGGACTGCATTGCTGGCGATGAATCAATGTCCGCGGCGCTGGGGAAATCGCTGGCGTTGCGGACAAGCATTTCGCCGGGGACCAGGTCGGGCTGGGTGATCGAGTATTCCGCTGCTTCCTGAACCTGTCTGGCGCCCCACGTGGCGTCCTGTGCGTCGTCGGTCAGCCACGTCCTGATCGCGTAGGCAACCGCCGCTGCCCCGTTCTGCGCGTACCCCATATCGAAGAACCACTCCTCATCATCTGAGGGTGCGAAGGCAGCGGCTTCCGTATCGAGCAACCTGACGTCGGCGTTGCGGTTCGAGGCAACATCCCAGGCGGAGTCGAGAATGTCCCGTAATCGAGCTTCTCTGCTCAGGTCCGTCCTGCTCCAGTAACGCCGCTGAAGCGGATCCAGGCTCTCTGCGCAAGCCGCGGCGAAACCGTCTTGGCTCTCTTGTCCAGCCGGGAAAGCCGCCCCTTCAGAGCGGCCTCGTCGTAAACCTCTGTTGGCACCTCGTCGCCCCTTTGCTGTCGTTGGGCCGATGATTGGCGGCACCGGCCGTCTACCTGTCCGCTGGTTCCAGGGTGATCATGTAGCAGTCATCGCCATCCAGGCCATTGTCGGCGACCGATCCGAGATTGAAGTACTGCACCTCGACTCGGTACGTGCCTGGTGGCACCTCCACCTTCCCGCCGCTCATGCCGTTGTCCGTGGGGCCGGAGACTTCCACAACTCCGCTGGGGACCTCCAGGGTTCCCGTCATGACCCTGTCGACGCTGCCGGTGAATGAATGCTCCGAGCCGAGCCGGATCAGAACGGGTGCGTGCATGTTGCGCATGGTGCCCACTGCGATGTACCGGTCGCCCTGGACGAACATGGCGTCGATCGTCTCGTCGGTCCATTTCGCCCAAAGATCCGAGAAGTCTGCCGTCGGGTCCGAGACGGTGAACTGGTGGTAGTCGGTGAAGAGATTGAATTCGGCTTCCACGTGATCTCCTTATCCGGCACATCGTGTCCGGCGGCGGATTTCCTTCTCGACCAGCGCTGACTGGACAAGACCGGCCAAGCCGACAAAGGCCCACAGGTACGTTTGCCACGCACCATGCCACAGCAGGGATAGTGCCAACCACGAAACCCCCACGACATGGCTGCTGACTCTCATCGAGCGAAGTAGTTCCGTCGACCGTTTCGGGAAGCGTGCAGGCTTCCGAAAATAGCTCTGAAATCTCTGGAGCATGATGCCTCGTCCCGACGGTGGAATGCCTCCATGGTACTGACATCCGCGGAGTAGGCGATGACTGGTCTTGAGACGAGCGGCAGGGGTATGAGGGCCCAGGTGCGGCGCCGCTATGGCCGGCTGTTGCCGCCGCGACGGCGCCGGCCCTGCCGCCAGCCCGGGATAACCTCGTTCAGCAGGGCTTCGTTGGCTGCCGTGAGCTTCCCGGCCCGATAATCGATGCGCTGCGTATGCAGCCACACGCCCAGGGTGCGCTCTTCCCGGTCGTCGGTCTTCTGGTGTCGGGGCCAGTCGTTGCCAGCGGCCCGCCAGACGGCGACCTCGGCCACGCGCATCTTCCAACGGGTCGCGTCCGCGTCCCGTTGCGTTGGGTAATCCCGCCAGCCAGGAATGGCGTCCAAGGCCGTGGCGTAGGCAGGGGAGAGGGTGCCGGTGGCCGCCTACTCCCGGCGCCGGGTCAGCCACCCAGCCAGGGTGGATTCCCGCCGTGGTCGGCCGGTGACCGGGCAGGCGCCCTTCGGCCCGGTAGAAGGCCAGGATCTCGTCCAGGTTCCGCCGGCAGGCCTCGGTGACCCGAGGCGGTGGCGCGGGCAGGGCGGCCTGGTGCTCGGCCCGCAGCCCCGGGTCCTGCTTCGCCGCAATGGCAAGGTGATACCGAACCGTGGTCTCGGCGGGCCCGGCCGCCGCGGCGATCATCGGCGCGGCGATGCCCTGCCGGTACATACGGACCCACTCCGCGTTCGGCGCCCCGCGCCTGATCGGGGTCATCGGCGAACTCCGTCAGGGGTGAGAGAAGGCAGGCTTCAGAAGGGCCTTCGGGACCTGAGGGGCGCCAACCGCCTGTATCTTCATGCAGTTAGGATCCGAGAAGATGACGTGACGAACCTTCGATACCTCTTCAATATCGGTGATGGGCGTGTTCTGTACTTCGGTCGCGGCATTCACAGGCATCAGGTCTACGTCAAAACTCTTTGCCCCGCCACCGACCCTCCGTGTGGGTAACAAAACTTCCGGGGTACGTGGGAAGCGGACGACCTACCTTGAGCGGGATATTGGCTGTGGCGGCGGAGTAATTCAGACGCCTTTCAGATATCGACGAGCTACTGAACCCCATCCTGTGTCCCGGCGGCGGCGTGCAGTTACGGCTCAAGTCAAAGGGGCTTTCCTTCTCTTGTGTTGTAACGGAAACCTGATTCTTTCATTCTTGAGCAGCGCCCGTTAGCCGGTGGTCAGGCGCGCAGCCGCAAATCCGCCCGCTGACTGTCCGTGGACTGCTGCCGCGTCGAAACCCGTGCATGGCCAATAAGTTTCGCCATGCAGGCCTCCAATGTGTCTCATAACTAGTGATTAGTACTTCGATTCAGGCAGAAGGTTTCGAGACATAGTTATGAGAACCGCCGGACGCAAGGAAAGTCGCGAGGTTTCACAGGATACGCGGGGACTTCGTATCTGCTGGGGCAGCCCTTTTCGGCGCTCTTATGGGCGCCTTGATACTTACGGTGATTCGCAGGGCCGATAGCAAACGGCTCTGATTTTCGATGCCCTCCTGAGAGGTTTCCGGTTGAGGATCCTCTTCCGGACATACAAAACGCTGTTTTCTGTCGGGGTGCGATTCGTGGCGACCATGGCAGCGTGTTCGTGGAGACAGTTGGTGCGTGCGGCCACCCGCAAGCAATTCTTCACCATCGCCGGGACCCCTCCCGGGTGAAGATGCGCCGTTACAGTATTGAGTCGTCAGGTTGAACCGGATAGCCGAGTTCTTTCAGGGCGCCAAGTACGCCCTCCGGCCATTCGGCCAGAAACGACCACGGCATATTCTCTTCGGCTAGGAAGTTTGTGCGCGTCCAGTTGAAGATGACATGAGGACGGCCCGGATATATGGCGCGGACAGCGGAACGCTTGAGCCGCCACGGGCCGAAGTGGCGCGCCCACCAACGGGATCTGGGTCGAAACTCCAGCTGCGAGGGGCTCATGGTGAGTATGACCCACGGTCCTTGGATGCTGAACCGACCGGGGATTTCAAACCCAACCTGAACTCATATGTCATTCGTCCCTCTTCCGATTGCGGCGGGTTCGTCCCAGTATCCTGCGGCCCGCTCATCCACGCAGGACATTTCACCTACATATTCACTCTTGTCGCCTACGTCACGGATCGACTTCGCGCCCGTAAGTGGATCCCTCAGCGGGCGTTCGTTCGCCAGGAAAGTGAGACGAGGTTGTGGCGAAAGCTTCGCCCGGTCACTCAATGGGCATGCCTGCCCAGTTGTGCGGAGTCCAGTCCACGGGATAGCCGCACTCCTCCATCGAGAGGAGGACCGGGCCGGAATCGTGGGGCGACCAGAAGGTAAACCACACGCTGGGGTCGGTGGTGACGATCTCGACCTCCCAGATGATGGGCGGGATCAGGCGTCGCCGGCGCTTGGAGAAGACCTCTTTGACCTCGCTCCGCGGCACTATCCAAGGGCCGATGCGGAACAGGTTCAGGCCGCGGCCGTGGAACTCCAGCTGCTCCGGGGCGACGACGAAGCGGAGCGAGGGAGTGCCGGCTTGAAACCGGTAGTTGCTGTAGCCCCCGCCGATGAACTCGTATCGCAGTCCCCGAGCGAAGATGCCGTTATCGGTGTCCTCCACGGAGGTCAGCCTAGGCTCTATTCTTGCCTGCCATAAGGGGCTGCGCCTGGCAGACGGCGGCCCCGGGTAGCGCGCGTGCCGCCTCACACATAGGGTCCTGGACGGTGTTCGGGCTCTAAGGAACTGGGACACCCCGCATAGCTCTTCTGATCGCCTTGACGGTAGCGGGCCTCAAAATTGGCGTGGCCTGGACTGGAGCCGTTCGCGGGGACCCCCTGGCGTGCTACGCCTCCATGCTCGTTGCCTCCGCGGGGCGCCCGCCCGTGGAGGGTTATGCCTTGCGTGGTTTGATGATCAGGCCGATGACGGCTGCCAGGGCGAGGGCGGAGAGGATGGTCGCGGACCAGAACCCCGCGCGGCCTCCGGGCAGGAAGTCGCCCGGGACGGCGAAGGCGGCGTAGGTTGAAGCCACGATCGCCAGTCCGACGGCGCCGCCAAGCTGCTGCATCGTCTGGAAGAGCCCGGAGGCGGATCCGGCGTGCTCGGGTTCGACGTTGCGAAGCGCGAGCGTCGTGAGCGGCATGAAGGTCAGGCCGGCGGAGATTCCGGTCAGCAGCAGGGCCGCCATGACGACCATGAAGGGGGTGTCCGGACCCAGCTGGGTGAGCGGCAGGAAGCCGACGACGCGAAGGGCGGCGCCGAGGATGACGAGGCGTACGGCTCCGAAGCGCTCGACCAGTCGGGGGACGATCCGGGACATCGTGAAGATGCTCAGGGGCATCGGCAGGAAGGCCAGTCCGGTCACCAGCGGGCTGAGGCGCAGATCGCCTTGGAGGTATTGGACCATGAGAAAGAACATCGCCAGCATTCCGGCATAGGTGGCGGCCATCGCTGCCAGCGCCGCGACCCGGCTCGGACTGCGGAGCAGTTGCGGGCGGAGCAGGGGGTGGGCGACTCTCCGCTCGGTGAAGGTCAGGATAGCGATCAGTATCGCCCCGACCGCAAGGCCGCAGATCGTGCGCGGACTGGACCAGCCGGCGTCGCCCGCCTGAATGAGGGCCCACACGAGGGCGACGGCGCCGCCTGTCGCGGTTAACGCCCCGACGAGGTCGAAGCGGCCGGGGCGCCGCGGTGTCTCGGTGACAAGGCGGGGCACCGCAAGAAGGACCACGACGCCGATGGGCACGTTGATGAATAGGGTCCACCGCCAGCTTGTCAGGTCGGTGAGCAGGCCGCCGAGAATGAGTCCGAGCGCGCCTCCCATCGACGCGATGGCGGAGAACAGAGCGAGGGCCCTGTTGCGCGCACCTTCGTCCCGCGCGCTGGTTGTGATCAGGGCGAGTACGCTCGGGGCGGCGAATGCGGCGCCGAGTCCTTGGAGTGCGCGGGCAACGACGAGCAGAAGGGGCGAGGTGGCCAGCCCCCCGAGCAGGGAGAAGACAGTGAAGGCGCCGACTCCTATGAGGAAGGTCCGACGCCGGCCGAAGACGTCCCCGATCCGTCCGCCGAGCAGCAGGAGGCCGCCGAAAGCGAGGGAGTAGCCATTCAGCACCCAGCTCAGTTCGGCACGGGAGAAGTGGAGGTCGGTGGCGATGTGGGGGAGAGCGACGTTAACTACCGTCGCATCGAGGACAAGCATGAGTTGGGCAAGCATGACCAGCCAGAGGCCGATGCTGCCAACCCGGGATTCAGCCGGCGCGATGCCGGCAGGCGCGCCAGTGAAGGTGGTGGAAGTCATTAGAATGGTGTCCTGTTCTAGCCGAAGGGCTGACGTACACTAAGAGGAGAGATGCTCCGCTTAGAACTATACGGAGACACTCTCCGTTTGGCAATAGTGGCTTGAGAGGTGTGTTTCTGTGCGTGCTGACGCTCAACGTAACCGCGACCGGATCGTGGAGGTTGCGCGCGAGCTTTTTCGCGCGAGAGGCTTCGACGCCGTATCCATGGACGAGGTCGCCAAAGGTGCCGGAGTAGGCCCTGGCACGCTCTACCGGCACTTCCCGACCAAAGAGTCCTTGTACGATGCAATCATCGAGGCTTGGTCAGAGAAGGTTAACGGCGCAGTCGACCGGGCCCTTGCCCTCGAAGCCCCGGCGCGGGTTCGGCTATTGGCATGGCTGTCCGACTACGCGGCGATGCTGACCGAACATAAGGGGGCCGCAGCTCGGATCACTGGAGCGCTCGGCGACCCTGGATCCCCGTTCGCAGCGAAGTGCCAGACGTACCTCGGCGCCAACCAGCGCCTGATTGAAGGGATGGACTCGGCCCTGCGTCCAGGCGCGAACGCCATGCAGATCAGCCGGCTGGTGGGCGGCGTCGCTGCCGTCGCAGACAACAGCGAGCTTCCCGCGGACTCGGTGACAGCAATGCTCGCAGTTATCGCCGACGGACTGCTCGCCTCCGTAAACGCCTAACTGCCGAAAGGAATGGCCCACTTCTCAGGCGGCGGCGACGGCACCGAGGTCCTTGGCAGCGCTCATTTTGGTGAGTATGTAGAAGACGCCACGACGAACGACAGAAAACAACCCCCTTTGCACCCCTCCCGCGCATATCTTGAAGAGCCGATAACGGAGGTTCTTTGGCTACCTTTATGGTCCGGTCGGTGGTGAGGCCGTCAAACGGGGTGCTCCATGGAGGCCTGCCATCCGAGGATTTCGCGTGGTCGCTGGTTGAGTTCGGTGGCGACAACACTGAGAGGTGTCCGCCCCATGAACGCCGAGGTCTGTTCCTTTAGGAAAGTACTGGCGGCATTGGAGTGGTCCCACTGCATGCCGTCGGTGTTCTCGTTTGATCCGCGTTGCCAAGGTCTTCCGGGGTCGTAGAAGTACACGAAGGTCCCACGCGTGATTTCGCGGTACATCAGCCAATGCCAAATTCCAGGCAAGGCTCACGTTTCCGGCGGCAGCGGGGACTGACGCATGAGTTCGCGGGTATTGATGTAGATTCGCCAACACCCAGGACCGCCCGGCTTCGGTGTTGAGGCCCGTTTAACCAGTCCAAAAGGCCGCTTTCCATACGTCGGATCAGAACGGGACCTGACCGAAGAACAGCGCTTTTTGACAACGAGCGTTCGGCGCCAGGCCGCCTGGACACATGTTGGTGGAGCTGTGATCGATTCCCCGATCGTCCGCGCTCCGCGGAACGGTATGGCCGGTGGGATGTGCCGCATCAATGCCAGCGGCGACTCCCCAGGACCGTCACAGCGGCCGTGATGGCGATGCCGAGGCCGATCGGGACGCTGAAATGGATCTGGAGCAGGAGCACTCCGATGGCGGCCCCGGCGAACATAGCGAGGACAGCGCCCAGCCGTCGGTTGAGTAACCGGGGCCGTTGCTTGCCCACAAGTGACTCTCCGGCGAGGGAAGTCATGGTGGAAGTAATGACCACTGTGGTCATGTCTCGTACGCCCAAATGCCGCGCAATCAGGGCCTGGGAGCCCATGTGCATGGCGATAACGGCGGCAATAATGACACCAATGGACTGCCAGTCGACGTCTTCCACGATGAGAGAGATGGCGGCGGTTCCCGACAACGCGATACAACCCGCTGTCAGAAGGAGGGTGACCCTCCGGTTCCAGCCTTTCGGGCTTGACTGGAGCGTAAATCCGGCGACCGCCGCGCCGAGGAGAAAGGCGCCAAGTGCTACCAGTGGGCCCAAAGTTGGCAGGTTCGCCGCCCCGGCCAACGCCAACGCAAGAATCACCACGTTGCCGGTCATGTTTCCGGTGAAGACGTGATCAAGTCCAAGGTAACCGACCGCGTCAACCACGCCTGTAACGAGCGTGAGGGCCATCATGAGCATCAGTCGGAACTTTTCCGGAGACGCATTTTCTTGCGGGGTAGAGGCGGTTTTGGTAACTGAGCTGGCTACGGCTGATGTCATGGTTTAAGGGATCCTTCATCGTGAGGGGGTGGTCTTTATGACCACCCCCTCGGACATGCTTGTTGGTGGTTTTAGATGTGCTGGGTGGCAGCTCGAGGGTGTCATCGTCAATCAGGCCCTCGGCAAGGATGTGGTCGTTGACTGTCTGTGCGTCCATGTCGCCTACCACGACGCGCGCGAATGGCGGGAGTTATCCTCCCGCCGTCGTGAGCCGTTCGGCTTGCTGCCTCGCATTGTTGGCGCGGCGCTCAGCCTTAAAGCTTGGAATGCTCGCCCAGGCGGTGCCATGAACGGTTGTGGTAGACCAGAGCGTCGCTGGGTTCGCCCGCCTTGACGTCACGCATCACGCGGGACTCCAGGGCGTGAACGGCGATGATGGTGGAAGTCCCCACCTCCATGCGATCGATGACGGCGCAGCGCACCCAGGCGCGGACATCGTCATACACCGCTTCGCCGGTCGCAAGGGCCGACCAGCGGTGCGTCTGGTCAAAGCGGTCGGCGCCAGGGGTCGCTCCAAACTTCGCCAAGCCGACGTCGTGCGCGTCCAGCAGGTGCACGACGACGGTTTCGGCGCGGGAAAGCACCTCGGACGCAGAGGACAGTGCCGAGACCGAGAAGATCAGCAATGGAGGATCCGCACTCACTGACACGACTGACGATACCGTCAGCGCTACCGGTCCTTCGCCGGCATCCGCCGTGACGACGGCGACACCTCCCGGGTGCCCACGGAACAGTGCTTTGAAGTCGTCGGCCGAGAGGGAGGACGGGAAGCTTTGCTTCGGAGCCTCGAGCCAGGTGTCTGCGGGGTAGGCGTGAAACATCGTTATGACGCTTTGGGGGCGGAGGGGGCGAGTTCCTGGCGAATGATGTTTGTCCCTGCGCTGAGAGCACTCAGCTTGGCCAGTGCGACGTCCCGGGGAAACGGTGCCATGCCGCAGTTGGAGCTGGGGATGAGCTTGTCCGCATCGACGAACTGCAGGGCCTGGCGGAGGGTGTTGGCGACGTCCTCCGGGGTCTCGATGGTCTCGCTTGCGACGTCGATAGCCCCCAGCATGACTTTCTTGCCGCGGAGGAGCTCGATGAGGTCCATGGGCACGTGGGAGTTCTGGGATTCCAGCGAGATGATGTCGATGCTGGAGCTCTGCAGCAGCGGGAACGTTTCCTCGTACTGCCGCCACTGTGAGCCGAGCGTCGCCTTCCAGTCATTATTCGCCTTGATCCCGTAGCCGTAGCAGATATGCACGGCGGTCTCCGCACGCAGCCCTTCGGCCGCTCTCTCAAGCGCAGCCACGCCCCAGTCCTTGACCTCATCGAGGAAGACATTGAACGCGGGCTCGTCGAACTGGATGATGTCAACGCCGGCCGCCTCGAGTTCTTTCGCTTCCTGGTTAAGGATTGTGGCGAACTCCCAGGCCAGCTTCTCGCGGCTCTTGTAGTGGTCGTCGTAGAGCGTGTCCACCATCGTCATTGGGCCGGGAAGGGTCCATTTGATCGGCTTGTCGGTGGTTGCGCGGAGGAATTTTGCGTCGTCGACGAAGACCGGCCGTTCGCGGCGCACCGGTCCGACGACGGTCGGTACGCTGGCGTCGTAGCGGTCGCGGATGCGCACGGTCTTGCGTTGTTCAAAGTCGACCCCGCTCAGATGCTCGATGAAGGTCGTGACGAAGTGCTGGCGGGTTTGCTCGCCGTCGCTGACGATGTCGATGCCGCGTCGGCTCTGCTCGTGGATGGCGATGCGCAGCGCATCCTGCTTGCCCTCGAGCAGCGCATCTCCCTCCAGCTTCCACGGGGACCAGAGAGTCTCCGGCTGTGCGAGCCACGATGGTTTCGGCAGGCTTCCGACGACGGTGGTGGGCAAAAGTGTGTTCATGATGGGCGATTCTCCGTGGGTCAGTTGACGAGAGCGGGGTAGTTGGCGGTCCACTGGTCCAACAGATCCTTGTGGGGCGTGATGAAGTGTTCCTCCGTGTACTTCGCCTGCGTGATCGCGAGCTGACCGCGCTCGACGCGGTCGTAGGCGATCTGGGTCCGCGAGTAATCCTGCTCTCCCAGGCTCGGCTGGTAGACGACGGCGGCGGCGGAGTTCGCGTTGTAGACCTCCGGGCGGTAGATCTTCTGGAACGTCTCCATGGTGCTGATGGTGCCGATGAGCTGCAGGTTGGAGTAGTCATTGAGCAGGTCGCCGCGGAAATAGAAGGCGAGCGGCGCAACGCTGCCGCGTGGCATGAAGTAGCGCACCTTCAGCCCCATCTTTGCGAAGTACGCGTCCGTCAGCGAGAACTCGTCCTGCTGGTACTCGACGCCCAGGACCGGGTGATGGTTTCCGGTTCGCCGGTACGTCTTGCTCGTGGACACGCTGATGCACACAACTGGCGGCTGCGGGAAGCGTTTCCGGCATACCGGGGAATCGAGGAAGTGCTGGAACAGCTTGCCGTGAAGATCGCCGAAGTCCTCGGGCACCGCGGGCTTGCCTGAGTCCCCGGCTGCCGATGGCAGTACGACGCTGAAGTCGAAGTCACGGACGTAGGAGGAGAAGTTGTTGCCGACGATCCCTTGGTGGCGGACCCCGTTCAGCAGGTCGACGATCTGGATGTCGAGAACCTCGAACAGCGGGAACTGCTGATCCGTGCCGTCTGAGGTGAGCTGTATCTGCACGGAAACGATCTCAAGCTCGAGCGTGTAGCGGTCCCGGTCCGGGTTGTCCCAGTCTGCGAGATCGTTGAAGCGGCGCCGAATCATGGTCAAGGCGTTGCGGAGGTTCTCCTGGCGGTGCTCGCCCCGTGCCAGGTTGGCGAAGTTCGTCGTGATCCGGGAGCCTTCCGACGGGGAGTAGTCCTCGTCGAAGCGGGTGGTGGTAATGCTGAACGTGAAGTCGTCGGCCATGCGCTGCCAATCTTGGAGATGGGCCGGAGACGGCCTTTCAAAGGGGACGTGTCCATGGTGCAGCCTTTCAAGGGGTATCAAGTAACTAGGCGCTACTATGCATTCATATAGACTTTGCCTATGGCCCAGATTTCCAGCGGACTGACCCTGCAGCAGCTCCGCTACTTCATAGAGGTTGCCGCCGAGGGATCAATCTCCGCGGCGGCCGATCTTCTCTATGTCGCGCAGCCGACAATGTCCGCAGCGATGAAGGACCTTGAGGCACGGGTGGGCCGTGCACTCCTGGTTCGCTCCGCCCGCGGGGTCACCCTCACCGCCGACGGGGTGGAGTTCCTCGGCTACGCGAGGCAGGTGGTCGAGCAGTTCGCCCTCCTCGAGCAGCGCTATCTTGGCAGGCCACCGACGCGACGTCTGCTCGGGGTGTCAACGCAGCACTACTCGTTCGCGGTGGACGCCTTCGTCCGGATGGTCAAGGCCACCGAGGTGGCCGAATACGAATTCTCGCTCCGGGAGTCCCGCACCTGGGACATCATCGAGGATGTCCGGACACTCCGCAGCGAGATAGGCATCCTCTACCGGAACGATTTCAACCGGAAGGTCATCGACAAGCTGCTCCGCGAATCCGGGCTCGCGTTCACTCCGCTATTCCTAGCCGACCCGCACATTTTCATTTCACGGAACAACCCGCTCGCCTCAAAAGAGCGAGCGACTCTGGACGATCTCGCCGGATTGCCGCGGCTAACCTTCGATCAAGGCGCGAACAACTCCTTTTACTTCGCCGAGGAGATTCTCTCCACCTTGTCCAGTAAGCAGGAGATCCGGGTCTCTGACCGTGCGACAATCTTCAACCTCATGATCGGGCTTCACGGCTACACGATCTCGACGGGCATCATCAGCGGGCAGCTCGACCCGGAAATCGTCGCCATCCCGCTCGACGTTGACGAACGCATCGAGATCGGCTGGATCGACCACGCTGCGATTCCGCTCACCGACCAGGCGCAGCGCTACCTCAGGGAATTGCGGGCCGTCGTCGCTGGGTTCGGCGTAGCGTTGCTCGACTGACTGCAGTCGAGTGAGCGGGTCTTTGCCCCTCAGTGATTGAGCCCGAGGTCCGCGGCGTGTCCGCTGATGATGCGGGCCAGGTCGATGTCGCGACTGGTGATCCCGCCAACGTCGTGGCTTGAGAGCGTGACGCCGACCGTTGAATAGGTGAGCGTGAGGTCGGGGTGGTGGTTTACCTCCTCGGCGGAGGCGCCGATGCGGTTCACGAGCTCCAGCCCGGTGGCGAACTTCCGGGTCCTGAAGGTGGCAGTGAGGGCTTCGCTGGTCAGGCGCCAGCCCGTGAGCCCGGCCTCGGCGAGTTCGGCGGAGGACAGCTTCCGCTGGGGATCAGTCGTAGCGCCATCATGACTCCGGAGGGTCGCCGTGGGCTACCCCTGAAGGCGCCACGCCCCCCAGGGTGATGGCCTGTCGGCACCTGCGGGTATGGAATGCGAGGAATGGCGCTGTCACTGCGTGATCGGTGGTGAGAGGCCCCGGTCATGATGCCAGGCAAAACTAAGAGCTAGTCTGATGGCGATGTAATCGTGTGGGGTCGTGTTTGGCGTGGCGGCCTTGGCGTCCTGACTTCGCCCTGGTCCTTGAGTTGGTTCGTCGCACTGGTAGGGGAGCAGTTGCGGGTGAAGTGGCCGGACTACAACTGGGAGGTGGGCCGGGTTCGGAAATTTCGTCCGGCTGAAGGAGCAGTCATTTGCGGGGAAGTTACGTTCCCGAGGCCGGCGCGGATGCGCGCTGTTGCACAGACGACCCGCCCAGCTATCATCGGGCCGTTCAGAAGGGCTACCCCGCGGTCCGAGTAGATGGGTGTCCGGCTGCCGCTTTCAGAACGGCGGGTGGCGGTGATCGGGGCCCAAGAATTCGCCCAGAAGACGACGGGCAAGTCCGAGAATTGGCTCCAACGGAGGTGTGGACAATGTCCACACTTTCCGTCTCGGACTGCCTCATAATGCCATTGGACTGCTCCGTTTACCGCATGTTTTCGCGGGATCCCTCTGTCTTCAGGGTAGGGAATGTAGTTCGAGTCCCACCTCGGGCACAGTGTTTTCGCAGGTCAAGGGCCTGTTTCTTCTTCGGGTGTTGACAAATCGGCCGAAAGTGAAAGTGTGCCTCGCAGTCCACAGTGGAGTTCATCAGACGCAATAAGATGAACCCCCGGTCCATGGTGTACTCGCACTGCGGCTGCACCTGCCGCACCCGCTTGCTGGTCATTCAGGCGAACGGGCTGACTCGTGGCCGAATTGGTCAATCCTGCTGGATACATACACTCGTAGCCGGCCAGAGAGTGAAGGTGTGCCTGGACATAAGGGCTGCCCGACCCATGACTCACAGGGATCCCGAGAACCGCTACATGGCTTTGGGACGGCCGGCCCGCTAGGCTCATCACCCCTGGGGAGGGGCTTGATATGCTCCGCCCGGTCCGGAAATGACCATCAGACACTCCTGCAAGGGTGCGGCTCTTGGGCTTGCTGCCCGCTCCTGGCGAGGACAGTTGCGGGACGTTTGACCGCCACGATCAAGGGCACCCGACCCTTGACGACTTGCCTTGCCGGGAACACACTGGCACTGCGCTAAGTGCTGTGATCGCCGGGACATGAGGACAAAATGGACGATAATGCGGAGCCATATCTCGTCGTTGTGGGTCTCGACGGTTCTGACCTCTCGCTCGGTGCCCTCGAATGGGCGGTTAACGAAGCCAAGCTACGACAAGGGGCAGTCAGGGTGGTCACCGCCTGGCACTATCCACCGGTGCCCTCCAGCGTGGAAGACACCGCGCCAAACGACGCCTTTCACTATTCCCAGCGCATGCAGGCTGGCACCTTGGCGACCGTGGACAGCCGAGGCGTTGATGTCTCAGCCGTCCTGGTTCGGGACCCTCCCGCGAAGGCTTTGCTGCGTGCAGCCAAAGATGCCCAGCTGCTCGTTGTTGGGTCCCGGGGGCACGGAGGTTTCGCTGGGCTGCTGCTCGGATCGGTTTCCGCCCAAGTAGCCCAGCATGCCAATTGCCCCGTCCTGATCTTCCGACCTCCTGCCAAGGACTCCGCGACCCGGTAATTGAGGGGACCGGAGCAATTACCAACCCTCGGCCCCGACGCAACCGTCAACAACCTGGACGCAACGATTGGATCCAGGGGGTTTGGAACACACCCGTACGCTGAACAGGCCACCTAGCGCGCATTGGTCCGTGACACCGCCACTTGCCCGAGGACCGTCTGCCACCAACGGCCGGGCAGGTCTCGGCGTTACGTCATGTCGCCTTGGGCCTGACCACAAGGACTGGGCATGGGGCGTGGTCGATGACCTGGGTCGTGACCGAGCCCAAGTGCAGACCTGGGAATCCCCCGTGCCCGCGGGAACCTACGACGACCAGGTCAGCATTGCGGGCGGCATCGAGTATCGCGGATGAGGGTGAGTTGTTGTGAACGACTTGTCCAGTGGCGTCCACGCCCTTGTCAGCAGCTTTCTTCAACGCTTCGGCCTGGAGTGTCTCAGCCGCCTTTTCCGGTGAATCTTCGGCGGCGATCTCTCCCGCGGCCGTTTCCAGCACCGCCGGGTACCAGGCCAGCGCGGGTTTATTCCAGGCAGTTATGAGAAGGAGTTTTCCCCGGCGTTGGCTGCCCTCGTCGATAGCCCAGGCCAATGCTTCCCGGGACGGTTCGGAACCGTCGAAGCCAACAACAATAAGGAACGATGCGGTGGTGGTCATTTTTCTTCCTTTCCCAGCCCCCGAAAGGGGGTCCTCACGTTCGTGTGTACCCAGGCCGATTTCAATTACGACGCCCCCTGAAGTGGCACCACCATTACGGGGACAGCCGAGAACTCCAGGACCCTCAGGGTGTGACTTCCTATATAGGGTGTTGCGTTGCCCGGACGATCCACCAGCGCGACCACTATCAGCGACGCCCCGACCTCGCGGGCTTCGGCAAGTATTTCCGCTGCCACCCGGCCAGCGCGTTGGCTGAACGAGACGTCCACACCTGCCGCCACGGCGAGCGCCTTTACGTGGTTGAGCGCTGCCTGGGCTGCAAGGTCGGCATGTCTTGCGAGTGCCGCGGCGTCAATGGCGCCGGGATGCTTGTCAAGCGCCCCTTGCTCCCTGACCGTGACTACCCTGAGGCTTGCGCTGAGTCGTCGGGCGTAATCAATCGCCACTTCCGCTGCCCGGAAGGCCGGGCGTGAGTCGCTGACCGCCACAAGGATGCTGTCCTTCATGATCCCCCGTTCCTGCGTGAGTGCGGCACTGGCGCGCTTGCCTTCGCCAGGCTCCGGTCAGCGGCCCAGCGGAGGCGCAGGCCTTCTTCCAGTTCCAGTTCGTCGAGTTTCTTGCGGATGCCCAGCAGTTCTTTTTCCAGGCGCGGAATCCAGCGGTTTTCAACCGCCCGTTGACGGGTTTGGGTTGCAGCGACTTCGGCAGCCAACAGCAGTTCCGCCCGTGTGACTGCGGCGTAGCGGACACCGGCTTCGAGGGCCCTACGGTGAAGTGCGACGGTGTAGGACAAGGCTGAGCTTCCCCCAGGCTGCGGCACCGCCGGGAGCCGGCACTCGGGGTTCTCCGGATAGGACACGCCCATTACGTTGTCCCATCGAATCTGGACCATGGCGATTTCCGGTGTGGCGACCGACTCGATCCGTGCGCTTCCTTCCAGCCCCGCGGCCCGGTGCAACCATAGCAGGGCTTCGTGAGCCACTTCTTCCCACTCCGCCCGGGCCCGTTCCGCCCGGAGTTCAAACCTCTCGAGCTCTTCCGCCAGGATGTGCTGCTTCCGGTCGAGCATTCTGGAGCCGTGGCGGGCTGCCATCAGCCGCCGCTCGACACGGACCTTGGCGGCCCTGCCCGTGGCGCTCATGACCTGTCATCTCTTGCTGGGAGGTAGCGCTTCAGGAAGGCGGTGGAGACCATTGTCAGTTCATTTTCCGGCAATGCCGACAGTGCTTCCCACGCCCGGTCCAAGGTATCGTCCAGGGTCCGGTTTTCATCGCGCCCTTGATTGAAGAGCCCTTTTTCCACGGATGTGCGGTACTGGATGTAGCTGCGGTCTGTTTCGCTCAGCGCCCCCGCGCCTATAAGTTCGGCAAGTTCGGTGGCCTGGCGTGCGCGCGCCATGGCGGCGAGGACCTGGGCGGCCACGTCCAGGTGGTCTTCGCGGGTCCGGTTCTCGCCGGCGCCGCTTCGCATGAGTCGGGACAGAGAGGAAAGGACGTCTACCGGCGGGTAGATTCCCCGTGCGGCTATCCCGGGCGCCAGGACAATTTGTCCCTCCGTTATGTAGCCGGTCAGGTCCGGCACCGGGTGGGTGATGTCCCCCGCGGGCATGGTGACCACCGGAACAATAGTGACTGACCCATGGTGGCCTTTCGCCCGTCCGCAGCGTTCATAAAGGGTGGCAAGATCGCTGTAGAGGTAGCCTGGGTAGCCCCGCCTGGCGGGTATTTCCCGACGGGCGGCGGAGACTTCGCGGACCGCCTCGGCGTAGCTTGTCATATCCGACATGATCACCAGAACGTCGTGGTCCTCAGCGTATGCGAGGTGCTCGGCTATGGTCAGGGCGATCCTCGGCGTGAGAATGCGCTCAATGACCGGATCGTCGGCGGCATTCAGCAGGAGGACCAGCTCTCCTCCGGCGGAGCGTTCTTCAAGGCGGTCCCGGACGTACGCGATATCCGCGTGTGTCAGCCCCATTGCAGCGAACACCACGCGGAACGACCGGCCACCCGAGGTCGCTTGGGCGGCAATCTGGGTGGCCAGTGTCAGGTGGGGGAGGCCCGGGACGGAGAAGATGGGAAGTTTTTGTCCCCTGACCAGGGTGGTCAATCCATCGACAACTGAAATGCCTGTGAGGACTGGTTCCTGCGGGGGTTCCCGATAGACGGGATTCAAGGGCCAGCCGCTGACGGGAAGGGTTGCCGTACCGGCTATGGGTGGTCCGCCGTCGAGTGGTTCCCCGCGTCCGTTGCAGACCCGTCCCAGCCAGCCGGCTCCCACCGGGATGTGCAGGGGACGTCCCTCGAAGCGGATGCGGATTCCTCCCAGGGACATCCCGTCTGTGCTTTCAAGAACCTGCACAGTGGCGAGGTCGTGGTCGATTTCGAGAACGAGGCCATGGCGCCGCTCGCCCCCGTCCATGTCGATGGTGGCAAACTCGTCCCATCCCACGCCCTCTATCCCGCCCGCAACAAGTAGCGGTCCTCGAAGTTCACGCACATCACCGTGCGATACCAAGGCCGCGAAGCCGGTGGAGGGTGGCACCGGCAAGGCGCTGCCGTCGGCGTCGGCGTCCGGCCGGGTCACTGCAGTGCCACCAGTCTTTGGAGAACCTCGCTGCTGCGCGCCCGGACAGCGGCGGCGTCCGATGGCGGCGTTTCTTCGCGTGCACGAAGCACCGGACCAAAGTCACTTTGCTCAATGGTGGTGGCGGCCACCCCGCGTTCTACGAGTCCTTGGCACGCGTCGACGACATCGAATACGAGGTCCAGCAGGGCCGCGCCTTTTTCCGCCGAACAGAAGCCGTCGTTGACGCTCAGAGCGTTTTGCATGAGCACGCCCTCCCGCAGTAGCCGCCCACCCATCAGCGTTATCCTTTCGCGGCCCGGCAGGGACGTGAGCCCAATGATTTCCGTCAGCTCGGCCAGGCGGTCCGACTCCGCGAGCAGGGCGAGCGCCCGGGAACGGCGAAGGATCCAGCCCGGATCGCCGTTCCCGGCGTGCCACGCACCGATCGTTTCGCCATCGCGGGCAAAGGATCCTGTCCAGCTCACTGCCGGATAATGCCGGGAGTAGGCCAGGTCCCTGTCCAGCGTCCACAGGCTTCGGACGAACCGCTGGGTGTCCGTGGTCACAGGCTCGGTCATATCACCTCCCGGCGGGGAAACAGCACCGATCACGGTCACGGAAGCAGTCTTGCCGCCCAGGGTGGTCACCCGTCCGGCCCGTTCGTAGAAGGAGGCCAGTTGGGAGGCGAGATTGGCGGGGTAGCCCTCCTCGGCAGGAAGATCTCCGTTGCGGTTGGCGAATTCACGCAAGGCCTCCGCCCAGCGGGAGGTTGAGTCCGCGATCACCACCACGTCGTAGCCCATATCGCGGTAGTACTCCGCCACGGTAATCCCGGTAAAGATACTCGCCTCCCGCGCCATCATGGGCATGTTGGAGGTGTTTGCAATGATGACCGTCCGATCGATCAATTTCCCCCCGGTACGCCCGTCATCGAGTTCTGAGAGCCCGTGGAGAACATCGGCCATTTCGTTGCCGCGTTCGCCGCAGCCCACATAGACAATGACGTCCGCATCACTCCACTTGGCGATTTGCTGCAGCATCATCGTCTTGCCGGTCCCAAAGCCGCCGGGAACGGCGGCAGCCGCGCCCCGGGCCACGGGGAACAGGAGATCAAGCACCCGCTGGCCGGTATGCAGCGGCACCGAACCCGTGTGCCTGGACAGGAACGGGCGCGGCCGGCGTACAGGGCATTGTTCGGAAAGCGCCACCGCGCGGCCGCCGACCACCGCTACCGGGTCCAAGGCATGGACCCGGCCCTCAGGCGCCAGCCAGTCGATCCGCCCGGAGAAGCCGGGTGGCACGAGGACCCGGTGGACCACCGATCCCGAATCCGGCACAGTGCCCAAAATCCCGCCGGCGTAAACTGTGTTGCCGGTTGCCGCTTCAGGCCTGAACGTCCACTCCCTTGCCACTACCGTCTGCTCTTCCGCCGAGCCTGCCCGCCCGGGTGCGAGCCACATCGGGGCCGTCGACAGCGGGCGCATGAGGCCATCGAAGACCCCGCCGAGCAGGCCCGGACCCATAAGCCCGGAAAGCTCTCCGCCGGTAGGAGCGGCGACGTCGCCGGCCTTCAGTCCGCCCGTGTACTCATACGCCTGCAGCGTTGCCCGGGTTCCGGCCACCGCCACCGTCTCGGCACTGATACGACGGGGTCCTACGGCCAACAACTCAAGCATGGACAGCGAGCCGCCACCCTCGATCTCCACCAGGGGCCCGCTGACACGTACCACGCTGGCATCCTCCCGGCCCCCTAGCGGCTCCACAGCTCACTCACCCCCGGCACAGTATCCAGGGCCATCTCGGCCAGTACAGGCAAGGAGATGTCCAGACGGCGCGAGCCGGCCTCAGCGATGACACCGCCCTCACGGCCTTCGGTGACCATGGCATCCGGACCCAGCAGTTCCCGGCATTGTTCAGTCAGCCGGCCCAACAAGAGCGGATAGCGGGGATCTGACGTGAGTCCGGCTGCAGCCTGCCGGACACGGCGGTGGAGTTCCAGCCGCAGGTTGTTGCGCTGCACCAGGACAAGTTCGTGCGCTTGGCGCCGGGCCCGTGCCGAGCGCAGCGCGGCCTCGGAGCGGGCGGCTGCTTCCCCTTCGCCTACGGCTGCAGCAAGGATCGCAGCAGCTTCCGCCTTTGCCCCGTCCAACAACGCGCGGGCCTGGATGCGGGCGTCGTCCCGGAATAAGCCGGCCTGCTTTTCGGCCGCCGCCCTTAGCGCCTGCCGAACCGGCGTCAGGGCGGCAAATCCCTCCTGTGACAGCCCGATCATTGGGGAACCACCACGGTCATGGGTGAACGGGGATCAGAGAGTGCCCTCTCCAACGCCTGGGCAGAACGGGGTGTGAGGATGACGAATGCCGTGTCGGCCGGCAGTGCCGTCCAGGCGTTGAGAATTTCCGCGTCCGTGGATCCGGCGAGGATCCTGACGCCGGCGAGTCCGTACCCGGCCAGGAGGGCGGGTTCGCCGATCGCGGCAACGGTTGCGAACATCGTTCCCGGCTCCTCTGCTCACGCCTTGCCGATGAGTATGATGGCGACGATGAGACCGTAGATGGCAATTCCCTCCGCCAGCCCGACCACAACCATCGCCCGGCCGAAAATCTCCGGCCGCTCACTCATCGCTGCCAGTGCAGCGGAGCCGGTATAAGCCACGGCAAAGGCCGCACCGATCGAGGCTCCGGCAACGGCGATAGCCGCGGCAATCAAGGCTGAGCCACCGGCACCTGCGGGTACATCGTTCGCCGCGGCGGCGAGGGCCGGAGCGCCTCCCGGCGAAGCGGCGGCAGGCACCGCCGCCAGGGCGATGGCCAGTAGAGCCAAAGACCCGCCCACCAGCACGACGTTGAGGGCGGCCAGGATGCGGAAAGCTGATCTGCCCCGTCCTCCGAGAAGTTTGAGAGTACCTGCCGCAACAATGAAGACAACAGGAGCGATGCCGAGCCAAAGATTCACGGTAGTTGCCTTTCAGCCGCTGCGCCGGAGGGAACAAGGGGAGCGCCAGTAGCAGGAGCTAAGACGGCGGTGGGCGGGGGTGACCAGGGGCGGAAGGGCCGGCCCTCGGACTGGAAGATACGGGAGAAGAGTTCGTAGTATTCAAGGCGCAAAGCCTGGATTCCTGCCACGAGCGCCTCGAGCGCGAAGGTCGCAGTGTTGCCAACGATGAACACGAGAATTGCTGCCCCTGAGCGCCAGTCCGGCTCCCAGAGCGCCTGGGTTGCCTCCCATACGACTGCCAGGAGAGCAGCGTGGGTCAGTCCGAAGGCGGCGAGCCGGGCAAATGAGACGAGGTTCGAGCCAAGGCGGATCACGGTATCGACGAGTTCGATGACGGCCTGGAACGCCGCCGTCGGCCCGCCCCCGGCTTCAGTGAAGAGCCCGATGAAGATAAAAACCAGCGCACCGAATGCTATGAGTGCTGCCGCCGCCGTCAGGAGTGCCGCGCCGGCGGCCAGACCCCAGACCAGGAGGCCGACGGCGAGGAACAGCAGGGAGCCTGCTACGCCGGAGCGGGCATACAAAGCACGTCCCCAGCCGCCTTCCCTGAGCCGGTTTAGGGTGCCAAGGGCATAGGCGCCGGCCAGCAGGAACGCACCCACGCCCAGCCCGGCCACCAGAAGCGGAACCGGATTGGCCAGGGGTTCGAGCCACAGGACAGGCACCAGGCCTGTGGGTCCGAAAGCTTCGCCGTACAGCGCTCCGAAGAACATGGCGGCCAACCCGGCTCCGCTCACGAACAACCAGGCTTTCTGCAGTTTCGCCAGCTTCCTGATGCGGCCGCTGCGGAGCAGGAGCCCGGCAGCGAACAGGACTGCTCCGTGTCCAACATCTCCGAACATCATCCCGAACATCATGACGTAGGCGATGCCGGCCAGCCGGGAGGGATCTAGATCCTCGTAGGGGACCGTGCCGTAGGTCTCCACCAAGGTCCGTGAAACGCGCGGCGTGCCGCTCCCTCCGCCGAGCAAAGTGGGCGGCTGGATCCATCGGGGCGGGGGCAACGGAACAACGGCCGCCCCAAGCGGTGCCAGGGCTGCTGTGAGTTCCGGGACTGCGTGCAGGGGCATCCATCCCACCAGGGCTGCTGACGGTCCGGAGATAATGGCGGCCGCCGCAGCCTTGTCCAGTTCAGCAGGACCGTTGCCTGGCGTATAAGGCAGGTCCAGCTCGACAACAGCGGCGCGGGCCACTTCTGCAAGCATGCGCCGGCGTTCCTGCCCGGGGGCTACGAGAGCGATGCGTTGCATCCGGACGGGCGCCAAAGACTTACGCCGCGGCATCAAGCACCTCGCTTGAGCCGGCGCCTGCAGCGGCCGCTGTCAGCGCTGCCCGCAGGCGCCAGGCGTCCAGGGACAGAACCGCAACGGCGCCCAGGACAACGTCCGGTCCCGGCACCGAAGATCCAAGCAGCCTGAACCCGTCCTTCTCCACGGAAGAATACGCCCTGGCCTCGGCGCGCCACAGATCCTTTGCTGATGCAACGCCGTCGAGCACTCCTCGAAGGGAGGAGGGAATCGCCGCGGTGAACGCATCGATGCTTGTGGTCGATTCCCAGGCAGACCCCAGGACCGGCCGCAGCAGGTGGAGCATCCGCGGGGAGGGGGCATCGCCGTCGAGCAGCAGGATCCGCGCCGCGGTGAGCACGCTTGCAGCGCCGCACCATGCTCGGGCCGCCGGGGCGAGATCAGCCAACCGCCGCAGCCAGGAGATGTTCAGCGCATCCCGCAGCAGCCCCGGACCGCCCGCACCGACATCGCCCCAGGCTGTGGCGGCCAGGACGCTGGCGAGTTCGTCTCTCGTGCGGGCGGTGCGCAATCGCGGCCAGGCGGTGGCGAGTGTACCCAGATGATAGGGCGCCGGAGCCTTTGCTCCGCCGGAAAGTTCGCGTGCCAAGGCCACGATGTTCTCGATTTCGAAAATCCCCGCCGCTGCCCGGGCAAGGCCGGTGCCAGAGGCCGGAAGCCACCCGGCCAGCACGCGGAGCCGCCACAGTACGGTCTCCTGAACAGCGCGTTCCGCCGCCGCCAGTCCAGCCACGCCATGGAGGCGCTCGGCATAGCTTGACGCCTGCAATGCGGACAGCGCGGCAGTCAGAGCCTGTTGGGCGGCCACCTCCCGGCTGGCGCCGGCACCAATCCGATGCAATGCCATGGAGCGGGCACGCGCGGATGCTGCAACCCAGTCAGCTCTCATTGCTGCTCGGGCGACGAAGCCAGGAGGCTGTTGGTGACATGATCGACGGCGGCCGGGAGACGGGCCAGTCCAGCTTGGCCGAGTGCCGTCGCTTCAAGGCGCGCTTGCTCCAAAAGCTGAGCGTCCCGCTCCGACGCTTCCCACTCGATCCGCGCAGAGGCCTTCGCCCGCTCGGTTACGGTTTCCCGCCGGGCCTTGGACACTATCGCTTCCGCTTGCTCACGGGCCCGCGCCACCTCCCGCTCTGAGCTCAGGCGTGCTTCCGCGACGAGCGATTCACACGCCGCTACGTCGCATGCGAGTGCGGAGAACACCGGCACCAGTTCCGCAGCCGGCCCCTGGTCGTCGGCAGCCGGCACACCAGCAGGGCCACCTGGCCCCGGGGCACCCACTGGCCTGAAGCGGTCCAGAATTGTCCATCGCACCATTCCACCCTCCTTGGAGTTTCGAGGCCTCGGAAACGGTCTTCGTCTTAAGGAGGCCATGCCTTCCCCTGGGAGTTCCAGCTAACGCCCTGTTCGGACTAGAGCCCAGAGACCAAAGTCCCCTCCGCGCAGTGTTCGTGGCAGGGCACTCGGCTGTGGTCATCGGCCCGATGCGAAAAGCTGCGCCGGTCAGTCTGTTCCACCTGCCGTTTTTGGAACAAATGTCCTTCGCTCGTGGAGCATCTGCGATGGGTTGGGGTGCTGGCGGCGCAAACCGGCCGCGCCGGAGCAGCCAAGTTTAAGCGGAGGCATGGAGCGCGCCCGAAGTTGATGCACGTAGATCCGCTGTCCGCTGCGGGAGTCTGCAGGGGCCCACGGGTGCGTCGCCGCTCGCTTCCGGGCAGCGCGGTCTCTTGTCAAGTGCTTCGCGGAGACTGCTGGTGAGAGCTTATTCTCAACCGGCTCACCGTCCTTTGAGATGGCAAAAAGAGTGTGGACATCGTTCACACTCTTGATTTCGAGCTCAGGTTACTGCCTTCGAACTGTTTCGGATTCCGCATGTTTTCACGCACTTACGGTGTTTGCAAGGGGCACGCGGTTGCCATTGCATCCCAGTTTGCCGGAAATCGACTTGCTGCAGCCCGGCCCGCGGAAGCCAGATCACCGGGACTGAGTCCGACGACGAACGCCGGGCGGCCGGCGGCCCGCCACGAGCCACGCCAGCCCTCCCACTATGCTTCCGAAGACGAGGAGCACCAGCCAGATTGGTCTGCTGAAGGTCCGCATGTCCCGTTCGTTCGTTCAGCTGAAATCGACCAGGCTGTAGCCCCAAATGGCCACGCAAGGGATGAGGACCAGCCAAGGCAGCAAGTAGGTGGCTCCAGCCATATTCATGGAATAAGTATGCGCCGCTTCCTCTGGGCCCGCGGGCGGAGTTTTCGCTGAGTCTTGGACTACAGCAGCACCGTTTCTGCGGAGCGTCTTTTCTGTCCATCAGGTCCGTGCAACATGCAGCCGCGCCGCACGGTGTCAGTCTTTGTAGTAGACGTTGAAGTCCTCGAGGAGCTGCTCGTCGAGCATGAGTTCGTTCCGGCTTCGGGCGCCGCTTTGGATGGTGACGGCTGTTGCGAGCGTCTGGACAACTGATGTGAAGACTGACATTGAGCGGAGAATGGTGACGCCTTCGGTGTCGATGTAGAACGTCGTTTCTGCGAGGCGTGCGAGTGGGGAGGACGGGTCGTCGGTCAGGGCGATGGTTTTGAGCCCGTTGTCTTTGGCGTGCTTGAGTGCCCTCACTGTGTCGGCTGTGTAGCGGCGTATGGACATCGCGACGAAGACGCCGTCTGGATCGAGGTCGCGCAGCTGGTCGATGATGACGCCGGTGGCAGGGGCGATTTGCTCAACTCCGGGGCGCACGAGGTGGAGCAGGTAGGTGAAGAGTTGGGCGATGGGCGCGCATTTTCGCAGTCCCATGACGTAGATCCGTGGCGCCCGGCTGAGGTGCTCGACAGCCCGGGACCAGTCGGCGTCCTCGATCCGCGCGTAGGTCCGGAGGAGGTTGCTTTTCTCGTGCTCCAGGACGGCGTCGAACAGCGACTGGCTTTCGGCGTGTTTCTCGGACTGTTCCAGCCGGTTGATGAGGTTCGCTTCTTTGGCCAGGTTCTGCTGGCAGAGCTTGACGAGCGCCGGGTAGCCTTTCAGCCCCAGGAGGGCGGAAAATCTGACCAGTGAGGACTGGTTCACTCCAGCGATGTCCGCTGTTTCTGCGATGGTCCGGAACGCTGTTCCGTCCGGATCGTCGAGCAGGACCCTGGCGATCCGCTGTTGACCTGGTGCCAGGGTGGGGAGTCGTTCCTGGAGCACCCGTGTCAGTTCCCGGTAGGTGTCCACGGTCATGGGTTCTCCCGCCTAGTGAGGAATGATCTGCACGCAACTCTAGTTGCAGGCAGATCATTCCTCACTCTTTTCTCAGCGTGGCGGCTTCTTAGCTGGTCAGCTCCTGCAGGGCAGTTCGCAGGTGGTCGAGTGCTGAAGCGATCCAGGGCAGGGACAGCGGGTCGTCGGACTTCAGTGCCTCCCACCGCTCTTGGGTGGTTGTGCCGTACAGGAGGCTCGTCGCCACCCGGGCCCGAAGCCCCGACGGGTTATCGCCGAACGCTTCCCCGGCCAGGACACCGACGCCGTGCTGGTCCAGCAACGCGCCCGCGAGGTCGCTGCCGGAGCAAATGCCCTTGGCTTCGAGGCGGTCACGGAGTGGTTCGAAGTCCGGGTACAGGTAGAAGCCGGCGACGGGCTTGCGGCAGGCAGCTCCCGCGGCCATGAACTCCTCATACACGGCGTTGGCCACGATGGCGTGAAGCCGAACTGAGCGCTGGATGTGCTCCTTGACTTCCTCGGGTTCGTTCAGGACGTATGCGGCCACCGCCTGCATGGGGGCGGCGAGGCTGGACCACACTTCGCTGGCGACCCCGATCATGTCGTCGAGGATCTTGTGGCCCCACTCGTTCTGGGGGACCCGGGCGAACCCGATCCGCCATCCGCCCAGGGCGAGGGATTTGGACAGGCCGGTCGTCACGATGGTCCGCGATTCCAGATAGGAGGCGGCGGAGGGCGCAGCTCCGGAGTGGACCACTTCCGCGTAAATTTCGTCAGAGATGATCGCCAGTTCGTACTTTTGGGCGATGCCGCAGATCCTCTCGATCGCTTCCGGACGGGCCATCGTTCCCGTGGGGTTGTCCGGAACAGTCAGGAGGAGGACGCCCGGGTTACCACCGGACGACATTGACCGGATGATGGCGGCCTCCAGGAGGTCCGGGTCCGGGATGCCGCCGGCGTCGTCCGGAATCGGGACGTCAATAATGGCTTTGTTCAGCAGCGCGGCCTGGGCGGCGTAGCTCACCCATGAAGGGCGCGGAAGAATGAGGTCCCCGGGGACGGTGGCGAGTGCTGCGAAAAGCAGCGCCTTGCTGCCCGGAGCGAGCAGAATCTGCTCTGCCCCCGTGGGAAGTCCCCGCCGGCTGAACCAGCCTGCGGCGGCGCTTCTGGCTTGTTCCGATCCGACGACGGCTCCGTAGCTGTTCTGGTCAGCGGAGATCCGGAGGACCTGGGTGATGAACTCGGGGACCGGCAGGCCGGACTCCCCAAAGCCGAGGTGGAGAAGCTTTTCACCGTTGGCTTTACGTTTTTGAATCGCTTCGTTGATGGCCAGGGTGGCCGAGTGCATGGTCATGATGCCTCCTGTTGGAAGTCAAAGGTGAGGATTGCTGGGAGCGGCTTGTCTCTCCGGTCCTGGCGGGGCAGGGGAGAGGTGCGATGTGCTGGGATGCCCGGCCGCTAGTGGTCGTTGGTGAGAACATCGTCCAGTACGGGACGCTCAGTACTGACCCGGGCGGTGACGGTCCGCGCCGTCTTCTTCTGATGCACCATACCGGCGACCACCGCGATGGCGGTGATGAGGCTGGTGAGCTCCAGCGGCGTTTGGGAGGCCGGGGTTAGGGCCATTCCTCCGATGATGACGAGCAGGATGGCGGCCACGAGGTAGGACAGGTACGGGAAGCCCCACATCTTCACGGGAAGCTCATCCCGCTCGGCCGGCGTCTTTTTGAGCCGCCCGACGATCTGGGTTGCACATATCGTGAGGTAGACAACGATGGCCACCGATCCCGAGCAGCTGAGCAGGAAGGTGAATACGGTTCCGGTCGGAAGGAAGTAGTTGGCGATGACGGCCAAGAACCCGGCGCTGGACGCGGCCAGGACTGCCTTGATCGGGACACCATTCGTCCCGGTGGTTCCCAGTGCGCGCGGGCCTTCGCCGCGGCGGGCGAGGGAGAACAGCATGCGGGAGGAGGAGTAGATGCCGGAGTTGAGGCACGACAGGACGGCGGTCAGGACGACCAGGTTCATCACGAGTTGGGCGCCGGGTACGTGCAGTTCGTTCAGGACCGCTGTGTAGGGGCTCTTGGTTACTTCGGTGGCGTCCCAGGGCAGCAGGGTTACGACAATGAGGATAGAGCCAACGTAGAAGATGAGGATCCGCCAGGAAACGCTCCGCATGCTCCTTCGGACAGCCAGCACGGGATCCTTGGCTTCGCCGGCGGCTATCGTGACGAGTTCCGTGCCGAAGTACGAAAAGAAGACCGTCAGCGTAGCGAGCAGTACCGGGGTCATGCCCTTCGGGAAGAGGCCGCCGTGTCCCAGCAAGTTGTCCACCCCCGGGGACTGGAAACCAGGGAACACCCCGAGGAATGCTGCGATGCCAACCACAATGAAGAGGACGATGGCAGCAACCTTGATCATGGCGAACCAGAATTCGAAGCGGGCAAACGACGTCACGGCTGCCAGGTTCACGGCCGTGAGGATCACCATAAAGATCAGCGCATAAGCCCATGTCGGAACGCCGGGCACCAGTTGGGCGGCCACGGCAGCCCCGGCAATCGCTTCAAAGGCCACCGTCACACACCAGTGGAATGCGTACAGCCAGCCGACCGCGAGACCAGCCCACGACCCTAGCTCGCGGGAGGCGTACGTTGAGAAGGACCCGGTTTCCGGGCTGGCGGTAGCGAGTTCCGCCAGCATCCGCATGACCAGGATGATTACCAGGCCAACGAAGAGATAGACGAGAACGATACCCGGTCCAGACCCGGAGATGGTGCTTCCGCTGCCGACGAAAAGGCCGGCGCCGATCACACCCCCAATTCCGATCATGGTCAATTGGCGGGTGTTGATCGAGTGCTTCAGCGCATTCGAGGAAAGAGCCGAGGTTGGCACAATGTCCTACTTTCATCCGAGAGATGTGATCCAGGTAACTAGCCCTCGCCAATACAACCCCGAATCGGGACAGTCCGCAAGTTAAATTGCGTATCACTTTTATGGCGCAACTTCGATTTACTCACACCTCCAAAAACGGCCCCCTTGATGGGGCGGCCGCCGACGGCCTTCGCGGCCGGCTTAGTGGTGGGCCGTCCAGGTGTGGACCGTCTTGCCGTCGCGTATACGACGTAGACCCAGGCATCCGGGAACCGGCTGGGCCGGGAGCGAAGGCGGTCAGCAATCTCCAACCCATCAACGACGCGACGGCGTTCGGATTCAAAACTGAGGGACGACCAGACGGCCACGACCGGCGTGCAGGCGATGTTTATGCGGGCAGCTGCGCTCAGGTAGGTGGCGGCCAACACCGTGCCGTCAGCCTTGGCGGCAACCCCGTAGGTGGATGACTTGGTGTTGATGCAGTAGACCCCTGACGGGCCGATGATCAGGTGGTCGATGTCCTTGCAGGGGCTGAGCGGCAGCGAATGGAGTACGGGCTAGCCCGCCCGCTCCAGGGGCGCGAGGAGGCCGGCAGTCCGCTGCTCGGCGGCAGCGCCAGACCTGTACGAGCCATCCTCAAGACCCGCGAGACGGGCTGTTGGACTGACTTCGGCGAGGTCCTCCCACGGCAGGTTCATAGCCGGCGCCGGTGGCGCTTGACGAATGACCGGGCCGTCCGGACGACGTCCGATGGCGAGCCAAGGACCGAAAGTGCTGACCGAAGTTCGGCGTCGCTTGCCTCCGACTCCGTGACGACCTCCATTGTCGCCAGGTCGATATAGCCGAGCTTGTCGCCTTCCGAAGTGTTCACGTAGAGGCGGCGGATGTCCTTCATCTTCCAAGGGCTGCACACAAGGGGATATCACATCATGCCTTTCCATCGGTTGCCGCTGAGCATGCGTAGACGGTACGGAAGCCCCGGCCAGCTCTGGCCAGGGCTTCACGACGCATGAGGGTCTTCACACCCTGCCGGACTCCTGTGTCAGGACAGGGCCTGGCAAACATCCACGGCTTGCCCGGACGTCGTCCACGGACAGGCGGTGGACGAGGAGCTCACTGTAACGACAATGCGTCCCGTGAATGGGTGGTCCGGGGCCCCGTCACGTCGCTCGGACCGAAGATCAGTCCGTTCTTCCCCGGGTGAATGCGGCGAAGGCGGCGTCCGCATCGGTGGCCAAGGCAGCAGCCGCGCGGTCGAAGGCCTTGTGGTCCACGACCGGCCGGGGTCGGGTCGGGCTCCGGATAGGAAGGAAAGGATGCGGGGGAGCAGGCTCCGGGAAAGGCTGGAGGAGGGCGTGCGCCAGTGCAGCTTGACGAAGGTGTCGGAGTCAGTGAGGTAGAACCGGTGCTGGTCGGAGGGCGGCATGACACTCATCCTGCGTTGATCTCGACGTAACAGGCAACGGTGGGTTCGATGACAGGATGTGATGATGATTTCACTGGGCGGCCGTACCACAATCCCGCTGCCGATGGTTTAGCTCCGGTCGCTCTGATGGGAGGTAGAAGAGGCGCGTTTGGGCTCACATGCGCAGTCGGACGATGAAGAGGAAGTAGCACCAAACAGGCAGCGAGAGCAGTGACAACACGGCCATCACCGTCCGCACCCGGGACGCATCGCGGACGACCGAGGAAAGCAGTCTGAACGTGAAGATTCCGATGACTCCTCCCGCGCAGTTCAGGATCACGTCGTCGATGTCCGATGCTCCAACAGCGAACAGGCCCTGGATGATCTCAACAGTGACGCTGACCGAGACGATCGCCAGTATGGTCAGCCATGGGGTCGCCCGGCGTCGGAGCCACGCCACGTAGACTCCAAACGGGATGAAGATCAGGATGTTCCCGACGAGATTGGCGAACGCCACTCTCCCCGTCCCCGAAGATTGGCTGGATAGGTACTTGACGATGCTCGCGAACGGGATGAGGTTAATCGATCTCTCCGAACCCGGTGCGCGGGAGAGGAGAAGCAGCCTCAGGAGGAAGGCCACGTAGAGAGCGAAGACGGCAAAGATTGCCATTGTCTCGGCTTTCGCCCGTTTCGTGGCCGACCGCCGGCCGGGCACTCCATCCGTAGCAGCAGTGGGTTGCGGTTGTACATCCATCCCGTCGAACGCTACACCGGGATCCTGATCCACTCCTGTGAGAGGCGGTCTCGCCAGCCACGGTGGTGACGTGGGGACAGCCCGAATCCAGTTCGAGATCCACCGATGGTGGTCCTGATGGGAGTCTGGTCCAACCTTGAATTTCATTTCGGAAAAGGGGCTAAAGGGGCTCCTTTCGGTAGCCATTGAAGATCTTGGTGGACATCAGCCTTTCCTCGCCAGTTCGTTCTTGTCCTGTTCGTGCAGGGCGGCGCAGGCGGCGGTGACGGCGTCCTGGTAGCCGTGGTCGATGACGCGCCGCAAGCCCGGTCGGTGGCTTCGGGGATGTGGGGGAGCATGACGTGGACGTCGCGGAGCTCCTCGCGGATCTCGACGGTGTCGCGGAGTACCCACGTGTCCATCGTGTCCGAAACGCGGATGCCGGGGATGGTCCCGTCCAACACGTCTTCACGGATCTTCCTGTCGGTGCCGGTGACGCCCTCGGGGTAGGAGTCGGTGTGGTCCCAGTAGCCGTACTCCTCGACCTCGGGCAGTTCCTTGAAGGCGCTCAGGAGTGCCGGGTTTTCGGTATGGACAATGATTACGATCCGGTCGGTGCCGATGCTGAGTCTGAAGCGGTTGACGTCGTGGTCGTAGTCGTTGACGCTCATCCTGGACTGCGCGTCGGCCCACTGGGCTTAGGCAGTAGCCGCGGCACCGGCAGGAATGGGTTCGCCGGCGAGCCAGTGGGAATCGACGAACTTGGCCGTCTCGACGGCAAGCAGCATCAGGTCTTCCTGGTCGCGGAGCGGGTCGACGGCGTCTCGGACGGTCTGCTTGAACGCGTCGAGGTCGGTGCCTTCGGCGAGGCGGAAACCGTTAGGGATTTTGGTGCTCAAGAGGTCCTCTGGGAAGGGGCCGGGGTCTTGTGAACCTCATGTGTGCGGACGGGGCGGCAGCTATCTTCGCGCCTCAGGGTACGGCGTGGACTGATATGAAGTAGCTGACCTGGACCCCTGTGCGCTTCATGGCTTCGGCCAGATCAGGGTCACTCTCGGAGAGTTCGGACCCGGTGCAGGCACAGCTATCGTTCGTCCTGGTCAGTAGGGCAATGCCTCGGACATCCGTCGTGGGCATCTTCCAGCCGCGCCCTGGCCGCAGCCGCATCTTGCTGCACCATTTCCAGGGCTACTTGCCGCGGATCGTCCATAGCGGCATGCTCGCTACTGCCGCCCGTAATCGTCACCCGACGGCATCTCAAATGGTCCGACGTCCCCACTGTTGGAGTTATCGTCCGGATGTAAGGAGCTTCGGGCGAGAATTCATCTCCCCTAACCCTCCCGGTCTCCATGTGGGCGAGCCGGGCTGGCAACACGTTCGGCCAGCTAAGGGGCCGGAGTCGTGACCCAATCAAGGGGTCGTAGGGCCGGGTAAACGGCGAGGCGTTTCTCTTTTCTGTATACGTCGGGTAGCCAGAGCAGTGTGGCGAGGGGAGGCTGGCGTGGAGTACGTTTTACTCGCCGGCGCGGAGCCGGCGTATTGGCGTGTGAAGCGGTCCTGATTTGAGGAGTCCTGGATGGCAGGTAGGACTGTTCGTCCCTTGGCTGATTTTGGAGTCGGGGATATCGAGGCTGCGGGCGGTAAGGGTGCAGCGCTGGGGGAGATGTTGCGGCACGGGTTTCCGGTCCCTCCCGGGTTCGTTATCACCACGGAGGCGTACCGATCGCTGCTCGCCGAAACGGAGCTGGGTGAAGCCCTTTCGAATATGGACCCCAACGTGGACGACGGCGGGGCCGTCCGTTCGCTGATTGCCCGCCTTGGCATGGCCCCGGCTTTAGGGGCGGAAGTTGCCGAAGCTTACAGGGTGCTGGGCGGAGGTGCGGTGGCGGTTCGTTCCAGCGCAACCGCCGAGGACCTGCCGGGAGCAGCCTTCGCCGGCCAGCAGGACACCTTTCTCAACGTCGTCGGCGAGGAAGCTGTGACCAGGGCGGTCGTGGATTGCTGGGCGTCGCTGTGGACTGACCGGGCTATTGCGTATCGGCGGCGGCAGGGGATTGACCCGCGGGAGATCGGGATCGCGGTCATCGTTCACAGCATGGTGCCAGCGGCCGTGGCCGGTGTCTTATTCACGGCGAACCCGGTCACGGGAGAGCGTGGGGAGATTGTTGTCGATGCGGGTGCCGGGTTGGGTGAATCGGTGGTTTCGGGGAGGGTGACGCCTGAGCACTATGTGCTCGGCCATGCGGGCGCGGTCCGAAGTTTCGTCCCTGGGGGCGGTGAGGTGGTCATGAGCACGGACGTGGGTGGCGGCACGCGCGAGCAGTCCGGGGTCCACAGCGGGGTTCCTTTGCTGAACGCCGACCGGTTGCGCGCGCTTGCCAGGCTGGCTGGACGGCTGCAGGACCATTTTGGCCGGCCGCAGGATGTCGAGTGGGCCCTGGTCGAAGGACGCATTTATATCCTGCAGTCGAGACCTATGACCGCGTTGCCCCCGCAGCCGCTGCGGCTGAACGCTGTCCAGAAGCGGGTGGCGCCCTTCTTTATCGAGATGTTCCAGGAGCGGCCTTACCCGTTGGACGTATCCGGCTGGATGAATCAGGGAATCCTGGCCATGCTGCATGTGATGGCCGGTAGCCTTGGGGTGCGTTTCCCCACGGTTGAGGAGCTGCTGCCTGAGGAGGATGGTGTTGTGGTGCAGCTGGTACCCCCAACCCCGCGCCCGACTCTTCGTCTCTTGGCAGCCCCACTAAGCGTGGCCTGCCGGGCGCGGCAGTTCACGATAGCCGACTGGAAGCAGGATCCCAGGTTCGCTGCTTTCCTGGAGCAGGTGAAGCGGCTCGAGAACCAGGACCCTGAGACTTTGCGGTGGGCAGGGGTGGTGGACATTGCGCGCGATTCCTTCGCCACCATGCGCGGTATCACCGGGCTGCGAAGCTCCTACCTCCCGGGGATCTTCCTGCCGGCGCTGAGGTTACGGCTGTTGCTGGTTCTGCTGGGGAGGACTCGATTGGCCTCTGCCCTGATCGCGGGTGCGGAGACCATGACGAGCAAGGCCAACCGGGCCCTGGAAGAATTGGCCGGGCTGGTCCGTGCTGATCCGCAGCTGGCCGCCGACTTCTCCGCTTTAGACGGGGGCGCCTTGCTGCAGCGGGTGGAGCAGGACCCGCCCCACGCTGCCTTCCGCGACGCGTTCTCCAGCTTCCTGCGCGAATACGGGAACCGCGAGACCGTCAGCGTGGTGTTGAGCAGCTCACCCACCTGGTCCGATGCGCCCGAGGTGGTGCTTGGGCTCGTCAAGGCCCTCCAGAGCGAGGAAACCGACCGGGAAGACCAGACCGGTGCCGCACTGGAGGAGCTGAAACGGCATCCGTTCCTCCGCATTAGCTTTTTTCGGCGACTGTTGCTCAGCACCGTCGAGGCCGCGCGGGCAGGGATGGCGTTCCGGGAGGACAGCCACTTCTACGCCACCAAGGTCATCCCGCCCATGCGCGCCGCATACCGTGAGCTCGGCCACCGACTCGTCGCCGCCGGCGTCCTTGACCATGTCCAGGACGTCTACCATCTTAGGTTCGAGGAGTTGGAGGCGATAACTGATGATGAGGCCGGCGCGCTGCCGGCATCCGTCCGGCTGCGCTATCGGCCAGTTGTTTTGGGCAGGGCGGCCAAGCGGCGGCAGCTGGACGGGGTCCCGCTGCTGGATACCACCCTGCTGTTCAAGGATCAGCGGCCCAGGACCGGTGTTCTGCTCTCCGGTACCCCAGCCAGCCGCGGCCGCGCCGAAGGCCCGGTGAGGATCATCGGTGGCCCTAACGAGTTCGGCCGGTTACAAAGCGGTGACATCCTCGTATGTCCTTACACGAATCCTTCCTGGACACCGCTGTTCCAGCGCGCCGCCGCGGTAGTCGTTGACATGGGAGGCCTTGGCTCACATGCCGCCATCGTCGCGAGGGAGTACGGGATTCCAGTCGTCATGGGAACAGGAAAGGGAACCAGGACCCTGGCCGAGGGACAAAACGTCATCGTGGACGGCACCACCGGCACAGTTCTCGCCACCGGGGACGCCACGGCATGAACGACCGGACCACTCTCCTCTGAGCACAAGCCGGCCGGACCCGGCTGACAGGCTGACGGACGGCGTGGACGCTCATGGTGCTGCTGCTGTGGATCAACGGTTACCGGCATGGCTTCGCCACGGATGAAGGCTTCGACCTCGTCGTCGGAGCCGCCGCGGGGACCATCGATTTGCTCGACTCTGCCGCGCCGATTTCCGAACATCCGGTGCCCCGATAGTCCTTCAGCGTCCGAATCGAGGCGTGGACAATAATGTCCACACTTACGTCTGCTTTATAAGAGAGCATGGGGCTGCGGATGGGGGCCCAGCAAGTTCCGGTTTTGCAACAGAGTGTGCGGTCACAGTTGCGCAGGCGCGGCTCCCAGCGAATAACGAGCTTTGTAAGGGGTGGCAGTGAAGCTGGCGTTGGTCGTGCAATACGTGGCGAGCCGACCGATCTGTGGTGGGGTCCGGTGGGGCACCGGCGTTGAGCGCCAGAACCTGTGCTGGCTCGGACCCCAGCATGGCGCCCCTTGACGACCGAGGACCGTCGGCAGAGAGTGGCACATGTGAAGCGTGAGGCTCTTCGGGAGTATCTGGCGAGTGCACTGTGGGCGATGCCGACATGCGCCGTCGTGCTCGCGCTCATCGCGGGGGCGAGCCTTTCTGCTGTGCAAATCGACAAGGCGTCGCCTGTTGCCGTCCTCCTCTTCCAGGGGACATCCGACGACGCCCGGAACCTGCTCGTGAGCATCGCCAGCACGATGGTCACGGTCATCGCCCTCGTCCTGGGACTTACCGTGGTGGCCCTGCAGCTCGCGTCGACGCAGTTCAGCCCTCGGCTCCTGCGGAATTTCCTCCGCGACATCCCCAACCAGCTGACCCTGAGCGCCTTCGTCGCGACCTTCGCGTACAGCACGGCGGGGCTGTACACGGTCGGCATCGCAGCCGGCCAACGCATCGAGGAGTACCCGCGCCTGGCCGTGAGCGGCGCGCTGATGCTGCTGTTCGTGAGCATGGTGATGCTCGTATTCTTCGTCCACCATCTATCGCATTCGATCCAGGTGGACCTGGTTATGAAGGGCGTCGAGACGGCGACGCTGAAAGTGATCGGGAGGTCATTCGTCCCCGGCGACCTTGGCATCCCCATTCCGGTCGTGCCGCAAGGCGCCACCGCCTTGCCGTCACCCGCATCGGGCTACATCCAGGCCTTCCATGTCGGGCCATTCGTCGGCGCACTCGCGAAGCACGATCTCAAGGCACTGATGGTGCCCATGGTGGGCCGGCATGTGGTTGCCGGTGCACCCATCGCCTGGGTATGGAACGTCTCTGGCGCCGGAGGGAGACCGTTTGCGCCCGGCGCCTCCGCGGAGCTTCGGCGTGCGCTCGCGCAGAGTGTACGGATCGGCTACGAACGGACACTGGAGCAGGACGTCGCGTTCGGGATCCGACAGCTCGCGGACGTCGCCTCCAAGGCGCTCTCGCCTGCTATTAACGACCCCTACACGGCGAACCAGGCAGTCGACCATCTGGGCACGATCCTTGCGGCGCTTACACTCCGGGAGCACGGTCCGCGAGCAGTGACAGATGCCCACGGCACTGTCCGGCTCCACATCCCGGCCCGCGACTTCGCCTATCTCGTCGATCTGGCCCTCGGACAGGTTCGGCGTTACGGATCGAACGAACCCCGCGTCGTCCGGGCCTTGCTGCGCGTGTGCGGTGATCTGGCCTGGTTCGGAGAGACCGCGCACCGCGCCATCATGCGGCAGTATGTGCAGACCCTTATGAACGACGTAGCCCGGCTCGTGGCGCAGCCAGCCGATCGCGACCCCCTCCTGGAAGAGGGCGCAGCCGTCCTTGACCTCTTCAACACGAGGGACGGAACTCCCGGCGCCTCATAACTACGTCAGAGCGTGATTTCGTATTCGTAGGGAAGACGCTTCCAATTGGTGACCCTCAACTGGTCCTTTTTAAGGCATACGCTGGCTTGTGCCCCTTGCCACGGCGTCAATCAGCATCTCGTCCAAGGTGACCCATCTCGAGGACCAGCCACGCCAGTAGGAACTGCGGATCCACTCCTCCCGTATGGGTGTCCTGTTGCCGGTCAGTCCGCCCTCCAGCGGCAGCCGGTACAGTTCGGCGTCGGTGCCGACGGCAAGGCCAGTGTCCGGGAACAAGAGCCAGCCGGAGAGTGAAGGCCGGTACCTTCGGGGGCCATGGTAGGTTTCCAGCGGCAGTGGATGGATGCCGCGTGCCTGTGCAGTCTGGACAAATTCCACCAGGCGTCGCCTGAGCGTCTGCTGCTGTTCCGTCTCGCCCGGCTCGTGCGCCATGGCGCGGTAACGATCCGCTGTCGGCCTGTCCGGGTCCTCGGGAAGTCCCATGCCCGCATGATTACACACCGCGCCGAGTCTTGGTACCGGCTTTGTCCCCCCATTTCCGGCTGCGAGCCGGGGGAGGAGGTGTGCTGAGTTGTTCTGGCTACCGACTGCGGTCGAGGAGGCAGGATGGGTCCATGTCCGCCGCCAGGGGGCGCCGCAGTCTCCTCACCAGGAAGACGAACGGCAGCAGTACCAGCTGGAGCAAGCCATCGGCGATGAGCAGGGGGTACGAGCAGGATGATGTCTGGAAGGTACAGCAGGAAGACTCCGGCAAGCGTGGCAAGGTGGCCGACGGTGTAGCTGAGGATTGTCCCGGTATCCCTGATGCTTCCCGGTGCTGGTGGTTTAGCGGCGGATTTCCCGGAGTCTCAACCTGCGCCTCGGCACGAGACTCCGACCTGTGACAGAACGTACTCGCCGTCACCGGTGCGGCCGGTACGCGGTCAGGTCCGGGGGTGGAGGAGCCGCAGCAAGCGCTGAGGACCCTTTCCTTGGGCGGAGCAGCGCCAGGAGGACAAGCAGGGTCACGCCGATCCATGCGAAGGCAGCCACGAAGATCAGCGCCACGGTCTGCGCCGTGCTCATGACAGGACGTTCTGAAGAGACGCGGGGAGTACGAGCGAAAGCTTGGATGCTGGGTTAGGGTCAGCGTTGGTCATGACGCCCCGGCTCTTGGCGGCTACCGTTGGGCTGACTGCTTAACTCGGTAGCTCACGTCTCCGTTTGCGAAGACGAAGCGGCAAGGGCGCCGGTCTTAAACAACCGCCCCGTCGTTGAGCCCCGCCTTCGGGAACTCCAGGGGAGGTTGCGGGCACCATCCGCGATCATAAGACCCTCGTGGCGGCCCCACCGGCGTAGATCCAGGGCGAGGACCACGATCCTTCCGGGGTGGGAATGGCTAAGGCGATCCAGACGCGGACGTGCCATTGGATGTCACAACTGGCAGCGGGATGTCCGTCTTCTGCCCGATGTCCAGTCGCCGGTGGAGCTTTCGGGGTGACGGGTCCGGTGAGACGATGCCCTTATGAACAATAAAGACGAAGGACAAAGGGATAGTGCGCGACAGCGTACGCCAGGAGCGTCGCCGAGCACGCAACAGATCCGGACCGTGGGGCAGCGCCGCCGGGAAGCGGAGGAGAAGTTGGAGCACCATCTGGACGAAGCCCGTCACAAAGGCGACCACCATATCCCGGAATAATATGACGAGGACACACAGACCGACAGCCGGCCGTAGACCTGGCCTTGTAGAGCGGGCGAAGCCGAGTGTTCGGCGCTGTCGATTCGTGTCGAAGATGTGTCTGCGGCGATGTCCCTCCATCAGGCCTGCGCGTTGGTTGCGGGAAGGTCATTCGCCGCCTCGTTCGTGGGGACGACTGGCAGCGTCATCGCTCGGCTTTCCCCGTGGGAAGCATGTGCCTTCCGGCTCTGTTGACGCCCTGATGGGGCTGTCATCATTCGGAGCATGCCCTATCTCGTGGAATACGTGACGGAGCGGTCTGTTGGTCGGTCGGTTATTTACTCTGCCAGTTTTGGCGAAGCTCTAAGAAAAGCGCAGGATGCGTTGTGGGGGGTGGAGTGCAACTCCGCTGTTCTGTGTCATACCCCGGGATCGGATCCCGTTTTTGGCGAGCGTTCTGTCCTCGCAAGCTATACGCCCGCTGACGGCTGGAGGATCCGTGAGGATAGGCCACGGTAGCTTTCCCGCTCAATCAACCTGGTTGCTGCTCTGCGGGGAAGAGCGCAGTTGAGGCGCCCCAGCACCTTACTGTTGATCTCGGCCAACAGTAAAGGGGGTCTGACGAAGCAGCAGATCCTCGAAGCGATCGCACGGCGGGGGGCAACGCCCCGAGCAGACCATAGGGCAGTCCGGGCTTTCCTTGAGCTGTATGTGCGTGAGCAAGGCTCAAGGGTTCCGTGAAGCCAGAAACGAGCTAGCGTGCTGATACTTCCTCTACCGCCCAAAAGAGGATTAGGGCGTCGTACTCGTCCGGATCTAGGAGACCGTAAATGTAGGCCTCGAAGTCTAGGGGACCGGCATTGCCGCCGTTGGCAAGATATCTCAACCACAGGTTCTCGATGCTGGCCCTGTCTTGCTGGACCATTTCAAGCGCTGCTTGGCGCGGATCGTTCATAAGGGCATTCTCTTTACTGCCGTCGGAATCTTCGTCCGGCGACTACTTGGGTGGCCCGATATCCCCACTGGTGGAGTTACCTCACAGTAAAGACTTCCACCGCCAAAAGCACCCCCATTTACCCCCTCTCTTTCCCTGCAGTCCCTGGTAGTCGGCCGTGGGACGCTGGTTATGAGTCATATCGGAGCAGGGGAGGACGAAGCTTTCTGGCAACTGCGTCGGTTTTGCACCGAAAGGTAGGACTCGCCTTCGAACCTGTCCCGCACCCGATAGTTCAGAACCGATTTGTGGAGACGTTTTTGAGAAACTGCCTGGCTTTTCTCGTGGCCTCCTCGAACTAGACTCGCACAAGGAACTACCCCTAGTCCGGGTTGCTCCCGTGGTTCTGAGGGGACACAGCATGACGAGTGAAGTTAGTGAGCCAGGATCACCTTCGGTTCTGGAAATCAGTCAGTTAAGAGTGGCGTATGAGGGCCGCACGGTGGTTGACGGTGTCAGCTTCCGGATTCAGCGCGGGGAGATATTCGGTCTGCTGGGTCCGAATGGTGCAGGGAAGACCAGTACTCTGAGTGCCATCGAGGGGCTGGTCAGGCCGGCCTCGGGCTCCCTGCTGGTAGACGGTCTCGATGTCGAACAGCAGCCTCTGGCGGTAAAAGCGCTCCTTAAAGTGCAACTGCAATCTTCCAGTTTCCAGGACGAACTGAGCATTCAAGAGATCGCAAGGCTTTATGCCGGTCTGTACGGTGTGAAACTTTCCCGTGAGCAGGTTCGCGGGAACACGCGCCCTGTCGGCCTTGGCGACGAACTGGGCAAGAAGTTCAAGCAGTTGTCGGGTGGCCAACAGCAACGCCTTGCGTTGTATATAGCCACCATCCACAACCCGCTCCTGCTGCTGCTGGACGAACCGACAGCCGGGCTGGACCCCCAGTCACGCCGAGGACTATGGCGCCACATCGAGGAGCTCCGCGCGGAAGGCAACAGCATCCTCCTCACTACCCACTCGATGGAGGAGGCCCAGGCAGTCTGTGACCGGGTGGCGATCATCGACCACGGAAAACTGCTCACCGAGGGAAGACCGTCGGAGCTAATCAACAAACATAAGGACGGCCCCAGGGTGCTTTCGGTCGCCCATGGAGCGCCGACACTGGAAGACGTCTTCATCGGACTGACAGGAAGTGAGATCCGTGACTAACACCGGCGTCAACACCGCGCGCCCGCCGCTTGGCCTGGCCCTAAGGTCGCTGCTTCGCGCTGATTTCCTTGTGCTGCTCAACGGAAAGACGTCGGTCTTCCTGAGCATTCTCCTGCCGGTTGTGATCCTTGTGGCCAACACGTTCGGCAAGGGTCAAAGCCGCCTTGGCGGATCCAGCCTGGTCATTGGCCTGGCCCTGACTTTGGGACTGCTCACCTCCGGCCTGTTCGGGTACACGCTCGCGCTGGCCCATGACCGCGATGTCGGGGTGCTGCAACGACTCCGGGTCACCCCAGCGCCAACCTGGATGATCATGACCAGCCGGGTCCTCGTGCAGGTGGCCACAAACCTGGTCGCCTCCGTCATTGTTGTCATCGTGGGAGCCCTCGCCTACGGGCTGTCACTCAACCCGGGCCAGTACCTCTTGGTGATTGCGGTCTCCGTCCTCGGTGCCGCTGCGTTCCTTGCAATCGGCCAAGCCGTCGTCGGGCTGGTTCAATCCACCAGCGCCATCAACGCGGTCACCCGCGTACTCATGATCCTCCTGCTCCTCCTCGGCCTCCTGGGCGGAACCGGCATCCTCGGTGACACGATGAAATCAATCGCAGCCTGGTCGCCCGTCGGAGCGCTCATGACACTTTTCGCCGACACGCTGAACGCCTCCTCATGGAGCGGTCAGGACACCACCGCACTCCTGGCCTGCATCGGTTATGTCGCCGTATGCGCCACGATAGGCGTCCGCTGGTTCCGCTGGAACTCGCGATAATCCACAGAACGCGGCCTTACGGGCTTGTTCCCTTTGCAGCCCGTACTGTGCGGTGTAGCGGGCAGCGTCCTCCTCGATAAACATGCGCCGCGGCTCGGCCTCACCGAAGGCGATCCATACAACGGCCCCGTCCTGCCTCAGGTCGTCGACCACCCGTTCTCCGAGGTCACGCCCACCGGCATGGATGCGCACGCTCTGGCCACGCATCAGGGCGCTACCATCAACAGTCAGTTCGGTCATCTCGTCAGTACTCACGGCTCTCGTCCTTTCGTCGGAATGTCGTTACTCGACAGTTGGATTCACGCATGAAACGCGGGTGAACGCTGGCTGGGAATGTCGCCGACGGGTGTCGCCCACATCAGGCGTGGAGGCGACGGCCTGCCCAAGCCATCCTGAACGCGTACCCGATGCCAGCCCTCAACAACCGCCACGGCCAGACGCAGCTCACGGAACCTGCCAGGCCGCGCATCAGATGGCCGGAGCCGGCGACGCCGGCATCCACGCCAACCAGAACAACCGGCATCCCAACGCCGGCCGGACCAGCCGCGTCGCCACCCGCAGCGCCCAACTCCGCGCCATCCTCCGCCACGAGGGAGGCGCGTAGCACGGCCAGCGCCTTCGCGTGTTGGGGCGGAAGTCATGGTAAGGCACCAACCCTGACCGGGGCTGTGGCCGCCTGGCTGCTGGTGCCATGCGGGAAACGGCGCGGCGGAACTGGATTCACCACAGGCTGCGACCACCCTGTCCGGCCGGAGGGATCCGGTCGGCCTGGGCCGGCAGTCTCCCTGTCGGGTGCAAGGAAGGCTGCCGGCAGGGACGCTACCGGGCGGGCTCGTTGTGTTTAAGGCTGGGTGGGTCGTTGGGCGATTTTGAAGGCAGCGCCGGTGGAGTCCGTCAGGGTTGCCATCCGGCCGAAGGGCGTGTCTTCCGGGGCGTGGATGACGGTGCCTCCGAGGGATTCAGCGGTGGCGACCGCGGCGTCGGCATCATCCACCCCGAAGTAGATCTGCCAGTTTGAAGGCACCGATTCGGGTAGGTAGGAGGACGCGTCCATGATGCCGGCCCGGGATTCGACTCCGGATCCGAGAGTGGTGTAGCGGAACTCTTCGGTGTCGCTCATGACGGAGGTATTCCAACCGAAGGCGTCCTGATAGAACTTCACGGATGGCTCGTACGCCCGGGTGTGCAGTTCGTGCCAGAACGGGGCGCCGTGTTCACCTGCCAGTTGGAACCCGGTGTGTCCGCCGAACTGCCAGGCACCGATAACGGCACCGCCGGCGTCGGCGAAGAGAGCCATGTGGCCCTGCTCCGGTACTTCCATAGCGGGCATCAGGATCTGACCGCCGGCCGCCACGGCCGCGTTCTGGGTCGCGTGGATATCGTCCACGCGCAGATACGTGGTCCACGCGTCGGGCTGGCCGGAGCCGGGCTCATTCTGCATCATCCCTGCCACCGGGGCGCCCTTGGCAAAGGCCATCACGTATCCGCCGTAGGTTTCCTCGTCACCAGTTTCGTAGGCCCAGCCGAACAGACTGGAATAGAACGCGCGCGACGTCTCGATGTCGGAGCTGGTCAGGTCTACCCAGCAGGGATCACCAGGAGCGATGGTTGGCTTAGGCACGTAAGGTCCTTTGATAGTAGGTAGCAGGTCTTTGTCACTCTAATCCGCGCACACGGACCTGAAGCAGCAACCACGGCGAAGTATTCGCCCGCAGGCGGGGATTATCATCGGCCGGCACTCCGGCAGGATCCGGCCGTTACGGGCGGACGAGGACCGGGGGGGTGGGCCGGCGGCTGTCCGATGCGGCGTCCGGATCTCCGGGATCCCCTGGCCACCGGCCCCTTTCCCCATTTGTAAGGCCCTGCCTCAGCGGCAGGATCTTGATCTCCACAGTAGGAGCTGTTCCCCCGACGGCCCTCCAGGATCAGCACAAGATTGGCTCAAGACTGCACAGCGCTCAGTTACGTGCCAGGTCCGCGCCGCCAGAAATCGAATCGCCTGCCAATCGCCTCCTGGACGCGCGCCTGAGGCGCGGCCGCGGGCCGGTAATCGTGGTCCCGGGCGTAGCGGACGCCTGCGACCACGTCACTCAGGGAGGGCTGCCCGAAGGGCGTGGTGGCGGTACAGATCTGTACAAAAGCAGGTATTCCCTGCATAAATGCAAGTTGTACCCGGGAGTAACGAACAGTAGCCTTTTCGGGGCAACTACCGCACCCCCCGGTCGGAGAAGCCAGGAAGACCCCGAGGCGTCCCCCATGCCTCGGGGTCTTCTGCTCTGCGGCTTCCTCGTCGGCATGAGCGGCAGGAACATGTGATCGGACTGGGTGTTCTGTGCGGCAGAGGAACATATCTGGGGGCATCTGTCGCTCTCCTTTTGTCCGGTCCAGGGCGCGACGCCAGAGACTGTTGATCGCGTCGACGCATCCTCCTTTGGCGACCTGACGGCCAAGCGGACGTCCGCCGGGGCTGTGTCCACGGAGGCTGTGAACAAGCTGGGAGTCCAGGATGCCCTCACGGGCGACACGTTGCTGTTGGCGGTGGTAGGTCCGGTTGTCCTAGGACTGACAGGGCCACGCGCCAGCGACCGCCTGCGGTCTAGGTTTGGGCTGGTGATGCCTGGCCCGATCAGCGTGGCCAGGATCCACGGCGGTGGTTCTCAGCCCGGTGCGGCTCGGAACAGTCGAACAATGTCGAGGAGAGTACTGATGAAAATTGCGGTGACGGGTGGAAGTGGCAAGCTGGGCCGGCACGTGGTGCGGCACCTTACGGAAGAGGGCCACCAGGTGCTGAACCTGGACCGGACCGGTGAACGAAACCCCGGTCTGGTGGTGGTGGACCTGCGGGACTACGGCCAGGTCGTAGATGCGCTCCTGGGCGTGGACCGCCGGCACACGGGCTTCGACGCCATCGTTCATTTGGGCGCGATCCCTGCCCCGGGACTCTTGCCGGACGCCGCGACGTTTGAAAACAACATGCTCTCCACGTACAACGTGTTTCAGGCGGCGCGCCGGGCTGGGATCAAGAAGGTGGTGTACGCCTCCAGTGAGACTGTCCTGGGCACACCGTTCGAGGTCGACCCGCCCTATATTCCGGTGGACGAGGAGTACCCGCCCCGGCCGGAAACCACGTATTCCCTCGTGAAACGTCTGGAGGAGCAGATGGCCATCGAGATGACGCGCTGGGACCCGGAACTGAGCATTGTTGGGCTGCGGTTCTCCAACGTGATGGATCCGGAAGACTACGACGCCTTCCCTTCGTTCGATGACGACGCCATGCTGCGCAAATGGAACCTGTGGGCCTACATCGACGGCCGGGACGGCGCGCAGGCCGTACTCCGGGCACTGGAGAACGGCAAACCGGGGTTTGAAGCCTTCATCATCGCCAACGCGGACACGGTCATGAACCGGTCCAGTGCCAGCCTCGCGGCGGAGGTCTACCCGAACGTGAAAGTGGTCAAGGATTTGGGCGAACACGAGACCATGCTCTCCATCGACAAGGCCCGGCGACTGCTGGGCTTCGAACCACAACACACCTGGCGCACCAGCCACTCCAATCCAACCACGAACTAAGCGACCTGAGGCGCCCCGCGGCTTTGGGCAACAGCGGCGCCGTGGTGAGCGGCCGCTGGCTCGGCCAGTGCTCAGCAGCTAAGGATCGGATCGTGCTCGTGACCAGGGCTTACTGCATCAAGTTAAATATCAGGGGATCAATGTGGTGCTAATGTGGTGGGCCGTCGACGAGGTGCCCTGCACTTAAGATCTTGGCTCCGGAGACGGTGTTCGCCGACGCGGAGCCCCGGTCGCCTGGCTCTCCCGTCTCGGAAACGAGAAAGGCCGGGCGCCCGTGAGGGCTACCCGGCCTGGGTCGGCGAGTGTTCCTATTCTGTCGGCGCCGGAGAACTCACCCCGCGTCGCCCTTGTTCTTGTCCTGCGCTCCGGCTTTTTGTGGTGAATCCGTACGGGGCCGCTGGAGCGTGAAGGTTTCGAAGGATGCTAGCTGACCCTGGGGGCCGGTGACGTTGTAGTAGGTCACCTCGATCTTTGTTGTTCCTCCGGGCTCGGTGCCGGGGTCAACGCTGAAGGACGCGAAGCCGTAGGAGTTGGCTGCGTCGCGCTGGGCTGACCAGGGAGCGTCTTCCTGGGCATAGACCGGGGGACGCTTGTGCGTGGTGGGGTCCGGTTCGCCTACGGCGGTGATGACCCGGCATGCAGGAGGGTTTGTGAACAACTGGTTCGATGTCACGGATGTTCCGCCGCCGCCCAGAACCATGTGGACGGTGCCCTTGGTGGTGTCGATGACGTCCTTGCGGGTGTCCGCCGGGATGGGGGTCAGGGTGGCGTTCTTCTGCTGGCCGCGGATCGGGTGGGAACGTTCGTAGTGGTGCTCGTGCCCGCACACGACGAGGTCGACACCGTACTTATCGAAGAGGGGCACCCATTCCTGCCGGATGCCCAGGTCAGCGCCGTTGAAGGACCCTGCGGTGCTGATAACAACCTGGTGCATGCAGACAACCACCCAGTCGATGTTCTGGTCCGACCGGGCAGCACTGAGCTCTTTCTCCAGCCAGGCCTTCTGGGCGCCCTGCGAGTAGCCCCGGACGTAACTGTTGCCGCCGTCCTGGTAGCAAACGTCATCGTTGGCGAGGCTGATGATCCGGACCGAACCTGCCGTGAATGAGTACCAGAGCCCCCGGGTGGTGTCAGTCTGGCCGGGCTGCAGGGGAACGGAGAAGTACGTCTGGTAGGCGGCATATCCGATGGGCCCGTTACCGAGTTCGTTTTCGTGGTTCCCGGCTGCGGGCATCCAGGGCCGGTGGCGGGCGCTGCGCGAGTTGTTGTCCCAGAAGTCCGTCCAGGTCCGGACGCGGTTCTCGGAGAGGTTGGCGTAGCAGAGGTCCCCGTTGAAGAGGTGGAAGAGTGGCTGGACGCGCTCAACCCCGGCCGGCATGTCGCCGGCCGCCGGGGAGCCCAGGTTGTCGTTGACCCACTGCTGTCCACCATTGGCACTGGTCGCCTTCTTTCCCAGGGTGGGGGTGCCCTGGTCGCCGAAGCTGGTGAACGTGATCTTTCCGCGTCCGTGCGGGCCAGTCCTGAAAGAGCCGAATTCCGCCTGCGCGCCTTCGTGGATCGCCGCATAGACGTAATCGTGGGACGGGGCGAGCCCGGTCAGTTTCGCGTGGTAGGCGTAGACCTTTTGTCCGGACTTGGCGTCAACGTAGCTGGTTTCCACGGCCTCCTCGGTCCGGCCGTAGCTTCCGTCGGCTTCGCCCAGCATAGCCCGCGCGTTCTTGACCGGCTGCAGGGCGTGCCACGAGACGACGACTTCGCTGGATGCATCGGCCCCGAACTGCAGGTGTAGCCCGTTAACTACCGGGGTGGTCAGTGGATCGCCCGCCGAGGAAGGTAGCTTTGCCCTGTCATCGGCCGAGGCCGGAGTGGCAGATGCCCAGGCGGCTGTTACGCCCGCTACTGCCGCGGTGCCGAAAAAGCCGCGGCGCGATAACCCGGACCTAAAAATCTCTTTGTCGTCAGTCATGCAGCCAGCTTCACCGTAAGGCGGGACGAGCCGATTAAGTTTGGTGAAGCGGGGGACCGATGGTAGCTGAACGATGGATTAACTGGCCGCGCTAGTCCGGGGCCACTGCATCAGAGACGACAAAAGCCGGGCACCGGTGAGGTCGCCCGGCCTGCGCCGTAAGCGGATGCTTCAGTTTACGAGGCCGGTGCTGCTTCAGCCTTGCTTGCCAGTAACTGGGCCAACTTCTGGAACCTGTCACCGGTGTCCCTGCACTAAAGACCATTGGGCGACTCGACAGGGACGAACGCGTTGACATGGATTTTGCCCAGCTGCCCTTCGCCAAGCACGCGGAAGTCGACCTCAAGACACTGCGAAGCCTTGAAAAGGGTGGGCGCTTGCCATCGGATACTACGCTGAACAAGGTGGAGAAGGTGTTCCACAGTATGGCGTCCCACGTGGCAGCCTTCGCCCCCTCGGCGGCAGGCTGAAGACAAGGTCATCGCCCAGGGCCTTCGCGGGCTCGACTGGCCTCATTGCCCCGTCAGGTACTTCTTGGATGAGGATGAGGCTGTGGCCTGGCTGGAGGGGCACTGCTAACGAGGGCTGCAAAGGGAGCCTATTGAATTCCAGCGCTCGGTCCGCCGGGCATGGAAAAGGCGCGCCCGTTCCCGGGGACGCGCCATTCGGCTACTTTTCGGCTCAGGCGGCGCCGCGGGCCGGGTAGTCGTGCTCCTGGGCGTAGCGGACCCCGGAGATCACGTCATCCAGGGACGGTCGGCCGAAGGGCATGGTGGCCGTGCTGGACCAGAACAGGGTGCCGTCCTCATCGAGGATGAAGATGCCTGGTTCGTTGAACAGGTCCGGCTCGCGTCCTTGATCGCGTGGGAGAGGTTCAGGCCCCACATCCGTGCAGCTTCCTCTTCCAGACCGTAGGCGACCCGGAGGCTGGCCAGGTGCCATTCATCCACGATCCGGGTGCTCCGTTCGAGCGTTTCCATGCTGACGGCGACCACCTGACCGATACCGGCGGCTTTCAGGTCCTCGATCCGCTTGTCGATTTCAGCCATCTGCTTGCGGCAGATCGGGCAGTGCAGGCCCCGGAAGAAGACGATGAGGCTGAAGCGGCCGCCCTCCCCGGTGCCGAGCTTCAGATCATCGGTGGTTCCCCAGCCCACCAGGGCAAGGTCAAGGGCGGGTGCTGTCTGCGTCGGAATGAGCGTCATGGTTACCTTCCTGCTGTGAAAGATTGATCGGTTGGGGTTAGGCGGTTTGCTCGAGTTCCCAGTCCTTGACGTCGGCGACCGGCGAGAAGAGGCTGCCGTCGAGTTCGTCCAGGCCGTCGTTGCTGCGTGCCCGGCGGGGCCAGTCGCGGGTGGCGAGAGCTGCTTTGCCGAGTGCGATGACGTCGGCCTGCCCGTCAGCGATTAGAGCGGCTGCTGCTTCCGGTTCATCAAGGCTGCCGTTGGCAATAACCCTCAAGCCTGCGTGCTGCTTGGCCAAGGCGGCGAGGGAGTCGCCTTCCTCGCCAAAGGCAGGGGCGTCAGCACGGTATTCGGTGGTGTGGATGTAGTCGATTCCGGTGGCGGCCAGGGCGGTGAAGATCGTCTTTGCTTCGTCGGCCCCCCCGGCCCATTTGTGCGTGTAATCGCTGACCTTGCCCTGGGAAACGCGGATGCCGACGCTCATGTCGGGCCCCACCGCGTCGCGGACGGCCCGGCTCACCTCAACGGCAAGCCGCACCCGGTTTTCGGGTTTGCCGCCGTACTGGTCGGTGCGCTGGTTCAGGTAGTCCGTGAGGAACTGGTCCAGCAGGTAGCCATTCGCGCCGTGGATCTCCACCCCGTCGAAGCCGGCGGCCTTCGCGTTGAGCGCCGCGTTCACGAAGCCCTCGCGCACCTCGTCGAGCTGCGCTGTCGTGGCCTCTTGCGGTTGGCGGTAGGGTCCTTCGCCGCGGTAGAAGCCTAGCTGTTCTCCCTTGGGGGCGACAGCGGAGGGGCCAAGCGTGGAGTCAACGAACCGGTTGCCCTGTGACTGGGCGCCCGCGTGCATCAGCTGGGCGAAAATGCGGGAGCCGCGGGCATGGACGGCGTCCACGACCTTGGCCCAGGACTCGGCCTGTTCAGTGGTGGCCAGGCCCGGCTGGAACAGGTAGCCCTGGCTGTGGGTGGTGTCGGTGTAGATGCCTTCGGTGATGAGCAGTCCGAAGCCGCCGGCCGCGAACCGGGAGTAGTAGGAAGCCATCCGGCCGGTTGCATGGCCGTCTTCGGTGGCGCTGACACGGGTCATCGGCGCCAGCGCGACACGGTTGGGCAGCTCGGTGGACCCGATAGAAAAGGGGGTCCAGAGGGGATCGAGGTGGGGCATGAAAGTGTCCTTGAAAGTCTCGGGGATTGTTCCTGGCAAGGGCGTTTGGAGAAAGGCCCGTATTAGCGGCAAGACCACGGCGCGGCATTAAATTCCCGGCACGTCTGGTCTTCCTGCTGGTGGTGGGCCGTGTTTAGGCGTCTGCTGTCAGGGCCGGTGCGAGTTCGGTCAGGGTGGAAATGGTGACGTCCGGAGCCTCAAAATAGGGGGGTAGCTGCCTGCGGTCCTGTTCAGCCAGGCGGTTCGGAGCCCGGCGCGGGCGGCGCCGTGGATGTCCCACGGGTGAACGGCCACGAGCAGCATGCTGCCCGGATCGGTACCGGTACTGGCGGCCGCGTATTCGTAGGAGCCGCGTGCAGGCTTCCACGCGGGCGCGACTTCGACCGACAGCAGTGACTCAAATTCATCCCTGATCCCGGCATCGCTGAACAGCTTCCCGGCGATCTGGGCTGAGCCGTTGCTGAGCGTCACCAGCCGGAACCCTGCGGTCCTGAGGGCTCGGATCCCCTCCGGCACATCCGGATGCACTCCCAGGTCTTTCATGCCGCCCATAACGTGGTCGACAGCCGCGTCAAGGGGCCGGTCGAGCTCCACCCCACTCAACAGCCCCCGGAGCACACCGGCACCGATGGCGGCAAACGAACCGTTGTCTCCGCTGGTGGCCAGCGCGAAGCCGTCACGCAGGAGAGTCGCGAACCAGAGCTTCGCCATCTCGGTGGGTGCCCCGACTTCGCGGAAGCGCTCCCCCATAGGGGACATATCGGACAATGTTTCGTTCACGTCAAAGACAATGACTGAGCGGGCGGGGGTCATGGTTTCTCCTTGCATAGAAGGACGAATCAGCCGTGCTGGCCTGACGTGATTCCGGGAAACACAGAGCTACCCGGGGAAGTCAAATCCCGGAGGCGCGCATCCGCTGCGGTGCCACCAGCACCCGGGTCAGTTTGCGCCCCCACTCGCGGTCGGGCCTTCGCCAGGGAAATCAGCAGAGTCAGAACGGTGCCCAACCATGCAAACCCGGCAAGGAACACCAGGGTGAATGCCACAAAGGGGTGCATGGCCAAAGCATGGGACCGTGTCCCGGGTGGCCCGGGGGAAACTCCGAGCCATCAGGGGCGAAGTTTCCCGGGCCCGGGCACGGAAAAGGCGCGCCCCGTTCGCTGAGCGCGCCCTGCCCGGTATGCCTGTCAGTCCTTGAAGGCGTCCTTGACCTTTTCGCCGGCCTGCTTCACGTCGCCCTTGGCCTGGTCAGCCTGGCCTTCGGCCTTCAGGCTTTCATCGCCAGTGGCGCTGCCGGCCGCTTCCTTGCCCTTGCCGCCGGCTTTCTCGGCGGCGTTCTGAATCTTGTCGCCCAATCCCATGGTGTTTCCTCCTCTGGTTGGTAGCCGTTCGCATTCGGCTGCACCCATAGTAAGCATGCTTAGGATTGGATGCGCAAGTAGGTGGCCTTCCTTTCAGGACCAGAAGTCGGATGCCTGGGCCGTGTCCTCCGCCATCTCCAGGGCTTCCGACACCTTGCCGCCGGAGATGGTGAATACGATGACAGTCCGCTGGTCCAGCGACTTCCCGTGGCGCTCCGCATGGCCCGACTGCACCCCGATCGTGTACCTGTCGCCCGCGGCAACATCGTCCAGAGTGAGCTTGAGTGTCCCCTGGGACCGTGAGAACAGCTCACCGAAATACGCCAGGATCTCCCCGACACCCTTCTTCTGTCCTGAAAGGCCACCGGTTCCGCCGGTATGCCAGACGGCATCCTCGGTGAACAGCTCCCTGAGCGCGTCCATGTCGCCCGCGCTGAACGCTTCATACCCGCGCCTCACCAGTGCGACGTCTTCCTGTGCTCCCATGTCGAACCCCTCCGTCCGTGTTGTTGGGTTCTTGCGGGGAAAGAGTAGGGCCGGGTACTGCCGGCGTATAGGGGGACGCGCCCCCTTCCTGCACCCCCCATGACCCCAGTCACCACAATGGGGGATTGGCAGTCGAAGGCCCTCAGTGAGCAGGGAAGCTGTCACGTTCTACAGTGAGGCAACCCACGTGACGGCCTTCGCCCTCCACGGCAGCACGGCCGTCGACAAAGTCATCGCCCACGGCCTTCGCGGGCTCGTCTGGCCTCATTGCCCCGTCAGGTACTTCGTGGATGAGGAAGAGGCCCTCTGATGGTTGGAAGGCTAGTGCTAACGGAGAACGGCGTCCATTTATCAGTGCAGCCGGTGTTTGCCCAGCACGTCCCTGGTCGATAAGTCCGCACGAGGAGACCCGGGTGTCGGAAGCTCGCTCTGCACTTCGCACACCTCGTTCGCCTAATAGCCGTCCCGGCAGGCATACAAGGAAGGTGGGCCTGGGCCACCATCAGCGGCACCAGAAGTGCCCACAGGCCCCACAGGCCCGGACTTGTTGTGGCTTCCCAGATGGGGTCATGACCCTATCCCACGATTGTGCTCCGCGGTGGTCTTACCGGCCGGGTCGTCGGAGTTCGTCGGCGAGTTGGCGCAGCGCCATTCGACGGATGACCGAGCTGAACGGGCCGGTGAGTGCCCAGTAACGGCGGAACCGACGGAGGCTCGTCTCGTCCGTGATGGCCACCCGCGTTTCAACCGTCAGAATCGAGGAGCCCGCCCCGTAGGGATCGACCCTCAGACCGGCGGCGATCTTGGCGTAACCCGCCTGGCCGAAGCCGGTGAACTGCGTGGGGGTGGTCGGTGCATCGGCGGAGGCAGCGACCGATTTCCAAGGCCGACTTACCTGGCCCAGGACCACCTCGGCCCCTGGGGATTCGCCGAGCAGGATCCAGCCCAGACCGACCATGTCCTTGAGCCGGAACGTATCCCAGGATGCCGCGGGGACGGTCCCCTTCCCGCGTCCCCTCAGGGTCCCTGCCACACGCTGAGGCAAGGCTCGCAGGCCGAGCAGAACCCGGGCCAGCGGGGCCTGGAAGAGGTCCATCTCGAGGGCAGCCTCGTAGCACTCGGCAGGAGGTGCCCGGAAGACGTCGGCGTGCACGATGGAGAGATCGTATTCCGGCAGGAACTGGTCCAGGAGCAGCACCGGCCCAGCCGCACCTCCAGCGCCCGGTGCGGGCGGTTGCGCCGGCGTCGCGCTCATTGGGAGATCCCTTCGTCCAGGCATCTTGGACGTTCCTCCCGCATCTTCGAAACCCTCGTCAAGGGGGTCATGGCTCCCTGCGGTCTTCAAGGTGTGTCTTGAGGCTGGACCAGTTCCGTTGCTCCTGCCTGCGTCCGATTGAGGCGAAAATGGGGGCCGCGAGCTTCAGCATTCCCTTGGGCCGGAGGTCCCAGGACCAGCTCATCAAGGTTCCGCTGGCCTCGGGGACGAAAGTGAGGGCTCCATCGATGTCTGCGCTGCTCATGCGGGTGATGGATCCGAGGCGGCTCGGGCGTACGTACTCGGTGACCTCCAGCTCAAACGGGGTGATTCGCTTCCCGGATGCCATCACGACGTGCCACAGGGTGCCGATCCCGATCGGTCCCGGGGTGGTCTTTTCGACGCTGCGCATCTGCGGGTTGTACACGGGCTCGTTGCGCTCGTCTGCGACGAAGTCGAAGACCTGCTCGACCGGGCGCCGGATGAGGATCGAGCCATTGATCCTTGTCATGCCGTTCTCCGTGCTCTCGAGCTCCCCTGGGGGCGCCGGGGGATCGAGAGGGCCGGGACCTCGCTGCGGGCGGGAAGCCGCAGGAGCGAGACGCCGACAACTGCGAACCACGCCCACAACAGCGGCCCGTACACGGCATAGAGGGCTGGGGCGGTGAAGCGCAGGGCTTCGCTGAGGAGTCCAAGGGAGCCCGTTACGATCCCGAGCCAGCCGGTCCAGTGTGGGAGTGCGCCGCGGACCATGGGCAGCGAGATCAGGAAGATCCCCAATGGGGTGAGCACCCCCGCGAGCGAAACCGTGTTGTTCTCCGCCACGAAGGCCTCTGCGGCCGCGACGAAGCCAGACCTCGCCGAGGGGTCCGCTGCGCCAACGTACTGGTCGCTGAGGTAGACGAGCGACAGGGTTCCCTCGCTCGTCACCGGCACGGCCAGGAGCGCGGTCCAGGAAGCTCCGCCGACTGCGAACCCGAGGACCGCGAGGCTGGGGCTGGCCGGGAGGAGCGCGATGAGCAGGGCGACGAACACGATGAGCGCGAAAAGGGACGGCACGAGCCAGAGGAGCTGCTGAGCGATGTAGGACCCCTTGTGGTCCGCGATGAACCGCAGCGTCGCCTCACCGCCGGACACCGGCGGTGGATTCACTGCATAGAGGGCGAGGGCCGCCACACCGAAGATGACGACCATGAGCCCGGCGATACCGCCGATCCGGTAGAGGGAGGACCACGCTGGGCCCTTGGGCCATGACAGCTCTGACATACCTCGATGCTAGGGGCAAGGCGGCCGTCGACCTTGGGTCGGAAGTCCCCTCATCGAGGGAAGGAGATCCGTGTTCGGAGAGGAGAAAGGTCAGCACTGAGTGCCGGCCGCGCGCGTGGACTGTCTCGGCACGGCCCGACGCGCACCAACGCAATGATTCGCGGAGTGCCTTGTAAGGGATCCCCCGGCGGCAGGCCGACTTATTCAAGGTCCTGGTCTCGAAACCTCGGTGCCTTGGGACGCTAGATACAGGACAGCCTGTGGATGAACGGGCCGACCTGTGAAGACGGCTTTGGCACTCGTCCAGACGACTTCTGAAAATGACAACAGTACAGGCCGCTCTCCTTCGGCGGCGTCTCACGAACTGAAGGTAGTGGGACGGCTGCCCTGATCCCTGTTCCGCACGTGTGACTCACGGCGATAAATGGCGGTCTTTTTGCGACGCTATTTGTCGCGTTAGTCAGGATGCGTAGGTCTGCTTGGGGGTCGCCTCAAGGTGGTAGGCGTCCATGATCTTCCGTGAACTACTACAGGCAGAGGAGTGCGCCCGGAATTACTGAGCTGCTCTCACGGCGCAGGGCAAGTAACCAGCGCCGACTGGGGGCAGGGCCGTGGATGTCTCGACAGTGCCCGACAGACGACGCCGGTCACGCGAACTTCGGCTAGGGGCCGGAAAGTCATTCGGCGACAGTGAACTCTTAGTAGAGCTGGCTATGCCGACGGGGGCATGCACCTATGTACATGGTCCAGCCTTAGTAGATGGCGTTGCTGCGCCGGTCACATCACCCCTTGCGCCGTAGTCATCCGGTGGCGCGGAGATCAGCAGCATTCTCTATTTGGATTCAGCGGGACAAGGGCGCGCCGGTCCGCGCGGCGGTGACGACGTCTTGGACGGCCTGGATTGTGTTTGCTGCGGCGTCAGGGCTGATGATGAGTGCTTCGTGGGGGGCGGAGTCGATGGTCTTGTGGACGCTGTTCGTTGACAGGTTCGCCAGTTCGATCTGGGAGGCTTGGTGTTTGCTGTCGTTGCGATTTCGGTCCTGCACCCATGTGTGCGGTGAGACTGTGCGGTCTCTTTGGGGTGGAGCAGTACTGCTCGGGGAGTAACCCCGGATACCACCCCGGGATGATGCGGGACGTGCCGCTGTTGATTAGCGTGGTTGGTATGGCAACCATCAAGAACTCGGGGCGGGGATTTTCCTCGGATCGTATGCGCCGCGCCGTCGCGTCCCTGATGCTCCTCGAGGCCCTGTCTTTGGCGGTGATCTCGGGACTGCACCTCTCCGGTGTCATCGCCGGCGGGGCCAGGCCCTATAACCCGGGGGCTGCGGGGATCGCCGAAGCAGTCATTGGTGTGGTCCTCCTTGCCGGCGCCGTGCTGGTTATGCGCAGTCCGGCGCGCGGGCGGACAGCAGCGGTAGGGGCAACCGGTTTCGCTATCGTGGGCTTCCTCGTCGGGCTCGGCTTTACGGTCAGCGGCGGGCAGCCTGCTGACGTGGCCTATCACGCCACGGTGCTGCCTTTGCTGGTCGTCACCCTGGCGCTGTCACTCCGAAAGTCCAGGGCCCGCGGTCTATCCGGACGTGCCCAGGCCTAGCCGGTGGTCAGCGTGAACGCCGGCCCGGTGCCGGGATTGGCGATGTGGGTGAGCAGCTCGGCTGACTTGTAGAAGTTGTCGCTGCCCACTCGTTCTGACCGTCCTAGGTACGGCCGTAGAAGGCGGGCCGTTGTCCCGGACAAGGCACAGAGCCCTGGACGCCTCTCGAGTCCAGCTCCGCGACCGTGGTCAGCACCTTCGACGCGGTCTTGGTGCCAGGATCGCGACAGCTTCTCAGCTGACACCGTTCACCTGGGCGCCGCGGTAGGCGGGTGAACCGGCGCATTAAAGCCGCTGTCCCCTCCTTGTCCCGAAATCGCTCATTGCGACCGTGACGCCGTTCCAGGACAAGCCATGACGGCCGGCCAGCTCCAATCCCTGGAAGCAGACATCATTGACGAGGCGAGGGCCCGCTTCGTCGCTCCTTTGACGGGCTCGCCTACGCCCAGGACAAGCACCGGTTCGGCTCCGACCTGGCACGCGCCTACGTCTGGAACACCAATCTCGACACCTTGAGCGGCTGTGAGGCCACGGACGTGGCCACGTTCAAGGACGGGTTGCCATTGCTGACCGGCCAGAAGAAGATCCTGGCGCACGCTCCGGTGAACCGGCTGTCCAGGTACTGGCGGCTCCCTCGTCGACCTACGGTCCGCGTGGGCTTCACAACGGCAGCCGGTCGCTCACCAATCATCCTCGTGGCCTCCCTCTCTGGGGACGCGATCCAGCTGGAGCTCGTATTAACGTCACCGAACACCTTCGGCCCCGAAGACTTCATCACCCGTCCCTCCAACCTGCTGGGTGCCCGCGCTGCAGCCCGGCTCGCCATGGAGGTCGCCGCCGCCTGACGGGGACGGGGGGCGTTATGCTCGCTCTCAAAGGCGAGGGGTGCTCGCTGTGAGTCAGGGGAGTGCGCACATGACAGAAAAGACCGGAGACCGGCCGTCCAGCACGGCAACACCGCAGACACGTGCCCACTCGTATCTGAGGCCGGTGCGGTTGCTCGCTCAAGGAGAACGGTCGAATCGTCACCCATCGGTCCTGGCGGAGGCGGAGCACAGGGCGGCAAGCCTTCAGCTGCGGGTCGCCGACGCCATCACCTCGTTCGCCGGGTCGATGAATTTCGTCTATTTGCACGTTGCGCTGTTCGCTGTGTGGATGCTCGTTTTCGAACAGAGTCCATGGCCGACATTGACCCTGATCGTCTCGCTTGAAGCAATCTTCCTCTCAACATTCGTGATGATCGGGCAAAACCGCCAAGCGGCCTTCCAACAGGCGAAAGCCGATCACGACTACACCGCCCAGGAACAGCTGCTCGTAGAAAACACCGATCTCACGCGTGCGGTCCATGAACTCACACGCCAGATTCACGCGCGGATCCTGAAAGACGGGATGGCATCGTCCAGCGAGAGCGTGTCCGCCGACCAGGCGACCCCGGAGGACCCTGCCAAGCCATAAGCGGCGGCCGTCGACCGCAGGGCGAACAAGGGGCATCCCGAGCCAAATCACCGATCGTTCCGGGCCACCCTCATGGAGAGCCAGACGATGGCTTCTTGTTCATCGGAGAAGTACCGGGTGGGACAGCCAGGTGCGGGTAAGCCTCGGCGACCTGTGGGCGATGACACGGTCGACTTCACTGCTGCCCAGGATGGCAAAAGCGGTGACGGTGACCGCCTCACTGAAAAATCGGACGGCGTACCGGCCCACTGACTTAACACCGACGATCTGCAGGAGGATGCCCGCCCCGTTACCACCTGTCAGCGCCAGGAACCGGGCCCGACTGAGATCCCGTCATTAGTGGTGAAGGGCGTTCCCGGCCGCATCGTGATCCTGACGACGCCGTCAGCGGCGTCGTTTATCCTCACATTCGCCGGCCATGGTGAGGCCGAATCGGGGCACTCGTCTGTGACGTCGGCGATGGAAGGGGCCCCTTACCGCTTCGTCCGGCCAGGTCCCGTCAGCGTCGGTGATCGGAACGGCGACAAGAAACGGACCGCCCGATCAAAGGCAGACTGAAGATCACGCCGTAATGCCAACCATCATGGCTACCGGCCGCGGCTGTAGATGACGGCCATGCTCCTACGCAAAGAAGGCTCCGTCCCAACTTGGGATGGAGCCTTCTTAAGGAGCCAACCGCTAACCGCTAAAGTGGACCTCGCACATCTACGAGTCCGACTTTTGGGGACCAGTTCAATGCCCGTGTGGGTCTCGCCCGCGGACCCGGAAAGGAAATTCCTACCCAGCCGGCAGTCCCGGCCGGCAAGTCGCGTCGTCACAGTCGGGAGCTGCTTCCGGGGAAGGGCCGAACCTAAGATCATCTGAAGAAAATCGAGGCCTGTTTGAGAATCTCGTTGGACCTTCCAAGTCCCCCACCTCAGCCCGCAGCTGCTTGGCTTCCTTCAGCTCCTCACTGCTTGTCCGGCCCAGGCGCACAGCGATGCAGGGCCGACTCCGAGCTTCGGCGCCAGCGCCCTTCAAGCAGCGTAAACCGATGGGTATTCGGACAACCGGTCCATCATCATGCGACTGCAGGGTCAGGGACTTCGGGCGGGAACTGCTTGTGCATAATTGCTATCTTTCTCACGGAAGATAGTGGCAAAAACGCGGGACGATTAATCCATTCGCATGCTTATTGAAACAAGTTAACGGTCAGGCTGTGGTGACACGGCCGCTAGACTCTCTTCATGCGCAGAACGTCGGCACGAGGCCCCGACGCCGCCGGGAGGGAGCGCGTACTTATCCTTTCAGCAGGGGTAGGAGCGGGGCATAACAGCGCCGCGGCGGCGTTGCAACAGGCCTGTTCCGCGCGCGCCGACATCGATGAGGTGCAGGTGCTGGACGTGCTGCAGGTGAGCAGTGTGCTCTACCGCACACTGCTGGGCAAGGGTTACTTCGTCCTGGTCGAGGACTTGCCCTGGCTGGTCGAGTGGGGCTACGACGTCAACGACCGTCCGTTCCGGCGCCGGGGCCCGATAGACCCCTGGACACGGGTGAACGCACTTCCGGTGATCGATGCGATCAAGCGATTCCGACCGACCGCGATAGTGTGCACGCACTTCCTGCCAGCCCAACTGCTGGCGTCACTGCTCCTTCGCGGCGTGATTGACGCGAGGACCGCCGTCGTTACGACGGACTACGACTTCCAGGGGCTATGGCTTACGGGCGCGTTCCACGCTCTCTTCCTGGCCAGGGAGGAGGGGAGGGTGGAACTGATGGCGCTGGGTTTGCCACCGGACCGCGTCGCGGTCACGGGCATTCCTATCGCTGCGCAGCTGAACGTATCGCCTGCGCGCTATACGAATGAGCCCCCGATGCTGCTGATCTCGGCGGGCGCGACTGGCGACGACTATGCCGTCTCGGTCGTGCGGCAGACGCTGCACATGCGCTCGTCCTTCACGGCCACCGTCTTGTGCGGACGCAACAGTGCGCTGCGGCAGCGTATCGAGCAGCTTGTCGCGCCCGCTGGCGACCGCTACCGGGTGCTCGGCTTGACGGCGGAGATGCCGCAGCTGCTCAGCCGCGCCGATCTGTTTGTGGGCAAGCCGGGCGGGCTGTCGGCGTCGGAGTGCATGGCTGCAGGGTTGCCCATGGTGCTGGTGAACCCCATCCCGGGGCAGGAGGTTCGCAATGGCGACTACCTGATAGAGCAGGGGGCGGCGGTCCGCTGCAACACTCCCGCGACGATCGGCTGGAAGATCGACGAGCTGCTGCGGGAGCCGGGCCGCCTGCAGCGGATGCAGGCGGCCGCGCGCGGAACGGGCCGCCCTAACGCTGCGGCGGACGTGCTGACCGGACTGCTGGACGGGCCGTCCCGTCCCCTGGTCGTGACACGCGCAGCGCAGAAGACAATCCTCACCGAGAGCGAGCGGCGCGTCGTTGCGAGTGATCTGACGGGACCCTCATCGCTGGTCCGCGTGGTCGACTTGGCTGGGTCCAGCACGGTCGCGCTGCTGCGAGCCGAGGAGCTGGGAGATCTGCAGAAACGGTACGCCACCCCGAACGGGGATCTGGTGCTGCGGGGCGGCGGCGCGCTTATGTCGCTCAGGGGGGAGGAGCGGCGGCTGCTCCGCGCCATTCTTCGGGGGGACGACGCTCTGCCCGTCCGTGTCGAGCGTCCGTCGCCACCCCCTCGCATCCTCCCTGCGGGACCGGCGGTACACGACCCCTAACGACCTCAGTGGGGCCGGCTCGCGCAGCCGCGCCTCGTCCTGCGGCAATGGCTTATCGAAGAGCTGTTCCCCGACTGCGCTCAATGCCGCGGCGTGATGCTCGGATTTGCCGACATCGAGCCCGCAGTAGACCTCGTATCGTTCGTCCAGCCGGCGCTCCTTTGCACCACTGTCTGGCCGCAGTCACGACACCCGGTGCTGGCACCCACGTTACAAAGAGACCTGGCCGCATCGGAAGAAGCCGGCCGTGTCCCTACTAGCAGTCACCGCGTGCCTCCGAACCCGGCGACAACACCCTCGGATCATCCAATGACAGGGCAAGAAAGTCATACCGGGTTCAGCGACCAATCCCCGGCCTTTGGGACGGAATAGATGTAACGGGGATCCCCTACCGGGCAATTACTTGCTTCTGATCGATGCTCCAAGTGCCGTTCGCTGGAAGATACGACCCTCTCGGACGGTGCCGTGCTCCAAGTTCCCTGCCAAAGGATCGCGCCCAGCCTCGCATGGCCGAATTCGGTCCCCAAAAATAAACAGATAAGCGCTGATCAAAGCGACTGCGCGCATGGGGCCATTCCTCTCGCAGTATGGAGTAGATGGCCGTGTCACGCCATCTGTCGTCAGCCCGTCGTTGGACATGTCTGAGCACACCTTCGGGCTGGCCACCTATCTGCTCTATGGCTGCCCGTGAACGAATGTTGAGCACATCGGCCTGTAAGCTCGTCTGGCCGAAAGTAGAGGGACACCGCGGGGCGGTTCTCCTAGTTTCCGGGAAAGCGTTCGCGAAGATTCCGGTGGACGTCCGCGGCCGATCCTGCGTCGGTCGCTGCCTCCGCGGTGAGCCTGAGCAGTGCTGAGGCCCCTGCACCGAGCGTTCCCGGGGGCGAGAGGGCTGACAAATCGGCGGCGAGCAGAATCTCGATGGCCAGTAGATCCTCGAGGAGGCCTAATGCATGCTCGGTGGTCCGGACGCTGAGCATGGCACCTGTTGCATGGTCCTCGACACCGACATCCAAGACGGTCGAGTCCAAGGTGGCGGGTGCTGCCAGGAGCCGGAGTTCGGTGTAACAGGCTGACCCGGCGTAGCGAAGCTGTATCCCCGGGGCCGCCTCCGGCCTACGGTTCCCGGGCGGAGGCCCTGGCTCTCCCGCCGCCATCACAGCATTCCACAAATGGCTCATGCGGCGTTCGCTCAACTGCCCCACATGGACCATGGCGACGCGCAGAGCGTCGAATGCAACGGCCAGCACCATCGGATGGAAGTTGCCGTTGCTCAGCACCGAGCCGGATTCGACGTCGACCAGAGGATTGTCGCTTGCGGAGTTCAGTTCGGTATCCACCGCGCGCCGGGCTACGGCGATAAACTCCCGGAAGGCCCCGTGGACCTGCGGAACCACCCGGAAGGAGAGAGCATCCTGAACGGACCGCGGGCCGTCCCGGGCCAGGAGTTGGGAGCCTTTCATCAGTTCATGCAGATGGCCCGCTGCCGCGACCTGCCCCGGATACGGCTTGGCCGCCGCCGCGGGCGCCGAGAATCCCGAGGGGTTCCCATGGGTGGCTTCAATGGACAGGACGACGGCCTGGTCCGCTGCGAGGGCTGTCCTCGCCGCCCTGGCCAAGACCAGGGCGCCATGGCCGATCGAGACGCCGTTGGCCGAAATCAAGGCCAGCCCATCCCGGCCTTGAAGCCGGAGAGGCTCGATCCCAGCCCGCTGCAAAGCCTCCGCGCCTGGGAGAACCTCGCCTCGGAATTCAGCCGTGCCCGTCCCCACAGCCACCTGCGCAATGCCAGCCATTTGGCTGATGTCGGCAGCCCCGACCGACCCTGTGCTGTGCAAGACCGGGTGTACCCCGGCATTCAACATGGCCAGCAGCGTGTCCGCTGCGGCCGGGCTTGCACCGGAACCGCCCCGGGCCATGCCGCAGACGCGGACGGCCATCGCGGCCCGGACCACTGTCCGGTCCAGCAGCGGCCCGACCGCGCCGCCGTGGCTCGCAACCAGGAACTGCTGCAGCTGTTCAAGCTCTTCTTGTGGAACCCTGGTGTCCTTGCCGTGGCCGACTCGGGTGCTGAGCCCGTAGATCGCGTCTCCGCTGGTTAGAGCCTCATCTAACAATGCCCGGCTCGCGGCAATCCGTGACTTGGCCGGCTCGCTAAGCACCAGCGGCCTGCCGTGGGCTACCGAGACGAGATCCTCCTGCGTCATTGGCAGATCGCTGATGGTTACTGGTTCCATGGGGTAGCCTCCCGTCAATTAGTGTGGCCCCGCGGGCCACACCGGGCAAGAGGAGACCCGTGAAGCGGTTCTTCACGAAGTACGCGACGTTCTCCGGCCGCGCCAGCCGCAGCGAATACTGGTGGTGGTTCCTGGTGTCCACCCTGGTGGGCATCGTCCTGAACATCATTGTCCGGTCCGGCGTCCGCTACACCGCCTACGGATCCACTGCCGGTCCGGGCACGATGATCGGTGGAATCCTGGCGGTGATCATCCTGCTGGTGTTCAGCCTCCTGGGACCGGACCCTCGAGGCCAGCAGTACGACCAACCCACGGCTTGGCCGACAGGAGAAACCGTCAGGGTCCGGCGGTACAGCCGTGACGTGTCGTAGGCTGAGCGCACCATATGGACAGCGGACGGGGAGCAGTATTCCATCCGCAGAGTGAACGAAGGAGATATTCATGTTGCTTTGGATAGCCATCATTATCGCCGTTCTCTGGCTGCTCGGCCTGTTGGCCAACATCGGGGGCGGACTCATTCACATCCTCCTGGTAGTGGCCGTGATCGTCCTGATCATCCACTTCGTCCGCGGCAGGTCACGCGTCTGACCGCAACGTCCGACGCGAAACCTGCGGGACAAAAAGAGGGGAAGGCCATTCCAGCCTTCCCCTCTTTTTTGCGTTTGCTCTTCTGGTCGGCGATGGAGCAGCCTGGCGAACGGTGACTGTTTCGCCCTTCCGGGTTCTCCATGACTGCGCCGCGCCGTTGACGGCGGGAGCCACGCTGCTCAACCATGGCGCCACGATCGACCAAACCAACGCCTTCGGCAACACACCGCTCTTCATTGCCGTCTCCAACCCGCCCGGGTGGCCTGAGATGATCGTTCTGCTAGATTCACGTGCTGCGGATCCGGTGCATTCAAGCATGACAGGACAGACGCCTGCAGGACTGGCTACATCAACCGGCAATTAAGAACGTGGCACAGAACTTTCGAGATCTCGGCCGATCCGCGTTAGCCAGGAACGTCCGAGACGGGGTCCTCTAGCGGACGACGACGTCGAGCGCCACGAGCTGCGCACCGTCACCTTCAACGAAGACCGCCAGCGCCGTGGCCGCCGCTGGGGGGAACACCAGGTCCGTCATGGTGGCGAGCCCGTCCTGGGCGAACACCTCTACGGAACAGCGGTCAAGGTAGATCCGCAGTCGCAGGCGGCCTTCCTTCTGTGGCACGGCGACGGATTCCGCGGAAGGGAAGGCGTCATGGAAACGTACGTCCCCCGAGTTCCGCCGGTCCAGCCGCAGAATACCTTCCGTTACGTCGTAGCGCAGAATAGTGCGCCCAGCGGCCCCGGCGCGAAGTATCAGCCCAACACTCTTGGCGCCACCCGGCTCGAACTCGGCGTCGATCCGCGCCACGGAGGCCGATGTCGGAAGCTCCATCGTCCCTGGTTCCAGTGCCTGTGCGCCGAGCCGAAGGCCCGGCACTTCCGGGCTGCCAAAAGGGTCGATGGCCTCCTGCCGGAGCACCACCTTCCCCTCCACACGGGTCAGCGAAACTTCCCGCGGCAACGACATGCCACTCCGCCAGCTCCCGGTGGGCGTTTGGTGGGCGTAGTCCCAGTTGTTCATCCAGCCGATCATGATCCGCCGGCCGTCAGGTACGTTGTTGAAGGACACTGCGGCGTAGTAGTCCCGTCCCCAGTCCAGCCAGTTGTACTCACGCATCCGACCGTCGTCCTGCTGGAGGCCCTCGGTGACCGTCGTTTCGGACCGGAACGCCACGCCGTCGAACGTTCCCAGGAAGTACTGACCTGCCGAGCCGCCGGCGACCCCGCCGGGGTTGATGTTGACGATGAGGACCCAGCGGCTGTCCCGCCGATTGCCGTCCACGGGCAGCTCGAACAGGTCCGGGCACTCCCAGACACCGCCCGTGGCGTTGGCGGGGCCAAAAGTGCTCAGGAACTCCCAGGCCTTGAGATCTGCTGACTTGTAGAGCACGACTTGGCGGTGCACCGCCTCGACGGCGACCATGACCCAGTAACTGCCGGCTTCGCCGTCGTACCAAAAGACTTTCGGGTCGCGGAAGTCCGCGGACGCGCGGTCCAGGACGGGATTGCCGTGGTATTTCGTCCAGGTCCTGCCTTCGTCCAGGCTGTAGGCGAGGGACTGCGCCTGGCGGCCCGCCAGCGGCGATGCTCCTTGGTACGCGCTGGTATAGATCGCCACCAGCGGCGGATCCGCCGCCGTCCCGAGCCCGCTGGAGTTGTGCTGATCGAACACGGCTGAGCCGGAGAAGATGGCTTCGTCGTCGTCGTACGGTATGGCCACCGGCTGCTCTTCCCAGTGGATCAGGTCCGGTGAGGTTGCGTGGCCCCACGACATGTTGCCCCAGTCCGCGCTTAAAGGGTTGTGCTGGTAGAAGAGGTGGTAGGTGCCGTTCAGGTACACGAGACCGTTGGGATCGTTGAGCCAGTTCCGTTCGGCGGTGTAGTGGTACGCAGGCCGGAACTGCTCCGCGCAGGAAACTGCGGCGTCACCGGCCGCCGTCGTCAGTGAATTCACGCTCAGCCCTTCACGCCGCTGGAGGCGATGCTGTTGACGAAGGAACGCTGGAAGGCGATGAACAGCACCACCACCGGAACAGTGATGAGCGAAGCGTAGGCCATCACCTCGCCCCAGGAAACGTTCAGCTGGAAGAAGTACTGGATGCCGATCATCACGGGCCGCAGCTCCTCGGACTGGATCACCATGAGCGGCCACAGGTATGAGTTCCAGGCCGGCAGGAAGGTCAGGATGGCCACGGTGGCCGTTGCCGGGCCAGCCAGCGGCATAACCACCCGGCGGTAGATCTTGAACCAGCCGGCACCGTCGATGCGTGCGGCCTCGTCCAGTTCCTTGGGGATGGATTCGAAGTACTGGTGGTAAAGGTAAATGGAGAAGGCATTGGCGATGAAGGGGACAATCTGCACCTGGTAGGTGTCCAGCCAGCCCTTTGAGATTTCGAGGCTGAAGCCGTTCAGCTCGAAGTAGGGGAGCTGGTTGACCCACCACACCAGTGGCAGGGCCAGGGTCTGGAACGGCACAATCAGGGTGGCCAGGATCGCCGTGAATACAATTTTTTTGCCGCGGACCTGCATGCGGGACAGGGCGAAGGCGCAGAGGCTGTTGACGAAGATCCCCAGGATGACGGTGACGGTGGAGACACCCACGGAGTTGAGCAGGAAGCGGGCGGCCGGGACGCGGTCGAAGACGGCGGCATAGTTATCGAACGAGATGTTCCCTACCGGCAGGAACGCCGCAAACGAGGACATGTCGCCGAAGATCTGCTGGTCCGGCTTCAGCGAGGACACCAGCATGAAGACGATGGGAAACGCCGCGACGACGGCGAAGAGGACGCGCACCAGCATGGTGCCGGCGTTCTTGAGGAGCAGTTGGTTTTTCATGTCAGTCTTTCTCCCGGGTGAGGTGGCGCTGCACCGCGGAGACGATCAGTACAAGGACAAAGAACACCAGCGAGATGGCGGAGGCGTAGGAAGTCTCCTGCTGCCGGTAGCCGGACCGGACGGCCTCATAAACGATGGTGGTGGTGGAATCCATCGGCCCGCCCTGTGTCATGACGCTGATCTGGTCGAACAGGCCCAGGGCCTGGATGGTGATGGTGACGAGAACCAGGCTGCGGGTGTGGAAGAGCCCGGGCCAGGTGACGTACCGGAACTGCTGCCAGCGGCTGGTGCCGTCCAGCTGCGACGCCTCGTACAGCTCGCCCGAAATGCCCTGCAGACCCGCCAGCCAGATGATCATGTGGAAGCCCGCCGCCTGCCAGATGGACAGAATGATGATGGCGGGCATCGCGGTATTGGGCTCACCCAGCCAGTCCGGGCCGTGGATCAGGCCGAAGCTGACATTGGAGAGGATTTCATTGATCAGGCCATCCTTGCGATACATGAACAGCCAGAGCAGTGAGACCACCACCATGGAGGTGACCACCGGCAGGAAGTACACCGTACGGAAGAAGTTCACGCCACGGAATTTCTTGTTGATCAGCAGTGCCATCACCAGGGCCAGGCCCGACTGCACCGGAACGATGACCACGGTGAAATAGGCGACGTTGAGCAGTGCCCGGTAGAAGGTGGGGTCAGTAAAGAGCCGGGAGAAGTTGTCCGTTCCCACAAATTCAATGGGACGCGGTGAGATGAGCCGGGCATTCGTGAAGGCGAGGCCGAAGCCGAGGATGGCTGGGATGAAGACGAAAGCCAGCAGCAGCACTGCTGCCGGGGCGATCATGCCCCAGCCGCTGAATTGCTCGCGGCGGAAGCCGGGGCGGCGCCGTGCGTTGCCTTTGGCGTACGACGGCGGCGGGGCGGCTTTCGAGGTGTCGGGGACACGGGGACGGGTGGGGAGGGGAACAGTTGCCATGGGAATCTTCCGTTGATCGGGCGCGGGAGGCCTGCCGCGTGCGACGCAGCAGGCCTCTGCGGCTCCGGCTATTTCTTGTAGCCGCCGTTGGACTTGATGTTGGCGTCGATGGCCTTCACCGCCTTGTCCAGGGTGGACTTGGGCTCGGCGCCGTTCAGGATGTCCTGGGTGGCCTTGCCGAATTCAGTGGCGATGAAGGGATACGCCGGCGTTTCGGGACGCATGACCGCATACTTCCGGGAAAAGTCCATGAAGATCCGGTCGGCGCCGCCCTGGGCGAACGCCGGGATCTGGGCAGCTGCCTCCTCAGTCGCCGGAATGGCGCCGGTGGCCTTGGCCACGGCAGCGACGTTCTCCGGTTTCAGTGAATACGACAGGTAGTCCATGGCCGCCTCCGAGTTGCCGCAGGCGCTGGTAACGCCCCATTGCCACGATGCGCCGCCGATCTTGGGGCCCGTGCCGAGATCCACAGGTGGCATGACCACCAGATCCTCCCCGATGGCGGCCTTGGCCTTGTCCGCAGCCCATGATCCGGTGTAGATGATCGCGCTCTTGTTGTTCAGGAAATCCTGGGTGGAGTCCTTCCCGCTCTTCTTTGCCATGAAGCCCTGGTCGGCCAGGCCATGGAACCAGTTGGCCCACTCCACCGCCTTGTCGCCGTTCAGCTTGCCCTCGGCGCTCTGGAAGCCGTCCCTGTTCACCAGGTCGCCGCCGAAGGACTGCAGGAAGGGCGAGTAGGCGTATGGAAGCCATTCGCCTGTCCCGGCAGTTCCCAGGTCCAGAGGGTAATCCCACTTGCCCAGCGCCTTGAGTTTGGTGAGGGCATCCTGGAACTCTTCTTTGGTCCAGGGCTGTTCGATGGTGGCAACACGGACCCCGGCAGCCTTCAAGTCCGAGGCCCGGGCCATCATGGCCAGGGCGACGTCGTAATAGCCAACCGCATAGGCCTTTCCATCCCATTTGGCGACGGTGCTGGGGAGCTGCTTGGAAAGGTCTGTGTCCAGTTCGAGGGGCTTCAGATATCCCGCCCAGGCCCAGTTGGGGACGTTGGGGCCGTCAATGTCAACGATGCACGGCAGCTTCCCGGCCGCGGCCGCGGAGACCACGGAATCGTTGTAGGAGTCCTGGGGGAAAGCCTGGACCTTGATCTTCACCTTGTCCTGGCTGGCGTTGTAGGAGTCGACGATTTTCTGGACCGCGGCGAGTTCGTCCGGGTTGCCCGCGTTGTGGGTCCACAGTGCAATTTCGTTGGATCCTTCTGCGGGGGAGGAAGCGCTGCCCTTGCCGCAGCCGGCGAGGGCGGCAGTGAGGGTGACGGCAGCTATGCTGGTCGCCAGGACCTTGGTGAGCATCTTGTTCATGGGTCGGTCTTTCTTTTTTGGACAGAGGGGATTGATTCGGGTCCTGCCGGGAACGCGGCCGCTGCAACGGCTGCGTTCCCTCTTTTTGGGTCTGGGTAGCTTGACGGCTGATCGGGCCGCTTCTGCCTTCAGCTCTTGGGTGGAGCGACGGAGTACCGCTCCACGGGCGGGCAGGCTATCTTTTCGTGCACCCGCGCGGCCGCGGGGTCCTCAAGCTCGTTGAGGAGTTTCAGGACAGCCCAGCGGCCCATCTCGTAGTGGGGGAGCGCGATGGTGGACAGTCCTGGCCAGAGCGCGTCGGCAATGAGTTCCAGGTTGTCCACCCCCACAATCGAGACATCACCGGGGATTTCCAGCCCAAGGTGGCCGGCCGCCTGGTATGCGCCCATGGCCATTTGGTCGTTGAAGCAGAACAGCGCCGTGGGACGTTCGGGTGCCGTCAGGAGCCTCAGCGCAGCTTCGCGTCCCCCGGCCGTGCTCGGATGTTCCACCGCGAGGCGGTCCGCCGGCAGCTCCAGTCCGTGTCGGGCCAGCGCCGCGCGGAAGCCTCCAAGACGTCCGTGTGCGGCGGGGATATCGTCCTCGTTGTTGATCATGGCGATTCGGCGGTGGCCTGCCGCGACCAGCAGTTCGGCGGCGGACCCGCCGGCGCCGGACTCATCCGGCACCACGGAGGACAAGCCTGCATTGTCCGACGTCGCATCCAGGATGATAGTGGGCGTTGCCCTGAGCTCTTCTGGAACGGACACCACTTGGTTGAACATCCGGGCGTAGATGACACCGTCCACCTGGTGCTGCTGCAGTGCGCGGATCTCCTGCCTCTCAAGTTCGTTGTCGAGGCCCGAGTTGACCACCATCAGCAGGTGCCCGTGTTCAGAGGCGGCGTCCTGGGCGCCTTGGATCATGGCGCCCGCAAAAGGGGTGGTGGTGATCTCATCGCTGACCAGGCCAAGGATTTGGGAGCGCTGGTTGCGGAGGCCGCTGGCCAGCCGGTTGGGTGCGTAGCCGAGGTCACCGGCTACGGCTTTGATGTGCTCCACGGTCCGTGCATTGACCCGCGAGCTGTGCGCCTCACTGAGGGCATGCGACACAGTAGTTACTGAGACGCCCGCGGCTTTTGCCACGTCCCGGATGTTTACCTTGGTCGCCATCGACGCTGTTCCTTTGCAAAACGTTTTGTATGTTGCGTGCATCACTATATGCAAAACGTTTTGTAGGAGTCAAGGAACTCGTTGACCCAAGCCAGGAAGGGGTGGCTTTTTTCCTCGCCTCGTTCACTGTGGATGAAGAAGGGCCCAATACCGAGAATTGAGCTGTCGATCCGCGGTCCTAACGTGGGGCCGTTGACAGAGGTCCACGGGACAAGGCCGGCCCGCACCCAGGGACTGCTCTTATCAGGCGTTGAGGCGGGTGGCCTCCACGGGGCCACCCGCCTCAATCAGTGGCCGCCCTCATGGCGGGCAGCGCTGGAGTCCTTGCTGATAGTCCAGGCAGCCCGTTCACCAGGGCCGCCACGCCCTTCACACCGCTACCAACGGTTCAGGTCTACGACGAGGCCCAAAACTTCAGATGTAGCGGCCCAAGGGCAAGGTTGAGGATGTTACATGTGCCGTCGGCCTGGCGGACTGAACGGTTGTCGTGATGGCCTGATAAGCGGTCTGGGTGGCCCCGCCCATGGCGGCCGTTGCCGTCCCCACGAGCTGGCCACTGACCTGCGGAGCGCCGTTGGCCGCGGAGAAGGAAGTGGGAGTGAACGTTCCTGTGAAGCTTCCGGCCTTGGTCCCGGTGCTATTGAGGAGTGGGAGGCGCCTGTCCGGCCTGGGGCGGGGGACGTACAGTATGGGGATCACCAATACATCAGCGAGCCGGTCCAAAAGAAGCAGGACGGGACCACGGACATCTAAGGGGTAGCCATGGCTCACGCCGAGAACGAGACGACCATCAGCCGCTCACCGGAGGACATTTACGCGTTCCTTGCGGACGGACTGAACAACCCCAAGTGGCGCTCCGGGATCCAGCACATTGCCCTGCAAAGCGGCAACCCCGGAGCCGTGGGGGCCATCTACACCCAGACACTCACCGGCCCAGGCGGCCGGCCCATCGCCGGCGACTACGAAATCACAACGGCGGAGCCGGGAAAGCGCCTGGCCTTCCAGGTCGTGGCCGGCCCCGCCCGCCCCACGGGCGTATACCTGCTCAGCGTCGCCCCCAACGGGACCACCCTCCGGTTCATCCTTGACCTTCAGCCTAAAGGGCTCATGAAACTCATGGGACCGATGATCAACCGCACGATGCAGACCGAAGCGGCCCAGCTGGCCAACCTCAAATCCGTTCTCGAATCCTCATTGCCCAACGAAACGGCGTAAAGCCGGCAGATGACACCCTGGACCCGGACGGTGTCCTATGGAAACCGCCGCCAGCGCGGACACGCTCCAGAAGATCCAGGGAACCGACGAGCCAGCCTCTCCATAGCCGGCACCGAAAGATCGGCTCAAGCGCGTTGCCCGGGATCCAGGCTGATGATTCAGTTCATCCATGCCACCGGCGAAACAACCTCAGGGCGGCCGACCCCCAGCGTCCAAAGAGGAAGCCCGACGCAGGATCACCCGGCTCACGTACTGGTCACTGCCATTTCTCCCCGTCTTCGCGGTGCTGAACCTCATCCCGAACATCCCCTTGCCATGGCGCCTCGGGATGCTGGCCGCTGAGGTTGTCTTCGTGATCGTTTATGGGACCGGGGTGGTCCGCATATCGCTCTGGCAGCGCGACGAGTACTGGCGGAAGCGGGGCAGGGACCCAAAGCACCCGGAGCGGTTCCCCAACGACCGGCCACAAGAATAGAAACATCAGTCGCTGAGACATTTCCAGCGTGGCAGTGAATAATGCGGCATTGCAATCTGACGGAAGTGGTCGCCGCAACGACGGGTGGGGGATGCGGTAAAGGGTGGTTCAGGAATCGGGCAAGAAGCCAGGGCTATGGGACCGGAGCCAGGTACTGTTCCGCAGATCATTCGGGAACGGTGTCAGCGTGACGGTGGGCGACCTTCCATTCGCCATCCTCGCGCCGGTAGACCTGCGTTGCCCGAAGCGTGTAGGAGTTTGGCACCCCGTTCGTCGAAACGGCGGAATGTTCCAGGCCCGCCGTGTACGCCATGTCGCCAATCACGTCGCATGCCTGCATCTCGAACCTCCAGGATCTGCAGTCGGAGAAGCTTCTCTCAAGTAAAGAGAAGAGCTCTTCCAGTTCCTGCTGGCCGTAGGCATTGCGCCAAGCGCCAAGAATGCAGACCGGTTCATTGCGGGACCAGATGGCCCGACGAGGGTCGGCGTCACCGTTATGAAGTGCTACTTCTGCGTCGTGCAAAGTCGTTTCAACCCAACGAATGAACTCGTCCCTTTGGCTCATGCCGACAAGCTACGCGCACCTGGGCTCACGGGCAAGGTCCCGCATCGCTGACTGCAGAGGGGCTCGTGCCATCCGCCGTAAAGCCATGAGAGCACAGAAAAGGCGCGCCCCGTTCGCTGAGCGCGCCCTTTTTGCCGGGCCTTGGACCCGTTGTTGCTACGGCTTGCGGCCGGGCAGGAGCAGGATGGCGTCGCCGATGGGGCGTTCGCCGGTGGGGTCCGAGGGGGAGTTCATGACCTGGCCGCTCTGGACCATGGTGGTGGATCCGCCGCCGTCCAGGTTCATCGCGTTGACCATGCCGAGCGACTTGGCCACGTGCGCCTCCTCATTCAGGCTCAGCCCCAGGGACGTGGTTTGTCGTCCATCTGCGGTGACCAGCAGGGTGCGGCCCTGTGTGTCGACCCCGGCGAAGGTGCGGGGGTTGCGCTTGTGGACCCAGCCGTAGAAGAAGCTGTTGCTGTCGTTGGTGCGGACCATGCCGTCCCGTTTGGCCGTGACGTCCAGCTGCCCGTTCTGGACCAGGGTGGGGCCGCCGTTGACGACGTCACTGGTGGTGCTCGTCGTGAGGGTCTTGCCATCTTCGGTGAGCAGATCTGTGTCGACCTTCAGCTTCTTGCCCGGGACGGCCAGGGCGGCGAGCTTGTCGACGTCCGTTCCGATGGCCTGCAGGCTCTGGCCGCCGGCGGGTACCGCGGTGCCGCGGGTATGGTTGACGGCGGTAACGGTGCCTTGGGCGTCCAGGAGGACTTCGAGTCCGGGGCCAGCCGGGGTGGTGGGGCCAAAATCGGGGGTAAAGTCCACGATTTCGTTGGCGTCAGTGCAGGTGAAGTCGTGCAGCGGCAGGTTCGTCGGGGTGTCATTGGTGCCGCCGCAGTTGCGGATGAGCCCCGGCACGCGGTCAATCCCGTCCAGGGGGAGTTCTGCTGAGCCCGGCGCACTGACGGTGCCGTGCCAGTGCAGGCGCTGGATGGAGGTGCCGTTCTTGTCCAGGACCAGGGAGGGGCGGTCGCCGACGGGTTCGCTGAGGACCTTCCCATCGTGTACTGCGGTCCCGGCGGGGTCCCCGGGGGCGCCTGCGGCGGGGTCCATGGTGAAGAACCCGCCGTTCACGGCTGCCAGGGCCCCGGCGGCAGCGGAGAGCTGGCTTGTGGTTTCGCGGTCTTCGAGGTTGGGCCCGAAGGAAGAGGTGAGGTCCCCGTGGAATTCCTTCGGGTCAATGGTGAGGACCTGGAGGTTCCAGGGGCCGCGGTCATTCTCACTGGAACCGGCGTCGCCGTCCCAACCGGTGTAGATCACCGATGCTTTGTAGCCGGCGGCCTTGATCTGATCGATCGTGGCAGAGCCGTCAGCCTTGGAGCCGAACTGGCCCACCCGCACCCGGTATCCGAGGTCCCCGCCAGCGTCGGCCAGTTGGGGTGACTGGACGTGTTCGACCCGGGCGGTGAGGTTGGCCGCGGTGAGCTTGTCGGCGACCTTCTGGGCCTGCGCCTGGGTGGACAATGCGGAGGCCGGGGCGTCAGGGTCCGGCGAGATGGACGGGACCGCGACTTCGGCGGTCCAGAAGAAGTCCTGGTTCGGGGCGCCGCGGGTGATTGTGGTCCGGGTCAGGCCCGGGGCCAGGGTGGTCACGTTCCGCGTCTCGGGCAGGTCCTGCGCTCCGAGATCCAGGTGGGAGGGCTGTGACGCGGCAGTCTGCTGATCCTGGGCCGGAGCCGTGGGCGCCGCGGTGGAAGCGCCTGCTGGGGTGAGGAAGGCGAAGGGGAGGGACACGGCCAGCGCGGTGATGACCGAGCGGCGGTGACGATGGTTGGGGGAGGTCATGGTTATCGACACTAAGGCGCGATGAAGTCAGAGTGGGCTCCCACACGCCGCGGTTGGACATGCTGCCAGCAACTGTTCACCATCTGTTCGGAAGACTGTTTCCAGATATTCGCGCCCGATGCGTGACCCCAACGAACCGGCGGTCGGGTGCCGGCGGATCGGCGCCGCGGACCAGGAGCTCGCGCACCGGATCGCCAATCGGCGGCCTAGCGGATCGAGGTCGGCGGCAGCACCGTGTACCGGGCAGCGTCCTCTTCGAGAAACATCCGCCGCGGTTCAGCCCCGCCAAAGACAATCCAGACGATGGAGCCGTCCTCGGTCAGGTCATCCACGACGCCTGTTCCCAGGTCGTGGCCCCCGGCCTGCACGCGGACTCCCTGGCCCCGCCATAGTGCGCTTCCTTTGACGGTCGTTGCGGTCATCTCATCTTGTTAGCCGACCCAGCTGCCGCGTCCGGTGACCATGTCTTCGCCGGTAAGGCAGGGGTTGCCGTTGTTGCCGGTGATGATGTCCCGGAACGCCACCGAGGAGCCGTACACGTAGGAGGCGTTGACGAGTGCGCCGGTGTCCGCAGCGCGGGCTGCCCACATCGGAGAGGATGCGCTGGTGCCGCCGACCGTGAACCAGCCGGTCTGTCCGTTGTACGAGGTCGAGTCATAGACGGAGACCCCGGAGGCCGGGTCAGCGTCCAGGGACACGTCAGGAGTGGCCCGCTTGCCCGCGCAGTTCAGTTGGGCGTACTGGCTGAAAGCGGCCTGGACCGCTGTAGCGACTTCGAAGGCGCTACATCCGCCGCCGGAGCTGCTCCAGCCGGTTTCGCTGGACAGTGCGCCTGTGCTGTCGAAGTTCAGCCTGGTTCCGCCGACTGAAATCACGTTCGGCGATGCCGACGGGTAAGTTGCCGGTGCGCCCTGGTCCCCGGCGGAGGCGAAGAAGCTCACGCCCGAACGGTTGAAGTGGGTGTCGTAGGATGCTTCTCCGCTGAACTCGGCACCTCCCCAGCTGTTGGAGACGTACTGGGCGTGCGCGGAAGCGTAGTCCTCGGCGGTCATCAGGTCGGTGAAGCTGCTGCTGTTGGCTTCAACGAGCAGGATCTTGGCACCCGGTGCGATCGCGTGTGCCCATTCGACGTCCAGCGCGATCTCCAGCGCCCAGCCGGAGTCGGACTGCGGGTACTTGGTCCCGCCCTTCTGGTTGACCTTCGTGAAGCAGCCGTTGGCGCTCGTGCAGGCAGGCAGCCCGAACTGGGTGCTGAATGCCGACAGGTCGCTGGCGATGGTTGGGTCGTTGTAGGCGTCGACGATGGCAATGGTCTTGCCGGCACCGGCGAGGGCCGAAGTCGGGAAGCTGTAAGCCTGCTTGATTGTGGCGGGCGAGAGGCCGGTCGGCGTCGTGTTCGTCACCTGCGGTAGGACCCGCAGCGGGTGGTTGGCGAAGTGTTCGTGCTCCGTCCCCTGGCCCGGGTTGGTGGGGCCCGGGGCGGCAGAGGCGGGCACGGCGGCAGTGAGGAGAAGGCCGGCTGCTGCGACAGCAGTTGCGGCACGGTGAAGCCAGGACATGGGACCCCCGGGGTGGGTAGAAGAGACCAAAGTTTTGGCCGCCGCCACGCACGCCTGAAAGCCCGGCAGTGTTCGGCTGAAGGGCTGGGAAATACGAAAGAAGAGACCACCCACAGTCTAGGGCAGGAGCGGCCGGATATCTTACCGCCGAACGTAGGTCACTGGCCATTGCCGCGCCGGTGACGGCTGTGAAGCGCCGCACACCTGGATGGCATGAGAACCCGCAAAGCACTCCAGATCCTAATCCTCGCAACCGCTCTCGTCGTCGGTGGGTTCGCACAGCACGGGACGTTCACGGCGTTCGAAAGCGTCCTTGACCTTTTCACCGGCGTCCTTCACGTCGCCGTTGCCCTGGTCAGTCCGGCCCGCGGCACTCCCGGCCGCTTCCTTGCCCTTACCGCCAGCTTTCTCGGCGTCGTTCTCAATCTGGTCACCCGACCCTATGGTGTTTCCTCCTCTGCCTGGTCGGGCTTGAAGTTGCCGCGCCCCCTTCCACCCTGGCAGTGCGGATCCTTGGTCGGCTTGGCGTCAAACCGTTGCCTGAAGTAACCAAACCCGTCACCTCGATGTCATCCAGGGCCCGTACGTTCACAGGCATGACAAGACCCTCGCCGGCAGTCCCTGAACAATCCACTACCGAAGAACAGCCCAGCACGAGCGTGCTGCGCAGGCTCTCACGATCCGTTCGCAGCCAAAGGCCGCTTGTGATCGTGGCCGCCAGCTGCACCCTCGCCATTCTGGGTGGCGCCGGCATCGCGACTGCTTCCACCCTTCCCTTCGGCCAACAGCAGGTCGGCTCCGAGGATGAGAAGGGGGAGCAGATTTCCTCGAACCAGGCGATCAAGCCCATCGGCGACCGCCTAATGACACCCTTTGGCAAAATCATGGGCTCGACCGTCAGCCCGGACGGCCGTTACCTCGTCGGGACCAGCGCCGACCGGTCCGTGGACCTGCAGGTCTTCGACCTCACCACGTACAAGCCGGTCGCGGCCGCGGGCACACAAGCTGCTACCGCGTTTGCCACCGCGGCTGCCAACGCAGGCTATGCCAACATGGCGTACCAGCAGATCACCGATGGCTCGGTGGGCCAGGACGGCCCGGTCTTTTCACCTGACGGCAAGTTCCTTTATGAGCCCGTCGCGACCGGCATTGTCCGCTACCCCTTCAACCCGGACGGCTCGCTCGGAGCCGGTACCAAGATCAATATTCCGGCCGCCGGTGACAAGCAGGCCCTGACCGCCGGCATGGCTTTCTCCCCGGACGGCTCGACCCTCTACGCCGCCGTGAACGGCCAGAACTCGGTCGTCGCGATCGACCCCGCCGCCGGCACGATCAAGCAGACCTTCGCCACGGGGATCGCGCCGCGGCAACTGAAGTTCGTCGGCACCAGGCTGTACGTCTCCAACGAGGGTGGCCGCCCGGCACTGCCCGGGGAACCCACGATGAACTCCTACGGCACTGACGTCCCGGCGGACCCCAACCTCGGCACCTCCACGACTGGAACGCTCAGCGTCATCGACACGGCCAACGCGGCGGCACCGGTCTCCTCGATCGACGTTCAACTGCACCCGACCGGGCTGTTCCTGGACGGCACCACCCTGTACGTGGCGAACACCAACAGTGACACTGTCTCGGTGGTGGACACGGCCAGCAACAAGGTTCTTCAGACCATCGCCACCCAGCCCTGGGCCTCCTCCCAGGTCGGTTACGAGCCCACCGCCATCACCATGCAGGGCGACCACCTGCTGATCTCGCTCGGCCGCGCAAACGCCGTTGCGGTCTACAAGGTCAACAAGCAGGACCCGAAAGACCCCGCCAGCTACGTCGGCCTCCTGCCGACCGATTACTACCCCGGAAATGTCACCGTGGTGAACGGCCAGATCGTGGTCACCAACATCCGCGGGATCGACGCGCGCGGACCGGAAGTGACCATCAACGAGGGGCCGAACACGACCGCAGCGACCGGTCACGGGACGCACTCCACCACGGCGTCGCTGACCAGGTTCACCCTGCCTAGCGATGAAGAGATCCAGAAGAACACCGAGACGGTGTTCGAGCAGAACGGCTGGGACGGCAGCTCCGTGAAGGACGCGACGGCTGCGGAGGCCGCCAAGATCCCCGCGGTCGCCGTCCCGAAGCGGATTGGGGAGCCGTCGACCATCAAGCACGTCTTCCTGATCGTGAAGGAAAACCGGACCTACGACCAGGTCTACGGCGACATGAAGCAGGGCAACGGGGATGCCGCCTTGGCCCAGTTCGGTGCGAAAGTCACCCCAAACCAGCACGCCTTCGCCGGCCAGTTCGGCCTGTATGACAACACCTACGACATCGGCACCAACTCGGCCGAGGGCCACAACTGGATGATGCAGGGCGATGACCCGGCCTACACCGAGACCAGCGCCGGCGAGTACAAGCGGTCCTACGACACCGAGGACGACGTCCTCGGCCACCAACGCTCGGGTTTTCTCTGGACCGCGATCAAGGACGCAGGCAAGACCGCGAGGAACTACGGCGAATTCGACTCCGAGGAAGGCAAGCCCGCCGGGGCGACGTGGCAGCAGTATTACTGCGCCGCGACCAGCACCATGGCCGGCGGCGACCCCGCCCAGCTCTTCACCCCGGCACTGCAGATGCACGCCGCCTCGGCCATCCCGTCACTCAACGAAATCACGGACCCGAACGCAGCACCGTTCGACACCTCGGTGCCGGACATCTACCGCTATGAGGCCTGGAAGCAGGACTTTGAGAAGAACGGCCCGAAGAACTTCCAGATGACCTGGCTTTCAAGCGACCACACCGGCGGCACCGCCGACCCGGAAGCCCAGGTCGCCGACAATGACCTCGCCGTGGGCAAGATTGTCGACGAGATCTCGCACTCCGAGTACTGGAAAGACTCCGCGATCTTCATCGCCGAGGACGACAGCCAGAACGGTACCGACCACGTCGACGGCCACCGCGCCCCGGTCCAGGTCATCAGCCCCTACGCCGTGCACGGAAGAACTGTCAGCACGTTCTACTCCCAGATCAACATGGTCCGGACCATTGAACAGATCCTCGGCGCCCAGCCGCTGAACCAGAAGGTGGCCGCAGCCACCCCAATGTTCGACGCCTTCACCAACAAGCCCGACCTGACACCATTCGCTGCGGTCCCGAACCAGATTCCCCTCACCGAGGGCGTCAAGACCGCACCCGCCTGCGGCCCCGACACCCTGGGCCAGACCGGAGCGGCGGCTGCCGCGGTAAACGACGCCGCAGCCAAAGCCACCGCCGTCCCGGCCCCCATGAAGGAAACCGCCGAAAAGTGGGACGACTGGTCAGAGAAGCAGCACCTCACAGGCAACGGTGCGAAGGAAGACTACGCGGACCCCAACCTGTTCAACCGCTGGACCTGGTACCAGGCCCACAACTGGTCAACCCCCTACCCAGGTGATGAGAAGATCTACGGCCCTGACGAGGTGCCCGGCATTCCCGCCGGATCAACCAACCACGAAGACGACTAAGCACGCCCGGCCCGCGCCCCGTCTAAGCGAGTATCACTGCGTAAAGCCTGCGAGGGCTGGATACACATCGTCCAGCCCTCGCGACCGTCCACTAACGCGTCCAAACGGTCGGGCGCCCAGCCAACAAGACTGCCGTCGCCATGAGTTCGCAGTGGTGGGGCTTATTCGTTCCGTCGAAGTCCCTCGACTGGGATGCTCGTCGTGGCTGCGGCAGTCGGCCCCCGTCGATGGCACGTACCGTCGCGCGGGGGCTCAGCTCGTCGGGATCCCGTCAGGATCGCTCGGTCATTGAACCAATGTTCTTATGTCCTAACATTTTGGTTGGGTTCACCGTCGGTTCATATGCCATGCGCTGTCCTGTCACGTAGTCCCTGGAAGATTGTCCGTGCATTCGGGGGACTTTTCGAGACAAGATGAAGGAATACCCATGACCAACCGCTTCTTAGCAGCGGCCGCCGTCGCCGTTGTTGCAGCTACCGCTGTGACCGGCTGCGCCCAAAGCAGTACCTCCTCGACCCAAAACAATGGGACCGGCGCTACTCCGGACAAGACGGTCACCGTCTTCATCAGCGGGGATACCAATGTTCAGAACTTGTGGGAGAAGAGCCTTGTTCCGGCGTTCGAGAAAGCCAATCCTGGCTACGACGTGAAGGTGACGCTGGATCTGCACGGTGAGCACGATTCGCAGACCTTGGCGAAATTGACCAGCGCGACGGAGCAGAACAAGGAACCTGACTTTGACCTGGTGGACGGCGGGTTTGTTCCCAAGGCCTCAGCGGCCAATCTGCTGACCCCCGTGGGCTCCCAGACGATTCCGGCCCTGAATGATGTCCCTCAGGATGTCATCAAAGCCGGAGGCACAGGTGGCATTCCGTACCGCGGCTCTGCAGTGCTTCTGGCCTATGACACCAAGACAGTAGCTAGGCCGCCTAAGACCCTGGATGATTTGCTCGCGTGGATTAAGGCAAACCCGGGCAAGTTCACGTACAACTCGCCGAAGTCGGGCGGCTCCGGGGGGGCCTTCGTTGCCACTGTGTTGGACAAGTTCGTCCCGGCCGACGCCCGCGCGAAGATGGCCGTGGGTTATGAGAAGGATCTGGAGTCGTACTGGGACCAGGGCTTCGCGACGTTGAAGGACCTCAACTCGTCCGTCTTCCAGAAAGGCGTCTACCCCAACGGCAACAAGCAGACCCTTGACCTGCTCGCCAGTGGGCAGATCTCGATGGCTCCGGTCTGGTCAGACCAGTTCATCACCGGCTTGACCAACGGCCAGATCCCTTCCACAGTGAAGGCCACTCAGATCAGCGACCCGTCCTTTACCGGCGGTGCCGCCTACCTCGGCATCCCCAAGTCTTCGCCCCGCCAGGAGGCTGCGCTGAAGCTCGCCAACTTCGTCCTGTCGCCGGACGCGCAAACCATGATCATCAAGGAAATGTCCGGCTTCCCGGCCATCAGCCTGGACAAACTGCCTGCTGACGTGAAGGAAAAGTTCAAAGACGCAGACACGAACAACCTGCGCAAGGGCTACTTTGACCAAATGGGCAAAGACCTGAACAACCTCTGGGACCAGAAGGTTCCCGGCCAGTGACCAGCACGCTTCCCAAGCCGGCGGAACGGCAACAAACGGTTCCGCCGGCCCGTGCCAGGCGCCCCAAGCGTCTGGGCCAGCGAGGCGTCGGGTTCTTCATGGCGTTGCCGCCGATCCTGCTGATCGCTCTTTTTGTCGGCTTCCCGATCGTGCTTGCTTTCGGGTTCAGCATCGGCTTGAACGGCGGGTTGAACCACACAATTGCCACCATTGGCCAGAACGTGCACGAGTCCGAGGGCTGGTGGGGAACGCTGGCGGCGTACCAGGAGATGTTCTCGAACCAGCGTTTCCTCGGGGACCTCCTGGTCACGGTCATTGTGACGCTGGTGAGTACGATCACGGTCCTCTTTCTTGCCCTGGGGATTGGGCTGTACCTCAAACTCAAGGGTGGCCGGATGGCCCGGCTGCTCTCCGGGCTCGCGATTGTGCCGCTGTTCATCCCGGTGGTGATCGCTTCCTGGGCCATCCTGACCTTTTACTCGGGGACGGGTTTCCTCCGGAGCGTCTTCGCCATCGTCGGGCTTGACTTCCCCGTGTGGGCGTTCACGATGGTGGCGGTCATCATCGGCTCGGTGTGGACGTCGCTGCCTTTCGCGGTGCTTATGGTCTCCTCCGGGCTGCAGTCGGTACCGAACGCCATGATTGAAGCAGCCCGCGACGCCGGCGCTGGCTCGTTGCGGACGATCGTCTCCGTCATCATTCCCATGGCTGCCGTTCCGATCATCATCGCGACGACGTTCACCGCTATTGGCATCGTAGGATCGTTCACGGTCCCTTACTTCACGGGGCCCAACTCGCCCAACATGCTCGGTGTGGACATGTCGAACTACTTCTCCTCCTTCAATCAGCCGCAGCAATCGGCCGTCATGGCCTTCACGGTTTTCGTGATTGCCTCCGGAATTGCCGCGCTGTATGTGTGGGCTAACTTCCGTTCCGCCAAGGAGCAAGGGAAAGTCTGATGTCTAACACTCCTGTTTCCCGGGCCCGCACGGCCTCCTCCACCCGCCGGCCGCCGTCGTTGGACTCGATTCTCCGCAGTGCCCTCGTGGGCCTGTTCGTGATCCTGATGCTCGTTTTCATTCTGGGCCCCTTGCTATGGCTGGGCGTGCGCGCCTTCGCCGGTAGTTGGACGTTCCCCAATCTCCTACCTGATGATTGGACGCTGCGCTGGTGGCAGGTCGTCTTCAACGATGGCGCGCTCAGTATCGCGGTCCAGAACTCTTTGTTTTTTGCCCCGCTAACGGTGCTCGTTTCGGCAGTCATCTGCCTGCCGGCGGCCTATGCGTTCGCCCGTTTCGATTTCCCCGGACGGCGCTTGTTCCTGATCAGCCTGTTCGCCACAAATGCGTTTCCGAAGATGGGGTTGTTCGTCACCCTTGCTGCGCTCTTCTACGCGTTGAACCTCATGAACAGCGTGTTGGGAATCCTGGTGGTACATGTGCTGGGCACGGTGGTGTTCATGACGTGGATCCCGGCGGCAGCGTTCGCTGCCGTGCCGCGGAACCTCGAGGAAGCTGCCCGCGACGCCGGCGCTTCCAAACTTCGCGTGTTCGCTTCCGTGACGCTCCCCATGGCGCTGCCCGGGATCATTGTTGCGGCGGTGATGTCGTTCCTGGCGTCTTTCGACGAAGCCCAGGGAACATACCTGGTGGGTGCACCGGACTTCATGACCATGCCCACCCAGATGTACAGCCTGGTGCTGAACTATCCCACCCAGGTGGCGGCAGTCTTTTCCATCCTGCTGGCCATCCCGTCCGTCGCGCTCATGCTCGCGGCGCACAAGCACATCCTCGGTGGCCAGCTCGCCGAAGGATTCCAGATTAAATAGCGGCCCGTACTCAACCCACGCAGCACGCCCGCGCTCAACGTCAGACAGAGACCCCATGACACTTCATGAACCAGTGACTGAACCCTCCGCCAGCACAACAAGCACCGGAACTGCCGCCTCGGGCGGTGGCCTGACCATCCGTGGCCTTCACAAAATCCTCGGTGGCCGCACCATCATCGACAACCTCGACCTCTCGGTAAAAGAGGGCGAACTGGTATCCCTGCTGGGCCCTTCCGGGTGCGGCAAGACAACGACGCTCCGGATGATCGCCGGCTTCCTGCAACCGGACGAGGGCTCCATCGAGGTGGAAGGCCAAGAGGTGTCACACCTTGGCGCGGAGAATCGCCCCAGCGCCATGGTGTTCCAGAACTACGCCCTATGGCCCCACATGACGGTAGCCAAGAACGTCGGCTTCCCGCTGAAGCTCCGCAAAATGTCCAAGACCGAGATCAAGGACAGGGTGGAGGCAGTCCTTGAGCTGGTCAGCCTCTTGCACCACAAGGATTCCAAACCCGCCCGAATCTCTGGTGGCGAGCAGCAGCGCGTGGCGTTGGCCAGGGCCCTGGTCCAGGAGCCGAAGCTCCTGCTGCTCGATGAGCCGCTGAGCAACCTCGACGCCAAACTGCGTGTCAAAGTGCGTGAAGACATCCGCAGGATCCAGCAGGAGCTGGGCATCACCACGGTCATCGTCACCCATGATCAGGAAGAGGCGATGTCCATGTCCGACCGCATCGCCGTGATGAACGCTGGCAGGATCGAGCAATACAGCACCCCCGAGGCCCTCTATGCCCGCCCGGAAACCGAGTTTGTAGCCACCTTCATCGGCAGCATGAACCGCCTGGAAGGCTCGTTCGTCGACGGCCTCATCACCTCGGGTCCCGACATTCTCGGGATTCGACCCGAGGACGTCATCCTTGCAGATGCGCCCTTCGCCGGTGCAGTGCCGGCCACTGTCGAGAGGGTCGTTCCGCGGGGACATTTCCAGGAAGTGTATGTGCGCAGGGGAGATACCCAGCTACGGAGTTTTGTTAGCGGTGAGCTCGTTCAGGCCGGCCAGCAGACATATGCGGGGGTCCGCAAGGCCATGACGTTCCGGGACGGACGGCTGGTGGCAGAGGCCGGTGCGGCACTTTGACCAACATGATTGACACCAAAAGGACCCGCGCAACGGCACATCGGGGCGATTCCAGCAAACACCTGGAGAACACGCTGCCTGCCATCGCGTCTGCCATCGACGCTGGTGCGGACCTCGTGGAGGTGGACGTCCGGGTAACGAAGGATGGGCAGGTGATCCTGCTCCACGACGCCTCGCTGTTGAGGATTTGGGGTCTGGACGCCGACGCTGCGGCTGTCGACTATGAGCGCATCAGGCAACTGGGAGCGGGCACGGAACGGATCCCGTTGCTTTCCGAAGCCATCGAACTGTTCCGCGGCAGCCGGTCAACGCTGCTCATTGACATGGACGAAGCTGGCCTGGCAGAGGCCGCCGCCGCCGTTGTACGCGACGGCGGCGTGAATGTGGCCTGGTGCGGCAACCTCGAGGGAATGCGGACCGTCCGCGCCATAGACCCCGCAGCCAGGATCTGGCTCCCGTGGAACAAGAGGATCGCCCCACCCAAAGAGCTGCTTACGGAACTGAAGCCCGAGTACGTCAATTCCGAGTACGTGGTTCTCAACAAGGACATCGTGGAACAGATCCACGCCACGGGCGCCAAAGTTGCTTGCTGGACCGTAGACGACGTGGAATCCATGCGCTGGGCATTGGCACTTGGCGTGGATTCGATCACGAGCAACCGGTTGGATCTGCTGCAAGGCGCGATCGCCGAAGACCCCGACGGATGGTCCTCGGCCCAGGCTCCCCGGCGGCTGGCGGGGGACGAGGTTCTCGAATCCCGAAAAGTAGCCTTGGAACTCGCCGCATGGGCCGTCGGGTACATGCGCGACGCCGATCGCGGCCAGGTCTCGACCAAGGCCAACCCCGGTGATCTGGTCACGGAAGTCGATGTCGCCGTCGAGCGCCATGTCCGCGAAGTCATTGCGGCCCGCCTCCCCGGCCACACCGTGGTGGGAGAGGAAATGGGTGGGACCGCGGTGCCCGGGGCACCATGTTGGTACCTTGATCCCGTCGACGGAACCACGAACTACGTCAACCACCTTCCCTGGACGGCGTTTTCGCTTGCCTTGGCTGTCGACCGCAAACCTGAGGTGGCTGTCGTCGCGGATCCATGGCGCGGCGAGATTTTCGAAGCCGTGGCCGGCTGGGGCGCCCACCTGAATGGTCAGCCCCTATCGCTCGCTTCCCAAGGCACCCTGGCGCCCGCGTCTCTTGCCGGAGCCGTCGTGGCGACGGAACTCGCCGGGCACTTGCCGTGGCCCGGAATGCTGGACCTGCTCGCGCAGCTCGGCGACCGGCACAGCATCATGCGGATCATGGGGTCGGCAACGATGACTGTGGTGGGCGTCGCCGCAGGGCGGGGTGCCGGAGCCATCATCGGCAGCTTCAGCCCGGTCGATCATCTGGCGGCCACGCTGATCGTTCAAGAGGCCGGTGGCGTCGTGCTGAATGCTGTTGGCGAAACGGATACCTTCCCGGAGCATGGCGGGGTGTTGGCGGCGCGTCCGGAATACTCCTCCGAGCTGTACGGACTATGGAGGAAAGCACATGACAGCGCCCGCGGTTGAGGTGCAGGGACCGCTCCTCGATGCGGTGTTCACGCTGGACAGGCGGAGCCGCTTCGAATTAATCGGTGAAGTCCGCCTCGGCTTCCCGACGCACCACCCGCAGGGCATGGTGTTCGCGCAGGGTCTGACGTTCCTGTCATCTGTCGAGATCCTCGACGCCCCGCGCCCCGCCGCAGATCCAGCGTTGCGCACTCCGGGCCGGGGAAGGGGCCACATCTTCGTTCTCGACTCACAAGGTGCCTTAATCCGCGACGTGGTCCTCGGCGAGGACACCATGTATCACCCCGGAGGCATTGACTTCGACGGCGAACACGTGTGGGTCTCGGTAGCCGAATACCGGGCTGGAGGGCGGAGTATCGTTTACACGATTGATCCGTCCAGCTTCGAGGTGCGCGAGCGGTTCCGAGTGAATGACCACATTGGCTGGATCGTCCGGGATCCAGGACTGAATCTCGTCTTCGGCGGAAGCTGGGGTTCCCGGCAACTCCATACCTGGGATAGTGAAGGCCGCATGGTCGCCAGCTGGGCGAACCCGGGCCACTTCATTGACTACCAGGACGCCCAACTGCTGGGCCCGGGCCTGCTGTTGTGCACAGGAATTTCCGTGTTGCCGCAGGAAAACGGCGCGGCTTTCGAACTGGGGGGACTGGCCCTGGTGGAACCGCAGCGGCAGAGAATCTTGCGGGATATACCCATCAGCATATTCAGTACCGCCGGGCACGTCATCACACGGAACCCTGTTACCGTCACTCCAGCTGAATCAGGACTTCACATTCACGCGGCTCCCGACGACGGCGACGACAACGGTGGAACACGGATCCTCAGCTACAGGATGAGCTAGCACAGGCCGAACCGTCAGGTAAATCGAGATTCCGTACTGCAACTATGCCTGGGCACAAGGTTCGGCTCTTCGCCTGACTGCAGCTAAGGCGTGTGGGGTGACGGGTTCAAGTCCCTGGCTGGTGCGCCTTCCGCCTGCTGTCTTTGGAGCCCGGCGGTCCTGGCTATTTCAGCCCACCTGATCCTGTTGGGGGGCGAAGCGAAAAAGATGCAGCAGCTTGGGATCGGAAACCTGAAGCCCAGTGCCTTACCTCGAGCTCAATCCGCACCGACAAACGCCGCAATAGCTGACACGCATCGTGTTGGCCATTCTGGCTATCCTGACCGCGGCGGTGGTCGACCTGAGCCCTGCCCTGCCTGGCCTCAGGCAGGGTGCACACATCACAGTGGGAGGCCGCGACGTTCCGGAGATGGGCATGGTCCTGCGCGTGGTGTCTGTGGGCATAGCGATGTGACGGGCTTGGTCACACGGCTTTTCCAATGGAAAACCAAGGCCGGTCGGCGCGGGGTTTAATCGCGGCAGCTGGATACAATCCTCGGCAGCTGGGTACGATCCCCGGCAGAAGCGCCCGGACTGTTTTAGACTTCAGCAACTGGGAGGTTGCGTGCTGGACCGGGGCGAGGACAACACGGAGGATCAATGGCCGGGCAACAGGATGATCTGCTGACACAGTCGCTGCTGCTCGATGAGATCGGGCAGTCCGTGATCGGCATGGACAACCGTTGGCGGGTCACCTACTGGAATCGTGCCTCGGAGCGTCTCTATGGTTACGCAGCCTCAGAGGTGTTGGGAAGGACGCCTCTTGAGCTGGGAATCGTCGGTAATTTCAAGACCCTCGCTCCGGGGCCCACGGGAGAGGAAATCGCTGAGTGGATAGCGAGAGGCAGGGACTGGTCGGGGGAGTTCTGGGTGCGGGACCGGTCCGGCAGGGAGTTCCCGGTCCATGGAACGATCAGCCCAATCAGGGGCCGACACACGGTGCCGGTGGATATTGTGGCCATTTCAAAAGACATCACCGACCGGAAGCACCAAGAGGCGATCCTGCGCCGGCTCTCGGCGATGGTGGAGTCCTCCGGTGATGCGATCATCAGCGCTGACATGGATGGGAAGATCAGCAGCTGGAACGCGGGCGCCGCCAGGATGCTTGGCTGGAGCGCGGCGGAAGCCGTGGGCCAGAACCCTGCGCTTTTCACGACCCGAGGGCCGGAGGACGTGGGCGAGCGGGTCGCCGAACGGATCCGCAACGGGGCATTCGTTCCGGGTTTGGAAGCTAGGTGGCGGCGTAAGGACGGGTCGCTCATTGACGTTGAACTGACGGTGTCCCCGGTCTATGGGCAGGACGGGACGCTGGCCGGTGCTTCCGGGATCGCAAGGGACATCACTGAAATCAAGCGGTTGCGCACCGAAGCTGATGCGGAGCGGCGTCGGTTATTGGCCGCCCAGGAGATGGCGCACGTGGGAAGCCTCGAGTACTCGGCCGATCTGGGTACGGCGTGGCACTCACAGGAGCTCGCCCGGATCGTGGGCCTCGGGCCGGGGGAGTCGTTGTCGTGGGAGCGGATGCTGGAGCGGACCCATCCCGAGGACCGTGACCTGGTGCGGAGGGTATGGCGGAGCCTGCGGGCAGGGGCAGGTTTCGCTGATGTTGAATACCGGCTCCTCCGGCCCGATGGCGGGCAGCGGTGGCTGCATTCGAGGATACGCAGCGTCGATGGCCCGGACGGGAAACCCCTTCAGTTCCTTGACACGGTGCTGGACGTCACGGAGCGCAAGGACGCGGAACAGATCCTGGAATGGCAGGCCCGGCACGACGCCCTGACAGGTCTGCCGAACAGATACTGGATCACCGAGGTGCTGCAGGGTTTCCTTGACCAGGGTTGTTGCCCTGCCGTCATGTTCGTCGATATCGACCGGTTCAAGCTGGTCAACGACGGCATTGGCCACAGCGGTGGAGACAGGATACTGATGCTCGTCAGTGAACGCTTGAAGAAGGCAGTTCGGGCCGGTGACACCGTGGGCCGCTTCGGGGGCGATGAATTCATTATCGTTTGCGAGAACATGGGAATGCGTGCCGCCCAAGTATTGGCCGGGCGGATCCGTGAATGCATCAGGTCTCCATTCGAGGTCGAAGAGCGGCAGATTTTCCTGAACGTCAGTGTCGGCATTGCGCTCGCCGGGCCCGATGACACGGCCCAGTCCATGCTGGGCGGGGCGGACACTGCGATGTACCGGGCGAAATCTGCTGGTGGGGACGCCTCAGCGATCTATCACTCCCGCATGACCCGACGGGCCAGCGGACGCTTGGACCTGGAATCAGACCTGCGGTTGGCCCTGGACAGAGGAGAACTTCGCCTGAACTATCAGCCGATTATCGACCTGGATTCGGAGGCCCCGTTGGGCTTCGAGGCGCTCCTGCGGTGGGAACACCCGGACCACGGCCTCATATCCCCTGAAGCATTCATTCCCATCGCCGAAGAGACCGGCCTGATCATTCCGATAGGCACCTGGGTCCTGCACGAAGCACTCCGCCAAGGGAACCAGTGGCGTCAGCAGATAGATGGCGCGGCAAGCCTGACGACCGCGGTGAACATTTCCGGACGCCAGTTGGTGGCGAAGAATTTCCCGGACATCGTCGAAGCCGCCATCCGGGATACCGGCATCGACGCTGCAGCCGTGCATCTGGAAATAACGGAAACGGTCCTCATGGACGAACCCGATCTGCCCAGGGAAACCTTGCAGCGCCTCTCCCGCTTGGGTGTTTGCCTCTCCATCGATGACTTCGGCACAGGCTATTCTTCCCTCAGCTATCTGAAGTGGCTCACGGCGAAGACGTTGAAGATTGACCGCACCTTCATAAGGGAACTTGGAGAAGACCCCCGCGCCGGAACAGTCATCGAGCTTGTGCTGGGCATGGCGAAAAGCCTCAGACTTGACGTCATCGCCGAAGGCGTCGAAACCCTCGATCAACTCGGTGAACTTCGGCGTCTGGGTGTGACGCGCGCTCAAGGTTTCCTGTGGAGCAAATCGATTCCTTCCGATCACGTCCCGGCCTGGCTGCGCAGCCGGGTGCGGAAAACGGCACAACAGCTTCAGTAAGACGCCCGGATGGTGGTGTACGGATATACGCCGGTCACCGGCAGCCACCTCATCGGCCCGACCTGCTCACAGCAAGCCGGGGGCGTTTTCGCAACCTCGATGGCGGACTGGAACAACCATGCATGGGGCTGACAGGTGCTCTGGCATGTGTCCAATGAGGTTCACGATATTTTTGACGGAATGGGACCCGCGCCCCTGTTGGAGCGGCCGGTCCGGTCGTAGACTGAGAGCGACTGCAGGTAACCATCAGATGACGCCGGGTTGTTCAGGACATGAGAATGTCCGAGCCTTCTCTTAGCGAGATCGCGAAGGTACCTGCAGGTTCTGCGCATACAGGCTGGAGGGCAGCCCCATCCCAACACCGGGCGAGTCGATCAGGTAGTCGCTCAGAAAAGGCGCCCTCCGCTGGGATCTTTGGCTCTTGCACCACCACAAGATCAGGCGTAACACTGTGTATACGTTCTTCGAAAGAAGGACGGGAACGGACAACAGGGGAAGTCTGGAAGGCACGGTGGATCTGATCCGCAGTGGTCTGCCGGTGACGAGGCAGGAAGCACCAGGACTCCCGCAAGTTCGGGAGATGATGTTCGTCATAACGCAATCAAAATAGTCGAAGCCCCTTCAGCATTGCTGGTGGGGCTTCCCCTATTTAACGCCGACATGGCTGGGCCGGAGCACCCGCAATCGAAATATCGAGACTCCACGTTAGAGAACCCTGAAGTAGAGCTGGCGGTACCACCGGGTTTTCGTGGCCGCCGGTGCAGCGGCGTGAGTGCTGATGTGATCCTTAATTCCAACCTCATTGTTGGAATGTCGCTGGCGTGGGGATAAAACGGGGTAAGCGGCGTCTCAAGGGCCCCGACGCGAGCTTGCGAGCGTGGGTAGGGACCTCCGCGGTACGACGGCGACTGGCGCCCCGCCGTAGTACCTCACCCTTTGGTTGAGCTGCTTCGGGCAAGTGCTAGGCGGCTGCCCGGGGCGAGCTTCAGGGACTTAATGATGGCGTCGGTGACGTCCTCCGTGGTGGCGTTGCCGCCGACGTCGCGGGTCAGGTGACCGCGCCGGTGGCCGCTTCGATTGCGGCTTCCACCTGGTGGGCCTCCTCATGCAGCCCGAAGTGATCCAGCATCAGGGCCGCACTGGCGATGCGACGATCGGGTTGCTGATGCCTTGGCGGGCATTGCCCGGCGCGGACCCGTGGACCTGCCCGAACATGGACGGGAAGCGCCGGTCCGGGTTCAAATTGGCGCTGGCCGCCAGGCGCAGGCTGCCTGCTCTGCAGCTCCAGGCCAGCGAACTCTGTGCCGGTGCCGCCTTGTCCGCCGCCGTTGGTGTTGTTCGGACGGTCGGCGGAATGTAGATCGTGGCTTGGCCTTCCTCTATTGGTTCGAATCCGCTTCCTCCGAGACAAAGGGCCAGAAAGGTCAGGTCGTTGGGCAACCACATCTAATGGCCAACGGACACTCACATAAAAACACCCAATACCGTTCAGCCATATTCGTTCAAGTTCAAACAGAATTCGGCCGTTGAACGTAAATCGGTTACTAATGCGAGAAGGTCGGGCTGACGCGAGGGCTGGATCGCGTCGATACCACGGTGATGTGGGATCAAACCATCTGGTGCCGGGCAACCGAAGGGTGTCATGACAAAAGTTCTCAAGGTCTAGCGAGAGGACGCCGGCGGGGGCCTGTCACGATTGGGTGTCGAGGTAGTGCACAATCGCGCGCGCCGTTTCTTCCGGTGCACTTACGTGGGGGCAGTGCCCGGTGGCTTGAAGCTGCACCAGGGTGCTGTGTTCCAGGTTCTTGTGCAGGTAGGCGCCCACTTCGGTCGGGGCAAGGCGATCGTTGGAGCATTGCAGAATGAGGCAGCTGGTGTGCAGCTTTCTCAGTTCAGGACGGGTGTCGGAGAAGAAAGTTACTTCGGCGAAGTGTCGTGCGATGGCCGGATTTGTCCGGCAGAAGCTGACACGCAGGTCCTCAGCTAATTCCGGCTCTTGCGGGTTGCCCATGACTATGGGCGCCAGCGCCGCGGCCCAGGCGAAATAGTTGCTGTCCAGAGATGCCAGCAGGCCTTCGATGTCTTCCCTCGAGAAGCCGCCGATGTAGCCATCGTACGGGTCGTTCGTATGGCGGGGTGAAGGAGCAAGCAGGATCAGGTGGGAAAAACGAGTGGGTTCGTGCGCTGCGGCGACCACGGCGATCATGGTGCTGACACTGTGTCCCACCAGGATGACGTCCTCAAGTTCAAGGGCGGCGCAAATTTCCAGCAGATCCATCGCGTACCCATTCAGGGACCCGTACTTCTCCCAGTCATAGGCGCTGATGTCGGAATGTCCTGCACCAACATGGTCAAAAAGCACCAGCCGGTAGTCATTAACGAAGTAGGGGAGCAGCTTCCGCCACATGCTCTGATCGCAGCCGAAGCCGTGGGCAAACATCAACACAGGCCCGTCCTCCCGGCCCAATAAGGTGACGTTGTTTCGGGCGCTTACCGCAGCAGCTGCTTTGACCACATTCTCACTGACCCTCACGTAGGGTGTCGTTCTTTCCCAGACTATCCACGGGAAATAGAGAAATCCTAGGGTTCCAGCCACTGTGACTTTCAAGGCGGCGACGATCCAACCCATTTGGGGAATCGGCACATCGGCGGCCTGTATCGACCGGAGCCGCGACAAGGAGTTTAACGGCCAGGACAGTGGAGAGTGCGGCGAAGGGAAGTTCAACGAGGAAGCTTCAAGGACCGCTGTCAGGAGTTGCATACCTGCTCGGCCATAGCGAGCGGGCCGTCGTGTGGTCCATTAGCTCACTTTGTGAGTCCTCAAGTTATGGGCAAATGAAAACCGCCCGTACAGGCGAACCTGTTCGGGCGGTCTTCAGGGCTCCAGGCCAATTTGTTTTGCAGGCTAGGCTGTGGCAACCTGGCGGGCGCCTTCTTCCTTTGGTGTCATTTCGCCGTGTCCGGCGATCATGGTCTGCTCGTCGAAGGGCAGTTCGCCGGAGAGGAC
>NZ_JAUSRE010000016.1 GCF_030811655.1 Pseudarthrobacter enclensis | reverse complement strand
CCCCAACCTTCATCCCCCCACCCCACATCGACCCCACCCAAACACCCCAACAAAACCACTACTTCAAACCACCCCCACCACCCCACCCACAAGAAGGACATGGGAGCGCAAAGCTGCCTTGAATCAGCAGCCCGCTGTCACAACCCGGACAGACACAAGGCTGTTCAGGTTAGTGATCTAGTGCTGCGGGTTCCTTCCGGCGCACGTCCTACCACCACAGTCCCATCCAGTTCCTCCGAATGAACCGTCTCCACGGCGAACCCGGCTGCGGCAAGAAGTGCGGAGGTTCCGGCCGCCTGCCGTTGGCTGGTTTCGATCAGCAGATGACCACCAGGCGAGAGCCATGCCCCAGCTTCTGTGGAAACCCGGCGGTGGAAATCCAGCCCGTCCGGGCCGCCGTCGAGCGACGCAACAGGTTCGTACAGGCGTGCCTCCGGCGGCATGGTGCAAATTGCCTGGGTAGGGACATATGGAGCGTTGAGGGCGAGGACTGCCACATGGCCGTGGAGCGCGGGCGGAAGTGCTTCGAACAAGTCACCCTCGTGGACGTGGCCGCCCAGGGGTTCGAGGTTCCGGCGGGCACACCGCACTGCTGCTGGTTCCACATCAGCCGCATGCAGTTCCAGCTGCGGGACGCATTGAAGGATTGCCGCTCCCACGGCCCCGGATCCGCAGCAGAGGTCAACCACCACCGGGGATTCCGGCAGTAAGTGGTTCTGCAACAAGGCAAGAGCGCCGTTGACCAGCAGCTCAGTTCGGCGCCTGGGCACGAAGACGCCGGGCTTAACCAGGACACGCAGCCCCGCAAATTCTGCCCAGCCCAGGATGTGCTCCAAGGGGACGCCCTCCATCCGACGCTGGACATTGCGGGAAAGTTCCGCAGGACTGGCCGCTTCCGCCAGCAGGAGCCGGGCTTCCTCTTCGGCGAAAACACAACCCACAGACCTCAACAGGGGGACGATCCGGTCGAAGTCCGCGGGCGGGTACGGGCCATGAATACCCCGTACTCGAAAAGGATCCGGAGCAGCGCCTCCCGGGTAGCGGATGGGCACCTCCATGCCGGCTAGGCCCGGATCTCCGAAGGGCGGAGGGAGGGGTAAGCCAAAACTGGTGCAGCAATAATCGCACCCACCTCCTTCAGCTTTGGCCGGAATTTTATGCTAATCGGTGGCCTGATGCACGGGAATAGGATCAGGGTGTTGGCAGGATGGGACCATGACCACCGGCGCAGCCCACGACAATGCAGCCAACAACAATGCGGCCAGCAGCATCATTTGGATCGGCACCTATACTGCGGACGGCGGCGGCCTCGCAGACGGCATCGGCGCTGTCCGCGAGCGCCAGGACGGCAGCCTCGAATGGTTGGGTACGGCGGTCCAGGCACCCTCGCCGTCGTTCTTGGCCGTCCACCCGCGACTGCCCCTGGTGTACGCGGCAGCAGAGCAAAGAAAGACGGTCCAGGCATACCGGCGCGTGGGTGACTTTGGCCTTGAACAGTCCGGTGAACCGCAGCCGGCCGGCGAGGCCACCTGCCATGTTGCCGTCGACCCACGCGGCCGCTTTGTTACCGCCGCTTGCTGGGGTGACGGGCAGGTCCTCCTTTACGAGTTGGATGCCGACGGCGGCATGACAAGGCCGTACCCCGCTGCGCCGTCGGTTGATCCCCACGCCGGCGTTTCTCCCGGCAGCCCGAGGCAAAGCCGCGCCCACGCCAGCCTGATGCTGCAGGATGGCCGCATCATGACCACCGATCTGGGCCACGACACCCTCCGGATTTGGAAGTACGAGCCGGGCACCGGACTGGCGGCTGACCACGAGGTGGTTCTCCCCTGCGGCAGCGGTCCGCGGCACATGGTGGAGCACCCGAACGGAAATGTCTTCATCGTGTCGGAGTACTCCGTGGAAGTCTTCGTGGTCCGCCCCGAGGCCGGCATATACGAGCTGGTATTCCGCGGACCTGCCACTGCGGGCGGCAGCCAGGAAGGCGACTCCGCCGCTGAGATCTGCCTGGACCCGCAGGGACACTTCGCCTACGCCGGTGTCCGCGGCTCCAACCTCATCAGTGTCCTTGAAGCTGCAGCGGACGGCGCCGAACTGATCCCCGTCAAGGACTTTGACAGCGGCGGGAACTGGCCGCGGCACCACCTGGTCCGGGGAAGATGGCTGCACGTGGCCCATGAACGGTCACACACCATTGCCACCTTCGAACTGGACCCCGCCACCGGCCTTCCCGGCCCGGTGCTGCACATGCTGTCCACCCGGTCTCCGACCGCCCTCGTCGCCGCCATTTGATCACTGCCGGCAAGGTTAGCCGCCCGACAAGCATCGCGGCCCCGCCGCTTCCAGGAGCGGCGGGGCCACGGCGCTTAAGCCGTTACTCAGGACCCATGCAGGGATCCCTCCACCGCCGCGAGCAGCGCGTTGAACCGCTTGTTGCCGGGAAGGTCATCCAGATAGACGGGTTTGCCGTCCGGTCCGCCCAGCGGAACCTGCCAATTGGGATACAACGCCTCGGTGGTACCTGGCTGGTTTTGCACCCGCCGCTCCCCCACGGCGTCCACCAGGGCCACGCCAAGCAGCACGGACGGCGCCTGGGCCAGGAGCAGGTGCAGCGCCTCGATGGTGTGCTCCTCGGCCGCCGCCTGGGCCGTCCCGGCGCCGGCAGTCCCCTCGGAGAGGTAACCGCGCTCGCGCAGCAGGGCAAACATCTTTTCAAGGGATGCGTTGTGCTCAGCGCGTTCCTCCTGCTCGGACCGCTCCAGCAGGCCCAACCTGCTTCGCAGCGCCACGTGGTCCCCTGCCAGGTAGCCGGCCGTGGGCGGAAGGTCATGGGTGTTCACGCTGGCGAGCGCCTGCATCCGGTACTTTTCCGGCGCAAGGGGCGAATCGCCGTCGTACTCAAACCACAGGATGGACGTCCCCAGGATGCCGCGCGCCGCAAGGTAGTCGCGCACCCACGGCTCGAAGGTGCCCAGGTCCTCCCCGATCACCACTGCCCCGGCACGGTGCGCCTCGAGGGCGAGGATGCCGATGAGTGCCTCGTGGTCGTAGCGGACGTAGGCGCCGTCCCCCGGGGCGTTCCCCATGGGGATCCACCACAGCCGGAAGAGGCCCAGGATGTGGTCCACGCGGATGCCGCCGGCGTGGCGGAGGACGTTGGCCAGCATTTTGCGGAACGGCTCGTAACCCGCCTCTGCCAGCCGGCGGGGGTGCCATGGCGGCTGGCCCCAGTCCTGGCCCTGCTGGTTGTACATGTCCGGCGGCGCGCCCACGCTGGTGTTCGGGGCCAGGACTCCCCGCAGTGTCCAGGCGTCGGCGCTGCTGTGATCCACGCCGACGGCGAGGTCGTGCACCACTCCGAGCCGCATCCCGGACCGCAGGGCAGCCCGCTGGGCGTTCTCCAGTTGCTCGTCGCAGATCCACTGCAGCCAGCGGTGGAAGCCAATCCGGTCAGCCAGCTTTTCCCGGAGCGCCTCCACCTCCGGCGTCCCAATGGCATAGGCCGGGTCCTTCCACAAGGGATCGCCGGGGGCCAGGTCCTCGCGGATGGCGGACCAGAGCGAAAAATCCTCCAGCCCCTTGCCGGAGATGCGGCAGAACTCGTCGAAGGCGGCCTGCCGGGCGGGCGACCGGCGCGTGTGGTACAGCATTTCCAGGGCCTGCAGCTTGGCGGCATACACGGCGTCCCGGTCCAGGTGTCCGCCTTCCCTGTTAAGGCCCGCAACTTCCTCGTGCAGCTTTTCCAGCGCCGCGCGTTTGCGCGGCCGGAGGTAGGCCAGTTCCGGGATGGCCTCGATGCGGATGTACAGCGGGTTGAAGAACCGGCGGGTGGACGGCGAGTACGGCGAGGGCTGGACCGGCGGAACAGGCTCCGCGGCGTGCAGCGGGTTCACCAGCACGTAATCGGCGCCGCGGGCTCCGCTGATGGCCGCCAGGTCTGCCAGGTCGGCAAAGTCGCCGATGCCCCATGACCTCTTTGACCGGACCGAATACAGCTGCGTGGCCAGTCCCCAGCCGCGACGCTCCTCCAGCGGCTTGGCGGTGGCCAGCCGCGCCGGCGTCACCACCAGCGTGGCAGTGGCCGTGCGGCCCTCCGACTCTGCATGAAGGGCATGCCAGCCCAACGGCAGGTCGGCGGGAAGGGAGAACGTGGCACGGCCGGTGGAGACGCCGTCCACGTCCCTGGGCTGGACCCAGACATCCTGCTGGACGGCCTCCCGGGATCCAACTCCCCCCTCAAGGGCAATGGTCAGGCGTGCGGTGGCACCATCCCGGACATGGACCGGCACCTGGGCGGGCTCACCCTGTTTGATGACGACGGCGGGCGGCAGCACCTGCCGCCAGGGCGCCAGGTCTGCCTCCGCCAATGCAGCTTCAATGTCCTGGTTGGTGCGTGCATCCACGCCCAGGGCGGCCAGCACCTTAACCAGGGTCTCCTGGGAAACGGAGTGTGGCAGCCCGTCCCAGCCCTGGAAGGATGTCCCGACACCATGCGCGTCGGCAAGCTGGTGCAGGAGGTGGGAATTCACCGGCTCAGGGGCAGCGGCGGGAGGGTCTGCGGGCAAAGCTGGCCGTGGTGCGTGCTGCTGGTCTGAAGCCGTCATGGGTGTCCGCCTCGTCTGTGATGGTCCCGGAACTTACAGTGCTGCTGTTGTACCCGGGCGCTGACACCCCCGTGCACATCCGTTGGTTCAGATTATTGCAGGGCGGCGTGGTGGCGAAACCGGCGCGGTATATGTCCGGGGCAGGACCGGAATGGAGGCGGCGGCCGTTTCTAGGGATCGAAGTGCGTGGTCACCGTTCCGTCACTGACCCGGCCGATGACCTCCCCCGCGAGGTCCCGCAGCTTCTGGTTCCGGTGGCTGGACGCCTTGGTGAGCATGGCCATTGCCTCATCCTGGGTACACCGGTTCTGCGCCATGATCACCCCGCAGGCCACGTCGATTGCGGTGCGGTTGGCCATGGCAGACTTCAGGTCCTCCGCCAGGGTTTGGGCGTCGGCGATCCGGAGCGCCAGCCTGAGCGCCCGTCCGGCCAGGTCCGCGAACCCCTCCGCACGGCCGATGACGTCGGGGGCAAAGACGTTGGGTTCTGAGGCGAAGAAATTCAGTGCCGCCGCCTGGTTCTCGTCCAGGGCGAGGGGAACACCCAGCACGCTGCGGCAGCCGTTTTCGGCCAGCACCTTCTGGTAGTCGGGCCACCGGGTGTCGGTTTTCACGTCAGGAAGGACCACCGGCTTCATGGCTTCCAGCGATGCTATGCAGGGACCGTCCCCCAGGGCCTGCTCCAGCTTGTCGAGGAGCGCCGCACGTTCGCTGCTGCCGGCGATCGTGGTGCTGCGTTTGCGGCGGCGGAGCGTGACGCCGCATTCGATCAAGACGCCAGCCGCATCGCTGAGGTTTGCAGCGGCCACCGCGGAAAGCTCAGCAACGAGGTCAGCCACGTTGCTGCTGCCGATGACGAGGTCGTGCAGCTGGACGAACTGATCATCGCTCTTAGGGTTGCCCATGCCTCAATATAGGCGCTCTTGCCTGCTGTGTGCGCGCCACAAAACGTCATTCGGACGGCCCCGGTTACTCCGCGCGACGAAAAGAGAAGGACTAAGGCGGAAGTCTGGGGCGGCCCTTCAAATCTGTGTAGCCTCATGACGATCCAGGGCACGGCGATTACATGGAGGAGACCGGAAATGAGCCTTAGCGAACTGCGGTTGTTCGGACGGTCGGGGACGCCTATCAGTCCGCTCACCCTTGGCACCATGAATTTCGGCGAGGGTGCCGGCGGCCCGCACAGCGCCCCGACGGGAGCGGATGAGAGCATCCGCATCATCCACGCGGCACTGGATGCCGGCATCACCGCGATCGATACGGCGGATGTCTACTCCCAGGGAGAATCCGAGCAGGTGGTGGGCCGTGCGCTGCGCGGCCGCCGGGACGACGTCTTCCTGGCCACCAAGTTCCACGGCCAGATGAGCCTCAACCCGGCACACTCCGGAAACTCCAGGCGCTGGATCACGCAGGCCGTGGAGGGCAGCCTCCGGCGGCTGCAGACGGACCGCATCGACCTGTACCAGGCCCACCGGCCGGACTACAACACCGACCTCCTGGAAACCATCACCACCCTCAACGACCTGATCCGCCAGGGAAAGATCCTGTATTACGGAACCTCAGTGTTCACTCCGGCGCAGCTGGTGGAAGCGCAGTGGCTGGCCACCACCAACCACCTCATCCCGCCGGTGGGTAACCAGGTCCCGTACTCCATGCTGGTCCGCGGCAACGAGCGCGATGTCCTGCCCATCGCCCAGCAGTACGGCCTGGGCGTCCTGGCATACGGACCCCTGGCAGGTGGCTGGCTCTCCGGCAGCTTCGTCCTTGAGTCCGGCAGGCCACCCACACGGGTCCACACCCTGCCCGGCCGGTACGACATCTCCGGGCCTTCGAGTGAGCGGAAGCTGCTGGCGGCGGATGCACTGGCCCGTCTGGCAGACAAGCTGGAGCTGTCGCTGGTGGACCTGGCCGTCGGCTTTGCACTTACCCACCCCGCCATCAGCAGCGTGATCATCGGGCCCCGCAGCGGCGAACACCTCCAGGCCTACCTCCGAGCGGCAGATGTCCAGCTTGGCGAGACGGTCCTCGACGCGATTGACGACCTGGTGCCGCCGGGCACCAACTTCGTGGAGCGGGACGCGGGCGCCATCGTGCCCTCCATCGAGTTCGCGGAATTACGACGGCGGTAGCAGGCATCCGCCCGCCACGCCCCAAGGTGCCGTACCCCGGGAAGGCCAGTGCCGCCGTCGTACGTTCTGATGTCCGCCGGCAGAGCTGCACGGTCCGATGCCTATGATGGCTTCGATGAAGGCCCTGTTCACCGTAGGTCACGGCACCGCGTCCCAGGAGGATTTCACCAGCCTGCTCAGCGGCGCAGGGGTGGCGTCGCTGGTGGACGTCCGGATTGGGCCGGGCAGCCGCAAGTATCCCCATTTCGGTAAGGACCGCATGGCCGAATGGCTGCCCGCCGCCGGCATCAGCTACCGCTGGGAGCGGCGGCTGGGCGGCTTCCGGAAACTGCCTCCGGACTCCCCTGATACGGCCCTGCGCAATGACTCCTTCCGCGCCTATGCCGCGTACATGCGCAGCGAAGACTTTACGGCGGCCGTTGCCGAACTGGTTGCCGGATCCCAAGCGGCCCGGACGGCCATCATGTGCAGCGAAACCCTCTGGTGGCGCTGCCACCGCAGGCTGATCTCCGACCACTGCGTCCTGCTGGCCGGCCTGCCGGTTGAACACCTGATGCCGCCGAACAAAGCGGTTCCACACGTTCCCACCAAGGGGGTGCGGGTGCTGGGCACCCAACTGCGCTACGACGTTCCGGAGTGACCGGCGGTTGGCGGCGCTATTGACTAACCGGTAGAAGACTCCTACGGTCGATACCGAATACCGCCTCCCAGGGGAAACAGGGGCCCGCCATGCCGATGTCCGATGAGGAGCGACGCCTGCTCAAGGAGCTGGAACTGGGGCTGATTGCAGACGATCCCCACCTGGCCATGGAACTGCTGTCCGGCTACCCCACGCGCCGCTTCCCCGCCGGCCTGTTCCCGGGGATTGCGGCCGCGCTGATCGGCCTGGTGCTGGTCCTTGCAGGGGCAGGTATCCCCGCCCCTGGCGCGGTGGTCTTAGGGATTCTGCTGCTGGGGCTGGGCGCCTGCCTGTTGCTGGGCTCCACCGTCCTGGCCCGAAGCGCGGGACGGCAGCCCACCGGCTGACCGCTGGCGTCCCCTGCCTCGTCCTGGTACTTCGCGCGGCCGGCGCGGCCCCGGCGTCAGGATGAAAAGGCTGGCCAGTACGACGGCGGCGCCAAGCCAGCCGAGTGCAGGGAGCCTCTCGCCCACCACCAACACGGCCAGAACGGCAGCAACCACTGTCTCCAGCAGGGAGATGCCCGTGGCCGTACTCGCTCCCACCCGGACCAGGCCCCAGCCGAATAGAAGATAACCGGCAAACATGGGCACCGCAGCCATGTACACGCCCACGGCGGCATTGCCCCAGGACTCCATCAGCGGGGCGCCGGTAACGGCCAGGACCGGCAGGAGGAGGAGCCCGCCCGTTCCGAAGACGGCGCCCATGGCAGCCCTGGAAGACAGGCCCTGCCCGGTCAGGCGGTGAGCGGCCCAGGAATACAAGGCATAGGTGGTGCCTGCCAGCAGCCCAAGGAGGATTCCCGCCGTCGAACTCCAGCCATCGGGGGGCAGACCTGCGCCCGGCAAGCCTCCGGTTTGCATCGCCGCTGCCGGAGCGTGCCCGGCGAAGGACAGCAGGGCGGCGCCGCCTACTCCCAGAAGCGCCCCGAGGATCCATTGGCGGCCCAGCGGTTTCCTGTCCGCGAACCGTTCGATGAGGGCAGCCGCCACGGGGGCGGAGCCGATGGAGACTACGGTTCCCACGGCCACGCCGGAGAGGTGCATTGAGCTGTAGAAGGCCAGTGGGTATACGGCGACGGCCATGGCGCCGAGCAAGACCAGGCGCCACTGTTCGAGCAGGCTGCCCTTTTGGATGGCGATGTGGCGCGCAGCGTACAGCGCCTGGAACAACCCGCCCAGGCCCATCGCAGCGGCGCCGATGGCCAGCGGGCTCACGCCGGCGGCGAAGGTGGCGGCGGTTCCGGTGGTCCCCCAGAGCACGGACGCAGCCACAACCGCCAGCGCTCCCCGCAGTTGGGCCTTCCGGTGGGTTGGGGCAGGGTTCACAAGGCATCCAGGATTTCAGCGGCGATGACCCTGGCCTCCTTGAGCGGGGCGTCGTGTCCTTCCAGGCCTGCCCTGGCCATGGCACCCTCGACAGTGGATTTGCCGCACCCGGAAACGCCCATCACCACCAGTGGTGGCAGCTTGCCGCTCACTGGCCTTCCCCCGGTGCGCCGAAGCTGAGGAGGACCTTGCCGGAGGCTGTGGAGTCCTTCGCTACTTCGAAGGCGTGCAGTGCGTCGGCCAGCGGGAACTGGTGCGTGATGACGGGCTCGATGTGGAGGGAGCCGTCTGCGAGGGCGGCGATGACGTGGTCGATTTCGTTGTTGAAGCGGAAGGAGCCCTTGAGGTCCAGTTCGCGGGTGATGGCCAGTGAGATGGGGACCGGTTGCATGCCGGTGGGCAGCAAACCGACCATGACCACGGTCCCGCCGCGCACCGCGCCATTGATGGCGGAGGCAAGGCCGAGGTGGTTGCCGGAGGATTCGATCACGACGTCGGCCTCGACGGCGGCGATGGCTTCGGTGTCCGCGGCGTTGATCACGTCATCCGCGCCGACGGCCGTGGCGATCTCCAGGGGCTTGGGATGGAGGTCGACGGCGGTGATGCGGGCGGCGCCGGCACGCTTCAGGACGGCGACGGCGAGGGCCCCGATGGGCCCGGAGCCGACGACCAGCGCGGTCTTTCCCCGGACATCCCCCGCCCTGGACACGGCATGCCAGGCGACGGACGCCGGTTCGATCAGGGCCGCGGTGCGCAGGCTCATGCCCAGTGGGAGGGGCCGGAGCATCCGCACCGGCAGGGTGACGTACCGGCTGAAGGCGCCGTCGGTGTGCGGGTAGCGGGCTGCGCTGCCCAGGTACGTGCAGCCCGGGGACAGGTTCGGCCGGTCCGCCGGGTATCTTGCGGCGCCCGGGCCCGGGGTGGCGGGGTGGACGGCGACGGCGGTCCCGGCCTCCGGGCCTGACCCGTCCGCTGCCGGGCGCACCACCACGCCGGAGATTTCGTGGCCCAGGACCAGCGGAGCCTTCAGGATGGACTCCCCCGCGGCCCCGTGCAGCCAGTAGTGCAGGTCCGAGCCGCAGATGCCGCCGAACGCGACCTCGACCACGGCTTCGTTCGGTGCGGGCTGGGGCAGCGGGACCTCGTCGATGCGCAGGTCCCCGGCCGCATGGGCCACCAGGGCCGGCCCGAAGGCAGGGAGGCTCTCAGTATTCAGCGTCATCAGACCACCACCGTCATTCCGCCATCGATGAAGATGGTCTGTCCGTTCACGAAGTTGGAGCCGTCCGAGGCCAGCCACACCACAGGACCGGCGAGGTCCTCAACGGTGCCCCAGCGGTGCGCGGGCGTCCGGCCCAGGATCCAGGCGTTAAACTCCTCATCGTCCACCAGGTTCTGCGTCATCTCCGTGTGGATGTACCCGGGTGCCACGGCGTTGATCTGCAGCCCCGAAGCGGCCCACTCGGCGGTCATGGCGCGGGTGAGGTTCCGCAGCCCGCCCTTCGCCGCGATGTACGGGGCGATGGTGGGACGGGCCAGGTCAGCCTGCACGGAACAGATGTTGATGATCTTGCCGTGCCCGCGCGGAATCATGTGCCGGGCCGCCTCCCGGCCCACCAGGAATGCACTGGTCAAGTCCGTGGAGAGCACCCGTTCCCAGTCCGCCACGTCCAAATCCAGCATGGGCACCCGGTGCTGGATCCCGGCGTTGTTCACCAGGATCTCCAGCGGGCCCACGTTCTCCTCGATCCAGCGGACGCTGCGGGCGGCGGCGACGTCGTCGGTCACATCAAAGGCAATGCTGTGGACCCGGCCCGGCGGGAAATCAGCCGCCATGGCCGCGGCGGCGTCCTTCAGCCGTTCCTCGTTGACGCCGTTGAGCACCACTGTTGCTCCGGCGTCCGCCAACGCCCGCGCAAGGGCCGAACCGATACCCCTGCTGGAACCCGTCACCAGGGCAACACGGCCCGTCAGGTCAAACAGCGCGCTCATGCGAAGGGTCCCTGCTGGACGAGGTTGGCGGGGGTTTGGCCGGCGGCCAGGGCTTCCAGCTGGCGCTTCAGGAGCTTGAGGATCCGTGGTTCGAAAGCGGAGGCATTGCCGCCAATGTGTGGGGTGATGAGTGCGTTCTCCGCTGACCACAGCGGGTGGCCGGCGGGCAGCGGTTCGGGATCGACGACGTCGATGGCGCACTGCAGGCGCCCCGAGACCACTTCCCGGGTCAGGGCGTCGGTGTCCACCACTGCGCCGCGGCCCACGTTCACCACCAGCGCACCACCGGGCAGGGCAGCCAGGACATCCCGGCCCACCAGGTGGTGGGTCTTGTCGTTCAGGGGCAGGACGGAGACGAGGATGTCGTGGTCCGCGGCGAGGGCCACAAGTTCGTCCGGGCCGTGGACCTGCCCGCCAGCGTCCGTGCGGGCTGCGCTTCCCATCCGGGTCACGGTGACTTCAAAGGGTTCCAGCCGGCGGGCGAGTTCCTTGCCGATCCCGCCGATGCCCAGCAGCAGGACCTTGCGGTCGGCCAGGGACTGGCGGCGCTGGGGCTTCCAGCTTTCAATCTGCTGGTCCTTGACGGCCTGGTCGATGCCCCGCAGTTTCGCGAGGATGAGCCCCACTGCCAGCTCGGCGGTGGCAGCTGCATGGACGCCCGAGGCGTTTGCCACCGCGGCGCCCCGCCCGGCAGCCTCGCACACGCCGTCGTACCCCGTTGACTGTGTCTGCACGAACTTCAGTCCCGGGACCCTGCCAAGGTTCCCCAGCACTTCCCCGGCGTTTATGTAGGGCAGGATGACGCCGTCGATGCCACCCAGCTCCTCCCCCGGAGCGTCCTTCATGTCCCACACCACGCCCCGCAGCCCTTCGGGGAGTGGCGAGAGGTCGGCCAAGAGCTGGGGATCCGGGAAACTAACGGTGTGAACGTGCTGCATGGGCGGGCCTATCGGTTGATGGTTGACGTACGGGAGTCACGGGGCTGGCCCGCGACGGCTGAAGGTCGGGCCGCCCGGAACCTGGAACGTGGGCTTGGGTCCAAGCATGCCAACATTTACGTGCGGCGGGGTCTCAATCGCGTCATCGGGGCGTTGACGATGTCATGGATGGTCACCAGCCCGGAGTGCCACCCGTTTGCGGGAGGGCTGGCTGCCCCGGCCCATTGCCGACTACGGCATGGCGGGCGCGGGACCTGGTATGCGTATGGGGTCCGCTGGCCCTGGTCCAGGCGGCGCGCGCCCTGCGCGGAAACAACCCTGGCCCTCGCGGGAATTTGTTGTCCCCGTCCGGCGTTGTCGATCTGTCCGGAACAATCCGGACACCAGCAGCTGGACAGGAGAACACACCACATGTCAGTTGACTACGACGCTCCGCGGGTGACTCCCGAGGAAGAGCCGAACGTCGCTTTGGAGGAGCTGAAGTCCGACAAGTCCGGCCGCCGGGAGGCCGCCCCGGACCTGGACGAGACGGACCTCGCGGACAGCTTTGAGCTGCCCGGCGCCGACCTCTCCAACGAGGAGCTCCTCATCCAGGTGGTCCCGGTACAGGCAGACGAATTCACCTGTATGTCCTGCTTCCTGGTCCATCACCGCAGCCAGTTGGCCCGCGAGAAAGACGGTAAGAAGTACTGCAAGGAATGTGAGGGATAGCAGGGGGCGAAGGCCGGCCACGGTCGGGTTTCAACTATTGGAATCCATACTCGTGGCCGGATCGATCAACAAGGTTGGAGATACCCCTAACTGACCAGGACCTGGGTGGCGGACTCCTTCAACTTGCCGTTTGCCCACTTCATCTGGCGGATTGTCTGCGGATGGCATCTCTCGGCCAGGGCCAGCAGGTTCTTGTCCTTCATGCCCTGCGCGGCCTGAGCCAGCAGTTCCCAGTCGGCAGAGACTCCGCAGGCCTTCAGGTAGAGTTCGCGCAGGTCCCGGAGCAGCAGCATGCCGGTTTCGGGGCGCCGTCCCACCATCTCGCTGCCTTTCTCCCGGACAGTTTCCATCAGCCCCATTTCGCCCCGGGGCTCCGGGTCCAGGTCCTGTCCGTAGTTCCCGGCGATGTCCGCGATCTCCCGCACGTGCTGCTGGGACCAGCGGGCCAGGTCCCGGGCCAGGTGGTAGATCTCGTGGTCCACCTTGTGCCGCTCCGAGATGACCAGCAGGTGGTGCGCCAAGTCGTTTTCGGAGCGGTGCATCTCCTCCAGTACCAGCCCGAATTTCATCGTTCCCCTCCTGCCGTTTCAGTGGCTTCATCGGCCAAGGCTGTGGCTATTCCCCTGGTCCTCGCGTCGTCCGGGAAGTCGCCGGCCGGCGCCGACGCTGTGGTGGTGGGCGCCGGGGACGGGCCGTCACCACCGGCAACCCTGGTAATCCTTGCCGCCGCCGTCTTGAAGATGGGCTGCTTGGACGCGGCATCCCAACCGGTGATGGTCAGTTCGTTCGCCGCCCTGCCTGCACCGTCCGGCTGGTGTCCGCCGTCAGTGTCCCAGTAGCCGTAATGGAACGGCAGGAACAGCACGCCGTTCCGGATGCCGCTGATCCGCACCTTGGCACGGACCGAACCGCGGGGTGTCTCCACCTCCGCAAGGTCGCCCTCGGCAATCCCGTACGCGCCGGCGTCGTCCGCCGACAACTCAACCCAGACGTCAGGCGCCGCTGCCTGCAGCTCCGGCGCCCGGCCGGTCTTGGTGCGCGTGTGGAACTGGTAAAGCGTGCGCCCTGTGATGAGCTGGAGTGGGAAGTCCTGGCTGGGCAGCTCGTGCGGCGGCATGTATTCGGCGGCCTTGATGATGGCTTTACCCTCGGGGTTCAGGGCCTTGTACTCCTTCGGCTCCACGGGCGCGCCGGTGATGAGGTCACGGCCATAGGTTTCGCAGTACTCCGGGTGCGCCCAGAACTTCCCGTCCGCGTAGATCCGCTCGGTGCCGTCCGGGTTCTCCTCGTTGCACGGCCACTGGATGCCGGAACCGCCGCGCAGTTTGTCATAGGTGATGCCGGTGTAGTCGCAAGGGCGTCCCCGGGTGCATTCCTTCCAGGCTTCGAAGGCGGACTCGGGATCGTGCCACTTGATCAGGGGCTGCCCGTCCTTGTCCTGGAGGCCCATCCGGTGCGCGTAATCGATGAAGATCTCCAGGTCCGGCTTGGCCTCGCCGGGCGGGTCCACGGCCTTCTCCGAAAGATGGACGGTGCGGTCCACGTTGGTGAAGGTGCCCGTCTTTTCGCCCCAGGTTGCGGCGGGAAGGACGACGTCGGCCAGCTGGGCGGTCTCGGACAGGAAGATGTCCTGCACCACCAGGAACAGGCGGTCCTGCTCCAGGATGCTGCGGATGCGTGCCAGTTCGGGGAGCGAGACGGCGGGATTCGTTCCGCTGACCCACAGCATTCGGATGGAGCCGTCCTCCGCGTACCGCATCATCTGCATCACATGCGTGGGCGGGGAGTAGTGCGGGATGGCCATGGGGTCGATGTTCCAGACCCGGGCCAGGTCCTGGACGTGTGCGTCGTTGGACCAGTTCCGGAAGGCGGCCAGGTCGCCGTCGGCTCCGCATTCGCGGGTGTTTTCCGCGGTGGGCTGGCCGTTCATCTGCAGGATGCCGCAGCCGGGTTTGCCCAGCATGCCGCGGATGATGTTGACGTTGTTGACCTGCACGGCGGCAGCGGTGGCCTGGTTGGACTGGTAGAAGCCCTGCAGCACCGTGGACAGCAGCCGCTCGGCGTGGCCGATAATGCCGGCGGCCTCCTGGATTTGCTCCGCAGGGACGCCGCAGATCTGCGCCACCAGGGCCGGCGGATAGTTCTTGGCCTCTTTTTCCAGCTCGGAGAACCCCACGGTGTGCGCCTGGATGTACTCCTGGTCCACCCAGCCGTTGGTGATGATCTCGTGCAGGATGCCGTTCATGAGGGCCACGTTGGTGCCTGGCCGCGGAGCGAGGTGCACGGTGGCGGCCTTGGCCACGGGGGTCATGCGCGGGTCCACGCAGATGATTTTGGGCGGGTTGGGACCGGCCAGCCGGTCCAGCATCCGGGTCCAGAGGACCGTCTGGGTCTCGGCCACATTGTGCCCGTAGAGTGCGATCACATCGGCGTAGTCCACGTCCGTGTAGGAGCCGGGCTGGCCGTCGCAGCCAAAGGACTCCTTCAGCGCCTCCCCCGCCGTCGCGGTGCAGAGCCGGGTGTTGCCGTCCACGTGGTTGGTGCCGATGCCCCCATGCGCCAGCGTGCCCAGGGTGTAGTACTCCTCGGAGAAGAGCTGGCCGGTGGTGTAGAAACCGAGGGCGCTGGGGCCCTGCTCCGCGAGCAGCGCCTTGGACCGGTCCAGGATGCGCTGCATGGCGGTGTCCCAGTCCGTTTCCACCAGTTTCCCGCCCTCGCGGATCAGGGGTTTGGTGAGCCGGTCCGGGGAGGCGTTCGCCTGCCAGCCGTACAGGTCCTTCGGTCCAAGCCGGCCGTGGTTGACCCGGTCCGAGGCCCGCCCGCGCACGCCGACGATCCGGTTGTCCTTGACGGCGATGTCCATGGCATCGCCGTTTGAGTGAAGGAGCGACGCCGTCTGGACCCACCGGTCCACGTCCTCCGCGGCCACCCCCTCGGCCAGGTGCGTGTCCACCCTGACCGGCCATTCACCGCCGCTGGCGTATGGCGTCCGTGTCCCCCATGGTTCAGCTATTCGGTCAATCCGAGCCATCTGTCCATCTCCTCGCAGGAACCGGCGGGCAGCGTCGACGGCGCTGCCCCTACCGGTTCCTGTACCCGAAATGGCCTGCTGGAAACGTGCTGCTTAGGCCTGCTTGTCCTGCAGCGGACGCCGGGCCAGCCAGGCAGCCACGATGGCGCCGGAGATGTTGTGCCACAGGGAGAAGACGGCGGACGGCAGTGCGGCCAGCGGCGTGAAGTGGGCGATGGCGAGGGTCGATGCAAGGCCGGAGTTCTGCATGCCCACTTCGAAGGCAAGGGCGCGGCGGGCTTTGTCATCCAGGCGGCCGAGTTTGCCCGCAAGGTAGCCCAGGCCCAGGCCGAAGCCGTTGTGCAGCACCACGGCGAGGAACACGATGGCGCCGGCGTCGATGATCTTGCTGGCGCTCCCGGCCACCACGATGGCCACGATCAGGGAGATCACGACGGCGGAGGCCCACGGCAGTGCCGGCAGCACCTTGGCTACGAGCTTCTTGAGGAACAGCCGGGCCAGGAGTCCGGCGACCACCGGCAGCAGCACGGTCTTGACGATGTCCAGGACCATGCCGGCGGCGTCGATCTGCAGGTATGAGCCAGCCAGGAAGAGGACCAGCAGCGGGGTGACGATCGGGGCTATCAGGGTGGACACCGATGCGACTGCCACTGACAGGGCAACGTCGCCCTTGGCCAGGAAGGCCATCACGTTCGAGGCCGTGCCGGAGGGAGCACAGCCCACCAGGATCACGCCGACGGCCAGTTCCGGGCTGAGGTTGAGGGCACCCGCGATCAGCCAGCCGGCGCCGGGCATGATGACGTAGTGGGCAACGATGCCCAGCGCCACTGCCCACGGCCGCTTGGCCACGGCAGCGAAATCCGGCGGGGTCAGGGTCAGGCCCATGCAGAACATAATGATGCCCAGCAGGTAGGGAACGCCCGGCCCCATGGGCTTGAAGACTCCGGGGAGGAGGAAACCGAGGATACCTGCGACGACCACCAGGATGGGGAATACCGTCACCGCGATGCGGGCAATCCTGCTTTCTACTTCGAGAGCGGGGTTGACGGGTGTTGTTCCGTCCGGGGACTTCTGGGGTTTAGTTGCCTCAAGCATCCAATAATGGTGGCACCCGCCTATAGGATTCTGCCAATCGATGACCGTGACGGGTCATAAGCGGCCTCACCTGCAGCCCTGCGCCTTTGAGGTCGACGTTTTGCCCGTCTGGGAGCAGCGCGAGCGCCCGCCGTATCGATTCAGCCAGTAGGCCAGGGCCGACCCTGCGATGCTCGCACTTGCGATCAGGGCAGACCGGGAAGCCATGTTCCGGGCGTAGTCCTTGACTGACAACGGCAGCGCCACGGACCGGAGTTGGTGCGTGGCGCTGCTATTGAGGCGGGTTCGACGGAGTTAGGGCGAGAGTTCCTCAAGGACCCGGCCTTTAGTTTCGATGGCGAAGAAGACAGTCACCAGGCCACCGATGAGGGCGACGGCTGCGAAGACGGTGAATACGAGGCTGATTCCGTAGTTGTCCACGATCCAGCCGACCAGGATGGGGCCGATGGCGGAGCCTGCCCGGAGCCAGGCGCTGCCGAAGCCGGTGCCGATGGCGCGGAGCCGGGTGGGGTACAGCTCGGCGGAGTAGAGGTAGAGCGAGAAGGAGATGGTCTGCAGGATGGCGTAGGCGATGCTGGCGAACACGACCACCTGGGTTGCTGAGACGGCGCCGAGGGCGGTGAGAATGACGAGCGGGACGGTCGCGGCCAGGAAGGCGACGGTGTACCAGCGTTTACGGCCTACGCGGTCGATGAGCAGCGCGCAGAGGGCGGAGGCCACAACGCCGACGGCGGACGTGACCCAGCCGTAGGCGAGGCTGGTTTGCAGGGGCAGGTTGAAGGTTTGCTTGTAGAGTGTCGGCAGCCAGGTGACCAGACCGTTGTTGACCATGTAGACGCAGATCCAGAGCATCCAGATCATGAAGGTGCGCTTTTTGTATATCCCGGAGAACAGTTCGCGCCAGTCGGTGCGGGCCGTGGCCTTGGGGTCAACGGGCCGCACCACGGGTTCGGAGAGTGTATGTCCTGCCTTGACTGCTTCCTTTTCGAGCATGGCGACGACCGTCTCGGCCTTGTGGACGTGACCCCTGGATGCGAGCCAGCGCGGTGATTCAGGCATCAGCCAGCGCATGGGGATTGTGAGCAGGGCCGGCACGATGCCGACGATGAACATGGCTTTCCAGCCCACGACAGGGACCAGGAAGTAGCCGGCGATGCCGGCAAACATCAGCCCGACCGGGAAGATCACCTCGTAGAGGAGGAAGAACCTGCCGCGCTTCCTCGCCCCGACGAATTCGTTGATGTAGGCGCTGGCGACCGGTACTTCGCCGCCGGTGCCGATGCCTTGGATGAAGCGGAAGATGATCATGGACGTGGCGCCCCAGGCGAACAGGCAGGCGATGTCCATGGAGACGAAGAGCAGGATCGTAAAGAGCAGGACGGGCAGTCGCCCGATTCTTTCGGCGAGGTGCCCGAAGAAGAGGGACCCGAAGATCTGGCCGACGTACCCGGCGGAAAGGATCATTCCGATTTCCCCGGCATTCAGGTGCCATTCCGAGGACAGTTGGGGCATCGCGAAGGCGATTGCCAGGACGGTGTAGGCGTCGAAGAATGTGGCTGACCCGATGACCACGCGGATCAGGGTCAGGCGGCGGGTGAGCGGGAGCCGTTCGAGTCGGGCTACAAGCTCGGCATTGATCCTGGCGGCATTGGGGCCGCCGGCCATGGTTTTGGTGTTGTTCGGCTCGCGCATGGCGAGTCCTCCTTCTCCAGCAGCGATGCTGGGGTCCTCATTGACCAAGAGTGGAGATGGCTAAAGCTTAGGGGAGGATGGCGGGAGTTGCTCCCGCCATCCTCAGGATCCGTGGATCAGGCGCTGACGGTGACCTTGCCGATGTTTGCGGCGGCGAAGGCTTCCGCAATCTCGGTGTCTGCGCCCTCGGGCAGGGGCAGGAGGGGTGTGCGCACTGTGGCGTGGTCCAGAATGCCGCGGTTCACGAGGCCCCACTTCAGGGCGACGGTACCCTCCATGTGGGACCCTCGGTGGTAAACGTTCTTGGTTACCGGCAGCAGCCGCTCATGAATGGCGTGGGCACGCGGGTAGTCCTGCGCCTTGCCGGCTTCGATCAGTTCAACGAGCAGTTCGGCAGCAATGTTGCCGTAGCCAACGAGCAGACCATCGACATCGAACATGGTCGGCAGCAGGTACTCATCATGGCAGGACAGCACCTGCAGCTCGGGGTACGCGGCGCGGAGCGCGGGGATCTCGGTGTACCACCGGCGCATGTTCCGGACACCGTTCTTCGTCGCAAAGACTCCCTCCTGGCCGGCGATTTCCAGCTGGGTGTCGAGGTCGTAGCTTGCCTTGGTGTTGTCCGGGTACTGGAACAGGATCAGCGGCAGACCGGATTCGTCGTAGATCTCCTGATAGCGCGACTGGGGCGCGCCCTTCTGGTAGCCGAAGCGCAGCCACCCGTGCGAGGGGTAGACGAGACCAGCTGACGCGCCGGCCTCGACGGCCTTCCTGGCTTCGAGGGCCGCCGTCTTGTTGCCCTCCTTCGTAATGCCAGCCACAACCGGTACCCGGCCGTCGGTCGATGCCACGAACGCGCGGATCACGTCCAGCTGCTCCTCTTCGGTGAGGAACGTGCCTTCGCCGGCGTGCCCCAGAACGACGAGGCTCTTCACGCCCTCAATCGATCCGAGCCACGAACCCAGGCGCTGGATTGCAGCGAAGTCGACAGCGCCATCTTCGGTGAACGGGGTGACAGGTGCGGGGTTAAGTCCCCGGAGATCGAGTGCCATTGCAGCTACCTTCTTGTCTTCTTTGATGTTCGGTAGTCCCGCTATGATGAGAACGTTTGCGGGAACGTTTTCAAGTTTGCACGTGTCGCAGCTCACTGTCAAGAGAACGTTTGCAAGAAGGAGGAATAGAGTGGCTGTTACACCCTTGCTGAAGAGGAGAACCGCGATGGAGCAGGCCTTACCCGCAGCTATCGTTACCCTGAAGGACGTTGCCGCTGCCAGCGGCGTGAGCATCTCCACGGCCAGCCGTGCCCTGGATGAACGCACAACCTCCAGATCCGCGGCGGCAGCCCATGTCCGTAAGATCGCGGAGGAACTCGGGTACCGCCGGAACTCTTTTGCTTCAAGCTTGCGGCGTGGTGAGACCCGAACCCTTGGTGTCCTTGTCCCGCGTCTGAGCGACACGGTTATGGCGCTGATGTTCGAAGAACTCGAAAAGGCAGCGTCCTCCCGGGGCTACTTTGCGATGGTCGCCACCAGCGGAGATGATCCCGTGGATGAGCGCAGGGCGGCCGAAACACTCCTCGATAGAAACGTCGACGGGCTGATTCTGGCCACGGCGCGACTCGATGACGAACTGCCCCGGCTGCTGCGCGAGCGCCGTGTAGCGCATGCGCTAGTGCTCCGAACTGACGGCATCAGCCCCTCGGCGCTCGGAGACGACGAGGTTGGCGGCTACCTCGCCACACGCCACCTCATCGACCTGGGCCATCGCAACATTGCTGTCGTCACCGGCCCCGCCTTCACCTCCACCGGAACTGCACGCTTGGCAGGGGCACGCAAAGCACTCCATGAAGCAGGCATCCAGCCGCGCGAAGAATGGCTTATCGCTGCCGGGTACGGCATCGAAAATGGCTACACGGCCGGCGAAACGCTCCTCGCAGGAACACCGCAATCCCGCCCGACAGCCATCTTCGCCGCCAATGACAACATCGCCATGGGTGTAATGGCGGCGGCCCACCGCCACGGGGTCAGCATCCCCGACCATCTGGCATTGGTCGGATACAACGACACCCCGCTGTCCGCCCGGCTGCCGACGCCCCTAACCTCGGTGCACGTTCCCCTGGACCAGATAGCAGCCACCGCCATCGATCTCATCGTCAATCCAGGTACCGAACCCCTCATCCGCCGAGCCATGCCCACACTCATCCCACGCCAATCCAGCGGAACGCCCCAGCGCACCGGTACATGAAACAGCACCCCGGCTGACGACGGCAGTTCGTCCCGCCGTCGTCAGCCGGGGTGCTCGTGACCCTACGCAGCCCCTGCGGTCACCTGGGTTGCGAAGTCGTTGACATCCACGGATGCACCGCTGTTGTCGAAATCGAGGTGGCGCGCCTGCTTCCACCGGCAGGAGTCGCCCTGGGCCCCCGCCCAGAACGTTTCCCAGTTGGCAAGCTTCCACTCGTCCCGCGGATAGCCTCTGGCAAGCAGCCGCTGGCGCAATGCGTCCCCGGCGAGCCGGACGTGGACCACAATGAGTTCAGCCTCCGGCCACTGGTGCCGGTCCTTGACCTTCGCCAGATAGTCGTCGTCGGAGAAGAACTTACCGAAGGGGGCGTCGAGCACCACAGAGTTGCCCGCCCTCAGGTTGTCGCGGCTGAGGTCAAGGATGGCCCCGTACTCCAGCGGCATTATGGTGTTCTGGTAGAACTCATTGTTGTCCCGCTCGTTGGGATCCGAGCCATTGAGCTTCAACAGCAGCTCCGTGAAGCGGATGGTTGCGGTGTCCTTGTCGATGTGAGCCGCGCCAAACCGCTCCGCAAGGTGCCGGCTGACGCTTGATTTTCCCGAACCTGCCGGGCCGATCACAAAGAACACTCTGGGGATGGTACTGGTCAACTGCTTGTTCTTCCTTGAACTGACGGGCCTGGGTTACCAAGGGTCCGGCTACGCGGCGGCGAGGGTGCGGCGGTCCTTGACGAACAAGCCGTAGGAAACAGCGCCCACGATCAGAAGCAGGCCGCCGATCAGGAACACCATGGTGTAGTTGCCGCCGGTCGAATCAAGGATAAGACCGGTGACGATCGGGGCCACTGCCGCTCCCAGGAATCCGCCGAAGTTCTGGATGGCACCGAGGGATGCCACCTGGTTGGGCTCGGCAATGTCCGAGGCCAGGGTCCACAGCACGCCGATGGGCACCTGCGCCGCGAAGTAGCCAAGGGACAGCAGGACGATTGCCAGGGCCGTGTTCTCCACATAGGCAACGGGCAGCACGGCTGCCGCCGCGAGGAGCGCGCCGCCCACAATCGGGATCTTGCGGGCGCGTACCACGGGCACGCCGCGGGCTATTGCCTTGCCTGAGAAGATGCCGCCCGCGAGCACGCCGAGGATGCCACAGAGGAAAGGCAGCCCTGCCAGCCAGCCGATCTGGCTGAGGCTGAATCCGCGTGCGGTCTGCAGGTAGCTGGGCAGCCAGGTGAGGTAGACCCAGACGGTGTAGAAGATGCCGAAGGCTCCGATGACCATGAACCAGGTGTTCTTCTTGGTGAGGAGTTCGCCCCAGCCGGCCTGCTTCTCCTTAGGCTGAAGCTGTTCCTCGAACTCTGCACCCTTGATGATGAACTGCTCCTTCAGCGTGGGGTCGCGGTAGACGCGGAGCCAGACCAGGGCGATGACAATGCCCAGGGCGCCGATCACCAGGAACATCCCGCGCCAGCTCATGGTGAGCATGAGGAACGTCAGCAGCGGCGGGGCGATCGCGTTGGCAATCTGTGAACCCGTGTTAACGATCGAGACCGGGAGGGCACGTTCGGTCTTGTTGAACCACTTATCCGCAACCTTGAGCCCGGACGTAAAGAACGGCGACTCTGCAACGCCCAGTGCAACCCGGGCCGCGTAGAGGAACCCGAAGGAGTTGGCCATTGAGGACAGCATGGACACAATCGACCAGAGGCCGGCGGCCCAGGCAAACATCTTCTTGGGGCCAAACCGGTCCACCAGGTAGCCGGCGGGAAGATTCGCGATGGCGTAAGGCCAGGAGAACGCGGACAGCAGCAGGCCCATCTGCAGGGCGTTGAGGCCGAACTCCTTGGCGATGGTGGTGTTCGCAATACTCAGGTTGTTGCGGTCCATGTAGTTGATGATGCCGCCAATGACGAGCAGGGCGATCAAGTACCACCTGACCCGCACGTTCTTGACTGGCTGGTCCGGGGCGGTACCTATTTCTGCTGAAGCTTGGCTCATGCAGCTCACTCCTTTGTGTTCTGACGGCACGGGTGCCGGTCTGGGGGGTGCCCGGCCTTAGCGGCGGGCGTCTTCTATTGCTGCGAGGAAGGTGCGGGCAGCCTTCGCAACCCGGCCATAATCGCCGTCCTCCTGGGCGGCCTTGGTGACGAAGCTGCCGACCCCGACGGCGGTGACGCCAGCCGCGAACCACGCTTCAACGTTGGCCGGGCTCACGCCCCCGGAAGGCATCACGGGCGCCTGGGGCAACGGCGCCAGGATGGTCTTGACGTAGGCAGGGCCGCCGAGCTCGGCCGGGAACAGCTTGACGATGCCCGCGCCAGCTTCGAGGGTGTTGAGCACCTCCGTGGGCGTGAACGCGCCGCTGGCGGTGACCACCTGGTAGCGGTTGGCAGTGGCGATCATCTTCGGATTCAGCTGCGGGCTGACCAGCAGCCGCGCCCCCGCGGAAATAGAGGCATAGGCGGCTTCGGCGTCGAGTACGGTCCCTGCTCCAACCACGATCCCCTGGTCGCCGTACTTGTCGGCCAGGCGCCCAATGACGCCCAGGGCGCCCGGAACGGTCAGTGGAACTTCCACGGCGCGGATCCCGCCCTCGATGGCAGCTTCAGCCACACGGTAGGCCTCATCAGCAGAATCCAGCCGCGCAATGAGCAGGGCTCCGGTGCGGATGATCGTTTCCTGGGTTTCAAATTTATTTAACATCGCTTAAGAGATTAGACCAAAGATTCACAAAGCGGAACACCCTGTGAAAACTTGTTAAGCTGGAGCTACTTCATTCAAAGGAGAAACGTCTTTGAGCCCGACAGCCCGTCCCCTGATCCCCGAGCAGCGCCACCAGGAAATCCTGCGCCTGTTGCGCCGGGAGGGCGTCCTCAGTATCCGCAGCCTCACCGACTACATGAACGTGTCCCACATGACGGTCCGGCGGGACATCACGGCCCTGGAGGATCAGGGACAAGTGATATCAGTGCAAGGCGGAGTGCGGCTCGCGGACTGGACCAGCCAGGAACCCCCGCGGGAGCGCGAGTTCCGCGCACAGCTGGAACTCCCGCGCAAGCAGGCCATTGCCGAGCTTGCTGCCGGTTCAGTGGAAGACGGCATGGTGGTATTCCTCGACGCCGGCACCACCTGCCAGTCGGTGGTGCCCTACCTCGCCGGGCGCCAGGGCCTTACCGTGGTGACAAACGATTTCTACGTGGTCACCAGCCTGTTCACGTACCCGCACATCGAGACGATCCACACCGGCGGGGCTGTGGATCCGTCCAGTGCCTCGAGCTGCGGAAAAATCGCCGCTGACGTGGTGAAGTCCATCAACATCGACCTGTGTTTCCTGAGCACAGGCACGTGGAACATGGCCCGGGGCATCACCACGCCCGTCATGGACAAAGTCGAGGTGAAGCTGGCCGCCCTGGAGGCCTCGTCGTCGTGCTTCCTCCTGGCGGACAGCACCAAGTTCGGCACGGTGTCGCGTTTCAACGTGGCCCCCCTTGAAAAGCTGGACGGCGTCGTCACCGATGACCAGCTGCCGCAGGAGATGCAGGAGAACATCCGCGATCTCGGAGTCACCGTCCAGGTAGCCGCCCTTGGAAAGGCCGCCTGACAGGGCCCGCTGCCTTAAACCGAAACGCCCGCCCCGGGACACCGGGGCGGGCGTTGTACAGCGAACGTCAAAGCTGCTTGCGAAGCTCCATTTTCCGGATCTTGCCGCTGGCTGTGCGTGGCATGTCGTCGACCACCACCAGCGTTTTGGGGATCTTGTAGCGGGCAAGCCGCCCGTCAAGGAATCCGCGCAGTTGCTCCGCGGTCAGCGATTCACCCTCGCGCAGGGTCACGATCGCCTGGGGGACCTCGCCCCACTTGTCATCCGGGACGCCGATGACAGCCACGCTCCCCACGGCACGGTGCTCTGAAATGACAGCCTCCACCTCCGCCGGGTAGATGTTCTCCCCGCCGGAAATGATCATGTCCTTGAGACGGTCCGAGACGAACAAGAAGCCTTCCCCATCCCGGTAGCCCATGTCACCGGAGCGGAACCAGTCCCCGTCCGAGTAGCTTGCCGCGGTGGCTTCGGGCCGGTTCCAGTACTCCATAATGACGTTGGGGCCGGAGATCTGGATTTCCCCCACCTCCCCCGGTGCCACCACGCCGCCCAGGGGATCGGCGATCCGGACGTCCGTGAAGAAGTGCGGCAGGCCCGCCGAGCCGGCCTTGTCCCTGGACCGGTCCACGGGAAGCATGGTGACGCCGGGAGCCGTCTCCGTCATGCCGTAGCAGCTGGTGAAGCCGATGCCGCGGTCCTCGTACGCGTCCAGGACCCTCTGGGGAATGGCGGAGCCGCCGCAGGTTAGCTTGTCCAGGGAGCTGAGATCTGCGGTGTCCCATCCTCGGTCCTCGCAGAGCAGCTGGAACGTGGTGGGCACTCCGTTCAGGGTGGTCACCTTGTGCTCCCGGATCAGTTCCAGGACGCGGGCGGGATCGAACTTGGCCTCGAGCACCACCGTGGCACCCTTGAGGAGCATTGGCAGCAAACCCATGTCCAGCGACGCCACGTGGAACAGCGGCGAGATCATCAGCGCCACGTCGTTGCGGTTGATGTCCATGTCCACGACTGTGTTGATGCAGTTCCACGTAATGTTCCCGTGGGTCAGCAGGGCGCCCTTGGGCTTGCCCGTGGTTCCGGAGGTGTACAGGATCATGGCGCCATCGTCATGGCCCACGGCCACGTCCGGGTGGTCCGGAGTTGCTGCCTGCAGCGCCTCCCCGTAGTGCTCCACCGTGACGGAGTGTCCGACGGCGGCAGGCGGCTCAGCGGCGGAAGGTTCCGTCCCGCCGTCGTCGGCGATGACAAGGCGGTGGGTCACCCCGGTGGCTTCCACGGCGGCGGAGGCGGAGGGCTCGAGGGAACTGGCGTTGACCAGGAGCCGGGCACCGGAATCCTGCAGCTGAAACTGCAGCTCGGGCGGCGCCAGCCGGGTGTTGAGCGGGACGAAGATGGCGCCCAGGAGGCCGCACGCGAAGAAGGTCTCCACGAAGGAGGGATGGTTCTCCCCCAGGTAGGCCACCCGGTCGCCCTTTGCCACTCCCCTGACACGGAGTGCGTTGGCCAGGCGGTCGGTCCGGTCGGCGAGCTCTTCGTAGGTGAGCGTGCCGGCTGCCGTACCGGCAGCGAAAAGAAGTGCCGTCCTGGCCCCCGACTTCCGGCGGCGGCGGTGCAGCCAGGAGCCAACTCCGTTGTTGTCCATGGTTCTCCTAACGGACCGTGGTGAGGTCGTTGTTCTTAGATTCCCGCGTCAGGGCGATGAAGACAATCGAGACGAGGGCCATGACTGACAGGAACACCACCACCGGGAGGATGTCCTGGCCGGAGTCCTTGTAGAGTCCTGCGACGAGGCCCGGGGTGAACCCTGCGCCGATGAGCGTGGCCAGCTGGTAGCCCACCGCGGCACCGGTATAGCGGGAGGTGGTGCCGAACTGCTCTGAGACGAACGCCGCCAGCGGTCCATACAGGGAGGAGTGCAGGATGAGCGCCACGGTGAAGGCCAGGAAGACCAGGCCCACGCTGCCGGAGCCGAGCATGCCGAACATGGGGAACAGGTAGGCAATGAAGAGGGCCAGGCCGGTAATCATCACTGGACGGCGGCCGAAGCGGTCGGACAGGCGGCCGCCCAGCAGGACGAAAATGATGGAGATGGCCGAGGCTCCCGCGAAGGCGTACAGCACGCCCTGCTGCGGTGCGCCCTTGGACACGGCGTAAGTCACGGAGAAGGTGGGCAGCACCACCTGGAGGCCGAACCCGGCCGCACCGGCGAACATGATCATGATCAGCGCCTTGGGCCGGCGGAGGACGTCCAGCAGCGGGATTTTGCGCTTGGTGCCCTGTTCGCTTTCCTTGGCCACGGCCTCGGCGAAGATGGGGCTTTCGGAGACCCGCAGGCGGACAAACATGCCCACGATCAGGAGCACGAAGGACAGCAGGAACGGCACCCGCCATCCCCAGGCCAGGAATGCGTCCTGAGGCAGGGCGGAGAACATGCCCATCACCACCGTGCCCAGCACGGCGCCGGTGGGGGCGCCGGCGTTGACGAAGGAGGCGGCGAAGCCGCGGCGCTTGGGATCTGCGTGCTCCAGCGCCATCAGCGCGGCACCGCCCCATTCACCGCCGACGGCGACGCCCTGGCAGACCCGCAGCAGCACCAGCAGCACGGCTCCCCACGGTCCGATCACGCCGGCACCCGGAATCACGCCGATAAGGGTGGACGCGACGCCCATCATGGCCATGGAAATGATCAGCATGCCCTTGCGGCCCACCTTGTCGCCGAAGTGGCCGAAGATCATCCCGCCCAGCGGCCGGGCAACGTACCCGGCGGCAAAAGTGGCGTAGGCGGCGACGACTCCCACCCATTCATCGGTTGCGGCGAAGAAGACCTTGGGAAAGGCTACTGCTGCGGCCGTGGCGTAGAGCAGGAAGTCGTAGAACTCGATGGTGCTGCCCAGATAGCTGGACAGGATGACCGTACGCGCTTCCTTGCGCTTGGCGGCCGTGCCCGCGGGTGCGAGCGTGGTGTGTCCGGACATGGCTGTTCCTAAAGACGGAGGAATGGGGTGTGAAGGTAAGGCTTTGGGGTTGCCTGGGGAGGCGGTGCCGCCGGGGCGCCGCCTGTGGCGTGGGACTGCTGTTACGTGAGGAAGCGGCCTACTTGTAGAAACGTGCCAGGAATTCGGCGACGACGGCCGGGCGTTCCTGGCCTTCGATCTCGATGGTGGCGTTGACCTTGATCTGGGCACCGCCCTTGACCTCGGTCACCTCAGCGATAGCGGCCTGCATGCGGACCTTGGAGCCCACCGTCACCGGGGAGGTGAAGCGGACCTTGTCCAGGCCGTAGTTGACCTTGGTGGTGACGCCCTCAACGTCGAACAGCTCGCCCCAGAACGGGATGATCAGGGAGAGGGTGAGGAAGCCGTGTGCGATGGGTGCACCGAACGGGCCGTCCTTGGCGCGTTCGGGGTCGGTGTGGATCCACTGGTGATCATCGGTAGCGTCGGCGAACAGGTTGATCTGTTCCTGGGTGATCTGGCGGTAGTCCGTGGTGCCGAGGTCCTTGCCGGACAGGGTGAGAAGGGTGTCGAAATCGACGACGAGATTGGGCATCGTTGCCTCCTGGCAGTTGTTTGTTGCGTGAGGAAGTAGTGGTTCAGCGGGTGAAGGCACTTTCGCCGGTGAGGGCGCGGCCGATGATGAGGGCGTTAATGTCGTGGGTGCCTTCGTAGGAGTAGACGGCCTCGGCGTCGGCATGGAAACGGGCGACGTCGGCCGCGAGGGTGATGCCGTTGCCGCCCACCACTTCGCGGGCCAGGGCGACGGTGTCGCGCATGAACAGGGAGGTTTGCATCTTGGCCAGTGCGGAGTCCTGGTCGCGGTAGATGCCTCTTGCCTGTTGTTCCGTGAGCCTGACGACGAGGGAGAGGCTGGCGGTGACATTTCCCAGCATGCGGGCCAATTTTTCCTGGACCAGCTGGAAGGATCCGAGGGTGCGGCCGAACTGTTGGCGCTGGTTGACATAGCCGAGGGCGGCCTGGAACGCGCCGGCGGCGATGCCGGTGGCGATCCAGGCAACGTCCGAGCGCATGGCCCGGAGCATCGCGGCAACGTCCTTGAAGGAGTTGACGTTCTGCAGCCGCATGGCCTCCGGCACGCGGACACATTCCAGCGTGATGTGGGCGTTCTGCATCATGCGCAGGGCGGTCTTGCCGTGGATTTTGTCCAGGGTAACGCCGTCGGCTGTCCGGTCCACCAGGAAGGCCTTGACCTGCCCGTCCGCGGCGTCCCGGGCGAATACTGCGAGGACGTCCGCGGTGGAGGCACCGCCGATCCAGCGTTTGGTGCCGTCAAGGATCCAGCTGCCGTCGGGCTGCCGCCCGGCGGTGGTGGACAAGCCCCCGGCGATGTCCGAGCCATGTTCGGGCTCGGTCAGGGAGAAGACGCCCTTGAGCGAGAAGTCGATGACTTTGGGCATCCATTCGGCCTGCTGTTCCGCCGAGGCACCCACGCGGATGGCCGTGCGGAACAGGCCGGCCTGGGCGGTGTACCAAGTGGCCAGCGACGCGTCGGTGCGGGCAAGCTCGAAGATCCGGAAGCCCTGGTAGATGCCGCGGGCCGGGCCGTGTCCTGCACCGGGGGCGCCCGCGAGTTCGGCCGGTTCCATCAGGTCCAGGTCGATCAGCGGCCGGGCCAGCTGCTCCGGAAACTCGCCGCGTTCCCAGTACTCGGCCAGGAGCGGCTTGGCCTCCGTGTCCAGGAAGGACCGCAGCCGGGCCAGGACCTGGCGCTCTTCGGGCGTGAGGAGGGACTCGGCGTCATACCAATCCGCCGCTTCGTACAGGCGGGCACCCAGGGCGGCCTCCGCCGTCGTGCTTCCCATGTCAGTCCCCCAGCCCGAGGAGGCGGACCGCGTTGTCCTTGAGGATCTTGGGCCGGACCTCATCCTTCAGCGGCAGGTCGCCAAACGCCCCGAGCCATTTCTGTGGGGTGAGCAGCGGGAAGTCGGTGCCGAACAGCACCTTGTCCTGAAGGTAGGAGTTGGCGGCCTTCACCAGGGATTCCGGGAAGTACTTGGGCGACCAGCCGGAGAGGTCGATGAAAACATTGGCCTTGTGCGTGGCGATGGAGTTGGCCTCGTCCTGCCACGGCACGGACGGGTGGGCCATGATGATCTGCAGGCCGGGGAAGTCAGCGGCCACGGCGTCCAGCAGGAGCGGGTTGGAGTAGGCGAGCTTGATGCCGTAGCCGCCCGGAAGGCCCGCACCCATGCCGTTCTGTCCGGTGTGGAAGACGGCGGGCAGGCCCAGTTCCTGGAGCGTCTCCCACAGCGGGTAGAAGCGCTCGCTGGACGGGTCGAAGCCCTGCAGTGACGGGTGGAACTTGAAGCCGCGGGCTCCCAGTTCGATGGCCTGGTGCTTGGCCCCGGCGATGGCGTCCTCGCCGGTGCGCGGGTCCACGCTGCCGAACGGAATCAGGACGTCGTTGTTCCGGGCGGCGCCGGCGATGAGTTCCGGAATGCTGTTGGGCTCGTGCCTGAGCTGGGTGCGGGCGTCCACGGTAAAGACGACGGCGGCCATGTTCAGTTCGCGGTAGATGTCCGCGATCCGGTCCAGGGACGGGGTCCGGTCCTCGGCTTTGAAGTACTTGGCCGAGGCTTCGGTCAGTTCCTCCGGCAGGGAGCCGTGGCCGCAGCTGTCCACCTCGAGGTGGACGTGCATGTCGATGGCGTCGAGCTTGGTGGGGTCGACGCCCAGTTCGTAACGGTCGGCCATGGTCAGCGGGCCTCGGCGGCCTGAGCGGGCTTCAGGTCCTCGGGCAAAGGCAGGAATTCCTCACCGTAGCTTTGGAGGGTTTCCGCGGTGAACAGCGTCCCCGCATTTTCCTGCAGTGCCTCGTAGCTCCAGCCGCCCTCGCGGTACTCGGTGGTGGCCGCCTCTGGGTGCGTCCAGACCTGCAGACGGTCACCGCCGGCACCGATGGCCTGTCCGGTGATGCTGGCTGCCTCGTCGGAGGCGAGGTAGGCAACCAGCCCGGAGACGTCGTCGGCCGTGCCAAAGCCCAGGTCGTGGCGGAAGAAGGCCGGCATCGCCTCGCCGCGCTCGTCCGCCTCCACGGCCTTCTGGAAGTAGGGCACGGTCTTGGTCATGGCAGTGGCTGCAACCGGGATGACGCTGTTGACTGTCACGCCGGCCCTTTTCATTTCCAGCGCCCAGGTGCGGACCATGCCCACGATGCCGGCCTTGGCGGCGGCGTAGTTGGTCTGGCCGAAGTTGCCGCGCTGGCCGGTGGGGGAACCGATGGTGATGATGCGGCCCCGTACGTTGTGTTCCTTGAAGTACGCGTAGGCCTCGCGGACGCAGGTGAAGGTGCCCCTGAGATGGACGTTGATGACCAGGTCGAAGTCCTCGTCCGTCATCTTCAGAAGGGACTTGTCGCGCAGGATGCCGGCGTTGGTGACCAGGATGTCCAGGCGGCCGAAGGTGTCCACGGCTCCGGCGACCAGGGCCTTGGCGGCGTCGGTGGTTCCCACCGGAACCACCACGGCGGTGGCCCGGCCGCCGTCGGCCTCGATCTGCGCGACGGCCTGCGCGGCGGTGTCAGCGTTGACGTCGTTAATGACGACGGCGGCGCCCTGGCGGGCCAGTTCCCTTGTGTAAGCGAAGCCGAGTCCCTGCCCGCTGCCGGTAACGATTGCAACCTTGCCGTTCAAGCTCATGGCCCTGCTCCTTCGCATGCGCCGGCCGAAGCCGTTGGGGTGGTCCCACTGCGGTGTGAGATCCTTGTTGGATTCAATGAAATTACGGATCATTGAAAAAGTCAACGATTGTTTTTTACACCGGAGTTGTGATGGCCACCTTGGGCACGGAAGTTCAGACCCCCCGCCTTGCGGCAGCAAGGATTGGCAGCGATGTGGGCTTGCTGCTCGCCAAGCTGCATGCCGCCGGCTCGGTGTTGAACAACAAGGCCCTGGCCGACTTCGGCCTCAGGGAGCGCTCGTTTTCTGTCCTCACGCTGGCGTGCAGCGGGCTGGAGCCTACCCAGCGGGAGCTGGCGGACTTCCTCAGCCTCGACCCCAGCCAGGTGGTCACCCTGGTGGACGACCTGGAGCACCGCGGCCTGGTGGAGCGCGCACAGGGAAAGCAGGACCGGCGCGCCAAGATCATCGTCTCCACCGCGGAGGGGCGGAAGATGCACGCCAAGGCCCGCGCTGCCATGGACGCAGCGGAACTGAATCAGCTGGCCGTGCTGTCAGGGGAGGAGTCGCAGGAGTTGAAGCGGCTGCTGCGCAAGGCACTGTGGGGCGCGGCGGAGTAGTCGGGGTCTATGCCCCTGCCCGGCATGCGCGTCAGGGCCGCGGAGGGTGCCGGGGCTGGCTCCGGCGATCAGGACGGCTTTGAGCAGGCAAACATGACGGTCCGGATGCGTCGCTCGGCGAGGTTCGCCACCTGATTCGCAGTCATCTGCGCGAAGCTGTCGCCGAGGAAGGTCGCGAAGGTCACCGGCGGTGGCCCCTCCCGCTGGATTTTGGCACGCATGTGCTGGAACCAGGCAAGGCTTTCGTCCGAGGAGTCGATTTCCGAGATGACCTCGAAACCCGCCAACGGCAGGAGTCCGCGCATGTCTTCCAGGGTCGCGGGAAAGCTGGTCGAGGAGTCATCGGCCCACGGCACCGGGTAGTACACCTCGCCGCCTTCACCCTGCAGGACGTCGTAAACCACAAACGTGCCGCCCGGCCGGAGGACCCGGTAGGCTTCCGCGTACAGCGCGTGCTTGTCGGGGATGTTCATGGCCACGTGCACGGTCATCGCCGCGTCCACGGACTCGTTGGGAAGGCCGGTGGCTGTTGCGTCGCCAACCTGGAAGCGGGTCAGGTCCGACAGGCCTGTCCATTCCGAGAGCGCCGTCGCCACCTGGCAGAACTCCGGAGTGAGATCGACACCCGTGACCGTGCACCCGGTCAACTCGGCGAGCGTCCGGGCGGGGCCGCCCAATCCGCTCCCAAGGTCAAGCACATGGGAGTCGGGAGTGAGGGCGAGTGCCGCCATGATTTCCAGAGTTGCCCTGCGGCCGCGGATGTGGAATTCGTCAACAGCAGCGAGGTCGGCCGGCCGCAGCGATGTGCGGTCCACGCCGGCCGCGTCCAGGGCAGAACTGATGGCAGCCAAAAGTTGCCCGGGGCCGGTGTAGAAAGCCGAAACCTGATTCATGGCGCCATCCTCACACCGGCTTACCGCAGCGTCAACGGGAATCGCTCCTGCCTGTCGTGGCGGGTGTTACCAGTCGTGGACGGTGCCGTCGACGAGGCGGTTGTAGGGCAGGTAGGCCTGCTGGTAGGGGTAAGTCTTGGCGGCTTCCTCGTTGAACTCAACCCCGATCCCGGGGTTGTTGCCCGGGTGCAGATACCCGTCCACGAACGTCATGGACTGCTCAAAGACCTCGTTCGTCCGGGCCGAGTGCTGCATGTACTCCTGGATCCCGTAATTATGGATCGCCAACCCCACATGCAGCTGCGCCGCGAACCCCACCGGCGAAATATCCGTCGGCCCATGGAACCCGGACTTGATCTGGTACTGCGCCGCGAAATCCATCACCTTCTTCAACGGGGAAATCCCGCCAAAATGCGTCGACGCGGCCCGCACATAATCGATCAGCTGCTCCTTGATCAGCGTCTGGTAATCCCACACGGTGTTGAAGATCTCCCCGATCGCCAACGGCGTCGTGGTGTGCTGCCGCACCAGCCGCAGGCCCTCCTGGTTCTCCGCCGGGGTGCAGTCCTCCAACCAGAACAAGTCATACGGCTCCAACGCCTTGCCCAGCTTCGCGGCCTGGATCGGCGTCATCCGGTGATGCCCGTCATGCAGCAACGGGATCTCCGGACCAAACTCATTCCGCACGGCTTCGAACACCGTGGGCAGGTGCCGCAGGTACGCGCGGGTGTCCCAGTCTTCTTCCTGCGGGAACGCACCCCGCCCCGCCGGCTCGTAGTCATACCGCTCCCCCGACGCCTGCGCCTGCGCCGCCACACCGTAGACAGCCTTGATCCCGGGCACCGCCGTCTGGATCCGGATCGACTTATAGCCCAACTCCAAATGCTCCCGGACCGAATCAAACAACGACTCAATATCGGACCCCGACGCGTGCCCGTACGCCCGCAACCCGTTCCGCGACGCACCACCGAGCAACTGATACACCGGCATTCCCGCCAGCTTGCCCTTGATATCCCACAACGCCATATCCACCGCAGCGATCGCCGCCATCGTCACCGGACCCCGCCGCCAATACGCACTCCGGTACAGGAACTGCCACGTATCCTCAATCCGGTGCGGATCCTTCCCGATCAGCAACTGCGCCACATGCTCCCGCAAATACGCCGCAACAGCCAACTCACGACCATTCAGCGTCGCATCACCAATACCCGTCACACCCTCGTCCGTGGTGATCCGCAGGGTCACGAAGTTGCGGGTGGGGCTGGTAACGAACACTTCGGCGGCAATGATCTTCATGGCTGGCTTTCGGGTCGGGTTGGTTGGGAGAGTGCGGAAGTTCGGGGAACGACGGCCTTAGGTCAGCGAAGGGTGCTGCCCCGGACGGCGTCGAGCAGGGCAAGTTCGTCGAGTCGGGGCAGGCCCTCCCAGTCGCCGCGGGTGCTGACGGCGAAGGCTCCGGCCAGGACGCCGCGGCGCAGGCGGGCGGGGACACCGTCGCCGTCGAGCAGTGCTGAAAGGTAGCCGGCGGTGAACGCGTCGCCTGCTCCAACGGTGTCCACACAGGTCACGGCGATGGCCGGGGCCTCAATGACGGCGTCAGCGGTGTACACCGCAGCGCCCGCTGCGCCGCGCTTCACCACCACTTCCCGGACTCCGGCCTCCAGCAGCCGGCTGGCAGCGGCAGCTTCGCCACCAGCAGCCCCTGCCGCCCCGCTACCCGCCTGGGGTGGGGCAATCAGGTCGAGTTCGTCGTCGGACGCAATGACAATGGTGGCGTGCCGCGCCAAAGGACCAAGCACCGACCGCGCCTGGTCCCGGGACCACAGCTTGCTGCGGTAGTTCACGTCGAGGCTGACCACCATCCCGTCACCGGCAGCCCGTTCGGCCGCGTACTCCACCGCGTCCCGCGCCTCCGCGCTGAGCGCCGCGGTGATGCCGGTCAGGTGCAGGATCCGGGCCCCGCAGTCCATGGCAGCCGCAACCTGGCTGCGTGCGATGGCGGCTCCGGCCGATCCGGCACGGTAGTAATAGGCCCTGCTGAGGTCTGCGGTGCGCTGTTCCAGGAACATCACGCCCGTGCTGCGCTCCGGGTGGACGCTGAGGTGCAGGTGGACGCCCTCTCCGCGCAATTGCTTCAGAATGAATTCACCGTGCGGATCCGCTCCCACGGAGCCGGCCCAGGACGCCGTGTGGCCAAGCCGTGCAACACCGATGGCAACGTTCGATTCCGCGCCGGCCACCTGCATGTTCAGTGTTCCGCCGGAGGCCAGCGGGCCGGTGGACCGGAGCGAGACCATGGACTCGCCGAAGGTCAGCAGGTCCACAGTCATGAAGGGGTCCCGGTACGGGCTGCGAATTCGGCAGCGAGGCCCAGGAAGCTCCGGGCCCGGTCCCGCATGTCCGTGAGGTCGCCGCCGGATGCTGCCTTGCCGAAGAGCGGACCACCGAGGCCGACGGCGATGGCCCCGGCTTCCCAGTACCCGGCGGCTTCATCGAGGCCCACGCCGCCCACGGCGATGAAGGGAATGTCCGGGAACGGATCGCGGACGGCTTTCAAATAGCCGGGGCCGCCGATGGATGCGGGGAAAAGCTTGATGGCGGTGGCGCCGCGCTCCATCGCCTCGTAGGCCTCGCTGGGGGTCAGGGCGCCCGCCAGGACTGGGATGCCGGCGCCGGCCGCCTCGCTGATGGACGGGGCCAGGGAGGGGGTCACGATGAACTGGCCGCCGGCAGCCGTGACGTGTTCGACGTCGGCCTGGCTCAGGACGGTGCCGGCGCCCACCAGGCAGCCGGCCGGGGCAGCCGCACGGACTTCGCGGATTGCCTCCAGCGCGTTGGGCGTGGTGAGCGCGATCTCCACGTAGCGGAAGCCTTCCTCCATCGCGGCCAGCGCGGCCTTGGCGGCAGCACCGCCGTCGTTCCCGCGGACGATGCCCACAAGCCGGGCCTGCCTGATGCCGTCCAGGAGGCCGGCCGGGGTGACAGCTGAATTCGGGGATGTCATGGGGTTCACCATTCTGCGAAGGATCCGTCGGGGTGGCGCCACACCGGTCCGCGCCAGGCATGGCCGCGCTTGTCCGCTGCACGGACCACGGCCTCGTCGATGTCGACGCCGAGCCCGGGCCCGGTGAGCCGCTCGATGTGGCCGTTCACGAATTTGAAAGGCGTCTTGTCAACCACGTAGTCCAGGACTTCAGCGCCCTGGTTGTAGTGGATCCCGATGCTCTGTTCCTGGATGAGGAAGTTCGGCGTGGCAAAGCCGACCTGCAGGCAGGCCGCGAGCGCCAGGGGGCCGAGCGGGCAGTGCGGGGCGAGCTGGACTTCGTAGACCTCGGCCAGTGCGGCGATCTTGCGCACCTCGGTGATGCCGCCGGCATGCGAGAGGTCCGGCTGGGCCACGGCGATGCCTGCCTGCAGTGCAGGGAGGAACTCCTGCCGGCTGTAGAGCCGCTCCCCCGTGGATACGGGAGTGGTGGTGGATGAGGTAAATTCCCGCAGCAGGTGGGTGTTTTCCGGAACCACCGGCTCTTCGAGGAAGAAGGGCCGGAACGGCTCCAGCAGCGGCGCTACCCGCCTGGCGTTGGCCAGGCTGAACCGGCCGTGGAAGTCCACTGCCACGTCCCGGTGGTCGCCCAGCACTTGGCGGGCCGCGGCGACACGGCGGATGACGCCGTCGATCTCCGCCACCGAGGCCACCGGGCTCATCTTGCCGCTGGCGTTCATTTTGACCGCGGTGAGCCCCACTTCCAGCTGGGCGCTGATCTGGTCGGCCACCTCGTTCGGTTCGTCGCCGCCCACCCAGCCGTACATCCGGATGCGGTCGCGGACATGGCCGCCAAGGAGCTGGTGCACGGGGGTGTTGAAGTGCTTGCCCGCGATGTCCCACAGCGCCTGGTCCAGGCCGGAGACGGCGCTGGCCAGGATGGGGCCGCCGCGGTAGAAGGACCCCTTGGTCATGACCTGCCAGTGGTCTTCGATCCGGAGGGCGTCCCTGCCGACGAGCAGTTCGGAAAGTTGTCCGACGGCGGCGCGCACCGTCTCGCTGCGGCCCTCGCAGGTTGCCTCGCCCCACCCCACGATGCCGCTTTCGGTTTCGACCCGGACAAAAAGCCAGCGGGGTGGAACGAGGAATGTTTCGGTCCGGCTGATGACGGTCACGCGGTGGTTCCTAACCCTTGGTGGCGCCGGCGGTCAGGCCGGAGACGATGTACTTCTGCGTGAAGAGCGCAATGATCATGATGGGGATGGTCACGACGGTTGCCGCCGCCATCAGGCCGCCCCAGTCGATGCTGGCGTAGGAGACGAAGTCGAAGATCGCCACCGGCAGGGTCTTGGTCTTCGCCCCGGAGAGCACCAGCGCGAACATGAAGTTGTTCCACGAGAAGATAAAGGACAGGATTCCGGCGGTTGCGATGCCGGAAACAGCCAGCGGAAGCGTGATCAGCCGGAACGCGCCGATGGGCGTGAGGCCGTCCACCTCCGCCGATTCCTCCAGCTCCAGGGGCAGCGAGTCGAAGTAGCTCATCATGATGTACACGATCAGCGGCAGCGCCACGAACATGTGGCTGAGGATCAGGACTTCGAACTTGCCCACCATGCGCAGGTTGGAGAACACGTAGTACCAGGGCACCAGGAGCGAAACCCCGGGGATGACGCGGGCCATGAGGACCACCAGCGCGGAGCGGTGCATGGTGAACCGGCTCATCGCGTACGCGGCAGGGACGCCCAGGACGATGGACAGCGCGGTGGAAACGAACGCCACCCAGAAGCTGTTGACCACGAAGACGAAGTAGTTGTTGCGCTGCAGCACGTTGGCGTAGTTCTCGAAGGTGGGCGAGAACACCAAGGCCTTGGCGGTGTCGTAGATGTCCACATTGGTCTTCAGCGAGGCCAGGAGCATCCAGAACAGCGGGGCGAGCAGGAACAGCACCACCACGATGAGCGCCACCACCCGGAAGACCTTGTAGGCGCGGGTGCCCAGGGGCTTGCGGCGGCGCGGGGCCCTGTTGGTGGTGGGTGCGGGGGAATCTGTCATGACGGTCATTTGCTTACCGCTTTCTTGCGCATGGTGAGCAGCCACATGGAGCCGATGATGATCATGAAGAACAGGATCAGCACCGCGGAGGAGAGCCCGTACTGGTTGTAGTCGAAGCTCAGGCCGTAGGCGTAGACGTTCAGCGTCTCCACTTCGTGGAAGGAGCCGCCGCCCTTGCCCTTGGTGGCGTAGAGGATGTCGAAGGTCTTCAGGGCATCGATGCCGCGCAGCAGGATGGCCACGATCACGGTGGGCATCATGAGCGGCAGGGTGATGTAGAAGAACCGCTGGAAGGCGTTGGCGCCGTCCACGCGGGCGGCCTCGTCCGGTTCGTCGGACAGCGAGGTCAGGCCGGCCAGGAGGATCAGGACCACCATGGGAGTCCACTGCCATACGTCCATGAAGATGGTGGTGCCCAGGGCGGTGTCCTGTCCGGAGAGCCACGGCTGGGGCGGGATGCCCACCATGCCCAGGAGCTGGTTGGCGAAGCCGATGTTGGGATCGAAGATCAGGCGCCACATCATGCCGACGGCGACGGGGGTGGCCACCAGCGGCAGCAGGATGGCAACGCGGACCCACTTTTCGCCCCGGAAGGGCCGCCACAGGAGCAGCGCGACGCCCATTCCCAGCACCACTTCAAAGGCCAGCGCGACGCCGGTGAAGGAGAGGGTGCGTCCCACGGCAGGCCAGAAACGCTCGGTGTCACTGAGGACCGTGAGGTAGTTCTGCAGCCCGATGAACTCGGTCGCGGCCCGGACAGAGCCCTGGGAATCGGTGAGGCTGAGGTACAGGGTCCAGGCGAGGGGGAAGACGATCAGGACGCCGACAAAGATCATGGCCGGCGCGGCGAACAGCCACTTGCGGTGCCGGTTGGCCCAGGCGGAAAAGCTGCCCCCGGAACGGGCGGGGCCACCGGTCCGGCGGGTGCCGGCGCTGCGGGGCGGGTTCAATACAGACATGGTTCACCTAAGGAGTTTGGGGGTGAAGTGGGCCGCGCCGGGACGGCCGTGGAGCCGTCCCGGCGCGGGATGTGGCGCAGGGGGCGCCTGTCGCCTACTTCTTTTCGCTGTCCAGGAAGCTCTGGAAAGCGGTCTGGGCGTCGTTGGCAGCGGCGGCAGGGTCCGATCCGGTGATGGTGGACACGATCGGAGCTCCCACGATTTCGCGTGCCTTGCCTACCGTGACAACCTCAGGGCGGTCATGGCCCACCCCGTTCTTGGCGCTGGTGGAAATCGCGTCCGCGAGGTCCTTCGGGTAGGTGGAGGTTGCGTCGGGGTTGGCCCAAACGGATGTGCGCGGGCCGGGGACGCCTGCCTTCTGGGCTTCCAGCGTGCGCTCCTTGCTGGTTGCCCACTGGATGAACTTCCAGGCGTTCTCCTGGTTGCTGGAGTTCTGGTTCACGCCGAGGGCCCAGGAAGGGATGTTGTACGGTTTGGAACCGGCCGGGCCGGCGGGCAGCGGGGCGAAGCCCACCTTGTCAGCCACCTTGGACTTGGCGGGGTCGGTGGCGTTCTTGTAGAGCGAATCAGCCTCGGTGTAGAAGGCCGCGCCGCCCTGGGTGAAGATGGCCATTGCCTCCGGCCAGCTCATGTCGGTGCTGACGTTGGCGGGGCCGTAGTTGCGGATCAAACCGCCGTAGAAGGAGTAGGCCTTCTTGGCTGCATCGGTGTTGACGGAAGCCTTGCCGTTGGAGTCGACGAAGTCGCCGCCGAAGCTGTACAGGAAGCTGGAAAACTGGGTAACTGCGGCAGATTTGTTGGTGCGGGCCACAAAGCCGGCGGTGCCCGGGTTCGATGCCTTGATGGTCTTCGCCGCCGCTTCCAGTTCATCCATGGTCTTGGGGACCTGGAGCCCTGCGGCCTGCAGCAGGTCCTTGCGGTAGTACAGGACCTCGCGCTCGGTGATGATCGGAACGCCAACCACCTTGCCGTCAGCGGTGGTGGCCTTGACCGGGCCCTCCTGGTAGTCCTTCCAGTCCCAGTTGGGGTCTGCGGAGACATTCTTGGTCAGGTCGGCGAGGTAGCCGTTCTTGGCGAAGGCCTTGCCTTCCTGCAGCGGGCGGTACATCATCACGTCGATTTCATCGCTGCCGGCGTTGAGTTTGACGTTGTACTGGTCCGAAAGCTGGTCCTCGCCCAGCTGGGTGAGCTCAACCTTCAGGCCCGTGGACTTTTCGAACTCCGGGATGGCGGCCTTGATGCCGTCGGTCCAGACATGGTTGGCCAGGGTAACGCGGACAGTCCCGGACTGCTTCGCCTGGTCGCTGCCACCTCCGCCGCCACCGCAGGCGGTCAGCCCCAGCGACATGGCCGCGGCCACTGCCGCGTACTTCACAATCGAACGCCGCTTCATTACGACTCCCTTTGCCTTCAGGGCCCGCAACTTCGCGGGCCGGATGCAAACGCCTCTTTACGTCTGCTGTGTTCTGCGAGCATAAACAAATAAGGCAGACATATACAAGGGCTTGCGGTAGCCCCATATGATTTATTCATGACAATCCCAAAGGCGGCATTGGCCCCGGACCTGCACTCGTCGCTGGTCGAGAACCTGGGGCTCGCCATTGCCGAGGGAACGCTGGCACCGAATTCCATCCTGCGGCTGGATGAGCTGGAGGCGCAGCACAAGGTGTCCCGCTCCGTAATCCGGGAAGCCACCCGGGTCCTCTCCTCCATGGGGATGCTTGAGTCCCGCCGGCGCCTGGGAACAGTGGTCCGGCCTGAGGCAAGCTGGAACCTCTACGACCCCCAGGTGATCCGGTGGCGGCTGGCATCGGCCAAGCGGCTCGAGCAGCTGCGGGCCTTGAACGAACTGCGCGGGGCCATCGAGCCACAGGCTGCCCGCCTCGCAGCCGAACGCGCCTCCCTGGACCAGGCCAGCGACCTCGTGTCCATGGCCGCGCGGCTTTGGGCTGCGGGCCAGCGGGGGGACCAGGATGAATTCCTGCGCCTGGACATCGAGTTCCACGCCGCAGTCCTCAACGCCTCCGGCAATCTGATGTTTTCGCAGCTCCATAAACTCGTGGCCGAAGTGCTGGCAGGCCGCACCCAGCACGGCCTGATGCCCCACCTTCCGGACCATGAGGCATTGCAGATGCATGTGGACGTGGCCAGCGCCATCCAACACCGTGATGCCGGCGCCGCCCACGCGGCCATGAGCCGGATCGTGGAGCAGTCCACGGAGGAAATGGGCGACATCTGGTCAAGCAGCCACGCGTCGGATACGGATGGCGGCCCGTCGGAGGGCGTCACCGCAGGCACATAGCGCGGAGGAACCTGCTACCCCGCCGGCGCCGGGGCCTCCCGTGCGAATGAACGGGCAGCACCTGAGCCAGCCGCGGCGCTTGCCCCGATGGTGATGAGGGCACCCAGGATCAAGGCCGAGGCTTCACCCGGCTTCAGCAGATCCGTCTGGGACCCGATGGCGGCCGCCGCAACCGGCACGCCCAGCTGGGAGGCCGAAAGCACCGCGAGCGGGAGCGGTTGGCCGAGCAGGCGCAGGCTTCCGTGGACCAGGAGGGTCCCCGCTCCAAGGCAAATGCCGAGAAGCACCATTCCTGGAGTGCCGGCGAGCGCGCGGAGGTCCAGCGATGCGCCGAGCCAGACGAAGAACACAGGCCCGAGGAAACCATCACTGACCGCGAAGAGCTGGTGCGCCAGGCGCCGGGGCTCACCCACTGCCGCCACCACCAGTCCAAACGAGAACCCGGCGAGCATGACCGACACGTGCCCTGCAACGGCGATGCCGGAAAGCGCGAAGAGCAAGGCAAGCTGGATGCGCAGTTCCAGGGCGAACTTCCGTTCCTCGGACACGTCATGCACCCGCCCGCGGGTGCCGCTGCGCTCCAGCCACCGGAGCCCGAAGAACAACACCACGGAACATGCCGCGACGGCGGCCGCCCCTGCTGCTGCCCTCGGAGCGTTGGGCGGGTCCACGGCCAGCGGAAGGGCCACAATGCAGGCGATGTCCGCCACCGCCACCTGTGCCGTCGTCGTAAGGACTTTCGGTCCCTCCAAGCGCAGGGAGTCGACAATCGGCAGGACCAGTGCCGCTGACGAGGATGCCAGCAGGACGACGTAGAGCGGGGCATGTCCGGTGCTGAAGACAAACGCAATGATGGTTCCTACGGCGGCCGCAAGGGCCGCGGCGATGGCAGCACGCAAAGCGCCGCCGCCCAGCGCTGGTCGGATGGCACGGTCCCGTACCGGCACATGCGTTCCGGCGACGAACATGATGAGGGCGAATCCCACGTCGGCGACGAACGTGAACGTCGGATCTGCGGAATCCACCAGCCCCAGGCCGGTCCGTCCGATGGCGATGCCGGCCAGCAGTTGCCCGAGCACCATGGGAAGGTGCCATGTCCGGGGGAATGCCAGCAAAGGTCCGAGGAGCGCGACGGCGGCGATCAGGGAAAGCTGGAAGAACGACACCTGCCTCCTTTTTGCCGGCGCCCGGCGGACGGCTGGTGCGGCCACAGTACTCATGCCGCCGCCTTCGGTCAACGGGGCTGGCAGGCCTGCAGGCAGGTCAGGATGCCGACCGCGTGTCGAACGCCGCCGCTGATTCGCGCAGCAGCCGTGCCACGGTATCCACGGGCAGGCTGCTGCGCCGGCGGCGTCCGCCGAACCGCCGCAGGACGATGCGCCGCGTACCCAGCCCGGGAACGTCCAGGACCTCCACCCCGTCCTGGACCACGCCGGTCAGGGCAAGGGTGGGGACGATTGCGACGCCTTCGCCCGCGGCGACGAGGGCGAGCGCCGTCAGGGTGTCCAGGTACTGGTGGACCGTTTCCATCTGCATTCCCGCGGCGCGGCCCAGCCGGCTGAGCACGGAAACGTTGGCTGCCGAAGGTTCCACTCCCAGCCATGGAAGCGGCAGGCGCCCGAGGTCGATGTTCTCGGTGGTGAGCAGGGAGCCGGACGGCACCACCAGTTTCCACGGCTCATCCAGGAGTGGCTCCTCAATCAGTCCCGCCCCAGGCGCACGCTGCCCGGCCGCCGTCGAATCAAGCTCCACCACGACGGCGTCAAGCTCGCGCTGGCGCAGCAGCCGCATGAGGACGGGAAAGTCGTCTTCCACAATGTGGATCTGTAACTGCGGGTACTGGGTGCGCCATGCCGGCAGCCGCGGGATCACGACGGTCCGCACGAAGCTGGTAAATCCGCCCACGCGCACCACCCCTGCCACCTTGGCCCCTCCTTCCATCCGGGCCAGGGCAGCGCTGAGCGCGCGTTCGATCTCTTCACCGGCTTCTGCTATCGCCACGCCCGCCGGCGTCAGCACTGAGCCCTTCGGCGTGCGCAGCACCAGGGCATGACCGGTTTCGTCCTCCAGCTTGCTGAGTTGCTGGGACACAGCCGAGGGGGTGATTCTCAGTTCCTCGGCGGCCGCCAGGACGCCGCCGTTCCGGGCAACCGCGAGAAGGACGCGCACGCGGCGCGGATCGATGTCCATGTTAAGTAGTTCTAAACCATAGCTTCAGAAGAAAGCAATTGAACTAAATGAATTACGGAGCCAATAATGGCCATGACCGGACTGAAGGCCGAAGGAGAATTCGCGTCGGGAGGCAACGCATGGAACTGGTATGGGAAATTTCCGGTTGGGCCGGTGCGGTTGCGATTCTCAGCGCCTACCTGGCCGTTTCGATGGGATGGCTCAAAGCCGGCAAGGGCTTCCAAACCGCCAATCTTTTGGGGTCCTGCGCCTTTATCGTCAACGGCGCCTTCCACGAGGCGTGGCCGTCGGTGGTCAGCAATGTCGCCTGGTTCCTTATTTCCGCCACGGCACTTTTCCGCATGCGGGCTGCCCGGGTATCTGCTGTTGATGAGACGGCGCCGGTGCAGCTTCCGGGCGTGCCCGAGACAACAGGCCAGCTTGCCGTCATTGAACCGCCTGGGGCGGCCTGTCCCCTGTAAGTTCGGCCTGCACCGGGGAAGCCGAACGTTTCAGTACTCGCCCTTGATCACGAAGTAGGAGCCGCGGATGGTGCCGGCGAGCTTGGATTTCTGGCGGGCGAACTTGAAGCTGGCGGCCAGCTCTTCCGGGACTTCCATCCCATCGGAGAGCTTAAAACCCACGGCCCGCTTGCCGCCCTCGTCGATCGCGTACATGACGTTGATGGCCAGCCCGGATACGTAGAACACGTAGGCCATCCGCAGCCCGTCCACTTCGAAGGCGGATACCTCAAGCGGCTTTGATGCGATGACCAGGTTCCGCTCGGTGGACAGGATGGTGTTCACGTAGTCCAACACCTCGGGAGCCTCGGCCGCCGGGACTACAGTGAAATCGTGGCCGTACTTGTTCTTGTAGTACCGCGCCTCGTTGGCCCGCAGGCCGGCCAGCGCGTCCGCCACCGGCGATGATTCCAATCCGGCGGTGGACACGTTTTTGAAATCCACGGTGTACGGCATCGGTCCTCCTGGGGATGGTTTTTCGCCCATCCTTCCAGACGCAGCCCCATGCCGCAGCTAGTCTGTGCCTGGCTCCCGGATCACCAGCACCGGGCAGTGCGCGTGGTGGATTGTCTGGTGGGATACGGAGCCGAGCAGCATCCCGGTGAATCCGCCGTGGCCGCGTGATCCCACTGCCACAAGGTCGGCGTCCCTTGAAGCATCGATGAGCGCCGCGGCCGGATTGCCCTCCACAATGCGGCCCGTGAGGGGCACGCCGCGGTCTTTGACGCGTTCGAGTTCCGCTTCGAGGATGGCCTGCGCGTCCTTCTGGAAGATTTCGTAGTCCCAGGCTGTGCCCATGGCGTCGCTGACATAGGGGAAGCTCCAGGCGGTTATTGCCTGCACCTCACCCTTGCGCAGCCTGGACTCCTCCACCGCCCAATCCATGGCCGCCTTGGACTGGTCGGAGCCGTCCACGCCCACCACGATTTTGAAACTTCCGCTGCCAGCCACAGTTTTCCTTTTCCTCCTGCGCCGATGGGATCGGGGCTATCCCTGGCCCGTTGATGGGCCTTGCGCCGGCACGGCCACTGTCGAGTGTTCCGCCGCAGCTGCCTTGTGGGGGTTGCCTGCTTCCCTGGCGCAGTGCAGGCAACAATAGACTCCGGCTTCGCTCTGGACCGGGTGCCCCAGGATGCGGCAGCCGCAGTGCTCGCACGCGGGAGCCATCATATGAATGGCGCACTCAAAGCTGTCGAACGTGCCGGTCTGGTTCCCCATACTGACGGTGAACATGCGGCCCTCGCTGCTGCCGCAGACATCACATGCGCCCATGGTCCTGCCTCCTGTTGTACTCGCCTGCTCCAGACACTCAAGTTGACTGCGCGGGCGGGTTTCCTGCCTAGGGGCGAAGGTCCCACGGCATCCGCACTGGGCAGGACGGGTCTGCCAGAAGGTGGTTTCCCAGAAGAAATTTTTCGGATCCCGCCCATCCGCCGGGCGGCTGGCTTCGAAACCCAATTGACGGAGTACAACCAACGCTAGGACGGGACAATGGATGCCTTGGACCAGCAGGCCCTGACCGGTGCTGTCATCAAGGAACACCGGCTGGATCTGGCGCAGCTGTGGCTGGAATTTGTGGGGCTGGGCGGGGACGCCTCCGAACAGCTTCTCCGGGATTATTGCGCGGGTGAAGCCGGCCTCTCCACGAAGGAGAGGGACGCACTGGCGCAGGCCGTTAATGAACACTGCGCCGCGGAGGGGCTGCCGCTGCGGGCTCCCCTCAGCAGCTCCGCCCTGTTCCTCTGCCAGCCGAAGCGGCAGGACCCCTACTCGTCAAAGTAGGTGAAGGTGTCTGCGGCGCCGGCCACCGAGGCGACCACCGCCGCGGCAACCTCGCGGAGCTTCATGTTCCTGCTGTTGGACGCGTCCCGGAGCAGCTTGAATGCTGCGGCCTGGCTGCAGCGGTTCTGCGCCATGATGGCCCCTGTCGCAAGGTCGATCACGGTACGCGTCTGCATTGCAGCGCTCATGCCTTCCTTGATCTCCTCAAGCTTCAGCATGCGCAGGGCCAGCTTGAGCCCCTTGGACGCCTGCCGCACAAAGGCCTCGGCAACATGGATTTCGTCCCTGATGTCGACAGGCTGTGCGCAGTAGAACGTCAGCACGCCCCGGGCATCACCCTCAAGCATCGCGGGAATGCTCAGCACCGAAAGGATGCCCTGCCTACGGAGCGCGCGGACGTACTCCGGCCAACGCTGTTCCCGCCGCAGGTCTGCCACCAGGACAGTACTGGCGGTCCGTATGGCCAGCAGGCCCGGTCCGTCACCGTGTTCGGATTCCAGCGGGCTCAGCAGCGCTGCACCGGTGTTGCTTCCGGCAGTTGCTGCGGGTTTCTTGGGCCGCAGCACCGTAATCTCGCAGAAGCATTCATGGTCCGGTGGAGCCAGCCTGAACGCGGCATACGCGGCAAGGTCCCGGAGGAATGCCTCAACCTCAGGGTTCTGCAGGAACGACTCCTGGAGATGCAGGGCAACGTCTGCGAAGTCCCCGCGTTCGGGGACGCCGGCGTTGGGCACGGTCTTACCTCCCGGACAGTAGTTAAAGCAACAGCACTGTGGCCGCACACTGCCGAACGGTGATGACAGCCTACCCCTGGTGAGGCCGTAATCTGTCAACCATGACGCGCCTCTCCACGCCCAGTGGGCCTGTCCGCGGGAGCCACCTGGAAACTGAGGGGACCACCATCCACCGGTTCCTTGGCATTCCCTACGCCGGGCCGCCGTCGGGAGCCAGCCGCTTCAGGCCTCCTGTCCCGGTCGTCCCCTGGACCGAAGTCCTGGATTGCCTGGCACCCGGCCCCGCTGCGCCCCAGAACCCCGAGTCCCCTGCGCCTCCCGGGACCGAGCCCCGACGCTGGAACGAGGGAGGCTGCCTCAACCTCAACATCTGGACGCCGGGGACGGATGCTGCCGCCAGGCCGGTGATGGTGTGGATCCATGGCGGCGCGTTCCTTGTGGGCGGCAACGCTGACGGAATGTACGACGGCGCCCGGCTCGCCGCCTCGGCGGGCGTGGTGCTGGTGTCGGTCAACTACCGCCTTGGCGCCCTGGGTTTCCTGCACCTGGCCGACCTGCTGGGCGCCGCGTATGAGGACTCGTCCAACCTTGGCCTGCTGGACCAGCTGGAGGCCCTCCGCTGGGTGCGCCGGAACATCGGCGCGTTTGGCGGCGACCCGGACAACGTCACCGTTTTCGGCGAGTCCGCCGGCGCCGCAGCGGTCGGCACCCTGCTGGGCATGCCGGCGTCGGAAGGGCTGTTCCGCCGCGCCATCATGCAAAGCGGCACCGCGGAACGGTTCCGCCCGCCGGCGGACTCCGCCCGGGTCACTTCCCTGTTCCTGGAACTGTGCGGGCTTGGGACCTCCTCCGCCAGGGAACTGCCCGCCCTCCCCGTGGAGCAACTGCTGGACGCCCAGCAAAAGCTGGAACGGCGCATTGCAGCTGAATCCTTCGCGGTTCCGTTGCCGTTCCAGCCAACGGTGGGCACACCATCGCTGCCGGCCCCGCCGCTGGACAGCATCCGCAACGGGCTCAACGGCGGCGTGGACCTGCTGATCGGGACCAACCTCAATGAGGGCTCCTTCGCCGTCGAGATGCGGCCGGCTGCTGCCGGTGACCCGGCCTACCCGGAGCGTGCTGCAGCCGTGCTCGCAGACTCAGGGATCCCCGCCACCGAAGCACCCGGCTACGCGTCGGCTCTTGCACAGGTGCTGAAGCGCGAGCCATCAGGAAAGGAACTCCTGGAGGCCGCCATTGCCGATTCCATCTACCGCCAGCCCAGCAACCGGCTCCTGGCCACCCGCCACCTGGCTGTGGAAAACAGCGCTGCCGGACACACTTTCGCCTACTTGTTCACGTGGCGCAGCCCGGCCATGGGCGGAAAACTCGGCGCCTGCCACGCGCTGGACATCCCCTTCGTGTTCCGGCACCTGGATGCGCCCGAAGCCGCCTTCCTCACCAGAGGCAAGGCACCCCACGCCCTGAGCGACGCCATGAGCGGCGCCTGGGCCGCCTTCGCGCGCACGGGAAGGCCAGGCGTCCCGGGGCTTGAGTGGCCCGGGTACGGGGAGCAGCGCACCACCATGGTGCTCGACGCCGACACCCGGCTTGAGGATGATCCGCGCCGGGAGATCCGGGAGTTCTTCGAGTGGGTCAGGCCGCTGCCAGCGAATTGAGCTTGTCCCGGATCCCGTTCAGTGCGGGATCGCGCAGGGAATTGAAGGCAGGCTTCAGGAGCGGCTGGATGATCCTGGCCGGCCCGTGGATGCTGAACTCGGCCGTGTACTTCACGACCGAACCTGTCCCATTGGGGCTGACGTCAATGGAATCGAACGAGGTAACGGTCTTGTTTTCGCCGCGCAGCTTGATGTGATTGGCGGTCAGCTCTATGACTTCGTATTCCAGGGACTGGCGCTTTCCCCGAAACTCGGACTCCGCGTGATACTTGTGCCCCACCGCCACCGGCCCCGGGGTGATCTTGTCCATGACAGGGGTGTTGGGGTCCCACTCGCTGGTGTTTTCAAACTCACTCAGGAAGGCAAAGGCCTTCTCCGCGGACAGATTGGTTTCCACACTTCCGGTGACTGTGATCATCGTCCCAGTGTAGGAGCAGGATGCAACTGGGCGGCAGCCATTTTGTAGCAGAGCCTGCCGCCAAGCGCCTGCGGCCTGATCCATGCCTCGTAGCCTTCGGCGGCGGTGAACAACGCCCGGCCACCGGACGCGTCGGCGGCGAGCCACAGGGCGGCCGGGAACGGCATGGCATCATCCACCACGCCGGCGCGGACCACCTCTGAGTCCTTTCGGATTTCCACGGGAACACCGATCAACCGGGCCCAATCGTGGGAGGGGTAGGGCTTCATGGCGTCCCCTGATGCTTCCGGCTAGCAGGACTCGAAGTCAGTGAGGACCTTTACCTTGCCCGCGGAGGCCGACGACGGGTCGAAGGTGTAACCAATCCATTCCTTGGCAAGCCGGCGGGCGAGTTCGACGCCCACCACGCGCTGGCCCATGGTGAGGACCTGGCAGTCGTTGGACAGGATGGACCGTTCGACGGAGAAAGAGTCGTGCGCGGCGGCAGCGCGGATGCCTTCCACCTTGTTCGCGGCGATGGCCACGCCGATGCCCGTCCCGCAGAAGAGGATGGCCCGGTCCGCTTTGCCGTCCCGGATCATCTCGCCGGCTGCAATGCCCACATAGGGGTAGGGCCTCGTGAAGTCGTTGGGTGCATCGGTCCGGTTGACGCCGATGTCGATGACCTCAGAGACGCGCGGATCGTTGCGCAGATCCGCCAGGACCTTGTCCTTGTAGTCGACGCCGGCTTCGTCCGCGCCGACAATGAGCCTCAGCCCCATGGTGGTTTCCTCCGTCGTCATTACTTGGCTCCTGCCTGGGCAGCGGTTGTGCTTGCGGTGAAGTGTGGGCCCATCACGGCGAACACCATCGCCAGGGAGGTGGCGCCGGGGTCCGGCGTGCCCAGGCTCTTCTCCGCCAGGGGGCGGGCGCGGCCCTTCAGGGGCAGCAGGTCGGCTGTTGCCTCCGCCGCGCAAGCAGCTTCGCGTGCAGCGTCCTGCCAGGCTTCGCCCGGGTCCGCCCCGCCGGCCACGGCATGGCCGAATGTGGACGCGAAGGGCAGCAGTGCGTCCACCATGGTCTTGTCCCCGATTTCGGCCTTGCCCAGCTGGACAATGCGGTCCGCGAACGCGGTCACTGCGGCCGCGAGGACGGCAGCTTCGGGCGCGGAGGCATTCCCCACGGTCTCACCGAAGGCGCGCAGCCCGGCACCCCACAGCACCCCGGAGGTTCCGCCGGCCTTGTCCGCCCAGGCATCGCCTGCAGCGGCGAGGACATCGCCCGCTCCGGCGCCTTGACCGACAGCATCCGATGCTGCCGCGGCTGCGGCGTCTACGCCCCGGACCATGCCGCGGCCGTGGTCGCCGTCGCCGGCAATCGCATCCATCCGGCCCAGCCGTTCCTCGGCCCCGTGCAGCGACTCCCGGGCGGCAGCAATGGCCTCGACGCAGGCGGCGGCGTACTCACGGGAGGCGTCCGTGGCGACGAACGCGGCCGCGGAGGCGCCGCCGTCGGCCGCTTCTTCTTCGGCGGAAGTGCCCGTCTGGGCCGGGACGGCACCCCGCCGGTACGCCGGGGTCTCCGCGGGGGCAACCCACAGCGGCTCCAGTTCCTCATCAAGCCAAGTAACGGTCAGCGAGACGCCGGCCATGTCCAGGCTGGTGACCAGTTCGCCCACTTCCGGCATGACCAGGGTGTAGCCGGCGGCGCGCAACAGCGGCGCCACGGTCCCCCAGAGGACGAACAGCTCCTCATGTTTGGTGGAGCCAAGCCCGTTCAGGATGACCGCGATCCGCTGGCCCGCGTTGGCCGGGGTCTCGGAGAGCACGCGGGCCACCAGCTCCTGGCCCAGTTCCTTGGCGGAGGGCAGGCCGGTGTCGTGCACGCCCGGTTCGCCGTGGATGCCAAGGCCCAGGCCCATTTGCCCTTCCGGCAGGGTGAACAGCGGGGCGTCGGCGCCCGGGAAGGTGCAGCCGGCGAAGGCACTCCCAATGGTGCGGGTCAGGCCGTTGGCCTTGCGGCCCAGGCGGACCACCTCGGCGAGGTCAGCACCGTTTTCGGCGGCGGCGCCCATCACCTTGAAGACGGTGAAGTCACCGGCGATGCCGCGGCGCTTGGCGGATTCCGACGGCGCGGCGCTGGCGATGTCGTCCGTCACCAGGACGTTCTCCACGGCGATGCCCTCGGCGGTGAGCCGCTCGCTGGCCATGCCGAAGTTCATCACGTCCCCGGCGTAGTTGCCGTAGGTGAAGACGACGCCGGCACCCGACTCGGCGGCTTTGGCCACGGAGTAAGCCTGATGGGCGGAAGGTGAGGTAAAGATGTTGCCCACCACCGCGCCATCCGCGAAGCCGGTGCCGATCAGGCCGGCGAAGGCGGGGTAGTGGCCGGAGCCACCCCCGGCCAGGACGGCAACCTTGGGCTGCGCTGGCCGGTAGCGGCGGACGGCGCCGCCGGGGACCTGGCGGACCAGGTCCGAGTAAACGTCGCAGAAGCCTGCCAGGGCCTCCTCGGCGAACTCTGAGGGGTCGTTGAAGATTTTGGTCATGGTGGATTCTCCGCCGTCCGGGGTGCTGTCAGTGCTGGGGCTGTCAGTGGCTGCTAGTGGATGTGGCTGCCGCCGTTGATGTCGATGGTGGTGCCGGTGAGGTAGGCCGACTCCTCGGAGGACAGGAAGGCGATCACGGAGGCCACTTCCTCGGTGGTGGCGTTGCGGCCAAGCGGGATCCCGGCGTTGATGGCTGCTTCCTGCTCTTCGGTGCTGCCGACGCGGATGTTGGTGTCCACGGCGCCGGGAGTAATGGCGTTGACGGTGACGCCGGTGGTGCCGAGTTCACGGGCCAGGGCCTTGGTGAAGCCGAGGATGGCTGCCTTGGCGGCTGAGTACGGGACCTTGCCGAAGACGCCGCCGCCGCGCTGGGCGGACACGGAGGACATGTTGACGATCCGGCCCCAGCCGTTGGCGATCATGTCCGGCAGGAATGCCTTGGTCACCAGGTAAGTGCCGGTGGCGTTGACGTCCATGACCTTGTGCCACAGCTCGAGGGTGGTCTCCAGGAACGGGATGGGCGAGGTGATCCCGGCGATGTTGGCCAGGGCGCCGACGGGCGGGAGGTTGCCAGCGGCCACTTCGGCGGCGACGGCGGCCTGGGCGGCGGTGACGGAGGCCTCGTTGGCGACATCGATCTCGTGGCCGAAGGCGGGGACGTTGAATTCGTTGCCGATTTCAGCTGCGACCTTGGCTGACTTCTCGCCGTCGAGGTCCAGGATGGCAATGCCCCAGCCGTCGCGGGCGTAGCGGCGGGCGGTGGTGATGCCGATGCCGCGGTCCGAGGTTGCTCCGGTGAGGACGGCGGTGCGCTGGATGGTGGCCATGGTGGTGCTCCTTGAATTGTTATTTGTGGATCGATTGCTCCGTATTTGTCGTTATGAGGCGTCAAAACGACGTTTACGGAGCAATCGATGAGGGTTCAGGTCAGATGAGGTCGGTGATGAAGCTGGCTGCCTTCGCGGCGGCTGCAGGCCGTTCGTCGTTGGTGACGTCCCGGGTTTCCAGTTCGAGCGAAAAGTGGCCGGTGTACCCCTCGGCTGAGAGCCGTTTAAGGCCGCCGGCAAAGTCGGCGACGCCGTTGCCGATGCTGAGGTTGATGTTCCCGGGCACGGCGTCGCGAAGGTGGACATGGCTGATGCGGCCCCGGTGCCGGTCCAGGTAAGCCTGGATGTCCTCGCCGGACGCCACGATGTGGCTGAAGTCCATGACGATTCCCACGCCGGACCCGGCCAGCCGGTCTGCGAGCCGCCCCGCGCGGTCCAGGTTCCAGCAGAACCGCAGGAAGTGCAGGGATTCGGTCCAAAGTTCGACGCCGAACCCGGCCGCGCGCCGTCCGGCGGCAACGAGCTGGGCGGCAACGAGGTCCAGGTCCTCTTCGACGCTGCGGACCGGGGTGTGGTCCAGGGCGCCGCAGGGAAGGACCAGTGCCTTCGCACCTGTGTTGGCAGCGAGCGTGAGCAGGGCGTCAAGGTGGCGCTGCCGCGCTGCCCGGGCATCAACGTCGAGCACCCTGTTGAGGTCCCCAATGTCCCCGTTGACCGAACGGACCCGGACGCCGGCGGCGTTGACCTCGGCGGATACGGCTTCCACGGCGGCGGCGTCCAGTTCATAGGGAACGTGGTCGCAAACGCCGGGAAGTGCGCCAAGGTCGATTTCGTCGAAGCCCAGGCCTTTCATGGTGCGCAACGCACTGGCCAGGTCCTGGTGCCGGAAGCTGATGGATGAGCACCCGAGTCTGGAATGGAACATCGTTGATCCTCTGGTTCGTGCCGAGCTTTAGTGATGGGGACCACAATAGCTTCGTTAACTGTCAACAGTCAACTCCGAAAGTCGACTGTTGACAGTGGAGATGATGTGGGTCACACTGGGGCATATCATTTGTTAACAGTCGACAGCGGCGGACTTCCTTCAGCCGCTTTTCGAAAGGGAACCACCATGAGCAAAGATGCTCTGACCATGCGCGGTCCGGTCCACGGCACCAAGGACGCCAGGCGAGTCGCCATCGGGTCCGGCGTGGGGGCCGTAATCGAGACGTATGACTTCATCGGCTTCGGCACCGCTGCCGCGCTGTACTTCGGCACCGCATTCTTCCCCGGAAGCGATCCGGTTACGGGCACCCTCGCGTCCTTCGCCACCCTCGGCGTCGGCTTCGCCGCCCGCCCCCTGGGCGGCATCATCGGCGGACACCTCGGTGACAAGGTGGGCCGCAAGCCCGTCCTGGTCGCCTCCCTGATCCTGATGGGCCTGGCCACTTTCGCCATCGGCCTGCTCCCCACCTACGCGGCGGTTGGACTGCTGGCCCCCGCACTGCTCGTGTTCGTCCGCATTGTCCAGGGCCTGGCCTTCGGCGCGGAGTGGGGCGGCGCCATCCTCATGAGCTACGAGCACGCCCCGTGGAAGACCAAGGGCAAGTACACCGGCATCGTCCAGGCCGGCTTCCCCGTGGGCCTGCTGCTGGCCAACCTGACCTTCCTGGCAAGCACCGGCCTTGGCGGTGAGCTTGCCTGGCGCGTCCCGTTCCTGGCCAGCATCGTGCTGGTCATCGTCGGCCTGATCATCCGGTCCAAGGTCCCGGAGTCCCCGGTCTTCGACGAGGTCAAGGACACCGGCACCATCGTCAAGGCACCCATCGTCGAGGTCATCAAGACGGACTGGCGCAACATCGTCAAGGGCATCGGCCTCCGTATCGCCGAGACCGCCGGCTACGCCGTATCCATCACCTACATGATTTCCTACCTCAACAGCCAGCACCTGGCGGACAAGACCCAGACCCTGATCGCCCTCTGCATCGCCTCCGCCATCGGCATCTTCGCCACCCAGGCCTGGGCTGCGCTGACGGACCGCATCGGACGCCGTCCCCTCTACGTGTGGTCCACCGCGTTCGCAGCCCTGTTCGCGATCCCCATGTTCCTGCTGGTCAACACCGGCCTGTTCATCGCCATCATCCTCACCATCGTGATCTCCTACGCGGTCTGCCAGAACTCCCTGGCCGGCGCCCAGGGTGCCTGGTTCCCCGAGCTCTTCCAGGCCAAGACCCGCGCCTCCGGTGCCAGCCTGGCTTACCAGATCTCCGCCATGGTGTCCGGCTTTACCCCCTTCATCACCACCCTGCTGTTCGTCAGCTTCGGCTGGATGGGCCCGGCGCTGCTCTTCGGCGCCTACGCCCTGATCGGCCTCTGGGCCGCCGTCGCCACCAGGGAAACCTGGGGCAAGCGGGAACGCGAACTGGCGGATGAAGCCACCAAAAGCACCCCGAACACGGTCAACGCCTGAATGATCACCACGTACAAAACGACCACGGAGCCAGCAATGCCTACAGATACCGTCCAGGACACCGCACTGCAGACCGCAGTGACCCAGGAGCGGGTGGACAAGATCAGCGCCGCCGCGTACCGGATTCGGCACCACGCCCTGAACATGGGCGAGGTACAGGGCCAGGGGTATGTGGGCCAGGCGCTCGGCGCCGCCGACATGCTCGCCACGGTGTACGGGGACCAGCTGCGGTTCCGCGCAGAAGATCCGCACTGGGAAGCCCGCGACCGCTTCCTGCTCTCCACCGGCCACTACGCCATCGGCCACTACGCGGCATTGGCCGAAGCCGGCATCGTCCCGGTGGAGGAACTGGAAACCTACGGCTCGGATAACTCGCGGCTGCCGATGTCCGGGATGTCCACCTACACGCCCGGCATGGAAATTTCCGGCGGTTCGCTGGGCCACGGCCTGACCATCGCCGTCGGGATGGCATTGGGCCTGCGCTACCAGGGCTCCGGTGCCCGGGTGTTCAACTTCCTCTCCGACGGCGAGCTGGACGAGGGCTCCACGTGGGAGGCCGCCATGGGCGCGCACCACCACCAGCTGGGCAACCTGACCGCCATGGTGGACATCAACGCCCTGCAGGCGGACGGCAAGACCGACACCGTGCTGCGCACCGAGCCTGTGACGGAGAAGTGGGAATCGTTCGGCTGGTACACCCAGCGGGTGGACGGGAACGACGTCGCCGCGCTGCTGGCGGCGTTTGACAACGCAGCTTCCCAGGCGGCCGCCGTCGGACGTCCCTCCGTAATCCTGTGCGACACCAAGGTGGGCCGCGGCGTCCCGCTCCTCGAAAACCGCGAAAAGGCGCACTTCATGCGCATCGAAGAGAACGAATGGCAGATCTGCCGCGAGCAGCTCACTGCCGGCTATGAAGGAAAGGCTTCAGCATGAGCACCACCACCGAGGCCCCGGACACCGCAGCGGCGGCCAAGCCAAAGCTGAAGACCTCGGCGATGATCGCATCGTTCGCCGACCCCGGCCAGAAGACCTCCTCCGCGCCGTTCGGGCACGCGCTGGTCAAGGCCGCGCAGGAAAACGACAAGATCGTTGGGCTGACCGCAGACCTGGGCAAGTACACGGACATGCACATTTTCGCCAAGGCCTTCCCGGAACGGTTCTTCCAGATGGGCATGGCGGAGCAGCTGCTCTTCGGGGCCGCCGCCGGCCTGGCCGAGTCCGGCCTGGTGCCGTTCGCGTCCACCTACTCGGTGTTCGCCGCGCGCCGCGCCTACGACTTCCTCTGCCTGGACGCAGCCGAACCGGACCTGAACGTCAACATTGTGGGCGGACTGCCCGGCTTGACCACAGGCTATGGCCCCAGCCACCAGGCCACCGAGGACATGGCGATCTTCCGCGGCATGCCCAACCTGACCATCGTGGACCCCTGCGACTCGGTGGACATCGAACAGGCCGTCCCGCAGCTTGCTGCCTCAGAAGGTCCCACCTACCTGCGCCTGCTGCGCGGCAATGTGCCCACGGTCCTGGACGAGTACGGCTACACGTTCGAACTCGGCAAGGCCAAGGTCCTTCGCGGCGGCAACGACGTCGTGTTCATCTCCTCCGGGCTGATGACCATGCGCGCCCTCCAGGCAGCCAATGCGCTTGAAGCACACAACGTGGACGTCGCCGTCGTGCACACCCCCACCATCAAGCCGTTCGACGCCGAAACCGTCCTCAGGGAGGTCAACACGGACCGCCTGGCCGTCACCTTGGAAAACCACTCCGTGGTGGGCGGCCTGTTCGAAACCGTCGCCTCCGCCGTCGTGACGGCCGGCCTGGGCAAGCGCGTGGTGCCCGTGGCTCTGCCGGACCAGTTCCTGGACGCCGGTGCCCTGCCCACGCTGCACGACCGTTACGGACTGGCGGTGGACCGCATCGTGGCCAAGGTCCTCGCGGAACTCGGCTAAGGCAGTATCCAATGCAGAAAGCACGGCACCGGTCCTACGCCGGAGCCGTGCTTTCTGCCGTACTATCGAAACCACTACCGACTGTAAACAGTCGACTTATGACATTGAGGACAGAAGCCATGGCCGGACTGACCGCCCCGCTGCTGGGACTGGAAAAGAAAAGCCTGCGCGAGCAGGCGCTCTCGGCGCTGAGGACCGCCATCACCAGCGGCGAACTGGAACCCGGCCGGCACTTGGTGGAAACCGAACTGTCCGAAATGCTGCAGATCAGCCGCGGCACCCTTCGCGAGGCCCTGCGCCAGCTGGAACAGGAAGGCCTCCTGTCCGCCGGGCCCCGCGGCCGCCTCTCCGTCCGGCACCTGGATGAGAAAGAAATCCGGGACATCTACGCCGTCCGTGCTGCCCTGGAGTCCCTGGCGGCCCGGACCCTGTGCGAGCTGCCGGACCGGCAGCACGTCACCGAATCGCTCCACCAGGCCATCGACGCGATGACCGCGGCAACCGGCGGAAGCCTTGAGGAACGCATCGAATCCGATCTCGAGTTCCACCGCACCCTCTGCCGCCTCACCGGCAACGAAACCCTCCTGCATTCCTGGGAATCCTTGGAGGGCTCCATTCGCATGTCCATCATGTTCGCGGGCCTGGAAAAGGGCGTCAGCAACATGAGTGTGGACCGCCACAAGGACATCGTGGCCGCCATCGACACCGGCGACGCCACCCTGGCACGCAAAACCATCCTGGAGCACATGGACACGGCCGCGGCCAACCTGGTTGCCTGACCCCTCTTGACAGCCGGGAATCCCTGCGCGGTCCCGGCCGTTAACTTACTGCGCGGTAAATAACCGCGGCGTTAACGAGGGATGGTATGACCGCAAAGTTTGTGTCATTTGAGGACGACGCCGGCAAGGTCACCCGGTATGCCCGCCATGACAACGGCGGCGGGCTCATTGCTCCGGGAGCCAGGGTGGCAGACAGCGCCCGGATTGGTCCCATGACCTACATCGAACACGGCGCCCAGGTGGGCGCCGGCTGCCGGATTGGACACGGCAGCTGGATCGACCGGGACGCCACCATCGGTGACCGGACCGTTATCGGCGACGGCGTGCATATCGGCCGGGGCACGGTCATCGGCAACCGCGTGCACATTGGCAGCCACTCAAGGATCGGTTCGAGCGTCCTGATAGAGCATGGTGTCCACCTGGATACCGACAGCAGGGTGCCGGACGGCAGCGAGATGCTTGCCGGGGCACACTCACGCCTGGCACGGGCAAAGCACCGGCCGCACCGCAAGGCGAAGGGCGGGCTGGCCGCCTGAGCCGCCCTTGGCGCGTGGCCCGGCGTTGCCTGCGGGCAGGAGTACGACGGCGGCAGCGTGCGGCGCGGCCACCGCACCGGAAGTGCACAGCACCCGGGTCCGCAGCGGCAGGGCGTCCCGGTCCCGGCAGAGGGCGCCGATGCTGGTCGTCAGTGCTTCCTCAGGTCCAGCGCTCCCTGGCCGTACCAGCGCTCCCGGAGGAGGTTGGCGCAGGTGCCGAGCAGGCGGTTCAGTCCACCGGTGCTGTTGGACAGGGCGCGAAGCACCAGGCCGGTAGTTCCTCCGACGGTCCGGGTCAGCGATATGCCGGTCAGCGCGTCGAAGCCGGCGGTGAGCCGGTGCAGTTCGTCGGCGAGCGCCTGGTCCACCCTTGCGTCCACCACCACCAGCGAGCCCAGATGGCTGTACCCCTCCATGAAACCAAGCCCTGCGACGTCGCCGAGCGGCGGCCGGATCAGCAGGTTGTCCAGCGCCAGCAGTTGCGTGCCATGGCCTGATTCAACCCGGATCTCGTTGCGCAGCCGGACCTCCTGGTATCGGAAGGCGGCTCCGTCGGGCGACCAGCCGGGAGTCACCACCTCGGCCATAACCAGCGACGACGACGGCCGCAGGGTCACCGAGGTCCGTTGCCGGTAGCTGGCTTCCCGGTAGGCGATGAGCTGATCGGGCATGAGTTCCAGCCGCGCCCCCTCCCCCAGCCGCACGGTCATGCACTGCTCGGCAAAAGACCCGGGGGTCCGATAAACCTTCGTCGCGGACTGGGTAGTCAGCAGCAGGGAAGCAGAGTCCTCCACCTCAACATCAATGAGAAAGAGGTCCGCCCCAAGATAAGCCCCGCCGGGATTCACAACGACGTAGCAAACCTGCCCGGAGTCATCCAGGTAATGAGGCCGAAGCACCCGAAGCGCCCCTTGATGAAACTGGTGCGAGGCAACCGACCTGCCGTGCCGCAAACTGACGCCCAACTCAAGCCGCCCCATCGGTGACTTCTCAGCGCGAGCGGAGTCGGGGATAGGGGGCCGCGGCGTGGCGGGCCTCGTGGGGGGCCCACTGGCGCGAGGGCCCCGACCCGAGCTTGCGAGGGTTGGGAGCGCCTGGGGACGGGCACGGCCCCCTATCCCCGGCGAAGCGCCGGAAGCGGACTCACCCGCGGGTGGAAGCCCCGGTGAGGTGCCTTCTTGAGGTGATCCGACCGCCGTCGTGCTCATGCCAAATCGAGCATCAGGACGTCGTGCCGGATCCATTCGATGACCTTGTTGAGCCCCTCGTCAGTCTTGAGGTTCGTGAAGCAGAACGGCTTGTTGCCGCGGAACTCTTTGGAGTCCCGTTCCATGACGGCGAGGTCCGCGCCGACGTGGGGTGCGAGGTCGGTTTTGTTGATGATGAAGAGGTCGGACTTGATCATGCCCTGGCCGGCTTTGCGGGGGATCTTCTCGCCTTGGGCCACGTCGATGATGTAGATGGAGAAGTCGACGAGTTCGGGGCTGAAGGTGGCGGAGAGGTTGTCGCCGCCGGATTCGACAAATATGACCTGCAGGTCCGGGTGCCGGGCCTTGAGTTCCTCGATGGCGGCGGTGTTCATGGAGGTGTCTTCGCGGATGGCGGTGTGCGGGCAGCCACCGGTTTCGACGCCGATGATCCGGTCCACGGGGAGGATGCCGTTGGCGGCGAGGATTTTGGCGTCCTCGATGGTGTAGATGTCGTTGGTGATGGCGGCCATGGAGATGTCGCCGCTCATGTGCCGGGTGAGCCGTTCCACGAGCTGGGTCTTGCCTGCTCCGACGGGTCCGCCGATGCCGATTTTGATGGGCTCAGTCATGGTGTTCCTCCTGCTAGCTCATGAACATGCGGGCACGTTGGCGTTCGTGCCGCATTTGCGAAATTTCCAGTCCGGGGCTGACGGCCCCAAGGTCGTCCGGCGTGAGGCGGGCGATCGTGTCGGTGGCGGCAGCGACGTCGTCGTGCGCTTTCCGCAGCACCCGCTGCCCGGCGTTCTGGCCGACCGGGATGGCCCGGACGGCGTTCTGGGTGAGGGACGTAACGGTGGCGAAGAGGTAGGCGGCGAGCGCTTCCTGCAGCGGCACCCCGAGGGAATGGGCGACGACGGCGAACGCCAACGGCTGGTGCCCGGCGGCCCGGCCGGCGGCCACCAGGCCCCGGTACCGTTCCAGCGCAGGCGAGGGAAACACCTCCGCCCCGATTTCCAGCAACCGAAGCCCCATCTTGCAGCTCGCCTCCCGAACCTGCCGCGGCAAAAGGGAAGCAGACAAAAGCGAATCGAGTTCCCCCAGCTCACCGCCCTCATACAAAAGCCGAATGGCAAGACCATCCGAGTAAGTGAGCTGCTGCGAGATGAAAGCGGACAACCATCCACTAAAAGAAGCCTCATCAGCGACCACACCGGCGTCGACATATGTCTCGAACCCGAGCGAGTGAGCAAATGCCCCAGTAGGAAGCGCAGAATCAGTGAGCTGCTGAAGAGCAAGCTGATAACTCATAACCGCGCCCCCAAGGCGACGTACGCGCCCAACTCGGCGGGGGCGGGTGATAGGGGCCGCGGCGTGGTGGGCACCGCGAAGCGGGCACGGCCCCTATCACCCGCCGAAGCCCCCGCGCCGGCACCCACCGAAGGAGCCGAAGGCGCGGAGTCAGTGCGAGTGTTCAGCATGGCGGAAAGGCACAGGGAGCACGCGTTCCTGGCGGGTGTAGGGCACGGAGTTGTGGCGGAGGTAGTCCTCGACGGTGTGGTCGTAGGCGCACACCATGACGTCGGCTCCATACTCGCTCGACGCGTCGAAGAACTGTGCCTGGAGGTGCCGGTTGCCGAGGGAGTGTGCGGTGACGCCCATTTCGTGGATGGTCTGTGGCGCGATGACCAGGACGTCGGTGGGCAGGACGGATACCACGATCATGTTTGTTGCTTCGACGTGGAGGATGTCGCCGTCGCGCAGGTCGCCGCAGCCGGAGGGGAGGCGGATGCCGATTTCCTTGCCGTGGTCGGTGGTGGCGCGCTGGATGCGTTTGACCAGGGAGGCGCTGGGCAGGATGACTTTTTCGCGGTGCAGCCCAGCGTAGGCGGCGGCTTCGGTCTCGGGCAGGTCGTGCAGGTTGCCGAGGACTTTGTCGATGATCATGGGGATTCTTTCGAGGTTCTAGAAAAGGAAGTAGCGCTGCGCCATGGGGAGCACGTCGGACGGCTCGCAGGTGACGTCCTCGCCGTCGACCGTTACTTGGTACGTTTCCGGGTCCACCTGGATGTCGGGGGTGGCGTCGTTGTATTTGAGGTCGGCTTTGGTGAGATGCCGGATGCCGGCGACGGGCCGGATCACCTTCTCGAGCCCCAGTTCCTCAGGGACGCCGGCCTCGATCGCGGCCTTGGACAGGAAGGTGATGGAGGACTGGTGCACGGCCTTGCCGAAGGTGGCGAACATGGGCCGCATGGTCCGTGGCTGCGGGGTGGGGATGGACCCGTTGGAGTCACCCATCAGGGCGTAGGCGATCTGGCCGCCCTTGAGCACCAGTTCGGGTTTGACGCCGAAGAACGCCGGATCCCACAGCACCAGGTCGGCGAACTTGCCCACTTCCACGGACCCCACGGAGTCGGCGATGCCCTGGGCGATGGCCGGGTTGATGGTGTACTTGGCCACGTAGCGCTTGAGGCGGAAGTTGTCGCTGTCCGAGCTGCCGTGCGTGCCGCCGTCGGAATCTTCCAGCACCCCGCGCTGCCTCTTCATCTTGTCGGCCACCTGCCAGGTGCGGGTGATGACCTCGCCCACCCGGCCCATGGCCTGGGAGTCGGAGGAGGTGATGGAGAAGATGCCCAGGTCCTGCAGGACGTCCTCGGCGGCGATGGTCTCGGCGCGGATGCGGGAATCGGCGAAGGCCACGTCCTCGGGAATGTCCGGGTTGAGGTGGTGGCACACCATCAGCATGTCCAGGTGCTCTTCGATGGTGTTGCGCGTGTACGGCAGGGTGGGGTTGGTGGAGGCAGGCAGGACGTTGGGCATGCCCGCGATCCTGATGATGTCCGGGGCGTGGCCGCCGCCCGCGCCCTCCGTGTGGAAGGTGTGGATCACGCGGCCGTCGATGGCGCGGATGGTGTCCTCCACGAACCCGCACTCATTCAGGGTGTCGGTGTGGATGGCCACCTGGACGTCGTACTCGTCGGCCACCCTCAGCGAGGTGTCGATGGAGGAGGTGGTGGCGCCCCAGTCTTCATGGACTTTCAGCCCGATGGCACCGGCGCGGATCTGCTCGGCGAGGGGTTCGACGGCGGACGCGTGGCCCTTGCCGAACAGGCCGATGTTCATGGGCAGCCCCTCGGCTGCCTGCAGCATCCGTTGGATGTGCCACTTCCCGGGGGTGACCGTGGTGGCTTTCGTGCCCTCGGCAGGGCCGGTGCCGCCGCCGATCATGGTGGTGACGCCGCTGGCCAGGGCGGTGGGGACCTGCTCCGGGGAGATGAAGTGGATGTGGGTGTCGATGCCCCCGGCGGTGAGGATTTTCCGCTCCCCTGCGATGATCTCCGTACTGGAGCCGATCACGATGTCCACGCCGTCGGTGATCTGCGGGTTGCCGGCCTTGCCGATGCGGAAGATATGTCCGTCCTTCAGGGCTAGGTCGGCTTTGTAGATGCCGGTGTAGTCAAGGATGACGGCGTTGGTGATGACGGTGTCCGGAATGTCCTCTTCGCGGGTGGCCTGGCCGTTTTGGCCCATGCCGTCGCGGATCACCTTGCCGCCGCCGAACACCACTTCCTCGCCGTACACGGTGCGGTCCTGCTCGATCTCGAGGAAAAGGTCGGTGTCCGCAAGGCGGATTTTGTCACCGGTGGTGGGCCCGTAGAGGTCTGCGTACTGCCGGCGTGGAATCTCGAAGCTCACTTGCCATTCCCTTCCGCAACGGCCGCACCCTGGTGGGTGCCGCCGTCGAGCTTTCCGTTGACAGCGTTGCTGAGTCCATACACCTCGCGGGCGCCTGCCAGTTCGATGAGCCGGACGCTGCGGGAGTCGCCGGGTTCGAACCGGGCTGCCGTTCCTGCCGGGATGTCCAGCCGCCGCCCGTACGCAGCCTGCCGGTCAAAGGACAGGGCGGCGTTGGCCTCGGCGAAGTGGAAGTGGGAGCCCACTTGGACGGGCCGGTCGCCGGTGTTGGTCACGGCAACCTCGATTGCCTCCCTGCCGGCGTTCGCGGTCACGGGATCCGGCCGCAGGACGTATTCGCCTGGAATCATGGCTGCGCTCCTCAGCGGATGGGGTTGTGGACGGTGACCAGCTTGGTGCCGTCCGGGAAGGTTGCCTCGATCTGGACGTCGTGGATCATCTCCGGGACGCCTTCCATCACATCGTCGCGGGTGAGCAGCGTGGTGCCGAAGCTCATCAGGTCGGCAACGCTCCTGCCGTCCCGGGCCCCTTCGATCAGCTCGTAGCTGATGATGGCCACGGCTTCGGGGTAATTGAGTTTGAGGCCGCGGGACTGCCTGCGCCGGGCAAGGTCGGCGGCCACCACGATCAGGAGTTTTTCCTGCTCACGCGGCATCAGATGCATGGGGTTCCCTTCGACGGCCTGGGGCGTGCTGCCAGAGTAAGCGTGTCACGTTTCCACCAGGTTTCAGGAGTGTCAGTGGAGGCTGTCCGCCTGCTGGTTCGCCTCGCTGAGGCGCCCCAGGATTTCATCGCTGGACTGGATGGGCTGGCGATAGGTGGCGGAGAGGATGCGGAGCATATCGGCGGCATCCTGGTGGGCTTCGGAGGCCATGGCGTCCTTGGCGTACGTGACGCGGATGTTGTGCGCGAACGCGTCAGCGGCGGTTTGGGCGATGCAGTTGTGGGTCGAAACGCCGGCGAGTACCACTTCCCCGGCGTCCCAGTTCCGCAGCCGCGCCAACAGGTTGGTGCCCACAAAGCCGCTGTCCCTGGTCTTGTTCAGCTGTGGAAGGTCCTCGGTGATGAGGCCCGGTACCAACTGGGCCTGCTCGCTGCCGCGGAAGATGAACCCCTGGTCATCGTCGAGCATGCTGAGCGTCCAGGTGGACTTGTCCCGCTCGTGCTCGGTGCCCACCAGGAGCGCTTTGTGTCCGGCCGCCTTGAACCCTTCCAGCAGCCGGTTGCACTCACCGACCACCCGCTCCTGCTGGGCTGCCAGTTCGGGCGTCTCGAAGAATGCGTTCTGCATGTCGATGACCAGGAGGGCAATCATGTGGGCACCTTTCCTCATTGAACCGGTTCGGGAAAAGTACCCGTCCATATCCGGACAAAACGTGCACCTGCCGGAACAAGGGGCTCCGGAAGGCGGGTTCAGGGTGCCGATTCCCGGATCTTCAACTCGAATCCGGCCGCCACGTGCACGCCCTGTGCGGCTGTTTCCCGGGCGCCGATCCGGTCCAGCAGCAGGCCGACGGACCGCTCCGCGATCTCCTCCATCCCCGGCGACACCGTGGTTAGCGAGGGTGATGCAAAGCGGGCCTCGTCGATGTCGTCGAAGCCGGCCACTGCAACCTCCCCCGGCACCTTGACGCCGCGGATCAGCAGTTCGTGCAAAGCGCCCAGTGCCAGGACGTCGTTCAGCCCGAATACGGCATCGAACTCAACCCCTGCTTCCAGGAGGCCGGCAACGGCGGCAGCACCGGCGTCACGGCGCCATGCGGCGGGGGCGACCAGTCCGGCGTCGAACGCGATGCCCGCATCTTCCAGCGCCTTCCGGTACCCGTTCAACCGCAGCCCGGCGCTTCCGGCGGACTCGTCCGGCCGGGCTCCGATCACGGCAATCCGACGGCGGCCGCCGGCCAGCAGGTGCCGGGTGAGGGCAGCCGCGGCCTCCCCGTTCTTCATGGTCACCAAGTCGAAGCGCGGGTCCATGACGTGCTCGCCCAGCATCACCAGCGGTTTCCTGCCCGCCCGGGCCGCGATGGCGTCCGCATCCGCAACCAGCGGCGTGAACAGCAGGCCATCCGTGAGCTGCCGGAAAGTCCCCTGCAGGGCCCCGAGCTCGGCGGCAGCCCCTGCGTCGGACTGCTCCACGATGACGCGGTAGCCGCGACGGGCAGCGGCCTTCATCAGCTTGGACGCCAGCTCCGCGTAGTAGGGCGCGGAGAGGTCCGAGAGGACAAGGCCCAGCATGGAGGTCTTGCCGGACCGGAGGCTGCGGGCAGTGAGGTTTGCTTCGTAGCCCAGCTCGGCGATGGCGTCCTGCACCCGCTGCTTGGTGGCCGGACGAATGAATTCGTAGTCGTTCAGGACGTTGGAAACCGTTTTAAGGGAGACGCCTGCCGCCCTCGCCACATCGTTCATAGTGACGGCCATTAACGCTCTTTTCCAGCCTTCGCGGCTGCCTTGGCGGCCTGCTTGCTGGCGCGTACCTTGGCCAGGGATTCCGGGTCCACGATGTCCGCCACCGAAAGGTAGCTGCCCTCTTCACCGTAGTGGCCCGCTGCTTCACGCCACCCTGGCGCGTCGAGGCCGCGCTGCTTGCCCAGGAGCGCCAGGAAGATTTTGGCCTTCTGATCCCCAAAACCGGGCAGGGCCTTGAGCCTGCGCAGCACCTCCGCGCCGTCCGGCGAACCCTTGGTCCAGATCGCGGCGGCATCGCCGTCCCACTCGTTCTGCACCGCCTCGGCGAGCGCCTGCACGCGGGCAGCCATGGAACCGGGGAAACGGTGGACGGCCGGCCGCTCCTTGAACACTTCGACGAACGCAGCGGGATCCTGCCGAGCGATGGCCTCCGGCTTCAGTGAGCCGATCCTGGACCTGATCTTCTCCGGGCCGGCAAACGCGGACTCCATGGTGACCTGCTGGTCCAGCAGCATGCCGGTCAGCAGGGCGAAGGCGTCCTCACTCAGCAACTTGTCCGCGGCAGGGTCCCCTGTGATGTGCAGTTCCATGCCGTCCATCCTCCCACCTGCGGGCCGCCGTCGTCTTTCTCCCGGATCAGGCGTCCATTGCCAGCCGGATCATGGACCAGGACACGGCGGGGAGCTCTGCCGTGAGCTGGCCGCCGGCCACGCGGGCGGTGCCGTTTTCGGACGGCAGGACGGAAGTTGAATCATCGGCACTGGCCTGCCAGTAGGGGTCCTTGTTGGCATAGGTGAGGGCCTCCACCACCCGGACGTTGCCCAGCGCGGCTACCGCGGCATCCAGGGTGAGGGCGTCGGTGGCGGATCGGTTCACGGCGAACACCACCGCCTCGCCCTTTTCCGCATCAAAGGTGGCGACGGCGGAGAGCGCCGCGATGTCCGCCGTCGTGCCACCGCTGACCAGCGGGGATTCGACGGCGAGCTGCAGGACGGTACCGGAGGCGTGGCGGGACGTGAGCGCGAACGGGTGGAACGTGGTTTGTTTCCAGGACCTGCCGCCGGGCTCGGTCATGATCGGCGCGATGACGTTGACCAGCTGCGCCAGGCTTGCCGAATGGACGCGGCCGGTGTTCCGGAGCAGCGTTACCAGGAGGTCCCCCACCACCACGGCGTCCGCCACGGTATAGGTATCCTCCAGCAGGACGGGGGCCACGGGCCAGTCATTGCCGGTGGGCACCTTGGACTCGTCGCGGCTCATGTGCCACACGTTCCATTCGTCGAAGGAGATGTTCACCTGCTTGGTCGACTTCTTCACGGACTTCACATGGTCGATGTGGCTCACCAGGTCGCGGATGAAGGCCTCCATCCTGTGCCCGGCGGTGAGGTGTTCCTGCAGGTCGCCGAAGTCCTCAAAGTACTGGTGCGCCGAGACCAGGTCCACCAGCTCATAGGTTTCGGACAGGACAACGCGCTCCCACTCGCCAAAAGTTGGCATGGTGGGTCCGGAGCTGCCGCAGGCCACCAGTTCCAAGCCTGGGTCGATCATGCGCATCCCCCGTGCCGTATCAGCGGCAAGGCGGCCGTACTCCAGGGCGTCTTTGTGCCCGATCTGCCAGGGACCGTCCATCTCATTGCCCAGGCACCACATCCTGATCCCGTATCCGTCAGCGGCCCCGTTGGCCCGGCGCTGTTCCGAAAGGGCCGTGCCGCCGTCGATGTTGCAGTACTCCAGGAGGTCCAGCGCCTCCTGGAGTCCCCGGGTACCGAGGTTGACGGCCATCATGGGCTCCACACCGGCCTTGGCTGACCACTTGGCGAACTCGTCCACACCCACGGTGTTGGGATCCGTGGAGTGCCAGGCCAGGTCCAGCCGGACTGGACGCCGGCCTGCCGGACCCACGCCGTCCTCCCACCGGTAGCCGGATACGAAGTTGCCGCCCGGGTAGCGGACCGTGGAGACGCCCAGCTCGCGGGTCAGCTCCAGGACGTCCTTGCGGAAGCCGTCCACGTCGGCGTCCGGGTGGCCCGGCTCGAAGATACCGGTATAGACGCACCGGCCAAGATGCTCCACGAAGGCACCGAAAGTACGACGGCGGACGGGCCCAACAGTGAAGGAGGGATCGACGGTGATTTTTGCTGCGGCGGGTCCAGGCTGGGTCACGGAATATCCTCGGCTTCTTTTTTACAACGTTATAGAACTCCTATTCTTGAGGGCTCCGTTCCACGCGTCAAGAATTTTCCGGCGTCCTCCACTAACCATTTGCAGCGGCCGGGCCACGCACCCCGGCTTGGCCTGCACTGATGCCGCGCATGCCGCCCGCGCCCGGGTTTCCAAGTAATGCCTGCCGGGAAAAACAGGTACCGGTTACGCATTCGCCGGGGCCTCTGTGCCAACTAGGTTTTTCCCAGAGACAAGAAGACCTGTTCTGGCTCTCGGTACTTGGCTCACTAGGGGGTGTGAGACTGGAAATGCACGTACGACAGGTAGGCCCAGGCTTCCCGGTCCACCGGACGCGGGTAGTAGGCGGGGCCGGCGACGAGGAGTCCTTCGAGACCAAGGACTCTCCCCCAGCCGTCGCCGGCCCTTTTGACCGCCAGAGAGCCCGCACCGGCCATGCACCCGTGCAGGCCGGCACCCAGGGGCAGGCCGCAGCCGGGACCCCGGCCCTTTTGCTCGACCTTGTCAACGGCGCCCACTCACTGGCCGACTCGCTGGACCTTCTGGTTGCTGCTTCGGCAGGACATGTGATGCGGACCGCGGGCCTGGAAGTTGGCTGCGGCCTGGTGCTGCACCAGCCCAGGCGGAGTCTTGCCATTGCGGGCACCACCGGCGACGTGGTCCGAATGCTGGAGTGGGAACGGGACGCAGCCGAGGGGCCGGTCACCGATGTCATGGCCGGCGGACACCCCGTCGCGGTGCTCCAGAGAAACGGTGACTTCCGCTGGCAGCACTATTCGGACCAGCTGCAGTCGGCCGGCTATGGCAGTTCCCTGGCCGTGCGGCTCCGCCTGGATGCAGGGGTGCCGGCGGATGACGGCCTTCCCGGCCACAGCGGGCTGGGGCAGTCCAGTGCCGCCCTCGCCTTCTTTGCACACGACGCAAAAGCCTTCCCGCTCCAGGTCATTGCCGAAGCCCGCACTTTCGCAGTCCTGGCAACCAAGAGCCTCCAGATGGCCATCAATATGCACACCGCGCGTTCGCTGGCCACCGACCTGCGCTCGGCCCTGGACAGCCGCACCTCCATCAACGTGGCCTGCGGCGTGATCATGGCGCAGAACAGATGCTCCTACCAGGAGGCGTTCACCATCCTCGCGAAGGCGTCGAGCCACCGGAATATCAAGGTGCGCAAGGTGGCCGAAGACATCCTGGATAAGCTGCCGGATGGTGCGCCGCACTCACACTTCGGCCACTGACTGCCGGGCCCCGCGGCCGCTCCACTGGGCGCCGGCGTAAAGCGCGTGGCCTAGGCGGGAGCTGGCGGCGCAGTACTGGCACGGACCACGAGTTCGGGCGGGACCACTGTGGAGCTCACCGGGGCGCCGGACTCGATTTCCTTGAGCATGATGTCCATGCAGCGGCGGCCCAGTTCTTCGAAGTCCTGGCGGACGGTGGTCAGCGGGGGCGTGAAGTAGCCCGCTTCCGGCTGGTCGTCGAAGCCCACCACGGAGACGTCGTCGGGCACCCTGACCCCCGCCTCGGTGAAGGCGCGCAGCACGCCCAGTGCCATCTGGTCGTTCCCCACGAAAATGGCCGTGGCGGTGAGCCTGGAAGCAAGCCTGCGGCCGATTGCGTAGCCGCTGCCAGCGCTCCAGTCCCCTTCCACCAGCAGGGACTCGTCCAGGCCTGCTTCCCGGAGCACGGCACGCCATCCCTCCGCGCGCTCGGCACCGTCCGTCCAGTCGGGCGGACCTGCAATATGTCCGATCTGCCGGTGCCCCTCCCTGACAAGGTGTTCGACGGCGAGCCTGGCACCCGCGCGCTGGTCCACCATCGCCCCGCTGACCTTCGCGCTGCCGGCAGAGCCCACAGCCACCACCGGGACGGGAAGGTTCATCTGCTCCAGCACGGCGAGGGTGTCCGAGTGCGGTACCAGCACCGCGATCCCGTCCACCGCCTGGTCCATGAAGTGGCCCACGGCATTGGAGATCGCATCCCTGCTGACCTCCCGCAGGGCAGCGATGCTGACAAAGTAGCCCGCATTGCGGGCGGCATGTTCAACCCCCAGCAGGGTGTTGGCCGGGCCGTACTGGGAAAGTTCGCTGGCCAGCACCCCGATGGTCTGCGAGCGCCGCGTGACCAGGCTCCGGGCCGCGGTGTTGCGCCGGTACCCCAGCTCCGCAATGGCGGCCTCCACCTTTTCCCGAGTCGACTTGCTGACGCTGGGATGGTTGTTCACCACACGGGAGACGGTCTGGTGGGAGACGCCCGCCACTTTGGCCACGTCTTCCAGGCGCGGCATCCGGCCCTTGCTGGTATTTGCCATGTGCCTATTGTGCCTGCTCGGCGGCGCTTCTCCCGTGGTACATGGCCGCGGCCGGAATGCGGCGGAATCCTTGCGCGGCACGGGCACCCGGAGAAGGATGAAGGCACCCCCGTTTGCACAGAAGGAGCCGGTGGAATGACCAAGTACCTGATCTCTTTCCCCAGCGCGGCCATGGACATTCCCGACGGCGGCCTGCAGGAGGTTACGGACGCAGCGCACGCAGTGGTCCGGGAGGCAAAGGACGCCGGCGTCTGGGTCTTCGGCGGCGGCATCGATGAGAGCGTCCCGCCCGTCATGGTCAGCGGCAACGGAACCGTAAGTGAAGGGACCTATCCCCAGACGGCGCACATCGAGGGCGGTTACACCGTGCTGGAACTGCCCACCTACGACGCCGCACTGCACTGGGCCGCCAAGATCGCCGCCGCCTGCCGCTGCGCGCAGGAGGTGCGCGCCTTCCAGTACGATCCCGCCAGCTAGTGGAAGCAGGGCAGGTGGACCTGGAGTATCCGTTTGCCGGCCGCTGGTTGGTTCAGAACTCGCCCGCGGACCGGGTGCCCAGCCATGGAACAGAGCCCTTCGGTACAAGCTGGGCCATCGATTTCACCCCGGTGGATGGCAGCGGGCGGTCCGCCCCGATCAGCCTTGCAGCATTCTTCCGGCCGGAGCCGCCGGAACGCTTTGCAGGATTCGGCAGGCCTGTCACGGCACCGGTTTCAGGGGTGGTCCGCGCCGCCCGGGACGGCGGGCCTGACCACGCTGCCTTCCGTGGCCTGCCCTCGGTCAGGTATGCGGCAACCCAGGCGTGGCGGGCGCGGGAGGGGTGGATGGGGCTGGCCGGCAACCACGTGATCATCGAGGGCGAAGGGGTGTTCATCGCCCTGTGCCACCTGAAGCGTGGGAGCGTCTGCGTCCGCCCGGGCCAACTCGTCGGGGTTGGGGACGCGATCGGCGCCTGCGGCAATTCCGGCAACAGCACCGAGCCTCATCTGCACATCCAGGCCATGGACTCGGTGGATCCGGGGCGGGCTTCCGCCGTCCGCATCTCGTTCCCCGGCGGACTGCCGCGGAACGGGACGATTGTCTCCGCCTAAGAGGGGGATTTCACCACAACCGGCGTTCAACCGCTTAAAGCGGAAAGTCCGCCGTCGTACGCGGCGGACTCCCGAAGTCACTGTGGGTGGGCCCTGTGGGGCTCGAACCCACGACCCACGGATTAAAAGTCCGATGCTCTACCAACTGAGCTAAAGGCCCCTGCCGGTCAGTCAAACACGCTGTGTCCGCCCGTCCGGCCCAATCCATTTCTGGACGTTAATACTCTAACCCATGGTTCCGGCGTCTTCGCACATGCTCCGGACGCCGCCGTCGGCCGCTTTAACCACCCGGCCGCGGCTCCTACCGCCGGTGTTGGCCGGGCGTCCGGATGCTCGATTTCCATCGGCGCACAGGAGTAGCGTGGGGGCATGAGCGAGCAAGCAGGAACCAGTCCGTACGGCGGCAGCAACCGGCACCACAAGCCCAAGCCATTCGCGCCGATGGACTTCGAGCCCTTCGCAGGCGGCGCCGACCCCGCCCGCGTCTCGGAGGCCGCCCACCTCGCCGCCCAGGCCCTGGTACGCCATGGCCGTGACAGCGACGATCCCCAGGTGACCGAACGCCTGGTGCGGCTCGCCGACGAGCAGGGCCTGGAAGCCATCGCCGAGATGTGGGCCGAGAGCCCCGCCCGATCCCTTCCCGGCGCACTGTGGCGGCTGTACGCCCTGCGCGCGGCCACCGTCCAGGACCCCGAACGCATCTCGGTCTATTTCCGCGCCGGCAAGGACACAGCGCAGGTCTCCAACGTGGTGGCCGGTGCTGCCGAGCCCCCTGGCGCCGATGAAATGCGCAGCATGGCGGACGCCATCCTCTCCGGCGCGTTCGATGGCGACTTCGACGTCGCGCTGGAACGTTCCGCCGCGTTCTGCCGCGTGGTGGCCCTCGGCCAGGCCACCCTCGCCGACGGCGCCGAGCACGCCAACGAAGCACACGCCAGCAAACTCACCCGCAACTCCCACCAGCTGGTGAAGACCGCGGAGGACCTGGAGCACGCCGCCAACGCGTGGCGCCTTGGCGAACTGGACTGACCCCGGCGGGGGCAAAGACCGCTTCCTTCCGGACAAACCGGGCCTCCGCTGTCAAGATTGACTTGCACGGGGTGAAGTAGAAGACTGAAACCGGTGCCGAACCGCGAAACCCCCGGGCTTCAACAATTAGCCGCCTAGAGCGGCCTACCGCCGAGAGGCGTATCCGGTTCGGCACCATTTTTCTGCCCTCTTCCAGGGGCCGATTCAGAGGGTGCAGTTAAGGGCCGGTAGAGTAGGCGACAGCTGCCCGCCGGAGTCAAGTCACACGGCAGCAGCCCCCGCCCTGATAAGTCCCCGGAGACCGGTAAACACGTGAAGCTGCGCCTTTTTCCCCAGGAGCCCGCAGGGCTGAACCTGCTCTCTCAGATGGCACACCAAATCGTGCTGGCCAGCGCCACCCTGGCCGAGATCCTTGGCGTACCTGCGGACGAGCACGGCGGCCTCGTGGAAGACATGCACAACATCGAGGCCAAGTCCGCCGAGCTGCACTTTGCTCTCCTGACCCACATGCGCACCAGCTTCGTGAACCCCCTCCCCCGCGAAGACATGTACGCCCTGTCGCGGTACCTCAACGAGGCCATGGAAAAGATGGATGCCGCCGCGGAACTGGTGGCCCTGTACAGGCTTGACCGGTTACCCAAGCGCGCGGCGGACCAGCTGGAAATCATCAGCCGCCAGGCCGAACTGACGGTCGACGCCATGCGCCGGCTCAATGACCTTGATGACCTCGAGGACTACTGGATCGAGATCCTGCACCTTGCCAAGCGGGCCGAGCGGACCCACCGGGTCTGGGTGGCGGACATGATCGCGGACATGAAGTGGGCCCAGTACTCCCGCAACAGGGACATCGCCAACCAGTTGGTGGAGGTCACCAAAGACATGCGCCGGGTGGCCACCCAGGTAGGCAGCATCATCGTCAAGGAATCCTGAGGTGTCGGGGGTCATCTTCGCCGCAGTGGTCGTGCTGGCGGCGGTCTTTGCCTTCCTGAACGGCTTCCGGGATGCATCCACCTCAGTGGCCCTGGCCGTGCGGAACAGGGCCCTCACTCCCAGTGTGGGCATACTGCTCGCCACGTTCTTCAACTTCGTCGGCGCCCTCCTGAGCGCCATGCTGGCGGTCGCGGCCAGCCAGACCTGGATCAGCCTTCCGGCCGGAAGTGACGGGCTCTCCATCCTGGTGGCCGGACTCGCGAGCGCCTGCGCCTGGGGCCTGCTGACATGGCACCGGGGGATCCCGGCGTCCTCCACCCATGCCCTGGTGGGTGGCCTTGCCGGAGCAGGCCTGGCAAGCCTGGCCGTCGGCGGCCCGGGAGTGGCCGGCGTGGACCAGTCGCTCCTGTTCCAGGTGGTGCTGCCGCTGGTGCTGTCTCCGCTTGTGGCCTACAGCGGTTCGTTCCTCCTGGTCTACCCGGCCACGTGGGTGGCCCGCTACACGCAGCCCAACGTGGTGAACCAGCGCTTCCGCCGGGGCCAGGCGGTGGCGGCAGGGGCGGTAGCCTTCGGCCACGGCCTGCAGGACGGACAGCGCGTCAGCGCGGTACTCCTGCTGGCCCTCCTGGCGGCCGGACATTCCGACGGCGGGATTCCGCCGTGGGTGGCAGCGCTCTCCGCCGTGATGATGACGGCCGGCACACTGTTCGGCGGGTGGCGCATTTCGCACACCATCGGCTACAAGATCACCAGGATTGATCCCCTGCGCGGCTCCGTGGCCCAGACCTTCAGCGCGCTGATGCTCTTCGTGGGCGCCATCGGGCTCCACTGGCCGCTGTCCACCACGCACACCGTCACGGCGGGAGCGCTGGGCGCCGGAGAGAACCAGCATTTTTCGGTGACCAACCGCAAGCTTGTCATCCGGATCCTGTGGTACTGGGCCCTCACGCCCCTGGCCACTTGCGCACTGGCCTTCGTGCTGGCGCTGGCATTGTCCCCCGTCTCCATCTAGTCCGGGCAACCCGGGGTGCAGTTCCCCTATACAGGCCCAAAGCCGTGACGTAGATTCGAAAGTGCGTCCCGGCCACGGTGCCGGGGACTGGCCGTCCGCGCCATGTGCAGGGCTGTGGACGGGCGCCGCTGCAGCAACACGGCGGCTTGGATGCACATCGCGGAAAAGAGCAGGCACCATGTCTCTCCCGTATTCCCGAGGTCCGCTGCCCCAGCCCCGGCAGCTCCAATGCGAGGCCTGCGGAACCGAGAACCAGCTGACCATCCACGCCATCACGGCGATCGGCGCTGCCGGAGGGGATTTGGTCACGGTCTCCTACACCTGCAACGACTGCAGCCTCTTCCAGGAACACACCGCTTACGCCACGGACGTGGCAGCTGCTCTGAACCAGGTCCGCTGGATGGCCAAGGTGGTCCTCTTCGGGGACGACTACATCCACTGCGGGTTCCCCATGGAGGAAGCGGAGTTCGAGGTGGAGCGGCTCTGCTACCGCAGCAGCAACACGGGCAGCGGACTCAACGCGGTGTCCCTGCCCACCCGGGTCCTGCGCTGCCACTGCGGGTTCCAGCTCGAAGTACCGGAGTGAACCGCCCAGCCCGGCTACAGGCTACAGCTGAATGCCCTCTGTTCCACCCGGCGCGGCCATGAGGACGGTTGCAAGCTCGTCAGGTGACAGGTTCGCAGCCGCGCAGAGCTCAACGTGCGCGATTCCGGAAGCGGAGGCGTTCCGGACCGCCTGCCGCAGGGACTCCTGGGCGTTGTCCAGTTCCCACTGCATGCTTTCAAGGAGCGAACTGGCCCGCCAGACCACTGACAGGACGTCCTCCTCCGCAGCGGCTGCCGCCACCGCAAGGTGGGGTTCGAGTTCCGGGGCCAAGGGACCTGCCGCCAGGGGTCCCGCCAAACTGGCTGCCGCGGCAAAACCCTCCGCCGGCAGCACGGGATCCGACAGCACTGAGTCCTGCAGTACGGCATCCTGTGCCGCTGCACCTGCGCCCGCTCCAGGCAGGGACACCGTAAGCGGCGGGCCCAGGGGGCTGCTGGCCGTCTGCGTCATGGCAAAACTCCTTAAGCTGGCTTACTACTAGTCCCGAAAGTATCTAGTTCAGCGTACTAAACGGGTTGGCAGATAGCCAACGGGAGCGGTGTTTATCCGAAGCGTCCGGAGACGTAGTCTTCGGTGGCCTTCTGGACCGGGTTGCTGAAGATGGTGTGGGTGTCGCCGTATTCGATCAGCTTGCCGGGCTTGCCCGTGCCGGCGATGTTGAAGAACGCGGTCTTGTCCGACACGCGAGCCGCCTGCTGCATGTTGTGGGTCACGATGACCACCGTGTACTGGTCCTTGAGCTCATTGATGAGGTCCTCGATGGCCAGGGTGGAGATGGGGTCCAGGGCGGAGCAGGGCTCGTCCATGAGGATCACCTGCGGCTCCACCGCAATGGCGCGGGCAATGCAGAGCCGCTGCTGCTGGCCGCCGGAGAGCCCGGAGCCGGGCTTCGCCAGCCGGTCCTTGACCTCGTTCCACAGGTTTGCGCCCTTGAGCGAGCGCTCCACCAGGACATCGGCCTCGCCCTTGGAGATCTTCTTGTTGTTCAGCTTCACGCCCGCCAGCACGTTGTCCCGGATGGACATGGTGGGGAAGGGGTTGGGGCGCTGGAAGACCATGCCGATCTGCGAGCGGACGGTCACGGGGTCAACGCCGGGGCCGTACAGGTTGTCGCCGTCGAGCAGGACCTCCCCCTCCACACGGGCGCCGGGGATGACCTCGTGCATGCGGTTCAGGGTGCGGAGGAAGGTGGACTTTCCGCAGCCGGACGGCCCGATGAACGCGGTGACGGACTTGGCCTCGATGTTGATGCTGACGTCCTCCACGGCGAGGAAGTCGCCGTAGTACACGTTCAGGTCCTTGACGTCGATGCGCTTAGACATGGTGTTCCTTCACTTACTGGGTATGGGATGAAGTCTAGGATCCGCCGCGGCTGGGCGGAAGGAGGTGCCGCAGGCTCGCGGGTTACCGGCCTTTTTTGGGGGCGAAGATCCGTGCGATCAGTCGTGCCACCAGGTTCAGGACCATGACCAGGATGATCAGCACCAGCGCCGCACCCCATGCCCGCTGCGATGACGGACCGGGGTTGGAAGGCGAGGTGGGGTTGAGGATCTGGGTGTAGATGAAGGTGGGCAGCGAGGCCATCCAGCCGCCGAACACGTTCGAGTTGATGCTGGTGGCGAAGCCGGCGGTGACCAGGATGGGGGCCGTCTCGCCGATGACCCGGGCGATCGCCAAAGTGACGCCGGAGGCAATGCCGGAAATCGCCGTCGGAATGACCACCTTGAGGATGGTCCGCCACTTGCGGACGCCCAGGGCGTAGGCGGCCTCGCGGAGTTCGTTGGGGACGATCTTGAGCATTTCCTCGCTGGAACGGACCACCACGGGGATCATCAGCACTGAGAGCGCGACGGCGGCCACGGCGCCGGTTTTGGTGCCCGGGCCCACCACCGCGAAGAAGAACGCAGCAGCGAAAAGGCCGGCCACGATGGAGGGGATGCCGGTCATGACGTCCACGAAGAACGTGATGGCCTTGGCAAGGCGTCCGTCGTGGCCGTACTCCACCAGGTAGATGGCGGTGAGCAGCCCGACGGGCACGGAGATCACGGTGGCCAGAAGGGTGATCTGCACGGTCCCCAGGAGGGCGTGGTAGATGCCGCCCATCACGGGGCCCCCGCTCTCCACGGCCTTGTTGTCGAAGGCGCCCGTCACGCCGTTCATGGAAGTGGTAAGGAACCCGGGGTCGAGGAGCCCGGGAATGCCGTTGACCAAAACGGTCCAGATGACCGAGACCAGGGGCAGCAGCGCCACCAGGAACGAGCCGACCACCAGGCAGGTGGCCAGCTTGTCCTTGGCCTTGCGGGAGCCTTCCACGGCTGCGCTCCAGGAAACCAGGCCCACGGCGAACAGGATCGCGGAGACCAGCCCCCAGCCAAACGGATTGAAGCCGATCAGGGCAAGGACGGCGGCACCGAGGATCAGGGCTCCAGCGAGCACCGCATAGGGCGCGTACTTGGGCAGCTGGCCCTTGGTGAGGGCAGACCGCTTGCTGCGGACCGGGGTGAGGGTGGAGGTCATTTAGTTGGCTCCCGAGAAGTCCTTGTGCCGGGTAATGACCCAGCGGGCGATCATGTTCACGGCCAGGGTGATGACGAACAGCACCAGGCCGGCAGCGATCAGGGTGCTGACCTTGAGGCCGCTGGCTTCCGGGAAGTTCAGGGCGATCTCGGCAGCGATGGTCTGGTTTCCGGACTGGATGAGGCTGGCGGTCAGGGCGCCGGAGGAGAGCACCAGGGCAACGGCCATGGTCTCGCCCAGCGCGCGGCCCAGGCCCAGCATGATGGCGCTGATGATGCCCGGCCGGGCGAAGGGCAGCACGGCCATCTTGATCATTTCCCAGCGGGTGGCACCAAGGGCCAATGCGGCTTCCTCGTGCAGCTTGGGGGTCTGCAGGAAGATCTCGCGGGACAGCGACGTGATGATCGGCAGGACCATGACGGCAAGGACGATGCCCGCGGTGAGGATGGTCTTGCCGGTGGTGGAGGCCGGGCCCTCGAAGATGGGCAGCCAGCCCATGTTTGCGGCCAGCCAGCCGTATGCCGGTGAGATCTCCTTGGCCAGGAAGGCTGCGCCCCACGCGCCGTAGACAACGGACGGGATGGCGGCGAGGAGGTCCACTACGTAGCCCAGTCCTGAGGCCAGCCCGCGCGGCGCGAAATGGGAAATGAACAGTGCCACTCCGATGGCGATGGGGGTGGCGATGACCAGCGCAATAACCGCGGCAAACAGCGTGCCAATCACGATGGGCCAGATGTAGGCGAAGAAGCCCTGGCCGCCCTGGATCTTGTCGGCGGGTGCGGTAAGCGCCGGTACTGCCTGGACTACCAGGAAAAGCGCGACGCCGAAGAGGACGGCGAGGATCAGGCACCCGGCTGCCAGTGCGGCACCGGAAAAGACTTTATCCCCGGCGCGCCCGGCGCCCTGGGTACTGGTCAGCGTGGTGGCGGTCATTCGACGGCCCTTCGGTTCGTTGCTTGGTTGAGGAGGCGGGGTGCAAAAGCCAAGTTCCCCGCACTGCCTTCCGGCAGGCGGGGAACCCGGTTTTACAGTGTCTGCTAGGACTTGACCTTGATCGAGTCAATGGCCTTGGCGGCCTTGGCTGCGAGGTCAGAGGACAGCGGAGCGGACTTGGCCGAATCGGCTGCAGCCTTCTGGCCGTCAGAGGAAACTACGTAGTGCTCGAAGGCCTTGACCAGGTCAACGGTCTCCTGCTTGTCGTACGTGGTGCACAGGACGTGGAAGGACACCAGGACGATCGGGTAGGCACCGGCGATGGTGGTCTTGCGGTCCAGCTTGATGGAGAGGTCGTTGGCGGCGCGGCCGTCAACGGGCTTGCCGGCGTCCACTGCCTTGGCCGCGGCATCGGCGGAGATCTTGGTGAAGGAGTCGCCAACCTTGATCTGCGCGACACCCAGCTTGCCGCTCACGGCGGAGTCGTCAGCGTAGGTCACGGCACCGGGGGTGTCGGTGACGGTCTTGACCACGCCGGAGGTACCCTTGGCGTTTTCGCCCTGGAGGCTGGAGGGCCAGACACCGGCTGCCTTGTCGGTCCAGACGTCGGAGGCTGCGGCGGACAGGTAGTCGGTGAAGTTCTGCGTGGTGCCCGAGTCGTCGGAGCGGTTCACCGGGGTGACCTTCAGGTCGGGCAGCGAGACGCCTGCGTTCAGGGCGGCGATGGCGGGATCGTTCCACTTGGCGATCTGGCCGCGGAAGATCTTGGCCACAGTGTTGGCGTCCAGCTTCAGGTCCGTGACGCCGGGAACGTTGAAGGCCACGGCGATCGGGGAGATGTAGACGGGAACGTTGATGGCGCCCTCGGGGCCGCAGACGGACTTGGAGGAGGCGTACTCGTCATCCTTCAGGTAGGCGTCGGACCCTGCGAACTGGGCCGAGCCGTCGAGGATGGCTTTACGGCCGGCGCCGGAGCCGTCCGGGGAGTACTGGACACTGGCGCCGGGGTTGGCGGAGGCGAAGTTGGTCTTCCACGCGTCCATGGCGGCGCCCTGGGCGGAAGAGCCGATGCCGGTCAGCGTGCCGGTGACCTTGGGGCCGGAGGCGGACTGGCCGGCGGCAGGCGACGTGCCGGTGGCGTTGTCTGAACCGCAGGCGCTGAGCGCGAGAGCGCCGGCTGCGATAACAGCGATAGCCGCGTGGCGGCCAAAGCGGAGTGCCTTCACTAGATGTACCCCTTCCAGGGTTATTCAGGTGCGGACAGGGACGGAGAACCCTGCAGCGCGATGCGTACGTTTTGTACCTTCAAGAAAGGTATGGGCCGCAGGTAACGGGATGGGCTGTGGAAGGTGAACGGAGGATTAACGACGGCGGGATTTTGGCTTACAAATGCCGGGTCACCATTGCGCGGATCACATGTCCGGCCGTAGTGGGGACACGGATCTGGAAAGACCTGGCAGCAAATAGACTGAACGGCATGGCTCCAGCAGCAGGACTCTCAGCAGGCAGGCGGTTCCTGCACGGCCGTATCCGCACCGGACTCATCCGGAGCCGCAATTCCCTGGTTCCGGCCATCCAGATGACGATCTGCGCCGTGGCCGCCTATGCGTTCGCAGAGTACGTCCTGGGCCACACCGGACCCCTGTTCGCGGCCACCTCGTCCCTCATCGCCCTTGGCTTCTCGCGGGAGCCGCGGCTGCGGCGCGTGGTGGAGGTGGGCCTCGGCTGCACCCTAGGAATAGCCGTCGGCGACCTGCTCCTGCACTGGCTGGGCAGCGGAATCTGGCAGGCCGCCGTCGTCCTTCTTTTTTCCATCCTTCTGGCCAGGTTCCTGGACAGCGGCAACATCTTCACCACCCAGCTGGCACTCCAGTCGCTGCTGGTGGTGCTGCTGCCGGCGCCGTCGGGCGGCCCTTTCACCCGCAGTATCGATGCCGTGGTGGGCGGCCTGTGCGCGTTGCTGGTGACCATCCTCATGCCCAAGGATCCGCGCCGCGAGCCGCGCCGCGATGTCCAGAAGCTGCTGCATGAACTGGCCGAGGTGCTGCGCGAGTGTGCGGGAGCCCTGGCCAACAGCGACTCCACGCAGGCCTGGCACGCGCTGATCCGCGGCAGGAACTGCCAGCCCCTGGTGGACGCCATGCGCCAGTCGCTCCGCGCGTCCGGGGAGGTGGCTACCCTGGCACCTGCCTACCGGCGGCACCGTGATGAACTGGAGCGGCTGAAGCAGTCGCTGGATTTCATCGACCTGGCGCTGCGCAACAGCCGCGTCTTCGCCCGGCGGCTGACCAGTGCCATCAACCATGCGGCCCTCTCGGACGAGGCGACGGACAGCATCGCCGGGGTGCTCCAGGAGACCGCTGCCGCAATCGACGAGCTGTCGCTGGGCCTTGCGGAATCGCACGACGGCGTCCGCCGCGCCCACCTGCGCACGGCCCGCATGGACTTGAGTGAGATCGCCCTGCGCCTGCACCCGAAGCTGCTGGAGGTGCAGCGGCTGGAAGGCGAAACGGTGGTCATGCTGTTCCGTCCGCTGATGGTTGACCTCCTGGAGGCCACGGGCATGGACGCGGACGAGGCCAGGGACGTGCTGCCGGCACTGTAGTGTCAGTGCCCGCCACTAGGGTTGAACGCATGGCAATAAAGACTTCCCGGGCGTCCAAGGCGCCCGCGTACAAATGCGCCGAATGCGGCTGGACCACGGTCAAGTGGGTGGGACGCTGCGGCGAGTGCCAGGCCTGGGGCACCGTTGAGGAAACAGGCACCGCGGTGGCACGGACGACGGCGGCCACAACCGTGGCGGAGCCTGCGCGGAAGATCGCGGACGTCGATGCCACCACGGCGGCGTTCCTCCCCACCGGCGTTGACGAACTGGACCGGGTACTGGGCGGCGGCCTGGTTCCCGGCGCCGTCATCCTGCTGGCAGGCGAGCCCGGCGTGGGCAAGTCCACCCTGCTGCTTGACGTGGCGGCCAAATTCGCGCGGACTGCCCGGGACGTCCTCTATGTCACAGGGGAAGAGTCGGCCGCCCAGGTGAAACTGCGCGCGGAGCGGATCGACGCCGTCGCGGAATCCCTCTATCTGTCCGCCGAGACCGACCTGGGCCAGGCACTGGGGCAGGTGGAGAAGATCGAACCGCGGCTGCTGATCGTTGACTCAGTGCAGACGCTCAGCAGTGCTGATGTGGACGGCAGCGCAGGAGGCGTGTCCCAGGTCAGGGAGGTGGCGGCCTCCATCATTGCCGCAGCCAAGCGACGCAACATGACAACGCTGTTGGTGGGCCATGTGACCAAGGACGGTTCCATCGCTGGCCCGCGGCTACTGGAGCACCTGGTGGACGTGGTGTGCCAGTTCGAGGGTGAACGGCATTCGCGGCTGCGTCTGCTCCGGGCCGTCAAGAACCGGTACGGGCCCACCGATGATGTCGGCTGCTTCGACCTGAATGAGAACGGCATCGAAGGCCTGGCTGATCCCAGCGGGCTATTCGTAAGCCGCACCAAGGACCCGGTGTCGGGCACCTGCATCACCGTCACCATGGAGGGCCGCCGCCCCCTGCTGGCGGAAGTGCAGTCCCTGCTCGCCGAAAGCCCAAACGCGCAGCCCCGGCGGGCCACCAGCGGCCTGGACAGTTCGCGCGTCTCCATGCTGTTGGCCGTACTGCAGCAGCGTGCGGGGACCCTGTTGCACAAGGACGACTCCTACGTTGCCACCGTGGGCGGGGTGAAGCTCAGTGAACCGGCAACAGACCTTGCCGTTGCCCTTGCGGTAGCCTCCGCCAAGGCCCGCAAACCACTGCCCATCCGGCTTATTGCCTTCGGTGAGGTGGGGCTGGCCGGGGAGGTCCGCCCCGTCCCAGGCATCAACCAACGCATACAGGAGGCCCACCGGTTGGGATTCACCCATGCGGTGGTTCCCGCCAGCCATGCAGGCCCCGGACCGGTGCCTGCAGGGTTTTCCGTGCGCGAAGTGGAGCACCTGACGGAAGCCCTCAGCCTCCTGATCGGCTAGCATCGGCGTCGTGTTGGCGCCAGGGGATGTCCGGGCCCCGGCAGGCCCGCCCCTGCAGGGTAATGTAGGTCCAGAACCTTCTCGCAGACGGAGGCTTACACTTCTGTGCCGGGGGCAGCGTGGTAATTGGGGAAGAGCAGGAAACCGCCCGCGCGGTTGACCATGGGCGCAGGGCGCCGTTACAGCCGGTGGTGTCCGACCGGCTCGATGGGCTCTTCGGCAGCCTGAGCGCCAGGAGGCGCGTGGCAGCAAGCCAATCGCCGGTCACGTTGGCCATGGTCCTCGTAGTGGTTGCCACGGCCGTTTTCAGCCCGGAGACCCTCAGCAGCAACCTGTTCACGGCCGCGCTGCTGTTCCATCTGGTCATCGCCACCTTGTGTTTGGCCATACCCTGGGCCCGGCTCCCGGCAGAGGCGTTTGCCGTGATCCCGCTTATGGATTGCATTGCCATCGGTCTCACCCGGCAGGCGGGTGGCCCCACCTTCAGTGTGATGAGCGTAATGCTGGTGTTTCCCGTCATCTGGCTCTCTGCGCAGGTCCGCTCCCTCATGCCTGCCCTTGCCATTGCCGGCACCATCCTCAGCATCGTTGTTCCCGCGGCCGTGCAGGGGTCGCCGCCCGCCGGGGGTTCGATGATCCGGACCCTGATCCTTCCCTTGGTCATGTCCGTCATTGCGGTGACCGCGCATGTGGTGGCCACCACCATCCGCCGCCAACGCCTCAGCCTGGTCGAAAACGAGCATGACCTGGCACGAACCCTTGGTGAAAGCGTCCGCCGCCAGAACCTGCTCGATGCTGTCCTCAAAGCCGTTGGGGTAGGCGTATGGGTGGTGGACCCAAAGGGCAACACAGTGCTCGCAAACAAGGCCATGCGGGGGGACCCGGTCCTGGCCGGCGTCAGCGGGTCGGCAAGAGGCCAGCAGCTGCTGCTGTCTGCGGACCGCTCAACCCCGGTACCGGCAGGTCTGCTTCCCGCAGCCCGCGCTGCCGCAGGGGAAACGTTCACGGACGAGTTGTACTGGGCTGGCCCAGCCGACAACCAGCGCGCCTACTCGGTCAGTTCGCATGGATTCCCACCGGCGGGCGGCCAGGAAGGAGGTGCCGTCATAACGTTCGTGGACGTGACCAGCCTGATCGCAGCACTGGCGGCAAAGGACAACTTCGTCGCTACGGTGTCGCACGAGCTGCGGACCCCGCTGACTTCCATCCTCGGGTACCTGGAACTGGTCCTGGAGGAACCGGGGCATGAGGACATCCAGTATGAGCTTCTGGTGGTGCGCCGCAACGCGGAGCATCTGCTGAACCTGGTCAATGACCTGATCGCTGTTGCGTCGGAGCGCGTGGACCTCTCCCAGGAGGAGGCTGATCTGGCCCGGCTGCTCACCCTTGAGGTTGACGGGGCCTTACCCAAGGCAGCCAGCAACGGCCTGCAGCTGGTGCTGGACGTGGAGCAGCCACTGCCGGCAAGGATGGATACGCGGCGAATCAGCCAGGTGATCCGAAACCTGCTCTCTAATGCAATCAAGTACTCCCCCAACGGCGGCCTGATCACAGCCAGTGCCGCCAAAACCAAGGCGGGCCTGGCGTGCTCCATCACGGACACCGGCCTGGGAATGACCGCCGAAGAGCAGGAACAGGCGTTCACCAAGTTCTTCCGTTCGGCACGGTCCAGGGAAACAGCCATTCCCGGCGCAGGCCTGGGACTGCCGGTCAGCAAGACCATCGTGGAAGGCCACGGTGGCTCAATCAGCCTGGAGAGTAAGCCCGGGGTGGGCACCAAGGCTACCTTTACGCTGCCTGGATCCTGACCGCGTCCGCCAGCTCACGCCGCAGCAACCCGGGTCCGGGCCGGGGCCGGGCAGCAGTCAGGAGCCCGGGGCCGCCAGCCAGCGGGAGACGTCGCTGCGCAGCACCAGCAGCGGTCCCCCGGTGGCGCTGACGTTTCCGTTCGAGACGTAGTACCCGCGGCCCGAACCGGCTCCCCCTGCCGCCCGGTCCAGGGCATCAACCAGATGCCGCGGCAGGTGGCCCTGCGGACCAAGGTTGCGGAGCTCATCCACTTCTTCCGGCGTCAGCCGGCCCAAAACTTCAGCAATGTTGGCCATGGGTGGTCCCGTCCCTTTCGAGCAGAGTGCCTGGCAATGTGCCTGAGGGAATAACCTAGAGCAGCGCCGTGAACGCCACGTTAACGGCGGAAGGCAACTGCACTTCGTCTGCGAAGTGACCCGTTTGGAGGATCGATGCCCGTTCGAAGCGCAGGCTTGCTGCTGTACAGGCAGGACGTGGCCGGCCCCGGCGGCACGCGGGACGCGCTGGAGGTGTGGATAGCGCACATGGGCGGCCCGTTCTGGGCCCGTAAGGACGTGCACGCCTGGTCCATCCCCAAGGGCGAGTATGCCGACGGCGAGGACCCCCTGGCCGCCGCACTGCGCGAGTTCGCAGAGGAGATGGGAACTGCCGCCCCCGAAGCCGCCTACCGGCTGCTGGGCGAGTTCCGGCAATCCTCCGGGAAGCTCATCACCGTCTACACGGCGGAGGCCGATTTCGCCCCCGAGGTGATCAGCAGCAACACCTTTCCGCTGGAGTGGCCCAAAGGGTCCGGCCGGATCCAGCACTACCCCGAGATTGACGACGCCCGCTGGTTTCCGGAGCAGGAGGCCCGGCTGAAGCTCGTGAAAGGCCAGCTGCCCGTCCTCGAGGCACTGGTTGAGGACATGGCGGACAACTAGTTCACCCGCTTGGAAGCCCTGCTGCATCCGGATCGCCGGATCGGTGCCGGGACGCCGGACCGTACCGGCGTTCCCGCACCGTACCGGCGTTGTCGGCGTTTTGGCTAACCAGCGGTGAGGACCAGGGCCACGCTGTGGCCGCCGAAGCCGAAGGCATTCACCAGCCCTGCCGGTGCATAACCCGGCGGGAGCTCGTGGGTGGCCGCGGTGATGACGTTGAGGTCCACCTCCGGGTCCAGCGCGTCAACGTTCAGCGTGCCGGGAAGCCGGCCCGTGCGCAGGGCTTCCAGAGCCACGACGGCGGCCAGCGCACCTGCGCCGCCCAGCAGGTGGCCTGTATGCCCCTTTGTGGACGTCACCGGAACGGAGGCCCCGAAGACGTCGCTGATGGCCTGGCCCTCCAGCCGGTCTCCCACGGGCGTGGAGGTGGCATGCGCATGGACGAATCCGACGTCCCCCGGCTGCAGGCCTGCAGAGGCCAGCGCTTTCTGCATGACGCGGCGCTGCATGGCGGGATCGGCGGCCACGATGTCGTTGGCGTCGGAGGTCACCGCACCACCGGCGACGGCCCCCAACACTGCTGCGCCGCGGGAACGGGCGTGCGCTTCGCTCTCCAGCACCACCACGGCGGCACCCTCGGCCAGCACAAAGCCGTCCCGGCCGGCGTCGAACGGACGCGACGCAAGCTGCGGGTCGCCGGAGCGGGTGGACAAAGCCCGGATCTGTGAAAACCCGCTGATCACCAGGTCATTCACCGAGGCATCCACGCCACCGGCAATCACGACGTCGGCGGCGCCGGACCGGATCAGCTCGGCTGCCTGGACAATCGCTTCCGCCCCGGAGGCGCAGGCACTGACGGGGGTGCGGGCACCGCCGCGGGCTCCGAGGTCGATGGACACCCACGCGGCGGGGCCGTTGGCCATGAGCCGGGTCAGGGTGTGCGGCGAGACCTTGCGCGGACCGGACTGGTTCAGCGTGCGGTCCTGCTCAATGGTGGACCCCAGGCCGCCGTACGCTGAGCCAATCACCACGGCGAACCGCTCGGGATCCACTTCCGGTGCGCCTGCCTGGGACCAGGCCTCGCGCGCAGCGATCAGGGCCAGTTGCCCGCAGCGGTCCATGCGCTTCATTTCGCGGGTGCTGAGGTGGGCCGACAGATCCGCCCTGACCTGCCCCGCGATCTTCACCGGCAGCTGTTCCGCCCAGTCCTGCCCAAGGTTGCCTATACCGGAGCGCCCGTCCAGCAGGGCCTCCCATGTTTCCTTGACGCCGGCACCGATGGGGTTGATGGTGCCGGCACCGGTGACGACGGCGCGGGGTGCGGGAGTGTTCACGGTGCCTTACTTAGCGGGGTTGTGGGTGCCGATGGGCACGAGGGTCAGGTCCGGGTGGTTCTTCTCGATCCGGCGCAGCGCCCACACGTCGTTGAACAACGCAAGGTACTCGCCGTCGGACCGCAAAAGTACCTCCGCGCCCGGTACGTTTGCCAACGCCGGCATGGCATCCGCCGTCGTAATCCTGGCCAGGGAGTAGGGCAGCCGCTCCAGGCGCATGGGGGCGCTGAAGTCATGCGCCATGCGGTCCTCCACCACCTCGAACTGCATGGGCCCGACGGCGGCAAGCACCGGCGCCTGGTCCCCGCGGAGGTCGGAGCGGAGCAGCTGGATGACGCCCTCGTGTTCCAGTTGCTCGATGCCGCGGCGGAACTGCTTGAACTTGCTGGGGTCCTTGGAGCGTGCCACCTGGAAGTGCTCGGGGGCGAACAGCGGGATGGCCGGGTACTCCACGGCTTCGTCAAGGAAGAGGCTGTCCCCTACACGCAGCGATGAGGCGTTGACCAGGCCCACAACGTCCCCGGGGTAGGCCTCGTCGATGACTTCGCGTTCGCGGCCGAACACCTGCTGTGCGTATTTGGTGGCGAACGACTTGCCCGTCCGGGTCTGGGTGACCACCATGCCCCGTTCGAAGACGCCGGAGCAGACCCGGATGAAGGCCACGTGGTCGCGGTGGGCCTTGTTCATGCCGGCCTGGACCTTGAACACGAAGCCGGAGAACGGGGACTCGACCGGGCGGGGGTTGCCGTCGATGTCCGGCCGGGGTGCGGCCGGCGGGGCAAAGTCCACCAGCGCGTCCAGCAGTTCCTTCACACCGAAGTTCAGTGCGGCCGAGCTGAACAGGATGGGGGTTGCCTGGCCCGCGTGGAACGCCTCCACGTCGAACTCAAGGTTGGACTCGACTACCAAACCGGCTTCGTCCACGGCGTCGGACCAGTTGCTGCCCTGGTCCTCCGCGGCTTCCTCGGGAGTGAAGTACTCGGTGATGGCGATCTGTGCCCCGGCGTTGTTGCGCTGGAACCGGGCGAAGCGGTCGTTGCGCAGGTCCCAGACGCCGCGGAAGTCGCCGGAGATGCCCACGGCCCACGTCAGCGGCATGGGCTGCAGGCCGGTGCGTTCGGTGATTTCGTCCATCAGTGCCAGGGCATCCAGGCCCGGGCGGTCCCACTTGTTAATGACGGTGATGATGGGCAGGTTGCGCTGCTTGCAGACCTCGAAGAGCTTCATGGTCTGGGTTTCCAGGCCTTTGGCGGCGTCCACGAGCATCACGGCGCAGTCGACGGCGGCGAGCACGCGGTAGGTATCTTCCGAGAAGTCGGCGTGTCCGGGGGTGTCCAGGAGGTTGATGACAGTGTCGCGGTAGGAGAACTGCAGGGCGGCCGAGCTGATGGAGATGCCGCGGTCCTTTTCCATCTGCATCCAGTCGGAGACAGTTTCCTTGCGGTTGGCCTTGCCGCTGGAGGCACCCGCCGTACCGATCACTTTTGCATGCAGGGCCAGCGCTTCGGTGAGAGTGGACTTTCCGGCGTCCGGGTGCGAAATAACGGCAAAGGTCCTGCGACGGCCCGCTTCCTTGTGAATCGCGGAGATCCGGGCGGGGGTCAGGACATCTTGGGACACGGTGCTACTTTCGCTGCGGTTGTTTCTGCCCGGGGCGGTGTGCGACTCGAGGGCGGGAATGTCATTGGCAAACGGCCAAAGTACAAGTTTATCGCAGGGCCGCAAACGGGACCGGTTCCGCTTAACGCGGGCGAAACGGGACGTTCAAGGCTGCGAAATGCAGGCCGGATAGCGTGTGCGCATGATCCATGGCGCCACCTTCTCCGGCAACCTTTTCTTCGATCCCCTGGCCACCAACCTGGCCAACGGTCCCCGCCCGGCTGGCAGCCAGGGCTCCTCCTCCGGCGCATCATCAGTTGGCACGGGAAAGCCCGGGGTCCAGACGCCCGCGGAACACAGGGCGCTGAGGGCAGCGTCCCTTTCGAAAGTCAGCAGGGACCTGGAGCGGATGCTCAGGGAGCACCGCCGCTGATCCTGCCCGCCGGCACCTTCTCCGGCGTACCAAACCCCGGGTAACGGCATGATGGGTCCATGCGCAGCGTCGAGTTGGTCTTTGACGACCCCACCGATTCCCTCATCAGGGCGGACTGGGTGCGGCTCCAGGCCGCGGGCGTGCCCAGCCTGGCAGCCCACACCTCCCCCAGCAACAGTCCGCACATCACGCTTGCCGCCGGCGGGGAGCTGGAATTCAAGGAGGGCGGTCCGTGGCAGGCGCTTCCCCTGGACATCGCATTCTCGGGAGTGATCGTTTTTCCAGCGGGCCCAGGCAAGTACGTCCTGGCCAGGTCGGTACTGCTGAGCACTCCCCTGCTGCAACTGCACCGGCAGGTCCACTTCAATCTGACCGGCGCGTTGCCGCTGACGCTTCCGGGAGGCTGGACGCCGCACGTCACTCTTTCCCGGCGCATCCCGGCCGGGCAACTGGGAACAGCCATGGAGTTGCTGGACCTGCGCGTTGAAGGACAGTGCACGGCCGCGCGTCTTTGGGACAGCAGCACCAGGACGGTCACTCCGCTGTAAACCTACGCCTGGGCATCCGGGCACGTGCCGCTGCATCCGGACTTGAGAGGGACAAAAGTGCCTGTCCGGCCCGGTATGAAAACTGCGTTTTGCCGGCGGTTCCGGGTACCCCCTAATGGGGCACTTTGGGGCTTGCCCGTGCGGAACTTGGGTTTCTTACCCCTATCATTGAGCTTGCGGGAATCAGAGCATTTTTCGATCCTGCCGGCCAACTGCAGAAGCCGGCATTCCTGCGGGCGGCGGTCCGCACCTTTGAAGGGAAACACCTATGGCGCGGAGCCCCGAAGAATCGCTGAGGGCAACTCTGGGCAGGGTCGCCCCCGGAACTCCCCTTCGCGACGGCCTGGAACGCATCCTCCGGGGACGTACCGGCGCCCTGATCGTCCTGGGCTCGGACCGCACCATCGACTCCATTTGCTCCGGCGGATTCGATATTGGCATCGAATTCTCGCCCACCCGGCTGCGCGAACTGGCCAAGATGGACGGTGCCATCATTTGCGACAAGGACGCGGGCAACATCCTGCGCGCCGCGGTCCAGCTGGTGCCTGATTCGAGCATCGAGACGCAGGAATCGGGTACCCGCCATCGCACCGCCGAACGGGTGGCCAAGCAAACCGGTGTCCCCGTTATCTCCGTAAGCCAGTCCATGCAGATCATCGCCCTGTACGTCAACGGCCTGCGGCATGTCCTGGAGGGGTCAGAAAACGTCCTTGCCCGTGCCAACCAGGCTCTCGCCACCCTGGAGCGCTACCGCGCCCGCCTGGACCAGGTGACCAGTTCGCTGTCTGCCCTCGAAATCGAGGCAATGGTGACGGTGCGGGATGTGGCCGTGACCCTCCAGCGGCAGGAAATGGTCCGCCGCATTTCCGAGGAAATTTCACAGTACGTCCTGGAACTGGGCGAAGACGGCCGGCTCCTCTCCCTCCAGCTCGACGAGCTCACCGTGGGCCGGGGCCCGGGCAGTGACGTGATCATCCGCGACTATGCCAGCCCCAATGCCTCCGCGGAGGACATCGAGAAAGCCGTCCATGAACTGGTCAGCCTGGGTCCCACGGAGCTTATTGACCTGGGGAAGATCTCGGCGATCGTAGGGTTCGCCGGTGGTGAAGCAAACCTGGATGCGGTGGTCCAGCCCCGTGGCTACCGCCTGTTGTCAGGGCTCAAGGCAGTTCCCAAGGCGGTGGCGGACCGCCTGGTGGACCATTTCGGTGGTTTGCAGTACCTCATGGCCGCCACGATCGACGACCTCATGACAGTGGACGGAATCGGCGACCAACGTGCCCGCACGGTGCGGGAGGGCCTGAGCCGGATGGCCGAGGCCAGCCTCCTGGACCGCTTCCTCTAAGCCCTGCGCGGCCGAACCCAGGACCATGCTGGTCCGGTCCCCTGCAGCACCAGCCCAGCGCCACGGCTAAACCACATCGATTGCTGACTAGTTGTCGTTTTCAGCCCCCACAACGACAACTACGGAGCAATCGATGGGGTGCGAAAGTCAGTTCAGCTGGAAGACGGCCTTTGGGCTTGCACGGGAGCCCAGCTTCGCGGTGAAGATGTAGTAGGCACCCCCGCCGCCGGGAGCTGCTGCCACTGCCTTGCAGCCGTCCGTGCTGCGGTTCCGGCCCCAGGGGAAGTTTGCGGTCTCGCTTGCGCCGGGAGCAATCACCTTCACCAGGTCCTCGCTGGAGGCCTGGCAGTCCTTTGACGAGAAGATCCGGTCCGAGCCGCTGGTCACCAGGAATTCCATTTGCGACGTTCCGATGTTGACCTCGCAGGGGACGGTCCCGCCGTTGGTCACCTTCAGCGTGAGCATGGGGTTTTCGCCGGGGCCGTAGGCCGGCTTGTCCGTGGAAGCGGCCACCGTGACCTGGTTCTGGTTGCAGGTGGCGGTTGCGGAAGCGGTGGGCGACGGCGTTGCGGAAGGTGCTGCCGATACTGAAGCGGAAGGCGCGGCGGCAGCAGAGGGGGTGGCTGCGCCGGTGGCAGCAGGGTCGGGCGAAGAAGGCTGCGTGGATGATGCCTGCCGCGAGCCGCCAGTGAAGGCACCCGCCAGCGCAAACCCGCTGACCAGCAGCACGATCACCAGCAACAGGGCGCCGCCAACAACCAGCCGGCGGCGGCGGTAGACCGCGGCGCTCGGCTTCCGGACGGTGCTGGAACCCGTTGCCGTGCCGCGTGCTGGTGAATTGCCTTGCCTGCCCATCCTCCTAGGCTAGGGAAACCCGCCGGTTCTGCACTGCCACCACGCCGCCGCGCGCCCATTGCTCTGGTCACACCCGGTTTGCGGCGCGGCGGAGCCCTTCCATTACAGTGTTGGCATCGACACTCAAACCTCCCCCTCCACCGCTGCCGCGGATGCCGCAACGGGCCATGCAGACCTGCAGGTGCTCCACCGCCGGGTCACCTCCTGGTTCGACGGCATCGCACGCGACCTGCCCTGGCGCGAGCCGGACTGCTCCCCCTGGGGCGTGCTGGTCAGCGAAATCATGCTGCAGCAGACCCCTGTGGTGCGCGTGCTTCCGGTCTGGCACCAGTGGCTGGAACGCTGGCCCACCCCCTCCGCCCTCGCGGGAGAACCGGCCGGAGAGGCTGTGCGCTCCTGGGGCCGGCTGGGGTACCCCCGGAGAGCGCTTCGGCTGCACGCCGCGGCAACTGCCATCGTGCAGGACCACGGCGGCAAGGTTCCGGACACCTATACGGAGTTGCTGGCCCTTCCCGGGGTGGGCAGCTACACGGCTGCAGCCGTTGCAGCCTTCGCCTACGGCCGCCGGGAAACGGTGGTGGACACCAACATCCGCCGGGTGCACGCCCGGCTGGTTTCCGGCGCCGCGCTTCCGGCTCCGGCCCTGACGGCAGCGGAGATGCGCCTGGCGGCGGCCCTGTTGCCGGACGACGACGAAACCTCAGTGCGTTGGAACGCAGCAGTCATGGAACTGGGAGCGCTGTTGTGTACTGCCCGGGCACCCAAGTGCGCTGCCTGCCCGGTGAAGGATTCCTGTGCCTGGCTCGCGGCGGGCGAGCCGCCGCCGTCGTACGTTCCCAAGGGCCAGTCCTGGCACGGCACGGACCGGCAGGTGCGGGGCGCGGTCATGGCCGTGCTGCGGCTGGCTGAGGCACCGGTGCACCCGGATATGTTCCAGCGTGAACCTGCCGACCTTGGCCACGCCGCGGAAGGGATAGGCGTGCCCCTCGCCGCGCTGCACCGGCTCAACTCCGCCCCGGAGCAGCTGGAGCGGGCGCTGGCGGGGCTGCTGGCGGACGGGTTGGCGGAAATGCACGACGGCGGCTTCCGCCTCCCAGCCTGACCGGCCGGCCGCGCGGGCCGGGATGGCATACTTCTTGGTGACCGGAGCCGGGGGAACCATGAAAACCATTCTGTACATCGTGTGGGCGCTGTTCATTGCTGCCGCGATTTTTTCGCTGGTCTATGCGGGGCGGCGGACCAGGCGTCAGGCACGGTTGATGGCTCAATGGCCCAAGGCGCAGGCCACAGTCACCGGCAGCACCACCGGCTGGACCGGCGGCGTGGGCGGCGCCAGCCGGAATCTCCGCTACTACCCCACGTACCAGTTCACGGATCCACAAGGCACCCTCTTCATGGGCAAGTCGGAGATTTCCGGCGTGAAGCAGCCGTTGCCCGGATCGCTGATCGAAGTGGCCTACAACCCGGCTAACCCCAACGAGTCACTCCAGGTTTCATCCGAGCCGCGCACGGCAATGGGATGCCTGATTGCGTTCTTCGCCGTGTTTGCCGTCGCCTCGTTCTGGTTCATCGGCGTCTTCCCGCTGGGCTAGGCCAAGGCCTCCCGGAAGACGCAGGGCTAGAAGAGCGCCGGCTGGGTGAAAGTTTCGCCGTCTGGATTTTCAAGCGCCCCGCCGCTGGCCGCCTTTTCAGCACTCCAGTCGAAGCCCAGTTCCGCGAGCAGTTCCTCCACGGAGATTTGGCCGTCCAGCACTTCAATTTCCTGGGAGTTCTCTGTAAACGGCCGTTCCATGCCATCGAGCTTATTCCCAGGGACGGCCGGGGAGCCTATGGCTCGCCGAAGCCGGCCTCCACCAGGCCGCCCACGTACTCCACGGCACGTTCCGCGTCCGCCCCCCACGCTTCCACATGCAGCACTGTGCCCTTGCCTGCGCCAAGGGTCATCAGTCCGGTCATGGAGGCGCCGTCAACGCCGTTGATGGTGACCTCGGCGTCAAGGGAGGCCAGGCCTCCTGCCACCTTTGCGGCAGGCCGCGCATGCATGCCCGCCTGGTTCACCAGTTCAAAGTCCCCCGTACAGTCGGGGGCTGCGCTGCTGACAGGCTCCGTCCCCGAGTCCGCCCCTCCCGGCCCCGGCTGGGCCGCCGCACCCCGCGCCGCTTCAGCCGCTTTCCTGACGGCATGCACGTCCGCCCCGCCCTGGGCGGCGACGGCCGCCGCCACCAGTCCTTCCACCAGCGGCGCGTCGGCAAGCAGGACGCCGGCGGGGTTTTCCAGGAACTCCAGCGCCGATTCGGCGGTCATCACGGCCGAGCCCAGGTCGGTCAGGACCACTGTCCCGGTTGCACCCATCCCGGTCGTCCCGGTCCCGTCCCCGCTGGTGCCTGCCTGTTCCAGGGCAGCAAGGACTTTCTCCAGGCTGGTGCCGATCCTGCCGTCATCGGTGCCTCCGGCGGGCAGGATGACGACGTCGGGCGCCATTTGGGCGGCAAGCTCCACCACTCCGTCGGCAATTTTTTCGCTGTGGGACACCACGACGATGCTGACGGTCACGCAGCCGCCCCGACGGCCGCGCGCAGGATCAGCGCACTGGAGACAGCACCAGGGTCCCGGTGGCCGGCGCTGCGTTCACCCAGGTAGCTGGCGCGGCCCTTGCGGGCCACCATGGGATCGGTTGATACTGCCCCTGCTTCGGCAGCCTCGGCGGCCGCAACCAGGACGCCGAGGACGTTGGTGCTGCCGCCGTCGGCCGCTGCCCGTGCAGCGTCAACGGCCGGGGTCCACGCGTCCACCATGGTCTTGTCCCCGGACTCCGCTTTTCCGCGCGCCACGATGCCATCGCGCGCGGCAGCAAGGGCAGCTGCCAGCGCTGCGGCATCGATCTCGGCAGAATCCCCAAGGGCGGTGGCGGCGCGAAGGAACGCGGTGCCATAAAGGGGGCCGGCTGCCCCGCCGACCTTGGACATCAGCGTCATGGCGGTCATCTTCAGCGCCGCCCCCGGCGTCTCCGGAGTGGATTCACCAAGCTTGGCCAGGACGGCCTGGAAGCCGCGGTCCATATTCTCGCCGTGGTCCGAATCCCCGATGGCCCGGTCCAGTTCAATGAGTTCAACACGGTGCTCAGCCATGGCCTGCGCGCACAGGGTAAGCCACTTCACCGCCCAATTGACGTCCAGGTGCATGGTTACACGCCCCAGCGCAGCGCCGCGGTGTGCACGGGCGCATCCCAGAGTTCCGTGAGCTCGTCGTCGAGCCTGAGCACCGAGATGGAGCAGCCCTGCATCTCCAGCGCGGTGATGTAGTTGCCCACCAGCGAACGTTCCACCGTGGCGCCGGCGTCGGCCAGTACCTGCACGGCCCTGCGGTATACGATGTAGAGCTCGCTGAGCGGGGTGCCGCCCATGCCGTTGACGAACAGCAGGACCTTGTCGCCGGATGCGATCTTCAGGTCCGCCAGGACGGGTTCCAGCAGGCGGTTGGTGATGCTGTCCGCGTTTTCCATGGCGATCCGGTGCCTCCCCGGCTCACCGTGGATACCGATGCCTATCTCGATTTCGTCCTCGGCCAGGTCAAAACTCGGCTTCCCCGCGTGCGGAACCGTGCAGGCAGACAAGGCGACACCCATGGTCCTGACGTTGGCGTTGACCCGTTCACCGACGGCGGCAACGGCGTCGAGATCGTCACCGCGCTCGGCGGCGGCGCCGGCGATCTTTTCCACCAGCACGGTACCGCCCACGCCGCGGCGGCCTGCCGTGTACAGCGAATCCTCCACCGCTACGTCGTCATTGACCAGGACGGTGCGGACGCTGACGCCCTCCGCCTCCGCCAGCTCGGCGGCCGTTTCGAAATTCAGGACGTCCCCGGTGTAGTTCTTGACGATATGCACCACCCCGGCGCCCGAGTTCACCGCGAGGGTGGCCGGAAGGATCTGGTCCGGCGTAGGTGAGGTGAATACAGCCCCCGGCACGGCGGCGTCGAGCATACCCCGTCCAACGTAACCGGCGTGCAGCGGCTCGTGCCCGCTGCCGCCACCGGAAACCAGCCCCACCTTGCCGGCCACAGGCGCGTCCTTGCGTGTGATGTAAATGGGGTCTTCACTGACATTCACCAGCCCTGCGTGCGCCAGGCCAAAGCCCTGGACGGTTTCCTGGACGACGGCTTTTGGATCGTTGATGAGTTTCTTCATGGCGGTGCTCCTGGCTGTGCTCCTGAAGGATGTGTCTCCGACCCTACTACCGGGGTCACCACGGGCGGTAGGTTCGGTCAGCCCGGGTTTTTCGCCTGCAAGAGTGGAGCGCTGGGCCGGACGCAGGAAAGGGACAGCCCCCAATGACTGTCCCTTTCCTGAGGCCCCCCACATATCGGACTCGGCCAGTTTATCCATCAAATCGAATAAAACCAAGAGGCGTCCGCAGGAAGTGGACACTACACCTTGCTAGAGGGTCCGGATCATCCGGGTGTTGCCGAGAGTGTTCGGCTTGACGCGTGCCAGGTCCAGGAATTCCGCTACGCCTTCGTCATGGGAGCGAAGAAGCTCGGAGTAGACCTCAGGGTCCACCGCCGACTGGTCCGCCATTACTTCGAACCCATGGCGCTTGAAGAAGTCCACTTCAAAGGTGAGGCAGAAGACCCGTGAGACTCCCAGCGCACGCGCTTCCTCCAGCAGGCTCTCCACCAGGACATGTCCCACGCCCTTGCCGCGCCACTCCCCGGATGCTGCCAAGGTGCGGATTTCGGCGAGGTCCTCCCACATGACGTGCAGCGCCCCGCAACCGATCATTTCGCCGTCGCTGGACTCTGCGATGCGGAATTCCTGCAGGCTCTCGTAATAGGCCACCGTCTCCTTCGCCATCAGGATGCGCTCCTCGGCCAGGGGCGCCACCAGCCTCTTGATGGCAGGGACGTCGCTGGTGCGTGCTGGGCGGATGTGGAAGGAGTCGGTCACAAAGCCATCCTACGAGGCGCGACGGCTGCTATTGGTTGCGGACGGGCTGGGGCATCCGGGTACCGGCGCCATTTGCAGCTTGCTGCTCCTTCGTCGCTCTGACGCAAGCTACACAAATAGCACCGGCGCCCTCACTTCGCTAATGGTGGTCCGCCCTCAAGCGTCGGCGGTCAGGCATTTGTGTAGGCGCCGTCAAAGCGAGGACCGTGCAGGCGCCGGCAAATGTCTCGGCCGATGGCGCGATGACCATGAATCTAGATGCCTAGTTCGGCCGGCAGGTCGGTCTCTTGGCCCAGAACGTTCCTGGCCAGGAACCACTCCACCACCTGATACCAAACCTTGGCGTGCTGCGGCTGCAGGACCCAGTGGTTTTCGTCGGGGAAATAAAGGAAGCGGTGGGGCGTCTGCCCGTCCTGGTCAGCCGCGAGGCGGGACTTGGACAGCAGCTCGTACCAGAGCCGCAGGCCTTCCCCGATGGGAACGCGGTAATCCTTGTCCCCATGGATCACCAACATGGGGGTGCTGATGTTCCCGACATGCAGGTGCGGCGAGTTTTCCAGCGCCATTTCCTCGGTCATTTCCTTCAGCCAGTACTGCGAGGCATCAGTGGTGGGGCCGAACTGGTCCAACGCCCACAGGCTGGCGTGGGTGACAACCGCTTTGAACCGGTCGGTGTTGCCCGCCACCCAGTTGGCCATGTACCCGCCGAAGGAGCCGCCCATCGCGGCAGTCCTGGTCTCATCGATGTCCGGCCGTGCGACGGCCGCATCGGTAACGGCCATGAGGTCCGTGAACGGCGCCTTGCCCCAGGAGCCCCAGCCGCGCTGGATATGGGACTGCCCGTAACCGGTGGACAGCGCAGGATCCGGCAGCAGCACGGCGTATCCCTTTGCTGTGAGGAGCCAAGGGTTCCAGCGCCAGGTCCAGGCGTTCCATGACCCCAGCGGACCGCCGTGGATCCACAGGAGCAGGGGCGCCGGATTGTCTGCCGATGCGCCCCCGGGGAGGGCGAGGTAGGCGGGGACCCGGGAGCCGTCCCGGGCCGTGGCCGCGATCCGTTCCAACCGGCCGGGGCAGGACGGTCGTTCAGCGGGGGCAGGAAGTCGGGTGGTTTCCCCTGTGGCGAGATCGATCTTCACGGCTTCGGCGGGGAATTGGTAGGAGCTGCGCAAGGCATAGGCACTGCGTCCCTCAGGCGAGGCTACGACGTCGGAATATGCCGCGGCGTCCTGCGTCAGGCGGGTGACGCCTACTTCAGCGGCAGCCGACGGAACGCTGATCCGGAAAACCGGTGACGCGCCGTCGTCGTCCGCTGTGACCAGGATGCCGGAGCCGTCCGGAAGCCATGCCGCCGGTTTTGGCCAGCGGTCCCAGTCGTGGGCCAGTGGCTGCAGGCCGCTGGCATTCCCGGCGGCCCCGGAGACGTCCAGCAGGTGCATCTTGATTTCAGGGGCCCGCCGGGGCGTGGAATCGCTCTCGCTGACAACCACAAGGGTCCTGCCGTCCGGGCTGACCGGGCCGGGGAAGTAGCTCATTCCTTCGTGGTCGAGCAGGACCTTGCGGCTGCCTGATGCCACATCAATCGCCACCAGGATGGAACGGCTGTCCGCCCTGGCCAGGGGTTTCGTATAGCTGCTGTAGATCGTTTTACCGTCCGGGCTGACCACCGTCTCTGCCTCCCTCAGCCGCGGACCGGCGTCCGGCGTGAGATTGCGCAGTACCAACGGCGCGGTGGCGTCAACAGTCGGCGGCCTGCCGGCACCTTTGTCTTCCCCTTGCTCCACCGCAAAGATCCGGGGCTGGCCCGGGCCCAGGTCGGCGTCCCAAAAACGGACCGGGTACTCGCTGTGCAGGATGGCCGAGACCTTCATGTCCTTGCGGGACCTGCGCCGCGCGGCCTCGTCTTCCTCGTCGGCGGACCCGGCCAGTACCTCGGCCGTCACGAACGCCGCATCGGCATCCCTGGCCGTCATCACCTTGCTGACGCCGCCCGGACGGCTGAGCACCACCCGGGCTTCGCCGCCATCCGCGGGAAGGAGCCAAAGTGCGTTGACCGGCTATTCGTCCGGGCTGTCCGGGTCGGGACGCGCGGACGTGAAGTAGACGTCGCCGTTCGCGGCGAAAGCCGCACCCGCCTCGCCTTTGGCGCTGCGGGTGATGCGCCGCGCGCGCTTCTGCCCGGCCGGGTCCAGCTCCCACAGGGCAGTGGCAAACTCGGTGCCCTTGCCGTTCAGGGTGGCGACGGTGGTCACCAAACGCGAACCGTCCGGGCTGAGGGCCAGGCCGCTTACCCGCGGGATGGACAGGTAGTGGTCGAGGTCGTGGAAAGGGGTCAGTGGTTGCTCGTCCGGGATCGCCGGATTCTGATTAGCCATGCCCCGATTCAACACGGCTTGTGCCGCCCGTCACAGCCGCCACGCGCCTCTGCGGTCCAGGCAGCCACGGGAGTGACGTGGCAACGCGAAAGCCCCGCCGCTCCTTGTTGAACTGCTCCCCGGAAGTTGGACTGAAAATTCAGTTTCGACTTCCGGGGAGCAGTTTTGCGTTCAAGTAGTTCTTTGTCGGCCGATCAGCGCGCAACGGCTGTAGCGTGGTTTGAGAAAGGCCTTGCTTACACGGCGACAGCCACCATGCTGGGTGTGTCTCGTGAGTCTAGTGGGCCTGTTAAGAGGCTGTATCGGCGGTGGAGGATCCATGGTCAAGGTGCGCTGGTGACGAAGCCTGCTCAGTCGTACACGTTCGAATTCAAGCTCGCCCTGGTGCAACGGTTCCTTGCTGGTGAGACTGCACCGGCCTTGGCGGAAGAGGCCGGCTTATCTTCGGCCGTGCTTCTCAAGTCGTGGGTGCGTGCCTACCGTCGTGAAGGCGTGGACGCCTTACGCCCCAAGCCCAAGGGCAGACCCCGGAAGCCGGACTCCCCACCGCCTGCAGAAGTATCCGAGCTGGAACGGCTACGGCGGGAGAACGAACGTCTGCGGGCCGAAGTCGCGTATCTGGGAAAATTGCGAGCCTTGAGGGCTCAAAAACAAAGGTGAAGGTCCAGGCCCTCATCGCCCTCAAGGCTGACTTCCCGCTTCCGCTTCTTCTTCAGGTCTCGGGCTTGGCGCGATCCACGTTTTTCTATCACCAGGCGCGCCTTCAAGCCCCTGACGCCCAAGAGGAGCTCAAGGCCTCCATCAGGGACATCTTCAAGAAGAACCATGGCCGGTACGGGCACCGGCGGGTGCACAGGGAGCTGCTCAATCTTGGCTGGACCGTTGCAAAAAAGACTGTGCTGAAGTTGATGCGGGCACTCGGCCTGTTCTGCAAGGTCCGACGCAGGAAGCGCTACAGCTCCTACCAAGGCGAGCAAGGCATGATCGCGCCGAACCTCCTGAACAGGAAGTTCGATGCCACTGCACCCAACCAGAAGTGGGTCACGGATGTGACCGAGTTCAGCGTCGGAGACCGCAAGCTCTATCTCTCGCCGGTCATGGACCTCTTCGACCGGCAAATCATCTCTCACAGCATCAGCACTTCCCCGAACCTGGATCTAACTAACGACTCCTTGCGTGCAGCCTTGGAATGCTTGGAGCCTGGGCAGCAGCCACTCGTGCATTCAGACCAGGGGTTCCAGTACCAGCACGTATCCTGGCGCACTCTCTTGGGGCAGGCCGGTGCGGTCCAATCAATGTCCCGCAAAGCCAACTGCTACGACAACGCGGTGATGGAAAACTTCTTTGGGCACCTCAAGGAGGAACTCTTCCACCGTGTCCGTTTCCTCAGCACCGAAGCCCTAACAGCAGCACTCGACGAGTACATCCACTGGTACAACACCGAAAGAATCTCCACCACGCTCAAAGGGAGGAGCCCGGTTCAGTACCGGGCTCAGATGCTCGCGTCATAGCTTTCCGCCCGGTGTCGGTCTGCGGTGTCCCTCCTCTGACTCTGGTCAGGCGACCCGACGCATTCACAGCTTTCTGATGGCTGAACGCCCAGCGGCCGTTACCGGTCCTTCTGCCGGCATGGCACCGTCCTCTACCAGGTAGCACGGATGACTTGAAGGACTTCGTTGAGTTCGAGGTTGTCGCGCTTGCATATGTCCGTTAGCTTTCTGGCAGCTCGAGCGACGTCCTTGGAGACGGCCGCCGCGTGCGGGCTGACGCGTGTGCCGGCTCCGACTCGAGTTTCAACGAACTGTTCTTCTTCTAGCTGCTTGTAGACCTTCGCGATCGTGCCGGGGGCGACGCGAAGATCCGCGGCAAGCTGCCGGACAGACGGGAGCCGTTCGTTTGCAGCAAGTGCCCCCGTGGTGATGAGCCCGCGAATCTGGTCGTGTATCTGTTCTGCTGGCGTCCCGCCAGTGGTGGAAAGGGCGATGATCATGGCGCGGTTTTGATGGTGGACTGTCGGACCCTGGCGGTCCAAGGAACGGCCGTGAGGACAACGCTGAGGCAGACCGCCGCGCCAAGGCACGTTGCCACAAAACTGCTGGAGTTGAGAAAGGGGCCCAGGGCGGCGAAGGGGGACCCGACGCTGATTATTCCGGCGGTATCTGTGGGGAGCGAACCTCCCACCCTGGATGTTCCAGCCAACGAGCCGAGGATCGCAGCTAGGTGGAAGAGTAAAGCACCGGTGGTCACCGCGATAATGTTGCGGCTCTTGACTCGTCGCACAACAGCGTCCTGTTCTCTGGGCTCACTCAGCGGCCGGCGGGCAACAAGTGCCAGGCCTACCCACGCGGTGGTGATCAGAAGTATCAGGAGGAGCATCGCCGGAACCGAGTAGTACCAGCCGTAGATCGTAGAGCTCACGCTCATAGTGCCGATCTTGAAATTGAACATGGCGTAACGGCCTGTTTCGTCTGGGGCGGATGCCAGCCCTGCCGCCAGTGAGAGGGCAATCGTAACGCCAACTACTGCGATCAGGGCGACCGTCCAGCCTGCGGAGAGGAAAGTCAAAGCTGTCCTCCGGGTGATGCCTGCGGTCGTCGATCCGGGAGGCTTCCGAGGACAAGGGACAGAGAGTATGGCCAACGCGACCAGCCCGGCAACCAATGGCATGGAGAATCTGGCGTCCTGAAGACCAATGCTCACATCCGTTCCCGTCCATGCGAGAAGCTGCGGCGTGATTGCCACCACCGAGTATAGAAAGCTGACTACCACCGGAAGCAGGCCGCCGCTGGCTGCGAGCACACCCGCGCGGCCCCTCAGCACGGTCCGGTCTTTCCGTGTCGCCAGCCATATACCAATAGACAAAACGGCGGCCAGGAGCAGCGGTGACAACTCCAGTAGGGTGATTCTCCACTGCTGCACGGCGACCTCCGTATGTATCAACCAATTGACACGCAATGTATCAATGCACCGTTACATTTACAAGGTTCAGTCAAGGAAAGGTCGCCCGACGTTTTGTAGCCCCTGGTCGACGAGCATGTGGTGACGTTCTAAGTTTCTCAGTAACAAAGAAGTTCCCCGCCCCAAGGTGGGGGCGGGGAACTTCCGTGAAGAGCCCACGCTAGTCGCTAAAGTGAACATCACACATTTGTGAGTCCAACAATCGGGGACCAGTTCATGTGGAGTGGCGGGGCCTTCGAGTGTGGCGCTTAGACGCTGGGGGCGATTTCCGGGATGCGGGGCTTGGCGTTGCCGGCGAAGGTGAACTTCGCGTCGTCGCCTTCGCCTTCGACATCCACCACGACGATGTCGCCGGGGTGGATCTCGCCGAACAGGATCTTCTCCGAGAGCTGGTCCTCGATCTCGCGCTGGATGGTGCGGCGCAGCGGCCGGGCGCCCATGGCGGGGTCGTAGCCGCGGGTTGCCAGGAGCACCTTGGCGGCCTTAGTCAGCTCGATGCCCATGTCCTTGTCCTTGAGGCGCTTCTCGAGGCGGGTCACAAACAGGTCCACGATCTCGATGATCTCGTCCTGGGTGAGCTGCGGGAACACCACGACGTCGTCAACACGGTTCAGGAACTCGGGGCGGAAGTGCTGCTTGAGCTCCTCGGTGACACGGGCACGCATGCGGTTGTAGCCGGTCTGCGTGTCGGTGCCGGACTGGAAGCCTGTGGCGACGCTCTTGGAGATGTCCCGGGTACCCAGGTTGGTGGTCATGATGATCACGGTGTTCTTGAAGTCCACCACGCGGCCCTGGGAGTCGGTCAGGCGGCCGTCCTCGAGGATCTGCAGCAGCGAGTTGAAGAGGTCCGCGTGGGCCTTTTCCACTTCGTCGAACAGCACCACGGAGAACGGACGGCGGCGGACCTTCTCGGTCAGCTGGCCACCCTCTTCGTAGCCGACGTAGCCCGGAGGGGCACCGAAGAGCCGCGAAACGGTGTGCTTCTCGGAGTATTCGGACATGTCCAGCGTGATGAGGGCATCCTCTTCACCGAACAGGAATTCCGCGAGTGCCTTTGCCAGTTCGGTCTTGCCGACGCCGGTGGGGCCGGCGAAGATGAACGAGCCACCGGGGCGCTTGGGGTCCTTGAGGCCTGCACGGGTACGGCGGATGGCCTGGGAGAGTGCCTTGATGGCCTCGTCCTGGCCCACAACGCGCTTGTGCAGTTCCTCTTCCATCTTGAGCAGGCGCGAGGATTCTTCCTCGGTCAGCTTGAAGACAGGGATGCCGGTGGAGTTGGCCAGCACTTCGGCGATGAGGTCCTCATCCACTTCCGAGATGTCGTCCATGCCGCCGGACTTCCACTGGCGTTCCTTCTCCGCGCGCTCGGAGATCATCTTCTGCTCCTTGTCGCGGAGCGAAGCTGCACCTTCGAAGTCCTGGGCGTCGATGGCGGATTCCTTCTCCATCTTCAGCTTGGAGATCCGCTCGTCCATTGCCTTGAGCTCCGGCGGAGCGGTCATGCGGCGGATGCGCAGCCGGGCGCCGGCTTCGTCGATCAGGTCGATCGCCTTGTCCGGCAGGAAGCGGTCCGAGATGTAGCGCTCGGCGAGGCTGGCGGCGGAGGCCAGGGCGCCGTCGGTGATGGTGACGCGGTGGTGTGCCTCGTACCGGTCGCGCAGGCCCTTGAGGATCTCAATGGCGTGCGCCACGGAGGGTTCCTTGACCTGGATCGGCTGGAAGCGGCGCTCCAGGGCGGCGTCCTTTTCGATGTGCTTGCGGTACTCGTCCAGGGTGGTGGCGCCAATGGTCTGCAGCTCGCCGCGGGCCAGCATGGGCTTCAGGATCGAGGCTGCATCGATGGCGCCTTCGGCGGCACCGGCACCCACAAGGGTGTGGATCTCGTCGATGAACAGGATGATGTCGCCGCGGGTGCGGATCTCCTTGAGTACCTTCTTCAGGCGCTCTTCGAAGTCACCGCGGTAACGGGAACCTGCCACCAGCGAACCAAGGTCCAGGGTGTAGAGCTGCTTGTCCCGGATGGTCTCCGGAACGTCGCCGCGTACGATCGCCTGGGCAAGGCCTTCGACGACGGCGGTCTTGCCGACGCCGGGCTCACCGATGAGGACAGGGTTGTTCTTGGTGCGGCGGGAAAGGACCTGCATGACGCGTTCCATTTCCTGCTCGCGGCCGATGACCGGGTCCAGCTTGTTCTCGCGCGCAGCCTGGGTCAGGTTGCGGCCGAACTGGTCCAGGACCACGGAGCCGGCGGGTGCGCCCTCGGGCTGTCCGCCGCCTACGCCTGCGCCGGTGGTTTCCTTGCCCTGGTAGCCGGAGAGGAGCTGGATGACCTGCTGGCGGACCCGGTTGAGGTCGGCGCCGAGCTTGACCAGCACCTGGGCGGCAACGCCTTCACCTTCGCGGATCAGGCCGAGCAGGATGTGCTCCGTGCCGATGTAGTTATGGCCCAGCTGGAGGGCTTCGCGCAGCGAGAGCTCCAGTACCTTCTTGGCACGTGGGGTGAAGGGGATGTGGCCGGAGGGAGCCTGCTGGCCCTGCCCGATGATCTCCTGCACCTGCTCGCGAACGCCGTCGAGCGAAATGCTCAAAGACTCAAGAGCTTTGGCGGCAACACCCTCACCCTCATGGATCAGACCCAAGAGGATGTGTTCGGTACCGATGTAATTGTGGTTCAGCATGCGTGCCTCTTCTTGGGCAAGCACAACTACGCGACGGGCACGGTCCGTAAATCGCTCAAACATTTCGCCACACTCCTAGCTACGACGTACTTTGATGCTACGTGGCCGGTCCTGAGTTGTGGAGCGTGTTCGCCACAGGGGAAACCGGGCGTCTTGCGGGAATACCGGCCGCAGGAAGCTGCAGCACGGCGGACCGGGCCCGCAGGCGCAGAAAATAGCAGGGCAGGGCAGCTATTGAACCGCGCACCGCATGGAATAGGGCTGCGGGGTTTGGACAGCCGGGAAACGCCCGAATGGCGTCATTATGAACAACCGCCGGTTGCACGTGCAGCTTCCCATATCAAAATTGAAAACCCCGCCCCGCCTTGCGGCGGTAAGCGGGGTTTCAGTGGAGCCGAAGGCAGCCCTAGGAATTTGCCTTTTGGTAGGCTTCCTGGATTTCGGCTTGAATTCGGCCGCGGCTGTTAACGGTGTAGCCGTTATCCCGCGCCCATTGCCGGATTTGCGCCGAATCGTGGCTGCGGCCACCGGCTGGTGCCTTTGCCCGCTGCGCACGGCCGCCGCCGGACGCCTTGCGTGCTGCGTTGATGAACCTCTCCAGTGAAGACCGAAGTTCAGCGGCATTGGCTGCCGACAGGTCAATCTCGTAGTTGACCCCGTCGAGGCCAAACTTAACATTCTCGTCCGCGGATCCCCCATCCAAATCATCAACGAGGATGATGTTTACTTTCTGTGCCATTAAGGTCTTCCTCTTGCTGGAAAGTCGGTTTTCAGAAAAGCAGGATGTTTCCCAAAAAAAGTATGACTCTTATCTTGGCAACGCGTCAAAGCGCCTAATGGTTCCCTGGGGATAAACCGTGGAAACAGGGGGTTTTGTTATTTGGATTCGGGGTCCGGCCGGTCCGCGGGAGGCACCGGACGGGCATCTGCTTCGGCCTGGGCAGCGGCCTCCGCCTGCCGCTCGGCCTTGTCCGCGTTGAAGATCGCCTTCATGGCGAACCAGAACAGCAGGCCCACCACCAGGGAGGGAAGGATGACTGCTACGTATTCCATGGTCAGTGCCCTTCGGGCTTCAGGAGGGGGAACAGGATGGTTTCGCGGATGCCGGCGCCGGTGAACAGCATCACCAGCCGGTCGATGCCCAGGCCGATGCCGCCCATGGGAGGAGCGCCGTACTCCAGGGCGCGCAGGAAGTCCTCGTCAAGCTGCATGGCCTCCACGTCGCCGGCGGCCGCGTGCAGGGACTGCTCGGTGAGCCGCTCGCGCTGGATGACGGGGTCGATCAGCTCGGAGAAGGCGGTGCCGCGCTCCATGCCGCCGATGATCAGGTCCCAGGCCTCGATCAGGCGCCCATCCTCACGGTGCGGGCGGGCCAGCGGCTGGGCGGAGGGCGGGTAGTCGTAGACGAAGGTGGGGTTGAGCAGGGTGGGCTCCACGATTTCGCCGAAGAGTTCCACCACCAGCTTCTCGGCGTCCCACTTGGGATCCACCTTGACGTCGTGCTTGGCTGCGATCTCCCGAAGCACCTCAGCGGAGGTGTCCGGCGTGATCTCCAGCCCCACGGCGTCGGACAGTCCGGGGTAGACCGGCAGCCAGGCCCAGTCGCCGTCGAGGTTGATCTCCCCCGCCTCGGTCTGCAGGACGCGCCCCGCACCCACGGCGTCGGCGGCGTCGAGGATGATCTCCTTGATCCGCTCGGCCATGATGAACTGGTCGGCCCAGGCCTCGTAGCACTCAAGGGTGGTGAACTCCGGGCTGTGGGTGGAGTCCACGCCCTCGTTGCGGAATACGCGGCCCATGTCGTAGACGCGGTCGATGCCGCCCACCACTGCACGCTTGAGGTACAGCTCGGTGGCGATGCGCAGGGTCATCTTCTGGTCGAAGGCGTTCATGTGGGTCTCGAACGGACGCGCCAGCGCGCCGCCGTGCACCAGCTGCAGGATGGGGGTTTCCACCTCCACGTAGCGGTGGCGGAACAGGGTTTCGCGGATGGAGCGGGTGATCGCGGCGCGGGTGTAGACCATTTCGCGCGCCTCATCGCGGACCATCAGGTCCACGTAGCGCTGCCGGACGCGGGTTTCCTCGTTGAGGTCCGCGTGCAGCACCGGCAGCGGGCGAAGGGCCTTCGAGGCCATGGACCAGGAGTCGGCCATGATGGACAGCTCGCCGCGGCGGGAGGAAATGACCTCACCCTTGATGAAAACGTGGTCGCCAAGGTCAACCAGGGCCTTCCAGTCGGCGAGGGCTTCCTCGCCGATGTTGGCCAGGCTGAGCATGGCCTGCAGGCGCGTTCCCTTGCCGTCGGTGCCGCCCTCCTGCAGGGTGGCGAAGCAGAGCTTGCCGGTGTTGCGGACAAAGACCACACGGCCGGTGACGCCCACGATGTCCCCGGTGGTGTCGTCCGCCTCGAGGTGGGCGTACTTTTCCCGGATCTCGGCGAGGGAATGCGTCCGCTCCACTCCCACGGGGTACGCCTCCGCGCCGCGCTCAAGAAGTTTGGCGCGCTTTTCCATGCGGATCCGCATCTGCTCGCTGGCGTCTACGGGCTCTGGGGCGTTCTTGGGCGCGGGGGTGTTTTGGGAAGTCACAATCATCAAGTTTACCGGGACTTCAAAACCCGGATTCCCAGCTGCCCCGCAGGCTGGGGCCCTACGATTGGGCGGGTGAAAGAACGGCTACTTCCAACGCACGACGGCGGCAGGCTGGCTTTATACAGCTACGGCACGGAGGATGCGCCCGGGGAACAGCGGGTGCTGCTGATCGGCGGCGCGTTCCTTACGGCCCTGATCTACCGTCCGTTCTCGATCGAGCTGGCGAAGGGCCTGGGTGAAGGCTGGGCGGTTGACGTCTATGACCGCCGGGGCCGCGGCAATTCGACCGAACAGCCCCCGGACTATTCCATGGCGACGGAAATCGAGGATGTCCGGACCGTCCTCGCCGCCACCGGCGCACGGAACATCCTGGGCCACAGCCTGGGCGGATCCGTGGCGCTGAACGCGGTGCAGGAGTTCACCGGGAGCGGCTTTGTACCGGACAAGCTGGCGGTCTATGACGCGGCGGTGAACATTGACGGCAGCATCGACACCAGGTGGCTGGACGGTTTCGAGGATGCCGTGAACAACGGCAGGGTGGGCCACGCACTGGCCCACATGAAAAAGGCAACCAGCGCGGGATCCGCCATGGCCAGGATCCCGGAACCGGTCCTGGCGGGCCTGATGGCGGTACTTTCCCGCACCAAGGTCAACAGGATGTTCCGCCAGGTCATGCCCAGCGGCGTGGGCGAGCTGAGGGCCGCGTACGACGAGAAGGACCACGCAAGGGACTTCAGCGTGCTGCCTCCCGGCACCCACTTCATGGCTGGCGGAAAAAGCCCCAGCTACTACAAGGCGACGGCGGAACGGCTCCACGCAGCGGTCCCTGGGAGTACCTTCCAGTTGTCCCCCAAATGCGTCCACGGTTCCATTCCGGCTGCCGTCAAGGAACTGGTGGCGGACATCTCGGCGTACTTCAAGGACGAAGGTCCGGGCGGGAATCCCCGCCCGGACGCCCCTGACGCTATCCCCGTTCCCCGCGGCTGAACCCGGCGAGCGCAACCTCTCCGAGGCCCCGCCACACAGTCCGCGGGTTCGGTGCCACACTGCGGTCGGCCAGCCAATCGCCCCATGCGGTGATGTCTTCCCCGTGCCGGGCGGCAACGGCGTCGCAGGCGAACCCGACAGCGGTGGAACCATCAGCGAGCTCAACGGACCCCAGCAGCATGGGTTCGGGGAGTGCTGCCAGGAACGTCCCCAGGGCGGCCGGGGACAGCAGCCACCGCTCCCCCACCAGCTCGGCGCCGTCGTCGGACCGGTACACGCCCGGCTTGGGCGGCACCGTGTCCAGGGCCACCATCCGGTAGCGCGGAGCCGTCCGGACCGGGCCATCCCAGAATGCGCCGAGCTCCTCCAGTTGCGGCGCCAGCGGCTGCCCCTTGCGGTGCGCACCCACCACCACCAGAGGTACGGCACCAGCCCCCGCGGCCAGGGGCCAGGGGATGGACGACGACGGCTGGCCGGCCGCTGCGGTTGCCTCCGGTCCTGCACCGCCCGGCACTGCCGCGGCGGCGAAGAGCGCCGGCGGGGCCGGAGTCGCTTCGATGCGGCGGGCGATGTCAGCGGCCAGGGCGTCATCGAAGGTCCGGCCCACCACCGTGAGTCCGAACTGGGCGCCGTCCACTTCCCCGGCAGGGACTGCCACGGCGCAGAGATCGAACAGGTTGCAGAAGTTGGTATAGGTGCCCAGCACGGAGTTCACGCCCACCGGGTCCCCGGCGACCTCGGCCAGCGTCGGGTGGAACGGTGCCGTGGGAACCAGCAAGGCGTCGAAACCCTCCAGTCGGGCCATGGCCTGGGCCTTGAGCTCCTCAAGCCGGGCCGTGTCGGCAACATACCGGTGCGCCGGCACCGTGCCGGCCGCACGGATGATGCGTCCCACTGTGGGATCAATCCCTGCCTGGCTTTCCGCGCCGGCGTCGTACGCCGCAAGGAAGCCGCCCACGGCGGCGTGGCGTTCAGCAACCAGGCCGCCGTCGTACAGCAGCCGTGCTGCCTGGAGGAAGTCGTCGAACTCGATGGGGGCTGCTTCCACGCCGGAGGCAGTGAGCCGGTCGACCTGCCGGCCAAACTCGGCCGCCCATGCCGGCGGAAGGGCCGGCAGGGTGGTCGGATACGCCACCCGGGGGGTTGATGGCGCGGCCAGCCGGACGTCCGCGGGCCACGCCCGGGAGTTGCCTGCCATGACACCCATGGCGAGTTCGGCGGTGTCCAGGTGCCGGGCAAAGATGGTGACGGCGTCCCAGGACCGGCAGGCGGGCACTACCCCGGCCGTGGAGACCACGTTCAGGGTGGCTTTGATGCCCACGATGCCCTGCAGCCCGGCAGGCACGCGGCCGGAGCCGGCCGTGTCAGTACCAATCGCGATGTCCACCAGGCCCAGTGCCACGGCCACGGCTGACCCGGAACTGGACCCGCCCGAGATGTGGTCCGGGCGGCGGGAGTCGCGGACAGCTCCATAGGGGCTCCGCGTGCCGACCAGCCCGGTGGCGAACTGGTCCAGGTTGGTGGCCCCCAGGACCAGGGCACCTGCGGCCCGCAGCCGGGCCACGGCTTCGGCGTCCTTGTTAGGGACGTAAGCAAAGGCGGGGCAAGCTGCCGTGGTGGGGATGCCTGCCACGTCCACGTTGTTCTTGACCGCGAGCAGGAGTCCGGCCAGCGGGAGGTCGGCGCCACCGGCAACCGCAGCGTCGATGGCGGCTGCCTCGGCCAGGAGATCGTCCGCGCCGCGCAGGGTGATCCAGATTTCGGGCCGGTCCACTGCGTCGATGGCGGCGAGCGCTGCCTTCACGCGCCGGGTGGCGTTGCCGGTGCTTGTGGTGCTCATACTGTTGCCCCTTCCAGTTCCAGTGTGTCCAGCCCAGCGGGATCGGGGTCGGCGGCGCCCAGGACCACCACTGCCTCACCGGAAACCACCTGCGAACCTGCCGTCGGCAGGACGCGGAGTACCACGCCGTCGCAGGGTGCTTCCAGGACGGTCTCCATCTTCATGGCCTCCAGCGACACCAGCGGCTGGCCCTTGGCCACCCGGTCGCCGGCCGCCACGTCCACCTTCCAGACGCTGGCGGCGAAGGGTGCGGAGACGAGGAAACCATCTTCCGGGACCTCCACGTCGTCCACCGCCGGGGCCACGACGGCGGCGAGCGCCTCCGCCCGGTCGAACTCGCCGGCGTCGGCCCAGGCCTGCCGTTCCACGGCGAAGGCGGCGCCCTGCTTTTCCCGGAACAGCTCGATCGACCCACTGTTCTCCGCCAGGAATGCCTCGTGCTCGGCCAGCGAGAAGGTGCCGTCCTCGATCTCCACGCCCCGGCCGCGTCCAGCGGCCATGTCGGCACGCAGGTCCAGGAGTTCCTCGGGGCTGACGGGGTACCAGGAGATCCGGTCGAAGAAGCGGAGCAGCCACGGCGATCCTGGCTCGAATGGGGCGGAATCCGCGTAGCGCGACCACACCTGGGTGGTGCGGCCCACGAACTGGTAGCCGCCGGGGCCTTCCATGCCGTAGATGCACATGTACGCGCCGCCGATGCCCACCGCGTTCTCCGGCGTCCAGGTACGGGCGGGGTTGTACTTGGTGGTTACCAGGCGGTGCCGCGGGTCCAGGGGGGTGGCCACCGGCGCACCCAGGTAGACGTCGCCCAGGCCAAGGACAAGGTATTCGGCGTTGAAGACGGTGTCAAACACATCGTGGACGGAGTCCAGACCGTTGATCCTGCGGATGAACTCGATGTTCCACGGGCACCAGGGCGCGTCGTCCCGGACGCCTGCCATGTACCGTTCGATTGCCTCCCGGGTAGCGGGATCGTCCCAGGACAGCGGCAGGCGGACGGTGCGGCTGGGCACCACCAGTTCGGAGCTTGCGGGCAGTGCGGCTTCGACTTCCCGGACCAGGTCCAGCAGCCGCGTGGTGGACAGGACGGACGGATCCACCTTGATCTGCAGCGACCGGATCCCTGGGGTCAAGTCCACGACGCCGGGCACGCGGAGCGCCTCGATGTGCTGATGCAGGGCGTGGACGCGGGACCGCAGGCCAAGGTCCAGCACCATGTCGCCGTATTCGACCAACAGGTTGTCATCGCCGGACCGGCGGTAGGTGACCGCGGGCCGCCCGGAACCTTCCGGCACCCGGCCCAGTACGCCGTCGTCGCCATCCCCGCGGAGCCGGCCCGCCCCAACAGCGGGAGCCGCCGCACTTGGGTTCGCCGACCATCCGGCGCCGCCGGGCAGCGCCAGTTGCCGCCCGGGTCCCAGATCCTTGGACGACGGCGCCTGGCTGGCTTTGATGGGCACGAACCGGACCTTGTCCCCCGGACGGAGCTGGCCCAGCTTCCAGCGCTCGGCCGTCACCACCGTGACGGGGCAGACGAATCCGCCCAGGCTGGGTCCGTCCGGGCCGAGCAGGATGGGGGTGTCGCCGGTGAAGTCCAGGGCGCCTACCGAATAGGCGGTGTCGTGGATGTTGGACGGGTGCAGGCCTGCCTCGCCGCCGTCGGTCCGTGCCCAGCGGGGTTTGGGGCCGATGAGGCGGACGCCGGTGCGGGCGGAGTTGAAGTGCACCTCGTACTCCGCGCTGTACAGCTCGTCGATGTCTTCGCGCTGGAAGAACTCCGGGGCACCGTGCGGACCTTCGGCCACGGCCAGTTCCCAGGTGGAGGTGACTGCGGGACGGCTGTCCAGGGGTACTGCGGTTTCCGTGGCTTGACCCGCGGGGCCCTTGACGGCGCGGAGCACGTCGCCTGCCCGGAGGACCCGCCCTGCGTGGCCGCCAAACTGGCCCAGCGTGAAGGTGGAGGCGCTGCCCAGGTACTCCGGGATGTCCAGGCCGCCCTGGAAGAGGATGTAGCCGCGCAGGCCCTTGCCGGCTGCCGTGCCGACGTCGAGCGTTCCCCCAGCCGGGACTGTCACGGGCGTCCATGCGGGCACCTCCGTACCGTCAACGGTCACTGTCACTTCAGCGCCGGTGACGCAGACGGTGGTGGCGTGTGTGAAGGTCAGGCTGGGGCCGGTCACGGTGAACTCCAGGCCCGGAGCGCCCTCCGGGTTACCCAGGGCGGTGTTGCCGAGCCGGAAGGACAGGTCGTCCATGGGGCCGCTGGGCGGGACACCGATCTGCCAAAGGCCGGTCCGGCCCGGCCAGTCCTGCACGCTGGTCTGCAGGCCGGGGCGGTTCACCGTGATGCGCGGTTCCGGGTCGCCCACGGAGTCCAGGGTGCTGGTGGAGTGCTGCACGCTGCGGACCACACCCATGCCGCCGACGGCACGGAGCATGCCCAGGTTGGTCTCAATGCCGTCGATGCGGGTGTTCTCCAGGGCTGCGGCCAGGCGGTCAAAGGCCTCTGCGCGGTTGGCCCCGGAGGTGATGATCTTACCCAGGAGGGGATCGTAGTTGGTGGAGACTTCCGTGCCGGTTTCCACCCAGGCGTCAACCCGCGCTTCTCCCGCCCCGGGGTAGGCCGCGTTGGTGACAGTTCCGGCGCTGGGCTGGAAGCCGCGGGCCGGGTCCTCGGCGTAGACGCGGGCCTCTACGGCATGGCCAGCCACGGGAAGTGCGTCCGGTACCTCTGCGAGGACCGCCTGCGCTTCCTGGCCGCCCTGGGCCAGGCGGAGCATCCATTCCACCAGGTCCACGCCGGTGACGGCCTCGGTGACCGGGTGTTCCACCTGCAACCGGGCGTTGACTTCCAGGAAGGAGGCTTCCTGGCGCCCGGAGTCGTAGACGAACTCGACCGTGCCGGCGGAGCGGTAGTTAAGCGAGGCGCAGAGTGCGCGGGAGGTGCGGTGGAGCTCCGCGCGGAGTTCTTCGGGCAGGTCTGGCGCCGGGGCTTCCTCCAGGACCTTCTGGTGGCGCCGCTGCAGCGAGCAGTCGCGGTCGCCCAGGCTCACAACCCGCCCTTCGCCGTCGCCAAAGACCTGGACCTCGACGTGACGAGCATTCTCGACGTACCGCTCGGCGAAGACGCCGGCGGTGCCGAAGCTGGCGCCGGCAAGCCGCGCCACCCGCGGGAAGCTTTCCGCGAGCTCGGCTTCGGAACGGCAGACCGTCATGCCGATGCCGCCGCCACCGCCGGTGGCCTTGAGCATGAGCGGGAACCCGATCGTCCTGCCAGCTTCGACGGCGGCTTCCACATCCTCAAGCAGCCCGGAACCGGCGATCATGGGCACCCCGGCCCCCCGGGCGGCGTCGCGCGCTGTGTGCTTGGTGCCGAAGATGCGCAGCTGCTCGGGCGTGGGGCCAACAAAGACGAGACCTGCGGCTTCCACAGCCTCAGCGAAGGCGGCGTCCTCCGAAAGGAAGCCGCAGCCGGGGTGGATGGCACCTGCGCCGGTTGCCTTGGCGGCGCCCAGGATGGCGTCGATCCGCAGGTAGGACTCCTTGGCCGGGGCGGGGCCCAGGAGCACCGCTTCGTCGGCGAGGCGGACGTGCTTGGCGCCCCGGTCAGCCTCGGAGAAGACAGCAACGGTGCGCAGGCCCAGCTTCCTCGCTGAGGCGATGATCCTGCAGGCGATCTCGCCCCGGTTGGCGACCAGCAGGGTGTCGAAGGTGTTCAGGTTGTTGCTCACAGCGCAGCCTCCGGCCGGGTGACGATCATGCGGACGGGAGTGGGGTTGAAGCCGTTGCAGGGGTTGTTGATCTGCGGGCAGTTGGAGACGAGCACCAAGGTGTCCACTTCGGCCCGCAACGCGACGCGCTTTCCGGGGGCGGACAGTCCGTCCACGATGCCCAGGGCTCCGTCCGGGTCCACCGGAACGTTCATGAACCAGTTGATGTTGGACACCAAGTCCCGCTTGCCCAGGCCCCAGCGCGAGCCCTCGACCAGGAAGTTCTCCACGCAGGCGTGCTGTTCGCGGGTGTGCTGGCCGTAGCGGAGGGTGTTGGATTCCTGCGAGCAGGCACCGCCGATAGTGTCGTGGACGCCCACTTCGTCAGCGATCACGGTCATCAGGGGCGCTCCGGTGTCCGCCCGCAGAACGGAGCCCGTGGTGAGGACAATCGACCGCTGGGCGGCAATGGTTGCGGGGGCCGAGTAGCGGACGGTGGTGTCCGCCGCGGCGTAGAGCAGGCAGTCCACGGCCTGGTTGCCTTCCAGGTCCACGATGGTCAGCACGTCCCCGGCGGCCACCACGGCCGACCAGGGACCGCGGGCCTCGACGAATTCATCCAGGATCACGGTGCCGCCGGCGAGCGCGGTGTCTGCGGCGTCCTGGCGGGTATTAATGGTGGCGTTCATCGGATGTTCCTTGCGGTGAGGTCGTGTTCGGTGTTGCGGAGGGCCTGCAGGTGTTCCGGGCTGAGTTGGCCAACCAGGCGGCCTGATTCGAGTCCGCCGAGGTCCTGCGGCGCATGCCAGGCGACGATATCCACGGCGGTCCCGGTGAAGTCCGGGCGGGGGTCCAGCGGGTGCGCGGTGTTGGCCAGGACCAGCACTGCGTCCATCTGGAGCAGGAGTTCGACGGCGGCACCCGGCCCGGCGCTTCCGGTGAAGGTGATGCTTCCGGCCGGGTCCACGGCGATGCCCTTGAAGAGGGACAGCGACGGTGCCACGTCCCGGGTGCCCAGGCCGTTCTTCAGGGCGCCGAGCGTGAGCAGTTCACGGGCGGCTGGTGAGGCGCTGTGGACGGTCCCGGCCCCGTATTTAGCGGTGTTGCCAGCGAGGGTGGTGGCACCGGTCAGGGCGTCATGGCGGGAGGATGTGTCCGTGATGATGGTGGCCATCAGGCGGCCTGCATCGGACAGCAGCGGGTGGCCGGCGCCGGGGTATGCCTGCCAGGGGACCTTGACGGTGTCGGCGGTGTTGAGGCGTTCGTGCACGGCTCCCGTCCGGTAAAGGAGGGTGTGGACGCAGGCATCGCCTTCGGTGTCGGTGAGCCGGATCCGGGTGCCGCGCGCCAGCGCCATGGTGGTGTAGCGGCCAAAGGCGAGGGACTCCACCCATGTGGGGGACACGTCGTCGGGCATTCCTGCCAGCAGGCGGCCCGGCGCGGAGGAGGCCGGGACGAAGCGCATGGTCTCCGCTGTCTTTCCGTGCTGCTTCCGGGCGTGGGCGCGGGCGCCGGCCGTGGTGGCGGTACCGGTGGCTGGTGTTTCGATGGTCTGTGTCATGTCAGTCCTGGCTGTCGTGGAAGTTCTTGGGAAAGCTGGGGCGGCCCGTCAGGCCTTGCTGGCTGCCAGGTTCCGGCGCCGGACCCACAGGCCCAGGAGCAGGACGGCGACGACCATCAGCGGCGCGGACCACAGGAGGAGCCCGCTGTCGCCGGAGGGGTCGTATACCTCGGGTCGCGGCCAGGCGAGGTTGACCACCATCACACCGCCGTAGAGGACGGCCAGGATGTTGACTGGAAGGCCCCAGCGGCCCAGCGAGAAGAGGTCCGCGGGCATCGTCTGTCCCACCCGGGCCCAGTCGCCGCGGAGGCGGTTGATCAGCTGCGGGACCGTGACCAGTAGGTAGGCGATGTAGACCATCACGATGCAGACGCTGCAGAGGGTAGTGAACAGGGCGGCATTGCCCACGTTGATGGCCAGCACCGCGACGGCGAGGGCGCCGATCACGATGGAGGGCCACATGGGGGTTCCGCGGCTGGGGTGGACGGAGGAGAGGAAGCGGGAGGCCGGGAGCTTGCCGTCACGGGCCATGGAGAACACCAGGCGGGACCCGGCGGTCTGGATCGCCAGGGTGCAGACGAAGATGGCGATGGCCACGTCCACCAGCAGGACCTTTCCCCAGAAGGTGCCCAGGACCGCGGTGAGGACGTAGGGCAGGCCTTCAGTGGCGAGGCGGCCGTCGTCCAGGCTGGGGGCGGCCATCAGGGCGGTGATGATCATCAGGGCGCCGCCGATGCCGGAGATGAGCAGGGCGGAGAGGATGGTGCGCGGGGCGGTGCGGCGCGGGTCCTTGGTTTCTTCGGACAGTTCGCCGGCGGAGTTGAAGCCCACCATGACGTAGGCGGCCATCAGCCCGGAGACCAGGAAGGCTCCCACGGCGCCCAGGTCGGAGCCCTGCAGGACGGTGGTGTCCGCAACCACGTCCGGTCCGCGCTGGGCGGCGCTGACGAGCGCCAGGATCACCGCTGCCACGCCGACGATTTCGCAGGTGACGCCTACGGAGTTCACGTGCGCCATGAGCTTCACGCCCAGGGAGTTGATGATGGTGGTGGCCACGAGCAGGACTGCGCCCAGGATCACTGCGTTCGAAGCCCCGGTCACGGTGTTGAGTCCCGGGTCGCCACCCATGATCTGGAACCCGTCCCAGAGCTGGGGCAGGACCACTTGCAGTGCGATGGCGGCCGCGGCGGCGGTCACCACCTGCGCGATGGCCATGAACCAGCCGGCGAACCAGCCTACGCCTTCTCCTCCGACGCGCCGGGCCCACTGGTAGACAGCTCCGGAGAGTGGGTAGCGGGCGGCGAGTTCGGCGAAGTTCAGCGCCACCAGCAGCTGGCCCACCAGGACAACGGGCCACGTCCAGAAGAACGCGGGACCTGCGAATGAGTAGCCGAAGGCGAAGAGCTGGAAGATGGTGGTGAGGATGGAAACGAAGGAAAAGCCGGCGGCAAAGGAAGCGTAGCGGCCGAGCTTTCGGTGGAGGGTGGGCTGGTAGCCAAGGGACGTCAGGTCTGCATCGTCCTGGTGGACGGTGGGAAGAACGGTTGAAGTCATCGGGAATCTCCGGGGCTGGAAAGGAATCTTGGGGGGTGCCTCTATGGTTTTCGTCAAGCCGCTGCGGGGTGGTTTCGTGGTTCCGGCTCCTGGTAGAGGGTTCCGTCTCGGAGCATGGCGAAGAG
>NZ_JAUSRE010000015.1 GCF_030811655.1 Pseudarthrobacter enclensis | reverse complement strand
TTGGGGAAGATCCCGCCGTTGTCGGAGAGCAGGCTGATGCCGACCTGCTGGCCGGAGACGGGGGTGCCGAAGATGACGAAGTAGGTGCCGATGATGAGGAACGCGACGAGGGCGGCGACCTTGATCAGGGCGAACCAGAATTCCATTTCGCCGAAGACTTTCACGGAGACCAGGTTCAGGGCCAGGACGACGATGAGGGCGGTCAGTGCCCAGGCCCACTGCGGGACGGCGGCCATCCAGGGGATGTAGTTGCCGAAGAAGTGCATGTAGAGGGCGGCGGCGGTGATGTCCACGATGGTGGTGGTGGCCCAGTTGATCCAGTAGAACCAGCCGGAGACGAACGCGGCTTTCTCACCGAAGAATTCACGGGCGTAGGAGACGAACGAGCCTGACGAGGGCCGGTGCAGGACCAGTTCGCCCAGGGCGCGCAGGATCAGGAACGCGAAGAACCCGCACACCGCGTACGCGATGACCAGGGACGGGCCAGCAGCGTTCAGGCGGCCGCCGGCGCCCAGGAACAGGCCGGTACCGATCGCACCACCAATGGCGATCATCTGGATCTGCCGCGGCTTGAGGTTCTTGTGGTAACCCTTGTCCTCCGCGTGCAGGGAGGACTCAGTCGCATGCGCGTGACCACCATCAATAACGTGGTCGAACCCAACCTCTTCATTGGGGTTGTTGGGCATGGGTATTCCTTTCGATCCGGAGGAGATCTTGTTGGATGGGGAAACTTAGAAGACCGACCAGCCGGTGCGGTCGGAGAGGTCGGCCAGGGCTGCGGTGCCGGCCAGGGAGTTGCCCTTGGCGTCCAGGCGGGGGCTCCAGACGCAGATGGAGCACCGGCCAGGGACGATGACCAGGATCCCGCCGCCTACGCCGCTCTTGCCGGGCAGTCCCACGCGGTAGGCGAATTCGCCGGCGGCGTCATACATGCCGCAGGTCAGCATGATGGATCCGATCCGTTTTGTCTCGCTGGGGGAAAGCACGGTGCCGGATGTTCCCTGGCCGTTGTTGGCGAGGAACAGGCCGGCCTTGGCCAGTTGGACGCAGGTCATCATGATGGAGCACTGCCGGACGTAGTTTTCCACCACGACGGCGGCCGGCCGGGTGAGGTTGCCAAAATCCTTCAGGAAGTGCGCCAGGGCCAGGTTGCGGCTGCTGCTGTCCAGCTCGCCGGCGGCGGCCGCTTCATCAATGAACGGACCAGGGCTGCCCGCTTGTTCGGTGAGGAACCGCAGGAGCTGCGTGGCGGCGTCGGGCGTCTCTTCCAGCAGGTGGTCGGTGACCACCAGGGCGCCCGCGTTGATGAAGGGGTTGCGCGGGATGCCCTTCTCGGCTTCCAGCTGGACCAGCGAGTTGAAGGACGTCCCTGACGGTTCGCGCAGCACCCGGGACCAAAGGCCGGCGGACCTGCCGCCCTGCAGGGCCATGGCCAGGGTGAAGACCTTGGAAATGCTTTGGATGGAGAAGGGAACGCCGGCGTCGCCGGAGCTGAAGACCTCCCCGGAGGTGGTGGCGACAGCGATGCCGAAGCGGTCGAACGGGACCGTGGCCAGGAATGGAATGTTTGTGGGGACGCTGCCGGCGTTCTGCCGGGGCCGGTGGCGCCGGACGATGTCCTCGAGGAGGAGGCCAAGTGGCGGTGCGCTGAGTGTGGTGCTCATTTCCTGCCTGAATTGTCGTTGGAGGCGGCCCACTCCTGGATGTGGAGCAGGGCCACCAGTGAATCGCGGGGATTGCCGAAGTCCAGTCCGGTCACCCTGGCCGCCTTGGCAACGCGGTAGTAGACGGTGTTCTTGTGGAGGTTCATGTTCTTGGCGCATTCGGACACGTCGAAGCACGCGTCGAAGTAGGCCCGGAGGGTTCCTGCGAGTTCGGCGTCCTCCTGGAGCAGCGCGGCCAGGCTGCGGTGCCGGAAAGACGAGCCGTGGAAGTTCCGGGCTGCCTCGCGGTAGAGGATTTCCGCCTCGAAATCGTCCACACCGGCCACCGTGCCCGGCGTGGCGTCCCGCACGCACGCCAGCAGGGCCTCGGTGATGCCGGTGACCCTGTGGAGGGACAGCAGGTCCTGCGCCAGCGGACCGACGGCGGCGAAGGGAGTGATGCCGAGGTGTTTCCGGGCATCCTTGACCACCGCTTCCGCGAGGGACCTCAGCCCCGCCTCCGCCGTGCCGGATTGGAGGTCCGGCATGATGATGGCCGTGTCACCGTTGAACTGGCCCACGACGGCGGACGCTTTGTACGCGGCGGCGTGGATGGATGCCAGGTTGGCCAGTTCGCCGTGCTTGAGCGCCGCGTCGTCAGCCCGGGAGTCGGCGTCGGACATGCCAATCAGCAGCAGTGCCGCGGGACGCTCCGAGGGGATCTTGCCGCTGTGGGCACTGGCGGCGGCCTCGGCGGGACCCGACAGGATCCGTGCAACCCGGTCCTCCCGCATGTGGACGGACTGCTGGTTGCGGTAGCGGATCAGTTCGGCGGAAACCCTCGCCGCGGACCCTGTGAGGACGTATTCAACGTCGGGGCCGAAGCCGTCTCCGGTCTCCTGCAGCCAGATGTAGCCCATGATCCGTTCTCCGGCGAAGAGTGCGATGGCCACCCGTTCACGGAGCCCGTCCTGGGGCCGGGCAGGCACGCGGACGGGCTGCCGGGTGCGGTGCAGCTCGCGGTAGGCGCCCAGATCCTTGAGCAGCAGCTCGTACTTCCGCGGGCCGCGGCGGGACAGGATGGACGCCTTGCGGAGTTCGTCAATGTCGTTGGTGACGGTGGAGTACGCCAGGACCTTATTGGCGGCGTCCTCGATGAGCACGTGGCTGGAGGTGAGCCTGGCCGTGGTCTGGGCGATGGCGAACAGGTCTTCCTCAAGCAGGGTGAGGACTTCGCTCTGGTAGCTCCGGGGCTGGATCCTGTCCTGGGCGATGGACAGCAGGCGGTCCCAGTCGGCGGCCGGGTCCACCAGCAGGAGGCCCGAGCCGGCGGCCCGCAGGAGCTCTTCCGCCTCGGCCAGGTCTTCGCGGTTGCCCTTGAGCGCCACCACCGGGGGCGGGTCTTTCAGGAGCCGCCGGAGGGCGGGGAGGGCGGAGCGGCCGCGGACGCCGATGAGCAGGACAAAGGCTCCTGCGGCTGCGGGCGCTTCGTCGTCGGCATCGACAATCAGGAACCGTTCAATAGCCGCCGCCGAAGGGGCGGGCCGGAGGATGAGGCTGGCGAAGCCGAGGGGGAGATCCGAGAGGATGTCATCCACCGTAACGGCGGCCATGGGTTGTCCTTTTGCGTCGATCCCGCCGGACGGCTCTGTCCGGTCCCCTCATGCTATCGAGCCCAGGGCGGCCAAAATATGGATACTCTTCCAAGCGCGGGGGGTAATTTTTGGTCCGCAGTCTGAGGTGCGCCGACAGGCGGGGACACGGTACGTGGATGCCCTTAACACCAAAGGCGGGCCAGCGCATGCTGGCCCGCCTTTGGCCCGGCGTGGTGCCGGTGTGCCGGCGCATGTGGGGTAGAGCTAGATCCAGGCAGGGGCCGCGGGGGCGGGGGTGGTGGATCCGCCGTCGTGGGTTGCCGTAGTGCCGTCCGTGCCGCGGCCGGTGGCCCATTGGGCGATGGCGGCGAGTGAGCCGGACACCACGGTGGGAGACGCAGCCGCGCTGTCACCGAACGACAGGCCGGTGCCGTCCACCTTGATGAGGAGCCCGTTGTCCGTACCTCGGGCGTGCCAGGCGCCGGTGATGTCCGTGAGGAGCCGGGCCAGGACGGGTTCGGGGATGTCCCTGAACGTGGCCCCGTTGCCCAGGTCCACGGCGTGCACCCACACCTCCCGGGTCCGCATCCACACCGTTTCCTCGGCCGGAACCACGCGGCCCTGGACGGTCTTGACCTTGTGGTGCCAGGAGTCGGCGGGAAGGTCGCGCCATTCCACGTTGAGGTGCACTGCCGAGTGGTCGAACAGGTTCCGCAGCGCGATGGGGGAGAGGGTGGCGCCGAAGTCGATCTCGTGGTTGCGGACCTCCACGGAGGGGTACATGGGCGTCTCCACCCCGGTGGCTGCCCACTCCACCAGGCGGGCCACCGCCCGCGCGTTGTAGCCCACGTGGGCTACAACGTGCCGGCGCGACCAGCCCGGCAGCAGCGAGTCCCCGTCCAGGTCAGCGTCGGAGAGCTCGTTGAGCTTGCGGGCGAAGAACGCGGTGCCGCGCCTGGCCTGCAGGAGCCCGTCGAGCAGGACGGGATCGGTGGTCTGGTCGTGCCGGGCGCCCATCAGGCTTCCTTGACCACGCGGTTGGTCAGCTGGCCCAGGCCCTCGATGGTGGTGACCAGGACCTGGCCCTCCTGCAGGTAGCGCTTGGGGTCCTGGGCGTGGCCCACTCCGCCGGGGGTGCCGGTGGCGATCACGTCGCCCGGGTTCAGCGTGATGATCGTGGAGATGTAGGAGACCAGGTATTCCGGGGTGAACACCAGGTCCGAGGTGGGGGTGGACTGCTGGACGTCGCCGTCCACTGCCGAGGTCATCAGCGGGCCGGGGGTGAATTCGTCCTGGGTGACCAGGGCCGGGCCGAACGGGGTGGACTTTTCCCAGGTCTTGCCCTGCAGCCACTGGATGGTGCGGAACTGGTAGTCGCGCATGCTGATGTCGTTCAGGACGGCGTATCCGGCGATGTGCTCCGCCGCTTCGGACTCGGGGATGCGGCGGCCGGTTTTGCCGATGACGACGGCGAGTTCGGCTTCCCAGTCGACGGTGTCCGATTCCTGCGGCAGGGCCAGGTCGTCGTTGGGGCCGATCAGGGATTCGGCGTACTTGGCGAACAGGGTGGGGTGGGCGGGGACTTCGCGCCCCATTTCCTTGATGTGGTTGCGGTAGTTGTGGCCCACGCAGATGATCTTGCCGGGGGAGGGCACGACGGCGGCAAGGTCGGCGCCGTCCACAGGGTGCGTTGCGCCGTTGGCCGCCTTTGCCGTGGCTTCCCAGTTGGGGTCCTTCAGCAGGGCCCCGACGTCGGAGAAGCCCGGAATCTCGGTAAGGGTGTCGCCGTCCTGGCGGACCGCCGTCGTGCTCTTGCCGTTGCCGGTGCCGGCGGGGAGGCGGAGGGTGAGGAGTTTCATTACTTGGTGCGTCCTTCGATGTAGGTGCGGTTGAAGTTCAGGCGCTCAAAGATGGGGGCGTCGCTGAACCGGAACAGGTCAAACTCAGTCTCGGCCTGGACGGACCAGGCGGCCCAGGACGGGACCACGAACAGGTCGCCCTTGGCCAGGACCCTGGTTTCGCCGTTGAGGGTCACGGTGCCGGTGCCTTCGAAGACCTGCCAGACGCTGGAGCCCACCTCGCGGATAGTCTCGGTCCGGGCGCCGGCGCGCAGGCGGTGGAACTCGGCGCGGATGGTGGGCATGACATCCCCGCCGGTGGTGGGGTTGGTGTAGCGGATGGCGGCGTGGCCCTGGGAGACGGTGGCCGGGTGGCCCTCGTCCTCCAGGAGCAGCTGCTCGCACAGGGCAGCGTCGGTGTACTTCCACCGGTAGGCGGCGATGGGGGAGTTGGTGGTGTTCTCCAGGCCGGAGAGCGGACGCAGGCCGGGGTGGGCCCACAGCCGTTCGGAACGGGAGATATCAGGGGTGGCCTCGTCCGTGACGCGTTCGGTGCCGAACTCGAAGAACCCGGCGTCGGCGTAGTGCACGAAGGGGATGTCCAGGCCGTCGATCCAGGCCATCGGTTCATCGGTGTCGTTGTGGTGGCCGTGGAAGTTCCAGCCCGGGGTGAGCAGGAAGTCGCCGCGGGACATCCGGACCGGATCGCCGTTCACCACGGTCCACACGCCCTCGCCTTCGACGACGAAGCGGAAGGCGTTCTGGGAGTGGCGGTGTTCCGGGGCGGTTTCGCGCCCGCCCAGGTACTGGATGGCAGCCCAGAGCGTGGGGGTGGCGTACGGGGTGCCGCCCAGGCCCGGGTTGGCCAGGGCGATGGCGCGCCGTTCACCGCCGCGGCCCACCGGCACCAGGTTCCCGGCGCGGGCAGCCAGCGGGTACAGGTCGTTCCACCGCCACACGTGCGGCACCGCCTTGGGCGACGGGACCATGGGCATCAGGTCCGCGATCTCCGTCCACAGCGGAATCAGGTTCTCATGGTCGAAATCCCGGTACAGCTGCTCCAGCTGGGCAGCCTCCTCCGGGGTGGGCTCGGGAACATGCTGTTCCTGCGCCACGGACTGGTGTGTTTGGTTTTCAGCGCTGATCGACACTGGCCATCTCCTTGCTGCGGACTGATTGCGACGTGGATTCGACCCTAAGGAAACAGCGCTGTGATCCCCAGCATATTCTGTAGAGCAGAAAGAGCTGAGGACTTGGTTCAGCCGGTTGCGCCGCCGTCCGCCGGATTGGCTGCGATGTCCAGCTCCAGCTGGCGCCGGGTTTCCAGCATGACGCCCACCAGCCCGGCATCGAACAGCGGCCGGAACCTGGCAACGGGGGTGGCCACGCTCAGGGCGCCAACCACCATTCCCTTGCCGTTGTGCAGCGCCATCCCGAAGGCGCTGATGCCTTCCTCGGTGCCCTCGAAGTTGGCGGCAAAGCCGTTGGCCCGTACGGACTCAAGCTCGCGCAGGAAAGCCGGGTACTCGGCGTCGGAAATGTAATCACCGGCGAGCTCCGCGTTGGGGGTGCGGAACAGTTGTTCCAGCATGGCCGGATCCAGTTCGGCCAGGATGGCCTTCCCGCCCGATGCCCTGTGCGCCGGCAGCAGGGTGCCCTGGCGGTCGCCGACGCGCAGGATGTTGGTGCTTTCCACCGTGTCCAGGAAGCGGACTTTGGTGCCCACCCGGATCATAAGGTTGACGGTCTCGTTGGTGCGCGCACACAGGAGCTCCATGTGCGGCCGTGCGATGTCCCGCAGCTGCCGCGTCCAGCTGAAGCCGGCCGGCCCCGCTCCCATGGCCGGCCCGGGAACATACCGCCGGGTTTCATCCTGGACCGCGAAACCCCGGTACACCAGCATGGCCAGGAGCCGGTGGGCGGTGGATGGGGCCACCCCCAGTTCCGCCGCGGCATCCTTGAGCCGCAGGCTGCCCACGTCCCGCAGGAGCTGGAGGAGCTGCAGGGCGTTGTCCACCGCTTCGATGGAGTAAGTAGGTTTCCGCCGGGCCGGAAGATTCTGCATAACAGAATATTATGGGCGGGCCGCCCGGGCTGCCAGCACAGTGGTGGGATGAATCACACAACTTCCGCTGCAGCGCCGCAGCGCACGGCCGCCCCCGCTCCGGGCGCAGGCCGTTCCGGGTTTCCCCGGCGTTCCGTGCTCGCCGTACTGGTGTGCTGGCTGCTGGTCGTTTTCGACGGGTATGACCTGATCGTTTACGGCACCGTCCAGGGCTCACTCATCAGTGACACCGGCTGGGGCCTGACCAAGGCCACGGCCGGAACCATCGGCTCGATGGCTTTCGTCGGCATGATGATCGGCGCGGTCTTCGCCGGCCGCATGTCCGATACCTGGGGCCGGCGCCGCACCATTATCGGCTGCGCCGTGGTGTTCTCCGTCTTCACCATCCTTTGCGCCTTCGCTCCCAGTGCACCCGTGTTCGGCGGCCTTCGCCTGCTGGCAGGCATTGGCCTGGGCGGCCTGGTGCCGTCGGCGAATGCCCTTGTGGCTGAACTGGTTCCGGAAAAGTGGCGGTCCACCATCGCCACCCTGATGATGTCCGGCGTGCCCATCGGCGGCTCCATCGCCGCCCTTGTGGGCATCCCGCTGATTCCTGTCTTTGGCTGGCCCGTGATGTTCCTGGTGGCCATCGTGGCCCTGGCGGTGGTGATCCCGCTGGGTCTTCGCTACCTGCCGGAGACCCTTGCTCCCGCACGCAGTGGCGGAGCCGGGGACGGCGCCAAGGAATCCCCGGGCTTCGGCTCCCTGCTCCGGGCCCCTTACCTGGGAATCAGCCTGCTGTTTGCCATCGGCACCCTGGTGACCCTCTTCGCCTGGTACGGGCTGGGGACCTGGCTGCCCAACCTCATGCAAATGGCCGGCTACAACCTCGGTTCCGCGCTGACATTCGCGCTGGCGCTCAACCTGGGCGCAGTGGCGGGCTCGGTCCTCACCGCATGGGCCGGCACCAGGTTCGGCCCCATCCCCACGGCCATCGCGGCAGCTGCCGTGGCCGCCGTCGGACTGCTGGTCCTGGTGACCGGGCCGCCCGTCGCCGTCGTCTACCTCATGCTGGTGCTCGCCGGTGTGGGAACGCACGGGACGCAGTGCCTGATCATCGCGGCAGTGGCCAGCCACTACCCGGCACACCTTCGCGGCACCGCCCTGGGCTGGGCGCTGGGCGTGGGCAGGATCGGCGCCGTCGCCGCTCCGCAGGCCGGCGGGCTTCTTCTCGCCGCGGGCCTGGGCGTCAATTCCAACTTCCTGGCCTTCGCGGCAGCAGCAGCCGCAGCGGCGGTTCTGATCGCCGCCGTCGGCGCCAAAATCAAGAAATCAACAGCAGTAGGAGTTTCCAATGTCTAACGTCAAAGAGTCCACCGATGTCCTCGTGGTGGGCGGTGGGATGGCCGGGCTGGCCGGGGCGCTGGCCCTGCGCGAAAACGGCGCCGACGTCACCCTCGTGGAAGTTGCACCGGCCTTCGGCGAAGTGGGGGCGGGCCTGCAGATGGCACCCAACGCTTCCCGCGTCCTCAAGCGCTGGGGCCTGCTGGAAAAGGCCCTGGAAATCGGCGTCCAGCCCAAGCACCTGGTGTTCCGCGACGCGGTCACGGGGGAGGAACTGACCCGCCAGACCTTGGGCGGCGAGTTCGAGGAGCGCTACGGCGCCCCCTACGTGGTGATCCACCGCAGCGACCTGCACCGGATCCTGCTGGAGGCCTGCCAGGCGGCCGGCGTCACCCTGGTGAACGACGTCCTGGTGCAGAAGGTGGAAACCGGCGGTGACCGCGCCCGCGCCTACAGCGCCAAGGGCGAGGTCTTCGAAGCTGACGCCATCCTGGCCGCGGACGGTCTGAAGTCCACCCTCCGCGGGACCGTCGCCAATGACGGTCCCGTGAACTCCGCCTACGTGGCCTACCGCGGCACCGTTCCCATCACGGAGGAGACCCCCGCTACGGACCTGGAGGACGTCATCGTCTACCTCGGCCCGAACTGCCACCTGGTCCAGTACCCGCTCCGGAAGGGCCAGCTGCTCAACACCGTGGCAGTGTTCAAGTCCCCCTCTTTCGAACGCGGCGAAGAGCAGTACGGCGGCGTGGATGAACTCCAGGCCGCGTACAAGGACTGTGTGCCCGCCGTGCAGGAAGCCCTGAAGAACCTGGCCACGGGCATCCGCTGGCCCATGTACGACCGCGATCCCATCGAGAACTGGGTTGCGGGCCGGATGGCACTCATTGGCGATGCCGCCCACCCCATGCTGCAGTACCTGGCGCAGGGTGCCTGCCAGGCGCTGGAGGACGCGGCCGTGCTGCAGGATGCCGCCCGCAACCGGGTCTTCACGCCGGAAGGCATCGACGCCGGCGCCTGGGAAGCCGCCTTCCGCGACTTCAACGAGGAGCGCGCCGCCCGCACGGCACGCGTCCAGCGCACCGCCCGGATCTGGGGCGAGTCCTGGCACGTGGACGGCGTGGCACGCGTCCTGCGGAACATGCTGTTCAAGAGCCGCGGCGACAACAACTTCCAGTACAACGACTGGCTGTACGGCCGTAACGAGCCCGGCGCTCCCGCCGAGGTTCCGGCCGGCGCGGTACTGGCCGGGGCCTAAGCACCGCAAGGCAAGGCGGGCGTACGACGGCGGGTGGGTCCCGCCGTCGTACGCCCGCCTTTATTGGGGAATAACGCGCGAAAGTTGAAGGTTCAATAAAGCATGGACTTCGGAATCTTTACCTTCGGCGAGCTGTCACGCAACGCAGCGGGCCACGCACTTTCGCCCCGGCAGCGGCTGGCCGACATCATCGAACTGGCCAGGCTGGCCGACCAGGCGGGAATGAGATTCCTGGGCCTCGGGGAGCACCACCGCCGCGACTTTGCCCTCTCCGCCCCGGAGATCGTACTGGCCGCGGTTGCCCGGGAGACCACCCATCTCCGCTTGAGTACTGCCGTCACGGTGCTCTCCACCCATGACCCGGTTCGGCTTTTCGAGCAGTTCGCCACCCTGGACCTCGTCTCCGGCGGCCGCGCCGAGATCATCGCGGGCCGGGGCGCCTTCATCGAGTCCTACCCGCTCTTCGGCTATGACACCGCGGACTACGACGCCCTCTTCGACGAAAAGCTGCGGATGCTGCTGGAGCTGCGGGACAACGCCAGCCTGGACTGGCAGGGGACATTGACCCAGACCATCGCCGGCATGGACATTGCGCCGCGGCCGCTGCAGGAGAAGCTGCCCATCTGGGTGGGTGTGGGCGGCACGCCGGCCAGCTTTGCCCGTGCCGGACGGCTTGGCCTGCCCCTGTTCGTTGCCTTGCTGTCCGGGCCCGAGAGGTTCCGCCGCCTGGTGGAGCTGTACCGGCACACCGCTGCCGAGGCCGGCCACGACGCCGCGGCACTGCCCGTGGGTGCCGGGGGCCACTTTTACGTGGCGCCTACGTCCCAGCAGGCCCGCGATACGTTCTACCCCTACTACCGGGCATACTTCGAGCAAAACATGCCCCGGCCCGTGGACCATTTTCCGCGTTCCACCTTTGATGACTGGTCCGAGCCAGGCGGCGGCCTCCTGGTGGGAAGCCCGCAGCAGGTGGTGGACAAACTGCTGAACATCCAGGAGGCGTTGGGCACCAGCAGGTACATGGCCCAGATCGGGCTGGGCGGCCTGCCCTTCGCCGAGACGGCCCGGTCCATTGAACTCCTCGCCACCGAAATCATCCCTGCGGTCAACCGCGAAATCCAGGCCCCCGCGCCTGCCTGACGCAACACGCCACACTCCATTTCCACCCCGTCAATTGAGGACAACCCATGGACGCTCCGTTTGCTGAACCCACCGTCGCCTGGCAAGGCGCCGACGACCCCGCCCAGCCACTCATCGTGCTGCTGCACGGGCGCGGATCGGATGAATCGGGAATCATCGGGCTGGCCAGCCACCTTCCCGCAGGCCCCTCCTACGCTGCTGTCCGGGCGCCGATCCCGGCAGGGGGCGGGTTCGCCTGGTTCGCGAACCGTGGGATCGGGCGGCCCGTCGCCGGGTCCTTGGAACAAACCATGGCATGGTTCCGGGGCTGGCTTGATCCGCTGGCTCCGGCAGGGCGCCCGGTGATTCTGGTTGGCTTCAGTGGCGGTGCAGCGTTCGCTGGAGGTTTGCTGCTGGCTGATCCTGCACGTTTTGCCGGCACGGCCATTCTGTACGGGACCCTGCCGTTCGACGCCGGTGTTCCGACAACCCCCGGCCGCCTTGACGGCGCTCCGGTGTTCCTGGCCCACGGCGACGCCGACACAGTCATCCCGGCTGATCTGCTGGGCCGGACCTGGGACTACATCCTGGGTACCTCCGGGGCTGACGCCCATGCCCGCAAGGACCCCGGCGGCCATGCACTCACCACAGAAACTGTCGCCGAGCTTGGAACCTGGATCACCGACCGGGCCCAGGTCCCCTCAGTCCTCGTCGCAGAGCAAGCCGGTACGGAGTAGCCCGGCTCCTCACGATCCCCTGACGAGCGCCTGGCGGCGGCCCGCCCTCATGAACTGGTTCTGATTGGACTACTGTGGCGCCGGCCCAGTTGACTCCCGGACGGTCAGGTGCGTGGGCATCACGGCCAGCTGCCGGCTGGCACTTCCGGAAAGGGGATTGAGCTGGGCCAGCAGCATGGATACGGCCACCCTGCCTGCCTGCTCGATGGGGCTGGAGATGGTGGTCAGGGGTGGGTTGCAGAAGTCCGCGCCGAAGATGTCGTCCGAGCCAATGATGCTCATGTCCGCGGGCACGCGGATGCCCCGCGCCTGGAGCCGCTGGAGCATGCCAATGGCCAGCAGGTCATTGAAGACGATGCAGGCCGTTGCCCCCGTCCTGACGGCTGCGTCCGCCGCGGCCGCGCCCGACGTCGTCTTGGGGGTGTAGGGGCCAATGCGGTGGACCTCCATGCCGCGTTTGGTCGCGTCCTCCTCGAACACTTTCCACCGCATCTGGTTGGACCAGGAGGTGGGCGGCCCTGCGACGTAGCAGACCTTGTGGTGGCCCAGCGAGGCCAGGTGCTCCAGGGCCTGGATGATGGCGGACGGCGTATCGATCATGACCGTCGGGGCGCTGGTGGAAGCGCGGTTGAACGTGACCAGGGGCTGTGACTGCGAAACTTCGGCAAGCTGCGCGTCCGTCAGGCGGGACGCCGCGAGGATGAAGCCGTCGGCGGATTTACGCATTTTATGCAGCGCGTCCAGTTCCATCTCGCTGGACTCCTCGGTGTCCACCAGGAGCTGGGTCACGCCCGCTGCCTTGAGTTGGTGCTGCGTGCCCCGGATGATGTCGAAGTAAAACGGGTTGGTGATGTCCGGCACCAGGACAGCCACCGCATTGGTCCGGCCCGAGCTGAGGCCGCGGGCCTGTGAGCTGGGCACGTAGTTGAGTTCGGCTGCCGCTTCTTCGATCCGCAGGCGGGTGCGGGGATTCACCCTGTCCGGCCGTGCCAGGGCGCGCGAAACAGTAGAGGTGGCTACCCCTGCCAGCTCGGCAACGTCGCGGATGGTGGGCGGGCGGTCCCGCTGAAGGCCGGTACCAAGGCCGGTCGGGGCTGACGCCTCAGTTGCTGGGTCTGCCATCGCTGGGCCTTCCTCGCGGACCGGGATGAACCGGCCAAATGGGGTTTCCAAGGCTACCTGTTTGCGGAGCCCGGTGAACTCAATCTGAGCACTTTTGGCAATTTTTGGCAACCGCTTGCCATTCTCGTTGCCATCTTCCTAGACTGACTTTCGAGTCGCCTGCAGTGATTTCCGCCACAGGACGGATGTGGCCATGTGGGTGTCCTAGAGGAGAAAAACAATGAGGTTTAAATCGACTACTGGGCTCGCGGCAGTTGTCACGGCTGCAGCGCTCGCCCTGACCGGTTGTGGATCCGGAGGCTCCGGCAGCAGCGGAGGCTCAACCAATGCGAATGGGAAAGTTGACGGTACGGGCAAGACCCTCAACGTCCTGGTCGGCGTGCAGACCCAGTACCCCGAGCAGCAGAAGCAGTGGCAGAGTGATATCGCCGCCAAGTTCAAGGCCCAGACCGGGGCCGACGTGAAATTCGAAACCTTCGCCTCGGCCAATGACGAGCTCACCCGGATCCAGACCTCGGTGGTATCAGGCCAGGGCCCCGACATCTACGGACTCGGCACCACCTTCACCCCCACGGCCTACGCCACCAAAGCATTCGTCACCCTGTCGGATGACGACTGGAAGGCAGTAGGCGGCAAGGACCGCTTCAACCAGGCCGCCTTGGGAATTTCCGGGCCGGACAAGGACCACATGGCCGGCATCCCCTTCGTCAGCCGTCCGTTCGTGATGGCCTATAACAAGGACCTGCTGGCCGCAGCCGGCATCGACAAGCCCGCCACCAGCTGGGACGAACTGGCAGCCCAGGCCAAGAAGATGACCAAGGGGGACACCTACGGCATCGCCACCGGCTACAAGGACAACTACGACCCCTGGAAGTTCATCTGGGCCATGTCCGTCCAGGCCGGAAACCCCCTGGTCGATGGCAACAAGCTGAAGATGGACGATCCCACCGTCAAGAAGGCCTACGAAACCTACTTCGGCTGGCTGACCAACGACAAGGTTGTTGACCCTGCTTCCGTCGGCTGGAGCAACAGCAACGCCGTGGCAGCCTTTGCCAGCGGCAAGGCGGGTTACCTGATGATGACCACCTCCAGCTCCATCCCCACCCTGGACAAGTCGGCAGTTGCCGGAAAGTACCAATACACCGTGATGCCCACCATCGCACCGGGTGAAACGCAGTCCAAGTCCGACGCGCCCGCCGCCAGCATCCTTTCGGGCGACAACCTGGTGGTGGCTGACTACTCGAAGCAGAAGGACCTGGCCTTCGCCTACATCAATCTCATCACCTCCAAGGACGAGCAGCTGAACTACCAGAAGATCTTCGGCGACCTGCCTGCCAACGCTGAGGCCCTCGCCAGCCTGACCGATCCCAAGCTCAAGCCGGTTGCAGACGCCGCTGCCAAGTCCAAGGCAACGCCGTTCACCGGAGCCTGGGGCGACATCCAGCTGGGCCTGCTCAACGTCACGGTGCAGTCCATTCCGGACCTGGCCGCCGGCAAGGTGGACGAGTCCGCCCTCGACCAAAGGATCAAGGACGCCCAGAACAAGGGCCAGGCTTCCCTGGACCGGGCCTCCAAAGGATAGGTTCTGATGTCAACCGACGCCTCCCATGAAGTCCGGCTTGCGGCGGATACCGCCGCAAGCCGGGCGCCCCGGAATACCGACGACGCCGGGCAGCAGCCCGGGCACAAGGGCGGTCCGCGCCGCAAGGGCCTGAGCGAACGCAACCGCCCGCTCTGGATGTTGATCCCGGGCGGAGCCCTGATGATCATCATCATCGTGGTCCCGCTGCTGCTGGGCATCTACATGTCCGTCCTCAACCTGGACCAGTACACCCTGCGGAAATGGATCAGCGCACCGCTCATCGGCGCTGAGAACTTCGTGGAAGCAGTCACGGACTCGCCCCTGCTCCACGCCGTCTGGCTCAGCGTCAGCTACTCGCTGCTGGCCATGGTGGTGACGCTGCCCCTGGGCGTCGCCGCCGCGGTGGCCACGCAGAACGCGTTCAAGGGCAGGGCAGTAATACGCTCCATCTTCCTTATCCCCTATGTGCTTCCGTCCTTTGTGGTGGCAACGGTCTGGCGGACCATGCTCCAGCCCGGCGGAATCGTGGACGAGGCTCTGGCAACGGTCGGCATCCACGTAGGCCTGTGGCTCAATGGGCCGCAGACCTTCTGGACGCTGGTCCTGGTCCAGATCTGGGCCTCCTGGCCGTTCATTTACCTGCTGGCGCTGTCCGGCCTGCAGTCCGTGGACCACGAGGTGCACGAGGCCTCCGCCCTGGACGGGGCGCTGTGGTGGAACAAGTTGCGGTACGTGGTCTTCCCTTACCTGAAGGGCCCGCTGTCGCTGGCCTTCCTGATCGGGATGCTGCACCACATCAACAACTTCACCCTCCCATTCGTGCTGTTCGGCGTCCCGGCCCCGTCCGACGTCGAAGTCCTTCCCATCCTGACCTACGTCACGAGCTTCCAGAGCTTCCGGTTTGGCCTGAGCGCCGCCATGGCCTTCATCTCCCTGGTGCTCATCGCCATCCCGCTGTTCGTCTACCTGCGTGCCGTCAAGCTTGACGACGCCGATACACCAGGAGGCAAGAAATGAGCACCACCACAGCCACACGGCAGGGTCCGGCCACCGTCCAGGTGGACCGTCCGGGTTCGCACCGCCAGCACGAGGTGCTGCGGCTCCTCCCGGGACCCCTGTTGGTTATCGTCCTGGTATTCCTGGGCGCACTTGTCCTGGTTCCGGTGCTGTACATCTTCCTGGCCTCGGTGAACTCGGACATCGGGGTGGCAAACGGCGAGTTCTGGCCGTCCACGGTCACGTTCGAGAACTACTCGAAGATCTGGACCAGCGTCGGCCTTGCCACCGGCCTGACCAACAGTGTCCTGGTGGCCGGCGCGACCGCAGTGGTCTCCGCTGCACTGTCCGTCTCCACCGCGTTCGTCCTGGTCCGCTACACCTTCCGCGGGCGGCTGAGCATCCTGCGGGGCCTCCTGGCGCTGCAGTCCGTGCCGGGAACCCTGATGGTGCTGCCGGTCTTCGTCCTGTTTTCCTCGGCGGCGACCTACCTGGGAATCCAGGTGATCGGCACCCAGTGGGGGCTGTTCGTCACCTACCTGACGTTCGCCATGCCGTTCTCCACCTGGGTGATGGTCACCTACCTCCGCGGGCTTCCCAAGGAACTGGAAGAGGCGGCAAGGATCGACGGCGCGTCCAACCTGGGAGTGCTTTTCCGGATCATCCTCCCGCTGAGCTGGCCCGGCATTGTCGTCTCCGGCATCTTCGCGTTCCTGCTCGGCTGGAATGACGTGCTCTTTGCCTCGGTGATGACACGCCCCGAAAGCCAGACCGCCGCCGTCGCACTCCAGATCTTTGGCGCCTCCCAGGAAGGCGGCGCTATTCCCTACTACGGCCAGATGATGGCGGCGGCGCTGGTATGTGCCGCACCAGTGGTCATTCTTTACCTGATTTTCCAGCGTTACCTAGTAGGCGGGCTGACCGCCGGAGGAGTTAAATAACCATGGTTTCGACCACCCAGGTCACGTGGCAGCTGTCAGGATTCGGCGACGAGATCGACGACGACCCCGCAGTCCAGATCGCGGTGCTGCAGGCGCTCGGCGCCAACCACATCGAGGTCCGCAGCGCGTGGGGCACCAACATCGTGGACCTCAACGACGACCAGCTCCAGGCCCTGGCCACCCTGCTGAACGAAAAGGGCATGCAGGTCTCGGCCATCGCATCCCCCATCGGGAAGGTGGACGTCAGCCTCCCCGTGGAACACGAAGTGGAGCGGCTGCGCCGGGCGGTCAACGCCGCCAAGGTCCTGGGCGCGAAGTACATCCGCATCTTCTCCTTCTACTACGGGGAGTCCGTGCCGGTGGAGAGCATCCGCGACGCCGTCATGGAGCGAATGCGGGCGCTCGCCGATGTCGCTGAGGAAGCCGGCGTAATCCTCCTGCATGAAAACGAAAAGGACATCTTCGGGGACGTCCCGGACCGGGTCCTGGACATCATCGAGACCGTCAACTCTCCCGCCCTGAAGGTGGCCTGGGACGCCGCCAACTTCGTCCAGGTGGGGGTCAAACCCTTCGATGAGGGCTACGCGAAACTCCGCCCGCACCTGGAGTACCTGCAGGTCAAGGACGCCCTCTTCGCCAACGCCCACGTTGTTCCGGCCGGTGAGGGGGACGGGGACGTGCTCCGCACCGTCGAGGCGCTGAAGGCCGATGGCTACCAGGGCTTCGCCTCCCTGGAACCGCACCTGGCCGGTGCCCATGGCCTGGGCGGGTTCTCCGGCCCCACCGCCTTCGGCATTGCAGCACGAGCCTTCGCAAAAGTCACCGCAGAAGCAGGAGTCCAGACCGCATGAGCACCCTGAACGTAGCCATCACCGGGTGCGGCGTCATTGGCCGCACCCACGCCGTAGCCCTCCAGTCATTCCCGGAGGTGCGCATTGTCGCCCTCGTCGACGCCATCCCGGCGGCGGCCGAAGCACTCGCCGACTTCATTGAGCAGCAGGGCAACCAGCGGCCGCCGCAGTTCACCACGCTGGCGGACGCCTTCGCAGCGGAGGACATCGACCTCGTGGCGCTGGCAACTCCCAGCGGCCTCCACATCCAGCAGGGCCTGGAAGTCCTGGCCGCGGGCAAGCACGTAGTGATCGAAAAGCCCCTCGATGTGGACCTGACACGGGCCCAGGAAATTGAAGCCGCGGCCAAGGAAGCGGCAGGCAAGGGAATCGTGGCCTCGGTCATCAGCCAGCACCGGTTCGACCAGTCCAGCGTGGCTGTCGCGGACGCCGTCGCCAAGGGCCGCTTCGGCCGGCTGACGTCGGCCATCGCGTCCGTGGCCTGGTGGCGCAGCCGGGGCTATTACGACTCCGGCGACTGGCGCGGCACCTGGGCCATGGACGGCGGCGGCGCCCTCATGAACCAGGGCGTCCACACGGTGGACCTGCTGCTCTGGTTCATGGGACGCCCAGTGGAAATCCACGCGCACACCGCCCGGCTGGCGCACGACCGCATCGAAGTGGAAGACACCGCCGTTGCCACCGTCACCTTCGAAAACGGCGGACTGGCAGTCCTGCACGCCACCACCGCCGCCTACCCCGGGCTGACCGTCCGCGTCCAGCTCATGGGATCCGAAGGATCGGCCGTCGTGGACAACGACCGGCTGCAGTACTTCCACAGCAGGGACGCCGGGGGCGAGTCCGCGGACATGGGCCTCCAGGGCGGGGGCAACCAGGCGGATGAGGAACTCGCCAAGTACCCGGAGGAGGACTACAAGGCCGCGGACCCCACCACGTACCCTGCCGGGCACGTCCGGCAGTACCGGGACATCCTGGCCGCCATCGCAGCGGGGCGGCAGCCCGGTGTCACGGTCAGTGACGCGGTCAACGCGCTCGCCGCCGTGCGTTCCGTCTACGTCTCCGCCACCCTCGGCCAGCCCGTCCTTTTCGACGATGTCCTGGCGGGCAAGTACAACGACCTCGAAGTCCGCACCGGCACCGCGGCAGAAAGCGCCTGAGGCCATGAAGTTTTCAGTATTCACTGCATCAACCCCCGAGTGGACACCCGAAGAGGCGGTCCAGCACCTCGCAGAGCAGGGCTGGGACGGCGTCGAATGGCGCATCACCGACCAGGCCGACGCCGCCGAACCGGGCTTCTGGGCCGGCAACAGGGCCACTGTCCCGCTGGCCGGAATGGAAGACCACCTGGACCGCATCGCTGCAATCACCGGCGGCGCCGGACTGCAGTTCTCCGGCATCGGAGGGTACGCACGGTGCGACAACCACGCGGACGTGGACCGCATGCTCGCCGCCACTGCCCGGCTGGGCGCGGAAAAGGTCCGGGTGACCACCCTTCCACTGGGCACCGCGGCGTGGGGCAACGAGCCGGCCAGCGGCACGCCCTACCCGGAGCTCTTTGCCGCAGCCCGCCGCGATTTCGAGTGGATCGCCGAGCGGGCTGCGCACCACGGTGTGAAGGCCCTGGTGGAGCTGCACCACCGGACCATCACCGCTTCCGCGTCCTCAGCGCTCCGGCTGCTCCAAGGGCTGGACCCGCAGCACGTTGGAGTCATCCACGACCTGGGCAATCTCCTCATTGAAGGACAGGAGGACTACCTTCCCGCCTTCGAACTCCTCGGCGACTACCTGGCCCACGTGCACGTCAAGAACGCGGTCTGGGTCAACAGCGGGGACACCGATGAGTCCGGCGCCGCCGTCTACCGCAACGAGTGGGCTCCGCTCCGTTCGGGCCAGGGCAGCGTGCTTCAGTACTTCAAGGCGCTCGCAGCCTTCGGGTATGACGGGTGGGTCACCGTGGAGGACTTCTCCACCGAACTCCCGTTAGCCGAACGTACTGCGGACAACCTTGACTACCTCCGCTCCGCGGCCGCCCTGGCAGGGCTCTCCGTCGCGGCAGGGAGGCGTTGAGCAATGAGCCAGCCAATAGCGGACCATCCGGACCGGCTGCTGCCGGCTGATCCCGGTGTCCGGGAGATTGCACGGTCCCTCTTCAAGAAGGTGGAGGGGCTGCCGATTATCTCCCCGCACGGCCACGTGGATGCGGCAGTCATCGAACAGAACACACCGTTCCCAGACCCGGCCGCCCTCCTGGTCACCCCGGACCACTACGTCACCCGGCTGATCCACGCCGGCGGTGTGCCCATGGACCAGTTGGGGCTGGGAACCCAGCCCGCGGATTCGCGGCAGGTGTGGCGCCGTTTCTGCGAGGCCTGGCCCAACTTTGAGGGAACAGCCTCGGGCTATTGGATCCGGCAGGAGTTCGCCCATGTCTTCGGGATCGGTGATGAACCGTCCGCGGACAACGCCGACCGGCTCTACGACGCACTGCAGGCCAAACTTTCGGAGCCGGGGTTCCGGCCGCGCGAGCTGTTCAAGGAATTCAACATCGAGGTGCTCGCCACCACCGACGACCCCCTGGACTCGCTGGACAGCCACGCCGCCCTGCACGCAGACCCCTCGTTTGCAGCCAGAGTGCTTCCCACCTTCCGGCCGGACCAGTACCTGAACATGGCGCACCCGGCGTGGCAGGACAACGTGGAACGCCTGATCGGCTCTGCGGGGGAGGGCGCCAGCGGCTATGCGGGCTACATCAGGGCGCTGGAGGCGCGGCGCCGCCACTTCGTGGAGCGCGGCGCGGTGTCCGCGGACCACGGAGTCTTCACGCCCGCCACCCTGAAGCTGGACGACGGCGAGGCGGAGCGGCTTTTCGAGCGGGGCCGGTCCGGACAGGCGACTGCTGCTGACAGGGACGCCTTTGAAGCCCACATGATCTACCAGATGGCCCGGATGTCCGTGGAGGACGGCCTGGTCATGACCATCCATCCCGGCTCGTTCCGCAACCACCACGCGCCCACGTTCGAGGCCTTCGGCGCCGACACCGGCCATGACATTCCGGTGGCGGTCAATTACACGGAGGCGGTGCGGCCGCTCCTGCAGGACTTCGGGACGGCCAAGGACTTCCACCTGGTCCTGTTCACCCTTGACGAGACCGTGTTCTCGCGTGAATTGGCACCGCTGGCCGGGTTCTACCCCTCGGTGTACCTCGGCGCCCCGTGGTGGTTCCTCGATGCGCCGGATGCCATGCTGCGTTTCCGGTCCGCGGTCACGGAGACGGCAGGGTTCTCGCGGTCCTCGGGCTTCATTGACGACACCCGGGCATTCTGCTCCATCCCGGCCCGCCACGACACCGCCCGGCGGATCGAGGCGTCCTTCCTGGCCCGGCTGGTCGCCGAGCACCGGATCAGCGAGGAACGGGCGCACGACCTGATCGTGGACATCATCGACGCCGCACCACGGCGGGTGTTCAAGCTATGAATGGCGCGCCGCCTGTACTCAACCGCAACCTCAAACCGCTGCCCAAGGCTCCGGTGCGGATCGTGCACCTCGGGCTGGGGGCGTTCCACCGCTCCCACCAGGCCTGGTACACCCAGCATGCGGGGGACGCGGCTGAGTGGGGGATCGCCGCGTTCACGGGGCGGCGCCCCGATGCCGCTGAAGCGCTCTCTGCCCAGGACTGCCTCTACACCCTGGTGGAGCGGTCGGCCGGCGGCGACAGCTTCGAAGTCATCGGCAGCATCGTGGAGGCGGCGGACGGGGCCGATGTGGGCCGCCTGTGTGAGCTGCTGGCCGCAAAGGAAACGGCGATCGTCACGCTGACGATCACCGAGGCAGCCTATGGGCTGGCTGCGGACGGAACGTTCGACGCCGGGGCGCCGGGTGTGGCGGACGACCTCCGTGCGCTGTCGGCGGCGGCGTCCGGGGAAACAGGGGCGGCGGCAGCAGCGCCCGGTACACCGCTGGGCCGCCTGGTGCTGGCCCTCGCCAGGCGCCGCGACAGCGGCGCCGGCCCACTCGCCGTCGTCAGCTGTGACAACCTTTCCGCCAACGGGGACGTTGCGCGGCGGGCAATCCTGGGCCTGGCGTCCGCGTGGGGAACAGGGCTGGCGGAGTGGATCGAGGCGAATGCCAGCTTTGTCAGCACCTCTGTGGACCGGATTACGCCGCGGACCACCGACGCCGACATCGCCGAGGTAGCGGAGCAGTGCGGTTACCGTGACAGCTCACCGGTGGTGGCAGAACCGTTCCGGAACTGGGTGCTCAGCGGGGACTTTCCTGCCGGTCGGCCGCGGTGGGAGGACGCCGGCGCGGTGGTGGTGGATGACATCGAACCGTACGAGAACCGGAAGCTGTGGCTGTTGAACGGTTCGCATTCGATCCTGGCGTATGCCGGGCAGTTGCGCGGGCACGGCACCGTCGCCGAGGCGCTCGGTGATTCCGTGTGCCGGAAGGCTGTGGAGGATTTCTGGGACGAAGCCGCGCACCACCTGCATGCGGAAGGCCTGGACATTCCTGCGTACCGGCAGGCGCTGCTGGAGCGCTTTGGCAACGCCCGGATCGCCCACCGGTTGGCGCAGATCGCGGCCGACGGGACCACCAAACTACGCATGCGCGCCGTCCCCGTCCTGGCGGCGGAACGGGCAAGCGGCCGGAACGGCGCCGGCAGTGCCCTGATGCTTGCCGCCTGGATTGACTACGCGGGTGCCACCCGGGAGTTCCAGGATCCGCTGGCTTCGGAGATCCGCGCGGCCAATGAACTCGAGGGCATTGAACGGGTCCAGGCCCTGCTCCGCCTGGTCAGCGCAGACATAGCTGATGACCCCGGCATTGTGGACATGGTCTCCGGCCTGTGCGGCACCTTCACAGCCAAAACCGCCGCTTCCACCCCTCTTTAGACCCTGCTTTTTACTTCCGGAAGGAACAGTTGAACCCCATGAAGATCATTGCCGCCGATGTGTTTGTGACCAGTCCGTCCCGGAACTTTGTGACGCTCCGGATTACTACCGAGGATGGGGCGACGGGTATTGGTGATGCGACGCTGAATGGTCGTGAGTTGGCTGTTGCGGCGTATTTGCGGGAGCATGTGGCGCAGTTGCTGATCGGGAAGGATCCGCACCGGATTGAGGATACGTGGCAGTTCCTGTACCGGAGTGCGTATTGGCGGCGGGGTCCGGTGACGATGGCGGCGATCGCTGCGGTGGATATGGCGTTGTGGGATATCAAGGGCAAGCTGGCGGGAATGCCGGTGTATCAGTTGCTCGGTGGTGCGTCGCGGAACGGGTTGCGGGCGTATGGGCACGCGTCGGGGTCCGATATTGAGTCGTTGTTTGATTCGGTGCGCGAGCATTTGGAGTTGGGCTATAAGTCGATCCGGATCCAGACGGCGGTGCCCGGGATCAAGGCTGTCTACGGTGTGGCGGCGCAGGCGCAGGCGTCGGGGGAGCGGTATGACTACGAGCCGGCGGGGCGGGGTGCGTTCCCGCAGGAAGAGGACTGGGACACCCGCGCGTACCTGCGGCACCTGCCTGGTGTGTTTGAGGCGGTCCGGAATGAGTTTGGTCCGGAGATCCCGTTGCTGCATGACGGGCATCACCGGATGACGCCGATCCAGGCCGCGAAGCTGGGCAAGGCGTTGGAGCCGTATGACTTGTTCTGGTTGGAGGACTGCACCCCGGCGGAGAACCAGGAGGGTTTGCGGCTGGTGCGGCAGCACACCACCACGCCGTTGGCGATCGGGGAGATCTTCAATACCGTGTGGGATTACCAGACGCTGATCAAGGAACAGCTGATCGACTATGTCCGGGCCGCGTCGACGCATTTTGGCGGGATTTCGCCGTTGAAGAAGGTGATGGATTTCGCTGCGCAGTACCAGATCAAGTCCGGGTTCCATGGGCCGACGGATATTTCGCCGGTGGGGTTCGCGGCGCAGCTGCATGTGGGGTTGGCGATCCATAATTACGGGATCCAGGAGTACATGCAGCATTCGGCCCGGACGAACGAGGTCTTTGAGCAGTCCATGACGTTCGTGGACGGGTATCTGCACCCGGGCGACAACCCCGGGATCGGGGTTGAGTTCAACGAGGAAGCCGCCAAGGCTTACCCCTATCAGCAGGCCTACCTGCCCTACAACCGCCTCGTCGACGGCACCGTCCACGACTGGTAACACCCGCCACGACAGGCAAGAAGGACAACTTCGGTGAGCATCAATAATCCCGCCCCCGCCAGACCCCGTGTGGTGGTCATGGGCGTCTCGGGCTGCGGCAAGACCACAGTGGGCGGCCTCGTAGCCCGGGAACTGGGCGTCCCGTTCCTTGACGGCGACTCCCTCCACCCCGTAGCCAACGTGGCCAAGATGGCAGCCGGCACACCTTTGACGGACGAGGACCGCTGGCCCTGGCTGGCGATCGTGGGCCGCGAACTGGCCGCCGCCGGTGACGGCGGACTGGTCCTGGCGTGCTCCGCCCTCAAGCGAAGCTACCGCGACGCCATCCGGGAACACGCGCCGGACACCATCTTCCTGCACCTCAACGGCAGCAGGGAGGTCCTGTCCCAGCGGATCGCCGGCAGGTCGGGCCACTTCATGCCCCCTGCCCTGCTCGACTCCCAACTCGCCACGCTGCAGCCCCTGCAGGAGGACGAACGCGGAGTGGTGGTGGACATCGCCGCGCCCGTTCCCGAGGTGGTGGCTGAGGCACTCAAGGGAATTGGCGCCGTCGTACCTTTCCTCAACAAAGGTCACCACACCCGGACACGGCAGTTCGACGTCGACCTTGCCGCATCACCGTTCAATCTCGACGCCGACGCCATCGCCTGGGTGGAGGGAACCCTTGGTGCCATGACGCTCGAGGAGAAAATCGGGCAGCTGTTCATCAACCACAACAACGACTACTCCCCGGAGTACCTCGACGGCGTGCTGGAGAACTTCCATGTGGGCGGCATGCGGTACCGCCCGGGGCCGTCGGCTGCTGTGCAGGACCACATCCGGTATGCGCAGTCCAAGTCCCGTGTCCCCTTGCTGGTTGCCTCCAACCCGGAGATGGGCGGGGCGGGCAGCTGCGACGACGGCACGTTCGTGTGCACGCACCTGCAGGCAGGTTCCCACCCGGACAAGAACATTGCCCGGCAGATGGGCAGGGTTGCGGGAGTGGAGACGGCGGCACTGGGCTGCAACTGGGCGTTCGCACCGATCGTGGACATCCACTACAACTGGCGGAACACGGTCATTTCCACCCGGTCCTTCGGCAACACACCGGAGATCGTGGTGGAACGGGCCAAGGAGTACTTCGACGGGATCAGCGAATCACCCACGGCATGTGCCATCAAACATTTCCCCGGTGACGGCGTGGACGAACGGGACCAGCACGTGGTGACGTCCTACAACACCCTCACTTACGAGGAGTGGGACCGGACGTACGGGCACGTGTACCGGGAAATGATTGCGCACGGCGTGCAGTCCATCATGGTGGGCCACATCGGGGCACCGGCGGTTTCCCGGCATTTCCGGCCACGCATGTCCGACGCCGAGATCCTGCCTGCCACGCTTTCCCCGGAACTGCTGCAGGACCTGCTGCGCGGGGAACTGGGGTTCAACGGGCTGGTGCTCACCGACGCTTCGCTCATGGTTGGCCTGACCCAGGCGAAGAAACGCAGGGACCTGGTACCGGCCACGATCGCAGCCGGCTGCGACATGTTCCTGTTCTTCCGGAACCCGGCCGAGGACTTCCAGTACATGCTGGACGGGTACAAGTCCGGGATCATCACCGAGCAGCGGCTCCACGACGCGCTGCGGCGGATCCTCGGGCTGAAGGCGTCGCTGGGCCTGCACTTGAAGGCTGCAGACCAACTGGTGCCGCCCGCCGAAGCGCTTGACGTCATTGGATCTGCTGCGCACCGTGCGGTGGCTGCAGAGATCGCGGAAAAGACCGTGACGCTGGTCAAGGACACGGCCGGCAACCTGCCCATCACTCCGGCGACGCACCCCCGGATCCGGCTGTACGGGATCTCGGGCGGCGCCGACTTCACCCGGGCGGACCCGCTGGCGTACCTGGAGGTGGTGAAGGAGGAACTGGAAGCCGCAGGCTTCCAGGTGCACCTGTTCCGCACCGCTGAGCAGCGCGAGGCGTCGGGGGAGGCCGGGATGAACTTCATGCGGGTCCTGGCGGAGGAAGCCACCGGCGAATACGCCGAGAAGTACGATGCCGCGTTTGTCTTTGCCAACGTGAAGGGTTTCGCCCAGGAGGCGGCCATCCGGATCAAGTGGTCTTCGCCCATGGCGGCCGAGATCCCGTGGTACGTGACGGAGGTGCCCACGGTGTTCGTCTCCCTGAACCAGCCGAACCACCTGATCGACGTGCCGATGGTCAAAACGGCGATCCACGCGCACGCGGGGACGCGCGAGGCCATCCGGGCGGCGGTGGAGAAGATCCAGGGAAAATCCGGGTTCCACGGAACATTCAACGACAACGTGTTTTGCGGGTCGTTCGATACCCGTCTGTAACTGAAGGAGGCGCCCCCGCAACAGCGGGGCGCCTCCTTCATGCAGGTTAAGTCAGGGCCGGTGCGTTAGGCGCGGCCCTTTACGCATCTTCACGGTCCGGGTTCTCCAGCCGGAAAAAGTTGGACTGGGATCCGTCGGACCGCTGTTCCTGGTAGATGAAGTTGAGGCGGCGGTCGTCGAACGTCTTGAACCATTCCTCCCAGCTGACCTCGCGCAGCTTCGCGTCCCTGTCCCGGAAATCGATGCGCAGGACGCCCAGGTGGTCTCCGTGTTCTGTGCCGTCAACCGTCGCCGGAACACCGCCGCGTTCCTCCGCCCACTGCTTGATGACATCATGGTGTGTGGTGGCCAGGCTGCGGCCTTCACGTTCCGGCTCCTCGTCGGGCGAGGTGATTTCCTGTGAGTACTTCAACGACTTTGACGAGTCATCCCCGTGGCGGATCCTGCCGCCGTCGGGCCCCGCTCCCAGGTCCTCCGCGTCTTCCCCGCCGGATCGGCTGTTGCCGCCCCGGCCGCCATCGTGGTCATCCTGCCGGGCCTTGGCTACTTCCTTCACCAGTTCTTCCTTGCGAAGGCCGGAAGCGCCGGAGATGTGTTCGTCCCTGGCTTCCTGGCGGAGTTCGTCCACCTTCTTGTTGCGCAGGTCGGTTTCGCTTACATCGGGGGTGTTGGGCGTCTGGTTACCAGGCTTGTCACTCACGGCATGTCCTCCTTATTGCGGAACGCTGTTGCAGTATCGACAAATAATAAGGCTACTTACTTTTTAGCGCGTACCGGACGCGGCCGTCAAGCATCGGGGTGGCGGGCCGGACGGCAGGCATGGAGGGCGGAGCGCTTCGACTTCCAGTCCCACCGCTGCTTCTCCTGTGTAGCGTTGGGCCGATGGACTTCTCTCGTGAACTTGCCGGGGGTATCGTGCTGCGTCCCGTCTGTATGGCGGATGCGGAACCTCTGACTGCGGCATTCCAGGCAAACCGGACCCGGCTGGCCCCGTGGGAGCCGGTAGGGCGGAGGAGTTCTACACCGTGGAGGGGCAGCGTCGGGTGATCGGGAGGCGGCTGGCGGAATTCGATTCCGGTACAGCACTTCCAATGGTGCTGGCCGGCCAAGGAGCTATCGTCGGCGTGCTGCCCCTCAGTTCGATCGTTCGCGGAGCGTTCCAAAACGCCCACATTGGCTACTGGGTTTCGCGCGGGATCGAGGGGGCGGGGGTGATGACGGCAGCCGTGGCTGCTGCGGTAAACATCGCAAAAGAGGATCTCGGCCTGCACCGCCTCGAAGCCGCGACTTTGGTGCACAACATTGCCTCCCAAAGGGTCCTCGAAAAGAACGGATTTGAAGCTTACGGAACAGCCGCTGGCTATCTCCGAATAGCCGGCAGGTGGCAGGACCACCGCCTGTACCAGCGGATTCTCTAACCGGAGTATGGTTCGGCCTGCCCTGATTCGGGGCGGCCCTAATCAGCGCAGCGCCTTTTCCAACCGCCGCACGTGGGGGTCGCCAGGGGCTTTTGTCCGGCCGGCAGCCTTACCCTGTCACGCGTACTCCGCCCACTGCTCCTGTCCACGGCACGGCCGTGCAATCCAATGTGAGCTCCGCGGGTTGGAAAGGTGCACCGGGATGCTCCTGCCCAACGGCCACCGTCGCGCCGGAGGCGCCGGCACAAGCTGCCGTGACGGTGTACCGTCCCGCCGCCGGTACCTCCGCCACGGTGCCAAATCCCCTGACCGGGCCGTCCAGCGGCCCCTCCTCAAAAAGGAGGGCCGGGCCCGGCACTGCCTTTAACAGCCGGTCCAGCTCACGGTAATTCCTGACTTCCCGTTCAAGGACCAGGGGATCGATGGATGGCGCTGGGGACTCCGCCGCCGGCGCGGGATGGGCAGCCGGCGCGCGGACAGGTTCGTCGTATTCGTATGAGCACCCTGCTGTTCCACCTGGAAAGACCATTAGGGACAGCGCAATGGCCAGCCGGCCACGCCAGCCCTTCACTCCCACATTTCAATGGTGGCTACGCCTGCCACAACACGCAATCATTGCCGCTCCCCGTACAGCAAAAGGCCCCGGTTCCTTTGATCTACAAGGGAACCGGGGCCTTTCTACTTGGCGGTGACGGTGGGATTTGAACCCACGTTGGCTTTTACACCAAACAACATTTCGAGTGTTGCACCTTCGGCCGCTCGGACACGTCACCAACCTGAATAGGGTACCGGAGCAAGGCCTCCATCCCCAAAACGTGGCTGCGCCGGGGGCGAGGGCGTTGTGGGCGACCGCGTGAAAGGCCTACGACCCGGCGCCGCACAGGACAGAGGATACGTCGAAGTCCGTTAGAATTTGGTGCGGTCGGTTGGCGGACGCCCGGCGGAGACCAAGCGACGTTTCGGGGAGCTTCAGCATGCAGGAAAGTATCACCAAAGTACGCCCGTCCTGGGGGCGCCGCCTCGCAGGCATTGAAGGGCTCAGGGGAATAGCGGCCATCTCAGTCCTCCTCTATCACCTGGGACTTGGAGCTTCCTACCAGGTGCTGATCGGACCCGTCAGTATCTTGCTCACGCTGTTGGACCAAGGATTGACGCTCTTCTTTGTGCTGTCGGGGTTCCTGCTTTTTCGACCTTTTGTCACCACGCTCATGGAGGACAAGGCGCTCCCGTCCATCCGCCGGTATGCCCGGAACAGGCTGCTGCGCATCTACCCGGCATACGTGGTCATCTTCGTTGTCACGGGTCTCATCTTCGCCGCGGCCTTTATCAAGGGCAGCACGCACGGGCTGGGCCCGGACAATATAGGCAGGATTACGGACCCGGTGCAGATCCTGGCGAATCTCGCGCTGGTGCAGATGCTGATCCCTTCCTTCGTAATGACCGGGCTTCCCGTTTCATGGTCGCTCACGGCCGAGGTGAGCTTCTATATCATCCTGGCCCTGATCGCCATATGGTCAGCACGGTTGATCCGACGAGGTGCCAGTAAGACTGCGGTGCTTTTTGGTTTTCCGGTTGGGATGATTGCCCTCGGTGTTGGCGTGACCCTCTGGGGGTACAAAGCGACCCTCGGACTTTCGCCGGCCGCCGCCGGTGATTTCGCGTTCGGGCAAAACTGGACAGCGGTCCTCCTCCGCAGCGTCCTGGGCCAAGCGGACCTATTCGGATACGGGATGATCGCTGCCGTCGTCGTAGCGAAGCTCCATGACCGCGACGTCCACCGCGTATCGACTGGTTCGAAGATCGTGCTGCTTCTGGCGGCAGGCCTCGTTGAGTTGACGGGTTTCACGCTGCTCCGCCCGCTCCTGAGCAATATGTCAGGCATTGCGGCCGCGCTCATCCTTCTCGCCGTCGTCCTTCCCTCGTCGCGCCACGGCAATGCCAACAGGGCCGCGAAGGTCCTGGAGTGGCTCCCGTTCCGTTTCACTGGATTGATCAGCTACAGCATCTACTTATGGCACCTGCCGATTCTTCTTTGGCTCATCAGCCACGACATGCTGTTCGGATCCAACGCCCGTTCAATGCCGCTCAACGGCCTTTTGGTCCTCGCCATCGCTCTCCCGTTGTCCACGCTTACGTACTACCTGGTCGAGCGGCCGGCGATGAAGCTGAAGAAGCCTACTGGGAGGCCCGCCAAGGGAGGCCCGGGGGTGCCCGGCGGGATATCAAGTGCAGAGGTGGCGTCCTTCGAACGATCTGGTTCCATGTCGTCCCCGGTCGGGATTTCCGGCGCGAAGCCTGCTGATTCACGGGAGTTCCTCGAGGAGACCCGCTAAGCACACGTGTGCCCGAGGGGCGGCCGCCGCCCCCGACGCACTCGTGCCCACGGCGGCGGACCCACGGTTACAGCCTCACCAAAACCCCGCCACGCGCCGCCGGACTTTCGTCGTCCATGCGCGTCCGGCTAGATTCATCAGCAAGATGACAAATTCACAGACACCGATCCACGCAACCGCATACTGGACCACCGCCAAGGAGCACGGCGAGCTCAGAGGTGAAGAGGTACCCGCCCCCGGCCCGGGTGAGGCGCTGGTGCGTGCCCTGTACTCCGGGATCAGCAAGGGCACCGAAATGGTGGTCCATGCTGGCGCGGTGCCGGCACGCGTGGCGGAACGGATGCGGGCCCCGCACCAGCAGGGGCAGTTTCCCGGTCCCGTGAAGTTTGGCTACCTCTCGGTGGGCGTCGTGGAGGAGGGGCCCGACGAGTGGAAGGGGCAGCGGGTCTTTTGCCTCAACCCCCACCAGGACCTGTACGTGGTTCCGGTGGAGTCGCTGACCAGGATTCCGGATGGCGTTCCGTCCCGGCGCGCGGTCCTCACGGGCACGGTGGAAACGGCCGTCAACGCGCTGTGGGAGGCCGGGCCGCGCCTCGGGGACCGGATTGCCGTTGTCGGAGCCGGCCTGGTGGGCGGCATGGTGGCAACCCTGCTGCGCACGTTCCCGCTGCAGCGGCTGCAGTTGGTGGACCTTGATCCCGGCAGGAAGCAGCTCGCGGACAGCCTGGGCGTGGACTTCGCACACCCTGACGAAGCCTTGGCCGATTGCGACATCGTTTTCCATTGCTCGGCATCCCAGGGAGGGCTGGAGCGCAGCCTGCAGCTGGTGGGGGATGAGGGCGACGTCATCGAAATGTCCTGGTACGCGAACCGTGAGGTAACAGTGCCGCTCGGCGAGGACTTCCACGCCCGGCGGCTGTCCATCAGGGCCAGCCAGGTGGGCGCGGTGGCCCGCGCCCGGCGCCACCGCCGGACCAACGCGGACCGCCTGGACCTCGCCGTATCGCTGCTCAAAGATCCCGTTTTCGATGTCTTCCTGACCGGTTCCTCCCGCTTCGAGGACCTGCCGGAAGTCGTCCAAAGCCTGGCAGACGGCACCCTGGAAGCCCTCTGCCACGTCGTTGAGTACCCCGCCAGCAACCCTGCGTCCAACCCGGCCGCCGACAACTCCGGAAACCCGAGGTAAACCATGTTCAGCCTGACCGTCCGCCGCCACTTCATGATCGCCCACAGCCTGCCCCGTGAAGCGTTCGGTCCTGCCCAGGGCCTGCACGGGGCAACCTTTGTCGCCGAGGTGGCGTTCCGCCGTCGTGCCCTCAACGAAGACGCGATCGTCCTGGACATCGGCGCCGCCGGGACCATCATCGAGGACGTACTGGGCGCCCTGAACTACCGGAACCTGGACGAGCACCCGGATTTCGACGGCAAGCTCACCACCACCGAGGCCCTCGCCGAATACATCGCGCAGAAGGTAGCCGCCAGGATCAAGGACACCGCGGACGGCCCTGAACTCGCTGGACTCGACGTCACCCTCCGCGAGAATCCGGATGCGTGGGCCACCTATTCGCTGGACCTCACCACCTGAGCATGGGCCCCATCCGCCTGCTGGTTCCGGGCAACATCCGCCACAGTTCAGGCGGCAACGTCTACAACGCGCGCCTGGTTGCCGGCCTGCAGGCCCTCGGCGCTGACGTGGACGTCGTCGCCGTCGAGGGCAGCTGGCCGGACGCCGGCGCAGGGGAACGACGGCGGTTTGGTGCCCTCCTCGGAACAGGGGAACCTGCGGCAGGGCCCGGGCAGGCAGTGGTCCTGGTGGACGGGCTGGTGGCCGTTGGTGCCCCGGACGAGCTGGAACTGGCGGCCACCGCAGGGCGGCAAGCATGGGTCCTGATACATATGCCTGTTCCGGAAAGTGCCGGGCGAGCGGCCCTTGAAAGCGAAGCCCGTGCCCTCCGCGCGGCAGCCGGGGTGATCTGCACCAGTACGTGGGCCGCAACCCGGCTCGCGGAACGCGGGCTTCCGCAGCCCGCCGTTACCCTCCCGGGAGTCGACCCAGCCCCTCAGGCCACCGGCTCCAAACCTCCACACCTGCTGGTGGTCGCAGCGCTGCTGCCCAACAAGGACCAACTGCTCGCCGTGGAGGGGCTGGCCCACGTGCGGGACCTCCCTTGGACTGCGTCATTCGTGGGCTCGGACCAGGCGGACCCCGACTATGCGCGGGAGGTGCGGGGAGCCATCACAGCAAGCGGGCTGGGGGAGCGGGTGCTGCTCACCGGTGAACTGGCAGGCGCCGCGCTGGAAGCCGAATGGGCACGTACGGACCTCAGCCTTTTAGTGTCCCGGCATGAAGCATTCGGCATGGCGGTCACGGAGTCGGTGGCCCACGGAATCCCGGTGCTGGTCAGGGGCGGGACAGGAGCGGTTGAAGCGCTTGGCCTCGGGACACTGGCAACGGACGACGGTGACCCCCGGCTTCCCGGCGCGGCCCTGCCACTTCCTGAAGGGGGACAGGAGAGTCCCGGGCGGCTGGGCCGGGTCCTGCGCCAGTGGCTTGAGGATCCGGAGACCAGGGAGAACTGGCGGGCCGCGGTCAGGGACGCGCGGACGCGCCTCCCTGACTGGAGCAGGACAGCGGAGGAGGTTCTGGCCTTACTGGCTCCGAAGGGCTGACCGCACGGCCCGGGCGCAACAGCGGGCCGGCCGCCGCTGGGCCCGCAACGACCGGGCCGGCAGCCGCTTCAGAGGCTGCTGCGGTGGCCGGCAAAGAACTCGCGCAGCAGCAGGGCGCACTCTTCCTCGCGGACCCCTGGATACACCTCAACCCAGTGGTTGAGCCGCCGTTCGCGGAGGATGTCGAACACCGATCCGGCAGCGCCTGCCTTTTCGTCCCAGGCGCCAAAAACCACCCTGGGAATCCTGGCCAGGACGATGGCGCCGGCGCACATGGCACAGGGTTCCAGGGTGACCACCAAGGTGCAGTCGGACAACCGCCAACCGTCACCCGCACCGCCGGCGCTCCTGGCGAGCTCCTGTAACCGCGCCGCTGCTTCCCTGATGGCCACCACCTCGGCGTGGGCGGTGGGGTCGCCCAGTTCCTCCCGTTGGTTGCGTCCGGAACCCAGCACGCCGCCGTCGGGCCCAATCACCACGGCGCCGATGGGCACGTCCTCGGTGGCAAGGGCACGGCGGGCCTCGATCAGGGCAAGGCCCATCCAGGCGTCGTGTTTCTTTTCGGGCAAAGGCATGGCTCAATGATAGTTTCGGGGATACTCAGGTTACTTACCGATGCCGGGAGGCAGCATGGACACTCTTCGGGACCGCATAAGTATTTGGTTCAAACCCTATGCGGCGCTGGTGCTGACCATCCTGGTGGGCGGCGTGATCATCGTGTCCCTGGCGCTGCTCGGAGCTGAGGTCTACGACAACGTGGTGGACTCGGCCGGGCTTGCCAACCTGGACAAACCGGCTTTGGCCTTTGCCGAAAGCCTGCGCAGCCCCGGGCTGGATGCATTCGTCACCGGCTTCACGAACATCGGCGGCGGCGTGGGCATGCCCATCCTGGCCAGCATCCTCACTGCATGGCTGACCTTCCTCGGCCGGAACTGGCGTCCACTGATCCTGGTGGGCGGTGCTGCCGCGGCCTCCATCACGGCCACCACTTTGGGCAAGAAACTCGTGGGACGTACCCGCCCGGACCACGCTGACGCCGTTCCCCCTTACGAGGACTCGCCCTCTTTCCCCAGCGGGCACACGCTGAACACCACAGTGGTGATCAGCCTGATCGTGTACCTCATTTGCCTGCAGTTCCAGTTGATGTGGGTCCGTGTCAGCGCCATCACGGCTGGCACCATCTTCATCATTGCGATGGGCCTGAGCCGGGTTTTCCTTGGCCACCACTGGCTGACGGACGTCATGGCGGGCTGGCTGCTGGGTTTTGCCTGGGTGGGCGTGGTGATTATGGCCCACCGGCTGTTCCATCTCATCCGCAGGCGGGAGCATGCCGGCGCTGCGCCGTCGTTCGACCGTCCCATTGTCCGGGACGTCGTGGCCCAGGAAGTGCACGAGGGTGGAGGCTCCGGGCCCGGGAAGGGCAGCGCCGGATGATAGTTTTGGGGGATGCGCACTCTCGTTGTTGACCACCCCCTGGTCGCCCACAAGCTCACCGTCCTGCGGGACAAGAACACCCCGTCGCCGGTTTTCCGGCAGCTGACGGAAGAGCTGGTGACCCTGCTGGCGTACGAGGCCACGCGGGAGGTCCGCACGGAGCCCGTGACCATCGAGACGCCGGTCAGCACCACCATTGGCACGGCCTTCACCAAGCCCACCCCGCTGGTGGTCCCCATCCTGCGCGCCGGCCTTGGAATGCTGGAGGGCATGACCAAGCTGGTCCCCACCGCTGAGGTGGGCTTCCTGGGCATGGCCCGGGACGAGGAGACGCTGGACATCATCACCTATGCGGAGCGTCTTCCGGAAGACCTGACCGGGCGCCAGGTCTTCGTCCTGGATCCCATGCTCGCCACCGGCGGCACCCTGCGGGAAGCCATCAAGTTCCTGTTCAAGCGCGGGGCGTCCGACGTCACGTGCATTTGCCTGCTGGCGGCCCCGGAAGGACTGGCCCGCCTGGAGGAGGAGCTGTCCGGTGCCAACGTTCACGTCGTTCTGGCTTCGATCGACGAGAAGCTCAACGAGAAGTCCTACATCGTTCCGGGCCTCGGTGACGCCGGTGACCGCCTCTACGGCATCGCAGGGTAGTTTTCACCCTTTCTGGAAGCTGTCCCTGCCGCTAGCCTGTGCGCATGGACTGGAAACTCGAACTTGTGTACGTTCCCGTCACGGACGTTGACCGCGCCAAGGACTTCTACGTCAACAAGGTGGGCTTCAACGCGGACTACGACGAGCGGCCATCCGACAACATCCGCTTTGTGCAGCTGACGCCGCCCGGCTCGGCCTGCTCCATCAGCATGGGCGAAGGGCTCCTTGACGCCCCTGCCGGCACGGGAACCAACCTCCAGCTGGTGGTCGACGACATCCACGCGGCGCACGACCAACTGAAGAGCAATGGTGTGGACGTCAGTGATATCGAGGTGCTTCCCTGGGGCCATTTCGTGTATTTCGCCGATCCGGACGGGAATAAGTGGTCGGTCCAGTACATCCCGTGGCGGAATGCGGGCCAGGACGCGGGGCAGGGCGGGGCGGGGGCCGCGCCTTAAGGCAAACGGCGGCCCGCATCGTGGTGATGCGGCCCGCCGTTTGCTGCCGGGATGTCCCCGGTCCGGGAGTGCCTAGTACCAGTTGTGTGCCAGGTGGAAGGTCAGGGCTCCGCAAGGCGACTGGTAGCTCTTCTTGATGTAGTCCAGTCCCCAGTTGATCTGGGTGCGGTAGTTGGTGAGGTAGTCCGCGCCGAACGTTGCCATCTTTTCGGCAGGCAGGGACTGGACGATGCCGTATGCGCCGCTGCTGGCATTGGTGGCCGTGGTGGTCCAATCGGATTCCTTGGTCCACAGCGTCTGCAGGCACTGCATCTGGTCCGGGCCCCAGCCAAAGGAGGACAGTTGGCCGGCAGCGTAGGCCTGGGCACCGGCAGGATCGTTAATCGCGACGGCGGGTGCCGGCTCGGGTGCGGGAGCGGGCGCCGGCGCCGGCGCCGGTGGGGCAGGGGCGGGAGCAGGTGCCGCAGGGGCGGCCGCGGGAGCTGGTTCGGCCGCCTGCGGTGCCACGCTGATGGCGGCCGGAGCCGGGTTCGTTGCCGGGTTGGAACGGATTTCGCTTTTCTCGATACTCATTTGGGCATCGGACGCAGCGGTGGAAGAGTTGGACCCGGTGGATGACACCGGGGTCATGCTGCTGGTTGCCTGACCTGCTGCGCCTACCCCCACCAGCACCGCACAGGATGCTGCGAGGATCCCGGCGCGCTGGCCGAGGGTTGTCTTCTTTGCCCGCTGCGCGGCCCGGTGTTTAGCCTTGGCATGCAGGCGTGCTTCTGCCTTGTTCTTGGACATGATTGATCGCCTCTCACACCTGCGGAGTTAGCTGTCGGGTTCGGATGAGGGCATCCGGCTGTACGGAAAGATCACGTACTGGCTTAACCCCAAGGGCATTCATTGCCCGGGACGGTGGGTCCCCCGCCTCTGCCGTTGCTCAATCGGGAATCCGGGGAAGCGGCAGAGCTTGGCGTCAACCCGGGATATGCGGCCCGAACGCGGACCGCACCCAATCGACGGTACAGGAAGATCACGCGAAAGTCACATTTAGGTAACGGAAGTCACGCGCTCGGGCGCGCCGCATTGCGCCTGCACCGTCTTCGCGGGGCAGGCGCAATGCGGCGAGGAGACCTGCCCGTTACCTCGCCAGCAGGTAGACCGTGGTGCCGCCGATGCTCTGTGGCGCAAAGTTGTCCGCCACCCACTGCGCTATCTGTGCAGCGGCATCGGATCCGCTGCTGGAGCGCATGGTTCCACCCGCGATGAAGTAGTGGATTTTCCCCTGCGCCACCAGGTCCTGGAATTCCGCCAGGGTAGGCGAGGGATCGGTGCCGTTGAAGCCGCCGACCGCCATCACCGGCAGTTCCGTCGCCAGCTGGTAACCGGCCGCGTTGTTGGAACCCACCACTGCTGCGGACCACGTGTAGTTGGACGCGCCGTCCTTCAGCGCCGCCACGAGGTCGGCGGACGGGGTGGGCGCGCCCAGGAGCCCGCCCATGCCGCCGCCGCGGCCACCGGCGAAGCCGGCTCCGCCGCCAAATCCGGTTCCGCCCTGTGCTGCGCCGCTGAAGGTGCCCTGTTGCCTGATGCCGCCAGGGGCGGCCGGCTGCCGGGTTCCGCCGGTTCCGCCAGGAGCTCCTCCGCGCCCGCCTGCGCCGGCACCGCCGGGGCCGAAGCCCTGCACAGGCCCCGCGCTGACGATTGCTCCGCTATGGGCGGTCGCCGCCGTCGTGATGGAGTAGGCCAACGGTCCGGCGAGCGACGCTGCGATGGCGAGCGCCGCCGTCGTCCGTTGGAGGGAACGCGGGCGCAGGAAGCTCGTGAGTCCTGCGCCTGCTGCGGCGGCCAGCCCTCCCAGCAGGACCACCCAGCGCAGCCACGGGCCATAGGCGGTCGTGGTACCCAGAAGGTAGAAGGCCATGAGGCCCGCTGCCGCTACGGCTGCAGCGAGGAGGGAGGCTGCAACGGCCTGCTGCCGGTGCTGCCACAGAAGGACGGCGCCCAGGCCGGCCAGACCGGCGATCCCCGGTGCCAGTGCCACCGCGTAGTAGGGGTGGATGATGCCCGCCATGAAGCTGAACACCAACCCCGTGACCAGGACCCATGAGCCCCAGATGATGACAGCGGCACGGACGGCATCAGTGCGGGGGGCGCGGCGTCCCACCCACAACAGGCCCCCCGCGAGGATCAGGCCTGACGGCAGAAGCCAGGCGATCTGGCCACCGAACTCGCTGCCGAACATCCGCAGCAGGCCGGGAATGCCCCAGCCGTTGCCGCCGCCCACGCTGCCCGTCTCCTCGCCGGTCAACCGGCCCAGCCCGTTGTAGCCGAGGGTAAGTTCCAGGATGGAGTTGTTTTGTGATCCGCCGATGTACGGCCGCATGCTGGCCGGCGTCAGCTCAACGGCCAGCAACCACCATCCGGCCGAGGCCACCATGGCCGCCCCTGCAGCTCCCAGCCGGAGCAGCCGCCGGGGCAACCTGCCCGGCCCCGCCACTGCATAGGCCAGCGCGAAACCGGGAACCACCAGCAGCACCTGCAACTGCTTGGCCAGGAATCCGAAGCCCAGGAACACGCCGGCCAGCAGAAGCCAGCGCAGCCTGTCGTCCTGCACGGCGCGGAGGACAGCGTAGGCGGCAGCGGTCATGAGCAGCACCAGCAGCGCATCCGGGTTGTTGAACCGGAACATCAGCGTGGCAACCGGGGTAAGGGCCAGGACCGCCGCGGCCAGCAGGCCCGCCCGGTGCGCCAGCCGGGCATTGCCGGTTGCCGGCGCGGCCGCCCGGCGCACAGCCAGATAGAGCAGCCATGCCGTCCCCACCCCCATGAGCGCCTGGGGAACCAGGATGCTCCAGGAGCTCAGGCCGAAGAGCCGGACCGACAGCCCCATGACCCACAGGGAGGCCGGCGGCTTGTCCACCGTGATGGAGTTCGCGGCGTCGGAGGAACCGAAGAACCAGGCAGCCCAGTCCTGTGATGCGGCCTGGGCTGCCGCTGAATAGAACGCGTTTGCCCAGCCTGAGGCCCCAAGGTTCCATAGGTACAACACTGCGGTGCCAGCCAGTACTGCCGCCAGTTCAAGCCGCCGGCGGAGTGCCTGGGGGTCGTGCACGACGCCGGCGGAGGCTGCACGTGGTGCAGGAACCCGGTGTCCGGGGGCGGTTCGGAATGCAGTTGCATGGGTTGGCGAATGGCTGGTCATCGCGTCCTACTTGGTGAGTTTGTACACGGTGGAGCTGCCGACGGTCTCGGCCTGGAAGTTGGCCTGGACCCACGCGGCCACCTCGGAGTTGCCGCCCCGGCCACCCATGCCGCGGCCGCCCATGCCGCCGCCCTGGATGAAGTAGCCGATCTGGCCTTTGGCCACCATGTCCTGGAACTGCGCGAGGGTGGGGTAGGGGTCCCCGCCGTTCCAGCCGCCCAGCGCAATGACGTTGGTGTTGGTGGCAAGTTCCAGGCTTGCCGCCTGGCTGGCGCCGGAGACGATCGCGGACCATTTGGTGGTGGTGGACGAGAGCAGTGCGGTCACGGCGGCGTCCGCGGGTCCCTCACCGCCGGGTCCACCCGCCGCGCCACCCGGACCACCGGCAGCCGGGTCGGCGCCGTTGGCCGGACCACCAAATCCGTTGGCGGGATCGAACCCGTCGGTGCCGGTGGTTGCCCCGTCAGTGCCTGCAGCTGCGTCCCTGCCGTCGGTGCGGTCGCCGCGGAAGCCCGCGGCACGGTTTCCAAAGCCGCCCGCCGACGAACCCGCCGGCCCCGACGTCGGAATGGAACCGGCATGTGCGGTCGCAGCAGTGGCAAGGGTCCAGGCGGCGGACCCAAGTCCCCCGGCAAGAAGCGATATGACGACGACGGCGGCCGCACCCGCGCGCCGGAACCGTCCGGTGGTGCGCACTGCGTCGAGGCGCAGCAGGATTGCCGCTGCGGCGAGGACGCCGAGGACGATGATGGTCACACGGAGCCAAGGCAGCCACGCTGCATCGCGGCCGAGCAGGACTGCGGACCACACCGAGGTGCCGAGGACGGTCACGGCCAGGACGATCCGGGCAGCCCAGGATTGGCGGCCGCGCCAAAGTTCCACTGAGCCAATGCCTACCAGTGCCGCGACCGCCGGTGCGAGCGCCACTGAGTAGTAGGGGTGGACTATTCCGCTCATGAAGCTCAAGACTCCGGCGGTGACCAGGAACCAGCCGCCCCACAGGACCAGCGCGCCCCGGCCCGGTGACGTGCGTGCCTCGCGGCGCGTGAACCACAGCCCGGCCACCAGCAGGATCAGGGCGGCGGGCAGAAGCCAGGAGACCTCGCCGCCAAAGCTTGTCCCGAACATCCGCAGCACGCCGGCCGCGCCGCCGAATCCGCCGTTGCCGCCGAAGCTGCCCCCCGGCCCTCCGGCAGCACCTCCGGCGCCACCGCCGGGCATGCCTTCGCCGGACCCGGTGATCCGGGCCAGGCCGTTGTAGCCGAAAGTCAGTTCAAGGAAGCTGTTGGTGGTGGACCCGGCCATATACGGACGGTCCGAGGCAGGGGTCAGCTGGAAAAGGGCAACGTAGCTGCCGGCCACAACGAGTATTCCGCCCAGTGCGCCGAACAGATGCGCCACCCGCCTGCCCAGCGTGGTGGGCGCGGCCCACAGGTAGGCGAGCCCCAGCGCCGGAACGACCAGGAAGCCCTGCAGCATCTTGGCGAGGAACGCCAGGCCGATCACGGCTCCTGCTGCAACAAGCCACTTCCAGCCGGCACGTTCGATGGCCCGGGTAGTGAAGTACGCTCCCAGCACCAGGCACAGGGTGAGCATGGCGTCCGGGTTGTTGAACTTGAACATCAGCGCCGCAACGGGCGTCAGGGCCAGGGCGCCGCCGGCCACCAGGCCGGCAGCCGGTCCCGAGACCCGCTTGACGGTCAGGTAGAGGATGCCGACGGCGGCCACGCCCATGAGTGCCTCCGGCACCAGCATGCTGAGCGGCGAGAATCCGAAGATCCGTCCTGCGAGGGCCGGAATCCACAGTGCCGCGGGCGGCTTGTCGACCGTGATGGCGTTGCCGGCGTCCAGTGACCCGAAGAGGAACGCTGTCCAGTCCTTGGTGCCGGCCTGGATGGCTGCCGCGTAGAAGGAGTTCCCAAAACCGGTGGCCGCGAGGTTCCAGAGGTAGAGGATCCCGGTGGCCACCAGGAGGGCGGCTGCTGAAGGACGGACCCAGCGGGGCTGGCTGCCGAAGGCGTAACGTGTCCAGCGCCGGTCAGGATGGGCCGCTTCGGTCCGGGGCGCTGCGGGCTGTGCCGCGGGTTGAGGGGCCACGGCCGGTTCGCCCGCTGGGGGCTGGGGGACAGCGGTGGAACCGCCACCCGCCGTTTCGATGGTGGAGGTCATGATGCTGCCGTTTCTGTGGAGGTGGCTGAAGTGTTGGGGTTGGTGGGGCTGGGGCCGCCTGCGGCGGCCGACTGCCCGCGGGGTGTGCGTTCACGGAAGACCCATAGCCGGAACAGCAGGAACCGGGCCGCGGTGGCTGCGAGGTTCGCCGCCACCACGGTGACGACTTCCAACCACCGGTCCGGCGTCGTCGTGCTGTGCACCAGGGCCAACGCGCCGGAAGTGAGCAGCAGGCCGATGCCGAACACTATCAGGCCCTCGAAGTGGTGCCGGACCGGGTTCCCGCCCTGGATGCCGAACGTGAAGCGCCGGTTGGCGCCGGTATTGGCCACCGCGGTGATCAGCAGCGCCAGGAAGTTTGCCAGTTGCGGGTCCATGAAGCCGCGGCAGAACAGGAAGATCAGCAGGTAGGCCAGGGTGGAGGCGGCGCCGATGACGGCGAACCGGACCAGCTGGCCGAACAGGCTGCTGCCGGGCGTTTGCTCGTCGGCCCGGGAGGATGCGGGGAGCGGGCCCCGCGCCAGCGCTGCGCGCAGTTCCGGAACTGGAATCCGGCCGTACACCAGGTCACGGGTGAGGCGGGCCATTCCGCGGACGTCGGCCACTGCGGTCCGGACCACGTCCACACTGGAGTCGGGGTCGTCGATCCAGTCCACCGGAACCTCGTGGACGCGCAGTCCGCACCGCTCGGCCAGGACCAGGAGTTCTGTATCAAAGAACCAGGAGTTGTCCACGGTGTAGGGGAGGATCTGCTGGGCGACGTCGGCGCGGATGGCCTTGAAGCCGCACTGGGCGTCACTGAACCGCGCACCCATGAAGGAGTGGAGCATCAAGTTGTAGCTGCGTGAGATGAACTCCCGCTTGGGGCCGCGGACAACCCTCGAGTTGCGGGTGAGCCGGGTGCCGATGGCAAGGTCCGAGTGCCCCGAAATCAGCGGCGCCAGCAGCGGTGCCAGCGCGGCGAGATCGGTGGAAAGGTCCACATCCATGTAGGCCAGCACCGGGGACGGGGAGGCAAGCCACACTTTCCGCAGCGCGTTCCCGCGGCCCTTCTCGTCGAGGTGGACCACAGCCAGTTCCGGGAACTCCCGCGCCAGCCGCTCCGCGATCTTCAGCGTGCCGTCAGTGCTGGCGTTGTCCGCCACCGTGATCCGGAAACTGTGCGGAAAGGAATCCACCAGGTGTGCATGAAGCCGGCGAAGGCATTCCTCGAGGTCGCGTTCCTCGTTGAAGACCGGGATGGTCACGTCGAGGACCGGTGCGGTGGTGCGTGTATCCACGGGGGCGCGCCGTACGGCGCGCCCCCGGGACGGAATGCCCGGCGGCGCCACCGCGGCGTCCTGCAGGGTTCCTGAAGGGGAGTCGGTGAGCGTCATGGATCAAGAGTGGCGCTCCCGGATTTGAAGGCTTTAGGCGCAACCTGTGCTGCGCCTGTGTAAGTGCGGCCAGGGTTGTCCCCACCCGGACAGGTGCCGGGGGTGGCGCCGCTTCAGGCCTGGGCGGTGCCGCCCGCGGGAAGCCGCACCGCGAACTCGGTCCTGCCCGGCCGGGAGACCAGCTCCACCGTGCCGCCATGGGCCATCACGATGGATTCCACGATTGACAGCCCCAGGCCCGAAGAACCCTCCGAACCGGAACCTCCCTGGCCGGAACGGGCGGCGTCTGCGCGGGTAAAGCGGGAGAAGATGCTGCCCTGGAACTCCGCAGGGATGCCCGGGCCGTCGTCGGTCACCGTCACCACCACGCTCCCGTCGGCGGAGCGCATTACGCCCGCGGTAACCTTGGTGCCGGCCGGGGTGTGTTTCCGGGCGTTGGAGAGCAGGTTGGCCAGGACCTGGTGCAACTGGGTGGTGTCGCCGCGCACCACCACGGGTTCGTCGGGCAACTGCAGCTGCCAGGTATGATCCGGCGCCATGACTTTTTCATCGCTGATGGTCTCGACCACGAGCTGGGTCAGGTCCACGTCTGCGGTTTCGGTGTCCTTGCCCTCGTCCAGCCGGGCCAGCAGCAGCAGGTCCTCCACCAGCGCGGTCATCCGCTCGGACTGGCTTTGCACCCGGCCCAGCGACTTCCGGCCGTCGTCCGTCAGGGTTTCGGTCATGCGCATCAGCTCGGTGTAGCCGCGGATGGCCGTCAGTGGTGTTCGAAGTTCGTGCGAGGCATCGGCCACGAACTGGCGCACCTTCATCTCGCTGCGCTGCCGGGCTTCAAGGGCGCTGGAGACGTTGTCCAGCATGAGGTTCAGGGCATGGCCCACGCTGCCTACTTCGGTGGTGGGATGCGCTGCGGAAGGCGGCACACGCACGGCAAGGGCCACCTCGCCGGCGTCGAGGGGCAGTTTGGAGACTTTGGTGGCCACGTCTGAGAGCTGTTCCAGCGGCCGCATGGTCCGGCGGATCAGGGCCGTCCCGGCCAGTCCTATCAGGAGAAGGCCGCCGAGCGACACCAGGACCATCGTGAGCACAAGTGAAGCCTCGGTGCTCTGCTTCATTGCCAGCGGCAGGCCGGTGATCACCACATCCCCGTATGGGGTCTCGGTTGCCATCAGGCGGTAATCGCCATTGGACAGCTCGCGGTCCACGGGCACGCCGTCGTGGGGGAGTGCCTGCAAGGTGGCAACGTCCCGGTTTGTCAGGGCTATGCGGGTGGCGTCAGAGGAAAGATAACCGGCTTCCCGGCTGACTTGTCCGCCCACCACCCTTGCATTGAGCGTCCCCACGCTTTGTCCGCGCGCGTCCAGGGGATCGGGGCGGCCGGAGGGATTGCCTTCCGGCGGCCGGCCCCGGGATGCCAGCTTCAGTTGCGCGTCCAGCTGGTTGGTGAGGACCACATCCATGGAGGCATAGCTGACCACGCCGATCGCACTGGAAATCGCCACCAGGAGGGCCATGGAGAGCAGGATCAGCCGGGTACGGAGGTGCCAGGTGGAAGGGTTGAACCAGGACCGGCCGGCGGGCCGGGGAACACCGGAGAGCGAGGACATGCTGTTCCTTGGCTAGTCTGAGGGCTTGATGACGTAGCCCGCTCCGCGCACTGTGTGGATCATCGGCGGGTGGTTGGCTTCGATCTTCTTGCGGAGGTACGAGATGTACAGTTCCACGATGTTCGCCTGGCCGCCGAAGTCGTAATCCCATACGTGGTCAAGGATCTGGGCCTTGCTCACCACGCGCTTAGGGTTCTCCATCAGGTAGCGCAGGAGTTCGAACTGCGTGGCCGTCAGCTGGATCTCCTCGCCGGCACGGGTCACTTCGCGTGTGTCCACGTTGAGCACCAGGTCGCCCACTACCAGCTCGGCGGTATCCATGGCAGCAACGCCGGAGCGCTGAACCAGGCGGTGCAGGCGCAGCAGGACTTCCTCCATGCTGAAGGGCTTGGTGACGTAGTCATCCCCGCCGGCGGCCAGCCCGACGATGCGGTCCTGGACGTCGTCCTTGGCGGTCAGGAAGAGCGCAGGCACCTCGGGCGCAAAGGCGCGGATCCTGCCCAGCAGTTCCACGCCGTCGAACCCTGGCAGCATGACATCGAGCACCAGCACGTCCGGGTGGAAGTCCTTGGCCAGTTTCACGGCAGCCGGGCCGTCCGCGGCCACGGCAACAGACCATCCGGCCATGCGCAGGCCCATGCTCATGAGTTCCGACAGGCTCGGCTCGTCATCCACCACAAGGGCTCGGATGGGGGAACCGTCAGGGTGGGTGAGCTGGGGAAGGTTGTTGGTCATGGGGTGCGGGGATGCCATGGGACAACTCTCCGATCTGTCGGTTTGCCGATGCTTTGCCGTTGCTGTGTTCAGGCTGTGAGCTCCAGCCTAGCCACCTGTGGTTCGGGTAAGCGCTGCCTCACGGCCGTGGTGCCCTTAAAGGTCACAGGCCGCCTAGGTCTGCCGCACAGCCCCTGCACAGCAAACCGTCAGAGCCTGTTGGGACAACAGCATCACCACCAGCAGTTTCAACTTCTTGGAGAAAGCCATGGACCAGCAGGACAACAACGCCGTCCCCGGGGCAGCAGGGCAGAATGCACAGCCGCAGCGTGCCACTGAAGGACGGGAACAACCGCCCGCCGCGGTCTGGGGCGGGACACCCAACGAAGGGGGGCCCGAGGGCCAGTCCGCCCAGGAGCGGACCATCCCCTTGGGCGGTACACCGTCTGCAGGCACGCCGTCCCCAGCCTCCCAGTCCGCAGGCTGGGGTGCTACGCCGCCAAACGGCCAGGGTCACAGTGCGGGCGCAGGATGGGGCGTACCACAGCAGAACGCAGCCAAAGCCTCGGGGCGGCCCGGGAAAGGCAACTGGACCGCCAGGAAAAGCCTGCTGGTGGGCGGTGTGGCGGTGGTGGTTGCCGCAGCTGCCGGCGCCGGCGCAGGCGCATATGCGGCAGGCAACGGTACCGCGGGCGCTTCGGCGAATGGCCAGCGCACGGGAGCCGGCGGCCAGTTCGGCCGCGGAGGCCAGAATGGTACGTCGGGCCAGGGCGGCATGATGGGGCAAGGCGGCCAGGCCGGTGTGGACGGGGGTGGAATGACCGGCCGTGACGGTGGCATGGACGGCGGCCCGGGAGGGCTGGGCATGGGAGGCGCAGGCCTGAACGCCGCTGTGCATTCTGAATACGTGGTCCTCCAGGGCTCCAACTACGTGACCATGGCGGGTCAGACGGGCACGGTCACGGAGGTCTCGGCCACGTCAATCACCGTCAAGAGCGAAGATGGTTTTTCCCGTACCTATGCCGTCGGCACGGACGTGCAGGTAACCCAGGGGATGCGGCAGCGTGGCGGAAGCTCCACCGGCAGCACACTCAGCATGTCCGACGTAACCACCGGGGCGACGGTCCGCATAACGGCACTCAAGAGTGCGGACACCTACACAGTCCAAACCGTTCAGCTCACAACGTCCACCACGGGCCCCGCGCCCAGTTCGGGGACAAGCAGCAACTGACTCCTGCGGGCGGGGAGATGGCAGCACCTCCTGCCTCCGGCACAATCCTGATGCGAAAAATCAGCCGGAGGCAGGACTCCGGCTGGACACGCCCCTTCTCCATTCGGACGATTCCACGTCAAACGGTTGAATTTCGGGTACGTTCGAAAAAAAGATGACATCCCGAATTTTATTCTGAAAGTACTGCCGAATGAGGCCTCAGACGGGATGGAGACCCAAAAAAATTCCCGCCGCCGAAATAGTGACATGCAGCACAAATCTCCGATTTGTCTCACGATGCGGACGATTCGGTCCATTGTTACTTGCAAGTTGGCATTGTTACGCTGCACACTTCCAATGTGAACAAGAACTCAACAGCACCTGCAGCCGCAGAATATTGGCCCAGCACATCCGCTGCTGCCGACATGCGCTGTTGTCGAATGCACGCCTGACCTTCCCACCCCCTGAAGTTCTTAGGCATTCGCCCCCCAGCCCAGCGTCGGGCGCCCCTCCCCGGTCCGCCTGACGGGGAAGCCAGCATTCGAGCCGCGAAGACGGCCATTTCACATTGAGGTAAGCATTCCATGTCAGTTGCATCCGGATACGTCCACATCTCTGTCCGTAACGCCGCCAAAGCAGGCCAGTCCTCCGGCCTTCGTCCCGGCTTCGGGCCCCGGCCGGCGCTCGCCCCCTCCACCCCCGGAAGCAACTTCCCTGCCCAGGGTTTTGCCCCGCAGGGGTACAACCCGAACTCTTACGGCCAACTCCGCGCCGTGCATCCTGCCGAGTCCGCACCCGTCACCGCACCCACTCCTGTCGTGGCCGGGTCAAACCCGGTCCGCCCGGTTGCGAACGACAACGTGGCCCGTGGATTCGTCCTCTACATGGGTATCGATGAAGAGACGGCAGCAGCAGCCGGGACCTCCATCGCAAAGCTCGCCCAGGAAATCCGGGCCTACGCCCAATCGCTGGTCTCCGGGGCCGAGAGCTACGCAGCAGTGGCCGTAGCCCCTGCAGGCACCCCGGGTTCCGCGCTCGACGTCGTCCGTTCCACCTTTGGTGACCCTACCGTCAACCGCCAGCGCGCTGAAGCACCCCGCCCTGCCCAGTCGCAGGAGCCGCGCCCGTCCGGCGTTCTCATTGACCTGGCCCGCCGCGAAGTACACCTTGACGGCGAATCCCTGAACCTCACCTTCAAGGAGTTCGAGCTCCTTAACTACCTCGTCGAAAACGGCACCCGCACCGTGGGCCGCGATGAACTCCTCGAGGGGCTGTGGCGCAATGCCGAAGAAGTGCCCAACGAACGCACCATCGACGTCCACATCCGCCGCCTCCGCTCCAAACTGGGCCGCCTCGCCAACACCGTCCGCACGGTCCGTGGCCAGGGTTACCGGTTCTACGAGCACCCGGAAGTTGTTGTCTGGGCCGCTCCGGAGTACTCGATCTAACTCTCTTTCGCGCGAAGGCGACCTGCTCCTGTCGGGCTCGTCCCCTCCGCTTTCGCGAGGCATCCTTCGGCGCCTGCGCTCGTACCTCCCCGCCGCCTCCCTCACCTCGCAAGCTCGGCCAGGGGACCCTGGCGGCGTGGGCCCAACGCAGCAACGGCGCTTTCAGGACGCCTCGCTGCGGCTACGGCGACCGGCATGACTTAGGCATCACCTGCTGCGCCGCCTGGTTCCCAAGCACTGTGCCTCCGCGGCTGGGGATTGGCTAGGCTTGGGCCATGAGTTCGCACCATGTTCGACGCCTTGTGATCATGCGCCACGCGAAGGCTGACTGGCCGGGCGGGGTGGCCGACCATGAGCGGCCGCTGGAGGAACGTGGGCACCGGGAGGCGCCGCTGGCCGGCCGCTGGCTGCTCAAGCACAATATCGTCCCGGACTTCATCCTGTGCTCAAGCGCGCTGCGCACCCGCCAGACCTGCACCTGGGTGTGCTCGGAGCTTGGCGACAAGGCCCCCACGCCCAAGCTCGAGGATGGCCTGTATGCGGCCTCGGCCCTGCGGATGCTCACCGTGGTGAACCATGTGCCGGACACGGTGACCACGCTGATGCTGATCGCGCATCTCCCCGGCGTGCAGGACCTGGCCATGCACCTCGCCTCCCGCGACTCCGACCACGATGCCTACATGGACGCGGCCACCCGCTTTCCCACCAACGCCCTGACGGTCCTGGAAACGGAGAAGCCCTGGGCCGAACTTGATGGGCAGGACGCCCGGATTACGCGGTTTGCGGTTCCCCGTTCGCGCTGACGGCGATGCTGCGCAGCAGGGCTGACACGTGCCTGATGCCCGGACTGGCCGTCATGGTCCTGCGGTGGACGAGCCCCACCTGCCTCGCCTGCACCGGATTGACCACCGGAATGGCGACGACCTCCGGCGGTAGTGCAGGCCTTCCCAGGCGGGGGACGAGCGCAACCGCCACTCCCTGCTCCACAAAAGCGATATGCGTCGCGAAATCGGGATCGTAGACCCGGATGTCAGGCACCCGCCCCAGGTCGGCGAAAATCCGCAGCAGGGCCTCGTTGCAGATGGCTCCGGCAGGGGTGCTGATCCAGCGTTCATCGACCAACTCGGCGGGTTCGACGTCAGGGCGGCCTGCCAGGGCGTGGCTGCGGTGCACCAGGAGGTCCGCCACGTCCTCGCACAGCCATTCCAGGGTGAGGTGCTCCGGGATGACCAATGGGACGGAATTCCAGTTATGGACCAGTCCCAGGTCGGCGTCCCCGTTGGCTACCCGGGCCACGGCTTCACGCGGGTCCTCCGCCAGCACCGAGATATCCAGCGCCGACTGCCCAAGCCGCGCCAGCAGCGGACCCACCAGGCCTCGGCAGGCAGTTGAGAATGATGTCAGGCGGAGGCTGCCACTGGGTTTCGCCGGGTCCACCAGCAGTGTGGACTCCAACTCCTCCAGTTCGGCAAGTATCCGCCTGCCATACGCTGCGAGGGCCAGTCCGCGCTCGGTGAGCAGGACCCCGCGGCCCCGCCGTTCCAGCACTGCGAAGCCGGCTTCCTTCTCCAGTCTCTTCACCTGCTGCGAAACGGCGGAAGGACTGTACCCCATGGCGTCCGCGGCTGCGATGACGGTGCCGTACTGTTCGATGGCGGCCAGGGCCCGGAGCGAACCGATGTCGATCATGAAGCAAACGTACATGTTCTGGCATTGAAATGTGCGCTGGTGCTTCATGCCAGACGCTGCCAAAGTTGGAACCGTGAACCTGCGCGACTCCCTCCTTGCCATCCTCGTCGCACTGCTGTGGGGCCTGAACTTCGTGGCCATCGACATCGGCCTCCATGCCGGCGGGCAGGACTTTCCCCCGCTCCTGTTCGTGGCCGTGCGGTTCGTCCTGGTGGTTGTTCCCTGGATCTTCTTCGTCAGGAAGCCGAACGTCAGTTGGAAGGCCATTGCCGGCGTCGGACTCTTCATGAGCGCCGGCCAGTTCGGCTTTCTGTACCTGGCCATGGCGCTCGGCATGCCCGCGGGCCTTGCCTCGCTGGTGCTGCAGGCGCAGGTACTGCTGACCGTCCTGCTGGCCGCTGGTTTCCTGGGTGAGCGGCCCAGCAGGCGGCAACTGGCCGGCGTTGGGCTGGGCGTGGCCGGACTCGGCCTCGTGGCGGTGGGACGAAGTGCAGTGGCGCCGCTGCTGCCGCTGGTCATTGTCCTGGGCGCGGCGCTGTCCTGGGCTGCCGGCAACGTCATTGCCCGGAAAGCCAAAGCCGCTTCAGGGCTGGGCCTGGTGGTCTGGTCCGGCGCCGTGGTGCCACTTCCGCTGGCGGCGCTGTCCGTGCTGGTTGACGGTCCCGGCACCGTCTGGCATTCGCTGTCAACACTTCAGGCGCCCACCCTGCTCAGCGCACTCTACACGGCCGTCTTAGCCTCGCTGGTGGGCTACGGAATCTGGAACCGGCTCCTTGCAGGCCACCCGTCGTCGGCCGTTGTCCCGTTTACCCTTCTGGTCCCCGTGGTGGGCATGAGTGCCGCGTGGCTGGTTCTGGCCGAGGTGCCGTCGCCGACGGAACTGGCAGGCGGAGTGCTCCTGCTGGGCGGGGTGGCGACGGCGGTGCTCAGCCGGGCAGGCAGGCGCGGTCAGCGGCGGGAGTTGGAGCCGCTGCCGGACCTGGGTGCCGGTTTGGCCGGCGGCACCGTGGACGACGCCGGGCGCTTGGCTGCGGAGGACGTCCCGCGGGCAGGGGTGCGGGAGCCCGACGCCCGCTGAACGGCAGGTCCCTGGGTGCCGGCTGCCTGGCCGCCCGCTCGGGATGCGGCAGCCCGGGGCGTGGCAGTCTGGGCGGCAGTGGCCCGGGGGCTGCGTGCGGTCGTGCCGGTCCGCTGTGATGCGGGGCGCTGCGTTGCCGGGCGCTGTGCTGGGCCCCGCTGTGCCGCGCCGCGCTGTGCCGCGGGGCGTGGTGCTGGCGCTGGACGCCTCCTGCCCGGCCACAGCGCGCCCAGGAAGAGGACTCCGAACGTGGCCACCAGCGCGCCGGCAGCGCCGATGAAGTAGTTGTCGGGGTCGCGGGTGGGCAGCGGGGTCCCCAGGAAGGAGGACTGCCCGTCGAACGCCAACTCCCACGTGCTGAGGAACGCCAGGGAGAAACCCAGCGCCAGGGCGGTCCCGGCCCCTGTGGCCAGCAGGGCAAGGCGCCGCCGACGGGCCAGGACCTCCGCAAGCGCGGCAAGGTAGGCCAGCGCCAGGACAGCCACGAACGCGAGAAACACCGGTTCGGCGAGGGTCATCGCCGTGAGCACCAGCAACACTGCGGCCACGACACCGCAGATGACCGCGAACTTACCGCTCTTCCCCGTATGCCGCATGTGCTCCATCATCCCCGAGGAGCAGGCTCCCTGAGGACGTAGCCGCGCATGATGGCCATGATTGCTGCAACACTTTGGTCACGGGTGCGCTCGGGGTTGTACGTCTGGCGGTCCAGGCCCACCACGAAGCAGGCCCCGAAGATGGCCGTTTCCAGGCTGCCCCGGGACACCGAATCATCTACGGGGTAGGCCGCGGCCACCTTCTCCACTGCCTGGCCGATCACCTCCAGGAGCTCCGACCGCAGGACGGAGAACGTGCCCTGCCACTCGCTCGGGATTCGCCAGTTCTCGCTGACCCAAAGACGGGCAAATGACGGGTACTCGGCCATGAAATCCATGGCCTGCCCGATCATCGCTTCCATGGCGAGCAGTGGATCGCGGCCGGTTCCACCGCTGTCGGCGGCTTCGAGCAGCCGGGCCTTGAGGATGTCCACGCCATGGCGCAGGAGCTGGGCTATCAGCTCCGACTTGCTGCCGAAGTTGTAGTAGACCGTGCCCTTGGAAACCCCGGCGGCCGCCGCGATCTCATCCACGGTGACGCCCGCGGCGCCGCGCTCGCCGATCAGCTCCATGGAGGCATCGAAGAGTTTCTGGCGGGTGGCGTTGGTCCGGGCGGGCCGGAGCCCTTTGCCCGCGGCCGCCGGTTCGGTGGTCATACTGCAATCTCCGGTTTCAGTGTCTTGAGCGTCCAGTACTTGTTCTTGCGCACGGCCAGCGTGGACATCGCAGCCCCCAGCAGGGTGTAGCCCAGCAGGCCCACCAGGGTGGGGACAATCATGGACAGGTCCCCGCCATAAATGAGGTGCCGCATGCCGGTCACAACATAGCCCATGGGCAGCACCTGGTGGACCACGTGGAGCGGCTGCGGCGTGGTCTGCCACGGGAAGGTGCCACCGGATGACACCAGCTGCAGGACCAGGAGGATCAGCACCACCAGCTTGCCCGGCGAGCCCAGCAGAGCCACCACGCCCTGGATGAGCGCACTGAACGCCATTGCCGCCGCCAGCATGAACAGATACATCAGGGCCGGGTGGGCGGGGTTGAGGCCCAGCGCCACGTCCACCACCACTGTCAGGAGGGATGCCTGCACCACCGAGACCAGAAGGAAGGGCAGCCAGCCGCCAAGGGCGACCTTCCACGACGGTGCATTCGAGGCCAGCGCCCGCTGCGTAATGGGACGCATTGCCTGGACCAGCATGAAGATGCCGATCCACATGGCCAGGGTGAGGAAGAACGGTGCGAGCCCTGCGCCGTAGGAGCCGGCCTTGGCCTGTGACACGTTGCTGACGGCCACGGGATCGGCCATCACCTGGGACAGGTTGCTCTTCTGAGCGTCGTCGGGGTTGGGGACCTGGCCGGCGCCCTTCCCGATCTCGTCTGCCAGGGTGCGGGAGCCTGTGGCGGCCTGGCCGGCACCGTCGGCAACCTGCGCGGCCCCGGCATCGACCTTCCGGGCTCCGTCCGCAAGGCCGGCGGAGCCGTCGACGGCGGATTGCTCACCGGCCGCCAGCGCGGCGGCGCCCGTGTGGAGCTGGTCTGCTCCTGCCGAGGCCTGTGCGATGGCGTCCTTCAGCGCCGGCATGCCGGCTGCCAGCTGGGCCGCGCCCACACTGACCGCTTCGGAACCGTCGGCCAGCTGCTGGACCTGTTCGGCGTCTGTCTGGATTTTGGTCTTGGCGGCTGCCACGGGGCTGGACGCTGCGGCGGAATCAAAGTCTGCGAGGACTTTGTTTGCCTGATCCTGGGTCAGGACACCTGAGGCGACAAGCCTGCTGTTCGACTCAACCACCCGTGAACGGAGGCCCTGGTCCGCGGCCGCGAGCTGGGTGGCCACGTCCTGCACCTTGGCGTTCAGCTGGGCATTCCCGGCAGCCACCTGGGCCGCGCCGGAGGCGAGCGTCTGGGCATCGGAGGGCAGCGTGGCGGTCTTGTCCTTCAGCGTGGACAATCCCTTGCTGAGCTGCCCTGCGCCGTCGGTCAGCTGGTTGGCCCCGTCCCGCAGCTTCAACTGGCCCGCGTACAACTGGTCCGCCCCGCTGCTCAAGGCTGAGGTCCCTTCATGAAGGGTGACTGTTCCGTCCCTGAGCGTGGCCACGCCGTCGGCCAGCTGCGAGGCGCCGTCTGCGGCCTGGATCATCTTGGAGTGGATGGTGCCGAAGCCCGTAAGCAACTGGTTGGCCGTCTCCTCACCCACCTCCTTGGCCACAGTGGAGTGGACGGCGGTGGTCAGCTTGTCCACGATGGTGCTCAGGAGATAGTTGTTGGCATCGTTCGTGGTGACGTTCAGCATCGCCTGGCTGGCGGAGTCGAAGCTGCCGGGGGACACCAGGTTGGCCGAAAAGTCCTTCGGAATCTTCAGCGCAAATGCGTACTGGCCACTGCTGACACCGGCATCCGCCTCAGTGGAGCTGGCCACGGGAATCCAGTGGAAGACGTTCCCTTCCACCAGGCTGTCGGCCACCTTTGCTCCGGCATCGAGCTTCGTCCCGTCCGCAGCGGTTGCGCCGGAGTCCTCCACCACCAGGGCGGCATCGAGGTTGTTGAGATGTCCGTACGGATCCCAGTTCGCGTAGAGGTACACCGCGCCGTAGAGGAGCGGGACCATGGTCAGCGCCAGGATGGTCAGTTTGGGCAGCAGCCCACCCGTCATGCGCTTCAGTTCGGAGCGGGCCAGCCGCAGGACAGTCACTTGGCAACCTCGGTTTCGAGTGTGGTTTCGTTTTCCGGTTCTGGCGTGGCCCCTGCAGCGTATTTGCCGGGGGACGCCTCCGTAGCAGGTTCGGGGAGGGCATTGCCGATCGCGGCCGACGGTCCGTCCCACGAGGCGGGGACGGCACTGACCGCCGCCACGACGGCGAGCGGCCGTCCGGCGTCGTACGCCAACTCCTGGAGGCGTGGCAGCCAGGTGGCCTCATCCGCGCTGTGGCGGTCCGGGGAGTCCACCACCAGCAGGTCCGTGCGCGGATTGGCCAGGGCAAGGGCCGTCAGCAGCTCGAGCCGCCGCCGGGGGTCCAGCTGCTCTGTCCAAAGGTCCGCGATGTCCTCAAAGCGGTTGACTTTGAGCCATGGGCCGCTGAGCAGGGCCCCCCGGTACCGGCGCGGGATCAGGGCCAGGTCCTCGGTTACCAGGTCGCGGACGCTGAGGTGTTCCTCGGGTTCATTGACGCCGGGGGAGTCCACCAGGGCTGCGGCGAGGCGGAGCTGTTTGGTCCGGGAGCTTCCGTCCCAGCCCAGCTGGCCGTCCGTGGCCTTCATCCTCCCGCTGAGCAGGAGGGACAGGGCCGTCCGCTGGTCCTGGCGGTCGCCGGTGACGAGCAGCAGCCCGCCGCGGGCGGCCGTCAGTGACGTGGGTGGAAGCAGCGGGTCCCGGCGTCCTTTGGCGTGGAGCTGGTGTGCTGAGAGCAAAGCTTGCCTTTCGCAGAAGAGGTCTGCATCAAGGCTAACCAAACTGACCGGTCAGTTCAAATAAGGGTCAGAGTCCGTACTTTTCCAGGAGCCGGAGCCACACTTCGCTGATGGTGGGGTAGGAGGGGACCGCATGCCAGAGGCGCTCCATCGGCACCTCGCCCACCACGGCGATGGTGGCTGCGTGCAGCAGTTCCGCCACGTCGGGCCCGGCAAATGTCGCGCCCAGCAGCACTTTCCGGTCCTCGTCGACCACCAGCTGCGCCCACCCTTCGTAGTTCTCGGAGTGCAGCGAGGAGCCGGCCACCTGGATGGGCAGTTCCACTGAAGATGCGTTGTACCCGTCTTTCCGGGCGGCCTGGAGGGTGCGTCCCACGCTGGCCAGCTCGGGGTCGGTGAAGACGACGCTTGGCACGGCGTGCTGGTTGGCGGTCTGGGCGTAGCGCGACCAGTCGCTGGGGGAGCCCTTGAGGTCACCCTTCGCCCGGGCTGCGATGGCATCGCCGGTGGCGCGGGCCTCGTACTTGCCCTGGTGGGTGAAAAGGTTCTTCCCGGCGGCGTCGCCTACTGCGTAGAGCCAGGGTTCATCGCCGGGCGTTTCCCTGACAAGGCCGGAGGCATCCGTTGACAGGGTCAGATGCCCGGATTCGCCGGGCTCAATGCCCACGCTTTCCAAGCCCAGGCCTTCCAGCGCCGGATGCCTGCCGGTGGAGACCAGGACGTTCTCCGAGGTGACAGTGGCCCCGCCGCCCAGGCTGACGGTGAGGGTGCCGTCGTCGTTCCGGCTGATCCGCTCCGTAGCGGTATGCAGCCGCAGTTCCACTCCATCTGCACGCAGCCCTGCCGCCACCAGGGCCGATGCTTCCTCAGGGAAGTTGCCCAGCAATCCGCTGCGCGCTACAAGCGTGACACTGGAGCCCAGGCGCGCGAAGGCCTGGGCCAGTTCGGCTCCGGCTACGCCGCCGCCCAGTACGGTCAGCCGCTCCGGGACCTCGCTTGCCGACGTCGCCTCGCGCGTTCCCCAGACCTGCACATCCTCCAGGCCCTCGATGGGCGGCGTGGTGGGGGTCGAACCGGTGGCAAGCACCACGGCATGCCGGGCGCGCAGTAGATGCTGCGTTCCGTCCAGGCCTGCCACTTCCACGGTCTTGGGCCCGGTCAGCCAGCCGTGCCCGCGCACCAGTGCGATGCCGGTGTCCTCCACCCACGAGACCTGGCTGTCGTCCTGCCAGTTCGAGGTGAAGTAATTCCTCCGCTCCAGCACAGCTGCTGCATCCAGGGTGCGGGTTACGGCCTCCTTTGCGCCAGGCGTGGTCTGCGCCCCGTGCAGTGCGGTGCCCGGGCGGAGGAGTGCCTTTGACGGCATGCAGGCCCAGTAGGAGCATTCGCCGCCCACCAGTTCCGCTTCCACAAGGACGGCTGTCAGTCCACCTTGGACAACGCGGTCCGCCACGTTTTCCCCAACGGCGCCCGCGCCGATTACAACAACATCAAACTCGCGCCCAGCGGCCTCTGGCATCATGTGCAAAGCCTAACCGCGACGGCACAAAAAAGGTCCGCACCGGCGAACCGGTGCGGACCTTGCTGGTGCGCCCAAAGGGATTCGAACCCCTGACCTTCTGTTCCGTAGACAGACGCTCTATCCAGCTGAGCTATGGGCGCATTTCGTGTCCCGGGAGAAGAACCGCTCTCCCTGAACCTCGAATTACTTTACGCGAGCCCGGCCCTGATGCCAAATCGAACTCCCTGTAATATCCGCTACTAGACCGGTCTAGGTGACCTTTGTCACTTAATTCGCGTTTTCGCGGCAACAATTCCTTGATTTTCCGCGGAATTCACTTTCGGTGACCGCAGATGTCAGTCAAGCCCCCCAAAAACTGGACCGGTCCGGACCATAGCATTTAGCTCACACCGATGAACCCGAGGAAGGGAACTGCAATGGGCGATCTGGCGCAGAAGCCGCTGCTTGAGAAAGCACCCACCACACATGCCGGGTTGCTGGCATGGGTCGAAGAGGTTGCTGAGCTTACGCAGCCGGACCGCATCTACTGGGTTGACGGGTCCGAAGAGGAAAACAGCCGTCTCACCGACGAGCTTGTTGCTGCCGGCACCCTGACCAGGCTCAACCAGGACCTGTTCCCGAATTCCTTCGCCGCGTTCTCGGATCCCGCAGACGTTGCCCGCGTTGAGGAACAGACCTTCATTTGCTCCGAGAACAAGCGCGACGCCGGCTTCACCAACAACTGGATGGACCCGGCGGAGATGAAGGACAAGCTCCGCGGCCTTTTCGCGGGCTCCATGCGCGGCCGCACCATGTACGTCATCCCGTTCGTCATGGGCCACCTCGACGCCGAGGACCCCAAGTTCGGTGTCGAGATCACGGACAGCGCCTACGTTGTGGCCTCTATGCGCATCATGGCCCGCATCGGCACCGATGTCCTGGACCGCATCACCGAAACCAACGCCTTCTTCGTTCCGGCGCTGCACTCCGTAGGTGCTCCGCTGGAGCCGGGCCAGGATGACGTGCCGTGGCCGTGCAACCCGGACAAGTGGATTGTCCACTTCCCGGAGGAGCGCTCCATCTGGTCCTTCGGCTCGGGTTACGGCGGCAACGCGCTGCTGGGCAAGAAGTGCTACGCCCTGCGCATTGCCTCGGTGATGGCCCGCGACGAAGGCTGGCTGGCCGAGCACATGCTCATCCTCAAGCTGACCTCCCCCGAGCAGAAGACCTACTACGTGGCAGCGGCCTTCCCCTCTGCCTGCGGCAAGACCAACCTCGCCCTGCTGGACCCCACCATCAAGGGCTGGAAGGTTGAGACCCTGGGTGACGACATCACCTGGATGCGGTTCGGCAAGGAAGGCGAGCTGCGGGCGGTGAACCCCGAGGCGGGCCTCTTCGGCGTTGCCCCCGGCACTGGCTGGGGCACCAACCCCAACGCCATGCGCGCCATCGCCAAGGGCAACAGCATCTTCACCAACGTGGCACTGACCGACGACGGCGGTGTCTGGTGGGAGGGCATGACGGACGAGGTGCCCGCGCACCTGACCGACTGGCAGGGCAACTCCTGGACCTCCGGTTCGGACAAGCCCGCGGCGCACCCGAACTCCCGCTTCTGCACCCCGATCGACCAGATCGACATGCTGGCCGAGGAGTACCACAGCCCCGACGGCGTGGAACTTTCCGCCATCCTGTTCGGGGGGCGCCGCAAGACCACCATCCCGCTGGTCACCGAGGCCCGCAGCTGGTCCAACGGCATCTTCATGGGCTCCACCCTGTCCTCGGAAACCACCGCCGCCGCTGCCGGCGCGGTGGGCGTGGTCCGCCGCGACCCGATGGCCATGCTGCCCTTCATCGGCTACGACGCAGGCGACTACCTGAACCACTGGGTCAACCTCTCCGCCAAGGCCAACCCGGAGCGCCTGCCCAAGATCTTCCTGGTCAACTGGTTCCGCCGGAACGCCGAGGGCGGCTTCGCCTGGCCCGGTTTCGGCGACAATGCCCGCGTCCTCAAGTGGGCGATCGAACGGCTTGAAGGCAAGGCGGACGCCGTCGAAACCCCGATCGGTTTCGTGCCCACCGGCGACGCCGTCGACCTCGACGGCCTGGATATGACCGCCGCCCAGGTGGAGGAAGCCGTCAAGGTTGATCCCACGGAGTGGGCCGCTGAACTGGCCTCCATCGAGGAATGGTTCGCCAACTTCGGTGAGTCCCTGCCCCAGGCGCTGCAGTCGGAGCTGGCTGGCCTGAAGGGCCGCCTCTCCTAGGCGTCCGCCGCCTGAAGCACGACGACGGCCCCGCACCTTTCGCGAAAGGTGCGGGGCCGTCGTCGTTCAGATGAACATTGACCTTGGGGAGGCGGTGGGGATCAGCTGGCGAGCCAGATGTCCGGGCCGAAGACCTCGTAGTGGATCCGGGTGGCGGGGATGCCCGCGTTGATGGCTTCGTTGCGGATGTTCTTCATGAACGGCAGCGGGCCGCAGAGGTACAGGGAGGCGTCAGCCGGGAGGTCGACTTCGCGCAGCGTCATGAATCCCTGCTTGGCGCCGTCCACGGGTTTCTCCAGCCAGAGCTGCAGTTCGGCGCCGTCCAGGCGTTCGACGTCGTCCGTCATCTGGCTGCGGAGGGCCCAGCTGTCCAGGGTGCTTTCGGCGTGAAGCACCAGGACCTGGCGGTCGGAGCCCGACTCGGCGAGGGAGCGGAGGATGGAGGCGGTGGGGGTGCAGCCGATGCCGGCAGAGGCCAGGACCACGGGGCCGTCGCCTTCCTTGAGGGTGATCTCGCCGTAGGGGTTGGAAATTTCGACGACGTCGCCCACCTGGACAGTGTTGTGCAGCACGGGGGAGACCTCGCCGCCGTCGTCCAGCTTGGTGGTGAAGGTGCGGCTGGTGCCCGCGTCCCCGGAAAGGGAGTACTGGCGGACCTGGCGCAGGCCGTCAGCGACCGGCACCTTCACGCTGATGTACTGGCCGGGAAGGGCCGCGGTGACGGGAGTGTCGTCCGCGGGCTCGAGGGTGAAGGTCATGGACCCGGTTCCTGCGGGGGTCTTGGCGGCCACGCGCCACGGCGTCCACATCCTGTCATTTGCCTGCGCTGCGTAGAGGCCCTTCTCCAGCTTGATCAGGGCGTCTGCCATCAGCCCGTACACTTCGGTCCAGGCTTCTGCGATCTCGGGGGTGATGACCTCCGCCAGGTCTTCGGCGATTGCTCCGAACAGGTGCTCGTAGACCACCTGGTACTGCGGCTCGGTGATGCCCAGGGAGGCGTGCCGGTGTGCGATGCGGGAAAGGACCGTCTCCGGCAGGGTGCCCGGGTTGTTGACCAGGTGGGTGGCGAAGGCCGCGATGCTCCCGGCGAGGGCCTGCTGCTGGTTCCCGGAGCGCTGGTTGGAGCGGCTGAACAGGCCATCCATCAGTTCGGGGTGCGCCGCGAAAAGGCGGGCGTAGAAGTTCGGGGTGATGGATCCGATCCGGGAGCCGACCAGCGGCAGGGTGGCCTCGATGACGGGGCGGGACTTGTCCGAGAGCATCTGTACTCCTGAGGTTATGGCCGGGGCCTTCGTCCGGCCGGAGGAAAACTCGTATTTCAAATACAAGTATTTCTGCCTCAGTTCTACACCTTGTAGAAGTTTGAAATCAAACCGGGAGCAGGCACCCGGATTCCGGGCTAAATCCCCGGCCGGAGGCCGATCATCTGGAAGACCGGCGCCATCTGCCGGGCCTGGGGAAGTTCCCCGATCACCACCGAATCCAGCTCGGCGTAAAAAGCCTCGCGGGCGCGGGCCAGAGCGCCGCGCAGCCTGCACTCGTTGATGAGGGGGCAGTTTCCGGCGGGAGACACACAGTCGGCGGGATCGGTGCGGCTGTCGAGCTGGCGGAGGATCTGACCTACCGTTGCGATCCGTCCTGCATGGCTGAGCCGGGAGCCGCCGGAGCGGCCGCGGACCACCTCAATCAGGCCCATGCTCCGCAGCTTGGCCATGGCCTTGCTGACGTGGTTGTACGGTGTCCCCACGGAGTCTGCGATGCTCTGCGTGGTAAGCAGGGTGCCGTCCGGAACGGCTGCGAGCACCATGAGGGCGCGCAGGCTGACGTCGGCAAAGGCATTGATCTTCATGGCAGCAGGTCCGGTCTAGTCCACCCAGATGGCGGGCTCGCTGGCATCGGCCCCCAGCTCGCCGAATTCCCAGGACTGGGTGGTGGCGTTGGCCGAATAGGGGAGCACCGCGGCGAAGAGGGAACCGTCGCGGTGTTCCGCTGCCACATGGATGGCGTCCGAGTCATCCTCCACCAGCAGGATGTCGCACACTACGGCGGCTGCCCGGAAATCGTCCCGGTTCTGGCGGAGGAGGGCCTGCAGGTCGCTGATCATGGCGTCGGCGTCGAAGTCCCCGTCGCTGCCCTCGCCGGCATCCGCCGGGGAGACGGCAACCAGCCGCACCTCGCCGTCGTTCTGCACGGTCAGTGCGAAGGGCAGGAAGCCGCCGTTGCGCTGGAGCTGCTCCTGGGCCGCGCTGACGCCCGTGCCCAGGAGGTTTTCCAGGTCAGTTGCCGTGGCTTCGGAGACGGAATCGCGCCAGCTGTCCTGCCCGCCGATTCCGTCCGCTGCCTGACCGGTATGTCCAGCCATCCGGTGCTAGGCCCGCACCAGGGACAGGACGCGGTCGCGGACGCGTTCCATCGTTGCCCGGTCCGTGGCCTCGGCGTTGAGCCGCAGGAACGGCTCGGTGTTGGACGGGCGAAGGTTGAACCAGTAGCTGCCGTCGTTGGCCGTGAACGTGCTGCCGTCCAGGGTGTCGATGGTGAGGTCCTCGTCCGCGAAGGCCTGGCGGACGCGCTCGACCGCTGCCGGCTTGTCCTCCACCTCGGAGTTGATTTCACCGGAGCTGACGTACGGCTCGTATTCGCGGGCCAGTTCGGAGAGGGGGCCTTCCTGTTCGCCCAGCGCTGCCAGGACATGCATGGCCGCCAGCATGCCGGTGTCCGCGTTCCAGAAGTCGCGGAAGTAGAAGTGCGCGGAGTGCTCGCCGCCGAACACCGCGCCTTCCTTGGCCATGACTGCCTTGATGAAGGAGTGGCCGACACGCGTGCGGACGGCGCGTCCGCCGTCGTGCTCCACCAACTCCGCCACGGCGCGGGAGGTGAGCAGGTTGTGGATGATCGTTGGCGTCTCTTCACCCTGGGCCTTGGCCCGGGCGATTTCGCGGCGGGCCACCATTCCGGTGATGGCCGACGGCGATACGGGCTCGCCCTTTTCATCGATCACGAAGCAGCGGTCGGCGTCGCCGTCGAAGGCAAGGCCGATGTCCGCGCCGTGTTCGATGACGGCTGCCTGCAGGTCTCGCAGGTTTTCCGGCTCCAGCGGGTTGGCGGGGTGGTTGGGGAAGGACCCGTCCAGTTCGAAGTACAGCGGAACGATGTCGAAGGGCAGCTTGGGCAGCAGGGTGTCACCCAGTACTGCCGGGGTGGTCAGGCCTGCCATGCCGTTCCCTGCGTCCACCACCACCTTCAGCGGGCGGGAGGCGGAAAGGTCAACAAGCTTGCGAAGGTACTCGGAGTAGTCCTTGAGCACGTCCCGGACGCTGATCAGGCCCCGGGTGCCGGCCGCGGGGATGGAACCGGCGTTAAGGTACTGCTCCGCGAGGGCCTGGATCTCCTTGAGCCCGGTTTCGGAGGAGATGGGGACGGCGCCTGCCTTCGCCATCTTGATGCCGTTGTACTCGGCCGGGTTGTGGCTGGCGGTGAAGGTGGCTCCGGCGCGGTTGAGGAATCCGCAGGCAAAGTACAGCTCGTCGGTGGAGATCAGGTCCAGCAGCTCCACACTTGCCCCCCGTGCTGCCGCCCCGTTGGCGAACGCTTTGGAGAACTCGGGGGAGGAGGGACGCATGTCGCCGCCCACCACGATGGTCTGGCCTTCGAGCTGCAGGACATCCACGAACGCGGCCCCCACGGCTTCGACGATTTCGGCGGTGATCGACTCGCCCACAATCCCACGGACGTCGTAGGCCTTGAAGGATGCCGAGAGATCAAATGTCGTTGTCTGTTCGCTAGTCACGGGCTTTATCTTACGTGTGCGGCGCATGTGGCCAAGGGGGCTTTATGGGAACTTGCGCAACAGCGCGGCTTTGTGTCCCTTGTTGGGGCTGTTTCCACATAGCAGCCCCGCCCTGTCCGGGCTGTCGGAGGGTGCTGGGATACTGAATCAATGGCCAATAACCAGTACGCTTCCACAGTTTCCACCGCAGATGCAGGCGCCGGAGGTCCGGATACGCCGGGCACCGCCACCCACGCCGAGGCCCTGGACGTCCTGCGCGGCCTGGTGGGGAACCCAGGCGCCGTGTTCCATGATGGGCAGTTTGAAGCCATCGAGGCGCTGGTCGACGGCGGCCGGCGGGCTTTGGTGGTCCAGCGAACCGGCTGGGGCAAGTCTGCCGTGTACTTCGTGGCTTCCCTGCTGCTGCGGCGCCGGGGAGCGGGCCCCACGCTGATCGTTTCGCCCCTCCTTGCTTTGATGCGGGACCAGGTGGGCGCCGCCGCGCGCGCAGGGGTACGCGCGGTCGCCATCAACTCAGCCAACCAGCTGGAATGGGACACGGTCCGTGAGCAGTTGGCAACCGATGAGGTTGACGTCCTCCTGGTCTCCCCGGAGCGGTTGACCAATCCGGCGTTCCGGGAAACCCAGCTGCCCGAACTCCTGCGGCGTACCGGGCTGCTGGTCATTGACGAGGCCCACTGTATCTCGGACTGGGGCCATGACTTCCGTCCCGATTACCGCCGCATCGCAGACCTCATCACCCGTTTGCCGGACTCGGTACCGGTTCTGGCCACCACCGCCACCGCCAACTCGCGGGTAGTGCACGATATCGAGGAACAGCTCGGCGCCGGGGTCCTGACCATCCGTGGTTCCCTTGGCCGTGACTCGCTGCGGCTGGGAGTCCTGTCGCTGCCCGATTCCAAGGCGCGCCTGGGCTGGCTGCTGACGCACCTGGCAGATCTCCCCGGCAGCGGCATCATTTACACCCTGACCGTTTCCGCGGCGGAGGACACCGCCAGGCTGCTGTCCGAAGCGGGACACAATGTGCTTGCCTACACGGGGCGGACCGACCCGGCGGACCGGGAGCGGGCAGAGCAGCTGTTGAAGGACAACCAGGTCAAGGCGCTGGTGGCCACGTCGGCGCTCGGCATGGGCTTCGACAAGCCCGATCTTGGCTTCGTGGTCCACCTGGGGGCACCGTCCTCCCCGGTGGCGTACTACCAGCAGGTGGGCCGTGCCGGCCGTGGCGCTGCGAACGCGGACGTCCTGCTGCTGCCCGGGTCCGAAGACCGCTACATCTGGCAGTATTTCGCCACCGCGTCCATGCCTTCAGAGGAGAAGGCAGCGGCCGTGCTGACGGCATTGGCCGACGCCGGAACGGCGTTGTCCACGGTGGCGCTGGAAGCGAGGGTTGATCTTCGCCGCACGCCGCTCGAGCTGCTGTTGAAGGTTTTGTCAGTGGACGGCGCCGTGGAACGGGTTGGCGGCGGATGGCGGTCCACCGGCCAGCCGTGGGTGTACGACGCGGAGCGCTACAGCCGTATCGCCGAAGCCCGGGTGGATGAACAGGACTCGATGGTGATCTACCAGGACACGGCAGGCTGCCGGATGGAGTACATCACCTCGGTGCTGGATGATGAGACAGCCCGTCCCTGCGGGCGGTGCGACAACTGTGCGGGACGATGGTTCCCGGTGGACGTGGCAGCCGGCGCCACGGAAGCGGCCGGGCAGACGCTGAGCCGGGCGGGCGGCGTCCTGGAACCGCGGCTTCAGTGGCCCAGCGGCATGGACCGCCTGGGGGTGCCGGTGAAAGGGAAACTCAAGCCGGGCGAAGGCGTCTCGGAGGGCCGTGTCCTCGCCCGCCTCACGGACCTTGGCTGGGGCGGAGCCCTGCGGGAGCTGTTTGCCGCCGGTGCGGAGGACCGGCCGGTGGACCCTGGAATGCTGCAGGCCTGTGTGCAGGTCCTGCGTGAATGGGGCTCCGGAGACAACCGGAATCCGGGGTGGAGCGGGGCGGGCAGGCCGGCCGCCATTGTGAACATCCCCTCCCGCAGCAAGCCTCTGCTGGTCGGGTCACTCGCCAGGGGGATTTCCGAGATCGGACGCATCCCCTACCTCGGCGAGCTGCAGTTGGCCCACGGCGGCCCCACAGGAAGCCGCGGCGGTAACAGCGCGTACCGGCTGGCCGGCGTCTGGGACCGGCTGCTGGTGGGCCCGGAGCTCGAAGCCGCGCTCCAGCCGGTTCAGGGCCAGAGCGTGATGCTGATCGATGACCTGACGGACAGCAGGTGGACGGTTACCGTCGCGGGGCGGGCCCTTCGGCAGGGCGGGGCGGGTGCGGTGCTTCCCCTGGTTCTGGCTCAGGCGGGCTGACGCCGGGCTTGGCTGGTTGATCCTGCCTGTGACCGCGCTGGCTCACTGCCGCCCCCGCGTGCCGGGGGAGCAGCAGGCTGTCTGCCGTGCTGGCGAGCATCAGGACAGCCATTGCCAGGAAGGCGCCGCGGAAGGGCCGGGCCGGGTCGTGGATCACCACGTCCTGCGCGCCGAAGATCCGGATCAGCAATGCTGCGATGGCGATGCCCGAGCCCGTGCCGAGCTGCACCATCGTGGCGGAAACAGTGTTGGCGGACGTGAGCTGCGCCGGTGGGATGTCCGAGTACTGAACCGAGGCGTAGGCCGAAAAGCCGATGGAGCGGAACGCGCCGCTGCACACCAGCAGCACGAACATCAGGGCTTCCGGGGTCTCCGGCGTCAGGAGCGCGAACAGGGCGAAGGTGCTGGCTGACGCCAGCGAGGCGAACACCAGCACCGCCTTGAAGCCGAACTTCCTGATCAAGGGGGTGGTGGCCGGCTTGATACCGATGTTGCCTACGAACACCGCCGCCACCATGGCGCCGGCCTGCAGGGGGGACCACCCGAATCCCGTCTGGAACATCAGCGGCAGCAGGAACGGCACCGAACTGATGGTTACCCGGTACACGAATCCGCCGGTGGCCATGGCCCGGAACGTCCGTGTGCGGAAGACCTGCAGGTTGAACAGGGGATGGGGAGCGCGGCGCATCCAGGCCACCGCACCTATCAGGGCCGCAACCCCTGCCACGGCACTGATTCCGGCCCAGGGCAGCTCCGGGTGGCTGCTGGCCAGTTCCAGCCCTGCTACGAGCGCGCCCACCCCGACGGTGGTCAGCACCATCCCGGGCCAATCAAGGCGCCGCCGGGGATCGCCGGCCGCAACCGGAACCAGGCGCAGGGCGGCAGTGAACGCGGCTGCGCCGAGGGGAATGTTGACCAGGAAGATCCAGTGCCATGACAGGTAGGTGGTGAGCGCCCCGCCCACCAGCGGCGCAAGGACAGGCGCCAGGAGTCCGGGCCACACCAGGAAAGCGGTGGCCCGCAACAGTTCGGACTTCGGAGTGCCGCGCAGGACCACCAGGGTTCCCACCGGAACCATCATGGCCCCGCCGGCGCCCTGGGCGATCCGGCTCAGGGTAAGGGCGGCCAGATCCTGGCTGAGGGCACAGGCAAGGGAGGCCAGGGTGAATACTGCGATCGCTGAGCAGAAGATGCGCCGGGCACCGAACCGTTCCGCCAGCCAGCCACTGATGGGAATTCCCACGGCCACCGTCAGCAGGTAGGCCGTCATTGTGATGTTGACGTCGGCGGCAGGGATGGCGAAGTCGGCCGCAATGCTGGGAATGGCCGTGGTCAGGACCGTACCGTCCAGGAACTCCATGAAGAAGGTGGCCGCCACCAGCAGCGCCAGCCGCGGGTTCCAGCCCGAACGGGTGCTGTCCGGTTGGTCTGGGTGGGTGCGTGCCGCCATGCGCTAATCCTGCCACTGCGGCACCGGTGGCGCCCGCCGCGTCCGTTGGTCGGACAGCGCGTTCCACAAGTCTCCGGGAACGCAAAAGGCCCCGGTCCGAGGACCGGGGCCAAACGCGGAGACGGGGGGATTTGAACCCCCGGTCGAGTTTAACCCCGACCCTTCATTAGCAGTGAAGTCCATTCGGCCGCTCTGGCACGTCTCCAATTGCTATTCCTAGCCCACCAAGGATACGCAGATCCGGCCACGCAGTGCAAAACCGTCCCCGCCAAGGGCTTCAGGCCCAACGACATAGAGCCGCGGAGGGGTTTCCAAAGGGTTCAGCCCGCAAGTGCCTTCCACAGGAAGTGCTGGCTCCGGGCCTGCAGCGCGGCCGCCTGCCGGTTGTCGGAGGCGCCGGCGTGCCCGCCCTCCAGGGCCTCGTGGAACCAGACATTGGGAATCCCCATGGCCAGCATCCGGGCTGCCATCTTGCGGGCCTGGACGGGTCCCACCCGGTCGTCCGAGGTTGCGGTCCAGATAAACGTTTCGGGATACTCCACGGCGTCCTTGAGCAGATGGTAGGGCGAGAACGTCCGGATGTAATCCCACTGTTCGGGAACATCCGGGTCCCCGTATTCGGCAATCCAGGAATGCCCGGCAGAGAGCCTGGTGTAGCGGCGCATGTCCAGCAGGGGCACCCCACAGGAGACTGCCCTGAACAGTTCCGGATACCGGGTGAGCATGTTCCCCACCAGGAGGCCGCCGTTGGAGCCGCCCACGCAGCCCAGCCGCCGCGGCGAGGTAACGCCGCGTGAGATCAGGTCGCGGGCCACGGCTGCAAAGTCCTCGTAGGCACGGTGCCGGTTTTCCTTCAGTGCCGCCCGGTGCCAGGCCGGTCCGTATTCGCCGCCGCCGCGGATGTTGGCCACCACGTATACGCCGCCCCGGGAGTGCGGAGCCTTGCCGTCGCTTCCGTCGGAGAGCGTGGTCCGCCGCTCCAGCCATGCCCGGCCCACCGTGCCGCTGTAGGCCGGGGTCCGGGACACTTCGAACCCGCCGTAGCCGGAGAGCTGGGTGGGGTTTTGCCCGTCCAGCGGCAGGCTGCGCGGAGCTATTTGGAAGTACGGGACCCGGGTGCCGTCGTCGGACACGGCGAAGTGCTGCTCCACCTCGTAGTCGCCGTCGTCAAAGAACGACGGCGAGGCCTTGACTGCCGCGTGCCGGCTCACCACGCCGGACGTCCCGGCACCCTCCGGCTTGGCGCGTTCCAGCGTGCCGCGCATCAGGGTGGTGGGGGTGGTGAAGCCGGTCGCGATGAGCCAGAAGTCGTCCCCGGCGCCGCCATCGGCAGGTTCTTCGTCCTCGTCGTCCACCGCGTACGCGTTCACGTCATGCAGCGGCGGGCAGGCATCCAGGACCGTTGCCGCCCAGCCGCCGTCACCGTTGCCGGTGGGACGGGACGGGTCCAGCACCCGGATTTCGGATGACACGTCCTTGAGCAGGTTGAGCAGCAGGAAGTTCCGCGTCCAGCTCCAGGACTGCAGGGAGGTGCGGGCGTCAGGAGTGAACAGGACGGTTGGCTGCCGGCCCCCGGCCAGATAGCCCTCAAAATTGGCTGCCAGCAGGGAGCCGGACGGGTAGGTGGTGCCGTCCAGCACCCAGTCCTGCTGCGGGCGGAAGAGCAGCCATTCCCGGTGGGCGCTGACGTTGACGTCCGTGGGTACGTCGATCCGGACCCAGTCGCCGTCCCGCAGCACGAAGTTGGTGCGGTTGAAGAAGTCGATGTAGTCCACGGCGAAGGTACGCTCAAAGCCGGGTGTGGCGTCGTGCGCGGCCACGGCCATCATGTGGTCTTCGGGCACCTCGAAGAGCCTTGGGGCCGAGTCCAGGGCCTGGCCGCGCGTGAGGGTCACCGCGGTGCGCGCATAGGAGGAGGCCGTTTTCGGCAGGCCGTCCGCTGTGGAAGCCACCAGGAGCGTGTCCGCATCCAGCCAGGACACGTTGCCCTTCGCCGTCGGCAGGTCGAACCCGCCCTGGGCGGGATCGACAAAGCCGCGTGCCTCGACGTCGAACTCCCGGTAGCGGTTGGCGTCGCCGCCGTCGGGGGAAAGCGCGAGCAGCGCCAGCCGGTAGGGCTCGCCGGCTGCCGGGCGCAGGAACGTTGCACCGTGGAACACCCATTCTTCGCCTTCGGTGCGGGACAGCCGGTCCACATCCAGCAGGACGTCCCATTCCGGGGAATCGGTGCAGTAGCTCTCCCAGGTGGTTCGCCGCCACAGGCCTTTAGGGTTCTGCTGGTCGCGCCAGAAGTTGTAGTACCAGTCCCCACGCTTGCCCACCATGGCGATCCGGTCCGTGGAGTCAAGGACTTCCAGGATGCTGGCCTCCAGCCCGGCGTAGTCTGCGTCTTCCAAAAGGTCCTCGGTACGGGAGTTCTGCTCCCTCACCCAGGCCAGCTGTTCCTCGCCGTAAATGTCCTCCAGCCACACATTTTCGTCGACGGGTTCCGGCGCCTTGTCCAGTAAGGCCGTCTCCAGGGAGGCGGTGCCGGAGGTGTGCCGGCCGGAACCGGGAACGGACTCTTGATCAGCTGCTGTGGTGGTCATGCGCCCCATCCAAACAACTGGGCCACATGCTGGCAAGTCAAGCGTTCCGGAGCGCAACCCTGTTTCAGCCCGTACGCTGGATGCCGTGGAAAAATCGCAGAGCATCCGGGCTGTCATCATCGGCGGCGGCCCCCGCGGCACCAGCGTGCTGGAGCGGCTGCTCGCCCACGCTGCTGCCGCGGGACGCTCCGTACGGCTCCACATCGACGTCGTGGACCCCTTTCCTGCAGGTCCCGGACACGTATGGCAGCCGGACCAGTCCCGGTTGTTCCTCATGAACACCCAGTCCTTCTATCCCACGCTGATTCCCCAGGACCCGTCACTTCCCGCGCCGGTTGCCGGCACCACCTTCGACCAGTGGCGCCTGAAGCAGCGTCGGGACCCGCTGCCCGCGCTCAGCGCCGGGGAACTGGCGGAACTGGCGGTCCTGGAGGCCACTGACTTCCCCAGCCGCGCCCTCTACGGACGCTACCTGCGCAGCACCCTTGACGAACTGCTGGGCAAGGCGCCCGGCGGTATCACGGTCGACTTCCACGAAACGTCGGCGCTGTCCGTGCGCCCTGCGGGGGACGGAAGGTTCGACGTCGGCCTTGCCACCGGAGCAGCCATCCACGCCAACTCCGTGGTGCTGGCTCTGGGACACATTCCGTCCAGGCTCAACCCCGAGCAGCGCGGACTCCAGGCCTCAGCCGCCCAGCTGGGGCTGCAGTACCTTCCCCCTGCCGTGCCAGCGGACGTCGACTGGTCCCGCATCCCGGCCGGCGAACCGGTCCTGGTCCGCGGGATGGGACTCAACTTCTTCGACACCATGGGACAGCTCACCGAAGGCCGCGGGGGTAAATTCGTGTCCAACGGCAGCCGGCTCGACTACGAACCGTCCGGCCAGGAACCGCTGATCATCGCCGCATCCCGGCGCGGAACGCCTTACCGGGCAAAGGCGGCACTCAACGGCTACTACGCCTCGTCCATCACCCTGCGCTACCTCACCGAGGGAGCCATCGAGCGGCTGGCCAAAACAGGAATCCGTCCGTCCTTCGACCATGATCTCTGGCCGCTGCTGCACCGGGACGCCCTGTGGGCCTACTACTCCACACTGGTGCGCTCGCAGCCCGGCGCCGTGCCCGACGCTGCGGCATTCCTTGCAGCGCTGGAGGAGGCCCTCCAGCCGCACGCGCACAGCGCCGTTAATTGGGAAGACAGCGTGGAAAGCGTGCTGGCCGTCCACGTTGGCCCCCGCCACCGGCTTGACCTGCCGGGACTGGCGGCTCCACTGGCGGGCCGATCCTTCGCCTCCCGCCGCGAGCACGACGCCGCCGTGGTGGAGTTCCTGCTTGACGATGCACGCCGCTCCGCGCTGGGTGAGGACGATCCCGTCAAGATGGCCATTGGGGCGCTGCATCACGGACGTGCGGTCCTTAAAACAGCAGTGGCCGACGGCGGCATCACCGATGAGTCATGGGTCGCCGGGCTGCGTGGCTGGTTTGAGTCCTTTGTGGAGGGCCTGGCCAGCGGGCCGCCGGCGCTGCGTGCCGAACAGCTCGCCGCGCTGGCCAGGGCCGGGGTGGTGAGTTTCGTGGGGCCGGACCCGAAGTTTGGGGTGGACCGTAAAGCGGGGGTATTTACCGCTGCTTCGCCGTGGGTTTCCGGTCCGCCCGCCATGGCGCGGACCATGGTGGAGGCCCTGGCTCCCGGGAACCGGGTCTCGGCCAACGATTCGCCCGTGCTGGCGCAGTTGCTGTCTGAGGGTTTGGTGCGGCCCAGGCTCATGATGACCCCCGAAGGCGCCCCCATCGAGTCCACCGGCCTGGATGTGGAGCCGCACCCGTACCGTCCGGTGGCCGCCAACGGCTCCGTGACCGAAGGTCTCTTCGTGCTGGGGCTGCAGTTGTCTTCCGCCCAGTGGGGAACTGCGATCGCTGCTGAGGCGGTCCAGGACGGCAGCCCCGCTTACCGCAGCGGCCAGCGCACCTTGCGCGATGCCGACGAGATCGCCGCCGCCATCCTCAGCAGGTTCTAACAAAAGGGCTCCACGGGCAGTGCAGGCGGGCGCGGAAGCCGCTATACCTGTTGGCCACTGGCGGCCCTGGGTGCTCGAAGCAAAAAACCCCTGGCGGCCGATGCCGGCTGCCAGGGGTTCCCTTGCGGAAGGTAAGAGATTCGAACTCTTGGTACGGGGTTACCGCACACTGGTTTTCAAGACCAGCTCCTTCGGCCGCTCGGACAACCTTCCTCAGCTAGTAGTGTTTCATAGGCACTTGCCTGCAACAAAACAGGACCAGGGACGGTGCCCGGTGCACACTGGTTGCAGCCAGGATTTGAATCAGGAACGGGAGAAGTCCATGAAAGCCGTCTACATATCGGAACCGGGCGGCCCGGAAGTGCTGGAGGTCCGGGAGGTGGATGCCCCGGTGCCCGGCCAGGGCGAAGTGCTGATCGATGTGGTGGCGGCCGGCCTGAACCGGGCCGATGTCCAGCAGCGCCGCGGCTTCTATCCGCCGCCGCCCGGCGCATCGGAGGTCCCCGGGCTGGAAGTGTCGGGCCGGATAGCGGGCTTCGGCCCGGGCGTCAGCAAGCCTTTCTCCCTGGGGGACAAGGTAGTCGCCCTGCTGGCCGGCGGGGGGTATGCCACGCAGGTGGCGGTTCCTGCCGAGCAGGTACTGAGGGTGCCTGAAGGAGTGGACCTTGTCACCGCGGCGTCCCTCCCCGAGGTTGCCGCCACCGTGTACTCGAACCTGATCATGACGGCGCAGCTTCAGCCGGGCGAGACGGTCCTGGTCCATGGGGCCACCGGAGGCATTGGCACCATGGCCATCCAGCTTGCCAAGGCGTTCGGCGCCAAGGTGGCAACGACTGCCGGTACGGAAGAGAAGGTCAGCACCGCCAAGGCCTTCCTCGGCGCGGACATCGCCATCAATTACAAGGAGGAGGACTTCCCGGAGAGCCTCCGGCGGCAGAACGGCGGGAAGGGGGCGGACGTGATCCTGGACGTGGTCGGTGCCAAGTATCTTGCCCAGAACATCGATGCCCTGGCTGATTACGGACGCCTCGTGGTGATTGGACTGCAGGGCGGCGCCAAGGGGGAGCTGGACCTGGGGCTGCTGCTGAAGAAACGCGCTGCCGTGGTGGCCACTGCCCTGCGGCCCCGGCCCGTGGCGGAAAAGGGTGCCATCATGACCGCTGTCCGGGACGCGGTCTGGCCGCTGGTCGCCGATGGCAGGATCCGGCCGCTGGTGGCCAAGACCTTCCCGCTGGACCACGTGGCGGCAGCCCACCGCTACTTCGACTCCGGCGACCACGTGGGTAAGGTCCTCCTGGTCATGTAAGCAGCCTGGGGTGCATACCCGGTATTGCCTTCACTGGTCTTGCGCGCTAGGCTCGATATACGCGGTATGCACGGGTCTTGGGGGCCTGTGCATGCCGGTCGTGACTAGCCCGGGGGAGCAACATGTCCATTCGCCACAGCCTCCTTGCCCTGCTGCAGGACCAGCCGCGTTACGGCTACCAGTTGCGGGTCGAGTTCGAGAACCGTACGGGAGCCACCTGGCCCCTGAATATCGGGCAGGTGTACACCACGCTGGACCGCCTTGAGCGCGATGCCTTGGTGGCCAAGGAAGGCGATGACGGTGAAGGCCACGTGGTGTACAGCCTTACCTCCGCCGGCAAGGCCGAGGTAAGGAACTGGTTCGCCGCCCCGGTGCAGCGGAACAACCCGCCACGCAACGAACTCGCCATCAAGCTCGCGCTCGCCGTCACCCTGCCTGGAGTGGACGTGCCGGCCATCATCCAGGCCCAGCGCGTGGAATCCATCCGCGTACTGCAGGACTACACCAAGGCCCGCCGTGACACGGCAGCGAACCAAAGGGCCGCGGATACGGCGTGGTTGCTGGTGCTCGACTCGCTGATCTTCCAGACAGAGGCGGAAGTCCGCTGGCTGGACCTTTGCGAAGCCAGAATGGTCCAGCAGGCGCAGGCCGACGCCGCCGGCGCAGCCCGGAAGTCGTCCAACGGGGCAACGGAAGACGCCCCGTTCAACGCGGACGGCCGCCGGTGAGCGTGCAAGGGCCGCAACAGGTCCCAAAACCCGCCAAAGTGGGCAGGACATATGGGGAAGGCCCGACGGCGGTGGCTGCCCTCCGCGACGGGCGGTGCTGGGCCGTGATCCCTCCGGGGAGGCGTTGGGTAGGCTGGATGCCGACGGGATAGTGGTGACCACCCCCTGTTCCTCAGCGCAGCAGGCATCACCACCGGCCTGTCCCTGGCCGACGCCCGTGCCGGCCATGCAACGCCTGCCGCTGTCCAGACGGGACCGGCTAGCGGGAAGGCTCCGCCCGTCGTTCGTCGCCGGGTCGCTGCCGCTCACCGCACGGCCCGGCGCTGCGCCGCCGTCGGCCCTCTAAGGCGGAACCCGCGTTGGTAGGGTGCCCAGTAGCAAAAGTGGGATAACTCTCAAGGAGGAGACATGGCCGGAGTGCCTGACCAACGGAACAACGGATCCCGGGCGGAGGACGGGCTGGCTACGGATCCGAATCTTCCGCCACCCGCCGTGGACGAGGCCAGGCTCGAGGCCGAAGACCGGAAATGGACCCCGGCAAAGATCGCACTCTGGGCCGCCATCGCCTTGCTGGGCGGCGTCGCCTGGTTCATGCTGGCCATTGTCCGCGGTGAAACCGTCAACGCCATCTGGTTTGTCTTCGCTTCAGTATGCACTTACCTGATCGGCTACCGCTTCTACTCCAAGGTGATCGAGCGCTACATCACCAAGCCGGACGACCGCCGCGCTACCCCGGCCGAGTACAAGGCCGACGGCAAGGACTACGTCCGCACCGACCGCAACGTACTATTCGGCCACCACTTCGCCGCAATCGCCGGGGCCGGGCCGCTGGTGGGCCCGGTCATCGCCGCACAGATGGGCTACCTCCCCGGCACCATCTGGATCATTGTCGGCGTAGTCCTCGCCGGCGCCGTCCAGGACTACCTGGTCATGTTCTTCTCCATGCGCCGCGGCGGCCGCTCGCTCGGCCAGATGGCCCGCGAGGAACTCGGCGTCATCGGCGGCACGGCCGCCCTCATCGCCACCCTGCTCATCATGGTGATCATCGTGGCCATCCTGGCGCTCGTCGTCGTCAATGCCCTGGGCGAAAGCCCCTGGGGTGTGTTCTCCGTGGGCATGACCATACCCATTGCCCTGTTCATGGGCGTTTACCTCCGCTACCTGCGCCCCGGCAAGGTCATGGAAGTCTCCGTCATCGGCTTCGTCCTGCTGATGGCCGCCATCATCGGCGGTGGCGCGGTGGCCGGCACTGAATGGGGAGCCGCGTTCTTCCACCTTGACAAGGTGACCATCGCCTGGGGCCTGCTCATCTACGGCTTCGTCGCGGCGATCCTGCCCGTGTGGCTCCTCCTGGCCCCGCGTGACTACCTCTCCACCTTCATGAAGATCGGCGTGATCGTGATGCTCGCGCTGGCCATCATCGTGGTCCGGCCCGAAGTCAGCGTCCCGGCCTTCAGTGAGTTCGCCTCCCGTGAGAACGGACCGGTGCTGTCCGGTGCGCTGTTCCCCTTCCTCTTCGTCACCATCGCCTGCGGTGCCCTGTCCGGTTTCCACGCCCTGATCTCGTCCGGAACCACCCCCAAGCTGGTGGAGAAGGAACGTCAGACCCGGTACATCGGCTACGGCGGCATGCTGATGGAGTCCTTCGTGGCCATCATGGCCCTGGTGGCCGCGATCTCGATTGACCGCGGCCTGTACTTCGCCATGAACGCCCCCGCAGCGCTCACCGGCGGAACCGCGGAGGCGGCAGCCACGTGGGTCAACAGCCTGGGCCTCAGCGGCGTGAACATCACCCCCGGCCTGCTCCGCGAAACGGCCGCGAACGTGGGGGAGCAGAGCATTGTGTCCCGGACAGGCGGTGCACCCACCCTGGCCGTGGGCCTGGCGCACATCATGCACCAGTTCGTGGGCGGGACGGCCATGATGGGCTTCTGGTACCACTTCGCCATCATGTTCGAGGCGCTCTTCATCCTCACGGCAGTGGACGCCGGAACACGCGTTGCCCGGTTCATGCTGCAGGACTCGATCGGCAACTTCGTCCCCAAGTTCAAGGAGGCCTCCTGGCGTCCCGGTGCCTGGCTCTGCACCGCCATCATGGTGGCCGCTTGGGGCGCCGTGCTGCTCATGGGCGTCACCGATCCGCTGGGCGGAATCAACACCCTGTTCCCGCTGTTCGGCATCGCCAACCAGCTGCTCGCCGCCATCGCGCTGGCTGTGGTCCTGGCCATCGTCGCCAAACGAGGAACCTTCAAGTACCTGTGGATTGTCGCCCTGCCGCTGGCCTTCGCCGCCGTGGTGACCATCACCGCGAGCTACCAGAAGATCTTCTCGCCCGTCCCGGCCGTGGGGTACTTCGCCAACAACGCAGCCTTCAGCAAGGCCCTGGCGGACGGCAAGACCGAGTTCGGAACCGCCAAGACCGTGGCGGCCATGGAGGCAGTGGTCCGCAACACCGCCATCCAGGGCTGGCTGTCCGTGATCTTCGTGGTGCTGAGCATCATCGTGATTGTGACGGCCGTGCTCGCCACCCTAAAAGCGTTCCGGGACAGGGCGGCAGGGACAGCCACCACGGACAACGAGGACCCATTTGTTCCGTCACGGGTGTTTGCCCCGGCCGGGCTGGTGCCCACCACTGCTGAGCGCGAGCTGGCCGCCGAATGGGAGAAAGTTCCGGCGGACGCCCGCCTTGAGCGGGCAGGGCACTGATGAGCAGCGGCATCGCCCTGGTGGCCAACGGGTTCCGCGGCTTCGCCCGGTACCTTGGCGGCGTCATGGGCGCGGACGCGTACGCCAAGTACCTGGAACACCACAGTGCGGCGGGGCACCAGGAGGCGCCGCTCAGCGAGCGGGAGTTCTGGCGGGACCGCACGGACCGCCAGGACAGCAACCCGCAGGGCAGGTGCTGCTGATTGAGCCCGCAGCGGACAGGGCGTCCGGAGGGCGTTCATGGAGTGGCCCGGGGCCCGATGGCGCATGAGAGTATGAACGCATGAGCGATCCCAATGACACTCAGGCAGCTGAGGACCTCCCGGTAGAAGGCACCCCCGTTGACGACGACCCGTCGCCGCTCCAGGCATCGCGGGGAACGGACGGAAGGCCGCAGCGCAGCAGCTTGCACGACCTTGTTGACGAACCGGCCAAGGTGATGCGGATCGGCACCATGATCAGGCAGTTGCTGGAAGAGGTAAAGTCCGCACCCCTGGACGAGGCCGCGAGGGGGCGGCTGGCAGCCATCCACAAGCGTTCCATCAAGGAGCTGGAGGACGGCCTTGCCCCCGAGCTGGTGGCTGAACTGGACAGGATCAACCTGCCGTTCTCCGACAATGCCACCCCCTCGGATGCTGAACTCCGCATCGCCCAGGCCCAGCTGGTGGGCTGGCTGGAAGGCCTGTTCCATGGCATCCAGACGGCCATCGCGGCGCAGAACGCCGCCCGGGAACACGCTGCGGCACAGCTGCAGCTTCGCCAACTGCCGCCGGGCACCATGATTGCGCCCGGCGTCGTCATCGGTGAAAACGGTGAGCCGCAGCGTGCGCCGGCCGGGGCACGGCCGCCCGCGCAGGGCGCGCCCAACCAGCGCGACGAGTCGGACCACGGTCCGGGGCAGTACCTGTAGGTTCCGCTTGGGCTTTTTCAGTGCTGCCAGGCAGGGGCGCAGGGACGACGCGGAACTGGGCAAGGGGCTGTGGCGCCGCGCCCATGACCGCTTCCACCGGGGACTTGACCGCTTCCACCAGGTGCTTGAGGGCGTGGAGGATGACCAGCTGTACGCCGAGCTGGTGGAGATCGCCAATGAACTCGCTGCCCTGCTGCAGCGGGTCAGAGCGGTGTGCATGGAGGCCCAGCGGCGCGCGCCCAGTGACGGCCTGGACATTCCGGCATCCCTCGCGGACGTGCATAGGTCCCTGTCCAAGGCGGGCAATTCACTTGCCACGACGGCCGAAGCAGCAGCCATGCTTCGGCTGGCCGTTGGTCCCGTACCCGTAGGGGCGGCGTCGGTCCGGCGCCGTGCGGAGGCCGTCTTCCAGCAGGTGGACGACGCCGAGCGGCAGCTGCGCGGGGGCAAGTTGCCTTAGCCGCAGCGGATTATTCCCAATTCGGAAGCATACTTTCCGGTTAAGCGTCTGGCTGACAGCGCCGAAAATGGCAGCGCCGGGTCCGGCGGCTTTGGCAGGATGAAGTCATGACTCTTTCACCTACCTTGACTTTCAACGACGGAAACACGATTCCCCAGCTCGGCTACGGTGTGTGGCAGGTTGAGGACGACGTGGCTGAAAAGGTTGTCCGCCAGGCATTCGAAGCCGGCTTCCGCCACATCGACACGGCAAAGATCTATGGCAACGAGGCCGGCGTGGGCCGCGCCATCGCCGGCTCGGGCCTGTCGCCGGAGCAGATCTTCATCACCACCAAGCTGTGGAACGCGGACCAGGGATACGAGTCGACCCTCGCCGCCTTCGAGGAATCCATGGACCGGCTGGGCCTGGAAACGCTGGACCTCTACCTGATCCACTGGATGCAGCCCAAGCAGGACAAGTACGTTGACACCTGGAAGGCGCTGATCGAGCTCCAGAAGCGCGGCCGCGTCAAGTCAATTGGCGTCTCCAACTTCACCGTCGAGGGCCTGCAGCGCATCATCGACGAAACGGGCGTAGTGCCGGCCATCCACCAGATCGAGCTGCACCCCTACTTCAACCAGGGCGAACTGCGTGAGTTCGCAGCGTCGAAGGGCATCCTGACCCAGGCCTGGTCCCCGCTGGGGCAGGGCGGCGAGCTGCTGAAGGACCCCACCATCGCGTCCATCGCTGAGAAGCACCAGGCCACCCCGGCCCAGGTAGTCATCGCCTGGCACCTGGCGATTGGCAACGTGGTCATTCCCAAGTCCGTGACCGAGTCACGCATCAAGGAGAACTTCGCAGCCCTCGAGGTGTCCTTGGACGCCGAGGATGTCGAAGCCATCAACAACCTGGACCGGACCGCCGGCGGCGAAGGCCGCATCGGTGCCGATCCTGCGGTCTCCGACTTCGCCTAGACCGCGATGGCGGCACCGGCCCGACCGGCCGGCAACCGCCGCCGAACCAACGTCAGCCCGTGCTGCCGGCCATCGCCGGGCAGCACGGGCTGACGCCGTTAAGGGTCCTGGACCCGCGGAGGGCGTTCCGGGGAGAACTCAGGCAGCCGCCTGGATGTGCTCCACGGTAATGGCGTCCACCACGGCCCAGCTGTCTTCGCCGTGGCAGTGGCGGCAGGCGAAGCGTTCCGCCTCTTCCAGCGTCTCAAAGACTTCGGCCCGGGCCCGGCCGCAATCGGCGTCAAAGTACGTTACGTGAAATTCCTGTACTGCCTGGTTTTCCATGAATCCAGTCTGCAACCGGGGTCTGACATTCTGTGGAACCAGGGCCGCGTGTTGTCACGACGGGAGCAATCAAAGCCTGGATCACCGGCCCTCTTCAAGCACTGGGCCGGAACTTGCCGTTCCCCGTACCTTCAGTGTGAGCGCAGCCAATGCGAGCATCCCAAGCCCCGTCCACACGAGTGTTCCGCTCCAGATTTCAGGCGGGAAGCTGAGCGCGCCGTCATGGATAGCCACCCCTGCGAAATAGGGCCCCCAGAACACGATGGGGCACACGCCTGCCGCGGCCATGATCCTTCCCGGGCGGTCGGGAACCGGACGTACCAGCGCCCACACCAGGCCCACCAGGAGGGCACCGGCGAGGGCTGCCGGGATAAGCCAGGCGTCCCGCAGCGCCACCATGGTCTGCAGGGCCGCGGAGGGGAGCAGCACCATGGCCGCAGGAACCGCGGCGTGCAGGCGCCACCGCAAGGACATCAGCAGGACAGGAACGAAGAGCGCCACCGTGGAGACGAGGAAGGTTGCCAGCGAGATCATGATGCTTGACGACGTCGGGCCCGTCACCGTGGGCGGGGCCCCGCCTGCGGTGACGTACGTCTGGACGAGCCCGTGGCGGGCGAAGACGGCGAACTCCTGCAGGATGAACGCTGCAACCATTCCTGCGAGCATGGCGCTCACCGCGGCGGGGATGAGTTGCTGCCATGACCGCCTGGGAGCATTCCAGGCTGCGGAGAACGGAGCGCCGAGAATGAGGAAGCCGCCGGTCGCGAGCCCCAGATGGGACGGGCTGAAGAGGGCACTGATGTTTTGTTCAATACCGAATGCCGAATGCCAGGCGAAGTCGCCCAGTCCGGATGCCAGGAAGAGGACCACGCCGGCAACCGCGGCCCCGTATCCGGCAGGAATTGCTTCCGTCCATGGGGTGCCCGGGGCGTGCCGGCGCCAGGTGAGGGCCGCGATCCACACGGCACAGGCTGCAAAGCCCGAATAGAGGATCGCGTGCCACGGGGTGAAGAAGGTCTCGAGCCCGCGGAGGTTGTTGTGGGCCCAGCCGTCGACATAGGTCCCGGCCAGGAGCCAGACACCGGCCGCGAGGGTGACGACGTCTTCAGCGGCCGTTGTGGGGCGGTGGACCGAAACAGGTGGTACTGCGAAAGCACGGGTTGCTGCGGCATCCATAGGTCAACAGTAAGTCCGGGCGCCGTCCAGGGCGAGAGGGATTCCGGACCGGAGCCATGGGACTCTAGTGGTTGTCCAGGCGCAGCACCCTCTCCTGCGCAAGCATGGCTGTGCGGCTGGCTTTTTCTGCCGCCCGCTTCGCCTGTTTCGCTTCGGCGGAAGTGCCCGCAACCTGCTTGCGGGCGCGCTCCAGGCTTTCTTCCGCGGACTTGAGCCGGGCGCGCAGCTCCGCTGTCTCCTGCTGCAGTTCCACAATCCTGCTGCGGGTTTGCTCTTCCTGCTCCTGCAGTTCAGCGGCCAGCCGGGACGCCTCCCCTTCTGCGGCCTGCGCCTCCGCCAGGGCCGCCCTGGCGCGTTCGAGCGCCGGCGGTGAGGCCGCTCGCGGAGTCTGCCGGACGGCCTCAAGCCGGGGCTTGTCTGGTTTCGGTTCCGATCCAAGGGCCGCCGTCGTCCGCGTTTTTGCTGACGGCTCCCTTGCCGACTGCCCCCTGGACGTAGTTGTCTTTGGCGCTGTTGTCTCCGGCGCCCGGCGGGCAGCGCCCGCGTCTTCCGTGGACCGCGCCGGAAGCAGCCCGGGGAGGGCTACCGCCCCTTCAAGGTCGACGTCATTGACGCCGTCCGCAGAGAGGACTTTCAACAGGCGCCCGCTGCCGACGGCGCTGGCCGCGCCTTGGTCTGCCGTCAGGGCCCGGAGGGTTTCCTCGACATCGGAAGCCATCGTGTCGCTGATGGACCGGCCCTGTTCCCGGGCGACGGACCGGGCGGTGTCCACGGCGTCGGCGAGCATGGTGCGGCGTTCACGGCCCAGCTCGCGCAGGGCGGGAGCATCAAGCGAGTCCTGGGCTGACCGCATCCGCTCCCCAAGTTCGCCCAGCTCCGCCAGAACGTCCGGCCGGTGCCGTGCAAGCATGTTCACTGCCCACGCAGCGACGGACGGCTTTGGCAGGCCGCGGACCGCCGCCGCCAAATCCTCATCCCGGTGCGCCACCTCCTTGGCCGCGGCGGCACGGGCGGACACGAAGTTGTCCAGCGCCCCGGCATACAGGCGGTCCGCAATGTCCGCCAGGGCTTCGTCTTCCATGCCGCCATCTTAGGTGCCTGCCGGCGGGCTCCCGCAGGCATCGGCGCCTGCAGCCCGGTGAACGTCCCGGTGACGCAGCGCCCCGGGGACCCTGTTACTCACCGGCTGGGAGGGGTATGTTGCTCGAATGGACGATTCATACCAGGTCATTGTGGTTGGCGGCGGTTTCGCAGGAAAGGCGGCGGCTGAGGAGTTGGGCCGCAAGGGCGTCCGGGTGCTGCTGCTCGACGCGAACAACTACCAGCAGTTCCAGCCGCTCCTTTACCAAGTGGCTGCATCCCAGATTGGTGTTTCCGCAGTCACCCGGCCACTCCGGTCGGAGTTCCGCAGGATCAATAACGTCCGCGTCCTGACTGCGGAAGTGACCGCGATTGACGCGGCCAACCGGACGGTCACCACCGCGGACGGGTCCAGTTACCGCGCGCGGATCCTGGTCATCGCCACGGGGGCGGTGCCGAACTTCTTCAACACCCCCGGCGCTGATGAGCACGCCTATCCTTTGTACTCGGTGGCCGACGCAACGCGGCTCAGCGCTGCCATTACCGCAGCCCTGGACGAGGCCGACCGCGAGCCGTCCGCTGAAGCTGACGTGATCGTGGTGGGAGGAGGCCCCACCGGCGTGGAGACTGCCGGGGCGCTCGCGGAGAACGTCAAGTACCTCGTGCCAAAGTACTTCTCACCGGGGCTGGCAGCCCGATGCCATGTCCACCTGGTGGACATGGTTCCCAATGTGCTGGCTGCCTTTTCGGAGAAGTCGCAGGCCTACGCACGGGACCGGCTGACAAAACTTGGAGTCCAGCTGCATATGGGCCAGCCAGTGGGTGAAGTGCGCACCGACGGAGTGACCCTTAAGGACGGGACCCTCATCCCCGCACGGATCGTTGTGTGGGCGGGCGGGCTGCAGGCCGGACGGATCATCACTGAGTCGGGCCTGAAGCAGGGCAGGGGCGGCCGGGTGGACGTGCAGCCTGACCTGACCGCACCTGACCTCGAGGGCGTGTACGTTCTGGGCGACTCCGCCAACATCACCGATGCGGACGGCAACAAACTTCCCCAGCTGGGGTCGGTGGCCCAGCAGTCGGGAAAGTGGGCTGCACGTAACATCTATGCGGACCTGACCGGCGGCAGGCGGGAGCCCTTCCGGTACTGGGACAAAGGGTACATGGCCATGGTGGGGCGCGGAGCAGCGGTGGCGGAATTGGGCCGCCGGCGCCTGCAGCTGCAGGGTCCGCTGGCATTCGTATCGTGGCTGGCGGTCCACCTTGCCCTGCTCCCGGGCTTCCAGCAGAAAGTCCGGGCACTGTTCTCCTGGGCAAACGGCTACGTCACCCATAGCCCGTCGCAGGTAGTGGTGGGCAGGCCCTACTAGTTCCTGCCATGACGCTCGGGCGGCCCGGGCCACGGAGGCCGTGCCGCCGTCGTCATATCTTTTCGAAACTCACCAGCCGGGCCGCCGCCGTCCATCCCGACGCCTCGTAGGACGCAGCGGCCTCTTGTCCGACCACCATGTGCAGGTACTCTGCGCCGTGGATGAAGGCCTCTTCGGCCATGGCCGCGAAGAGTGCCCGTTCCAGCGTCTCCTTTTCCGGCCCCTCGGGCAGCTCCCTGATGGCCACCGCCGCGAAATCGTCCCGGACCTGGATGCGCCCCCGTGCCACGGGGCGGTCAAAGAGGGTGATTTCGACGGCGTCGAACGTCTCCATGGGTGCCAGCGCCACCTGCGCATTCTCAGGCAGTTCCACACCCGCACTCAGCTCCGCGGTCGGGGCCATGAGCAGCACCCGCTCGGACACCGGGGTGAGGCCCCCGGGGGCCGGACCGTCCGCAGCGCCGGATTCGGCGGTAACCAGGGTGAGGCGGATCCCTTCGGCCGCTGCCTTGGCTGCAAGCTCCTCCGTGCCCGGGCCCGGCCAGCCCGTTATGTACTCCCGGCTTTCGGACGACTGCTCCGCGCCGGTCCCGACGGCGAACCCGTGGCTGGCGGCCTCGGCCGGACGTTCCTGGAGGTCGGCCCAGGCAAGAACCCAGCCGGTCGTTGGGATGTCGTGCTGTTCCGGCATGGGGAATTCCTAACGTGTGGCAGCAGCAGGACCGTGAGCTGGCATCCACCGCTGATGGGCAGGGCTTCCCTTTCAACGTATCGGATCAGCCCGTGGCCCGCCACCGGAGCTGCAGGACGTTCTCAGGCCAGATGGGTGAAGGACATTCCTGCCGCCAGCAGCTTGTCTACGGCCTGTTTCACGCCCTCGGCTGTTCCGCCGCTGGGATGGTTGCCGTGGCATATCACCACGTCCCCGGGCCGGGCCTTTCCCACTTCCCTGGCGACGACGGGGGCCGGGTAGGTTGCGCCGCCGTCGCCGTTGACGCTGAAGCCCACTGGCTTCACATCCAACGCCTTCAGGATGTCTACAGCGACGTCATCCATGAACGCCGTGCCTGGCCGGAAGTATCGCGGACGCGTGCCGGTGATGCCTGCCAGCACGCCGTCATTGGGCATGACCTCGTCATAGACTTCCCCGGCATTCCTGGTGCCCGGGATGCCGTAGGCCGTGTTGCCGGTGGTGGACAGCGGCTTATGGGAGGTGCCGTGGTTCGCGATTTCAAAGAGCGGATCGGCTGCCAGTTGCCGGGCCGCGGCGGGGTTGGCGGTGATCCACCGCGAATTCAGGAAGAGCGTTGCGGGAATGTGGCGCTGGCGCAGAGTGTCCAGCAGTGCCTGGTCGAGGCTGCTGCCGCCAGGACCGCCGCAAAAGTCGAAGGTGAGGGCGATTCCCTGGGGCGCGGCTGATAGCCGTGTGAGGACGCCGGGGGCTTCCAGGCCCCAGTAGCGGGCCGGACGCTTGCCAAAGATGTCCACGATCTGCGCCCGCGATGCCGCAGGGGGCGCGGAACGGGCCGGTGCAGGCGAATCGCCGTCGGGGCCCGTATCCAGGACCGGCGAAGAGACAGCAGTGTTGTCATTTTCCCCCGCCCCTCCCTGTGCTTCCGGCCCGTGCTCTGGGTGCGGCTGAAGGTCCGGGACGGCTGACGTTAATGTCAGCACGGCGGCCAGGAGGACTGCCCTGCGGCCGGGTCCTTTGCCGTCCTGGCCAAGGTGCCTGGGTGCGTTGCCCGGTGCAGGCGGTTCTGCGTCTGGGCGCCGAACAGCAGCCTGAAAGCGGGGGGTCATGAGGGGAGGATACCCCGGCTGCCTTGCCGTTTGCTGAACCTTGGCCTGAAGCGGCGGCGTCGTGTGTAACAAAGGCTTTTCGCCACCGTTTGGGGATTCCTTGCCCGACGTGGATGCGGGCCGCCGCAGCGCATCCGGTTCGTTTTGCCGGATGACCTCTTGGACCACAGGGGGAGGGTTCCTCCTGTGCGAGGAACAGGGAGCGCGGTACCGGAGGGGAACCGGCGCAGCGACCGGTTATCTTGACGCTTTCCCAACGACAAAGATCACCGTGGCACGCTGAGCGGAAGGTGCAGGACCACTGGATTTCGTGGATACCGGGACTTTTGCCCCTGTGCGGCTAATTGCCGGCCGGGTTTAGTTGTGCGTTGGAATGGGCAGAGCGCCCGCTCCCGGGGCCGTGGACCCCGGGAGGAAAGCAAAGGAGACAGTGCCAGGCAATGAATCTCAAAGATCGTTGGGGACACCTCGACCCTGCCACCCGGAAGTGGTTCATGGACAACCCGGGCTGCCAGATACTCCCGCGGACAATCACCGCTGTCATCTCGAAAGAGACAGGGGAAAACCTTCCCACCGGCCTCCACGGAGAGGCGCCGATCTCACGAGAGGACCAGGACTTCATCCGTTCAAAGGTCAATGAGCGCAACGGCTGAACACGCGCGACGAGGCCGGTTATTTCATCTGCCCACTGAACCTTTCCCGGGAGCGGGACTGGGATAGCCGGTTAAGACTTCCGGAGACCAGTTCAGGCTGCTCCCTGAGTTTCCCCGGGCCTGGTTTCTTTCCCGGTTAGACGGGCGTGTTCGTCAATGCGCCGATCCCCTCGATTTCGATACGGACGCCATCGCCGCGCCCAGCCGCTTTTGCTCATTCATCCGGCCGGAGAAACGGCAGGGCCGGTCGGTCAGGGGGAGAGCTTGGTTACATTTGCGGTGGAACGGTCTGGCCGGGAGCGCGCCCGGGTACGTTGGAGCTGACGGAGTGGCTGCCCGCGCGGGGCCGGTCATCCGCGAACAGCGAGGAGTTGCAGAAGTATGGCGCGGCGCGCGGCGAGGTTTCCTGGCGAATACTTTGCACTCAGTCCGGCGACGAACGATCATCTTTCGGCGCTCCGGGTCGGGGTCAGCGTCGCGGTGCCTTTGTTAGTTCTGCTGGCCATGGGCCGGCCGGACCTTTCCATCTACGCAGTCTTCGGCGCTTTCACTGGAATGTACGGAAGGGATGAACGCCACCAGCTGCGTTTGTTCCACCAGTTGACGGCCGCGGTCCTGCTCGTCTCAGGGGTCGCGGTCGGTGCCGTGCTTGCAGCAACGCATGCCGGCCCGCTGGGCCTCCTGGCTATCGAGCCGCTGGCCGCCGGGGTCGCGTCCTTGGCGGCAGACCGGGCAAACCTGAAACCCGTCGGCCCGTTCTTTTGCATCTTCGCCCTCGGTGCCTGCGCGTCCGTTCCGCCGATAGCCCCGGTGCTGGACGTTGTCGCGGTGGCAGCAGTAGCTGCTGCGTTCTCGGTTGCGGTCGGTTTCGCCGGCTGGGCGCGTCGACGACCGTCCTGGGAGGCCGGGGTCCGGCGGGTTGTGCCGGTGCTTAGGGGGGCCAGGCTCCGCGTAGCCTTGCTTCACGCCCTCGCCTACGTCCTGGCGGTCGGTGCGGCCGGCGCTGCTGGACAACTCACCGGGAACGGCCATGGGTACTGGGCTATGGCAGCCGCTGCTGTACCCCTTGCCGGCGCAGATTTTGCCGGTCGTATCCGGCGTGGACTCAATCGGATCCTGGGAACGTTCCTGGGCCTGGGCGTAACGGCGCTGATCCTGTACCAACACCCTGCCGCAGTGCTTCTGGTGGTATGCATTGCCGCGTTGCAGTTCCCCTCCGAGCTGTTCATGACTCGGCACTACGGCCTGGCGCTGGTATTCTTTACACCCCTGATTTTGATCATGACGTTCCTGGCGCACCCGATGGATCCGGGCACCCTGATTAGGGACCGCGGACTTGAAACATTGATCGGCGCCATCATCGGCATGGTTGTCGCCGTCCTCCTCCTTGGCCGTGGCAGGCTGCGGTCGAGCTGACCGGAGAGGCAACGGAGGCGGGAATGCCCTGCCGGTCCGTCTGCACCACGCGGGGTTCGTGGCCGGGCGCCTGATCTGCGTCGTGGCAGCCGTCAGTCCTGGGGCTTGTTCTTCGGCGGCGCGGTCCGCCTGAGTTCGGCGATGCGCAGCCGCAGGAACATGATGAGCAGGACCAGGGCGTACGCCGCCAGGACACCCAGCGCGACGGTGAGGATCGCGAAGACGGCGCTCATGAGGCCGAAGACGGGGAGAGGACTGACCGGTGCTGCTGGCGGGCTCGCCTGGATGGAAGAGGCTGTCGTGCAGCCCGACAGCGTTGCCGAAGCCAGCAGGGCTGCGCCGCCCAGTCCCACTGCCCGCCTCCCGTGCCCGATGCGCCCAAAGCCGGTCGAGCGTTTCACTCTTGTTCCCCCAAACAGTTCAACCCGGACCGATTCCCGGGTTGAGGGGATCCTAGCCCAGCCATCTGTCTGTCAGAAGCGGGGCACGGAAAAGGCGCGCCCCGTTCGCTGAGCGCGCCCTTCCCGGTATGCCTGTCAGTCCTTGAAGGCGTCCTTGACCTTTTCGCCAGCCTGCTTCACGTCGCCCTTGGCCTGGTCAGCCTGGCCTTCGGCCTTCAGGCTTTCATCGCCTGTGGCGCTGCCGGCCGCTTCCTTGCCCTTGCCGCCGGCCTTCTCGGCGGCGTTCTCAATCTTGTCGCCCAATCCCATGGTGTTTCCTCCTCTGGTTGGTAGCCGTTCGCATTCGGCTATACCCATACTAAGCATGCTTAGGAATTGGAACGCAAGTCCCTGGGGTGATTTGGTCGCCGGCAGCACAATTCGCTGCTGCTTTTCATATGTCGTCCCAAGTACCCCTGCCGGTGCCCAGGATGGGTGCAGGCAGCGATAATGCCGATCATCGGGAGGGCCTCCCGGGGTGCGACACCCCGGCCGGTCCCAGCTGTGATTGGGTAACCCAGTAGGCTCAAAGGGATATGCCCAGATTCACACTCATGCGCAAAGTATCCGCCAGCAAAATCTGTGCGGCATTGACGACCGCCGCTCTGCTGGCGGTCACTGCCGTGCCGACGGCCAGCGCAGACGATGCGCCGCCCTCCGGCTACCCGTCGTGGGCCGACGTCCAGGCCGCCCGGGCCAATGCCGACGCCAAGAGTGCCGAGATCCAAAAAATCAACGATCTTCTGAACGGACTGGAGCAACAGGCTTCCGCGCTCGGGGCCGCGGCGGTCAAAGCGGGTCAGGCCTACGCCCTGGCGCGCAACGAGCTTGACGCCTCCACCGCGAAGCTGAGCGCCCTCAAGGACAAGACCGACACGGCGCATGCAATCGCAGCAAAGCTGAAGCGGCAAGCAGGAGCCCTCGCGGCCCAGGACTACATGACAGGCGGAAACGACCTGGGACCCCTGACGGTGATGAATACTTTACAGAGCCCGGACGGGCTGCAGAAGCTGGACGTCCTGCAGATCGTTACCCAGCGGACCACCGATCTCTACGCTAGTTCGCGCGCCGCGGAGGCGGTTGCCTCGTCCCTCGATGCGCAGCAGGCAGTGGTGCAGGCTGAGAACCAGCGGCTTGCCGACGATGCCCAATCAAAACTTGTTGCCGCGCAGGACGCGCAACGGGACGCGCAGCAGAAGGTGGCCGAGGAAACGGCGCATAGTGACACCCTCAACGCACAGCTGGCGACATTGAAGGACACCAGCGCCGCCATCGAAGAGAACTACCGTGCCGGGGTAGAGGCCGAGGCCGCCTATGAGGCGCAGCAGGCCGCCCGCCAGCGTGCAGCAGAAGCAGCGGCGGCGGCAGCCGCAGCGGCGGCCGAGGCCGCCAAGGCCGCGGCCCCGACTGCCCCGTCCCCGGTCCACCCCCAGGAAGACGTGCTGCTGCCGAACATTCCCGGCGGGGCGGTCAATGATCCCGCTGGTGCACAGGCTTACGCTTCCAGCCAGTTAGGTGCGCACGGATGGGGCGGGGACCAGATGACCTGCCTGCTCAAGCTGTGGAATCAGGAATCGAGCTGGATGACTAACGCAACAAACCCCTCCAGCGGAGCTTACGGTGTCGCGCAGGCCCTTCCACCGGAGAAGTATTCCTCCACCGGGGCTGATTGGCTGACCAGCTACCGTACCCAGATCAACTGGGGGCTTGGATACATCGCGGCGCGGTACGGCTCCCCCTGCGGAGCCTGGGATCACGAAATGTCCAACAACTGGTACTGAGCTGAGCTTTTCCGTGCCCGCGGCCTAAGTAGCGCCCGGGCCACGGTATCGAAAGCAGGATTCTCCCGCGGCCTGGATCCATCCATGGGCGTGGCATTCGGGACGATGCGTTCTGTTGAGGAAGTCCCGCGCACCTCGCAATGGGAACGGCAAGCGAAAAGAGGCGAAACGGTGCCGAAAGTGTGCCCAGCCCCGCACTTGAAGGCCACCCGTTAACCAGCGAAAAACCCCGGAAACCCCTAAAACAAGGGGCTGTCCGGGGTTTATCCCGAGCTTCCTATCAGAATCGAACTGATGACCTTTTCATTACGAGTGAAACGCTCTACCGACTGAGCTAAGGAAGCACCGCGTGAAATTTCCCGGCGGAGCCGGTCCCTTCATGCAAGAGTCAACTGTAATAGAGTCTCCTCGCCCCGGTCAAAATGGGGCCTGCCCAAGGCGTTGGAGTGGTCAGCAGACCGTGTTGTCGGCCGGAAGCTTGCCGCCGACCAGGTAGTTGTCCACCGCGTCATCCAGGCAGCTGTTGGCGCGGCCGTAAGCGGTATGCCCTTCGCCGCGCCAGGTCAGCAGCGAAGCATTCCCCAACTGCTTGCGCAGCGACGCCGCCCAGTCGACAGGGGTGGCTGGATCACCCGTAGTGCCGACGACCACGATGGGGGAACCTCCGCTGTATTCCACAGGAGCGGGCGTACGCACGTTCTTGTAGGGCCAGTCAGCGCAGGTGGTCCCGCCGTAGGCGAAGTAGTAGCCGAGGGTGGGGGAGTCCTGTTCCAACCGCTTTTCTTCGGCGCGCATGCCTGCGGTGTCGGAGACCATGGGGTAGTCGAGGCAGTTGATCGCGTTGAACGCGAACGTCGAATTGGACGTGTACTTTCCGTCGGGCCCGCGGTCTGCCCCAAGATCGGCAAGCCTGAGCATGAGGCTGACGTCTCCGGACATCGCAGCCTCAAGTGCCTGGGTAAGGGCGGGCCAGCTCTGGTCGTTGTAAAGCGGGGTGATGAGCCCGCTGACGAACATGGTGGCATTTACCAGGCGCCCGTCTTTCGCGGTGCGGGGTGTCTGCTCGACGGCGGCGATGAGGTCCCGGATCTGCTGTACTCCGGAATCCACGTCCCCGCTCAGGGGACATTTGCCCTGCTTCTGGCAGTTGGCCACGTAGCTGTGGAGCGCTTTCTCGAACGCGCGGGCCTGCCCGCTGGTCAGGTCCTCATTGCTGATGGATGGGTCGAGGGCTCCGTCGAGGACCATCCGGCCCACGTTGTCCGGGAAGAGCGAAGCGTAGGTGGAACCCAGGAACGTGCCATAGGAGTAGCCCAAGTAGTTCAGCTTGGCGTCGTTTACCACGGCGCGGAGAACATCCAGGTCCTTGGCTGCGCTCACGGTGTCGATGTGCCCCAGAACGGGGCCCGTTTGTGCAGCGCACTGGGCGGCAATTGCCTTGTTGTCAGCCAGGGCCGCCGCCAGTCCGGAATCGGTCTGGAGGGCATAGATCTTCGCCCGGGCTGCGTCACGTTCCGCGTCTGTCATGCATGTGACAGGAGCGGACCGTTTCACGCCGCGCGGATCGAATCCCACAAGGTCGTAGGCGTTGCGGACGGCAGCGGAAAAATGGGTTGACGCCGCGTCCTTGACAAAGTCGTACCCGGATGCGCCCGGACCGCCGGGATTAACCAGGAGGCTGCCGGTCTTCTTGCCCGTGCTGGGTGCCCGCAGCGCGGCAAGCTGGATGGTGTCACCGCCGGGGTTGGCGTAGTCCATGGGGACGGTCACCTTGGCGCACTGGAATTCCCCCTCACAGGGCTGCCACACGACCTCCTGCGAGTAGAACTTTTCCAGTCCGGCAGGCGCGGACGCGACGATGGAGGGATCGGCCTTGGCGGTGGCCGCCTGCGGCGGGTTCTTGTCGCCGCTGTTGAGCAGGCTGCATGAGGCCAGGACCATAGCCAGGACCATGGCACCGAGGGCGCGGACTGTGACTGCAAGGGACCTGGGTGGCGCGGGCAGGGGGCGGGCAGTCATCGGGTCTCCTTGGAAGGCTGGATCAGGCTGGCCGCCATGGACTCAATGGTCAGCAGCGGGGCTACGTTGGTGGTGGTGATACGTTCACGGGCCTTGTTGATGGCGTCCATGCGGGCCAGCGTTGTCTCGGCAGTGCTGCGGGCGGCGAATTCCTCCAGCTCGCTCCTCAGTTCAAGGTTGACCAATTCCACCGCGTTCCCGAGCTGGATGATCAGTACGTCCCGGTAGAAGGACAGCAGGTCCGTGAGCGTGCGGTCCAACGAGTCCGTGATGGACCTCTTGGCCCGCCGCTTCTGGTCGTCCTCGAGCTGCTTCACCTGGCTGCGCATGGCCGGCGGCAGCGTCCCGGACTCGGGTGCCCCAAGGGTGGCCAACAGCGCGGCCTTCTCTGCGGCGTCCCGTTCCTCATTGGAGCTGTTGGCCTCCGCGGTGGCGATCTTGACCAGCTTGTCCGCCATCATGACCGCAGCCGTGACACCGCGCAGCCCGAGCGGAAAGCGGACTGTCTCCAGCCGCCGTTCCCGTGCTGCGGGATCCCGTGCCAGCCGGCGGGCGATGCCCACGTGGCTTTGCGCTGCCCGGGCAGCCTGTTCGGCGAGGGCCGGGTCAACGCCGTCGCGCCGGACCAGCAGGGCTGCAACATCGGCCGCAGGCGGCAGCCGCAGGGCGACGCTGCGGCAGCGGGACCGGATGGTGACCAGGACATCGGCCGGGGAGGGCGCACACAGCATCCACACCGTCCGGGGCGTGGGTTCCTCGATGGCCTTGAGCAGTACATTGGTGGTGCGTTCGGCCATGCGGTCCGCGTCCTCCACCACGATGATCCGCCAGCGCCCCGACGACGGCCGGTTTCCGGCTGCAGCCACCAGTTCCCTGGCCTCGTCGATGGTGATGGTGACTTTTTCGGTACGCACGAAAGTCACGTCGGAGTGGGTTTCGCCCAGGATCGTGTGGCAGGCGTGGCACTGTCCGCACCCGCGCAGGCTCACGTCCTCCTGGTCGCAGTTCAGCGCCGCTGCGAAGGCTTTGGCGGCGTTCGAGCGCCCGGAGCCGGGCGGCCCGGTAAACAGCCAGGCATGGGTGAGGCTGTCGCTGCCGGCGGCCTGGCGCAGCTGCTCGACGACGGCCGGCTGGCCCTGAAGGTCATCCCAGACGGTCATGGCCTGCTGCCCTTTACACCGGCTTCCGGGACTGCCGGTGCAGTTTCCTTCCCTTCTGCCGGGACAGGAGTACCGAGCAGGACATCAACCCGGGCGAGGATTCGCCCCGCCAGTTCATCGACCGGCAACTGGGCAGGGAGAACCAGGTATGCGGCTGGGCGGTCCGCTGCGAGGCTGAGGAAAGCGTCGCGGATGCGGATGTGGAACTCGTCCGCCTCCGACTCGAGGCGGTCTTCGGCCGACTGGCCGGCGGTGCGGCGCCGCCGCCCCAGCTGCGGATCAACGTCGAGGAGGACAGTAAGGTGTGGCTGGAGGCCCGAGGTGGCCCACTCATTGAGCGACTGCACTGCGTCCTGGCCGAGGCCGCGGCCCGCGCCCTGATACGCCACGGACGAGTCGATGTACCGGTCTGTCAGGACGATGTCGCCGCGGGCAAGTGCCGGGCGGATGACCTGCGTGGCGTGGGCCGCGCGGGAAGCGGCAAAGATGAGGGCTTCGGTGTGGGCATCGATCTCGCCGTTGCCGTGGTCCAGCACCAGCGAGCGCAGTTTTTCGCCAACAGGGGTTCCGCCGGGCTCCCGGGTGCGGAGCACGGTGTAGCCACGGGACTCCAGTGATCCCGCGAGCCGGGCCGCCTGGGTGGACTTGCCGGCGCCATCGCCACCTTCGAATGCGATGAATACCCCGGCCTTCTGTTTGTTCACTTCTCAAGCCTACCGAGGCATAGCGACATTTTTGGCCTTGGTACATACCCTGTGCAGGACGGGTGGATGTACCGGCGTCCACAAAGCGACACTGCTTTCCGGCCTAATCGGCAGGAACAGTAATCTTTTGAGCATGAGTCTTTCCGAGCACCAGGCCGCGTCCCTTTCACCCGAGACTGTGGTGGTGGCGGCTGGGCGTCCGCCGCGGGAAAGGGACCAGCCGGTCAATCCGCCCATTACCCTTTCCTCCACCTACTTCGGGACGGGTCCGCTCGGCGACGGCGACCGGGGTTACGGCCGCTACTCCAACCCCACCTGGGATCCCTTCGAAGAGGCGCTGGGCCAGCTGGAAGGTTCCGCGCTGCCCGGCCTGCTTTACGCCTCTGGTCTGGCGGCGGTCAATTCGGCGCTGTCCCTGGTTCCTGCCGGCGGCGTGCTGGTCATGCCCAACCACAGCTACTCCGGTTCCCTGGTGATGGCCTCGGAACTCGCCCAAAAGGGCTTCATCGAGCTCCGGACCGTTGACATTGCCGATACCGACGCCGTCAAGGAAGCACTCACTCCGGGCGGCCCGTCGGGCAAAGCCGCGTCCATGCTCTGGCTGGAGAGCCCCACCAACCCCATGCTGGGCATTGCAGACATGACGGCCGTGGCAGCGGCCGCACACGCGGCAGGCGCGGTTGTTGTCACAGACAACACCTTCTCCACACCCTTGGTGCAGCAACCCCTGTTGCTCGGATCCGACGTCGTCCTCCATTCGGTGACCAAGTATCTGGCCGGCCACTCCGACGTCGTCCTCGGTGCGCTGGTCACCTCCAACCCGGAGATCCGGGCCGCCCTGCTCCACCACCGCATCATCCATGGCGCCATCGCCGGTCCCTTCGAAGCGTGGCTGGCGCTGCGCGGGCTGCGGACCCTCGCGCTGAGGGTGGAACGGTCCCAGGAGTCATCCATGGTCCTGGCCGAACGCCTTGCCACGCACCCCGCCATCGAATCCATCCGGTTCCCCGGCCTCAGCACCGATCCCGGGCACATCCGCGCCAAGGAGCAGATGAAGGGGTTCGGCTCCATAATCTGCATCCAGGTGGCCCCTGCGGCAGGCCTGAGCGGGGCCGACGCCGCCGACAAACTGGTGCAGGCGCTTGGCCTCTGGCTGCCCGCCACCTCCCTTGGCGGCGTCGAGTCCCTGATCGAACGCCGGCGCCGGCACTCGGCCGAACCCGCCAGCGTGCCGGAGAACCTGGTGCGCCTGAGCGTTGGGGTGGAAAACGTTGAGGACCTTTGGGCCGACCTGAAGCAGGCGCTGGACACGCTGGACGGCTAGGCTGGGCTTGTGGACGGTCGAATAATCATTGCGTACGTAGAACAGGCAGTGTTCTTCATCCTCGGCCTCGTGGCCCTGGGGCTTGAGTTGTGGGCGTTTGTCGACTGTGCCCGGCACAAACCGAACGCCTTCGAAGCGACCGGCAAGCGGACCAAGACGTTCTGGCTCGCCCTCACCGGCGCTTCGGCATTGGTTGGCGTCATTTCGCTGTTCGGGGCCGGCGGAGGCCTCTTCAGCACCCTCGGCCTGTTCGGACTGGCGGCAGTGGTTGCCGCCTCCGTCTACCTTGCCGATGTCCGGCCGGCCGTAAAGGACGCAGGCCGCGGCGGCAGCCGCAACATGGGTCCCTACGGCCCCTGGTGATCCCCACCGGCTCCCTCCGCTAAGCAAGGTCGCGCAGGGATCCCTGCCAGCGTGGGCACAGGAACGCCTAATCCAGGGGCGCCACAGACTCCCAATCCACCGTCAGCTCACCCAGCCGCCAACGGGCCGGACCGTCCTGGACGGGCCACCCGGCATCGCGCAGGCTCCGGCACATGCCCACCCAGCGTTGTCTGTTGCCAAAGGATGCAAGCGGCGCACTCTCAAGCCACGCACGGTCCATTGCCTGCAGGAAGGCATGAATCCGTTCACCGGGGACGTTTCGGTGGATCAGTGCCTTGGGAAGCCGTTCGGCCACGACTGAAGGCAGGTCGAAGCTTCCGAACCGGACCGCTATGCCCAGGGACAACGGCCGGTCCTGGTCGAGTGCAACCCAGGTCACGCGCCGTCCGATCTCGTCGCACGTACCGTCGACGAACAGCCCATCAGGGGCCAGCCGGTCCTGCACCAGCCGCCAGATACCGGGAACATCGTCCTCCTCATACTGACGGAGGACATTGAATGCCCGGACCAGTACAGGGCGCCCCGGGACGGGCAGTTCAAAGCCGCCCACGTGGAAGGTCAGCCCGGGCCGCTGCAGCGGAAGTGCCGCACGGACCCGGTCCGGCTCAATTTCGATTCCGCAGACCTTGACGTCCGGGCGGATCACGGCGAGCCTTTCATGAAGTTCGACGGCGGTGGCCGGCGTTGCGCCGTAGCCCAGGTCCACGACCAGAGGGTCTGATGCGCGCCGCAGCCGCCAGGCCTGGGGCCCGGTCAGCCAGCGGTCCACCCGGCGCATGCGGTTGGGATTGGTGGTGCCGCGGGTTACGTTGCCCACCGGGCGCCCTTGCCTGGCATCGGATGTCCTGCCGGAAAGTTGCGGGGCGTTGACCCGTTCAGCCTTTTGAACCACCGCCCCACCCTATCGCCAGGGCGGGGGAGGGGCCGCAATCGCAGGGGTCCCGGATCGCCCGGCCTTGTAACGCTGGGCGGCCCGCAACGCTGCTCGGCTAGGATGAAAATCATGACTTACAAGCTGATTCTGCTGCGCCACGGCCACAGCGAATGGAACGCAAAGAACCTGTTCACCGGCTGGGTGGACGTCGACCTGAACGACCAGGGGCGCGCGGAAGCAGCGCGTGGCGGTGAACTGCTGGTGGAAAACAACATCCTGCCGGACATTCTCTACACCTCCCTGCTGAAGCGGGCCATCAACACCGCCAACATTGCCCTGGACAAAGCCGACCGCGGCTGGATCCCGGTCAAGCGTGACTGGCGCCTTAACGAACGCCACTACGGGGCCCTGCAGGGCAAGGACAAGGCGCAGACCCTGGCCGAGTTCGGTGAAGAGCAGTTCATGGAATGGCGCCGCTCCTATGACACCCCGCCGCCGCCCCTGTCCGATGACTCCGAGTTCTCGCAGGCCCATGACCCCCGTTATGCGGACCTGGGGGACGCCCTCCCGCGCACCGAGTGCCTGAAGGATGTCCTGGTGCGCCTCCTCCCGTACTGGGAATCGGACATCAAGGAAGACCTCAAGGCCGGCAAGACCGTCCTGGTCACGGCCCACGGCAACTCGCTCCGTGCGCTGGTGAAGCACCTTGACGGCATCAGTGACGAGGCGATCGCCGGCCTCAACATCCCCACCGGCATCCCGCTGGTCTACGAACTGGATGAGGACTTCCAGCCGGTCAAGCCCGGCGGCACCTACCTCGATCCCGAGGCCGCCGAGCAGGCCATTCTTGCGGTGGCCAACCAGGGCAAGAAGTAAGACTTCGCGGTTCTTCGCCGGGTGCTCGGTCGTTCCTCCCTTAGACGCACTCCGGCCGAAGAACGCGCTGCGTCAAATGTGAAACGACGACGGCGGGCTGGTCACCTTGGTGACCAGCCCGCCGTCGGTTTTTACCCGAAGTGGGATCAGCTGTGCTCAGTGGCGTTCGGCTGCCACGCACCGGTGACCAGATAGGTCACCTTCTGGGCAACGGAAACGCCATGGTCCGCGAACCGCTCGAAGTAGCGGCTTGCGAGGGCCACGTCCACGGTGGTGGCGGGGGACTCGGACCATTCGGGAGCAGCGATGGCCTTGAAGACGCTCAGGTGCAGATCGTTGATGGCCGTATTGGCCTTCAGGATGTCCCGGGCCACCTCCAGGTCGCGGCTCTCCAGCAGGACCGTCAGCTTGTCGGCGATCTCCTGGTCCAGTTCGGCCATCTTGTTGAAGGTCTCCGTCATGGACGCCGGAATCACGGTGGAGGGGTAGCGGAGGCGGGCGAGCTGGGCGATGTGGCGAGCCAGGTCGCCCATCCGCTCCAGGGACGCGCTCATCCGGAGGGAACCCACGATCATGCGCAGGTCGCTGGCGACGGGACCCTGCAGCGCCAGGATGTCGATGGCCCGCTCATCAAGGCTGTTCTGCAGGAAGTCAATGCGCGCATCGGCTGCGATGACATCCTGGGCGAGGTCCACGTCCGCCACCTGGAATGAGGTGGTGGCCTTGTCCATCGCTTCGCTGACGAGCCGGGAAATCTCCACCAGCTGGTCACCGACCTGGGTGAGTTCTTCCTGAAAAACCTTACGCACGTAGGCGTCCTTTCCTTGGAACTCCCGCCGGCCGCTCCAGGGCAGCAGGAATCGTGTCGCCGATGGGCGCTCTAACCACACACTTTGTCATCGCCCGGTAAACGATTATGCCCACACAGATGAACGTTAGTTGAACCGTTTGCCCGAAGCACCCCCAGGCGGCGGGGCGCGGCAGCCATGAGCATAAAGTGGAGCTGTGGATCCTATGCTCATTGGTCTGGTTGCCGGCCTTATCGGCCTGGCGCTTGGCACCTTCGGCGTGCTTGCCTACAGGGTCAGCGAGAAGCAGCGCGAGTTGCTGGACGTCGACGCGGGAGAACCCGCCCTGCCGGCGGGCGCTGCGGAGGTGCTGGCCGTCGTCGGACGCGCCTTTGTGGTGCTGGACGACGTCGACGGCGTGGTCCGTGCCAGCCCCGCAGCGTATGCGTACGGCCTGGTCCGCGGGCACACCGTGGTGCACAAGGAACTCCTGGACATGACGGCCGGTGTCCGGCGCGACGGCGTCATCCTGGAAAAGCAGCTGGAGCTTCCCCGGGGTCCGCTTGGGCAGGGGACCATCATCGTCCAGGTCCGGGCGGCCATGCTGGGTGAGGAATACATCCTCCTCCTGGCCGATGACCGTACCGAGATTACGCGGACCGAAGAGATCCGCAACGACTTCGTCGCCAACGTATCGCACGAATTGAAGACTCCGGTGGGTGCCATCTCCCTGCTGGCCGAGGCGCTTGAATCCTCGGCGGACGACGCGGAAGCCGTACGCCGCTTCGCCAAGCGCATGCATAAGGAGTCGGCCAGGCTTGCCGCCCTGGTCCAGGACATCATCGAACTTTCCCGCCTGCAGGGTGCCAGCGTCACCCAGCAAGGCGGTCCCGTGGACATTAATGCCGTCATCGCGGAGGCCGTGGACCGGTCCCAGCTTCCCGCGGAGAGCAAGAACATCAGCATCGTGGTGGGTGGGCGCACCGACGGCAAGGTGTTCGGCGACCAGGACCTGCTGGTGACCGCGCTGCGGAACCTGATCGACAACGCGATCCGCTATTCACCGGCCAACACCCGGGTGGGAATCGGGGTACGGTCCCGGGAAGGCCTGGTCTCCATCTCTGTGACGGACCAGGGGGAGGGGCTTAGCCCCGAGGACCAGGAGCGCGTCTTCGAACGTTTCTACCGGGTGGATGCCGCCCGGTCGCGCCACACCGGCGGCACCGGACTGGGGCTGAGCATCGTCAAGCATGTGGCCTCCAACCACGGCGGCGAGGTGACGCTGTGGTCCCAGCCCGGGCAGGGGTCCACCTTCACCCTCCGGCTGCCCGAGATGGAAGGGCAGGACAACGACGCCGGCACCCAGGCTTCGGAAGCGGCGGCGCTGGTGGTCGCGCGGGAGACACCCGACCCGCCAACTCTTACCCAGGTACCCCGCGCCGCCGGCGCAACAGAACCGGGCGCTACAGAACAAGGAGCTAACGCTTGAGCAGGATCTTGATTGTGGAGGACGAGGAATCGTTCAGCGACCCCTTGTCGTATTTGCTGGGCAAGGAAGGGTTCGAGGTTGAGGTGGTGGATAACGGCCTTGACGCCATCACCGAGTTCGACCGCAACGGTGCCGACCTGGTGTTGCTCGACCTGCAGCTCCCCGGCCTGTCCGGCACGGAGGTATGCCGCCAGCTGCGCCAGCGATCGAGCGTTCCCGTGATCATGCTGACCGCCAAGGACTCCGAGATCGACAAAGTCGTGGGCCTGGAGCTCGGCGCCGATGACTACGTGACCAAGCCGTACTCCTCCCGTGAGCTGGTGGCCAGGGTCCGGGCTGTGCTGCGGCGCCAGGGCGAGCCGGAGGAGCTGGTCTCTTCAACGGTCCAGGCGGGCCCGGTCCGCATGGACATTGAGCGCCACGTGGTGAGTGTGGACGGCGAGCAGGTCCTGCTTCCTTTGAAGGAGTTTGAGCTCCTGGAGATGCTGCTCCGGAACTCGGGCCGCGTACTCACCCGCGGCCAGCTGATCGACCGGGTGTGGGGTTCCGATTACGTGGGCGACACCAAGACCCTGGACGTCCACGTAAAGCGCCTGCGGGGCAAGATTGAACCGGATCCATCCGCTCCCCGCTACCTGGTTACCGTCCGCGGCCTGGGGTACAAGTTCGAGCCGTAAACCGGCAGCGGAGAGCGGACACAGCAAAAAGGGAGGAGCCGCCGGCTCCTCCCTTTTTGCTGTGTCCCTACGGACCGTGCTGGCTTTAGCGGCCTGTTGCGGTAGCCGAGGCCGTTGCGCTGGCGCTCGAGGTTGCGCCTGCGCTTGCAGAAGCGGACGACGACGGCGTGGCCGTTGCCGAGGCGCTGGGGGTAGGCACGTAGTCCTTGTACTCCTTCAAGGTGGCGTCCAGGACGGGAACCTTGACCGTGTTGCTGACGTTTGTACCGTTCTCGCTGATCTTGACGTCCACCATGGAGCCTGGCTTGCCGCCGGTGGTGCTCAGAATGGCGGCGTCGGACTTGTCATTGAGCAGCGTGTAGGAGTTGGCTTTCACCGGGACCTGGGTCTGCGAGCCCTTTGCGCCATTGACCGTAAGCGTGACGTCCTTCGAGGAGGAGTTGTAAACGGCACCGATCAGGCGGCCTGGCTCGTCTTCGCCGTTGGAGACGATGAGGATGTTCCGCAACTGCAGGGGACCGAGGTCCGTCCGGATGCCGTCCGAGGCGGAGTACTGGTGGCTGGTCTGCTGGGGCGTGATGTAACCGCAGCCCGCTGTCAGCAGGCTGGCGCCAAGGGCAGCCGCCGTCAGTGCCAGTTTGCCGCGCTGGGCCCGGTTCATCGCAGTGGAACGCACGTCACGTACTCCTCAAGAAATTTGAAGTCTTTTTCAGCCATAGCCTATCCGTAAAGAGCGCCAAACGAGGATTCGGTGCCGTCACAACCCCCGTGGGAACGCTCACCCGATGCACTAATCCGTGCATCCGTCAAGGGGGTGGAGGGGGTGGATTGGGCCATTTTTCCGCGTATTTTCGCGGTTGAGGGGCCGTTCTCCGGCCGGTCATATGCCTGAATCGTGATAAACTGGTCTGCGGGAAAGGGGAAATGTCCACATGGTATTTGAGGTCGGCGAGACAGTAGTTTACCCTCACCACGGTGCTGCGAAGATTGAAGAAATCAAGATGCGCACCATCAAGGGCGAAGAGAAAATGTATCTCAAGCTCAAGGTGGCCCAGGGTGATCTGACCATTGAAGTTCCAGCAGAGAACGTTGACCTTGTTGGGGTCCGGGACGTAGTGGGCAAGGAAGGCCTGGAGCACGTGTTTGATGTGCTTCGTGCCGAGTTCACCGAGGAACCCACCAACTGGTCGCGCAGGTACAAGGCAAACCTGGAGAAGCTTGCTTCCGGTGACGTCATCAAGGTTGCAGAGGTTGTTCGCGACCTGTGGCGCCGGGATCACGATCGGGGCCTTTCCGCAGGCGAGAAGCGTATGCTGGCCAAGGCCCGCCAGATTCTGATTTCAGAACTGGCGCTGGCTGAGAAGACCGACGAGGAGAAGGCTGCAAGCGTTCTCGACGAGGTCCTGGCTTCCTAAGAATTGAGCCCCGGCGGCACGCAAGTGCTGCCGGGGCTTCTTTTTGCCCGGATTCGCTGCCTGCAACCGTGCAGTGTCGCGGGCACTCAACCTGGGCGCCGGCGTCGTAGGCTTGTCCGCATGAGTGATACACCTCCACGCCTGGCCGCGGCCGTTATCCTCGTGGCTGCCGGTTCAGGGCAACGCCTTGGCTATGGCATGCCCAAGGCTGCTGTGCCGCTCGGGGGCGAGCCGATCCTGATGCATGCCCTGCGGGGAATTGTCGCGTCAGGCATCGCCAGCCAGGTGTGCGTGGCGCTGCCCGCCGGCGACCAGGGACTGCGTCGCTTATGTGATGACTTCCGCGAGGAACTTGCCGACGGCGGTCCCCTCCTGACCCTTGTCGACGGCGGATCCACCCGGGCCGATTCAGTCCGTGCAGGCATTGCCGGGCTCATGGAGGGCATCGAAGCCGTGCTGGTCCACGACGCCGCGCGCGCGTTGACCCCCGAATCCGTCTTCCACCGGGTATCTGACGCACTGGCGGCCGGCGCCGATGCCGTCATCCCCGTGCTTCCCGTGGTGGACACCATCAAGACGGTGTCCACCACGGCGGGGGACAGCACCGCAGTTGCGCCCGAAGTTGTCACCGGCACTGCCCGCCGTGAAGAACTGCGCGCGGTGCAGACGCCGCAAGGGTTCACGATCAATACTCTTCTGCAGGCGCACCAGGCCGCGCAGGCCATGGACCAGGAGCAGGCGGCCGCCGTCACGGATGACGCCATGCTCGTCGAAGTGCTTGGCACGCCGGTCTATGCGGTCCGGGGATCAACGCAATCTTTGAAGATCACCACGCCCCTGGACCTGATCTTCGCCGAAGGGCTCCTGGAAGGCCCCCTCGGCGCCAGGTGGGTGGAGGGGTGAGCCCGGAGGTGACCCTTCCGCGCACGGGAGTGGGAATCGATGTCCATGCCTTGGCCCCGGAGGATGCTCCGCGCCCGCTCTGGCTCGGCGGCCTCCTGTGGCCCGGAGAACGGGGCCTGGCCGGCCATTCGGACGGCGACGCCGTGGCGCACGCTGCGGCAGATGCCCTGTTTTCGGCAGCCGGCATTGGTGACCTCGGCACCCACTTTGGTACCGACCGCCCGGAATTCGCCGGCGCTTCCGGCACCACCCTCCTCGCCGAAGCGGCAAGGATCGTCCGGGCCGCCGGTTTCGAGATCGGCAACGTAGCGGTCCAGTTCGTGGCCAACCGCCCCAAGTTCGGTCCACGGCGGGAAGAATCGCAGGAGGTTCTTTCGGACGCTGCAGGCGCACCGGTAAGCGTCACCGCCACTACCAGCGACGGCCTCGGATTCACCGGACGCGGTGAGGGCATTTCAGCGGTGGCCACCGCCCTGGTGTACCCGCGCCAGTCCTAAGGCATCAGTTAGTCTGGAGCGGTGACCCTGCGCTTCTATGACACCGCCTCCGCCGAAGTCCGGAACTTCATTCCCATCGACGAGGGCAAGGTCAGCCTGTATTACTGCGGTGCCACCGTGCAGGGCATGCCGCACGTGGGCCACATCCGTTCCGCAATCGCCTTCGACCAGCTCACCCGCTGGCTGCAATTCCGGGGCCTGCGCGTCACGGTAGTCCGGAACGTGACGGACATTGACGACAAGATCCTGGCCAAGTCCGAGGCCTCCTTCGCACCGGACTTCACCCCGGAATCCGGCGAGGTGCCCCGCGAAGAGTGGTGGGCGCTGGCGTACCGCTACGAGCGCGAGTTCCTCAAGGCCTACGACACCCTGGGTGTTTCCCGCCCCACCTACGAACCCAGGGCGACCGGCCACATCCCGGAGATGCACGCCCTGATCCAGCAGCTCATCGACCGCGGCCACGCCTACCCGGCACTGGACGGTTCCGGTGACGTCTATTTCGATGTCCGCTCCTGGGACAAGTACGGTGCCCTCACCCGGCAGAACATCGACGACATGCAGGCGGCGCCCGACGCCGATCCCCGCGGCAAGAAGGACCCCCGCGACTTCGCGCTGTGGAAGGGTTCCAAGGAAGGCGAGCCTGCCACCGCCAGCTGGACCTCCCCCTGGGGCGCGGGCCGGCCCGGCTGGCACCTGGAGTGCTCCGCCATGGTCACCAAATACCTCGGTACCGCTTTCGACATCCACGGTGGCGGCCTGGACCTGCGCTTCCCGCACCACGAAAACGAGATGGCCCAGTCCCAGGCGGCAGGCCACCCCTTCGCCAACTTCTGGATGCACAACGGCATGGTGACCTACCAGGGCGAGAAAATGTCCAAGTCCATCGGCAACACCATCAGCCCGGCGGAAATGCTGGAACTGGCGGCGCCCCGAGTGGTCCGCTACTACCTGGGCCAGGCCCACTACCGCTCCGTGCTGGACTACCGGCCCACCTCCCTGCAGGAGGCGGCGGCCGCCGTCGAACGCATTGACGGCTTCCTGGCCAAGGCCGCGGCCCGTTTTGGCGGCGACGGCGGACCGTCGGCCGGCAACAACGGCTCCTCGTCCCCGGGCATCGAAGCGTTCTGCGAAGCCATGGACGACGACCTCAACGTCCCGCGTGCCCTGGCAGCCCTGCACGAGACTGTCCGGGCAGGCAACACAGCCCTCGCTGAGGGCGATGACGACGCCGCACGGGATGCCATGCACGCCGTGGTCCTCATGACCGACGTGTTGGGATTGAACGCCGTCGCAGGCTCCGATGCGGTGAGCACCCGGGAGGCCGAAGCGCTGGGCGTACTCGTGGAGGCACAGCTTGCAGAGAGGGCAGCCGCCCGCGCTGACAAGGACTGGGCAAGGTCCGATGCCATCCGGGACACGCTCAACCAGGCCGGCGTGGTGGTGGAGGACGGGCCCGACGGGGCCACCTGGAGCCTCAAACGGGACTGAGCCCGGCCTGAACGGGCGGCTGCCCCCGATTTTTTTCGGGTCAGTAGACTGGTATGCAGACTCAGTCAGCACAATCAAGGGTGGAACATCATGGCCAACAATGGTCGCCGATCGGTTAAAGCGAAGAAGGGCCCGACCGTCGGAACCGGTGGCCATGGCCGCAAGGCCCTCGAAGGCAAGGGGCCCACGCCCAAGGCGGAGGACCGCGTCTACCACAAGGCGCACAAGGCCAGGCAGCTTGCTGAACGCTCTGCCGCCAAGCGCGGCACCGGTGCCCGCAGTGCCGGCGCCGCAAAGTCCGGCCCCAAGGGCCGTGCCACCGAGGAAGTGGTCACCGGACGCAACTCGGTAGTGGAAGCGCTCCGCGCCGGCATCCCCGCCAAGGCCCTGCACGTGGCCATCCGGATCGAGATGGATGACCGCGTCAAGGAATCCCTCAAGCTTGCCGCAGAGCGCGGCATCCCGCTGCTGGAAACGGGCAAGCCGGAGCTGGACCGGATGACGGATGACGCTGTGCACCAGGGCTTGGTGCTGCAGATTCCGCCCTACGAGTACCAGGACGCCTACGAACTTGCCGAGGAAACCGTAGAGAAGTGGAAGAAGGGCCACATCGCCAACGCCCCGCTCTTCGTCGCCCTGGACGGCATCACCGACCCCCGCAACCTCGGCGCCATCATCCGCTCAGTCTCCGCCTTCAGCGGCCACGGCGTCATCGTGCCCGAACGCCGCTCCGTGGGCGTCACCGCGGCGGCCTGGAAGACCAGCGCCGGCGCGGCGGTCCGCGTGCCCGTGGCCCGCGCCTCCAACCTGAACAACGCCCTGAAGCAGTTCAAGAACATGGGCATCTTCGTGCTGGGTCTCGACGGCGACGGTGACGTTTCGCTGCCTGACCTCACCCTGGCCACCGAACCGGTATGCATCGTGGTGGGCTCCGAAGGCAAGGGCCTGAGCCGCCTGGTCCGGGAAAACTGCGACCAGATCGTTTCCATCCCCATCGATTCCGCCATGGAGTCGCTGAACGCCTCCATGGCCGTTGGCATCTCGCTGTATGAGGTCTCCCGCCAGAGGGCGACGCGCTAACCAACTCCCTGCCCGCGTCTTCCGGTGGGTAGGTTTGCCGTGCCCCGGTGTAGACGGGCAGGTCAAGTGCCGCAGGCCGCTACTATTTAGGTGATGGTCATGCCGCTCTTCGACACCGCTTCCACCATGGACGCCTCATCGGCTGTTCCCCTCGGTGTCAGTGCCGCGCGCGTTGATTCCGGCGGGACCCGGCACCACGCGGGCGGCCGGGCCAACGTTGCCGTCCTCGCTCCCGCCGTATCCAGCCTGGACATCGTTTACTGCCCTCCCGGCGGTGAGTGGCGGGCGCAGACCCTGGCCAACATCACAAAGGGTGTGCACCACGGGATCGTGGAGGACCTGCCCTACGGATCCCGTTACGGCTTCCGCCCGTCGTCGGACAACCAGCCGTTGCCGCCTCGTATCCAGGCGGGCAACGGCAGCGGCTCCGGCGTCCAGCCTCTTTTGCTGGACCCCTATGGCAGGGGAGTGGACCAACGCGGCGGTGTCCTCACCAGCGTGCGGACGGCCAACGACTTCGATTGGGAAACGGATGAGCTGCTGCGCCTGCCCTGGCGCAACACCATCGTTTACGAAGCCCATGTCCGCGGCCAAAGCATGCTCCACCCCGACGTGCCGGAGGAGCTGAGGGGCACCTACGCGGGTCTGGCCCATCCCGCAGTTGTGGAGCACCTCACCAGCCTGGGCATTACGTCCGTCCAGCTGCTGCCCGTCCACTTCCACATCGACGAGCCGCACCTGCAGGACCTGGGGCTCAACAACTACTGGGGCTACAACACCGCAGCCTTCTTTGCCCCGCACCCCGGGTACGCCACGCGCGCTGCCCGGGAAGCCGGCGCGCAGGCGGTGCAGGATGAGTTCAAGGCCATGGTGAAGGCCCTGCACACGGCCGGGCTGGAGGTCATCCTCGACGTGGTCTACAACCACACGGCCGAGGGTGGAGCGGACGGGCCAGTCCTGAACTTCAAGGGACTGGGGAAGGACACGTTCTACCGGGTGGACAGCCACGGCAAGTTCATCGACACCACAGGCTGCGGCAATTCCCTTAACTTCGCCGACCATCGCGTGGTCCAGTTGGTCACAGATTCGCTGCGGTACTGGGTGGACGAGTTCCATATAGACGGCTTCCGGTTCGACCTGGCCGTTACGCTCTGCCGGAACGCAGCGAACCAATTCGACCCCAAGCACCCTTTCCTCACGGCCGTCGCCGCGGACCCCGTGCTCTCCGAGGTCAAGCTGATCGCCGAGCCTTGGGACATCGGTTATGACGGTTGGCAGACCGGCCGTTTCCCGCCCGGATGGGTGGACTGGAACGACCACTTCCGCGATGCGGTACGCACCTTCTGGCTGGCAGACAGGGCGGCGATCGAGTCGGGCGGACACGGGGGCACCATGGCCAAACTCGCAGACGCCCTGTCCGGCTCCGCAGGCCTCTTCCAGTCCTCCGGCCGATCACGCCTCGCGTCGGTCAACTTTGTCACCGCCCACGATGGCTTCACCATGAATGACCTCGTCTCCTTCGACCGGAAGCACAACGAGGACAACGGGGAAGAGAACAGGGACGGGCACGGTGACAACCGCAGCTACAACCACGGCGTGGAGGGGCCCACCGAGAACGGACTGATCCTGGCGAAGCGTGCGCAGTCCCGCCGCAACCTCATGGCGTCGCTGATGGTCTCGCTCGGAGTCCCCATGATTACGGCCGGCGACGAGCTGGCCAGGACGCAGCAGGGAAACAACAATGCCTACTGCCAGGACAACGCCATGACGTGGCTGGACTGGACGCTGACTCCCGAAGCGCACGAAATGCTGCGCAGCACCAAGCGTTACATCAGGCTGCGCAAGGAATTCCTGGCCGCCCAGCCCCACGACTTCCCCGTCCGTGATGAGCAGTCCTACCTCTACTGGTTCGACCAGTACGGCCAGCCCATGTCCGCGGAGCGCTGGAACGATCCCCAGCACCGCGTCATGCAGCTCCTGCTCGGCGACGACGGCGGTGACCTTGCCGGCCTGGTGGTGGTGAACGGCGGCGCCTCGGACGTGCAGTTCACGCTTCCGGATGCCGGCAGGCAGGCTCCCAGCCTGTTCGAGCTTCGGCTCACCACGTCCCCGCATCACAAACAGCGGCAGGGCATCCAGGTGGCCTCGGGTGAAACGGACCTTGCCGAGGCCAACTCCATCAGTATCTACCGGACGTAAATGCGCAACCGTTCCATCCTGCCCTTGCTCCTCACCACCCTGGTGGTACTGGCCATGGTGGCGTTCGGCGGCGCCGGGTTGCTGGGCGGGCAGACGGAAAGTACGACGCCGGGAACTGCTTCCAGCGCCACCACCGCCCCGGGCCGGACGCCGGCGTCCGCACCGGCGAAGCAGTCAGCGCCCCACCGCGGGGCCAACCCGTCCAGCCTGCCGGAGATCCGGGAATCGGCGCTTCCTGTCGAGGGCCGCAGGGTGCTGGCGCTGGTCCGCGCCGGCGGCCCGTACCAGTACAGCCAGGATGACCAGGTGTTCGGCAACTTCGAACGTGTCCTGCCCGTTCGCGACCGGGGCTACTACCGCGAGTACACGGTGCCCACGCCGGGTGAGGCGGACCGCGGTGCGCGGCGCATTATTGCGGGCAACGGCGGGGAAAAATATTACACCGCAGACCACTACACAACGTTCAAGTACATAGCGGAAGGCAGCTAGCCCCCATGAGAATCTATTCCGGCGACACCTGGACCCTGGAAGAACTGCAGGAACAGGTGGCCGACTCCGGACGCCGCAGCGTTGTGGTCCCACCGGCGGACAGCAAGCGCGCAGTCCTGGAAACTTTCGGTGAGGTCCTCAGCTTCCCGGAGCACTACGGGGTGAACCTCGACGCCCTGAACGACTCGCTCCACGACTTCGCAGACACCATCACGGAGAACGGCCACCCGCCCGTCACGGTCCTGTGGCAGGTGGCCGCCCCGTTCCGGACCGACAGGTCCTTTGGCATCATCTGTGAAATCCTGCAGGATGCCGAACGGTACGCGGGCAAGGACCTTGCCGTGACCGCGGTCCTGCTCTAAGGCAACAGACCGCCTCAAGCGGTGAGGCGCTCCACGATGACGTAGGACGCCGTTCGTTCGGTCATTGCGCCCTCCCGGGTTTCGGTTCCGGCGTTGCGTGCCAGGAGCCTTACCCATCGGGCGCGCGGGCTAAGCGTTGACGATCAGTCCCAGCTCCGCTTTTGAGGCAAGGGCTTCATGCCGTGGCAGGACGCGGACCGTGTAGCCAAACGGCCCGGAGCGGTCGATCACCAGGGAACCGCTGAAGAGGTGCCTTCCATTGCCCAGGTCCTCCTTCACCTGCAGTTCCATCATGGTGATGTCCGCCAGTGCGTCGTTCTCTTCGGCCCGGCCGTAGGCCACCTCGACGCAGACGTCCTCAGGGGTAAGGGCGTTCAGCGCCACATAGGCGTTGACCTGCAGTGTGTCGCCAATCTGCGGATCCTCGGACACGCCCACCGAATCCACGTGCTCCACGTGCACCTGGGGCCAGGCGCCACGGACCTTCGCCGACCAGGAGGCCAGGGCCCGTGCCTGCGCGTACGAGTTGGCGGTGGCATTGCGGCCCGCTTCCGCAGCGGGGCGGTACAGGATGTTGACGTAGTCGCGAAGCATGCGTTCCGCGGAGACGGCCGGCCCAAGGTGGGAGAGGGTGTGCTTGATCATGGACACCCAGTGCGTCGGAACCGTCTCATTCCTGCTGGTGGACGGTCCCGCAGAGCCGGCGCCTTCGGACACCGTGCTTCCGTAAAAGCGGGGCGCCACCTGCGTTTCGAGCAGCTCATACAGCGCCGCCGCCTCGATGTCGTCGCGTTCCTCGGGCGAGGCGTCGTTGTTGGCGGTGGGAATCGCCCAGCCGTTCTCGCCGTCGTACATCTCATCCCACCAGCCGTCCAGGACGGACAGGTTAAGCGACCCGTTGAGCGCCGCCTTCATGCCTGAGGTTCCGCAGGCTTCCAAAGGCCGCAACGGGTTGTTAAGCCAGACGTCGCAGCCCGGGAACAGGGTCCGTGCCATGGCGATGTCGTAATTCGGCAGGAATGCGATGCGGTGCCTGATCTCCGGATCATCCGAGAAACGCACCAGGTCCTGGATCATCTTCTTGCCGGCGTCGTCGGCAGGGTGGGACTTGCCGGCGATGACCAGCTGGATGGGGTGGTCCTTGTGCAGGAGCAGTGCCTTGAGCCGGGCAGGCTCGCGCAGCATCAGGGTGAGGCGCTTGTAGGTGGGGACGCGGCGGGCGAACCCGATGGTCAGCACATCCGGGTCAAGGACATTGTCCGTCCAGCCAAGCTCAGCATCCGCGGCACCGCGCTTCTTCCATGCCGCGCGCAGCCTGCGCCGGACGTCCTCCACCAGGGCTGCCCGCATTTCCCGGCGCAGCGCCCACACGTCGGCGTCGCTGACGTTGTATGCGAGGTCCCACTTGCCCAGTGCTTCCGCCTCGCTGCCGAACTGGTCGCGGGCCAGCTTTGAGATGCGGCTGTCCACCCAGGTGGGCACGTGCACGCCGTTGGTCACCGACGTGATGGGGACCTCCGAGTGGTCGAACCCCGGCCAGAGCGCCGAGAACATTCCGCGGGACACTTCCCCGTGGAGTTTGGCCACGCCATTGGCCCGCTGCGCCAGCCGCAGGCCCATGACCGCCATGTTGAACACGGACGGGTTGCCGTCCGCGTAGTTCTCCCTGCCCAGCTCCAGGATCCGGTCCAGCGGCACGTCCGGCGCCAGTCCGGCCTGGAAGAAGTGGTTGATCTGGTTGATCTCGAACCTGTCGATGCCTGCGGGAACCGGGGTGTGGGTGGTGAACACCGTGGAGGAGCGCCCGGCGGCCAGGGCTTCATCGAACGTCAGGGCCTGCTCCCCGGACATCAGTTCCTGGATGCGCTCGATCCCAAGGAAGCCGGCGTGCCCTTCATTGGTGTGGAACACCTCCGGCGCTGCGCAGCCCGTCAGTTTCTGGAATGCACGCAGGGCCTTTACTCCGCCCATGCCCAGCAGCAGTTCCTGCTGCAGCCGGTGGTCGCCGCCGCCGCCGTACAGGCGGTCTGTAATGCTGCGGGCGGCGTCATCGTTGCCTGGCACGTTGGAGTCAAGGAGCAGCAGGGGAACACGTCCGACGTCGGCACGCCAGATGTGTGCCAGCAGGCGCCTGCCGTTGGGCAGCGGGAGGGAGATCTGCAGGGCGTTGCCGGTGCCGTCGGGGGACGGCTCGCGGAGCAGGGTGAGCGGCAGGCCGTCCGGGTCCAGGACGGGATAGGTCTCCTGCTGCCACGCATCCCTGGAGAGAGACTGCTTGAAGTATCCGGCCTGGTACAGCAGACCCACACCGATCAGGGGAACGCCCAGGTCCGAGGCTGCCTTGAGGTGGTCGCCGGCCAGGATGCCCAGGCCACCGGAGTACTGGGGGAGGACCTCGGTGATACCGAATTCGGGCGAGAAATATGCGATGGAGGCGGGGGCATCCGCGCCCAGGCCCTGGTACCACCGCGGCTCCTCGAGGTACCGGTCAAGATCGTCTTCGGCGGCGCGCACCCGGTTCACCACCGTCTGGTCAGCGGCCAGCTGCTGGAACTCTTCACGGCTGACCATGCCAAGGAAACCGATGGGGTCCTGCCCGCTTTCCTCCCAGAGCCGGGGGTTCAGTGCGGCGAAGAGCTCCCGGGTGGGGCGGTGCCAGGACCACCGCAAGTTGCTTGCCAGCCTGGCCAGGGGCCGGATGGGCTCAGGGAGGACTGTACGGACCGTAAACCTGCGGATTGCCTTCACCTGCGTCACACTAATCGACAACATGCGCGGCTGGAACCAGCTTTCGGTTTCTTTTGGGTAAATGACAGGGGCATGAAGAAATTCGGCGGCGGCACGCCGAATTTACTGAGCAGGCTTAGCAATCCTGGTCATTTCTCGCTAACGTCGAGCCTGTGACGACTAACTCAGGAACCAGTGCCGCATCCACCAAAATGCCCCAGCGCCGTATCACCGAGGGCCTGCAGTTCGGGCGTTTCCCCATCACTGCCGTGCAGCCCGTCGTCGAGGGCGGCAAGTTTCCGGCCAAGGCGGTGCCCGGCGAGGGCATCGTGGTGGGCGCCACGGCCTTCCGCGAGGGGCACGACCAACTCGGCGTCAGCGCCGTGCTGCTGGACCCCTCCGGCGCCGAGCGCCAGCGCGTGCGGCTCGCGCCACCCCGCGGGGAACGCGGCATGGGGACGGACCGCTGGGAAGGCGTGCTCACGCCGTCGGAAACCGGCAACTGGTCCTTTGCCATCGAAGCCTGGCATGACCGCTATGGCACCTGGCACCACAACGCGGAGGTGAAGATCGACGCCGGGATCGACGTCGAACTGATGCTCGCCGAAGGCGCCAAGCTGCTCGGCGAAGCGTCCGCTGACGACTCTCGTGACGAGGTGGACCGGGCAGCCCTCCGGCACGCGGCGGAGGTACTGGGTGACCAGTCCCGCGGCACCGAGGAACGGCTCGGGGCTGGCTTCAGCCAGGAGATCGCGGACATCGTCGCGCGCCAGCCGATCCGTGAACTGGTGACCGTGTCCCAGAAGTTCCCCCTGCTGGTGGAGCGGGACCGCGCAGGCCGGGGTGCCTGGTACGAGTTCTTCCCCCGCTCGGAGGGAGCCGTGAAGGACCACAACACCGGCGCCTGGACGTCGGGAAACTTCCGGACGGCGGCAAAGCGGCTCGACGCCGTGGCCGCCATGGGCTTCGATGTGCTGTACATGCCGCCCATCCATCCCATCGGCATCCAGCACCGCAAGGGACCCAACAACACGCTGGTGGCTGGCCCCAACGACCCTGGTTCACCCTGGGCCATTGGCGCCAAGGAAGGCGGCCACGACGCCATCCACCCCGACCTCGGCACCTTCGAGGACTTTGACGCCTTCGTGGCCCGGGCCAATGAGCTGGGCCTGGAAGTCGCCCTGGACCTGGCACTGCAGGCAGCCCCGGACCATCCCTGGGTGCAGTCGCACCCGGAATGGTTCACCACCCGGGTGGACGGCAGCATTGCCTACGCGGAAAACCCGCCAAAGAAGTACCAGGACATTTATCCGCTCAATTTCGATAACGACCCGGAAGGCCTTTCCCAGGAAATTCTGCGGATTGTGCTGCTGTGGGTCAGCCACGGCGTAAAGATTTTCCGCGTGGATAACCCACACACCAAGCCCGTCTGGTTCTGGGAATGGCTTATCGCGGAAGTGAATAAAGCGGTCCCCGGCGTGGTGTTCCTCGCCGAAGCCTTCACCCGGCCCGCCATGATGCACGCGCTAGGCCGCGCGGGCTTCCAGCAGTCCTACACATACTTCACCTGGCGCAATACCAAGAAGGAGATCGAGGCGTACTTCGACGAAGTCAGCCACGAATCCCCGGCGTTCTTCCGCCCCAATTTCTTCGTCAACACGCCGGACATCCTCACCGAGTACCTGCAGTACGGGGGACCTGCTGCGTTCCGGATCCGCGCCGTGCTGGCCTCCACCGGAAGCCCGCTCTGGGGGGTGTACGCCGGCTACGAACTCTATGAGCACGTTGCCCGGCCAGGAGCCGAGGAGTACATCGACAACGAAAAGTTCGAATACAAGCACCGTGACTGGGATGCCGCCGCTGAATCAGGGCGATCGCTGGCCCCGTACATCACCCGGCTCAACCACATCCGCCGCGACCATCCTGCCCTGCTGGATCTGCAAAACCTCACGGTCCACCAGAGCACCGATGCCTCCACCGTGGTCTACTCCAAGCACAAGACGCTTCCCGACGGGTCCAAGGACACCATCATCGTGGTAGTCAACGTTGACCCGCACGTCACCAAGGAATGCAGCGTGGCGCTGGACTTGGCAGCCGTGGAACTGGATCCGCAGGACCTCACCCCCGGCGGCGGCTTCTACGTGGATGACCTGATCTCCGGCCAAAGCTGGGAGTGGGGCGAGTACAACTACGTGCGGCTCGATCCGCATGTGGAGCCCGCCCACATCCTGAGCGTGAGGAGAATGCATCAGTGACTTTCAATCCGCAAAGTTCCGGCCACTTCACCCCCAAGAGCACGTTCGAGCTAAATGCGCCCGGCCTTCAGCATGACCCCCTGTGGTACCGCAAGGCAGTGTTCTACGAAGTACTGGTAAGGGCCTTTGCGGATGCCAACGGCGATGGGTCCGGTGACTTCTCCGGACTCATCGACCGGCTGGACTACCTGCAGTGGCTGGGGGTGGACTGCCTCTGGCTGCCCCCGTTCTTCCAGTCGCCGCTGCGGGACGGCGGCTACGACATCTCCGACTACAACTCTGTCCTTGACGAGTTCGGCACCATCAGTGATTTCAAGCGCCTGGTGGCGGAAGCCCACGCCCGCGGCGTCCGCGTGATCATCGACCTGCCGCTGAACCACACCTCGGACCAGCACCCATGGTTCCAGGAGTCGCGCAAGGATCCGGACGGCCCGTTCGGCGACTTCTACGTCTGGAGCGACACCGACGAGAAGTACCAGGACGCGCGCATCATTTTCGTGGACACGGAGGAATCGAACTGGACTTTCGATCCCATCCGCCGCCAGTTCTTCTGGCACCGGTTCTTCAGCCACCAGCCGGACCTGAACTTCGAAAACCCTGCGGTCATTGATGCTGTCTTCGATGTGGTTCGGTTCTGGCTGGACCAGGGGATCGACGGGTTCCGGGCCGACGCCATCCCCTACCTCTACGAGGAGGAGGGCACCAACTGCGAGAACCTCCCGGCAACCCACGAGTTCCTCCGCCGGCTGCGCACCATGGTGGACGAAAACTACCCCGGCCGGGTGATCATCGCCGAAGCCAACCAGCCGCCCAACGAGGTGGTGGAGTACTTCGGCACCGCCGAGGAGCCCGAATGCCACATGGCATTCCACTTCCCCATCATGCCCCGGCTGTACTATGCGCTGCGGGACCAGAAGGCCGCCCCCATCATCGAGACCATGCGTGACACCCCGGACATCCCCGAAGGTGCGCAGTGGGGAACATTCCTCCGCAACCACGATGAACTCACCCTGGAAATGGTCACCGCTGACGAGCGCGCGGCGATGTTTGGCTGGTACGCCCCGGACCCCAGGATGCGGGCCAACATCGGCATCCGCCGCCGGCTGGCACCCCTGCTGGACAATTCCCGCGCCGAGATCGAACTGATCAACGCACTCCTGCTCTCGCTTCCGGGCAGCCCGTTCCTGTACTACGGGGACGAGATCGGCATGGGGGACAACATCTGGCTGGAGGACCGTGACGCGGTCCGCACGCCCATGCAGTGGAACCCGGACCGGAACGCGGGCTTCTCCCACGCGGACCCCGGCAAACTCTACCTGCCGCCCATCCAGTCGCTGGTGTACAACTACAGCATGGCCAACGTGGAAGCAGAGGCTGCGCACTCCGGTTCCCTGCTGCGCTGGACCCGCCAGATCCTCAGCGTCCGCAAGAACCACCCCGCGTTTGGCCTGGGTGGGTTCAAACACGTTGAGGCAGACCACGATGCAGTACTGGCGTACCTGCGCGTCCTGCCGGACAGCAACCCCGCCGGGGCCGACGCCGAGACCATCCTGTGCGCGTTCAACCTCTCCCAGCATCCGGTCGCTGCCACGCTGCGGATACCCGAGTACGCCGGCCGGGGGCTCCGCGACGTCTTTGGCGGACAGATCTTCCCCGGCATCGGCGATGACGGCAGCCTCACCCTGACCATCGGCAGCCACGATTTCTTCTGGCTCCGCATGCGGTCGGCGGGGTCCAACCCGTCGTCGCCCTACACCCAGGCCATGCCCATCCTGTCGATAGAGAACTGAGATGAACCAGCCAATCCTCACTCCCGCCCTGACCGCGCTGCTCAAGGAATGGCTGCCGCAGCAGCGCTGGTTCCCTGTCAAGACCCCCAATTTCAGCGTTTCCCAGGCCGGCAGCCTGGGCCTCACGGACCCCAGCGGCCACGCCGCCCTTGCCGTGTTCCTCCTCAACGTCACCACTGAGGGACCCGACGGCGGCCGCCGCACCGCAGTGGTCCAGGTTCCCTTGAGCTTCCGGCCGGCACCGGCCGGCGGCATGGAACGGGCGCTGGTGGGCCAAGCGGCAGGTATGGACCCCACCCGACCCTGGGTCTACGACGCCGTACACGACCCCGACTTCGTGGGCGCCTGGCTGGAGCTCATCCGGCAGGAAGGGAAAGCCGACAGTGGCACCGCGACGGGTTACCGCGTGGAAGGGCCGTACCGCCTGCCGACGGCCAAGGGTGTCGTTAAAGTACTATCCGGCGAGCAGTCCAACAGTTCCGTCCTCGTTGACGACGGCGAATCGGCCGCCATGGTGAAGTTCTTCCGGGTCCTTTCCGAAGGGACCAACCCGGAGATCGAAGTGGGAGCTGCCCTCACTAAAGCGGGTACGTCGGAGGTTCCTGCCACCCTTGGCTGGGTCAGGGGGGAGTGGCTCGGCCACGGCAACCACAGCTCCGCTGGCTCGGCTGGCTCCGGGCAGGGCAGCCGCTACGTCCAGGGGGAGCTTGCCGTGGCCCACGAATTCCTCGCCGGCGGCCGTGACGCCTGGCGACTGGCCGTGGATGCCGCGCGCACGGGAAGGGATTTCACGTCCGAAGCCCGCGCCCTTGGCGCGGCCACGGCCACGGTGCACAAGCGCCTGGCAGAGGCCCTGGGGCAATCAGCCGAGACGAAACCCGGCAACGGGGCAGGACGTGCTGTTGCCCAGCGTGTCCGCGCCGCCTGGGCTGAAGCCCGTGCCGCCGTCGGGCCCTACGACGACGCCCTGGACGCCCTCCTGGCCGACCTCAACAGGGCACCGGCCGGAACCCTGCAACGCATCCACGGAGACCTCCACCTGGGCCAGATCCTCCTGGTCACCGGGCAGTCAGGCGACGAGTCCCGCTGGGCAATCCTGGACTTCGAAGGCGAGCCTTTGCGGCCCATCGCTGAACGGAACATCCCGGACGTGCCCCTGCGCGACGTCGTCGGAATGCTACGGTCCTTCGACTACGCGGCGGGGGCAGCGCAGCGCGAACAGGAGGGTGCACACGTCCCTGACACCTGGGTTGACGACTGCGCCGATGCCTTCCTGGCAGGGTATGCGGGGGTTATTTCCGGCACGGTGGACCGGACCTCACCCCTGTTTGTGGCATTGTGGCTGGACAAGGCGCTGTACGAAGTTGTTTATGAAATGCGTAACAGGCCCGACTGGCTGGCGATTCCCGTAAACGCCGCCAGGCGGCTCCTGGGCAGTAACGGCGCCGGCGATCACGCCGGTGCAGCATCGGAAGGTAACGAAATGACAGGCTCAGCACGAACTGACCGCCCGGGGGTGCCCCTGCACGTGGACGAAGGCACCTTGGGCAGGATTGCGAACGGCGAACACCACGCCCCACACTCCGTCCTGGGCGCGCACCTGGACGACTATGGGCACGTCACCATCCGCACCGTAAAGCACCTCGCCGAGGCAGTCAGCGTGATCACCCAGGCCGGCGAAGTTCCCATGACCCACGAGGCCCACGGCGTGTGGGTTGCCGTCCTTGAGCCCACGGAGCAGGGCCACGTTCCCGACTACCGGCTCGCCGTGACCTACCCCGGCAAGGACCCGGTGACCATTGACGAGCCTTACCGCTACCTTCCCACCGTGGGCGAAGTAGACCTGCACCTCATCGGGGAGGGCCGGCACGAGAAACTCTGGCAGGTGCTTGGCGCGCACGTCCGGCACTACAAGTCATCGCTGGGGGACGTCAACGGTGTCTCCTTCGCCGTGTGGGCACCCAACGCCCAGGCAGTCCGCGTCAAGGGTGACTTCAACGCCTGGGACGGCCGGGAAAACTCCATGCGCTCCCTGGGTTCCTCCGGCGTATGGGAAGTCTTTATTCCCGGCGTCGCCGCAGGGGCCTGCTACAAGTACGAAATCCTCACACGGGGCGGCTACTGGGTGGAAAAGGCCGATCCGCTGGCATTCGGCACCGAGGTTCCCCCCTTGACCGCCTCCCGTGTGGTGGAGCCCTCCTACGCCTTCAAGGACGATGAATGGATGGAGGCGCGGGCCAAGCGCGACCCCCACAACTCGGCCATGAGCGTCTACGAAGTGCACCTGGGGTCCTGGCGCCTGGGCCTTGGCTACCGCGAACTCGCCAAGGAACTGGTGGAGTACGTCAAGTGGCTCGGGTTCACGCACGTCGAATTCATGCCCGTAGCTGAGCACCCCTTCGGCGGTTCCTGGGGCTACCAGGTCACGTCCTACTACGCGCCCACATCCCGGTTTGGCCACCCCGACGAGTTCCGCTACCTGGTTGACGCACTCCACCAGGCGGGTATTGGCGTGCTGCTCGACTGGGTGCCGGCACACTTTCCGAAGGATTCCTGGGCCCTGGCCCGGTTCGACGGCGAGCCGCTCTACGAGCACTCGGACCCGGCACTGGGGGAACACCCTGACTGGGGCACCCTGATCTTCGATTTTGGCCGCACGGAGGTCCGGAACTTCCTGGTGGCAAACGCCCTCTACTGGCTGGAGGAGTTCCACATCGACGGCCTGCGCGTGGACGCGGTGGCTTCCATGCTCTACCTCGACTACTCGCGCCAGGAAGGCCAGTGGCGGCCCAACCGTTTCGGCGGCAGGGAGAACCTGGAAGCCATCTCCTTCCTGCAGGAAGTCAACGCCACCGTCTACAAGACCCACCCCGGTGCCGTCATGATCGCCGAAGAATCCACGGCATTCCCCGGCGTCACGGCTCCCACCAGCCACGGCGGCCTGGGATTTGGCCTGAAATGGAACATGGGGTGGATGCACGACTCCCTCAAGTACATTTCCGAGGACCCGTACAACCGCAGGTGGCACCACGGCACGGTGACGTTCTCCCTGGTCTACGCCTTCACCGAAAACTTCCTGCTCCCCATCAGCCACGACGAGGTTGTGCACGGCAAAGGCTCGATGCTCCGCAAGATGCCGGGTGACCGCTGGCAGCAGCTGGCCAACCTCCGCGCTTTCTTCGCGTACCAGTGGGCGCACCCGGGTAAGCAGCTCATCTTCATGGGGACCGAGTTTGGCCAGGAGGCCGAGTGGTCGGAGCAGCACGGCCTGGACTGGTGGCTGGCCGACATCCCCTCGCACCGGGGACTGCAGTTGCTGACCAAGGACCTGAACGAGCTGTACGCAGCTACGCCGGCCCTGTACGCGCAGGACAACGTTCCCGCAGGATTCCAATGGATCAACGGGGGAGACGCGGACCGTAACGTGCTGTCCTTCATCAGGTGGGATACCGAAGGCAACCCGATCGTCTGCGCCATCAACTTCTCGGGGGGCCCGCACGTGGGGTACACCCTCGGAGTTCCCTCTGCCGGAGCCTGGATCGAGGTCCTGAACACGGACCACACCACCTACGGCGGATCCGGCGTGCTGAACGAGGGCGAGCTGGAGGCAACCGACGAAGGACAGGACGGCCAGCCGGCGACGCTGACCGTGACGCTGCCCCCGCTCGGCGCTTCCTACTTCAAGCCTGGCGGGACCGCCTCCAAACCCGGATCCGCTTCGGCTGTCTGAGCCGGCTGGTCCGGTAAGGAACGTAAGGCCCGGAATCCGCGTGATTCCGGGCCTTACAGCTGCATCGAGGACGGCTGCCCGGGGTGGACTGGCGATCCGGAACGAGTGGTGGTACAGTTTATTTCCGCGCTGCTCCACGGAGTCAGACGGAAAACCGATCCCCCAAGCTTATGCTGAGGATGGTCGCGGACGCCGGTTTGACACGCAGGAAGCCAGCGGGTAAGTTTGGAAAGTTGCTCCGGAGCGATCCTGAACGTTGGTTTGGGGGGTGCCGGGTGTGTCTGTTGTTTGAGAACTCAATAGTGTGCCAAGTTTGTTGATACCGATTATGTATGTAATTGGTTGAATTTGCCGAATCGTGCCGCCCCTGT
>NZ_JAUSRE010000014.1 GCF_030811655.1 Pseudarthrobacter enclensis | reverse complement strand
TCATGAAACGACTGGGGGCAGAAACCATGCCGGGACCGACCGGCCAACACACCCTCATCCTGCAACAGGAACGGGCTACGAAAAAGGTAACGGGGCGACGGCGGGAGGTCCCGCCGTCGCCCCCCTCACCCGGTGGTAAGGGGCCGGCTACTGCCAGGCGCGCACGTAGTCCACCAGGACCTGGGACTGGGGTCCGTAGGCGGGGTTGGTGGATGAGGCGCCCACATTCAGGACGATGTACTGAGGGGCATTGCCGTCATTGGTGGGATAGGACTTAACTTTGACGCCGTCAAAATACACGTCCGACGAGTTGGCCATCCGGTGCAGCCCGAACGTGTGGTACTCGTTGGCCCAGTTGCCGCCGACGCCACCCTGGTTCTGCGAGCCGGACGACGAGTGGTAGTTAACGGTCATCTTGGCCTGGAGTACCTCGGCGATGTCATTCTCGCCGGTGGCGGGCCAGGACTGTCCCGTGGTCCAGAAGGCGGGCCAGTTGTAGAGCCCGTTGCCATTGCCCGGGAATTTGATGCGTGCCTCGACATAGCCGGTGGTGAACTGGAAGCCGCTGCCGGCACCGCCCTTGGGGTTGGTGGACACGAGGGCGCCGGACGTGGAAGAGCTGAGCCCCAGGACAAGGTTCCCGTTGGCCACCGAAACGTTGGAGGGGCTGGTGGAGACTTTGTTCATGGTGCCGCAGCCGGGCGAGAACCAGCAGCTGGCCCACTTGGCGCTGTCCAGGCCGTTTCCGTTGAACTCGTCCGCGAAGGTCATGGTCCAGTTGCCGGGAACGCCGGTCGGCATCGGAGTGCCGCTGTTTGCCAGCTGCGCCGCGGCGGGCGCCACGGCGATGGGGGAGTCGCCCGCGGGAGGCGGCCCGGCAGGTGCCGCCGCCGGGGCGGAGGGCTGGGCCGGGGAGGGTGCGGGTGCCGGAGGGGCCTCGACTGCGGGGGCGGGAGCCGGTGCGGCGGAGGGGGGAGCAGTCGCAGTTTGCGGCGTTGCTTCACTGCCGGTGCCGGCGGCGCTGGCCACTCGGGCCACGTCCGCCGTGTCATTGCCCTGGGCAAGGCCGAGGCCAAGGGACGCAGCGCCAAGGAGTGCGGCGGCGAGTCCGGCCGTGAGGGGCAAAGGCAGCCGGCTCACTTTTCGCTTGGCCGCCGGCATTGGCGGGGTGGCGGTGGCAGGGGCGGTTTCATTTTGATAACGGTGCGCCGGGTTCGCGCTGCTTTTAAGGAATGCGGGCATGGGGATTTACCTCTCAACGCCTGCGGAGTTAGCTGTCGGGTTCGGATGAGGCCATCCGGCCGCCTGGATGCGGCTTCACCCCGAGGGCAGGCGTAAGCCAGGCCCGTGACACTCGGGTCCCCCGCCTCTGCCTGGAAACTTGGTGGATCACGGAGGGGGCAGAGCTGGGCGTCCTCCGGGATTGAGGCCGGCTGGGGGCGGCCCCCCATGACCGTACACGACACGCCGGCGAAAATCACAATTAGGTAACGGGCCTCACGTCCTGGTGTACCGCTCAAGGGGTATCGCTTTCCCGGACGTGACGGGCGGCGGGTTATCCACATAGCCCGGCCAGGGACGCCGCGGCAGGCATCACGGGACTAGCCTAGAGTCAAGCGCGAATCGCCTATCGGGTCAAAATGCACTAGGATATTGAAGTCTGTGCTGCGTCCTGCCCCCGTTCCGGAGGCGAGGCATTGCATGGAATCGCAAATGAACCTCCTGTTACGGAAATGCCGTAACCGCTTAGCCCAAAGGAGGTGGGTTCACATATGCGTCCTTACGAATTGATGGTAATCATCGACCCCGAGGTCGAAGAGCGTACCGTTGAGCCGTCGCTTCAGAAGTTCCTGAACGTCATCACCAACGATGGTGGAACCATCGAGAAGGTTGACATCTGGGGCCGTCGCCGTCTGGCTTACGACATCAAGAAGAAGTCCGAAGGTATCTACGCCGTGGTGAACTTCACCGCCAAGCCGGAGACCGCCAAGGAACTTGACCGCCAGCTGTCTCTTAACGAGACCATCATGCGCACCAAGATCACCCGCCCCGAAGAGCAGAAGGTTGTTGCTGAGTAATTCAGCAATGGTCCTCATTCTTTACCCCGCAGGAAACGCACTCTTCACCCAGGATCGAACAAGGAGGCAGTAGATGGCAGGCGAGACCACCATTACGGTCATCGGTAACCTCACCAATGACCCGGAATTGCGGTTCACACCGTCGGGTTCCGCAGTAGCGAACTTCACCATTGCTTCCACCCCCCGTACCTTTGATCGCCAGTCCAACGAGTGGAAGGACGGGGAGACCCTGTTCCTCCGCGCCGCGGTGTGGCGTGAAGCAGCCGAGAACGTTGCCGAATCCCTGACCAAGGGAATGCGCGTTATCGTGACCGGCCGCCTGAAGAGCCGTTCCTACGAAACAAAAGAAGGCGAAAAGCGCACCGTTATCGAGCTTGAGGTCGACGAAATCGGCCCCAGCCTGCGCTACGCAAATGCCAAGGTCAACCGTACCCAGCGCTCCGGCGGCCAGGGTGGCGGCGGCTTCGGCGGTGGCGGCGGCGGTGGCTTCGGAGGCGGCAACTCTGGTGGAAACCAGGGCGGCAACTCCGGTGGAGGCTGGGGCGGCGGCAACCAGCAGGCTGCACAGGACGATCCCTGGGCCACGCCCGGTGTGTCCAACGCAGGCGGCTGGGGCAACGGCCCCGATTCCGAACCTCCCTTCTAAACCCAAACAACGGCCCGGCGCCGGGACGGCAAGGGTGCGCAACGCACTCAAGCTGCTGCCGCCGTCGGACCACCACCATCCCGTGGATCAATATCCACGGGCTCCCTAGAATAGGAGCTCCACGATGGCTAAGGCTGAACTCCGTAAGCCCAAACCAAAGTCCAACCCCTTGAAGGCCGCTGACATCACTGTCATCGACTACAAGGACGTAGCATTGCTGCGCAAGTTCATCTCCGACCGCGGCAAGATCCGCGCCCGTCGCGTTACCGGCGTTACGGTGCAGGAACAGCGCAAGATCGCCCAGGCAATCAAGAACGCCCGCGAAGTTGCTCTGCTGCCTTACTCCGGCGCTGGCCGCGGCTAAGGAAGGGATTAACTAACATGGCAAAGCTCATTTTGACCCACGAAGTCACCGGTCTCGGTGCAGCTGGCGATGTTGTCGAGGTCAAGGACGGTTACGCACGTAACTACCTCCTGCCGCGCAACTTCGCCCTGACCTGGTCGAAGGGTGGCGAGAAGCAGGTTGAGTCCATCAAGGCTGCCCGCGCCGCCCGCGAGCACGCTTCCCTGGAAGATGCTCAGAAGCAGGCTGCTGCGCTGTCCGCCAAGCCGGTCAAGCTGGTCGTCAAGGCTGGCGAGTCCGGCCGCCTGTTCGGCACCGTCAAGCAGGGCGACGTTGCTGACGCTGTTGAGGCCGCTGGCCTTGGCAAGATCGACAAGCGCAAGGTTGAACTGCCCGCACACATCAAGTCGGTCGGTTCCTACCAGGCCAACGTCCGCCTCCACGCTGACGTTGCCGCTGTGATCGAGCTCGACGTAGTGGCAGGCAAGTAGCCCTACGGCCCGGCAGTTACGACTGCAGAAGACCCCCATCGCCGGATTCCGGCGGTGGGGGTCTTCGCATGTGCCGGTGGTAACCTGCTCCGGTGAATCCGACAGCGCGCAGCCGCCCCTTCCAGCAGGTCGACGTTTTCTCCGGCCAGCCCTACCGGGGCAACCCGCTCGCCGTTGTCCTTGATGCCGAGGGCCTGGACTCAGCAACGATGCAGCAGTTTGCGAACTGGACCAACCTTTCTGAAAGCACCTTCCTCCTGCCGCCGAAGGACCCGCGCGCCGACTACCGGGTCGGGATCTTCACGGGCACGGAAGAGTTTCCCTTCGCGGGGCACCCAACGCTGGGCTCGGCCCATACGTGGTTGGAAGCCGGCGGAGTTCCCAAATCCGACGGCTGCGTGGTGCAGGAATGCGCTGCCGGGCTGGTCCGGGTAAAGCGCGACGGCGGCAGGCTGGCTTTCGCCGCGCCGCCCCTGACACGATTCGGCGCCGTGGAAGCGTCGGTCCGGCGGCAGCTGGCCGCGGCGCTAAGGGTGCGGGCAGAAGACGTCCTCGACGCGTCCTGGCTGGTGAACGGTCCCGAATGGATCGGGGTCCTGCTCGAGACTGCCGAGCAGGTGTTGGCCCTCGCGCCGGACTATACGGCCATGGGCAACCTGAAGATCGGTGCCATTGGTCCTTGCCCTGCCGGCGACGGGCCCGACTTCGAAGTCCGCACGTTCCTGCCCGGTGATGCGATGGCGGAGGATCCTGTCACCGGCAGCTTCAATGCCGGAGCAGCGCAGTGGCTGATGGAGACCGGCAGGGCCCCGGAGCGGTACGTGGCGTCGCAGGGGACTGTCCTGGGCCGGGCGGGCCGCATCCACGTCAGTGCCGAAGATGGGGACATCTGGGTGGGCGGCTACTCCACCACCGGCATTCGGGGAAGCGTGATGCTCTAACAGGGGCAGGCCTGTTAGTCGGGCGGGAATACTTTCCTGGCGCAAGCAGTTCACTCATGTAGATGCAAACGCATATATGATGGATAGAACAAGCACCAGGAGAATGCCATGGAAACCCGCCGCATCACCGTCCTTTCTGCAGGGCTCGGCGTACCCTCCTCCAGCCGCCTGCTGGCGGACCAGTTGGCAGCAGCTGCCCGGCGCCAGCTTATGGCCGGCGGATACCAGGTGGACGTGGACGTCGTGGAGCTCCGCGACCTGGCCGTGGACATTGCCAACAACTTCGTCACCGGCTACGCCGCCCCCCGCCTGGCGGAGGTGATCGCAGCGGTGGAGGCATCGGACGGAATCATCGCGGTGACCCCTGTGTTCAGTGCGTCCTACAGTGGCCTCTTCAAGTCCTTCATAGATGTTCTGGACCCCAAGTCGCTGGACGGAAAGGCGGTCCTGCTGGGCGCCACCGGCGGCACCGACCGGCACCAGATGGTCCTTGACTACGCCATGCGGCCGCTGTTCAGCTACCTCCGCACCCGCATGGCTGCCACCGGCGTCTTTGCAGGACCCCAGGACTGGGGGAGCGCTGAAGAGGGCGGAGGGTCGCTCGGGGACCGGATTGAACGCGCCGCCGGCGAGTTCACACGGCTGCTCGAAGGGCCCCAGCCCGGCAGGCAGCCCGCTCCGCTGGAGTCCCTCCCGTTCGAGCAGTTGCTCGCCGGCATTGCTGGGCCGCGCTAATCGTCCAGCAGGGCGATGAACTCCCGTGCCTGCGTGATTGAAATATCAGAGTGCCGCGTCAAGGCGTTCGCCGCGGCCTCCGTCTCACCGTTGCGGGCCAGGGTCCGGATCCTGCCGTAGATCTCGTCGTTGAGCATGTTGCTGCTTACTTCCCGGGTGACATCGCCCTTGCTGGCAATGGCGCGGTAGCGGTACGGGAACCGCGTTGGTTGGTCCTCGTCTTGTTCGGCGACCTGCTGCGGCGCCTGGCTCCGACAGGGCTGCGGGTGGGCAGTGAGAGCGCCGACGGCATCACGTGATGCCCGGACGCCGTCTCCTGTGACCTCGTGGTAAAGCTTGATGGCGGCCAAGCCCTGGTCCTGGGCGATCAGGGCGTAGAGCCGACGGTGTTGGTCTTCCGACAGCCTGTCGGCCGCTGCGCGGGCAAGCTCCTTGGCGGAGACGGAAGGCTGGGGCCGGGCGGCATCATCGGCTGTTCTGCGTTTCCGGGCCGCGCGGTAGGCCAGCGTGACCCCCGCTACCACCGCGAGCAGGATAAGGACCGGGACCGCGAGGGATTCCATTTTCACAAGCCGTTCTGTGTAACTTCCTGGCCGCTGCCAGGTGCGGTTGCCGAGCCGGCCCTTCGGCCGGCCTTATCTTCCTGCTGCCGGTTGCGCTCCTGCACTCCCGGGCGTACCTAGATATTAAGCCTGATCCTGGTTATCCACAGCAATATGTACCGGGCCGCGTACAGGTCCGGGGGGGATTGCACAAAATCCAGACGCGGAATATGAGGAGCGCCACGCTTCCGCTCCTGACCCTTTCGAAGGCGACGGACTCCTCCCCGCACACCCAAGCACCCGGCCCACCCCTGTGGATGAAATTCCCTGGAAGAAATATTCAGTCCACATGCGGCCTGCAGTGTTTTCGCAGGTCAGACGGGCGATGCTGCTCAAATTTTTATTTTGTCCACAGATTTCCCCACAGGCTGTGCACAAGCTATGCCACATACTGCACAGGTTATCCACAGAGGTCGTGGCATGTTGGCTTTGCCGCTGGCGCAACCGGGGCTACCGTAGCGGGGTACCTGTTCTTCGCGGCCGGACTACGGGTGTTCCAGCTGCAGCCTGGACGCGGCCCTCCACCAGTTTTCCACACCCTCTGTGGAAAACTGTGGAATCTGGGGATAAGTCCCGGTCGGAGGTGTGGCCGACCCCGCATCCGATTGTCGGGGCCTGGTTGTAAACCTGGACAGGTGGCGGCGGTTGTATTGGCGGCTGCGAACAGGATGGACCACCGGGGCACACCCGGTACAAATGGAGGACGGCAGCTTTGTCAATCGCGCATCTGGACCCCGTCGAGGCAACCCGTGGATCGGATGCGAGCCGCAAACCTCCCCAGGACATCGCGGCCGAACAGTCGGTCCTGGGCGGCATGATGCTGTCCAAGGATGCCATTGCGGATGTGGTGGAGATCCTCCGCGGGCAGGATTTCTACCGCCCGGCACACGAGACCATCTATGAGGCCATCATCGACCTCTACGGCCGGGGCGAGCCCGCGGACGCCGTCACTGTGTCCGACGAGCTGACCAAGCGCGCTGAGATCAACAGGATCGGCGGCCCGGCCTACCTCCACGAGCTCATCCAGACCGTTCCCACCGCGGCCAACGCCGGGTATTACGCGGAGATCGTGGCCGAGCGCGCAGTGCTCCGCCGGCTGGTAAACGCCGGAACCAAGATCGTGCAGCTGGGTTATGGCTCCGACGGCGAGGTGGAGGACCTGGTCAACCAGGCGCAGGCAGAGGTTTATGCCGTAGCGGAACGCCGCACCGCCGAAGACTATGTGGTGCTGAAGGACGTCATGGAGTCAACGGTGGACGAGATCGAGGCGTCCGGCCACCGCGGGGAGGGCATGACCGGTGTGCCCACCGGCTTCTACGAACTTGATGAACTGACCCACGGACTACACCCGGGCCAGATGATCGTCATCGCCGCCCGCCCGGCCGTCGGTAAATCCACCTTTGCCTTGGATTTCGCCCGCTCCGCAGCCATCAAGAACAACCTCTCCACGGTGATGTTCTCCCTGGAAATGGGCCGGAACGAGATCGCCATGCGCCTGCTCTCCGCCGAGGCCACCATTGGACTCCAGGACCTGCGCAAGGGAACCATCAAGGACGAACAGTGGTCGAAGATTGCCACCACCATGGGCAGGATGAACGATGCCCCGCTGTTCATTGACGACAGCCCCAATATGTCCCTGATGGAAATCCGGGCCAAGTGCCGCCGGCTGAAGCAGCAGCATGATCTCAAGCTGGTCATCCTCGACTACCTGCAGCTGATGAGCTCAGGCAAGAAGGTGGAATCGCGCCAGCAGGAAGTTTCCGAGTTTTCCCGTGCGCTCAAGCTCCTCGCCAAGGAACTCCAGGTGCCCGTGATCGCCCTGTCGCAGCTGAACCGTGGCTCGGAACAGCGCCAGGACAAGCGGCCCATGGTCTCTGACCTCCGTGAGTCAGGTTCCATCGAACAGGACGCCGACATGGTGATCCTGCTGCACCGTGAAGACGTCTATGACAAGGAATCGCCCCGCGCAGGGGAAGCGGACATCCTGGTGGCCAAGCACCGTAACGGCCCCACCAAAGACATCGTGGTGGCGTTCCAGGGCCATTACTCCCGATTCGCCAACATGGCGGGCGACTCGGGGGGCGGCGGCTTCTAGGCTCCGTTAGCGGCGGCTGCGGGAGCCGCGCCGGCCAGCAGGTGGTTGGGCAGCCGGTTGCCCGGAGCTGTCCCCCGGATTTCCAGGAGCTCGCGGGCATGTGCGTGGAGCCGCTTGTCCTCCCCGCTGACCGGCACCCAGGCGGGGACCGGCACCGAGTTGCCGTCGCCGTCGCGGGCCACCATCACCGTGAGGCAGTACGTGGTGAGGTGCAGCTCCCGGCCCTTTGGGTCGCCGGACCGGACGTGGACAGCGATATGCATGCCCTTGGTGCCGGTGTAGACCAGCCGGGCTTCGACCTCCACCACATGGCCGATCAGCAGGGGCCGGTAGAAGCGCACGCCGCCGGAGAAGACTGCAACGGTGTCCCGTCCGCAGTAGCGTGAGGCACACACATAGGCGGCCTCGTCGATCCATTTCATGACGATGCCGCCATGGACCTTGCCGCCCCAATTAACGTCGGTGGGGGCGGCCATGAAGCGCAAGGTCACCCGCTCCGCCGTTCCGGCATCGGTATATTCCTGCCCGTTCATAGCTTCGACGATCCGCTCACGGACCTTGATCCTGGCCAGCGCGTGGTCGCGCTGCTCGATCTCGGCAGGCGTCGCGGGCTCGAACTGCTGCACTGGAATGGGTTTGCCGTCCTCGCCGACGGCCACAAAGATCACCATGCACTGACTGCGCATCGTGGCCGGGCCGCCCTTCGGATCCCCGGACGAGACCACGGTGTGGATGTGCATGGAGGACCGGCCCGTGTAGACGATCGTGGCCTCCACTTCCACCATGTCGCCGCTGTTGACTGGATCGGCAAAGTGGATGTTTCCCACGTAGGCGGTCACGCAGTAGGACTTGGCCCATCCCACCGCTGCGGCATACGCAGCCTTGTCCACCCACTCGAGCACGGTGCCGGCGTCCACGGAGCCGCTGTGGCCCACGTCGGTGGGAGCGGCCAGGAATCGGAGGGTTACGGAGTTGGGGCGGCCGGTCTCAGTCATGCTGCGATCTTACTGACGGCGCAGGTTACCGGCCGGTTCGGTCCTGCGGGGGACTGCCGGCGGTTAAAGTGCGGCGGCGGCCGCGCACCCGGGTGCACAACCGCCGTCGCAGGTCTCTGGAAGAGTCCGCTAGGCCAGGACTGACAACCTCGAATTGCTGCGGCTGAAGAGGAGGCGGTCGAGGGACAGGCGGCCGGCGCCGGTGAGCGCCAGTGCGAAGGCTGCTGTGGCCAGGAGCAGGACAAGCTCATATCCTCCGTTTGCGGCGAAGATACCTGCCGGGGCATGCACCAAGAAGAGGGCGCCCAGCATGTCCAGGACAAGGAGTGCGGCAACCACGCGGGTGAGGACCCCAAGGATCAGGGCAATACCGCCTGCCAGTTCAAGGACCGCAACGGCGGGCGCCATGACGTCGGCGGCCGGTACGCCCATCTTGGCGAACGACGCCTGGGTGCCGGCTATGGTCCACTCAGTGAACTTCTGCCACCCGTGGGCCGCGAAGAGGAAGCCGAGGATGATCCGAAGGGCGGTAAGGGCTGTGGTGGTCAGTCGTGAATGGTTCATGGATCCCACTCTCTCCAAGAGATAGTTGAACTGTCAACTATCTCTTTGGATTTGTGGGCCTTCTCATGACGGCTCCTTTCCATGGGTTGCCCCGGTTAGGCTGGCACCGTGCCCCACCAGCCTGCTCCCACGTCCACGTCCACGTCCACGTCCGCGGCCGGAAGCCGGGGGCCGGCCAGGGAGATCCTCCGCCTCGCCGTTCCGGCCTTCGGTGCACTGGTGGCGGAGCCCCTCTTCCTGTTGGCGGATTCCGCCATCGTGGGACACCTCGGCGTCGCCCAGCTCGCGGGAGTGGGGCTCGCCTCCGCCGTGCTGCAGACCATTGTGGGGCTCATGGTCTTCCTGGCTTACTCCACGACGCCCGCTGTTGCCCGGGCCCTGGGCGAGGGGCAGTTGGGCAAGGCCCTCGCAGCGGGGCGCGACGGCGTCTGGCTGGCACTGCTCCTCGGCGTGTTCCTCGCAGCTGCCGGCTTCGCGGCTGCTGACCCGCTCATCGGCCTGCTTGGTGCCGAAGACAGCGTTCGGACCTATGCCATCGAATACTTCCGATGGTCCATGCCGGGCCTGGTGGCGATGCTGTTGATCTTTGCCGGCACCGGGGTGCTCCGAGGGTTGCAGGACACCCGGACGCCCCTGGTGGTGGCTACTGCCGGCTTCGGTGCGAACATCGTGCTGAACCTCTGGCTTGTCTATGGTTTGGGCCTGTCGGTGGTGGGTTCGGCCCTGGGCACCAGTGTTGCGCAATGGGCCATGGCAGCGGTGTATGTAGTGATGGTGCGCCGGAGCGCCGTGCGCCACGGCGTGGCCCTGCTGCCAAGTTGGCGGGGCATCCGCACCATGACGCGCGTGGGCTCATGGCTCATGCTGCGTACTCTCAGCCTCCGCACCGCCATCCTGGCGACGGTGCTGGTGGCCACCGCGCAGGGTGAAGTCAACCTCGCAGCCCACCAGCTGGCCATGACCATTTTTTCGTTCCTTGCGTTCGCCCTGGACGCCCTGGCAATCGCCGCGCAGGCGCTCATTGGGAAAGAGCTTGGCGCGTCCAACGCGGCGCGGGCAAGGCTGTTGACCGGCACCATGATCCGCTGGGGCGCGGGTTTCGGGGTGGTGACCGGCCTGCTCCTGGCCGCGGCAGCCCCCTGGGCCGGTGCGCTGTTCACGCCCGACCCGCAGGTGCAGCACGTCCTGGCCCTTGCCCTCTGGGTCCTGGCCGCCGGCCAGCCCATTGCCGGCTACGTCTTTGTCCTGGACGGTGTGCTGATCGGCGCCGGCGACGCGCAGTATCTCGCCCTGGCCGGCCTGGTGAACCTTGGCGTCTACTCGCCGCTGCTGGTATGGGTTGCCCTGTCCGGCGCCGCGGGGGCTCCCGGGCTCGGCTGGCTTTGGGCGGTTTTCGCGCTTGGGTACATGGCGGCACGCGCGGTAACCCTGGGCCTGCGTGCCCGGTCAGACCGGTGGATGGTGCTCGGTGCGGGCTGAACCGCGGTTGCGCCTACCGAAGGGCCCCGGGCAGCCCGTCCGGTTAGACCTCCCAGCAGCCCCCACTAAACTGGACCGGTGACGCAACCATCCACCCCCGCGGGCGCTGCTCCCGCAACCACCCCCCGCATCGACCTCTGGAGGCCGGTCCTGCTCCGCGCCGCCGCTGCCCTGGTGTTTGGCGCAGTGACGGTCTTCTGGACGTCTCCCTCCGTTGAGGTCATGGGCTGGGCCGGCGGCCTTTACCTGCTGGCGGCCGGCCTGGTGTCCCTGCGGACCGTCCCGGCAGCGGGGCTCGCACAGAACTCGGGCAAGATGCTGTCCGCCGCCGGAGCGGTCCTGGCCGGTGCCGGCTTCGCCGTGCTCCTCCTGCACAGTGACCTGTTATTCGGGGTGATAGCAGCCCTGGGTCTGGGAGTGGCAGGCCTCCTCGAACTCGCCTGCGGCCTGCGGCACAGGGGCCGCCATGTGCTTGGGCGTGACTGGATCGCGTCCGGGGTCATCGGGATTGGCACAGCGGCGCTGCTGCCGTTCTTCGTCAGCCTCGGCGCCCATGCCCTGCTTGGCGTCACCGGCGGAGGAGCGATTGTTTCGGGCGTCCTGTGGGTACTTTCGGGCCTGACGCTGCGGCATGATGCCCGCGGCGTTGCAGGAAAGCCGTAAACTAGGGGGAGTGCCCTTCTACTTTCTGTAGAAAGATTGGCGCGACACCGCAATTCGTACACCAGGCCGGCCCAGCGCCGCCTGCAGGGAGGAACCACCGTGGCTGACCAGCATCAGGGAAAACCGCGCAAGCTGCGGACCTCGGTGAAGGGGCCGCTGATGTTTTCCGCATTCTGGGCCGTTGTCGCCTTCGTCGCCGTATTGATCTTTGCCTCCGGCGGAAGCGCCCGTACGCCCCGGTTCGACCTTGCCTTCACCGCGGCGGGCATCGCCTTCATCGTCACCCTGGTGATCGCGGCAATGCTGTCGATGAGCTACAAGGAGAACGCTGAACACCTGGGCAAGGGGTCGGGCGTAAACCTGAGCTCGGCGCCCAAACCATCCCCGCAGGGCCGGCCCGGCCATGGGTTCGGTGCTCCCGGCAGCCAGGACCCGATGGCTTCGGGCGATGGCACGGGCGGACCAGACCGGGGCTAAGCTAGCCCGCCGCGGCCTGCCTGGCGCGGTAGGCGGCAACGTGGGCCCGGTTGGCGCAGTTGCCGGTATCGCAGTAGCGCTTGGACCGGTTCCGGCTCAGGTCCAGCACGGCGGCGTCGCAGTCCTCTGACGCGCACATGCGCAGCCGGTCCCTCTCCTTGCTTCGGATCACGTCAGCCAGGGCCATGGCAGCCTCGGTGCCCATCCGGTCCGCCAGCGGTGCCTCGCGCGCGGTGGCATGCAGGTGCCAGTCCCACCCGTCGTGCTTCATCAGCTGGGGCAGCGCGTTGGCGTCCCGCAGCAGCCGGTTGACCGCCTCCACGGCGGTGTCCTCGTCCGCCGTCCATACCGCGGCAAGTTCGCTGCGCAGCTGCCGCACGCTCTCGAGTTCGGCGGCATCCCTGCTGCGTGCCCCGGAGAATCCTTCAGCGTCCAGGAAGCTGTCCAGATCGGCAATGGAGGCCAGCCCCTCCCTGCCGTTCGTGGCCGTGTTGATGAGGTTCACCACCGTTCGCAGTGCCACTTCAGTGTCAGGGGCGAAAACCATGTTGACTCCTTACAGCACCGAAGCGTAGTGTCATGAGCATTACCCCACTTTACTCCTGACAGGAGGCAACGGTGCCTGCCGCCAAAAACCCCATCTCCGCCCCGGAGCTGCCCGGTACAAGGACCGGCTTCCTGGCATCCGGGCTCGGCATCGCGCTGTTCTCCTCTGCCGTCTTCGGCCTGTCCGGCTCGTTCGCCAAGTCCCTGCTGGAAACCGGCTGGTCCCCCGGGGCAGCCGTCACCGCCCGCCTCACAGGGGCCGCCCTAATCCTTGCGGTCCCCGCCGTGTCCGCACTTAAGGGGCGCTGGCACCAACTGCGGGACAACTGGCTCACCATTGTGCTGTTCGGGCTCGTCGGCGTGGCGGCCTGCCAGTTGTTCTACTTCAACGCGGTGGCGCGTCTGTCCGTGGGCGTCGCGCTCCTCCTGGAGTACCTGGCTCCGGTGATTATCGTGCTGTGGCTCTGGGCTGCCAGCCGCCGCCCGCGCGTGCTGACTGCCGGTGGGACGCTGCTGTCCCTGGCAGGGCTGGTCCTGGTCCTGGACCTCACAGGCGCCGTGAAGGTGGACGTGGTGGGGGTCCTTTGGGGCATGGCTGCAGCGGTATGCCTGGCCATCTACTTCTTCATCACGGCCAAGGAAAATGACACACTTCCGGCCATTGTGCTGGCGTCGGGCGGACTCATGGTGGGTGCCGCGGCCATGTGGCTCGCTGCCGCCACCGGCCTGCTCCCCATGGCCTTCAATACTGAGGACACCACACTGGGCGCCTGGACCACGCCCTGGTGGGTCTCCCTCGCGGGGCTGGTGGTGCTGGCCACCGTCCTGGCCTACGTCTCGGGCATCATGGCAGCCAGGGCCCTGGGTTCCAAGGTGGCCTCCTTCGTGTCACTCACCGAGGTTCTGTTTGCCGTGGTGTGGGCGTGGCTGCTGCTCGGGGAGCTGCCGGGCGCGATCCAGCTCCTGGGCGGCGTCCTGATCGTCGGTGGGGTCATCCTGGTCCGGCTCGACGAGCTGCGGGCCTCTGCCGCCCTGGCTGGCGGGAAGGCTGCGCAGACTGGGGCCTCACCGCTGGAGCACGCGAACGACGTCGAGCCCGTCCCTTAGCCGGGCCCGTCCCCTTAGGGGCGGCCCCAGTGAAGCCGGCCCCGGCCGTGGGCGCTGCGGCTCCTTGGCTGAGTGCCGACGTCGGACGCAAACAGGGAAGGGCAGGGACACCGCATGGTGTCCCTGCCCTTTCCGGATACCGGCGGTAAGCCTAGTGGGATGCCTGGCTCTGCTCCTCGGCGTTGCGCTTGGCCTGCGCGCCGGCTTCCTTCAGTGCCTCGGCAACCTTGGTGAGCATGGCGGTGTGGGTACCGGACCACTCGTTGCGGAACTTGGTGGCGTCCGGGCCTTCCCAGTTGGTGCTGCCCAGAACCTTGGTGAGAGTGGACTTCTGCGTCTCGATCTCGGACGCGCCTGCCTGAAGCTTGCTGCCGAGCTGGCGAAGCTGCTCAACGTCTGCACCCCAAATAGCCATCAGTTTCTCCTTGATAGGTCGTGGATCCGAACCAGATCGGCATCCCCAGCGGCCCCCCGGCTCATCCGGAAGATCCATTGCCTAAAACCTATCCCGGCCCCCAAACAGTGTCGATGGGCAGCGCTGCCCATGCCGGGCTTCCCATGGACGCCGGGTGGAGACCATGAAAAAAGGGGGTCGATCCCAGGCATTCGGAGAGCCTAGCATGGCGGTATGTGCCGGAATATCCGAACCCTCCACAACTTCGAGCCACACGCCACGTCCGAGGAAGTGCATGCGGCCGCACTGCAGTATGTCCGCAAGATCAGCGGCAGTACCAAGCCGTCCAAGGCCAACCAGGAAGCGTTTGACGAGGCCGTGCATGAGATCGCGCACATCACGCAGCATCTGCTGGATTCGCTGGTGACGCAGGCGCCGCCCAAGGACCGGGAGGCGGAGGCGGCCAAGGCGAGGGCCCGTGCCGCGGTCAGGTACGGTGCGGCCTGACCCTGGTCCTGGAGCGTGCCCCTTTGGCCTGGGCCTGGCTTTGGTGCCGTCCGAAGCTGCGCAGCCGCAGCGAGTTGGTGACCACCAGGACTGAGCTGGCAGCCATGGCGGCGCCCGCGATCATCGGGTTGAGCAGCCCCAGGGCGGCCACGGGGATTCCCACCGCGTTGTAGAAGAACGCCCAGAACAGGTTGGTCTTGATGGTGGAAAGGGTCCTCCGGGACAGTTCGATGGCCTGCGCCACCTGGGCAAGGTCGCTGCCCATCACCGTCAGGTCCGCGGCTTCGATGGCCACGTCCGTCCCTGAACCCATGGCAATGCCCAGGTCGGCCTGCGCCAGTGCGGCGGCATCGTTGACGCCGTCTCCCGCCATGGCCACCGTCGCGCCGCCGGCCTGGAGCGTCCGCACTGCCTCGACTTTCCCTTCCGGCAGGACGCCGGCGTAGACATCGCCGGGAGCGATACCGACGGCGGCAGCAACCCGGGCAGCGACCGCGGCATTGTCCCCGGTCAGCAGGATGGGCCGCAGGCCCAGCCCTTTCAGGCGCGCGACGGCGTCGGCGGAACCTTCCTTGACGGTGTCCCGCAGGCTGATGATTCCGCCCGGGGTGCCGTCAACTGCCACGCAGATGGCGGTGGCACCCCCTTCCTCGGCAGCCGCGAGCTGCGCCTGTTGCGAGGCATCCAGCGCGATTCCGTTCCCCAGCAGCCAACCGCTCCGACCGGCCATTACGTGCCTGCCCTCAACGGTTCCGGACACTCCGCCGCCCGGGGCGGAAGCGAAATCCTGCACCTGCGGGAGGATGCCGCCGTCGTTCACAGCATCTCCCGACCGTGCGGCCGACGCCGCTGCTGCCGCAATGGCGTGTGCCACCGGGTGTTCGGAGGCGGCCTCCACGGCTCCCGCCAGACGGAGGACCTCGCGGTCATGGAAACCACTGAAGGCTGACATGGCATCCACGGCCAGGACGCCCGTGGTGACGGTCCCGGTCTTGTCCAGCAGGATGGTGTCCACCGTGCGGGTGTCCTCCAGGACCTGCGGGCCCTTGATCAGGATGCCCAGCTGTGCACCCCGTCCGGTGCCGGTGAGCAGGCCCACCGGGGTGGCCAGGCCGAGGGCGCAGGGGCAGGCAATCACCAGGACGGCGACGGCGGCCGTGAAGGCTTGCCGCAGATGGCCGCCATCGGCGTCCGGACCGGCCAATAGGAGCCAGAGCACGAACGTCAGGGCGGCGATGCCCAGGACCACCGGGACGAAGACGGCGCTGATGCGGTCCGCGAGCCGTGCGATGGGGGCCTTGCCGGTCTGGGCCTGCGACACCAGCCGGGCCATCTGGGCAAGGGTGGTCTCGGAGCCGACCCGGGTGGCCCGCACCAGCAGGCGGCCGGACGTGTTGATGGTGGCACCGGTGACCCGGCTGTCCGGACCGACCTCCACGGGAACCGATTCGCCGGTGACCAGGGAGGCGTCCACGGCGGAAGCGCCGTCCACCACCACCCCATCGGTGGCTATCTTCTCACCCGGGCGGACCACCAGGACGTCGCCCACCCGCAGACGCTCGGCGGGAATCTTCTGTTCGCTTCCGTTGCGCAGGACCGTGGCGTCTTTGGCCCCCAGGTTCAGCAGGGCCTGCAGGGCGTCCCCGGCCTTCTTTTTGGCGTTGGCCTCCAGGTACCGGCCCAGGAGCAGGAATGCAGTGACCACGGAGGCAACCTCGAAGTACAGGCCGCCGGACATGTCCTCCATGCCCGGATGCGCCGTCATGCCGGGGTCGGCCAGCAGCTGCCACGCTGAAAACAGGTACGCCGCCGCCACTCCGAGGGACACCAGCGTGTCCATGGTGGAGGCGAGGTGCCGGGCGTTGATGGCAGCCGCGCGGTGGAAGGGCCAGGCCGCCCACGTGACCACCGGCAGCGCCAGTACCGCAGCCACCCAGCCCCAGTTGGGGAACTGGAGCGCCGGGACCATGCTCACCAGGAACACCGGGACGGTCAGGATGGCGGCCAGGACCAGGCGCGGGCGAAGCCGGGAAGCGGGAATCGCGGCTGGCTGGTCCGCGGGCCCGGTTTCCGGAGCAGGGGTGTGTTGTGGCCGGACTTTTGCCTTGTAACCAGCTGCTTCCACCGTTGCGGTGAGCTGCTCGTCAGTGATGCCCTCCGGGACCGTGACGTAGGCCGACTCGAGTGGCAGGTTGACGGTGGCGGCCACTCCCTCGAGCTTGCCGAGCTTCTTCTCCACGCGGTTGACGCAGGAGGCGCAGGTCATCCCCTCGATGTCCAGTTCGACAACGCGGGTGCCCGGCGGGTGCAGCAGTTCCTGGCTCATGTCACCTTTCAGTGTTGGGGGGGGTCTAGGCTTCGTTGGCCACCACCAGGTAGCCGGCTTCGGCGACGGCTTCGCCGATTTCCGCGGGGGAGAGTTCCTTGCCTGAAGTGATGGTCACGGTGGAGATACCGCCGGCGTTCAGGTCCACGGCCACTGCTTCAACGCCGTCGATGGCTTCCAGTTCTTCGCTGACTGCCGACACGCAGTGTCCGCAGGTCATGCCCGAGACGCTGACGGTTGTGGTGGTGCTCATGGCTTGCTCCTTCATGTGGTGCCGGCGCTGGCCGGGGTGGATTGTGGACTGTGGGGTCAGCGCAGCAGGCGGCCAATGGCGTCGGCAGCTTCCTTTACCTTGGCGTCAATGGCTTCGGCACGTGCATCGGGATCCGGCTCGGAGGCCGCCCCCACCACGCAGTGGCCGATGTGTTCCTCCACCAGGCCAAGGCTGACGGCGTGCAGGGCCTTGGTGACGGCGGCAACCTGGGTCAGGATGTCGATGCAGTACTTGTCCTCATCCACCATCCGGGCAATGCCCCGCACCTGGCCCTCAATGCGCTTCAGGCGCCGCAGGTACGCGTCTTTGTTTCCCGTGTACCCGTGCTCTTGCACAGTTCGGGCATCGGGGGCCGACCCCGTAGCTGCCACGGTGGCAACGGCTTCTTCAGTGGCGTCCATGCCGCAAACATATACCCCATAGGGGTATCAGCACAAGTACCCCTACGGGGTATCCGACCGGAACCCGGCCATGAATTGGTGGCACTGTGACGAAGGCGTTCAGGGCACAAAAAAGCTCCGGAGTGCGTTATTGGGGGATACGCACTCCGGAGCAGCTCTTGGGCAATTCCGGCTTCCACCTGGGCGGATCGGCCTTGCTTGAACCAGCTTACTGGCTGGTACGGCACTGCGCCAGCATCCCGAATAACTACTTTCGCTTTACTTTAAGCAGGCCCCAATGCCGGGTATTTTGCCGGAAAGCCCACACTAAGGCCGGTCTTCATGCGCCGGCATTCGGTAGGGCACCACCAGGACCGGGCGGCTTTGGTGATGGCTCAGCCACGCCCCCACCGATCCATTGAGGGCCTCCGAGAGCCAGTGCGAGAATCCCCGTTCGGAAGTGCCAACAATGATGATCGGGGAATCCAACTCGGCTGCCACCTGGCCCAGGGCCCGGGCCGGATCGCCGGTGAGTGTGCGGAAGGACCAGTCCAGCGTCCCGCGGTCCGGCGGCAGGTTGTCCACCGTGGCCTGGACCTGCGACTTCAGGCCTGTGGTGAGGGCCAGCATGTCGTCGTCGGCATCGGGGTGCAGTGAAAGGCGGTGCGCGGACCGGGCAGGATCCCATTCCACCAGGTAGCTGGCCTCGTCCACATAGGCGCAGACCAAAGGCACCCCCAGTCGGGCAGCCAGCATGGTCGCAGTTTGGAGGACCTCCGGGTGCTGCTTGGGCATGATCCCCACCAGCAGCGGAGCAGTATTGATGTGTTCCCCTGTCATGCGGCCAATTGTCCGCCTGGCCGCGGGGTGTGAACAGGTCCGTTCGGCCCGGAAAGACGCGCAGCACCGCCGCCCGGGCGGCTACTGGGGGTCGGCGGGGTATGCCGTGACCACCACGTTTTTGCCCCACGGGTCCTCGGTGTAGCAGCTGATGAGGACAAGCCGGTTGGGCACCATGTCCCACACGGCGCTGTCCTTGAGTCCGGACTTCAGGTACGTCGTGATGCTGTCCACCCGGTAGCTGATGGTTCCGGCTGCGGTTTCTACCTCAATGTGGTCGCCGACGGCCGCCGCCGAACTGAGGTGGTTGAAAGGGGCATCCGCGCCTTCCCAGCTGTGGCCAATGACGTAGGTGGTGTTGCCGGAGCCTTTCCCCGGGACTCCGAACGGCGTCAGCCAGTAGCCATCCTTCGTTGCGGGCGGTTCGATAGTCCGGCTGGACTGGGCTTCACCGTCCAGGTCCAGTGGATGGATGGCCACGTCGAAGGCTGCCGACGGATAACGGATGTGGATGGGCGGGGCTGCGGCCGGAACTTCGGGCCCTGCTGCTTCCGAAGAGCCCGGCGTTTGGGCTTCCGCAGGCTGGGCAGGCCCAGCTGCTCCGGCCGCGGCCCCGCCATCAGAGGGTGCTGGGGCCGCAGGGGCAGTCCTGGCGGCAGGCAACGGCGCAGGGCGGGCTAGGGCTGTGGGGTGGGACTGGGCCGAAGGCTGGAACAGGGGAGCGCCGAACGTGAACGACAGGAAGGCGAGGAATCCACACACCAAGATGGCCAGATCGCCCCGGTTCCACCGCAGGATGCCGCGCCGCATGGGCGCTGCGTGCCGGCTTCGATCCTGGCCCATTGCATTCCTTACGGGTCGGCGGGGGTGGAAGGAAGGCGCCCCGCCGGGCACTGGCAGAACGCCTTCCTTGTCAGGGGCCACGGGCGGTGGCGGTGTTCCGGCTAGCCGCCGGTGTGCAGCGGACGCGACTGGCGCCGTACTGCCACTGCGGTCCCCGCGGCAGCCAGCGCTCCCAGGCCGGCGAGCCACCCCGGCAGGCCATCGGGTGCTCCCACCGCGGTCTGGGCGTTGTAGCCCTGGTTGGTTCCGACGGCGACCGGGGCCGGGACAGCAGCCTTGGGTGCGGAAGTCGGCGTCTGGGCGGGGGCTGTAGCGTTCGGAACCACAGTGACGAGACCTGTTCCGGTGTTGGTTACACCGGTGGTGGTGTCGCCGCCAGTGTTGGTTCCGCCGCTGCCGGTGTTTCCGCTGGTGCCGCCGCCGCCAGTGTTGGTGCCGCCGCCGGTGCTGGTGCCGCCGCCGCCAGTGTTGGTTCCGCCGCCGCCGGTGCTGGTGCCGCCGCCGCCGGTGTTGGTTCCGCCGCCGTTGCCGTTGCCGTTGCCGCCACCGTTGCCGCCGCCGTTGCCGTTGTTGGTTCCGCCGCCGTTGCCGTTGCCGTTGCCGCCACCGTTGCCGCCGCCGTTGCCGTTGCCGTTGCCGCCGCCGTTGTTGGTTCCGCCGCCGTTGCCGTTGCCGCCGCCAGTGTTGGTTCCGCCGCCGCCGTTGTTGGTTCCGCCGTTGCCGCCGCCAGTGTTGGTTCCGCCGCCGCCGTTGTTGGTTCCGCCGCCGCCGTTGCCGTTGCCGCCGCCAGTGTTGGTTCCGCCGCCGCCGTTGTTGGTTCCGCCGTTGCCGCCGCCAGTGTTGGTTCCGCCGCCGTTGCCGTTGCCGCCGCCGTTGCCGCCGCCATTGTCAGTTCCGCCGCCGGCGTTGCCGCCGCCGTTGTTGGTGCCGTTGACATTGAATTCCAGCGGGATCACGGCGCTTCCGTCCGAGTGGGCTAGCGCAGCCTGGTCGGAAGCCGCGATGGCCGGTGCTGTGAGGCTGATAAGGCCAAGCCCCATCACCCCCATTGTTGCTAAGGTGCGTTTCATTTTTTCTCCCCAGATATGTCAAACGGACCATGGCGAGGGAAGGCCAGCGGTTAAGCCCTATGCCTCAGCAGCACGGTCAGCTTGCTTTGAGATTTCAGGCTAGGGGCGCCGCCGAAGGCAGTCGCCAGTAGGGGGTACTTGTCTTTTCCCCCGGCTGGCCAGGCAAGTTACCTGCCAGTACCCGAAGTCTCGTCCCGGTTACCTGCTTCTGCGGGAGCACCTTGTCCACGGCCACGGCCACGCCTACCGTTTTAAATGGGTGAAGGAGGTGAGCGGTGGAAATCTTCATGTGGTGGCTGGACCTGGACCTGGCCAGCAAGGAGTGGCTGCGGCAAAACCTCCGTGCGGAGGATCTGCCCCTTCCGGTGCTCCAAGGCATCGCGGAGGCCGGCGGTCCCCATCCGGGGAACCCGGCCGGCGTCCTGACGGCGGCGGACTGGGATTTCATCGAGACCCAGTCGGAGTTCGTGGACTGATCCCCCGCCGGGACGGGGGGTTTGCAGGGCTGAAAACCGTTGCGCCGGGGCCCATCCGGTGGTTGCATGGTCCGCATGGCAACGGCGTCAGAAACATTTGTCCTGGCAATCGGCACGAAAAAGGGGCTGTGGCTGGCCACGAGCCCGGACAGGCAGGACTGGTCCCTGACCGGCCCGCATTTCCTGATGGCGGAGATTCCCAGCATCGGGATCGATACGAGGGAAGGCCGTACCCGGATCCTGGTGGGGGTCCGCAGCCCGCACTGGGGACCCACGGTTGCGCACTCGGATGACCTGGGTGCCACCTGGACCGAACCGGAACAGGGCGCCATCAGATTCCCTGCGGACACGGGGGCTGCACTGGAGCGCGTCTGGCAGATCTACCCGGACGCCGGGTCCCGGCCCGGAGTGGTGTGGGCAGGGGCCGAGCCGATTTCCGTGTGGAAATCCACGGATGGCGGCGAACACTTCGAGTTGAACCGCGGCCTGTGGGACCACCCGCACCGCAGCGAGTGGGGAGCGGGCTACGGCGGCGCCGCAGCGCATTCAATCGTTGTGGACCCGGCCGGCGAAACGGTGCACGTAGCCATGAGCACCGGTGGGGTCTACCGATCGCTCGATGCCGGCGCCTCCTGGGAACCGCGCAACAAAGGGATCTCGGCCTACTTCATGCCGGACCCCAACCCCGAGTTCGGCCAGTGCGTGCACAAGATCGCCGCCGACGCGGGGGCGGCGGGACGCCTTTACGCCCAGAACCACCACGGCGTGTACCGGACAGACGACAATGCGGACACCTGGAAGTCCATCGCCGAGGGCCTGCCGGCCGACTTTGGCTTCGTGATGCTGACCCATCCCAGGCGCGAAGGCACCGCGTGGGTGGTGCCGCTCAAGGCCGACGGCGAACGCATCCCTCCGGATGGGAAGCTCGCCGTCCACCGCACGGACGACGCCGGAAATACCTGGAAGCACCTGAGCGCGGGCCTTCCCGACCATGAGTACAACAGTGTGCTCAGGGACGCAGCGTCGGTGGACACCGCTGAACCGGCAGGCGTCTACTTTGGTACGCGCGGCGGCACGGTTTACGCGAGTGCGGATGAAGGGGAAACGTTCAGGGAGGTGGCCTCCCACTTGCCCGATGTCCTGTGTGTCCGGGCGGCAGTGGTGGCCGGTGCCTGACATTGTGCTGCTGCTCCCCAGCGTTCTGCAGCCCCTGGCCGGCGGGCAGTCCGTACTGACTGCGCCCGCCGACGGGCCGGTGACGGTGGCAAGCCTGCTTGATGCGGTTGCCGCGGAGTATGCCGTACTTGGCAGGCGGCTCCGCGACGAAACCGGGTCGCTCAGGAGGTTCGTCAACATCTATGTCGACGGCAATGAGGTGCGGCGGCTGCAGGGCATGGAAACCCAGGTCTCACCGGGACAGGAGGTCCTGGTGATCCAGTCCGTTGCAGGCGGGTGACGCGAAGGGCCGATGGCTGGCGGGCAGTCCTGGCTGACTACACCCGCCGTACCGGATCCGGCTTCCGGGTCACAGCTCCTACGCCACCCGCCAGACGCTGCACTCATCGGTATTGATGGCTTTCCGGACGCCCGTGATCCGGTCCAGGATCCACACCACGCCAATTCCGGGTGCCGTTTCCTGCACGCTGCCGCGGCGGATCACCACGTCGTCGTAGGACGGCCCCACCGAAAGGCGGGCTTCGATTTCGTCGCCGCGGTGGAGCTGGTCCAGGGCGCGCACTCTGGTTACATGCGGCGTCGCTTTCTTCAACATCGGGGCCTCCTGGCTGGAGCTGGTGCCGGCTCTTGCCTGCACTAACCAGTGTGTGCGTCCAATGTTGCCGACCGGTTTCCTGGCTGTTAGGGACCGGTTAGTTCTTTAATCCGCAACTGTTTCCACCTCGTAGTCCGCCTCACGGTTGCGGTAGGCGGCCAGGAACGTGGAGATCCGCCGCACGGCTTCCTCAATCTCGCGGACCGACGGAAGGATGACGAACCGGAAGTGGTCCGGGGTGGGCCAGTTGAAAGCCGAGCCGTGGGATACGAGGATTTTCTGGTCCTTGAGCAGATCCAGCACAAACTGCTCGTCGCTGGCGATCGGATAGAGCTCCGGGTCCAGCCGCGGAAAGAGGTACATGGCGCCGGACGCAGGAACACAGGTGACACCGGGAATGGCCGTGAGAAGTTTGTGGGCGAGGTCCCGCTGCTCGCGCAGCCTGCCGCCCGGTTTCACCAGTGCCTCAATGCTTTGATACCCGCCCAGGCAGGTCTGGATGGCGTGCTGGGCAGGAACGTTGGCGCACAGGCGCAGGGAGGCCAGTAACTCCAGTCCTTCCCGGTAGGCCGCAGTGGCGGCCAGCGGCCCGGTGACGGCCACCCATCCTGCCCGGTAGCCGGGCATGCGGTACGCCTTGGACAGGCCGCTGAACGTCAGGCAACACACGTCCTCGGCCACGGATGCCGTGTGGATGTGGGTGGCACCGCCGTACAGCACCTTCTCGTAGATTTCGTCCGAGAACAGGACCAGGTTGTGCTTCCGCGCCAGGGCCGCGAACTGCTCCAAAATGTGGCGAGGGTAGACGGCGCCGGTGGGATTGTTCGGGTTGATGATCACGATGCCCTTGGTACGGCTGGTGATTTTTGCCTCCACATCGGCCATGTCCGGCCACCAGTTGTCCGCCTCGTCGCAAAGATAGTGCACGGGCTTGCCGCCGGTGAGGGTTACGGCGGCCGTCCAGAGGGGATAGTCCGGCGCCGGGACCAGGATCTGGTCGCCGTTCTCCATGAACGCCTGGAGGCACATGGAAATCAGTTCGCTGACGCCGTTGCCGATCACGATGTCCTCGACCCCAATGTTCATCAGTCCACGGGTCTGGTAGTACTGCGAGATGGCGGTCCGGGCGGTAAAGATGCCTTTCGAGTCGCTGTAGCCCTGGGCGCCGCGCAGGTGGTGGATCATGTCGACCACCACCGACTCCGGTGCTTCCAGGCCGAACGGTGCCGTGTCCCCGAGATTCATCTTCAGGATCCGGTGGCCCTCGGCCTCCATGTTCTTGGCTGCCTGGAGGATCGGCCCCCGGAGTTCGTACCGGACGTTCTCGAGCTTGCTGGAATGCTGCATGGCGTGCATGGCTGATTTTTTCACAAAGCCGGGCAGCGGATGGCAGCCGGGCCATACTGTGGACGCCTCCCGGCATCGCCGCGCCCATCGGATAAGTTTGGGACTTGTAGTACTGCCATTCCGCAGTAGTGCATGGCGGTAGCGGAAGGAAGTACCCCACGTGGGCGGTGTGCTCATCGGACTGGCGGTGATCGGCGTCGTCATTGCCGTGGGTTATGTCGCCGCGCGGTGCGGCCTGGGCGATGAACCCACCATCTCCGCACTGACCCGGACCGCCTTCTTCATCACCAATCCGGTGCTGCTCTTTACCGTCGTGCTGAAATCGGACCTCTCCGTGGTCTTCTCCGCCTATGTGCCGCTGGCCATGATCACAGCCGCGGTCACCGGACTGCTGTACGTGGCCGCCAGCAGGATCTGGTTCCGGCGGCCCATGGCCGAAACGGCGGTCGGCGCGATGGCCGGGTCCTACGTGAACGCCAACAACATCGGCATACCCATCACGCTCTACGCATTGGGTGACGCCACGGCGGTGGCTCCCGTCCTCCTGGTCCAGCTGCTCCTGTTCGCCCCGTTGGTCCTTACCCTGCTGGACCTCTCCGAGGCCGGCCGGTTCTCACCAAGGCTGGTCCTGACCCAGCCCTTCCGCAATCCCATGATCATCGCCTCGCTCCTGGGCGTGGTCCTCGCCGCGTTCCACGTGCAGCTGCCGTCCCCGGTGATGGCGCCGTTGACCCTCCTGGGGGGCGCGGCGGTCCCGGTGGTTCTCCTGGCCTTCGGCATGTCGCTGCGCGGGACCACGATGCTCCGCAGCGGGGGGCACACAGCGGAAATCCTCACCGCCACGGCACTGAAGTCCGCCGTGATGCCGGCGGTGGCGTTCGTCGTCGGACGTTTCCTCTTCAACCTGGACCACCGCATGCTCCTGGGGGTCGTGCTCATGGCAGCCCTTCCGTCGGCGCAGAACGTGTTCCTGTTCGCGAGCAAGTACGGGCGCGGCGTGGCGGTGGCACGCGAAACCATCCTGCTCACCACGGCCGCCGCAGCCCCGGTCCTGGTCCTGGTCGTCTGGCTGCTGGCGGCCTGACAAGCGCGCGCCGCCCTACCGCCCGGGGCGCCGGCCGGGCAAGAATGGGCACATGGAACTTCCCGTGATGCCGCCCGTCCCGCCCATGCTCGCCAAGGCCGTCAGCGGCATCGACGGAATCCCGGGAGGCGGGGAGCTCAGCTATGAACCCAAGTGGGACGGGTTCCGGTCCATCATTTTCCGCGACGGGGATGACCTGGAGATCGGCAGCCGCAACGAAAAGCCCATGACCCGCTATTTCCCGGAACTCGTTGCGGCGCTCAAGGAAAACCTGCCGCCGCGCTGCGTGGTGGACGGCGAAATCATCCTGGTGGGTGCCTCCGGTGACCGGCTTGATTTCGACGCCCTGCAGCAAAGGATCCATCCCGCCGCCAGCCGGGTACAACTGCTGGCACAGCAGACACCGGCAAGTTTCGTGGCCTTCGACCTCCTGGCCCTGGATGCCGACGACTATACCGGCAGGCCTTTTGCGGAGCGGCGTGCGGCTCTGGAGAAGGCGCTCGCGGCCAGCAAGGCACCCGTGCACCTGACGGCCGCCACCACGGACAAGGACACGGCGGCGCGGTGGTTTGAGCAGTTCGAGGGCGCCGGACTGGACGGCATTGTGGCCAAACGCCTGGACGGCCGGTACGAGCCGGACAAGCGCGTCATGTTCAAGGTCAAGCACGAGCGCACCGCGGACTGCGTTGTGGCCGGCTACCGGCTGCACAAGAGCGGGCCGGACGCCATCGGCTCGCTGCTGCTGGGCCTGTACAAGGACGACGGCGGCCTGGCCAGCGTGGGCGTGATCGGCGCCTTCCCGATGAAACGGCGCCAGGAACTGTTCGAACAGCTCCAGCCCCTGGTGACGGACTTCGACAACCATCCCTGGGCGTGGGCCAAACAGGCAGAAGGCGAACGGACCCCGCGGAATGCCGAAGGCAGCAGGTGGAGCGCCGGGAAAGACCTGTCCTTTGTCCCGTTGCGGCCCGAATTGGTGGTGGAGGTCCGCTACGACCACATGGAGGGCGAGAGGTTCCGCCACACGGCCCAGTTCAACCGCTGGCGCCCGGACCGGGATCCGGAATCGTGCACCTATGAGCAGCTGGAGGAGCCGGTGAACTTCGACCTCGCCTCAGTGTTGGAGACCGGCAGGTAACCACGGTGGTGCCAAACTGGCCCTCCTTTAAAGGGGGAGAGCCCGCCATTTGGGGGAATGACGGGCTCTGGGTCTTAAGACCGGGCTGGACTGTAAGGGCCGCCCTACTTCAGGCCCAGTTCCTTGGTGGGGGTCCGGAAGGATTCCTTGGCGGTCAAGGCGGACACAGCCGCAACGGCGCAGATGATGCCGGTGAAGATGGTGATCTGCACCCAGCCGCCGGGCTTGATGCCGCCCATGGCAGCCACGATGGCCGGTGCGAAGCCTGCCATCAGGAAGCCCAGCTGGGTTCCGATGGCCAGGCCGGAGAAGCGGACCTTAGTGCTGAACATTTCGGCGTAGAAGGACGGCCAGACCGCGTTGGCGGCTGCGTAGCCGCCGGAGAAGTAACCGATCGCGGCCAGGAACATCAGGGGAACGCTGTGGGACTCCAGGCTCAGCAGGAACACGGGCGTGAGGACGGCGCTGGCCAGGGCGCCGTAGATGAAGACGGGCTTGCGGCCGATCCTGTCTGCCAGCATCCCAAAGAACGGCTGGGTGCCCAGGGCCACGATGTTGGCAGCAACCACCAGCCACAGGGTAGTGGTGCCGTCCACGCCGGCCACGGTCTTGGCGTAGCTGATGGCCAGGGTGCCGAAAACGGTGGAGACCGCGGCGATGAATGCGCAGCAGATCACGCGGAGCACGTCGCGCCAGTGGCCCTTGAGCAGGTCCGCTACGGGCAGCTTGGCGATCTGGGCTGTCTTCCGGGCCTCTTCGAAGGCGGGCGGTTCGTGCAGGGTGCGGCGGATCAGGAACGCTACAACAACCACGGCGGCGCTGAGCCAGAACGGGATGCGCCAGCCGATGCCGAACTTGATCTCATCCGGCAGGGTCAGGACGGGGATGAATACCAGGGCTGCGAGGATCTGGCCGCCCTGGGTGCCGGTGAGGGTCCACGAGGTGAAGAATGAACGGCGGTTGTCCGGGGCGTGCTCCAGGGTCATGGAAGAAGCGCCGGCCTGCTCTCCCGCGGCGGAGAGGCCCTGGCAGAGGCGGGTCAGTACCAGCAGGGCCGGAGCCCACCAGCCAACCGTGCGGAAGTCCGGCAGGCAGCCGATGACGAAGGTGGATGCACCCATGAGCACCAAAGTGAACATCAGGACCTTCTGGCGGCCCACCCGGTCGCCGAAGTGGCCCAGGATGATGGCGCCGATGGGCCGGGCCACGTAGGCGAACCCGAAGGTGGCGAAGGACATGATGGCAGCGTTGGCATCCGCACTGGGGAAGAATACGGTGGGGAAAATCAGCGCCGCGGCGGAGCCAAAGATGAAGAAGTCGTAGTACTCGACGGCGCTGCCGAGGAAGCTGGCGAGGGCGGCCTTCCTGGGCGTCCCGGCGGAGGTGAGGGCACCCGCCCCGGCGGACGGAAGTGTCTTGCTCATGGTGTTCCTTTGGTGTGACGACATTGTCGCGGATGGATCTGGGGGTCGCAGCCGCCGCTGCCTTGGTGCGGGCGGGGTGCGATGCGGCTGGAGTCCGGAAAAGACCCGGCATAAGTAGCCACATTGTGGGAGCTACTTGTGCGATATAGAAACTATGACTGTGAGGGCTGTCACCTGTCAAGAAAAATAATCATCATCTAGAAGCAGCTCTCACATTGTGGCAATATGGAGTTATGAGTGTGAACCAAACCACAGCGGCCAATGAAGAATCCGCTGTCGCCGCAACGGCCGCAGAACCCGTAAATGCCATGCCTCCGGCGGGGAAGGTCGGCGCGCGTCCTGCCGACCGCACGGACATGGTGGGCAAGGCCCTTGGCCTGCTCGTCCTGCTGGGTGACGAACCGCGTGGCGCTACCGCCGCGGACATATCGCGCCGGGCGGAGCTTCCGTTCAGCACCACCTACCGGCTGCTTGGCTCCCTGACCCGCGATGGCTTTGTCGACTATGAGCCGGACGGGCGCCGCTACCACCTGGGCCTGAGAATCTTCCAGCTGGGGCAGCGTGTCTCCAACCACCATGGCTTTGCCGGGACGGCCATGCCCATCCTCCGCCGCGTCACTGAGCAAACCGGCGAAGCAACCATCCTCAGTGTCCGCGACGGCCTGCACCACCTGACCGTCAGCAAGGTGGATGGGCCGCAGACTTTCCGCGTGACCAGCGACCCCGGCCACCTCGGGTCGCTCTCCACTACGGCGGTGGGCAAGGCCCTGGTGGCGTTCGCGGAGGATGCGGAGCGTGAAAAGCTGCTGGCCGAGCTTCCGCTGGAGGCGCTCACCGGGAAATCCATCACGGACCGCGATGCCTTCAGGGCTGAAATCGAGAAGGTGCGCCGACAGGGCTACGCCGTCATGGACGAGGAAAACGAGGCCGGCATGCGCGCGGTGGCCGTACCGCTGCTCAATGACCAGGGGCATGCCTTCGCTTCGCTGGCAACTGCCGTGCCGGTGTTCCGGCTGGACCTCGAGGGGCTGACCACCCACGTGCCCCTGCTGCAGGAAGCTGCCGCAGAACTGGCCGCCCGGCTGCCGCAACGGTAGGAGTTATCCGGGTCGCGGGCTCTTCCTGCCCAATTTGTTCGTATCTAGAACACTAGTGCGAGACGTGAACATTTGCTGTACTGTAATCCCTATCACCCGCTACGCCGCCAGTTATGCGTATCCGGTGCCGTACCAAAGGAGCTGCCCGCATGAGCAATCGAACTGAGTCCTACCTCGTGGGACTGGTTGGTGATGGCGTGATGCCCTCGCTCACGCCGCCCATGCACGAACGGGAAGGCGACGTGCAGGGCCTGCGCTACCTGTACCGGCCTATCGACCTTCTGGAGCTGGGACTGCCCGGTGAGTCTGTGGGCGCCATCCTGCAGAGCGCCCGCACCCTGGGCTTCAATGGCCTGAACATCACGCACCCCTGCAAGCAGCTGGTCCTTCAACACCTCGATGAGGTGAGCCCGGACGCCCGCCGGCTGGGCGCCGTCAACACCGTGGTCATCCGCGACGGACGCTTCATCGGCCACAACACCGACTTCTCGGGCTTCGCTGCAGCGCTGGCAACCGGCCTGCCCGGAGCCAGGCTGGACCGCGTGATGCAGCTTGGCGCCGGTGGCGCCGGGTCCGCCGTCGCCTATGCCCTGCTGACCGCCGGAGTCCGCACGCTGCACCTGGTGGATGTTGACCCCGCGCGGGCCGCAGCCCGGGCAGCCGAGCTCGCGGGCTTCTTCCCCGGCCGCACCATCACGGCAGGCACGACGGCGGAGCTGCCGCAGCTCATGCCCCTGGCCGACGGCCTGGTGCACTGCACACCGGTGGGGATGGCAGCCCACCCCGGGGTCCCCCTGGACCTCGACCTGGTCGAATCCCGGCACTGGGTGGCGGATATTGTCTACCGGCCCATCGAGACCGAACTGGTGCGCGGCGCCCGCGCCAAAGGCTGCGACGTCCTGGACGGCGGCCGCATGGCCGTGGGCCAGGCCGCCGACGCGTTCCGCATCTTCACCGGCCTGGACGCGGATCCTGACCGCATGCGCTCGCACTTCCTCGAACTCGTGGCCGCCGAGGAGGTGGCCGCCTGATGCGCACTGGAATCGCCACCGTCTGCCTCTCCGGCACACTGAAGGAAAAGATGCACGCCTGCGCCATCGCGGGCTTCGACGGCATCGAGATCTTCGAGCAGGACCTGGTCACCTCGCCCCTCAGCCCCGAACAGGTACGCACCATGGCCGCGGACCTGGGCCTGGGCCTGGACCTGTACCAGCCGTTCCGGGATTTCGACGGCGTCACCCCTGACCTGCTGAAAGCCAACCTCCGCCGCGCAGAAGCGAAATTCAAGCTCATGTCCCGCCTGGGCATGGACACCATCCTGGTCTGCTCCAACGTTGCCACCGCCACGATTGACGACGACACCGTCCGCGCCGAACAGCTGGCGCAGCTCGCCAACCTCGCCGGCGACCACGGCATCAAAGTCGCCTACGAGGCACTGGCCTGGGGCAAGTACGTCAACGACTACGAGCACGCCCACCGCCTCGTGGAGATGGTGGACCACCCCAACCTCGGCACCTGCCTGGACTCCTTCCACATCCTGTCCCGCGACTGGGAGACCTCCCACATCGAGGCCTTCAACCCGGACAAGATCTTCTTCGTCCAGGTAGCCGACGCCCCCAAGCTCTCCATGGACGTCCTGTCCTGGAGCCGCCACTACCGGGTCTTCCCGGGAGAGGGGCAGTTCGAGCTGGCCAAGTTCATGGGCCACGTGGTCCGCGCCGGATACACCGGGCCGGTCTCGCTGGAGGTCTTCAACGACGTCTTCCGGCAGTCCGACGTCGAACGCACCGCGGTGGACGCCATGCGCTCCCTCATCTGGCTGGAGGAACAGAGCGCCAAGTGGCTTGCCGGCACCTCCACGGACACCGTGCAGGGCGCCGGCGGCCCGAACCGCCGTCGTTATCCCATGGAACTGGCCACGCTGCCCAAGGTGAACGAACCAGCCGGGTTCAACTTCGCCGAAGTGAAGGCGGACGATACCGCGCAGCTGGAGAAGCTCCTTGGCCAGCTCGGCTTCGCGTTCGAGGGCCGGCACCGCACCAAGGACGTCCAGCTGTGGACCATGGGCCAGGCCCGGGTGATCATCAACGAACAGGCCGCGCAGCACGCGGAACCTGCCATCGCCGCGCTGGGGTTCGACGTCGATTCCCCCGTGATTGCCTCCGCCCGGGCGCAGCAGCTCAAGGCCCCGGTGGTGGCCCGCAAGGTCCAGGCGGACGAGGAAGTGTTCCAAGGCATTTCCGCGCCGGACTCCACCGAGATCTTCCTCTGCCAGGGCAGCCCGGACGGAACGGCTGCCTGGACGCACGAATTTGGGGAAGGGCTGGAACACCCCTCCGCTGGAGCCAGGGCGGTCATTGACCACGTCAACCTCGCCCAGCCGTGGCAGCACTTCGACGAAGCGGTCCTCTTCTATGCGAGTGCCTTGGCCCTGGAGCCCCAGCCCTTTGCCGAGGTGCCCAGCCCCAGCGGCCTGGTCCGTTCCCAGGTCATGCAGACCTCCAACGGTGCGGTTCGGCTCGTCCTGAACCTCGCCCCCATCCAGCAGGCGCGGAACGAGGCCCGCAAGACCTACCAGGAGCACATCGCCTTCGCCGTGGACGACCTCGTGGCAACGGCCCGCGCCGCGCGGGACCGGGGCCTGGAATTCCTGCAGATCCCGGCCAACTACTACGAGGACCTTGACGCCCGGTTTGATCTTGAGCCGGAATTCCTGGCCACCCTCCAGGAACTCAACCTGCTGTTCGACCGCGACGCCGACGGCGAATTCCTGCACTTCTATACGGCCACGGTGGGCAGTGTGTTCTTCGAGATGGTGGAACGCCGCGGAAACTATGACGGCTACGGCGCCCCGAATGCTCCGGTGCGCCACGCCGTGCAGTACGACTCGCTGCACCGCAGCCCCCGGCCGTAAAAGCCACAGACGCAAGACAACCAACAGATCAGAAAGGAGCCAGCCGTGCCGGAAGACATCACCGCAGAGCTGGAGTCCGAGGAACTCGTGCCCCCGGCCGAACCGAAGGCTGCCCACCAGCTGGACAAGGCCATCGAATCCCAGGCGGACCTCAGTGCAGAGATCAACGCCATCGGCGAGGCATACCAGCGGGCCCTCAAAGACGGCGCCCAGGCCGAGATCCAGCCCCGCCTGGACTACCCGCCGTACCGCAGCAGCATCCTGCGCCACCCCACCAAGAGCCTGCAGCACGCCGACCCCGAGACCATCGAGCTGTACTCGCCGGCGTTCGGGCACCAGGACGTGCACGCGCTGGAATCGGACCTGACCATCCAGCACAACGGCGAACCGCTCGGTGAGCGCATCATCGTCTCCGGCAAGGTCCTGGACGGCGACGGCCGCCCGGTAGCCGGGCAGCTGGTGGAGATCTGGCAGGCCAACTCTTCCGGCCGCTACATCCACAAGCGCGACCAGCACCCTGCCCCGATCGACCCCAACTTCACGGGTATCGGCCGCTGCATCACCGGCCCGGACGGCTCGTACCGGTTTACCACCATCAAGCCCGGCGCCTACCCGTGGAAGAACCACCTGAACGCGTGGCGCCCGGCGCACATCCACTTTTCGCTGTTCGGCACCGAATTCACGCAGCGCATCATCACCCAGATGTACTTCCCCGGAGACCAGCTCTTCCCGCTGGACCCCATCTACCAGACCATCGTGGACCAGGACGCCCGCGACCGGCTGGTGGCCACCTACGACCACAGCCTCACCGAACCCGAGTGGGCACTCGGCTACAACTGGGACATCGTCCTGACCGGTCCCAAGCGGACCTGGACCGAAAATGAAGCATACGGCGACGCCGGGGATGAGGAGTAGAGATGAGCACCAAACTGGTACCCACCCCCGGCCAGACCGTGGGCCCGTTCTACGGCTACGCCCTCCCGTTCGAGAAGGACAACGAACTCCTGGCCCCGGGCTCACCCGGTTCCATCCGCCTGCAGGGCACCGTGTATGACGGCGCCGGGCACACCATTCCGGACGCCATCCTGGAAATCTGGCAGCCCGACGCGGAGGGCAACATCGTCCAGCGCACCGGGTCCCTGGTCCGTGACGGCTACACCTTCACCGGCTGGGGCCGCGGCGCCGTGGGCAACACCGGCGTGTTCACCTTCACCACCGTCAACCCCGGCCCCACCAAGCCGGGTGCCGCACCCTTCATCTCCGTGGCGCTCTTCGCCCGGGGCCTCACCAACCGACTGTTCACCCGCATCTACCTCCCCGAGGACACCGAGGCCCTGGCCAACGACCCCCTGCTCAGCGCGCTCGACCCCGAGCGCCGCAAGACGCTGATCGCCCGCCGCGATCCCGACGGCGGCCTCACCTGGGACATCCGTCTCCAGGGCGGGGACGAGACGGTCTTCCTGGACTTCCAGTGACCCACGCCGCCGCCACGGGAGATCTGCGCGCCTTCGCGGAAGAGGCCGACGCCGGCCTGCTCAGTCCCGTCTCAGCGTCACCCTTGGTGGCGGCGCTGACGGGGGACCGGGCAGTGCTGGCGGCGATCCTCGCCGTCGAATCGGGCTGGGCCGCCGTGCTGCAACGGGCGGGCCTGGCACCTGCCGGTGCCGCCGCCGTCGTGGCCTCCGCCGCTGAGGCGGGGCGCTACGACCTGGCCGATACTGCGCTGCGTGCCCAGGGCGGCGGCAACCCGGTAATCCCGCTGCTGGCGGACCTCCGGAAGAAGGTTGCGGCGCTGGACACCGCCGGAGTTGGTGCGGCGCGGGCGGTGCACACCTCGCTGACCAGCCAGGACGTCCTGGACACCGCCCTGATGCTGCTGGCCCGCAACACCGTCCACGCGGTCCTGGCGGACCTGAAAGGCACCACGGCGGCGCTCGCGCACCTGGCCGGGCAGCATGGGGACACCCTGTGCGTGGGCAGGAGCCTGACGCAGCATTCGCTTCCTTACACCTTCGGGCTTCGGGCGGCGCAGTGGTTCCAGGGCGTGGCCGCCGCGGGCCGCCAGCTGGAGGCACTGCAGTTCCCGGTCCAGTTCGGCGGTGCGGCCGGAACTCTCGCGGCCGGAACCGTGCTGACAGAGGGCTCGCACGCGACGCCGTTCAGCCTTGCCGACAACCTGGCAGCCCAGCTTGGCCTGGCCCCGGCCCCGGCTCCCTGGCACACCAACCGCCTTGCCATCACGTCCCTCGGGCACGCTCTCGCCTCTGTACTGGACGCCTTCGGCAAGATCGCCGCGGATGTCCTGTTCCTGAGCCGTCCGGAAGTGGCCGAGCTCGCCGAGCCGCGCGCCGCCGGCCGCGGGGTGTCCTCCGCCATGCCGCAGAAACAGAACCCCGTACTGTCCGTCCTGGTCCGCAGTGCCGCCCTGCAGGCGCCACAGCTGGCAGCCCAGCTGCACGTGGCGGCCGCCAACTTCAACGACGAACGCCCGGACGGGGCCTGGCATACCGAGTGGCCGGCACTGCGGCAGCTGCTGGCCCTCACCCTCGGTGCGGCCGGGCACATCCGGGAACTCGCTGAAGGGCTGGGCGTGTTCCCGGCCGCCATGCGCCGCAACCTGGAGCTTGCCGGACCGCTGCTGCTGGCCGAAGGCGTTAGCACCGCAGTGGCCCCACTGCTGACGGAGCAGGACGGCCGCAGCGGCCAGCAGCAGCTGCAGCACGTGGTGGACCAAACGCTGCAGGTGCCCCCCGCAGAGCAGGCCGCCACGTACCGCAAGCTGGTCCGTGACGCAGTTCCCGCCCTCGTCGTCCCTGATGCACGGCTGGAAGAGCTCCTGGACCCCGCCAGCTACCTTGGCCAGTCGGCGGAGATTACCCGCCGCATCCTGGCAGCCTTCCCTGACTTTGTTTCCCCCGACGCGAATGGAGCTTCCCATGGCTAAACCGGCCCTGAAAGCAGCGCTGCTGTCCCCCCAGCGACCCCTGGGCGACCACCCCCTGGTGGTGGCCGGTCCGTCCCTGGGCACCTCGTCGATCCTGTGGAACAGGGTGGCATCCCTGCTCGGCCATGACTACGACGTGGTGGCGTGGGACCTGCCAGGCCACGGGGTTTCTCCGGTCGCCACCGCCGCGTTCGACGTCGCCGCGCTGGCTGACGCTCTGGTGGACCTGGTTGATTCGATCGCCCCCGGTGAGAATTTCCACTACGCCGGTGTTTCCCTGGGGGGTGCCGTGGGGCTCCAGCTGGGCATCAGGCACGGGGAGCGCCTCAAGAGCCTGTCCGTGCAGAACAGCGGCGCCAAGATCGGTACCCCCGAGGGCTGGCTGGAGCGCGCCGAAACCGTCCGCACCCAGGGCACGCCGGTAATGATCCAGGGCTCCGCGCAGCGCTGGTTCGCCCCGGGCTTCATGGACCGGGAACCCGAATTCAGCAGCCGGCTCCTGCATTCCCTCCGGGACGCGGACCGTTTCAGCTACGCCTTCTGCTGCGAAGCGCTGGCCGCCTTTGACGTCCGCAATGAGCTCGGCGGCATCACCGTCCCCACCCAGGTCATCGCCGGTGCACTGGACGGTGTGGCTACCCCGGCCATGGCGGAGGAAGTGGCTGCGGGCATCACCGCCGGGGGCGGCACCGCCACGGCTGTCACCATCGAGGGGATCGCCCACCTGGCTCCCGCCGAGGCCCCGGCGCATGTCGCCGATCTCATGCGCAGCCTGATCAGCTGGGTCGAATCGCGGGCGGCAGCCAAATGAGCGGCGCGGAACGGCAGTCTGCTGACCGTCGCGGCGTAGTCCAACCCGGCGCCACCAGCCAGGAAATTTACGACGGCGGCATGGTGGTCCGGCGTGAAGTCCTGGGTGATGCACACGTGGACCGTGCCAACGCCAACAAGGACGAGTTCACCGACGACTTCCAGGACATGATCACCCGCATCGCCTGGGGCGGCATCTGGACCCGTCCCGGCCTGACCCGGCAGATGCGCTCCGCGGTCACCATTACCGCCATGGTGGCGCACGGCCACTGGGAGGAGTTGGCCATGCACATCCGTGCTGCCATCACCAACGGCCTCAGCAGGGACGAGATCAAGGAAATCCTGCTGCAGACCGCCATCTACTGCGGAGTTCCCTCCGCCAACACCGCCTTCAAGACCGCCCAGCAGGTCTTCAAAGAAATGGATGAACCTTCATGAACCAGGCTTTTGTGTACGACGCCGTGCGCACCCCGTTCGGTAAGTTCGGCTCCGGGCTTGCCGCTGTGCGTCCGGATGACCTTGCCGCGCACGTGATCAAGGAGTCGGTGCGGCGCGCTCCGGGTCTTGATGTTGAGCGGATTGATGAGGTGGTGTTCGGCAACGCGAACGGCGCCGGCGAGGAAAACCGCAACATCGCCCGGATGGGCACCCTGCTGGCCGGGCTGCCGGTGTCGATCCCGGGCACGACCGTAAACCGGCTCTGTGGGTCCTCGCTGGATGCGGCGATCATCGCGTCCCGCCAGATCAATGCCGGCGACGCCGACCTGCTGCTCGTCGGTGGTGCGGAATCGATGTCCCGTGCCCCGTGGGTTTTGCCGAAGACGGAGAAGCCGTACCCGGCCGGCGACATGACCCTGGCGTCCACCACGCTGGGCTGGCGCCTGGTGAACAAGGCGATGCCCAAGGAGTGGACCATTTCCCTGGGCGAGGCCACCGAGCGGCTCCGCGAGAAGTACGGGGTCACCCGGGAGGCGCAGGACGAGTTCGCCGCGGCCTCGCACAACCTGTCCGCCGCCGCCTGGGACGAAGGGTTCTATGACAACCTGGTGGCTCCGGTGCCGGGAACGGACCTGGTGCGGGACGAAGGGGTGCGCCCCGGCTCGTCCGCGGAGAAGCTTGCGGGGCTCAAGACGGTGTTCCGGACCGAGAACGGCACGGTTACCGCCGGCAACGCGTCGCCGTTGTCCGACGGCGCCTCCGCGGCCTGGGTGGGGTCCGAGGCGGCCGCCGGGCTGCTGGGGTTGGATCCGCTGGCCCGTATTGCCGGGCGCGGCGCGCACGCCAACGACCCTCAGTACTTCGGCTACGGCCCCGTCGAGGCGGCGAACAAGGCCCTCGAAAAGGCGGGCATCGGCTGGGACCAGGTGGGCGCCGTCGAACTTAACGAAGCCTTCGCCGCGCAGTCCCTGGCCTGCATCAACGCCTGGGGCATCGACCACAACATTGTGAACCGGCACGGCGGCGCCATCGCGATGGGCCACCCGCTGGGTGCTTCCGGGACCCGGATCCTGGGCACCCTGGCCCGGTCCCTGCAGGCCTCCGGGGAACGCTGGGGCGTGGCCGCCATCTGCATCGGCGTCGGCCAGGGCCTGGCCGTCGTCCTCGAAAACGTCACCGCTGGAAAGGCGTAAGTAATGCTGAACTTTGTTGAGTCGGTCCAGGAGGCCGTGGCCGGGATCAAGGACGGCTCCACCGTGATGATCGGCGGGTTCGGCAACGCCGGCCAGCCGTTTGAGCTGATCGACGCGCTGCTGGAGTGCGGTGCCACGGAGCTGACGGTGGTGAACAACAATGCCGGGCAGGGTGACCAGGGCCTGGCGCTGCTCATCAAGGAAGGCCGGGTGAAGAAGATGATCTGCTCCTTCCCGCGGCAGTCCGATTCCTGGCACTTCGACGCCAAGTACAAGGCCGGCCAGATCGAGCTCGAACTGGTGCCGCAGGGCAACCTCGCCGAACGCATCCGCGCCGCCGGTGCCGGCATCGGCGGGTTCTTCACCCCCACCGGCTACGGCACCATGCTGGCCGAGGGCAAGGAAACCCGGTTCCTGGACGGCAAATGGCAGGTCTTCGAGACCCCCATCCACGCCGACGTCGCACTGATCAAGGCACTCAAGGCGGACGGGAAAGGCAACCTCGTCTACCGCAAGACCGCCCGCAACTTCGGCCCCATCATGGCCGCCGCCGCGAAACACACCATTGTGCAGGTGTCCGACATCGTCCCCACCGGCGTCCTGGACCCGGAGAACATCGTGACCCCCGGCATCTTCGTCAACAGCATCGTCAAGGTTGCCGGCAGCGGCCTGGGCACCTCCACCACGGCAGGAAAGGCGGCCTGAAATGAGCCTCACCGACACCAGCATCAAGACCTCCGAAACCGCCCTCGGCCGCGATGACCTCGCCAAGCTGGTAGCCCGCGACATCGCGCCCGGGTCCTTCGTGAACCTGGGCATCGGCCAGCCAACGCTGGTGTCCAACTACCTCACCGAGGAACAGAACATCACCCTCCACACGGAGAACGGGATGCTCGGCATGGGCCCCGAGGCCAAGGGGGATGAGATCGACGAGGACCTGATCAACGCCGGCAAGATTCCGGTCACCGAACTCCCCGGCGCGTCGTACTTCCACCACGCGGACTCGTTCGCGATGATGCGTGGCGGGCACCTGGACATCTGCGTGCTGGGCGCGTTCCAAGTCTCCGTCACCGGCGACCTGGCCAACTGGCACACTGGCGCACCCGGCGCGATTCCCGCCGTCGGCGGTGCCATGGACCTCGCCACCGGCGCCAAGGACGTCTTCGTCATGATGACCCTCCTCACGCGCGAGGGCGCCTCGAAGATCGTGGACGCCTGCACCTACCCGGTCACCGGCGTCGGCTGCGTCACCCGCGTCTACACCGACAGGGGCGTGTTCCTCACCGGCCCCGAGGGCGTGACCGTCCGCGAAACCTTCGGCTGCACCCTCGAAGAACTCCAGGAGCTCATCCCCGTCCCCCTCAAGGCCGCGTCTGCCTGAGGACGCCCCTAGGATTGGTAACCATGACCGACGCCGCAGGGACAGAGACCAGGACAGCCCCGCAGGCCAGCGACCAGTATGTCCAGTCGCTGGCCCGGGGCCTGGCCGTGATCCGGGCCTTCGACGCTGAGCGTCCCGTCATGACGCTCAGCGAGGTCGCCTCCCGCACCGACCTGACGCGCGCCACCGCCCGCCGGTTCCTGCACACCCTGGTGGAACTGGGGTACGTCCGGACCGACGGCAAGACGTTCGCCCTGACGGCCAAGGTCCTCCAGCTGGGGTACGCGTACCTCTCGGGGCTGTCCCTGCCACAGCTGGCGCAGCCACACCTGGAGGAACTGTCCCTGAAGCTGGGCGAGTCCACCTCCGCTGCCGTGCTGGACGGCACCGACATCGCCTACATTGCCCGGGTCACCACCCGCCGGATCATGACCATCGGCATCACAGTGGGCACCCGCTTCCCCGCGTACGCCACGTCGATGGGCCGGGTACTGCTCGCGCACCTGCCCCCTGCCGAGCTCAAGGAGTACCTGGCGGCCGCGGACATCAAGCCGCTCACTCCGCGTGCCCTGGGCACAGCGGCCGAGTTGCTGGCCGTCCTGGAAACCGTCCGCGCGCAAGGCTGGTGCCTGCTCAACCAGGAACTGGAACTTGGCCTCATGTCCGTCGCGGCGCCCGTGTATGACGGTGCCAAGGTGGTGGCAGCCGTGAACGTGTCGCTGCAGGCCCAGTCAGTCGAGGCCAAGCCTGACCCCGAAGGCTACCTCGCGTCGGTGGCACAGGAAATCATGGCCACCGCCAGGCTCATCTCCGCAGACCTCACTGCGCGGGGGTAGCTCCATTTGCAGGCGGGTGAACCTGGTTGGAACGAAACATTAAGTCTCAATCGCCCTGCTCCCACTAATTTCACGGCATTTCTTCAGGCGGCCCTTTTAGGGTCCAGCCATGACCTCAAAAACCCTCGTTATCAACCTGGGCCTGGGCGCCGTCATCGTGGCCCTCGGCGCAGGCACCTATCTCACGGCTACCGCGGCTGGATCCACCACCCCGGCGGCGGCCACGAGAACGGTAACGGTGAGCAAGGCAGCCATCTCCTCGGTGGCCACAGCCTCGGGCAATGTCGCCCCGCAAACCACCACGGTGGTCAACGCGCAAAACTGCAGCGGCGTGATCCTTTCGGTGGCAGCAACACTGGGCCAGCAGGTGACCGCCGGCCAGCCGCTGCTGTCCATCGATCCCACCAACGCCCAGAACGCCCTCAACGCCGCCCAGGCCCAACTCGATTCAGTGACGGCCCAGGCCAACCAGCAGCAGGTATCCGCCGCCGGGCAGGTGGCCACCGCAAACCAGGCCCTGGTCAACGCCCAGCAGTCCGCCGGCCTGGACGCGTCCCAGCAGTCGGCAACTGTGTCCGCGGCCCAGAAAGCTGTCGATGCCGATAACGCTGCCGTGACTGCCGCGCAGTCCGTGCCCGTCCCCAGCCCGAAACCTGCCAACTGGACGGACCCGGTGGCGGCAGCCCAAAACCAGCTGGCCAAGGACCAGGCCGCGCTGACCCAGGCCCAGAACCAGGAGGCGTCCACGCAGCTCAAGGACAAGCAGCAGGTCGCCTCCGCCACCACCGCCCTGGGCAACGCCCAGAACAGCGCGGCCTCGGCAGGGGGCACCAACGTCACCAGCGCCCAACTCGCCGTCGACACCGACAAGGCAAACCTCGCCGCCTGCAATCTGACCTCACCCGTGGCCGGAACCGTCACCTCGGTCAGTGCGACGGCCGGCGCGCTGACGGGGTCCTCCCCGGCTTCCTCGGCAGGTTCCTCCGGGACGGCAGCCAGTGGCGGCACCGGGGCGGCCGCGTCCGCCTCGTCGGCGAGCTCGTCGTCCGGCGGGGCAAGCTCCGGCAGCGGCCTGGTCACCATCAGCGACACGGGCCACCTGCAGGTGGTGGCTGGCTTCTCTGAATCCGACGTCACCAGCATGAAACCGGACCAGACGGCCCAATTCACTTTTCCCGCACTGGCACAGGACCCGGCCGCGGCACCAGTCACCGGCAAGGTGGTCTCCATAGCCCAGACCGCGAGCACGACCAACGGCGTGGTCACCTACCCGGTGACGGTCTCCATCGCCAATCCGCCGGCAGGGCTGAGGCTTGGCCAGAGTGCCAACATTTCGGTCACGACGGCCACGGCCGACGACGCCCTGGTGGTCCCCAGCCTGGCCATCACCACTACGGGTAACCGGCAGACCGTCAACGTCCTGAAAAACGGCACCCCCACACCGGTAACGGTCACCACGGGGATCAGCGCCAACGGGCGTACCCAGGTCCTGACCGGCCTCGCCGAAGGGGACCAGGTTGAACTGCCCGCCATCTCCAGCACCCTTGACACCGGCAGCACCCCGACCGGCGGCGGCTTCGGCGCCGGGGGGCTGGGCGGCGGCAGCAACCGGGGCGGCGCCCGGAACGGCGGCCAGTAGACATGCCCACTGTCATCGAACTGTCCGGCGTCAGCAAGGTCTACGGCAGGGGCGAGGCTGAGGTCCGCGCACTGGACAAGGTGGACATCTCGATCGAGCGGGGCGACTTCGTGGCCATTATTGGGGCTTCGGGATCCGGCAAGTCCACCATGATGAACATCATCGGCTGCCTCGATGCCCCGAGCACGGGAAGCTACCGCCTGGACGGCATCAACACCCGGGAACTGGATGAATACCAGCAGGCACAGATCCGCAACCGCAAGATCGGCTTTGTGTTCCAGAACTTCAACCTGATCTCAAGGACCAGGGCCGTGGACAATGTGGCCATGCCGCTCGCCTACGCGAAAGTGGGGCGGCACGAGCGGCGCAGCCGCGCGCTTGCCATGCTGGATACCGTGGGACTGTCCAGCCGGGCGGGACACAAGCCGTCGCAGCTTTCGGGCGGCCAGCAGCAGCGCGTCGCCATCGCCAGGGCCCTGGTGACCAACCCGGTCCTCCTTCTGGCCGATGAGCCCACCGGAGCGCTGGATTCGCGGTCCTCGGCCGAGATCCTGGATCTCTTCGGGACCCTGCACGCCAGTGGGCGGACCATCGTGATGATCACCCACGAAATGGACGTCGCAGAGCGTGCCGGCCGGGTGGTGCGGATGCAGGACGGCAGGATCGTATCCGATGTCCGGCAGCAACCGGTGCCCGCGGGAACCTTTGCGGTGGCGCCGTGAACCTTCTCGAATCCGCGCGGTTCGCCCTGTCCGGGGTGGCCGCCAACAAGATGCGTTCGGTACTCACCACGCTGGGAATCCTGATCGGCATTGCCGCTGTCATCATCCTGCTCGCGGTCGGGGCCGGGACCAGCAACAACATCAAGGCCCAGATCGGCAAGCTGGGCACGAACGTCCTGACCGTCAGCCGTTCCACCAGCGTGGGGGGACGCAGCACGGGCGGCCAGGCCGGGACAAGCCGCACCCGCAGCACCAACCTCACCCTCGACGACGAGCACGCGCTCACGGACGCTGTGCTGGCGCCGGATGTGGCCCGGACGGCACCGATCGCCCAGGCGCAGGGCGTCACCGCAACGTACACCAGCGCCACCCATTCCGTGGCGAGCTTCCTGGGGACCACGGCGTCGTACTTCGATATCACCAACAGCGCCATGGCGTCCGGGGCGTCCTTTACCGACGCCGACCAGCAGGCGGGGAACCCCGTGGCCGTCATCGGCAACACGGTGGCCAGCGACCTCTTCGGCAACGCCACCGGTTCCGCGGTGGGCCAGACCATCCAGCTGAACGGCCAGAACTTCACGGTGTCCGGCGTCCTCGCAGTCAAGGGGTCCACGGGCCTGAACGATCCGGATGACATCGTGGTGGTGCCGTTCTCCGCCGCGCAGAACAAATTCACCGGGTACGCGCCCACGCTGGCATCGATTACCGTGCAGGCTGCCTCCGCGGACGTCATGAACCAGGCACAAAACGAGATCCAGATGATCCTGGACGCCCGCCACCACGTTGACTCCACCAACCGCGACTACCAGGTGCGCAACCAGGCGCAGATCCTCACCACCGCCACCAACACCACCCAGACACTGACCATCCTGCTCGGCGCCGTGGCGGCCATCAGCCTCCTGGTGGGAGGGATCGGTGTCATGAACATCATGCTGGTCACCGTGACCGAACGTACCCGCGAGATCGGCATCCGGAAGGCCATCGGTGCGTCCAGGGGCAGCATCGTGACGCAGTTCCTGATCGAATCCCTGGTGATTTCCGTAATCGGTGGAGTGGCCGGGATCGCCGTCGGCTTCGCCGGCAGCGCATTCCCGGTTCTCGGTGTACAACCCGAGGTGCAGGCATGGACAGTCTGGCTGTCCCTGGCGGTATCCGCCGTCATTGGACTGGTATTTGGGGTCTACCCCGCCAACAAGGCCGCGAAGCTGCGGCCCATTGATGCCCTCCGCTATGAATAGGAATCCAGTGAACAGTTCCAGTCCAAGCAATCCGGACACCGCCGATGTCACCGAGGCTCTGCCGGCTCCGGTCTTCCTGACGGCCTCGGGCGGGGAGCCCGCGCCCTTCCCCGACGAACCCGCAGAGGCCCAACCCGACGACGAGCCCTTCATTCCCAGGAAGCGTTATACGCCGGGCCGCTCCACGAAGGTCCTGGTGTGCGTGCTGTTGGTGGTGGCCGGGTTCTTCGGCGGCTCCATGGTGCAGAAACAGCTGGACACGGGTGCCCGGGGCGCCCGCACCAATGCGGGGAACTTCCAGGGAACCAATGGCCGCGCGGGTGCCGGCAACGGCAACAATGCCGGGACCCAAACACCGGGCCAGGGACGGCGTAGCCAGAACAACGGGGCTACAGCCCCGGCCAGCGCCCCGGCGGCGCCGGCCGGACAATAAGGCGAAAAAGGGAACGGACGACGGCGGGTGCCTCCCGCCGTCGTCCGCCTTTTGTTCGCTGCGTTGCCGGGAAGGCCCCTACCGCACGTGGTTGCCCAGCTCGCGCAACGGGGTCTTGGCGGTCTCGCGCGCCCACCAGGCACCTGCGACGGCAAGGACGGATGAACCGGCAACGATCCAGGCAGCCGGTCCCCAGTTCGCCTTGTCCGCACCCACCAGGGCAGTGCCGAGCAGCGGCGTGAAGCCGGCGCAGAGGATGCCGATCTGCAGGCCGATGGCCATGCCCGAATAGCGGACCTTGACGTTGAACAGCTCCGCGAACCAGGCCGGGTAGATGGCATTGGACATGGCGTAGGTGCCGGCCGTGATCAGGGTGCTGGTCAGGAAGATCATGGGGATGTTCGCGGTGGAAATGACCCAGAAGTACACGAAGATCATGGCCCCGGAACCAAGCACGCCCCCGATGAAGATGGGACGGCGGCCAAAGGTGTCCGACATCCGCGCCAGCAGGGGCTGGCTGACGATGGCCAGGACGTTGCCCACGATGCTGACCCACAGCATGGTGGAGGCCGGGACGCCCACCGAAACCGCATAGGCCAGGCCAAAGGACTGCATGAAGGTGTTGGTGACGGTCTCGAAGGACATCAGCGCCACCTGGAAGAACTGGGCGGGGTGGGTCTGGAACATCTTGGCGAAGGGGACCTTCACCAGTTCGCCGTGGTCATGCTTTTCCTCGAAGACCTCCGGTTCCTCCAGGGAGCGGCGTACGAGATAGGCGACGATGAGGACCACCAGGGAGAGCCAGAACGGAATCCGCCAGCCCCAGGCGATCCGGTCTGCTTCACTCATGGCAGCCACGGGCAGGAAGGCAAGGGACGCCAGCACGATGCCGGCCGAAATGCCGCTCATGGCGAAGCTGGCGAAGAAACCACGGCGGCCCTCGGGGGCTTCCTCCGTGGACAAGGCCGAAGCGCCGGCGGTTTCAGCGCCGGCGGACAGGCCCTGCAGCAGGCGCAGCACCACCAGCAGTCCGGGGGCCCAGTAACCTGCCAGGCTGAAGTCCGGCAGGGCGCCGATCAGGAAGGTGGCGCTGCCCATCAGGACGAGGGTGAGCACGAGGGTGTTCTTGCGGCCGATCTTGTCACCCAGGTGCCCGAACACCACTGCGCCGAACGGCCTCGCGACGTAGGCGACACCGAAGGTGGCGAAGGACGCGATGAGCGCCACGGTGGGATCGCCCGCAGGGAAGAAGATCTTTGAGAAGACGAGGGAGGCGGCCGTGGCGTAGATGAAGAAGTCGTAGTACTCCAGTGCGCCGCCGAGGAAGGCTGCCAACGCTGCCTTTTTTGCGCGCCTGAGACGGCGCTGCGCCTCAGGCGTCGACTGGGCCTGGGCTCCTGCTGCGATGTTGGTCATTGTGGGGTCCCTTCCACGCTGAAGGTGGGGATCTTTTTCTAATTTGTACGCATTCCGAACAAGTGTGCGAAATGCGCCTAGAAAGAGGATACTAGCCGGTGACGGCAATCACAACGTCGATGTCGGCGGAAGGTGGATCTTTGTATGGAACCTCGCACCCAGGCTTTCCGGCTGGTCCTGATCGGGTCGGCGGCTTCCCAGGCCATGTCGCCCGGGCTTTGGAATCCGGTTCTGGCCCGGCTGGGCAACGGCTGGACGTACGAGGCATGGGATGTCCCACCCCACGGCGATCTTGCGCAGGTCCGCAGGAGGCTCCTGGAACGGGATATGCTCGCCGCCAACGTGACCATGCCGCACAAGCACTGGGCAGCTGAAACAGCCGATAATGCTGACGAGTCCGTGCGGCTGAGCGGGGCCTGCAACCTGCTTCTGCGGGCGGGCGGCGGCCTGGAAGGCCACAACACCGACATCACCGCTGCCGAAGTGCTGCTCGGCAACACCTACCAGCGCCATGCCCTCCTGCTCGGAGCAGGGGGAGCCGCCCGTGCGGCCCTCATTGCCATCCGGAAACACGTGGGGGCTGTGTCCATCACCGACCGCGATCCCCATGCTTCCGCGGAGTTGCTGGAGCTTGCGCGCGAGCTGGGCCTCGACGCGCGCGGCGTCACGTGGGAGCAAGCCCAGGAGGCCGCCGCTGGTGCTTCCCTGATCGTCAACGCGACGCCCATTGGAAAAAGCAGGTCTGACGTGCCGGCCTGGGGCGGTGCCGCACTGGCCCCGGATGCCGTCCTGTACGACTTCGTGTACGCCCGGCATACCACCGCCACCGTTGCCTGCGCACAGGCAATGGGCGTGCGGTGCATCGACGGGTGGGACCACCTTCGGGAGCAGGCGGTGGCCATGGTGCCACTTCTGGGCCTGGACAGCGGAGCGGGCAGTCTGCTGCAGGACACGCTCGTCCGGCTTCGGGATACCCACTAGGCTGGCCGTCGCCGGGCGGGGTCTTCCCCGCCCGATATGATCGAACAGGTGCGAAAGACCGGCAGTCCCGTGCCGGCATGCCCGGTTGGTTCGGAGGGGAACAGCAACGTGGAGGAGCAGGCAGGCTACTTCGTTAAGTCGGTTGAGAAGGCCTTTGATGTCCTGCTGGCCTTCACCCCGGACCAGCCCCGCCTTACCGTGTCGCAGGTGGCCGCCCGGACGGACATGACCCGGGCATCTGCCCGGCGCTTCCTGCTCACCCTCGCCGACCTTGGCTACCTCCGTGCTGACGGGCCGGCTTTCGAGCTGACGGCGCGGTCCCTGGATGTGGGCCGGTCATACCTGGCCGCACTGACGCTGCCCCGGGTGGCCGAGCCGCATCTGAGGGACCTGGCGGCGGAGCTCAATGAGACAACGTCGCTGTGCATCCTGGATGGCGGTGACGTGGTCTACGTCGCCTGTATACCCTCACCGCGCCTGCTGAGCGTGTCCATCACGGTGGGTACCCGCTTCCCGGCCTGGGCCACCTCCATGGGCAGGGTCCTCCTTGCGGGGCTCCCCGCGCCGCAGCTGGAGGACTACCTCCACTCGGTCCGGCTGCAACGCTACACCGACCGCTCCATCGGCAGCGTCGAGGACCTGCGTGCCGAGGTGGAGGCGGCAAGGACCAGGGGCTGGGCCATGGTGTCGCAGGAACTGGAGGAAGGCCTGCGGGGCGTGGCCGTCCCGGTCCTGCGCGGACATGAGGTTGTGGCCGCGGCCAACGTTTCGCTGCAGACCCACAGGGCTGCGGCCCAGGACATCGAAGCGTCAGTCCTGCCCCAGCTGATGGAAGCCGCACGGCGCATCGCGCTCGACTACGGCGGACCGGTACCCAAGGCCGCCCCTGCCACCCCCAAAGCGGGCCGGGCCGCGCACTGACCGAGGTTCCCGGTGCGGCTGAGGTAACGCTTTGCCACCGAAGCCGGCGCCACTACTCCCGCAGCGGCGGCAGTGGCCCTAGACTCTAGCCAACTGCGTGCAGCAGAGCCGCTGCATTGCTCGTCAGGAAGAGGAGTCGGCGGGTGAAACTGGGGATTCCGCGGGAACGCCGGGAGGGTGAGCGGCGTGTGGCTGCCACGCCGGATACCGTCAGGCAGTTGACCGGGATGGGACTTGACGTCGCCGTGGAAGCCGGTGCGGGGAACGGGGCCGGACACGCAGACGCCGAATACCACAACGCCGGTGCGGCCATTGTTCCGGAACTGGACATCTCCGCCGTCGACATCCTGGCCCACGTCCGTCCCCTGGACCCGCGCGTTGCCGCGTGCCTCAAAAAGGGAGCCGTGACCGTGGGGCTCGCGTCGCCGTCGTCCGAACTCCCGGCAGTCCAGGCGCTCGCGGACAACGGGGTGACCTCCTTTGCCCTGGAACTGGTGCCCCGCATTTCCCGCGCCCAGTCCATGGACGCCCTGACGTCCCAGGCGCTGGTGGCCGGGTACCGCTGCGTACTGGAGGCCGCCATCCGGCTGCCCCGCTTCTTCCCCCTGTACATGACTGCCGCGGGCACCATCCCGCCGGCCCGCGTGCTGGTGCTCGGGGCCGGTGTGGCCGGGCTGCAGGCCATTGGCACGGCCAAGCGCCTGGGTGCCCGCGTCTTCGCCAACGACATCCGCCCGGCGTCCGCCGATGAGGTGGCGTCCATGGGCGGCACCTTCATCAGGCTGGACCTCGAGACCGCGGAGGCAGCCGGCGGCTATGCCCGCCAGCTAAGCTCCGACGCCGGCACCCGGCAACGGCAGCTGCTGGCACCGCACGTGGCGCAGTCGGACGTATTGATTACGACGGCGGCCGTCCCCGGGCGCCCGGCGCCCCTCCTGGTGACCCGCGAGATGGTGCAGGGCATGCGCCCGGGCTCGGTCGTCGTCGACCTGGCGGCAGAGTCCGGCGGGAACGTGGAGGGCTCCGTGCCCGGCCGGGACATCCCCATCCCCACGGGCGACGGCACCGGGCACATCACGCTGGTGGGGCTGAAGGACGCCGCCTCCGCCATGGCCTCGGACGCCTCCCGCCTCTACGCCAAAAACGTGGCCAACCTGTTGGCACTCATGGTCCGGGACGGTGCGCTTGTCCTCGACTTCGATGACGAAGTGGTGGCGGGCGCCTGCCTCACCCACGCCGGGGAGGTACGGCACCAGCCCACCGCGGAGCTGCTGGCAGCACGTGCGGCTGCGGCAGCAGGGACACCGGCAGCTGTGGCCCGGCAGGAAGGAGCGCTCTGATGGACGGAACAGCCCTGCTGACCATCACGGTCCTGGCAGTGTTCGTTGGCTTCGAAGTGGTGTCCAAGGTCTCCAGCACTTTGCACACCCCGCTGATGTCCGGCGCCAACGCCATCCACGGCATCATCCTGGTGGGTGCCATCATCGTGGCCGGCCAGGCAGCCAACCCGTGGGTCCTGGCCGTGGCGCTGCTCGCCGTCGTCCTTGCCACCGCCAACCTGGTGGGCGGGTTCGTGGTAACGGACCGGATGCTGCACATGTTCCACGCGAAAAAGGACGCCGCCAGGACAGGCGCGGAGCCCAAGGCAGGCGGCAAATGAGCGTCCTCGATCCGGTCTGGACCTCCTTGCTCTACCTCGCCGCGGCGGTCTGCTTCATTCTGGCCCTGCGCGGGCTCAGCTCTCCCCGCACCGCCCGCCGCGGAAACCTGGTGGGTGCACTAGGGGCGCTGATCGCCGTCGTCACTGTTTTCCTGTCCGCCCGGCTGGAGAACACTCCCTGGATCCTGGCCGCCATTGCGGTCGGTTCCGCGGTGGCAGCTCCGGTGGCACGCCGCGTGAAAATGACCCAGATGCCGCAGCTGGTGGCCCTGTTCAACGGCGTAGGCGGCGGGGCGGCGGCCCTGGTGGCGCTGTTGGAACTGGGCCACGCGGAAAATCCCTGGGTGCGCGTGGCCATTGTCTTCACGCTCCTGGTGGGCGCCGTGTCCTTTGCCGGATCAGGCATCACCTTCGCCAAGCTGCAGGAGCTCATGACCACCCGTCCGGTGGTGTTCCCCGGGCTTCCCGTGGTGATGGCCGTGGTCCTGCTGGCCGCGGTGGCCGCCGGCGTGGCCGTGGTGACGACCGCTTCGCTGCCCCTTGCGGTCCTCCTGCTGGTCCTGGGCCTCGCCGCCGGTGTCCTGCTGGTGCTGCCCGTGGGCGGCGCCGACGTGCCCATCGTCATCTCGCTGCTCAACGCGTTCACCGGACTGGCCGTCGCGGCGTCCGGCCTGGTGCTGGGCAACGTCCTGCTGGTGGTGGCCGGCACCCTGGTGGGCGCCTCCGGCACCATCCTCACCCGGGCCATGGCGGCGGCCATGGGGCGCAGCGTGGCGGGCATCCTGTTCGGTGCTTTCCGGGGAGGCTCGACGGCGGGATCCACCGCCGTGAGCGAGCGTCCGGTGCGCTCGTCCTCGCCGGAGGACGTGGCGGTCCTGCTGGGCTACGCCCAGCGCGTGATCATCGTCCCGGGGTACGGACTCGCGGTGGCCCAGGGCCAGCACACGGCCGCGGAACTGGCGCTGGCTTTGGAGGCCAGGGGGATCGAGGTGGATTTCGCCATTCATCCGGTGGCCGGCCGCATGCCCGGGCACATGAATGTACTCCTGGCCGAGGCCAATGTGCCGTACGAGTCACTGAAGGAGATGGGCGAGATCAATCCGGAGTTCAAGACCGCGGACGTGGCTTTGGTGGTGGGTGCCAACGACGTGGTGAACCCGGCCGCCAAGACCTCTTCCGGGTCCCCGATCTACGGCATGCCCATCCTGGAAGTGGCGGAGGCGCGGCAGGTGGTGTTCCTGAAGCGGTCCATGCGGCCGGGATTCGCGGGCATCGAAAATGACCTGCTGTATGAACCGCAGACCTCGCTGTTGTTTGGCGATGCCAAGGAATCCCTGGCCCAGGTGCTGGGCGCGGTGAAGGCCCTGTAGGCCCCGCGCTGCGCCTGACCACCCCCGTGCCGGGTTACCCTTCTTTCAGAAGCTTGCTTTCCATCCGCCATCAGAGGACGCCATGACTGACATCAGCTCCACTTCACCCAAGCGCGCCGCCATCATCGTCAACCCCGCCAAGCCGGTGGACATCGACGTGCGCGGCCTGGTGGCCAAGCACTGCGTGGAAAACGGCTGGGGGGAAGCCATCTGGCTTGAGACCACCAAGGAGGATCCCGGCGTGGGGCAGGCCAAGGAAGCGCTGGAGCAGGGGGCGGACATCGTGATCGCTGCAGGGGGTGACGGGACCGTGCGCTGCGTGGCCGAGGTGCTCTCCGGCGGCGAGACCCCCATGGGCCTGCTGCCCCTGGGCACCGGGAACCTGCTGGCCCGCAACCTGGGCATGGATGTCACCGATTACGACGGCGCCATGTCCGGTGCGCTGATCGGTACCGAACGGAAGATCGACGTGGTCCGTGCCCGCCGCAGCGACCCGGACAAGGACCAGCTGTTCCTGGTCATGGCCGGCATGGGCTACGACGCCACCATCATGGCGGACACCAACGAGGACCTGAAAGACAAAGTGGGCTGGCTGGCCTACGTGGATGCCGGCATCCGTAACCTGCCCGGAAAGCCCGTGAAGGCAACCGTGGTGATCGACGGCCAATCAGTGGTCCACCGCGGCGTGCGCAGCGTCATGGTGGGCAACTGCGGCAAGGTCCAGGGCGGCCTGGAAATCTTCCCGGACGCCAAAATCGACGACGGCCTGCTGGACATTGCCGTCCTGGCACCCCACCACGGCAAGCTGGGCTGGCTCTCCGTGGTGGCAGGGATGATCGGCAAGGGCCGGGGCAAGGACACCGCTGTGGAGTACTTCCAGGGCAAGACCGTAGAGATCACCCTGGAACACAAGGACGACTACCAGCTGGACGGCGACCACGAGGGCCAGGGTAAGCACGTGCTCATGACCATGGAGCCCGGTGCCCTGACCCTGCGGATGTAGGGACCTGCGGATGCAGGGGTTCTACCCCAGCAGCCGGCCCCAGCGGAAGTCCAGCAGCGGCGCGTCCGCGAGCTTCAAGGCGTGCCAGAGCGTGACGGCCACGGAATCCAGGACCGGAACACCGGTGGTTTCCTCGATTTCCGCGGTGATGTTGGCCCCGTACAGGTTGGTGCACAGGTACACCAGGGCGTCGGGCGCCGCGGCAGCCAGTTCCAGGGAGCCCGGGCGCATCTCGTCGTCGCTGACGCGGGCGAAGGACTCGTTGTCGCTCAGGCCCAGGGCCCGGTGGTCCACGGTTTTAATCCCTTCGCGCTCATAGCAGGCGATCACCTGGCGGTTCACGTCCTCCGTGTAGGGCGTGAACAGGCCGATCCGTTCGGTGCCGGAGGCCCGGAATGCCTCGAGGTAGGCCAGCGTGGAGGTGGTGGCGGGTATACCCGTGGCGCCGGTGATCTCCGCGGCCAGTTCCCGGTCGTGGGACGACCCCAGCCATGAGCCGGACGTGCCGTTCCAGGCAATCACGTCCACGTCCGCCGTCGCCAGCAGCTGTGCCGCCCCGCGCATGACCGCGGGGTCGAACTGGCGGTCGGAGGAGTCATCGAGGGCGATGCGGGTGACGGGGATCCGGGTGAAGTGCACCGTGACGTCGTCCCGGCCGCCCAGGATGCGGTACGTCTGGGGTTCCAGGCAGGTGTTGGAGGACGGCACGATCATGCCGATGCGGCGGGGGCGTGTAGTTGCAGGCATGGAGGCTCCTAGAAGATCCCGGCGGGCTGGTGGGATTCGGCGGCTGTTGATTGATGCTCCCTGAAGCCGTTGCGGTGGATAAAACGGCCGGTGGCTCCGGGGTCATGGAAGCCGTCCCTGTCCAGAACCACGCGGCCGTTGGAAACAACGACGTCGGGCCAGCCCGTGAGCGCCGTCCCGTCAAAAGGCGAGAAGTCAGTTCCCATGTGCAGTGCTGCGCCGTCCACCGTGCGTTCCTCGGCGGGGTCGAAGATCACCAGGTCGGCGTCGAACCCCTCGGCGATGCGGCCCTTGCCGGGGACGGCGTTGATCCGTGCGGGTTCGGCGGAGAACGCGCTGACGAACTGCTCCACCGTGGCACCTGCGGACGTCATGGCCGTGAAGGTGACCGGCATGCGCGTCTCCACGCCGGGGAGTCCGTGCGGCATGGCACGCACGTCGTCGGTGCGCTCGCGTTTCTGCGACAGGTCGTAGCAGGAGTGGTCGGAGGACATGGTGTGGATGGCACCGGACACCAGCCGCTCCTTGAGGGCCGCCACGGTTTCCGCGCTGCGCATGGGCGGGCAGCAGGCAAACCACTCGGGGAAGGTGGACGCGTAGACGGAGTCGTCCAGGGTGACGTAGTGCGGGCAGGTTTCGGAGTATGCGTCGAGGCCGCGGTCACGTGCCTGTGCCACCAGGTCCACGGCGCCGGGTGTGGACTGGTGGACAAAATAGACCGGCGCGCCCGTGTATTCGGCCATGGCCAGGGTCTCCTTCACGGAGATCTCCTCAGCCAGCTCAGGCCGGGTCCGGTGCAGGTGCTCGATGCCGATCCGGCCGTCCTGGGCGTGCTGTTCTGTGCAGTCGGCAATGATGGGGTCGTGCTCGGCATGGATGTACGTGAGCCCGTCCAGGCGGACCATCTCCCGCATCACCTTCAGGATGGTATCGCCGTCTGCCATGGTGGTGCCGCGGTTCGTGGTGTACATCTTCACCGAACGGACGCCTTCCGCGGCCAGCTGTTCGAGCTGCCACGGCACCGTTTCGTCCCAGCTGATGACGGCGCCGTGGAGGGCCACGTCGCACCGGGACTGGGTGGCGAGTTCCTTCTTGTGCAGGACGGCGGCCAGGGGACTTTCCTGGGCGTCCCGGGGGATGCCGAAGTCGATGATGGTGGTGGTCCCGCCCCACAGGGCTGCCGTGGACGTGGTGCGGTAGTCGTCCAGCGTGCGGAAGCGGCCGGTCACCTGCGCCACGTGGCAGTGTCCGTCCACGCCGCCGGGGATCACGAGCTTGCCCATGGCATCGATGGTGCGGCCGGCTGTCGGGACGGGCTGGGCGGCATCCACGAGGGCTGCGATCCGGCCCTCGGAAACCACGATGTGGGCTTCCCGGCGGCCGTCGCTGTTCACCACGGTGGCATTGGAAATAACAAGGTCTGGCTGGTGGGACATCGGTGTCCTTCCTGGAATGGTGAAGTCTGCTTAGGCTGCGGGGTGCGGGGTGCCGGCGGTTTCCTGGCGGGCGGCGAAGACTGCGTCCAGGTTGCCGGAAAGGCCCTTGCGGTCCTTGGCCGGCGGTGGAGCGAAGGCGCCGGCGCGGTGCAGGCCGGACTGCAGCGCGGCCACGGCCTCCGCCACGCGGATCCCGGCCGAGATCCCGTCAACCACCGGTACGGGGATCTGTCCCTTGAGGTCGCGGGCCAGCCCGGCCAGTGGTGCGCCTGCAAGGATGACGACGTCGGCGCCGTCCTCGGCTACGGCCTGCCGGCTGAGTGCCAGCAGGGTGTCCCGGAAGTCCTGCTGGACGGAGGCGATGCTGGTGAGGGAGTCGTTGATGGAGCGGATGGAAGCAAGCCGTCCCGCCAGGCCGGAGCGCTCCACGCACTCCCGGTACCAGGGCTTGATGCGGTCGGAGATGGCGATGATGGAGAACCGGTGGCCCAGCAGCGCTGCCGCGGACAGGGCGGCCTCGGTGATGCCGATGACGGGGACGTCCGCCATTTCCTTGAGTGCCGGCATGCCGGGGTCGCCGAAGGCAGCCACCACCACGGCGTCCACAGGGTCTGCCCCGGGCCGGGTGTGTTCGGCGATGATTTCGGCTACAGCGCCGGCGGCGATGAGTGCTTCGAAGCGGGTCTCGATGTACTCCACGCCGTGGCCGGCGGTCCGGACCAGCAGCTCGGTGCCGGGGGAGGCGGCGCGGAGGGCCTCGGATTCGATCAGCGCCGTGACGTCGGCACTGATGTTGGGGTTGATGACCAGGAGTTTCATTTTCTCTTCCGGTGGAATTCTGGTTCGGTCTTTTGGAAGTCTTCGGGGAACTGGTCCCGGTACTTGCCAATGTGGGAAGCGGACTGGGCGGCTGCCTTGTCCGGGTCGCCGCTGGCGATGGCGGCGTACAGTTCGCGGTGTTCGCGGATGAGCTCGGGCAGGTCGCTGACGTGCCGGAACAGCCAGTGCATGCGGCCCTGGAGGGGTTCCAGGGCGGACTTGAGGAAGTTGTTGTCCGCGATGGCCGTGATGGCGTCATGGAATTCGCTGTTGGCGCGGTGTGCCTCCATGACCGAACCCTTGGCCAGGAAGGCCTCCGCGTTGTCCAGCAGACCCTCGAGGTAGGCCAGGTCTTCCGTGGTGGCCCGCTTGGCGGCGAGCCGGCAGGCCAGCACCTCCAGGGATTGGCGGACGTCGAAGAGGTCCTCCACGTCCTTGGGGCTGAGGCTGCTCACCTCGGCCCCGCGGGCGCCCCGGTCGCTGATAAGGCCTTCCTGGCGGAGCATCCGCAGGGCCTCGCGCACCGGCAGCCGGGAGACGGAGAATTCCGCAGCGAGGTCGCGTTCCACCAGCCGCGTGCCGGGAGCGTAGTGTCCTTCGAAGATCCGGGTGCGGAGGGTGTCCCGGACAGTCTCGCGAAGGGGGCGGTCCTTGTCCTGGGTCTCTTCTGCGGTCAGCATTATGCTCCATTTCGGATTCTCGTTGGCACTGCTCCCGGCTGCGGGGGCGTTGGTTGCAAGTTTCCCTGCGAGGGTCAGCTTAGACAGGAAGCCGTTTGTTGTAGTTCAGGGTGAGGACTGAGGCGCCCATGATCACTGCGGAACCGACGAAGTACAGCAGGGCCCAGGTGTAGGAACCGGTGGCCCCGACGATCAGGCCGACGACGATGGGGGTGACGAAGCCGGAGATGTTGCCGCTGAGGTTCATGGCACCGCCCAGGACGCCGGCGTTGGTGCGTCCGCCCAGGATGGCCGGGATGCTCCAGAACAGGCCCACCCAGCGCAGGAAGAACAGGACGAGCGAGAGCAGGACGACGGCGGTGGTTGCGTCCGGGACCACGGTGACGCCCACCAGGCCGGCCACCACGATGGCGCTGGAGATGCCCAGGAGGGTTCGCATCACCAGGTTTGCCGATGCGCCGGATGCCCGCCATTTGTCGGCGATGGTGCCGCCGATGATTTCGCCGACGAAGCCGGCACCGAAGATGACCAGCGTGGACCAGCCGATGGTTTTCAGGTCGAAGCCCTTGGCCTGGGCCAGGTACAGCGGGCCCCAGGTCAGCAGGCCGTAGAAGACGCCGTTGAATCCCAGCCAGCCCAGGCACATGGCCCAGAAGGAGCGGAACTTGAGGTAGGGGAGCAGGCCGCGCTTGCCCTTGCTGCCATCCACGGCTGCCTCGGCGTCCTCGGCGGCATGCGAGGCTTCGATGTAGGAGGCCTCGGCGTCGTTGACGCCGCGGTGCTGGCGGGGATTGTCCCGGACGTACCACCAAACGGCGAGGCCCATGAGGACGGTGGCCGCACCGGCGATGACGAAGGACCAGCGCCAACTCCCGGTGGAGGCGATGAGGCCGGCGATGATGATGCCGCCCAGCCCTGCGCCGAGCGGTGCGCCGGCGTCCAGGATGGTGGCGCCGCGGCCGCGTTCGGACTTGTGCATCCAGATGGCATTGAGCTTGCCGCCGGCGGGCATCACCCCGGCCTCGGTGACGCCGATGCCCAGACGGGCAATGAACATGCTCAGGAAGCCGCCGGCCATGCCGGACGCCGCCGTGGCTGCGCCCCAGCCGAGGCAGGACGCCGTCATGACCTTGCGCGGCCCGAACTTGTCGATCAGCCAGCCGACGGGGACCTGCATCAGGGCGTAGGTCCAGAAGAAGGCGGACAGCAGCAGGCCCACCAGTTCGGGCGCCAGGTTGAATTCCTTCTGGATGATGGGCAGCGCCACGGAGATGGATCCGCGGTCGATGTAATTGACGGACACCAGGACCAGGAGCAGCAGGAAGAGCTTCCAGCGGACGGCAGTGCGCCGTTGCGTGCCGCCCTTTCCGGATTGTTCGGTGGTCAGGGCTGCGGCCTCGTCTGGCGTGGCCGTTGTTTCAGTGTTTGGGATGGACACAGCTTCTCCTTCACGGGGAAGTTTACGGATGGGGGAGGGAGCGTAAGGTGCATGGAGTCCGCCCGGCAGGGCAGGTGCGCCTGCCGGGCGGGAGGGCGGTGCGCCAGGCGATCCGGAGCGCCAGGTGCTGCCGCATTTTTGGGATCCCAACTTGGGATCCCAAAATCAAAGGTAGGAGTGACTCCCGCCACTGTCAAGGGTTTCTTGCTGTCCCCGCGCCGGCAGGCCGTGCGAACGGATTGTGACTGCCCCCGGCTGGCTATGCCGGGGAGTCCTCGCGCCGGTGGGAAAGTATCTCGGCCAGCTCCGCAAGCCGGTGGGCGCGGGCCGACTCTGCCGGCGTGAAGGGTTCCCCGGGCCGGGAAAAGGCAATAGGCCCCTGCCATGCGGTGGGGATCTTGAGGTACGTCCCGTCGTCGGCGGCGCTGGTGCCGGCGTCCGACGGCGGGATGATCCGTGCGTGCAGCAGCTCGGCCACCGCCAGCGGCAGTTCGTCCGGGGCTGCGGCGATCCGCGCCGCGAGGGTGAGCGCCCCGGTCTGCCCGTCGGCCATGGCCAGCGCCGTGGTGGGCCACGCATGGGCGCCGGTTCCCCCGCCGTCGTGCAGTGCCGCCAGCAACTCACTCTCGCCCACGTCCCCCGGCACGGACAGCACAAACTCGTCCAGGACGCCGCCCGGCACGGGGTGGACGTGGATGCTCAAAATGTTGGTGTCCAGCCGCGCCAGCGCGCGTGTAATCCGCTGCAGTGAGCCGGGCTGGTCCCGCAGTACGGTCCGGGCGCGCCACAGCGAAGGGGCTGCCGCCAGCTGCCGGCGGTGCCGCAGGGCCGGCGCGTGCAGCCAGCGGAGCAGGATCCGGGCGGCTGACGGCTCGGCCACCCAGATCACCAGGACCGTTGCAGTGAAGGTCAGCACCAGCACCTTCGCCACGTAGGGGAGGTGGACCTCCAGTACCAGGGCATGCACCAGCAGCTCGATGGGCAGCATCGCCGCCACGTTCGCCAGGGTCAGGCGTCCCTTGGGCGGCTCGGGCATCTGGCCGCACACCTCACAGCGAAGCTCGGCGGCGGGCGTGTTGTGTGGAAGGCGCTTCATGGATCAAGCATCGTGCGGCGCTGTTACCGCCGCGTTGCCTTCCGATTCCATTCATGGGAACGCGACGGGGGCTTTCGGGAGCACGCGCCGTAGGATCTATCCGGAACGTCAGCGCGGCCGCCCGTCAGAATTTACCCCCAGGAAGGCGCTGCCCGTGAAGATGCTTGCCGAAATGTTCAGCATTGGCCCTGGCAACAAGGATCACCACCCTGCGTTCAGGTGCGCGGTGGGCGTCTTTGTCCCCCTCATCACACTGGTGCTGCTGAACAGGCTGGACCTGGCAATCTTCGCGTCCTTTGGCGCCTTCACCGGGATCTACGGCCGCGGCGAACCACATGCGGTCCGCTTCGTGCTGCAGCTGCGGGCAGGGCTGCTGATGCTGCTGGTGATCTTCATGGCGGCGCTCGCGGCGCGGATGGGACCGGTCTGGGGCCTGGACGCCGCCACCCACACCTGGCTGCTGGTCCTGGCCACAACGCTGGTGGCCGGCGCCTGCTCCGTCGCCATCTCCTGGCTGAGGCTGCGGCCGGCCGGTTCGCTCTTCCACATCTTCGCGTTCGCCGCCATCGCCTCCATTCCCAACCAGCCACCCTTGTGGCAGGGCATGCTGGTGGCAGTCCTCACCACCGTTTTCGCGCTGTTGGTGGGCTTCTCTTCCCGCATCATCGCCAGCCACCGGACCCCCTGGACCAGGCCTCCCCGGATCCGGCGGACCCGCGCTGAGAAGCGAACAGCGTGGCTTGAAGGGTCCGGCTACCTGGTGGCCGCGGGACTTGCCGGCTCGCTGGCCACGTGGGCAGGCGGCCGGCTGGGATTCGGGCACAATTACTGGGCCATGGTGGCCGCCGTGGTTCCCCTGGTAGGCCACACCACCCGGCACCGGGTACGCCGCGGCATCCAAAGGATCATCGGGACCGTCCTGGGACTGCTGGTCCTGGCCGCGGTCCTGCTGATAGGCCTGCAGCCCTGGCAGACCGTGCTGGTGATGGCGCTCTGCCAGTTCGGCGCCGAGATGTTTATCATCCGCCAGTACCTCCTGGCCCAGGTCTTCGTGACACCACTGGCGCTGGTCTCCACACTCCTGGTGGTCCCCGCCTCGCCGTCCGCCCTGCTGCGCGACCGCATCATCGAGACCGTCATTGGCGCCGCCGTCGGCATCGCCGTGGTGCTGGCCCCCGGGGCCTGGCGCCGTGCCAGGCAAAGCGCGACGACGGCCTGACCGCCTTTCCCTTTCGCCGCACCTGTCCGGGGGCGCCTCGGCACCCTGCCGCGTCCTGTCCGGGGTACGCTGGATTCCCCATTGAATGGAAGCGGGTGTCAGCGGTGGCCAACTCACAATCCGGTGATTCGGTGGTGGACCGGATTGTCCGGTTGATCTCCGCCTTCCCGCCGGATGTCACCGCCCTGCAGCTCAGCGAACTTGCCCAGCGGGCGGGCCTGCCGCTGACCACCACGCACCGGCTGGTGGGCCAACTCGCCGCCCACCGGTTGCTCGAGACCGCGCCGGGCGGCACGGTCCGCCCCGGCGTCCGGTTGTGGGAGTTGGTGAACAGGGCGTCCCCCACGCTCGCCCTTCGACAGGCCGCCATGCCGTTCATGGAGGACATCCAGCAGGTCCTGAACCAGAATGTGAACCTGGCGGTCCTGGATGGCTGGGAGGCGTTGTTCGTCGAGCGGCTGTCCCGGCGGGGTTCGGTGGCCAACCGGGCCCAGGTGGCAGGAAGGATGCCTGTCCACATTTCGTCCGCTGGCCTGGCGCTGATGGCGCACCAGGACAAGGCGGTGCAGGAGGAATACCTCGGCCAGTTGCCCGACCCTGACGGGATGGCCGGGCCGGACGCCGTCCGGGCGCTGCTCGCCGAAACCTGCCGGGAGGGATACGCGCAGCTCAAGGCCGCGGTGGACCCGGACACCTGGGGCATAGCCGTCCCGGTCCTCAACCGCAGGCATCTCGCGGTGGCTTCGCTCGGCGTCGTGGTTCCCCTCCGCGAGATGCGCCTCCAGGCGCTGGTACCGGCGCTGCAGACGGCCGCCCGGGGGATCGCCCGGCAGCTTGCTGATTCCTGACACCATTCAACGGAATTGCAGTAACGGAGGTCACTCTCTTTCGCGCACGCTGATGGGCAGAGGAAACAACCGGTACGCCAACGGCGGCCCCGCAATGAAGCGAGAAACAGACCATGGCACGAAAAGTCGTCACCACGCAGGTAGCCATCATGGGCGGCGGTCCCGCGGGCCTTATGCTCTCCCACCTGCTGTCCACGGCGGGGATCGAGTCAACGGTGATCGAGATCCGCAGCCACGAGGAAATCGCCCACACGGTGCGTGCCGGCATCCTGGAGCACGGGACCGTCAACCTGCTGGTGGACAGCGGCGTCTCGGACCGGGTGCTGCGCGACGGCGACCGGCATGACGGCATCGAACTGCGCTTTAACGGCGAAAGCCACCGCATCGACTTCAAAGGCCTGGTGGGGGAGTCCGTGTGGCTGTACCCGCAGACGGACGTCTTCCTGGACCTGGCCGCGCGCCGGAAGGATGACGGCGGCGATGTCCGCTACAGCGTCACAAACACGTCCGTCCATGACCTGGAGGCAAAGCCGAAGGTCTGGTTCACCGATGCCGACGGCCTCGACTTCGAGATCCAGGCCGACTTCCTGGTGGGCGCGGACGGCTCACGCAGCCACTGCCGGGTCCAGATCCCCGAGGGCCGCCGCAAGTGGTACTTCCACGAATATCCCTTCGCCTGGTTCGGCATCCTGGCCCAGGCGCCGCGCAGCTCCGACGAACTCATCTACGCCAACTCGGCCAACGGCTTCGCCCTGATCAGCCAGCGCACCGAAACCGTGCAGCGGATGTATTTCCAGTGCGACCCCGGGGAAAACGCGGCGGACTGGGATGACGACAGGATCTGGGCCGAATTCCGCAGCCGCGTCAACGGCAACGGCTTCGAGCTCAAGGAAGGCCCGGTCCTGGAGAAGATGGTGCTGCCGTTCCGCAGTTTCGTCCACACCCCCATGCGCCACGGCAACCTGTTCCTGGCGGGCGACGCCGCCCACACGGTGCCGCCCACCGGCGCCAAGGGCCTTAATCTCGCCATTAACGACGTCAGGGTCCTGTTCGAGGGGCTGGACAGCCACTACAACTCCGGCTCCGACGCAATCCTCGAGGGCTACAGCGACCGTGCCCTGGACCGGGTGTGGAAGGCGCAGCAGTTCTCGTACTGGATGACCACCATGCTTCACACTCCCGCGGACGCCGACGACTTTTCCCGTGCCCGGCAGCAGCTCGGCGAACTGAACTCGGTGGTCTCCTCCCGGCACGGCATGGCCTACCTCGCCGAGGCTTACACGGGCTGGCCCGGAGCTTCCTGACAGGAGTACGACGGCGGCCCGGGGGCGTCAGTGCATCAGCAGGCGCCGGATGGTGGCGGCGATGGCTTTGGGGTTGGGATCGTCTTCGCGGCGCACCGTGAGCAGGTGCAGCAGGGCGCCGTCCGCGTAATCCGCCACGTCCCGTGCCCGGGCCGCGGGGGCAGGCACTCCAAGTGTTGCCAGCATCTGTTCGAGTCCGCCGAGCAGGAGGTGGTGCCCGGCTGTCACGGCTTCGGGACGGTCCAGCGAAAGGGCCAGCCGGGCCCGGGTAAGGCCTGAATGCTGCCGGGAAAGCGCCAGTACCATCCCCGCCAGCTGTCCTGCCAGCTGGTCAACGTCCCGTGGGGTTCCTGCCGGACCCACGTCCTGCAGAAGTTCGGCGTCCAGCTGGAGCAGGCGGTCCAGGACCGCTTCCACCAACGCTGCCCGGCTGCGGTAGTAGTTGGACGTGGTGCCTTCGGCCAGGCCAGCGGCCGCGTCCACTGCCCGGTGGGTGAGGCCCTTCATTCCCTTGTCCGCCACGACGCTGAGTGCTGCGTCAAGCAGTTGGGTGCGTCGGTCGGGCATGGATTCAGTGTAATGGGACCCCTTCCAATAAACTACAAAAGTAGTAAAATTGGGGCATGGAAACGATCTCGATCGTGGTGGTGGAATCGCAGGGCTGGCCCTCGCGGCGTGCCTGGAACCGGACCGTTTCCAGGTCACTGTCTACGAGAAACGGCCGGAGCTGCCCACCGTTGGCACCGTCCTCGCTATGTGGCCCAATGCCCAGCGGGCCCTCGCCCGGATCGGCATCCTGGGCCAGGCCCGTGGGGTCAGTCCCATCCTGGGCAGCGGATCCATCCGCAATGCGGCTGGTGAGCCCTGGGCCACGGTCAGCGGCGGCGAGCTGTTTGGGATGTCCAGGGTTGACCTGCTGACGCTCCTCGACCGGGCCGTCCCGGGAAGCGTCCGCCGCGTCACCAGCCACCTGCGGTCATTGCCTCCCGCTGACGGCCTCGTGGTGGGTGCCGACGGTGTTCACAGCCTGGTCCGCCACCAGGTCTGGGGCGCCGCGACGGACGCGAGGGCAACGTCTTGCCTTGCCGTTCGGGGCACCATCCCGGCGCCGGTGAATCCCGATGAGGTGGGCGAATACTGGGGGCGCGGGGACCTGTTCGGCATCGCAGCGTCCCCAGGCGGAACCAATTGGTATGCCAGCTGGCGCTCCGGGCTTGGCCCCAACGGCATAGACGTTGAGGAGGCTCTTGGGCAGGCCCGGGACCGCTTTGCCGGCCACGCTCCCGCCATCAGTGCGGTGCTTGCCGCCGCGGTCCCGGAACTTTCCCTCGCCCAGCGGATCTGGACCACGCCCCCGCTGCGATCCTACGTCCGCGGCACCGCCGTACTGGCAGGCGACGCGGCCCATGCCATGATGCCCAACCTGGGCCGCGGCGCGTGTGAATCATTGGTGGATGCCGTCACCCTGGCGGACCTCTTGAACAGCCTGCCGCGGGGGAAGGCACTTGCCGCCTACAACAGGCAGCGGTGGCTGCGGACCCGGGCGCTTAGCCGCGCCTCGGCGGTGATGATGCGGGTAGCCCTGGCGGAAGGTGGCCAGCCCGTCCGTGACGCCCTGCTCAACCTGGCCCGACGGCGGAAGGAACCTCCCGCCGTCGGCAGCGGTTCTTCCCACTGACCCCAAATGGCAAGCAAGGCGGAGGTTGGGTCCCCCGTCGGCTGGTCACGTTCAGTCCTGGTGAGCCGTTGCGCTGAGGTGGTGGGTGGGGATGCGGTCCCTGTCGTACGTGATTTCCGTGTAGCCGTGCGGCTCTGGCTTGCCGTCCTGGTTCAGGTTCACGAACACGATTTCCTCGATGGTGAGGATGCTCTGCCTGGTGATCATGTTGCGGACTTCGGCCCTCATGGTCAGCGAGGTGCGGCCGAACCGGGTGGCTGTCAGGCCCATCTCGATGAGGTCGCCCTGGACAGCCGAGCTGACGAAGTTGATCTCCGAGATGTACTTGGTCACTGCGCGCCCATTGCCGAGTTGGAGGATGGCATAGATGGCGGCTTCTTCGTCAATCCACTTCAGCAGGCTGCCGCCGAAGAGCGTCCCGTTGGCATTGAGGTCCTCGGGCCGCACCCATTTGCGGGTCCGGAATGTGATGTCTGCTGTTTCCATAGGGTGAGGTTAGCTGAACGGTCCGGCCCCCGGGCCAGTATGACGGCTACGCCGAACAGGGCGGCTGTCAGGCCATGGCGGTCTGGGCCGCGCTGTGGGCGTTGATGCTTTTGGCGTAGCAGTATGAGTGCTCCACGCCGGCGTACGGGCCGAAGTTGGGGATTGGTTCGAACCCGGAATTTTGGTAGAAGTTGCGCCCGTCCGGCTGCGCCGACCCCGCTTCGGCCTTGATGCGGGTGATGCCCTGCCGGAATGCCTCTGCTTCGAGGGCTGCCAGGATGGAGCTCGCGACCCCGGAGCCCCGCGTGTAGGGCAGGACGTAGAGGCGTTTGATTTCCGCGGTGGATCCATCCAGGAGGCGAAGTCCGCCGCACCCGACGGGCTGGCCGGAGCCTTTGTCGTACGCCACGAGGAATACGGCACAGTCAGCGCCCGACGGCGGCGGCCCCGGTTCGTGGTCGGCCCGGCCAAAGCGCGCGTCCAGTTCTGCCTGCTGGGCCCGGCGCAGGTCGGCGCCGACGGGATTGGACCAGGAAACCTGGCGGATGTTAAGCCTGGGATTGGTCTGCATGACTGCCTCGATTCGCCGGAGGGGTATGCCTCACAAGGCTACGGGGGCACGGTTACGCCGGTGTTTCCCGTCCGTTAGGGCCCGGATAACGTTTCGCGGCCGGTAGGCCATGGAGAGGTCGCTTGGCAGGCTAGTTATCAGCTGGTCTAGAATGATGCCATGGTTTCTACGGGCAACGAGGGATCCGGCTACTGGTACGGACCCGACGGGCAGCTGGACTACAGTGCGGCGGTGTTGAAGTCACTGCGGGACTACAGGGCGGCTGAGACTGAGATCCGCCGCAGCACCAGGGACTCCATGGGGATGGGGGAGACGGACATCCTCGCCCTGCGGTACCTGCTGAGGGTGCAGGCTTCGGGCAAGCAGGTTGTTCCCAAGGACCTGAGTAAGTTCCTCAATATTACTAGCGCCTCCACCACCTCGCTCATCGACCGCCTGGTGGCCAGTGGCCACGTCCGCCGCGAAGCGCATCCCTCGGACCGCCGCTCGGTGGTCGTCGTTCCCACGGTTGAATCGGACAAAGAGGTGCGCGAGACCCTCGGCGCAATGCACCGCCGCATGATGGCCGTTGCGGAGAGCCTGTCCGCGGAGGAAGCGCGCATCGTGGTCGATTTTCTCCAGCGGATGACGGAGTCACTCCAGGTGCACGAAAGCGAAGAATTAAAAGTTCACTAGCCTGACTAGCTAGTTAGCCTAGTTATATGTAAGCTTACGATTGTTCCTGCTGTTGCTTCCCAACGGAGTCGTGAGTGTGTTGGTTACTTTCCTCGAAGTTTCGCCGCCTGATCCCCGCTTGGGTGCCCCAGTTCCGGGCCTGACCCCTTCCTCCCTGGACGGCACCACAGCGCCGCAGGGAGAACCGGCGGTCCACTGCGGCACACGCATGCAGCTCGTCACGCCGGCAATTGGTTGGGAGGGCGCCAGCTACACGTTTGCGTCCATGGGGGCCGATGGCACCACGCTTCCCCCGGTATGGCGCTGCAGCTGCGGCTTCCAGCTCGATGCAGGGATCGCCGGATCACGCCAGGATCACGCGTCCATGGCGCTGACGGCATGAGTGTCAGCGAAGCGAGCCGACCGGCCCCGCAACTGGCCCTGGAAGCCGACGGGCGCCCTCGCATTTCCGGGCGCTACCAGCTCAGGGAACGACTGGGCCGCGGCTCTGCCGCCGAGGTCTTCCGTGCGGTGGACCTGGAGGGCGGGCCCGACGTCGCCGTCAAAATTGCGGCGGCCAACGGCCCCAAGCAGCACCAACGGCTCCGCAACGAAGCCGGCGTCCTGGGCGGCCTTAGAAACCCCTCCATTGTGCGGCTCATTGCGCACGGGGTCATGCCGGGCGGCGGCCCGCAGTCGGGACGGCCCTTCCTGGTGCAGGAACTCGCATTGGGGACCAGCCTGGCCGAGGTCGGCCGGGGGCAACGCCCCCAGCCCGGCGAGGTAGCACGCTGGGCCCGCGGCCTCTTCGACGCGCTTGCGCACCTCCACGCCAGAGGGCTGGTGCACCGCGACATCAAACCTGCCAACCTGATGCTTAGCGGGCTGCGAAGAAGCCCTGTAAGGATCATTGACTTTGGGATAGCTGCTGCAGCCGGCGCGGCTCCGGAACCCGGCATCTCTTCAGGAACCGTGCACTACATGAGCCCGGAGCAAGCAGCTGGCGGAGCAACAGACCCTTCCTGGGACGTGTACTCCATGGGGCTCGTGCTGCTGGAGCTTCTCACAGGCGCCAAGGCGTTCCCAGGGACTGCCATCGAGTCCCTCGTGGCCCGTACGCTGCGGTCGCCGGAAATCCCGGACACCCTCGGCGACTGGAGCGTCCTCCTGCGTCACCTCACCGCCATGAATCCCCATGAGCGCCCGACGGCGGCTGCCGCCGCCGCGATGGCCGGCCGCCTCATCCCGGCGGCGCAGTTTACGAATTCAGGTATCAGACCCCGCCAAAGCATCGAGCGCGGCGAAGGTACCGTGCGCAACCGAGGCGCCGTCCGCCCGTGTTCAGCAATGCTGGTATTCCCGGCCCGGCGCCACCGGCAGCGGGCCTAGGGCGCCGCCACATCCCGTCCTGTCGGATCCTCCGCCGTCGGGTCTGCGAGGGCGAGGCCGCCCACCGGGCTTCCATCCCAGTGGATCAGGTTCCACCCGGCGTCCAGGCTGCCTTCGACTGCCACGATTCCGGTGTTCGCCAGGATGTGCCGTGCCGCGAAATCGTGGCCTGCACCCCGGGCCCGCAGGCCGGCCCAGGTGCGGATGGCGGCGCCGTGGCTGACCACGGCAGCCGTTCCGTGCCGTTCCCGTACTGCCCGCTCCACCACGTTCGCGATCGCAGCGTCGAAGCGTTCGAAGAAGGCATGGCCGTCGGGTCCCGCCGGCATGCGCTGGTCCAGGTTCCCTGCGGCCCAGGAGATGACCGTCCCCATGTAGCGCTTGTGGGATTCGTGGTCCGTGAGTTTCTCCAGGGAGCCGGCCTCGATTTCATGCAGGCCGTCCAGGACTTCGATATCCAGGGAATGCAGGCGGGCCAGCGGGGCGGCGGTGATCTGCGTCCGGATCAGCGTGGAGGCGTAGAGTGCCGCGATGCGCTCGTTGGCCAGCGCCCGTGCCATGGCCTCGGCCTGGCGTTCACCCAGTTCGGTCAACCCTGGACCGGGGTGGTCGGTGTCCAGTTGGCCCAGGACGTTGCCGGGAGTTTCGCCGTGTCGGATCAGGAGCAGCCTCATGATTCCAGTTTCCCACCCGATCGGACACCGGCTCACACGCACCAGCGGCAGGCCGTAACCCAAGCCGGGATATGGCGGCGGCGCCGGACCCTCCCGGGCCCCGCGCCGCCGTCGTACGTTTTGACCTGCCCGTAGCCTTACTTCAGGTGGTCCACCAGCTGGTCGGCGATGCCGGTGTATTTGCCGGGCGTGAGGGCCAGGAGCCGGGCTTCGGCTTCCGCGGAAAGGCCCAGGCCCTGCACGAATTCCTGCATGCGCCCCGCGTCCACCCGCTGGCCGCGGGTGAGGTCCTTGAGGCGCTCGTAGGGGTTCTCCATGCCTTCGACGCCGGCGATCGCCTCGGCACGCATCACCATCTGGATCGCCTCGCCGAGTACCTCCCAGTTGGTGTCCAGATCTGCGGCCAGCACGTCCTCGGCAACGTCCAGGCGCTCCAGGCCCTTGGCAACGTTCGAGATGGCCAGCAGGGAGTGGCCGAAGGCCACGCCGATGTTGCGCTGGCTGGAGGAATCGGTGAGGTCGCGCTGCCAGCGGGAGGTCACCAGGGTGGAGCCCAGGACGTCCAGCAGGCCGGAGGAGATCTCCAGGTTGGCCTCGGCGTTTTCGAAGCGGATCGGGTTGACCTTGTGCGGCATGGTGGACGAACCCGTGGCGCCGGCAACCGGGATCTGCGCGAAGTAGCCGATGGAGATGTAGCTCCAGATGTCCGTGCAGACGTTGTGCAGGATGCGGTTGAAGCGCGCGACGTCGGCGTACAGCTCGGCCTGCCAGTCGTGGCTTTCGATCTGGGTGGTCAAAGGGTTCCAGGTGAGCCCCAGGCTCTCGACGAACGACTTGGATACCTGCTGCCAGTCGGCACCCGGAACGGAGGCCACGTGGGCGGCGTAGGTGCCGGTGGCGCCGTTGATCTTGCCCAGGTATTCGGTCTTGGCGATCCGGTCGAGCTGGCGGGTCAGGCGGTGCGCGATGACGGCCAGCTCCTTGCCCAGCGTGGTGGGAGTGGCAGGCTGGCCGTGCGTGCGGGACAGCATGGGAACGGCGCGGTTTTCCTCGGCCATGGTGCTGATCTGCGCCACGAGCTTGCGGGCGGCGGGCAGCCACACGTCCTCCACGGCACCTTTGATGCCGAGGGCGTAGGACAGGTTGTTAATGTCTTCGGAGGTGCAGCCGAAGTGGACCATGGCAGTCAGGTTTTCGATGCCGATGGCGGGCAGCCGGCGCCCGATGTAGTACTCCACGGCCTTCACGTCGTGGACGGTGACGGCTTCGATCTCGGCGAGCTCCGTCACTGAGTCCGCATCGAACTCAGTGACGATCGCGCGGAGCTGGTCCTGCTGTTCTGTGCTGAGCGGTCCGGCGCCGGGAAGGACGTTGTTGCTGGTCAGGTGGATGAGCCATTCGACTTCAACGGCCACGCGGTCACGGTTCAGCGCTGCCTCGGACAGGTAGTCCACGAGAGGCGCGACGGCGGCCTGGTAACGGCCGTCGAGCGGTCCAAGCGCGATTTTCTCAGATGACGCGGCGAGGGCCAGGCGTCCTGAGGGCGTGCGGGTATCAGCGGTGGCGGCAGTTTCAGGCATGTACTGATTCTTTCATGAAGTCTGGCGGCGCCTTAAGCGCGGGGTCCACGTTACTTGTCCACATAGCCGACGTCGGCACTTACCGCGCGTGGGGCGCGCCCCTAGCGTTGGAAGCAGCAGGGCCAGGAGGATCACCTGGCCGGAAGGGCCGGGACGGGAAGCTGGCATGGGGAATGGTCTGATGGACGGGACAGGGGGCAGCCCGCAGCAGCTGGCGGCCCAGCTGCAGTCGCTCTCGGGACGTCTTGCGTCCTGCAGCGCCGGGGTGGAAAAGGTGCTTGGCGGGTTCCAGGACATCCAGATGCTCGACTGGCAATCTCCGGCTGGCCGGGCATACCGGGATGCTGTTGCCCATCAGGCAGCCAGCCTGCGCCGTGCGCTCGACCGGCTGGAGGAAGCGGGACGCGCGGTGGCACGGCGGGCCCAGGAAGACGGCGCCCGGCCACTCGCTCCTTCCGGCTGGCCAGGATGAGCGCCGCGCCTCCGCCGGGAGATGGGGGCATCAGGCTCTACGGCCCTTCCCGGGATGGCAGCCTCAGCGTGCGCGGCGGCACATCCGGCATCAGTGTGCAGCTTGAGGAACTTACTGCAGGTGCCGAAAAGCTCGAATGGCTGGCACAGGACCTCCTGCGGGCTGAGGAGGAGGCCGGGCGGATCCTGGACGAGCTGTGCCGGGTGGACCACCAGGCTGCGTGGTCAGATGTGGGCCATGTGGCAAGCGTGCGGGACAGCGGGTGGGCGCTGCGGACTGTCCGCACTGAAATGCAGCGGATCAGCGCCGGGGTCCGCAGTTGCATCCTGGACTATGAGAACGCCGAAGACCGCGCTGCTGCCGGACGGTTCTTCGGCTACCGCAGCCCGCCTGAGCTCCTGCGTTCGGCTCTCGTGATCCTCGCCTCCAAGGCCGCCGACGGGCAAACCGTCGAATGGCTCGTGAACCAGCTCGGCGCGCGGGCTTCGGTGATGAAAGCCAACATTGCACGTAACCCGTGGGTGCGGGATGCCGTGTTTGGCCTCGCCTCGGGTTTCAGGCCGAGGCACATCGGGGTGCAGCGCGAAGACGAAGTGGCAGTGGAACTTGAGGCTTCGCCGTCGGGCCTGCTGGCGCGGATACGACAGATAGAGGCACGCGGCCCCGGCTTCATGGAAGTCCTCGAGGTGCCAAACGGAGCGGAAACCGCTTACGTCGTTATCATCCCCGGCACCGAGCCCGCAGGCATTCAAGCGGGTGGTTCCAACCCGTTCGATGAAGCAGGCATCGCCGAAGGAATGCTTTATGGTTCCTCCGAAGTGAATGCCGCCGTCCTTGAGGCACTCGAGGCCGCCGGTGCCAAGCAGGGGGCCCCAGTGGTAGCGGTGGGTTACAGCCAGGGCGGCATCCATGCCATGAACCTCGCTGCCGATCCGCGTTTCCTCCGTACTTACGATGTCCGGTACGTGCTGACTGCAGGATCACCGGTCGGCGGAATTACACCGGGAACGGGGGTGAGTTCCCTGCATCTGGAGCATGAAGCGGACTGGGTCCCCGGCGCAGACGGAGCTCCGAATCCGGATGCCCGGGACACGGTGACAGTCACCATGACCAACCCGGTGACTACCCCTGATGGGGAAGATGCGGGCCTGGGGCCCGGGCATCGCCTCGGTGGCTACGAGGAGGCGGCCCGCCAGGTAGGTCTCAGCAAAGACCCGTCGCTGGTCCAGTCCACGGCGGCGCTGGGTGCTGTCCTGGGCGCGGGCGGTGCTGTCACTGCCACCCGTTTCTCCCTGTCCAGGACCCCGCCGCCCCCGGCTCCCAAGGATCGCCGTGACCCCTTTTCCGGACGGCCGCAGCCGGGTGCCCGGTAAATGACCAGCCTGCAGAAAATTCCGGCTGCAGCTGACCCAGTCCGCCCCCGGCAGCTGGACTTACGAGATTTGGGCGGCGTGCAGTTCGGCATACAGATTCGAGCGCGTCTTGTCCGGTGCAGGAGCCGGCTGGGCAGCCGGTGATGGAGCCGGTGCCGGGGCGGGGGCAGGGCAGCGGTAGTCATAGTCCAGGTCGTCTGCCGTGAACTGCGTGGTGGTGACGGTTCCACCCGGGGTCAAAGGGGCGGCAGCGCAATACTCCTGCGCTGACTCTGCGGAGTAGGCGCCCGCCAGCCAGTTCTGGAGGTTGTACAGGTTGCTGCGCGGACTGACGTCGCCCACAATTTCATTGAACTGGTATCCAGAGGAGTAGATGCCCACTTCGGCCCCTGCCCCCTGCAGATAAGCGGTCATGCCCTCCAGCTCCGCCGTATTGACTGCCTTGTCCCATTGCCAGCTGTTACCGGTTTCGACGTCCAGCCACCACATCTGCCGCATGGCATTGCCGCCCGCATCCTTCAGGGCGGCCGCGGCGCTGGACGCCATGGCGTAGCCATGGATGAACGCGCAGGCCGGAGAGGCATCCCCGCCGCACATCCCGTAAGGATTCGCGATTTCCACGCTTTGGTAGGTGTTGTTTGCGGGCCACCACAGGGACTCCGCCGGCCCTGGGGCTGCAGTGTTCACGTATACAGCAGCCTGCTTGGCCCCCTGTGGATCCACGCTTTGGTCCGCCCAGGCAAGCTGGGCAGCCAGGCACGGGTTGACTGTGTCCGGCCGCCCTCCATTGACGCCCACCACCGCGAAGGCAGAGGGGGCAGGAAGATCGCCGCCGCATTGGGGCCAGGAGATGTCGTTGCCCAGCACCGCGGCCAGGGGCGCCGTGCTGCCGGCCCCGGCATCTGCGCAGGCCGGGGCCCCTGGCCAGGCAAGAAGCAGGCAGGCAGCGAGCAGGGTCTTTATGGGCTTCATGTGTGGCCCCCAAAATTCCGGAACTGACAGTACGGGCCATTTGCCGGCCCGGCTTGCAGCCTAGAAGGCAGGCCGCTGCAGGGTCATGGGTGGCCGGTACTGGAATTTGGAGAGCTGTAACGGGGACCGGCACCTGTTGGGTACCTGTTTCCGGGCGCACGCGTACTCAGACGGGCAGGCCCTTGGAGGAAGGTCAGCGCCGGCCGCCCGGCAGCAACCCCGCCACCAGTGAAACCAGGGAAATGATGATTGCGGCCAGGACGGCAGTCCAGAAGAACGAATCGATGGTGAGGTGCACCGGGGTGTAACTGCTGATCCAGGCCGTCAGGTACAGCATCGCTGCATTGATGACGATCGCGAAAAGGCCAAGGGTCAGGATGGTGATGGGAAGTGCAAGCAGTCGCACCAGCGGCCGCACGAACGCGTTCACGACGCCGAAGATCAGGCCGATGAAGAGATAAGCCAGGACAACCCCGACGGTCTGGGTGTCCTGTGAAATACCGCTCCGGGCCACCGCGTCGGATGCCGCAGTGCTGGAAATGTCCATGCCCGGCAGGACCCAGCTGGCCAGCCAGAGGGCTGCGGCATTAACGATGACCCGAAGGAGGAACGAACCCATGCCACTATGCTTCCATATGGTCCTGCCGCGTGGCTGGCGCCGGCCACCAAATTCAGCCGGCCAGCCCCCGCTCCCCGCAGGGGCTGGAAGTAGGCTAGGGGCCATGACTTCATCTGAGACCGCGGCGGGCGGAGTTCCGCCGCGCCCGGTGCTGAGCCGCCTGCCCCGCTACGTGGCAGGAAAGCCGCCTGCCGCCGTCAGTGGACTGGCCAGCTACAAGCTGTCCTCGAATGAGAACCCGCTGCCGCCGATTCCGGCCGTCCTCGATGCAATCTCACACCAGACGGACTTCAACCGCTACCCGGACCCGCTGAGCAGCAAGCTCCGTGCGGCGCTGTCGGGGTTCCTCGGCGTTCCCGCCGGTGACATCGTCACGGGGGCCGGAAGCCTGGGCGCCCTGAACCAGATCCTCGCAGCTTTTGCGGGCCAGAATGACGACGGCAAGGCCGACGAAGTCATCTATGCCTGGCGCTCGTTCGAGGCATACCCCATCAGCGTGGGCCTGGCAGGGGCAGAGAGCGTCCGCGTCCCCTTGACCCCGGACGGGCGGCACGACCTGGAAGCCATGGCGGCCGCCGTGAGTGCCCGCACCAAAGTCATCCTCCTCTGCACGCCCAACAACCCCACCGGCCCGGCCCTCACTGCAGCAGAAACGGAGGCCTTCATCCGGTCGGTCCCGGCAGATGTAGTGGTGGTGATCGACGAGGCCTACCAGGAGTTCGTCAGGGCGCAGGACGCCGTGGACGGAATAGACCTGTACCGCAAATACCCCAACGTTGTGGTGCTCCGGACGTTCTCCAAAGCCCACGGCCTGGCCGGGCTGCGCGTCGGTTACAGCGTCTCCCACCCGGAACTCACCCAGTACCTTCGGGTTGCGGCAACCCCTTTCGCCGTGTCCCAGATCGCTGAATCAGCGGCAATTGTTTCCCTTGAGAATTACGCCCAGGTTGTGGAAAGGGTACAAAAACTCGTGGACGAACGGGACCGCGTAACCGCGGGCCTTCGGAAGCTCGGATGGACCATCCCGGATGCCCAGGGGAACTTCGTATGGCTTGCCCTCGGGGCTGAAAGTGCAGCTTTCGCTGAGCTCGCAGGCGCGCGTGCCCTCTCGGTGCGGGCTTTCGCCGGAGAGGGCGTCCGGGTCAGCATCGGTGAACCCGAGGCGAATACCCGCTTCCTTGAGTTGTGTGCCGACTATACAAAGGCGCCCGTAACTTCCTAGCACTTAACAAGTAGCCCTTCCGCTACTTACCGAAGATAAAGTTAGGATCAGTAAGCCAATGTATATGCCGCAAACGGAATGTATTCCGTTTGCGGCATATATCCCAGCGACATTGCATTGCATCCGGATGCGGCAAGCGAGGAGAACGGTATGGGCACTCATCTGCCTTCCACCGAGTTCGACGGAACAGCGGTAGACGACCAGCGGGAAGCCGATGCTGAAGCCGTCATGGGCGAGCCACCGGCCCAGATGGTGCAGTTGCTCGCGCCTGACGGAAAGCTGGGCACTGATCCGGTGTTCAGCGGATATGCGGACAAGCTCACCCCTGAGGACCTGCGCGGCCTCTACGCCGACATGGCTGCCATCCGCCGGTTCGACGTCGAGGCAACCGCCCTGCAGCGGCAGGGCCAGTTGGCCCTGTGGGTGCCGCTTACGGGACAGGAAGCAGCGCAGATCGGCTCCGGCCGGGCCAGCCAGCCGCAGGACTATATCTTCCCCACGTACCGTGAGCACGGCGTGGCACTGACCCGCAACGTGGACCTTGCCGAGCTCCTGCGCCAGTTCCGCGGAGTGTCCAACGGCGGCTGGAACCCCAAGGACACCAACTTCCACCTGTACACGCTGGTCCTGGCGGCACAGACCCTCCACGCCGTTGGCTATGCAATGGGCATCCAGCGGGACCAGAAGCTCTCCGCGGCATCGGACGGCGCAGGCCAGAAGCCAGATGCCGCGGTGATCGCCTACTTTGGCGATGGGGCCAGCTCGGAAGGCGACGTCCACGAGTCAATGGTCTTCGCCTCCTCGTACAAGGCCCCCGTCGTGTTCTTCTGCCAGAACAACCACTGGGCCATCTCGGTTCCCACCAACGTCCAGACCCGGGTTCCCCTCTCCAACCGTGCCAAGGGGTACGGCTTCCCCGGCATCCGGGTGGACGGCAACGACGTCATTGCCGTGCACGCGGTCACGGAGTGGGCGCTGGAGCATGCCCGCCAAGGCAACGGACCGGTCCTGATCGAGGCCTTCACCTACAGGGTGGGCGCGCACACCACCGCCGATGATCCCACCAAGTACCGCCAGTCGGCGGAGGAGGACGCCTGGCGGGCCAAGGATCCGCTGGCCAGGCTTGAGAAGTACCTGCGTGCCGAAGGCCTGGCCGACGACGCCTTCTTTGCCAAGGTCAAGGCCGACGGTGACGAGCTCGCCGCCTATGTCCGGCGGACCGCCCACGATCTGGAAAACCCTGACATCCGGCAGTCCTTCGCCAACGTTTATGCCGAAGCGCACCCCCTGGTGGCCGAGGAACTGGCGTGGTTCGAGGAGTACAGTGCAGGATTCGCCGACGGGGAAGAGACCGCCGGACAGGCAGCAAAGGCAGGCCACTGATGCCCACCATGACCATCGCCAAGGCCATCAACGAAGGCCTCAGGGCCACCCTGGCCGGCAACCCCAAATCGCTGTTGATGGGCGAGGACATCGGCCCGCTGGGCGGCGTTTACCGCGTCACTGACGGGCTGATCGGCGAGTTCGGCCCGGACCGCGTGGTGGACACCCCGCTGGCTGAATCCGGCATCATCGGAACCGCAATCGGCCTGGCCCTGCGCGGATACAGCCCCGTCTGCGAGATCCAGTTCGACGGTTTCGTCTTCCCCGGCTTCAACCAGATCACCACCCAGCTGGCAAAAATGCACGCCCGCAGCCACGGCAACCTCACAGTGCCGGTAGTGATCCGGATTCCCTACGGCGGCGGCATCGGGTCAGTGGAGCACCACTCCGAATCCCCGGAGGCACTGTTCGCCCATACAGCCGGCCTGCGCATCATCACACCGTCCAACCCGCACGACGCCTACTGGATGATCCAGCAGGCCGTCGCCTGCCAGGACCCGGTGATCATTTTCGAACCCAAGCGCCGCTATTGGCTCAAGGGCGAGGTGGACGTCGAGGACCAGGGCCCGGCGGAAGACCCCTTCAAGGCGCACGTGCTGCGGGAAGGCACGGACGCAACCGTCGTTGCCTACGGCCCCCTGGTTCCCGTGGCACTTGCGGCTGCCAACGCCGCAGCGGAGGACGGCCGGAGCGTCGAGGTCATCGACCTGCGGTCCATCTCGCCGATCGACTTCGACACCGTCACCGCCTCAGTGCAGAAGACCGGGCGCCTGATCGTGGCGCATGAGGCGCCCACGTTCGGCGGGATCGGCGGCGAAATCGCAGCCCGCATCAGCGAACGCGCCTTCCACTCGCTTGAATCGCCGGTGATCCGCGTCGGCGGCTTCCACATGCCGTACCCCGTTGCCAAGGTGGAGGAAGACTACCTTCCGGACATCGACCGCATCCTGGAGGCGCTGGACCGCGCCTTCTCCTACTGAGGACACCATGACCCTGAACAAGTTCAACCTGCCCGATGTCGGCGAGGGCCTGACCGAAGCGGAAATCGTCTCCTGGAAGGTCAAGCCGGGTGACGCCGTCGCCATCAATGACGTCCTGTGCGAGATCGAAACCGCCAAGTCCATCGTGGAACTGCCATCCCCGTTTGCCGGGACCGTCACCGAACTGCTGGTGGAGGAAGGAGTGACGGTCGACGTCGGCACCGCCATCATCAGCGTCACCGACCAGGTGGACGGCGACCCCACGCCCGCGGATGTCCCCGCCCCCAAGGCACCGGCCCAGCCGCTGTACGGCAAGCTGCCGGAGGACGTCGCAGGGGAGGAAACGCCCGACGGCGGTGCGGGCGGAAGTGCCCCGGCCGGCGGTCCGCTGGTGGGTTCAGGCCCCAAGGCCGACGCCGTCAAGCGGCGCCCGCGAATTTCGACCGGCTCAAACACCGCCAGTCCGGCGTCCGCCGTGACGGTGAACGCCCCCCAGGTGGAGCCCGTCCAGCCCCGCACCCCCGCCGCGGTGTCCGCGGACGCCGCGGCCGCCGTCGACAACCGCCCCACCTTCGGCGGCACCATCACCGGCCTGGTCAACCGCGTCCTGGCCAAGCCGCCCGTCCGTAAGATTGCCCGGGACCTCGGCATCGACCTTGCGGACGTCGTCGCCACCGGTTCCCATGGCGAGGTAACCCGTGAGGACCTGGTCAGCTACCAGGCGCAGCGCGATGCCGAACTGGACAAGGCGGACGGCTTCTGGGGCAAGGCGGGAAAACCGCAGGGCCAGAGGGTGGAGCGGATTCCAGTCAAGGGCGTCCGCAAGGCCACGGCCAAGGCAATGGTGGAATCGGCCTTCGCTGCACCGCACGTAAGCATCTTCGTGGACGTCGACGCCAGCCGCACGATGGAGTTCGTCAAGCGGCTCAAGGCCTCCCGTGACTTTGAAGGCATCAAGGTTTCCCCGCTCCTCATCCTGGCCAAGGCCGTCATCTGGGCTGCCGCCCGCAACCCCAGCGTGAACGCAGCCTGGGTGGACAACGGAGACGGCAGCGCCGAGATCCAGGTCAAGCACTTCATGAACCTGGGCATTGCCGCAGCCACACCGCGCGGCCTGATGGTGCCGAACATCAAGAACGCCCAGGACCTGTCCCTGAAGGAGCTGGCGCTGGCGCTGAACAACCTGGCCACCACTGCCAGGGCCGGCAAAACGCAGCCGGCGGAGATGCAGGGCGGGACGCTCACCATCACCAACATCGGTGCGCTGGGCATTGACACGGGGACTCCGATCATCAATCCCGGCGAGGTGGCCATCGTTGCCTTCGGAACCATCAAGCAGAAACCCTGGGTCCTGGACGGCGAGGTGATTCCCCGCTGGATCACCACGCTGGGCGGATCCTTCGACCACCGGGTGGTGGATGGTGATCTGTCGGCCCGCTTCATGGCTGACGTCGCGGCCATCCTGGAAGAGCCCGCGCTGCTCCTGGACTAGGCAGTGACGGCGACCAACGGCGCAATCCGGCTGAAGAACCGCACCGCCACCTGGGTGACGGAGGTCCTCCAGCCGCCGGTGGTGGTGAGCCTGCAGCTGCTGATCAGTCCACTGTCACAGCCTGGATTTCCCGCGACCATTGGTTATGGAGCGCTGGCGGCCCTCTTTGTCTGCGTGCTGCCGCTTGTGGTGCTGCTGGTCCTGGTCAGGATGGGGAAGGTCACAGATCACCATGTGAGCGACCGGAAGCAGCGTGCGCCCGTACTCCTGATGGCGCTGGGCAGCATCGCCGTAGGGTTGCTCGTGCTCAACGCCGTTGGGGCGCCCCCGGCCGTAGTTGCGATGGTCCTGGCGGTGGTGGGCGGCGTGGCCGTCATGGCCGCCGTCAGCCCCTTCTGGAAGATGAGTGGCCATGCCGCTGCCATGTCCTGCGCCGCCGTCGTATCGGTGCTGATACTGGGTTCCGGGTGGGCCCCGCTGCTGCTGCTGATCCCCGCAGTCAGCTGGTCACGGGTGGTGCTGCGGGCCCACTCCCTGGCTCAGGTGGTGGCCGGTTCGCTTTTCGGCGGCGTAGTCATGGCCGGGATTTGGTGGCTGCTGCAGGGCTGGATGGTGCACTGAAAAAGGCCCCTTCGCCGTGCGGGGCAGCGCGGCGGGGGTGTGGAGCCTAGTAGGCGTTGTAGGAACTGAGGGCGTCGAGGATAGCGGGATCGGCCGTTGTTCCCAGCACCACTGCGGCTGCGGTCATCAGGCCACCCACCAGCGCGGCCATGCCGGCCCATGCGCTGAGCATCTTCCAGTCCTCGCGCAGGACGCTGCGTACGGTCGCAGGCAGCTGCAGAGTGGGACTGATGAGGTTCGGTGCGCTGTCCAGGCTGCCGTCATCAAGCAGGGCCACCACCCGGTCATTGCTTCGGTCCACCCGCATGGAGCTGATGTGGTTGCCATGGCGGGCCAGGAGGATATCGTGGCCAACAAGCTGGCGGCGCTGCAGAGTGATCAAGGTAAGCCCTTCGCTGGAGGTGGATTCTTCAGAGTCCACGCCTTTGGGGGCCTACCCAATTTTATCGTTGCGCCATCAGCTGAAAGGGTGGTATTGCGGTGAGAACGGACACCCCCCGCAGCGATATCCGCCACCACGGAGGGTGTTCCGCGTTACTCCCCGGCGGTTGGGGGTGGCTTAATCGGTTTCGTAGGTGTTGGCGATATATACGTCGCAGGGGGCGTTGTGGGCTACGCTGTTGGCCACGCTGCCGAGCACCCGGCCGATGCCGTGCATGCGCCGGTTTCCTACCACGATGATGCGTGCGTCCATCCGCACAGCTTCCTTGATGAGGGCGTCGGCGGGGCGGCCGCGCGCTGCGGAATACGTGACGGGGGTGTCGCCGCCCAGTGATTCGGCCACCGTGCGGGCCACCTGCTCCGCGGCATCGGCGTCGGAAACGATCCAGCAGTCGCTGCCGCTGCCGAAGACCTCCGTGCGGTCGCTGTCGAAGGCTGAGACGACGTGCAGCGAAGCGTCCATGCCTGCGGCCAGGTCCCTTGCCGATTCCGCCGCCTTCTTCGCGGTCTCACTGCCGTCCACCCCTACAACGATGATTCCAGCCATATGCATGTTCCTTTGCTCGGTCTTCGGCTCTCGTGTGGCTTACGCTACAGCGCGGCGATGGCTTCCTGCAGCACCGGCGCCAAGCGGCGCACCCCTTCGGCGATGGCGTCCGGAGGCACGGCACTGAAAGCGAGCCTGAGCTTGTTGGATGGCTCGTCCGACGGCGTGAAGGCCGCGCCGGGGATGAACACGACGCCGGCGTCGATCGCCTTGTGCAGGAGCGGGTAGGTGTCAACGCCTTCAGGCAGCGTCACCCAGACGAAGAAGCCGCCCTGCGGGCTGGTCCAGGTGCTTCCGGCGGGCATGTACTCCTTGAGTGCGGCCAGCATGGCGCGGCACCGCTCGGCATACAGTCCCCGGTAGGTAGCGATCTGTCCCTTCCAGTCGTAGTCGCGCAGGTAGGCGGAGACCAGCATCTGGTTGAAGGCCGGCGGGCAGAGCGTTACAGATTCCGCCGCGAGATAGTAGCGGCGCTGCAGGTGCTCCGGGACGAGGGCCCATCCGATGCGAAGGCCCGGAGCGAAGATCTTGGAGAAGGAGCCCAGGTAGATGACGTCGTCCGGATTGCCGGCCCGCAGGGGAGGGAGGGGCTCGCCCTCAAAGCGAAGCAGGCCGTAGGGATTGTCCTCGAGCACTATGATATTCGCCCTGCTGCATATATCGACCACCTGCTGCCGGCGTTCCTGGGCCAGGGTGATGCCTGAGGGGTTGTTGAAGTTGGGAATCGTGTAGAGGAACTTGATGGTCTTTCCAGCCAGCTGGAGGGCCGCTATCCGCGCCTCCAGAAGGTGCGGCACGAGGCCATCCCGGTCCATTTCCATGGTCTCCACCTGGACCTGGTAGGCCTCGAATGTGTTCAATGCGCCCACGTAGGTCGGGTCCTCTACCAGCACCACGTCGCCCGGGTTGCAGAACAGCTTGGTGGCCACGTCCTGTGCCGATTGGGAGCCTGCAGTGATCACCACGTTTTCGGGGCGGGCATCCACGATGCCTTCCGCTGACATGACTTCGCATATCTGCGCCCGGAGTTCGGCGGTACCTTGGCCAGCGCCGTACTGGAGGGCGGTCAGGCCGTCCTCTGCAATGATCCTGGCTGCCGTCGCTGCCAGCCGCTCCATGGGAAGGGACTGCAGGTACGAGCTTCCGCCGGCAAGGGACACCAGGCCGGGCCGCATGGAAATGTCGAAGACATCGCGCACGGCGGACTGGCGGATGTTGGCTGCGCGCTCCGAAAACAGCTCGTCATGGCGGTGGGCCGACGTGGCGGCGCGCTCGATCGCATCAATGGCCTCCGCGGGGAGGGTGCCTGCGGACGTGTCAAGTGTTTCGTGGGTCACAGAGTCAGGATACAGCCAGGCGTTGCCCTCAAAGCAACGTTTGTTTATCTTTGCGGTTACTCCAGAAATACGTGGTCCCGCCAAGGTATCGCTTGGGAGAATGGCTGGCCGCGGAACTTCGGGCGGGGAAAACGGGCGGTGCCCGGCACGCTCAACGCGTACCGGGCACCGTGCGGGGCAGGCCTGACTAGGCTGCCGGTGCGGAAGCGGCAAGGGCGTCGAAGATGCCCTTGATCTGCTCCACTACCTCGGCGTCATCCTTGGGGTGCACCTCGGCGAAGCGAACCATGGAGCCCGGGACGGCGAGCTTTACGTCCTCGAGGATCTGGGCGCCTGCGATGCCGGCTGCCTTGCGGGCTTCGTCCTGGGCCCAGACTCCGCCGTACTGGCCGAAGGCGGTGCCCACGACGGCAGTCGGCTTGCCTGACAGCGCGCCGGCGCCGAAGGGGCGGGACAGCCAGTCGATGGCATTTTTCAGGGCCGCAGGAACGGTGCCGTTGTGTTCCGGGCTGACCAGCAGGACGGTATCGGCCTTCTCGGCTGCTGCGCGCAGTGCCGCTGCGGCAGCCGGAACCTTGCCCTCCACGTCGATGTCCTCGTTGTAGAACGGGATGTTGCCCAGGCTTTCGTGGATGACGACGTCAACCTGCTCGGGGGCGTTGAGCTGGATTGCCTCGGCCAGCTTCTGGTTGGTGGACTCGGCGCGGAGGCTGCCGACAAGGGTCAAGACTGTGCTCTTGGTCATGGGAACTCCTGATAGCTGGGCGGCGGGGGCCGCTTGCGGTGGAAACTGGGGCTCGGGGAGCCTTCACCAGACTAAACGGACCACGGTCCGGTTGTATTCCCGATGACTACACTGTCCTTGTGAGTTCCATCCCAGTGCGCCCGGACATGACGCCGGCAGCAGCCGCGGAACGCAGTGATGCCGCCAGGAACCGGGAGCGCCTCCTGCTGGCCGCCCGCGATCTCATTGAGGAGGGTGGCGTGGCCGCACTCACCATGGACCGCTTGGCGGAGCGTGCCGGCGTGGGCAAGGGTACGGTCTTCCGGCGGTTCGGCAGCCGGGCCGGACTGATGCTGACCCTCCTGGACGACTCCGAGGCCGCCTTCCAGGCACGCTTCCTGTTCGGGCCGCCGCCACTGGGACCCGGCGCCCCACCACTGGACCGTCTCCTGGCCTTTGGGGCCGAGCGGATTGCCTACGTGGTGGAGTACGGGGACCTGGTCCTGGCCGCCGGCCACGCAGCCAGGGGAAGGTTCGAGGTCCCGGCCGTTGCTCTCTGGAACCGGCATGTGGAGATGCTGCTTCGCGAGGCGGGCTTCCGTTCACCGGAACCGTGGCTGATGGCCGGATCCCTGACCGCCACTCTGGACCCGGAGCGGCTCCTGCACCTCATCCGTCAGCATGGCGTCACAACTGAGCGACTGGCAGTGTCGTGGCGTGATCTTGTCACACGGGTTGTAATGGCCACGTAGAATACGCATTGCGGTTCCCTGCGTCCAGTCAAAACAACTTCACAGAACTATTCATAACGATCTGATACGGCGCGCCGGATTTCGGGGTATTCGCGCCCTTTTCGGCTTGGGCCTTGTGATAGTTTCCTCTGGAATGTGACCCGCGACATAGTCCACCAGGACAGGCCCATGAGGCTGCGGGAAGGCCAGTTACCGCTGGTGCAGGACCCGGTCAGGCGGCACAATCCGTACTCGTCCGGGGAAGACGGAAGGATGCAGCGGCGCCCATGCTCAAGTACCTCGCCAAGCGCGGCATCACGTATGTGGTGATGATCTTCCTCACCACGTCCGCCGGCTATTTCCTGGCGGTCAGCTCGCTTAAGCCGGCGCTTCTGGAGCAGGAACGCATTCCCCGGCCCACTCCGGAACAAGTCGCCAACTCCATGCGGTTGAAGGGCCTGGACCCGGACCTCAGCCCGTGGCAGCGCTACGTGGACTGGCTCACCGCAATTGTTACCCGCTGGGACTGGGGCCGGAGTCCCAATGGGGCATACATCAACGCCGAGTTCGGGGACCGGGTCTGGATTTCCACCCGGCTCTTCCTGGCGTCCATCATCCTGACCCTCGTCATCGGGGTCGCACTGGGTGTCTACTCGGCGGCGCGGCAGTACAAGTTCCAGGACCGCGTCATAACGTCCTATAGTTACCTCGCCTACATCGTTCCTGCTCCCATCGCCTACTTCCTGGTGCAGTTGGGTGCCATCAGCATCAACGAAACCGTGGGTGACCGGATCTTCTTCGTCACCGGCATCTCCACGCCAGGGGTTGCCCCCGGATGGCCCCAGTTCGTTGACCTGCTGGCGCATTATGTGGTGCCCACGGTTGCCATCACGCTGGTGGGCTGGGGCGCCTACCAGATCGCGCAGCGGCAATACCTGCTGGACAACGTCAATGCAGACTTTGTCCGGACCGCCCGGGCCAAGGGCTTAAGCCGGAACCGGGCAATCGCCCGGCACGCCCTCCGCGTTTCCTTCATCCCCGTGGCCCAGAGCATCGCTTTCACCGTCCCGGCCATTTTCGCCGGCGGGTTTTTCGCCGAAAAGATCTTCGCCTGGCCCGGCGTTGGCTCCTGGAGCATCGACGCCATCTCCCTGCAGGACGTCAACGCAGCCACGGCAACGCTGGCCTACGGCTCTGTCATCTTCGCCATCGGCGCCATCCTGGCGGACTTCGCCACCACGCTTGTCGACCCCAGAGTACGGGTGCAGTAGCCATGACCAACCTGAACGCCGTTGACCCGGCAGCGGTGGCGCAGGACGCGCACCTGGAAAGTGCCGACGTCGTCATCGGCAAGAACACCATCATCTTCCGCCGGTTCCTGCGCAACAGGACGGCAGTGGCGGGCCTCGCCATCTTTGTGGCCCTGACGGTCTTCTCGTTCATCGGCGGGTTCTTCACGCCGTGGGACAAGGAAACCATCGACCCCTTCAACATCGGGATGCCGCCGTCCGCCGACCACTATCTTGGGACGTCCCAGGCGGGAATCGACCTCTATGCCATGACCGTCGAGGGCACCAGGATCTCCATCCTCATCGGCCTTGTGGTGGGCCTGGTGTCAGTCCTGATCGCCGCCGTCTACGGCTGCACCATGGCCTACTTCGGCGGCAAGGTGGACAAGGTGATGCTGTTCATCCTGGAGGCGCTGATCATGATGCCGGCGCTCCTGGTGGTCGCCGTCGCCACCAGCGGCGGAGGTGCGGGCCTTAAGCGCGACGTTCCTTCCTGGCTGCTGCTGATCATCGTCCTGCTGGTGTTCAGCTGGATGGGAACGGCTCGCCTGATCCGTTCCATGTCGATGTCGCTGATGCAGCGGGACTTCGTCAAGGCAGCCCAGTACATGGGCGTCCCGCCGCGGCGCATCGTGTGGCGGCACCTGGTTCCGAACATTGGTTCCCTCCTGATCCTGGACATCACCCGCGGCGTCACGGCGGCGATCCTGGCCGAGGTGGCCTTTTCGTTCATCGGCATCGGCATCAAGGTGCCGGACGTGAGCCTCGGCGTACTGATCGGGGGCGCCACCTCCCAGGTGCAGACCTTCCCCTGGATGTTCTGGGTACCACTCACGGTGATGTTCCTGCTGACCGGCTCCCTGGCCATGATGAACGATGGCCTGCGGGACGCCTTTGATCCCAGCTCAAGTTCCACCGGAAAAGCCAAGAAGGCCAAAGCCCGCAAGACCAGCGCGGAAAAGAAGGCGGCATGAGCAGCAAAACCACCACCGGAGCCACCGAACCAGCCCGGGCCGGCGTGGAGCGCCTGCACGCGGCGGGGCTGCATGCCCCTGCCGATGCCGTCCTGTCCGTTCGGGGCCTGAATGTCCGGTTCAACTCCGAAAATGGCGTGGTCCACGCTGTCAGGGGCGTCGACTTCGACCTCCTGCCCGGGAAGACGCTGGGAATCGTGGGTGAATCGGGGTCGGGCAAGTCCGTCACCTCGCTGGCCATCATGGGACTGCTCCCGCCAACGGCCCAGGTCTCCGGTTCCGTACGGCTCAAGGGCCGGGAACTGCTGGGACTGAGCGACAAGGACATGTGCGCGTTCCGCGGCAACGACCTTGCCATGGTCTTCCAGGACCCCCTCTCCTCGCTGACCCCTGTGTTTACCGTCGGCACGCAAATCATCGAGGCGCTGACCATCCACCACCCCGCCATGAGCAGGAAGGCAAAGGAAGCACGCGCCGTCGAACTCCTGGCCATGGTGGGTATTCCAAGCCCCAGGGAACGGTTGAAGGCGTTCCCGCACGAATTCTCCGGCGGGATGCGCCAGCGCGTCATGATTGCCATTGCCATCGCCAACAACCCGCGCGTCCTGATCGCCGATGAGCCGACGACGGCCCTGGACGTTACCATCCAGGCCCAGGTCCTTGAGGTGCTCCACACGGCGCAGGAGGAGACCGGCGCCGCCGTCGTCATGATCACGCACGATCTTGGTGTGGTGGCCGGGATGGCAGACGACATCATGGTCATGTACGCGGGAAAGCCGGTGGAAACCGGCGCCGTGGACGATATCTACTACAGTCCCCGTATGCCCTACACCCTGGGGCTGCTCGGCGCCGTCCCCCGGGTGGACGTGACGGAAAAGACCTCGCTGGTTCCCATCGAAGGGATGCCGCCGAACCTCCTGACCCCTCCCACGGGTTGCTCGTTCGCCCCCCGCTGCCCGCTCGCGTCGGACGCATGCCTCGACGGTGAGCCGGACCTGGAACCGGTCGGCGCTGGTACGCTGCACCGTGCCGCCTGCATCAAGTCGGGATCCCTTGGCGGCTCCGTGGATGTCCACGACGTGTTCGCTGCCCCGCCGGTGCCGGTGTCCCGCTTCGACACAGTACCCCGGGAGGAGCGCCGGACCGTGCTGCAGCTCAAGGAGGTGCGCAAGCACTTCTCCTTGACCAGGGGTGCCCTGATCAAGCGGAAAATCGGCACCGTCAAGGCCGTGGACGGCGTGAGCTTCGACATCCGCGAAGGCGAGTGCTTCTCCATTGTGGGCGAGTCGGGCTCGGGAAAGACCACCACCCTGCTGGAAATCATGGAGTTCCACCCCGGCCAGGACGGCGAGGTGGTGATCGGGAGCCTCAGCAACAAGCAGGCGGCCGACGCTAAGACCAAAGCCGGGATGCGGCGCGAACTCCAGATGGTGTTCCAGGACCCCACCGGCGCGCTGGATCCCCGGTTCACCGTCTACGAAGTCCTGGCCGAACCCCTGGAGAACGCCGGCATGGGCCGGGAGGCCATCAGGAAACGGATCATGGAACTGATGAAGCTGGTGGGCCTGCAGCCGGACCACGTCAACCGCTTCCCCAACCAGTTCTCCGGCGGCCAGCGCCAGCGGATCGGAATCGCCCGGGCCCTCGCGGTGAACCCCAAGCTGGTGGTCCTGGACGAGCCCGTCTCAGCCCTTGACGTGTCTGTCCAGGCCGGCGTTATCAACCTGCTGGACCACCTGCGCGCAGACCTGGGCCTGAGCTACCTGCTCGTGGCGCACGATCTATCGGTGGTGCGCCACATCTCCAACCGCGTGGCGGTCATGTACCTCGGGAAGATCGTGGAGATCGGCGCGGTGGACCGCGTCTTCGATAACCCCCGGCACCCCTACACCCGCGCGCTCCTCTCCGCCATCCCCGTACCGGACCCGCAGCTGGAACGCACCCGCGAACGGATCATCCTCCAGGGCGACCTGCCCTCGCCGCTGCAGGCTCCCAAGGGGTGCAACTTCGCCACCCGTTGTCCCGTCTTTGCGGCGCTGCCGCCGGCCAAGCAGGAAAAGTGCCTCACCCTGGAACCGCCACTGGAAGCCGCGGCCTCCACCGCAGACCAGCGGTTCGCATGCTTCTTCCCTGACGGGGAACTGGATGAGGACATGCTGGTGGTCCACGAAACGCGGAGCACCATTCCCCCTGAGATTTCTCGACCCCAAGCACCACCACTCGCACCACAATGAAGGGAAAACCATGAGGAAACTGAACAGGATCGCCGGAGCTGCAGCCATTGCTGCGGCCCTGGCGCTGACGGCCTGCGGCGGTGGCGGTGCCAGCGGCCCGGAGACAGCAAAGGGACAGGACTCGGGGAGCGACCTCTCCAAACTGATCAGCATTAACGAGAAGCCGGCAGCCGATCTTCAGCAGGGCGGCAAGGTCACCCTTCCCGTGGGCAACATCGGCCCTGACTTCAACGGCTTCTCCAACAACGGCAACAGCGCTGACAACTCCGCACTTCAGGTCCCCATGAACCCGGTGGCAATGAACAGCGGCGGCATTGGCGGCTGCTGGAAGGTGGACTTCAAGGGCAAGGTCACCCCCAACCCGGATTTCTGCGAGTCGGTGGACAGCGTGGTCAAGGACGGCAAGCAGACCATCACCATCAAGGTGAACCCCAAGGCCACCTACAATGACGGCACCCCCATCGACGTCAGGGCCTTCAAGAACACCTGGAACATCCTCAAGAGCCCGGACGCCGGCTATGACATCGTCAGCTCAGGCGCCTACGAGTTCGTCGATTCCGTCGAGGCCGGCAGCAACGACAAGGAAGTCATTGTCAAGACCAGCCGTCCGGTGTTCCCGGTGGATTCGCTTTTCTTCGGCCTCATCCACCCCGCCGTCAACACCCCCAAGATCTTCAACGAGGGCTTCAACGGCAACCTGCACCCCGAGTGGATGGCCGGTCCCTTCAAGCTGGACCAGTACGATGCCGCGGCCAAGACGGTGACCATGGTGCCGAACGACAAGTGGTGGGGCCAGAAGCCCGTCCTGTCCAACGTGACCTTCCGCCAGCTGGAGACCAGCGCGCAGATTGCTGCGTTCAAGAACGGCGAGATCGACGCCATGAACGCCAACACCATCTCCCTCTACAAGCAGCTTGACGGCACTAAGGACACCGACATCCGGCGCGGCCAGCGGCTCTTTGCCGGCGGCCTGAACCTCAACGCCCAGCGCATCACCGACGTCAACGTGCGCAAGGCAATCTTCGCCGCCGTGGACCGCGAAGCCCTCCGGAAGGTCCGCTTCAACGGCCTCAACTGGGAGGAGCCCAGCTCCGGATCCATGATGCTGATGCCGTTTTCCGACTACTACCAGGACAACTACCCGGTCAAGGAGACCGGACCCGATGCCGCCAAGAAGGTCCTCACCGACGCCGGCTACACGGCCAACGCCAACGGCATCATGGAAAAGGACGGCAAGCCCGCTGCCTTCAAGATCAGCAACTTCGGTGACGATCCCACCACCCTCGCAGTGGCCCAGACCCTGCAGAAGCAGCTCCAGGCGGGCGGCATGGATGTCGGGATTGACCAGCGCGCCTCCGCCGACTTCGGCAAGGTCCTGGGCAGCCGCGAATTCGATCTGAGCATTTCCGGCTACACCGTTGGTCCCGATGCCACTGATGCGGTCAAGCAGTACTACGACTCCAAGGTCAACGAGAACAAGCTGGGCGACGCCGAGCTGGATAAGAAGATCGCCGACCTCGCTTCCATCGAGGACAACGCCGCCCGCAACAAGGCAGCCATGGACGTGGAGAAGGAGCACATGGCCAAGTACTACTCCATGGGCGTGGTCTTCAACGGCCCGCAGATCTCCTTCGTCCGTTCCGGCCTGGCCAACTACGGCCCGTCGCTGTTCCAGAGCCTGTCCCAGGTTCCGGACTGGACCACCATCGGCTGGGAAAAGAAGTAACACAGCCCAGCGGACAGGCCGGCACCCCTGGTGGCCAGGGGTGCCGGCCCTGTTTAACAGTGCGCACCGAGGGGTAGCGTAGCTTCCATGACCGGAACCGAAGGCTCCCCGCGCAGCATCCGCACCGCCGTCGTCGGCTACGGGCTGGCAGGGAGCGTATTCCACGCCCCGCTGCTGTCTGCCGACCCCAGCTATTCGCTGGACGTCATTGCAACGTCCGACGCCGGGCGGCAGGCGGGTGCCTCATCCCGGCTTCCGGGGGTTGATGTGGTGCGCGACTTGGCGGAGGTCCTTAAACGGGCAACGGACCTTGACCTGGTGGTGCTGGCCACGCCGCCGGCGACGCACCATCCGCTGGCCAGGGCCGCCCTGGAAGCAGGGCTGGATGTTGTGGTGGACAAACCGTTCGCGGTCACCAGCGCGCAGGGGCAGGAGCTGGTTGAGCTGGCGCGGCAGCTGGGCCGGGTGCTGACCGTGTTCCACAACCGGAGGTGGGACGGCGATTTCCTCACCCTGCAGAAGTTGCTGGCTGCCCAGGCCTTCGGCGCCGTGACCCGGTTCGAATCACGTTTCGAGCGCTGGTCCCCGGCCATCGCCAAGGCGTGGAAGGCGCGGGCCACGGCGGCGGACGGAGGTGGGGTGCTCTTCGATCTTGGCAGCCACCTCATCGACCAGGCCCTGCAGCTGTTTGGACCCGCCACGGTGCTCCACGCCGAGCTGAAGGCGCGGCGGTCCGACGAGCGTGCGGATGACGATGTTTTCCTGGTTCTGCGCCATGATTCCGGGGTGACCAGCCACCTCAGCATGAATGTGCTGTGCGCACAGCAGGGGCCCCGCTTCCGTGTCCTTGGCTCCATCGGCGGCTTCACCAAGAACGGCGTGGACCCTCAGGAGCCCTACCTTGCTGCCGGTGGCAGCCCTTTGGACCCTGCCTACGGCCGGGAAGACACGGAATGGGCCGGGTTCCTGGGCCGGGACGCACACCTGGACCGGCTCCCCACGGAACGGGGGAACTACCCCGAGTTCTACCGCATGCTGGCAGCGAAAATCCTCGACGGCGGCGCCAGTTCACAGTTGCCCCTTCCCGTAAACCCGGAGGATGCCGTGGAGGTCCTGAAGGTTATCGAAGCCGCACGCGTATTTAAATGAGTGATCGATTGCTCCGTAATTGCCGTTCTGAGCGTTCAAAAGGACAACTACGGAGCAATCGATGAAGGGTGACTAGGCGGAAACCAGCTCGTGCCAGTCAGCGACGAGGGGCAGTCCGTGGGCCTCGGACACGGAGTGGTGAGCCACGTGGCCGGCGGCGATGTTGAGCCCGGCGGCGAGGGCGGGGTCGCGGTCGAAGGCGGCCTTGACGCCCAGGTTCGCCAGCGAAACCGCGTAGCGCAGGGTGACGTTGGTCAGAGCGTAGGTGGAGGTGTTGGGGACGGCGCCCGGCATGTTGGCGACGCAGTAGAAGATGGTGTTGTGCACCTTGTAGGTGGGTTCCTGGTGCGTGGTGGGGTGGGTGTCCTCGAAGCAGCCGCCCTGGTCCACGGCGATGTCCACCAGGACCGAGCCGGGCTTCATCCGGGCCACGAGGTCGTTGGTGACCAGCTTGGGGGCCTTGGCACCGGGGATCAGGACCGAGCCGATGACCAGGTCCGCGTCCACCACGGACTTTTCGATCTCGTACTTGTTGGAGGCCACCGTCTTCAGCCGGCCCTGGTACAGGGCGTCCAGTTCGCGCAGGCGGTTAATGTTGATGTCCAGGATGGTGACGTCGGCGCCCAGGCCCAGAGCCATGGCTGCTGCGTTGGTGCCGGCAACACCGGCGCCCAGGACAACCACCTTGGCGGGGCGGACGCCGGGCACGCCGCCCATGAGCACGCCCTTGCCGCCGGCGGGGGCCATCAGCGAGGTGGCGCCGACCTGGACGGACAGGCGGCCGGCAACTTCGGACATCGGTGCCAGCAGCGGGAGGGAGCGGCCCTCCTGGACGGTTTCGTAGGCGATGGCGGTGACGCCGGAGTTGATGAGTTCCTTGGTCAGTTCCGGCTCGGCTGCCAGGTGCAGGTAGGTGAAGAGGATCAGGCCCTTGCGGAAGCGGTGGTACTCGGACTTGATGGGCTCCTTGACCTTCATCACCATGTCGGCGCGTGCCCAGACGTCATCGGCTTCGTTGACGATCTCGGCGCCGGCGATCGAGTATTCCTCGTCGGTGATGCCCGAACCCAGGCCGGCCCCGCGCTCTACGAGGACGGTGTGGCCGTGCGTAAGGAATTCGTGGACACCGGCGGCGGTGATGGCCACCCGGAATTCGTTGTTCTTGATTTCTTTGGGGACGCCGATGATCATCGTCTGCTCCAGTTTGTAGGGCCGGTGGGCCGGAAATGCGGAAATGCTTTCGTGTTTCAACGATAAATCCGGCTGTGAGCCAGGCGACATGGGCCGTCAAACCTGGGACGTTAACAACCTTGATATTCCGCGGTTTTTCGTACCGTCGGCTCGACACCTGTCGAGTCCTGAAGCGTCAGGTGTCGCCTCCTGTTGGTTCGTCTGTCGCGCCGCCAAGGCAGTAGTGTTGCCCCATGCAGCAGCAGGATGTGGAACAGCTCGTCGAGCAGGTGGCCCAGAAGCTGGGCCGCGGGTTGTCCCTTGAGGACCTGGACGGACTCCTGCTCGCCTACAGCTCCAACCAGTCGCATGCCGACAGGGTGCGCGTGAATTTCCTGTTGAGCAAGAAGGTCCCGGCGGACGTGAGCGCATGGCAGCTCTCGCACGGAATCGCCACGGCCGTCCGCCCCGTCGTGATTCCCGCCAACCCGGAGCTCGGCATGCTGGGCCGCGTCTGCGTCCCGCTGATGGTCCGGGGTTTCAGAGTGGGCTACCTGTGGGTGCAGCAGGAGTCGGCAGAGGAAAGCCCGACGGCGATCCTCACGCAGTTGCCGGGCGTCAACCATGAGCTTGAGCTGCTGTCAGGCCTTCTGCTTGACTCAAATACGGCTGAATCCGAGTTCCGCCGGGGCCGTGAGCGGGAGTTCCTGCTGGCATGTTCCGGGGAGCCCAATGCGGTGGCCGCGGTGGCGGGCTGGAAGGAAGTCCAGGGCCGGGGTCCATGGCAGATGGTCACAGTGCTGGACGCGGACGGATGGGCCAGCGGACCTGACCCCATCGCGTCCACCCTGATCCATCGGTCCACCGCCCTGCAGGCAACGGTGGGAATGGATGCCGCGCTCTTCAGTGCCGGAACGGAAACGCACTCCGTGGTGTTGTTCCGCGAGACCACGGGCCGGGCCAACCACGCCCAGCTTTTGGTCCACTACCAGCTTGAGCTGGCCAAGCGTTCCGGCCGCCCGGTGCACCGGATCATCCTGGGCATCAGCGAGGGCTTTGCCAAAACCCGCCAGCTCTCGGAGGCGTACCGGCAGTCCCGGGTGGCAGCCCAGGCGGCGGCGGTGGATTCCCAGCTTGGCGAGCTGGTGGACTGCCGGTCCACCGGCGTGTACCAGCTCCTGGCCTCGGCCGGGGGAGGGGTGGGCGCCTGGGCTGACTCGGGCTCCGTGTACTTCCGGATGCTGGAGGACCATGACCGCAACGGCGAGCTCATCCCTGTCCTTGAGCTGCTCTATGACAACGACGGTTCCGTCCAGGACGTGGCCACCAGGCTCCACCTGCACCGCAGCAGCATTTACAACAGGCTGGGCCGGATCCGGCAGCTGCTGGGGGTGGACCCGTTGAAGGGCCTGCCCCGGCTGGAACTGCACGCCGCACTCAAGATGCGCCGGTGGGCGTCGCGGCCGCGCATCTGAGGAAATCAAGGCCCGGGACCAGAGCTACCCGGCGGCCGCTCCATCCGGTGAACCGGCAAAGGACCTGATCGCGGCTGCCACTTCGCGCGGGCGCAGGTGCTGGGCCACGTGTCCTGCCCGGGCAATTTCAACGAAGCTGCCCTGCGGCACCACCTGCGAAAGCCGGAGCGACCAGTCGGCACCGGCCACCTGGTCATGGTTGCCGCGCAGGACCAGCACGGGAACGTTGATCCCTGCCAGCCTCGACTCCGTGGGGTAGGCCAACATCACGGGCAACATAGTGAAGTACCAGCGCGGGCCGCAGCGGAAGTAGTCCGAGAAGACGAGCCAGTTGGAGGAGGCACTTTCCCGGAGGAGCGCGTCCAGGAACAGCGCCAGGCCCTGCCGCCGGATACTACGGTGCCGCGCGTCCACGACCGGACCCATCAGGACCAGCCGCTGCGCCTGCCCGGGGGCGTAGAGGGCCGTCTCGATGGCGAACTGTGCGCCCATGGAGTGGCCCACCAGGATGTACGACCTGATGCCGTTCGCTTTCAGCGCCTGGGCGATGAAGGCGCCATAGTCCGCCACGGACAGCTGCCGCCCGGGTTTTGGCGTGCCGGCAAAGCCCGGCAAATCCAGGGAATAGGTGGGGGCAACGGCGGCGAGTTCGTGGTGGAGCCGCCGGAGGTAGCGGTGGGAAACGCCGATGCCGTGGATGAGGATGTAGGCGGGTGCTGCGGAGCCGGCGGCGTCCGGTCCCGGGGCGGGAGTTCTGCCGGCCCAGAGGATGCGGCCCCTGAGTCCGTTTGCTTCCACCTCGGTTGCCTGAAGCCGCGGGTCCTTCCGGCCCCGCACGCGGAACAAGCGGGGCAGCACTATTTACCTGCGCCGGCGGGGTCCGCGGCAGCCTTCTCGTGTTTGTGCTTTTGGTCCGCGTGTTTTTGGGCGGCGGCCTTCTGTTGCTCCAGCCACGCCATGATGTCGGCTGTCCGGATCCGGCGGTGCGACCCCCGGTACTCCACGGGAATCTCGCCGCGGTCCGTCATGTTCCGCAGGTAGGTGTGCGAAATGCCCGCGAGTTCGGCTGCCCGTGAGGTGGTGAGCATCTCCTCCACGCTGCTGACCGTCACAGTTTCGCCGCGGCTGAGCCTGGCGAGCAGGTCCACGACGGCGTCCCGGGCCTGCCCGGGCAGGCGGTGGACGGTGCCGTCCACGAAGACGGTGATGTCATTGCTGTCCTCGAGGGAGCGCGCAAGGCTGCGGGCCTCACCGGCAGGGAGGCCGGCCGTGACGCGGGGGGCTATCAGTGCCATGGACGTAGCCTATCCCGCGTGCGGCCGGCGGCGGGGTTAGAGGCCCAGCTCCTCGAGTACGGGCAGCTTCTCCCGCACCCACGCGCGGGCTTCGGTGGCGCTCGGTGCGGACAGGGCCAGCTTGGCCAGTTCCTGGGCGTCGGACAGGGTGACTGTCTTCAGGACCGCTGCCACAGCGGCGAGCGAACGCGCCGTCATGGAGAGGGTGCTGACGCCAAGGCCGGTGAGGACGACGGCGAGGGCCGGGTCCGCGGCAGCCTCACCACAGACGCCAACGGGCTTGTTGTGGCCTTCCGCCCGGGACCCCTCCACCGTCAGCCCCACGAGGCGCAGGACCGCGGGCTGCCACGGGGTGTTCAGGTTGGCCAGCGGGCCGAGCTGGCGGTCCGCGGCCATGGCGTACTGGGTGAGGTCATTGGTGCCCAGGCTGGCGAAGGCGACTTCGCGGAGTATGGACTCGGCGGTCAGGGCAGCCGAGGGGACCTCAACCATCACGCCTGGGGTCTTGATCCCGGCGTCTGCGCACATGGATGCGAAGCGGGAGGCTTCCTCCGCTGTGGAGATCATGGGGGCCATGACCCAGACGTCGGCTTCGGACTGCTGCTGCGCCAGTGCAATGGCTTCGAGCTGCCGGTCCAGGACGCCGGGGGTGGTGAAGTCGGTGCGGTAGCCGCGGACGCCGAGGGCCGGGTTGGGCTCCGTGGAGTCGGTGAGGAAGGGCAGCGGCTTGTCGGCGCCCGCGTCCAGGGTGCGCAGGACCACCTTCTTGCCCGGGAAGGCATCGAAGACGCTCTTGTAGGCGGCCGCCTGTTCCTCAACGGACGGTTCGGTGTCCCGTTCCAGGAAGCAGAACTCCGTGCGGAACAGGCCCACGCCCTGGGCGCCCAGCTTCGCGGCCGCTTCTGCGTCCTTGCCGCCGCCCACGTTGGCGAGCAACGGCACTTCGTGGCCGTCCGCCGTCGTGCCCGTGCCGGTGAACTCAGCCAGCAGCGACGCCGTGGCAGCCCATGCCTCAGCCGTCGCGCGGAGGGATTCATCGGGCTCGGCGGTGATGAGGCCGGCCGCGCCGTCCACGTACACCTCGGTGCCGTCCGGCAGTTCGTCGACGCCCACGGCAGCAACCACGGCCGGCAGGCCCAGGGAGCGGGCGATGATGGCGGTGTGCGACTGGGGGCCGCCGCCCGCGGTAACCAGTGCCAGCACCTTGTTGGGATCAAGCGTGGCGGTGTCGGCAGGGGCAAGGTCCTCCGCCACCAGGACGAACGGGGTGCTGGAGGCGGGAATGCCGGGTGCGGGCACGCCCCGCAACTCGGCCACGATGCGTGCGCGGACGTCCAGGACGTCGGTGGCGCGCTCGGCCATGTAACCGCCCAGGTTGTGCAGCATTTCGGACACGGAGGAGCCGGATTCCCAAATGGCCCGTTCGGCGGAGGTGCCCCGGGCCACCAGCTTGGCCGCACCCTTGATCAGCATGGTGTCCTTGGCCATGAGCGCCGTGGCTTCCAGTACCGCCTTGCCATCGCCTACGGCGTGCGCGGCGCGCTCCTTCAGTTCGTCATGGACGGCCTGGGAGGCCGCCTTCAGTGCTGCAGTGGCTTCCTCGGCAGTGGTGTCCGGTGCCAGCTGTTCACCGGCGGGAGGCTCACTGATGGGTTTGGGCATCTGCCGGATGGTGCCGATGATACGGCCGGGGCTGACGCCTACTCCTGGGAAGTTCTGCACTGAAGGTCCTCATTCTCTGCCGGTAGACAGGCCCGCCAAGTTCTCCGGCGCCGTGCCGGGTCCGCCGGAGGACTGCTACGTCCAGGGGCAGGAAACGTGCCTGAAAAAATTGTATGTGATTCAGTTCATATAGCAACGCTATAGGTGCTAGGGTAGCGGTTATGAGTTTGGATGGCCAGCTTCCCCCCAAAATGCGGCTGCTCCGTGCTGCCGCGGAACTGCTGGCAAATTCCGCGGGGGCTCCGGTCTCCACCCGCCAGATCACCCAGCTGGCAGGGGTGTCGGCTCCTACGCTGTACCACCACTTCGGTGACAAGGAAGGTCTGTTCGACGCCGTCGTCGCCGCAGGGTTTGAAGAATATGTCGCGGGCGAAAGGGACTTCGCCCCCTCCGGACAGCCTCTTGAGGACATCCGGAGAATGTGGGACAACCACGTCCAGTTCGGCCTGAACCAGCCCGAGTTGTACCTGGTGATGTTCGGCAACATCCGCCCGGAAAGCCGGCCGGCCATCGTGGCTGACGCCGAGGCACTGATGGAGGAGATGCTGAACAAGGCAGCGGCGGCGGGCCAGCTCAACGTCCAGCCCAGGGAGGCGGCCAGGTCCATCCTGGCGGCCAACGTGGGCGTGACGCTGATGCTGATTGCGGAGCCCGCCACCGAACGCAACCTTGAACTGTCCACCATGACCCGGGACGCCATGATCTTCGCGGTGTCCGCCGAGCCCGCCAGCGGCCCGGCCACGGGCGGCACCGGGAAGTCCTCGGTGGTGGTGGCAGCGATCGCCCTGAACGCCGCACTTCAGGCCTCGCACTCTGACCAGCTTTCCAGCTCGGAACTCAAGCTTTTCCTCGAATGGCTGCACCGGATCTCCACAAGCCCGGCCGGTTAGCCCCACAACCCGCAATACCCAGCAGTACGTCGTCGTAATCATCGGACCAATCCTGCGGAGCAGCAGGAATGACGGTTAGGAAATCACATGGCAACAGAGACAGTTGCAAAACCCCGCACCAGCGCGCGCGTGCACGTCCAAAAGTTCGGGACATTCCTGTCCGGCATGATCATGCCCAACATTGGCGCGTTCATCGCCTGGGGCATCATCACCGCCCTCTTCATCGAGAAGGGCTGGCTGCCCGTTCCGCAGCTCGGTGGTTTCGGCGAGACTGATGGAAAGCCCAATATTGGCCTGGTAGGCCCCATGATCACCTACCTCCTGCCGCTGCTCATCGGTTACACCGGCGGCAAGATGGTCTACGACGTCCGCGGCGGCGTGGTCGGTGCCATCGGCACCATGGGCGTGATCGTGGGCGCCGGCATCCCGATGTTCATCGGCGCCATGATCATGGGCCCCCTGGGCGGCTGGACCATGAAGAAGATCGACATGATCTGGGACGGCAAGATCCGCCCCGGCTTCGAAATGCTGGTCAACAACTTCTCCGCAGGCATCTGGGGTGCGCTCCTGGCATTGCTGGGCTTCTACGGCATATCGCCCCTGGTTACCGCCTTCAGTACGGCCGCGGGAAACTTCGTGCAGTTCCTGGTCCACAACGGCCTGCTGCCGCTGACCAGCATCTTCATCGAACCCGCCAAGGTCCTGTTCCTCAACAACGCCATCAACCACGGCGTGCTCACCCCGCTGGGCGTGCAGCAGTCCCTGGAGCAGGGCAAGTCCATCCTGTTCCTGCTGGAGGCCAACCCCGGCCCCGGCCTGGGCCTGCTGCTCGCTTACACGTTCTTCGGCCGAGGCGCTGCCAAGGCATCGGCGCCCGGCGCGGCCATCATCCAGTTCTTCGGCGGCATCCACGAGATCTACTTCCCGTACGTCCTGATGCGCCCGCTGCTGATCCTGGGCACGATCGCCGGCGGCATGACCGGCATCGCCACCCTGGCCATCACCAACTCGGGCCTCGTGGCACCGGCCGCGCCTGGTTCCATCTTCGCCGTGCTGGCGCAGACCTCCCGCGACAGTTACTTCGGCGTGATCCTGTCGGTGGTGCTCGCCGCGACGGTGTCCTTCCTGGTCTCCTCGGTGATCCTGCGGACCACCAAGCACAGTGACGAGGCGGACCTCGGCGACGCCACTTCCCGCATGGAGGCAATGAAGGGCAAGAAGAGCTCCGTTGCTTCCACGCTCACCGGTGCCGGTGCAGGGACTGCCGCAGGCGCCGCTGCCGCCGGCCGCGGCGGAGTGGGCGTCCTCGCCGGCCCGGTGCGGAACATCGTCTTCGCTTGCGACGCCGGCATGGGCTCCAGCGCCATGGGCGCCTCGGTGCTGCGGAACAAGATCAAGGCGGCCGGGTTCCCGGACGTCAAGGTCACCAACGCCTCCATCGCCAACCTCAGCGACACCTACGACGTTGTGGTCACCCACCAGGACCTGACCGAACGCGCCAAGCCGGTCACCTCCAGTGCCGTCCACTACTCCGTGGACAACTTCATGAACAGCCCGCGCTATGACGAGATCGTAGAGCTGGTCCGGGAGAGCAACACCGAGGGCGAAGCAGGCGACGCCGGTGCCACCCACGGCGCGCACGCCGCCGACGCGCCGCTGGACGCCCAGCCCGCAGCCGCTGCCGCGGCACCGGCAGGCTCCCCGGAGATCCTGGCGCGCGAAAGCGTAATCCTGACCGGTTCCGCCACCACCCGCGACGCCGCAATTGACGAGGCGGGCAGGCTGCTGCTGGCCCGTGGCGCCGTGGACGAAGGCTACATCGCCGCCATGCACGAACGCGAGGAATCGGTGTCCACCTACATGGGCAGCTTCCTTGCCATCCCGCACGGCACCAACGCCGCCAAGGACCACATCCGCAAGTCGGCAGTGTCCGTCATCCGCTACCCCGAAGGCATCGACTGGAACGGCAAGGAAGTTAAGTTCGTGGTGGGTGTCGCAGGCATCAACAACGAACACCTGCACATCCTGTCCTCCATCGCCAAGGTCTTCACGAACAAGGAGCAGGTGGCACGGCTTGAGGCTGCCACGTCCGAGGACGAAGTCCTGGAGCTCTTCGGAAAGGTCAACGCGTAGTGAAGGCAGTACATTTTGGTGCCGGCAACATCGGCCGCGGCTTCGTGGGCCTGCTCCTGCACGACGCAGGCTACGAGGTGGTGTTCGCGGACGTCGCTGAGGAACTCATCAACCGGCTCAAGGAAGCGGACAGCTACGCCGTGCATGAGGTGGGCGAGAACCCCGCGGTGCGCACGGTGGACAACTTCCGGGCCCTGAACTCCAACGCCCAGGAAGCGGAGCTGGTCCAGGAAATTGCGACGGCGGACATCGTCACCACCGCCGTGGGGCCGCACATCCTGAAGTTCGTGGCGCCCGTGATCGCCAAGGGCATCGTTGCCAGGGAGCCCGGCATGGCGCCCCTGCAGGTGATGGCCTGCGAGAACGCGATCAACGCCACGGACATCCTGGCAAAGGAGGTGGCCTCCCAGCCGGGGGTCACCGCCGCTGTGCTGGATGGGAAGGCGGTTTTCGCCAACACCGCCGTGGACCGGATCGTGCCCAACCAGGAGGCGGGGCAGGGCCTGGACGTTACCGTGGAAACCTTCTACGAGTGGGTCATCGACCGGACCGCCTTTGGTGATGCCGCCCCGGTAATCCCCGGAGCCACCTTCGTGGACGACCTTTCGCCGTACATCGAACGGAAGCTGTTCACGGTCAACACCGGGCACGCCTCGGCGGCGTACTTCGGGTTCGAAGCAGGCCTGGAGAAAATCTCCGAGGCCATGGCGGACCAGGACGTGGCCGAGGATGTGCGCGCAGTGCTGGAGGAGACCAAGCAGCTCCTGGTGGCCAAGCACGAGTTCAGCAACGATGAGCAGGAGGCCTACGTCCGGAAGATCCTGGCCAGGTTCACCAACCCGTACCTGCCGGACACCGTAAACCGGGTGGGCCGGGCTCCTCTCCGGAAGCTGGGCCGGCACGAGCGCTTCATCGGCCCGGCCGCGGAACTCGCCGAACGCGGCGTGGTGCCGGAGGCCCTGCTGGGTGCCATTGCGTCCGCCCTTCGGTTCAACGATCCCGCCGATGCCGAGGCCACCGAGCTCGCGGCCATCCTGGGGTCCGAGAATCCCTCTGACGCCACGGCCAGGATCACCGGCCTCGAGCCCGGGCACCCGCTGTTCGACGCCGTTGCCACCTTGGTGGAGGAACGGCAGGCGGAAATGGCAGGCACCCCCGCCTGAGCCACCCCCTGCCACGCGCCATCACTTCCTGCACCCCCTGACGCCACGCTCCATCAGATCCTGCAGGAATTCCGGCAACGCCGCATCAGGACGACGCCGGCACTTCCGCGAGTGCCGGCGTCGTTCTTTTCCTGTGCCAAGCTGGGCGGGTGATCCCTACTGACGATGCCGCTCCTGTCGTGTTCACCGCCGAGGTTGAAGGCGGCACGTTCCGCCTGCGCCATGCCACCCGCGACGACCTGCCTGCCATGGTGCGGCTGCTGGCAGACGATGCCCTGGGCGCAGGCCGCGAAATTGCCGAGGACATGGAGCCGTACCTGCGCGCTTTCGAGGCGATCGAGGCCGATCCCAACCACCTGCTGCTGGTGGGCGGGCTGGTGCCGCCAGGCGAACCGGGCGGCCCGGTGGTTGCCACCTTCCAGCTGAGCTTCCTCCCCGGCATCTCCAGGCAGGGAGCCTGGCGCTCGCAGCTTGAGGGCGTCCGGGTAGCGGCAGCACTTCGCGGCCAGGGCGTGGGGAAGCTCATGGTGGGGTGGGCAATCGGGGAGTCAAGGAGGCGCGGCTGCAGCCTGATGCAGCTGACCACCCATGCGAGCCGTTCAGCGGCCCAACGGTTCTACGGGCAGCTCGGGTTCGAAGGAAGCCATGTGGGCATGAAGCTGAAGCTTTAACCCTTGACCGTTAGGTACCCTAACTGTTAGGCTACCTAATGATGAATACGAACGATGCCCAACTGCAGGAACTCGCCAGCGGGTTCCGCGAAGCCCTCCGACACGGTGTTTACCTCGTTCGGCGCCTGGACGCCGACGGTGAACTCAGCGCCGCCCAGCTCAGCACCCTCAAGATGTTGATGGGAGAAGGCCAGCGCGTCGGCGAGATTGCCCGGAACCTCGGCGTGCGTGTACCCAGCGCTACGGAGCAGATCATCAAGCTTGAACGCGCCGGCCTTGCCCGGCGGGAGCCGGACCCAACCGACTCCCGCGCTGTCCGGGTGATCCTGACTGACGAAGGCCGTGCCGCCGTCGACTCCGCGAACAAGCGCCGCAACCAGGTGATGGCCGAGATCCTCGGCACCCTCACCGACCAGGACCGCAAAGCCCTGGCGGACGCCCTGCCGGTCATCGACAAGATCAATGCATTCATCCAGAACTGAACTGATCAGTACCAAACCAGCCTCGAACTTAGGAGTAACCTCCATGGACGGCCAGCTCGCAGAAACCCTGCAGGCACCAGAAAACACCCTGCAGGCTGAAAAGGCCTCGTTCCTGAAGCAGCCCAAGGCGGTGTGGGCCACCGCCCTCGCCGCAGTGTTCGCCTTCATGGGCATCGGCCTGGTGGATCCCATCCTCCCCGCCATCGCCACCAACCTCGAGGCAACGCCCAGCCAGGTCTCCCTGCTCTTCACCAGCTACTTCATGGTCACCGCGCTGGCCATGCTGATCACGGGCTTCGTTTCCTCCCGGATCGGCGGCAAGAAGACCCTGCTGATCGGCCTGGCCGTGATCGTCGTCTTCTCCTCGCTGTCCGGCCTGTCCGGAAGCGTCGGGGAGTTGGTGGGCTTCCGTGCCGGCTGGGGGCTGGGCAATGCCCTGTTCGTGGCCACCGCCCTCGCCGTGATCGTGGGCGTGGCCAGCGGCGGCGCCGGAACGGCCATCATCCTGTACGAAGCCGCCCTGGGCCTGGGCATTTCCCTCGGCCCGCTGCTCGGCGCCCTTCTCGGCGGCTGGCAGTGGCGCGCCCCGTTCTTCGGCACCGCCGTGCTGATGGCTGCCGCGTTCATCGCCCTGATCGCCCTGCTGCCCAAGACCCCGCTGCCCGAGCGCAAGGTCCGCCTGCGCGACCCCCTGCTGGCACTCGGGCACAAGGGCCTGCGGACGACGGCGGCAAGCGGCCTGTTCTACAACTACGGCTTCTTCACCATCCTGGCCTTCACGCCGTTCATCCTGGGCATGAATGCCTACGGCATTGGCGGCGTCTTCTTCGGCTGGGGGGTGGCCGTGGCCGTATTCTCCGTCTTCGTGGCACCCCCGCTGCAGGCCCGCTTCGGCGCCGTCAAGGTACTCACGGGCACGCTGTTCCTGCTCATGCTGGACCTGGCCGGGCTGGGACTGGCGGCCGGGCACTCCGTTCCTGCCGTCGTCGTCCTGGTGATTGTTGCCGGCGCCCTGCTGGGAGTCAACAACACCATCTATACCGAGCTGGCCATGGGCGTCTCTGACTCACCCCGCCCCGTGGCATCCTCCGGCTACAACTTTGTCCGCTGGATGGGCGGCGCCCTGGCCCCGTTCGCGGCCGCGCAGCTGGGCGAGCACTTTGGCCCGCAGGTACCGTTCTTCGCCGGGGCCGTGGCCATGGTGGTGGCCATCGCGATCGCGTTTGGCGGCCGCGCCTACCTGTCCTCGCACGAACCGCACGTCGTCTAACCGCCGTTCCCCCCGCAGGAAACAGCAAACCCTCCATCACGACATGTGATGGAGGGTTTGCTGTTTAACCGCGGAAGCTGATGGAGCGTCGGGGGATAAACCGCGGAACGTGATGGGGCGTCGGGGGATAAACCGCGGAACGTGATGGGGCGTTCCTAGGCCTTGGCGGATCCCTTGGGTACGAACAGGGTGTCGGCCTGTTCCAGGGACATGCCGTTGGTCTCCGGCACCTTGAACATGACAAAGAAGAAGGACGCCGCGGCGAACAGGGCGTACATGGCGTAGGTCAGCGGCAGCGAAACCGCGGCCATCACCGGGAAGCTGAGGGTGATCACGAAGTTGGCCACCCACTGTGCCGCAGCCGCCAGGCCGAGCGCACGGGCACGGATCTTGGAGGGGAAGATCTCGCCGAGGAGCACCCACACCAGCGGCCCCCATGACGCGCCGAAGCTGACCACGAAGACGTTGGCGGCCACCAGCGCGATGGGTCCCCAGGCGCCGGGCAGGGTGATGTCTTCGCCGCTGCCCTTTGCCGAGGAGAACGCCAGCGCCATGGCGCCGAGGGACACGGCCATGCCCACGGAGCCGGTCAGGAGGATGGGGCGGCGCCCCACGCGGTCCACCAAAGCGATGGCCACCAGGGTTACCAGGATGTTGGTGATGGAGGTGGCCACCGAGATGGCCAGGGAGTCCTTTTCCTGGAAGCCCACGGCCTTCCACAGCGTGGTGGAGTAGTAGAAGATCACGTTGATGCCCACGAACTGCTGCAGCACGGACAGGATGATGCCCACCCAGACCACTGCCTGCAGGCCGAACGTCTTACCGCGGATGGAACCTTTTTGGCCCGCCAGCTTGTCTTCCTCGATGGCCTCCCGGATGTCACGGATATGCCGGTCGGTGTCCTCCCCGGGGGCGATGGAGGCGAAGATCTTCCGGGCCTCGTCCTCCTTGCCCTGGAAGACCAGGAACCGCGGGGACTCGGGCAGGGTGAAGGCGACCCAGCCGTAGACGACGGCCGGTACGGCAGCGGCCAGGAACATCCACCGCCACGACTCGATGCCCAGCCAGAACGACTGGTCCGCGCCGCCTGCACTGGTGGCAAAGAGCGCGTCCGAGAGCAGGGCGGCAAAGATACCGGTGGTGATGGCCAGCTGCTGCAGCGACGCGAGGCGGCCGCGGACCTTGCGCGGCGAAATCTCGGAGATGTATGCGGGTGCGATCACGGAGGCCAGGCCGATGCCCAGTCCGCCTACCAGGCGCCAGAACACCAGGTCCCACACGCCGAACGCGAATCCCGTACCGATGGCGCTGACCAGGAACAGCAGGGCGCCCAGCTTCATGGCCGGGATGCGTCCATACCGGTCGGCCACCTTGCCTGCCAGGAAGGCTCCGGCGGCACAGCCCAGCAGGGCGATGGCGACGGCGAAGCCGGTGACAGCCTCGGACAGCGCGAATTCTTCCTTCATGGCGTCCACGGCGCCGTTGACCACGGACGAGTCAAAGCCGAAGAGGAATCCGCCCACCGCCCCCGCGAGCGCCAGCCAGATCACCCGCCGCGGTATCCCGGTGGTGGTCTGCTCCTGTGCAGTGGGCATGGTTCTCCCTGGGTTTGGGTTCTATGGATGCGGTGCGGACGTCGTCGGCTGCGGTACCGGCCAGAGGGGCCGGCGCACACGCGCTAAACAGTGTGGCACGTCACCGGCCCATGTTCCACTTGGCGCCTCTTGTCCTCCTTAAAGCAGGACGACGACGGCGGGCCGTGCCGCCGTCGTCGTCCGTTCCCTGCCCTTCCGGCCTAGTGGGCCGGAATCTGCATGTTGTCCTCGTCCTGCGGGGATGCTTTCTGGTCGGTCAGCTTCTTCCGGGGCAAGGCGAAGCTGATGAGGAACGCCAGGCCGGTCAGGGCCGCGGCGGTCAGCATCACCGTGTCGATGGAGGTGGCGAAGCCCTCGGTGATGGGCCTGGTCAGGGTGCTGTTGGCGGTGTGCAGCCAGCTGGTGTCGTTCAGCGAATCGTTGGACGCGCCGTTCTTGAAGAAGTCGTACAGCTTGGCGTTGGCCGGGTCCGACGCGACTGCCGGGTCCTTCAGGACTGCCAGGTAGGCCGGATCGGTGGTGGCGGTCTTCATGCCCTCGGCAATCCTGTCAGCGGCCAGGCTGAACAGCATGGAGATGAAGACGGCGGTTCCCACCGCGCCGCCCATGGAGCGGAAGAACGCCGCGGAGGACGTTCCCACGCCCATGTCCCGCGGCGGAACCGAGGTCTGCATGGCCAGGGTGAGGGGCTGCATGCAGAAGCCCAGGCCCACGCCGAAGAACACGGCGATCAGGCCCGGCACCCAGAGGCCGGTGTCCACCCCGAGGGAGAAGCCCATCACCAGGGCGGCGGCGGTCAGGATGCCTGTGCCCATGATGGGGAAGATGCGGAACGTGCCGGACGCCGAGATGGTGCGGCCTGCCGTGATGGAGCCGAACAGGATGCCCACGGTGAAGGTGATCATCATCAGGCCCGCTTCGGTGGGAGTGAGGCCCTTCACCAGCTGCAGGTACATGGGGAGCATGGCGATGGCGCCGAACATGCCGATGCCGATGATGAAGTTCAGCAGCGAGGAGAGCCCGAACGTCACGTTGTGGAAGAGCCGCAGCGGGATCAGGGCGTAGTCGCCGGCCCGCTTTTCGGCCAGCAGGAACCAGGCAATGCCCACGGCGCCCAGCCCGTAGCAGAGGAAGGAGTTGGTGGAGGTCCAGCCCCAGGTGCGGCCCTGCTCAGCGACCAGGAGGAGCGGCACGATGGCCACGGTGATGGCGGCGGCGCCCCAGTAGTCGATCTTCTGTTTCAGGTGCTTTGCAGGCAGGTGCAGGAACAGGAACACCACCGTCAGGGCGGCGAGGCCGATGGGGATGTTGATGAAGAACACCCAGCGCCAGCCGTCGAAGCCCAGGATGTTGGCTGAACCGGCAAAGGCGCCGCCCACCACCGGACCCAGGACCGAGGAGATCCCGAAGACGGACATGAAGTAGCCCTGGAACTTTGCGCGGTCCTTGAGCGAGACGATGTCGCCGATGATGGTCAGCGCCAGTGCCAGCAGGCCGCCGGCGCCCAGGCCCTGGATGCCGCGGGCTATGGCCAGTTCGGTCATCGAATGGACCGACCCGGCGTAGAGCGAGCCCACCAGGAACACGGCGATGGCGGTCAGGTACAGCGGGCGGCGTCCGAAGATGTCGCTCAGCTTGCCGTACAGCGGCGTGCTGACGGTGGACGTAATCAGGTAGGCGGTGGTGGCCCAGGCCTGCAGGGAGAGCCCGTCCAGGTCGTTGGCAATGGTGTAGATGGACGTGGAGACGATGGTCTGGTCAAGGGATGCCAGGAACATGCCCAGCATCAGGCCCACCATCACTGTGACGATCTGGCGGCGCGTCAGGACTTCTCCGGCGCCGGGCGCGGCAGTGGCTTTGGACATGGGTGCTCCAAGGGAAGAAAGGGACTTAAGCAGCGATAGTTGCTTTCAGTAACTATCTTAGCTGTTCTTTCTATTCCCTGGCCGCCAAAATTCCTCCTACGGTTCCACGAGGATGCCGTCCGGATCGCACCAGATGGTGGCTCCGGGGCGGAAGGTCACGCCGTCGATCACCAGGTCCACGTCCACCTCGCCGGCGCCGGTTTTCAGGCTCTTCCGCGGATTGCTGCCCAGGGCCTTGACGCCAAGGTCCAGCCGGGCGATGGCCACCCGGTCCCGGATGGCGCCATTAATGACGACGCCGGCCCACCCGTTGGCCACGGCGCTTTCGGCGATCATGTCCCCCATCAGGGCGGTGCCCAGCGAGCCGCCGCCGTCCACCACCAGCACCGCGCCATTGCCGGGCGAGCCCAGGGTGGACTTCACCAGGGCGTTGTCCTGGAAACAGCGGATGGTCCGGACGGGGCCGCTGAAGTGTGAACGTCCGCCCAGCGACTGGAACTGCAGTGAGACGGACGCCAGCCCGTCGCCGCGCTCGTCGTAGAGGTCCGCGGTGTTCACCGCTGTGCCTCCAGCCGGTGTAGGTGCGCTCATCTGGTTCTCCTCCATGCTTGGACTTGGCTCGCGGGCAAGCGGGCCGGCGCAGGTTCGCGGGCCCAGCCAACGCCCACGATAGTCTGATCCCACCGCCCACCGGCCGCACCAAGGGGAGCTACGCCAATGAGTCTGTCCAACATGCCCGCGCCGCCGCACGGTGCTCCGGCAGGCAAAAGCCCGACGGCGGCGCTCGCGGAGCCGGTGGAAAAAGTTACCGCACGCTGGGTAACGGGCCTGGTGCTGGTCAACGTGGGTATCAATGCCGCGTTCTTCGGTCCCATCAACGTGTTCATCGGCCAGCAGGCAATCAGTATCGACGCGCCGGGCAAGGAAGCAATCCTGTCACTGGTGACGGCGTGCGGCGCTGCCGTCTCCCTGGTGGCCAATCCGCTCTTCGGTGCGCTCTCGGACCGTACCACTTCGCGCTTTGGCCGCCGTGCCCCGTGGGTGCTGGCCGGAGCCGTGCTGGCAACGGCGGCGCTGCTGGCCATGTCTTTCTCGGCTGCCGTGGCGCTGATGGTGCTGTTCTGGTGCCTGGTGCAGCTCGGGGCAAACGCCGCGTATGCCGCCATCACGGCCGCGGTCCCGGACCGTGTTCCCGTGGTCCAGCGCGGGGGAGTGGGCGGACTGGCGGCGATGGGCCAGACCCTTGGCATCCTGACCGGCGCCGTTTTCGGCGCCGTGGTGTCAGGAAACTTCATGGTGGGCTACTGGCTGTGCGCTGCCGCCCTGCTGCTGTCCGTGCTGCCGTACCTGTTCCACCGGAACGACCCGGCTTTGCCCGGGGACGCCAACGCCAGGTTCCGGATTGCCGGGTTCCTGAGGGGCTTCTGGATCAGCCCCGTGCGTCACCCGGACTTCGCATGGGCCTGGCTTACCCGCTTCCTGGTCAACGTGGGCAACCAACTGACCATCGTGTACCTGCTCTTCTTCCTGCGCGATGTCATCGGCTATGAGGATCCCGCAGCCGGGGTGCTGGTCCTGACCGGGATATACGCGGCGATGGTGATGATCACTGCCGTGGCGGCCGGGCCCTGGAGCGACCGGGCGGGCAGGCGGAAGCCTTTCGTCATTGGGTCGTCCGCCACTATCGCCATGGCCGGGGCCATCATGGCCTTCTTCCCCGTGTGGCCCGGCGCGCTCGCCGGAGCCGCAGTGCTCGGCATCGGCTTTGGCGCCTACCTGGCAGTCGACTTTGCGCTGCTGACACAGGTCCTGCCGTTCGCCGTCAGCCGGGGCCGGGACATGGGGGTCATCAATGTGGCCAACTCGCTGCCCCAGGTGGTGGCTCCCACCCTGGCGCTGGTGGCCGTGACGTATTGGGGCGGCTACCGCACGCTGTTCCTCACGGCTGCCGTTATTGGGCTGCTCGGCGCCGTCTTCGTGGTGAAAATCAAGTGCGTCAGGTGACCCGGAAGTACCGATAGTAAGGCTGGCTGACGAATTAGGGCACGGAGGTGTGCCGTATAGTTGAAGCGGCTGCAGGGCGGTACGGAAGTGGGGGCGCTCCTGGCCGCAGCCGCTAAAACACAACCCCGGAATGCTGATGCCCGAGACTTTTTCAGACCATCCGCCCATGGCCGCCCGGCCTTCCGCTCCACGCCAGCGCCTCCGCTACGCCCGGATCCTGGAGACAGCTGCAGGGTTTGCGCGCACGGGACTTGATGCCGTGGAACTTTCCCAGGTCGCAGAGAAAGCCGACGTGCCGCTGGGTACGCTCTACCGCTACTTCCCCTCACCCACGCACCTGATGCTCGCCCTGTACCGGCAGCAGCTGGACGAGCTGCAGTCCGGTGCCCGCGGTTCCTCGCCGCGCTTCCGTGGCCGTGCCCTCTCCGGCCTGCTGATGGAGATCTTCCACATGCGCGTCATGCAGCCCGCAGTGGAGCAGTGCCTCAGCCGGGGCGTATACGTCCCCGAAAAGGACACCACCGAACTCCTGCGCGAGATAGACGCACTTAGTGAAAAACTCGTGGCGGGAGCCTGCGGGGACGCTGTGGGCGCCCGGGTCCTCCTCCTGACAGTCACTGGTCTGGTCCAGTCCGTGCGCAATCGGCGGCTTTCCCTCTTCGAAGCCGAGGAGGACCTGAAAAAGGCCTGCGGCAGACTCTCCCCGGACGCGGAATCCGGCTTCACAGTAGGTAAGTCCGCGTAACTGGTCTAGACCAAAAGCGGATTAAATACGCCATAATCCCGTGATGTGGATCACTAACAGGGCTGATTAATCGTTTTGGCATTGCGATGCCGTGTCAAGAGGCTCCTCCCTGCCGTTCCACGCCTGCCTACCATGGAGGCACCGGAGCGGCAGGGCGGAAACATCCCCGGCGTTCCCATGGACCCACCACCCCTGGGTTTCCTGTCGCACTTCTTTCCCCGCTTGGGCCCGGCCGGGCTCCAGCCCCATGTGCCGTGTGCCCACGGCGAGCACCAGGAGACAATGACGTGTCCATTGACGCAATCACCGCCACCGACAATTCAGCAGCCACGGCCCTCACCGAGGACGAGATCTTCGGCGCCCACCAGGGCGGCAAGCTGTCCGTGACCAGCACCGTCCCGCTGTCCAACAAGCGGGACCTTTCGATCGCCTACACCCCGGGTGTGGCCGAGGTCAGCCGTGCCATCCACGCCCGGCCCGAACTGGCGCGGACCCTGACCTGGGCCGAGCGCCTGGTGGTCGTCGTCAGCGATGGCACCGCCGTCCTGGGCCTGGGCAACATTGGTGCCAGCGCCTCGCTGCCTGTCATGGAGGGCAAGTCCGCGCTCTTTAAGACCTTCGGCGACCTTGACTCCATCCCGCTGGTCCTCAACACCACCGACGTGGACGAGATTGTGGAAACCCTGGTCCGGCTCCGCCCCAGCTTCGGCGCTGTGAACCTGGAAGACATTTCCGCGCCGCGCTGCTTCGAGCTGGAGGAAAAGCTGATCGAAGCCCTGGACTGCCCGGTCATGCATGACGACCAGCACGGTACCGCCGTCGTGGCCCTCGCCGCCCTGACCAACGCCGCCAAGGTGACCGGCCGCGGCCTGGAAGGCCTCAAAGTAGTGGTGTCCGGCGCAGGCGCCGCCGGCATCGCCGTCGCCGAAATCCTGCTCGCAGCAGGCATCAGCGACGTCGTGCTGCTCGACTCCCGGGGGGTCATCAACTCCGGCCGGGAGGACCTGGCCGCCAGCCCCGGGAGCAAGAAGGCGGACATTGCCGGCCGCAGCAACCCCCGGGGCGTCACCGGCGGACCGGCCGAAGCGCTGGCGGGAGCCGACGTCTTCATCGGTGTCTCCTCCTCCAAGCTGGACGAGTCCCACCTGGCCTCGATGAACGAGGACGCCATCGTCTTCGCCCTCTCCAACCCGGACCCCGAAGTCCTGCCCGAGGTGGCGGTGAAGTATGCAGCCGTTGTGGCCACCGGCCGCAGCGATTTCCCCAACCAGATCAACAACGTGCTGGCGTTCCCCGGCATTTTCCGCGGTGCCCTGGATGCCGGCGCCCGCCGCATCACGCCGGCCATGAAGCTTGCGGCCGCCCGTGCGATTGCGGACCTTGCCGCCGAGGACCTGTCGGCCGACTACATCGTCCCCAGCCCACTGGACCCGCGTGTGGCCCCCGCGGTCACCGCCGCCGTCGCTGCAGCCGCGGAAGCGGAGTAAGGCTTCTTCCTGCCGAAACCACGACGGGGGTGCCTCCTTTTGAAGGGGAGGCACCGCCGTCGGGCGTTAAAAGCGTCCCCCTAGACTGGGGTCCATGAGCTCCGAAACCGTGGTGACCATCCTGTGCGGCCTGGCGATCCTGGTGGGGGTCGCCGGGATCATCATTCCGGTTTTGCCCGGCAGCGTCCTGATCGCCGTGAGCCTGCTGGCCTGGGCCATCTGGGGAGGGGCCGGGACGGTGGGGTGGGTCATCTTCGCCGTGGCTATGGTCTTCGTTGCCGCCGGGATGGCGGCCGGTGCCCTCCTCACGGGCAGGAAACTCAAGCAGCACGCCATTCCCAGCCGCAGCGTCGTGGTGGCCCTCGCGGCCGGCGTGGTGGGCATGTTCGTCATCCCGGTAGTGGGCCTCTTCGCGGGCTTCGCTGCCGGCCTGCTGGTCAGTGAGTTCCTCCGGACCCGCAACTTCCCGACGGCGGCGCGGTCCAGCTGGGCTGCCTTGAAGGCAACAGGCCTGGGCATGCTCGCTGAATTCGCGCTGGCCTGCCTCGCTGCCAGCACCTGGATCATCGGGGTGTGGATTACTGCATCCGGGAGCTGACCACACCGCCCGGCCCTTACCTCTTCGCGGTTAGCATGGAAAGATGAGCGCCGGGGAAACTGCACCGATCTACTGGGACAGCCGCGACCTCACCCCCTTTGGGCGGGCCCAGCTCCGCACCCCGGTCCATGACCTCGCCGGCGGAGTGGGCGGCCTGCTGACAGAGGTCCTGGGTGGACGCAACGCGGCACTGCTCTCCATCGACGGCGAGGTGCCGCGGCTTAAACGGCTGATGCCCAAGCCGGCCAGGGCCGTCCACGAGGCCGTCTTCACCAGCCGCGAGCCGGACCGCCTCATCACGCTGGCGCGCGCCTACCCCGGCTGGGCCGGACTCTGCTACCTGATGGCCGGGCTGCTGGTGTACAAGCACGGCGGGTACCTGCGCGCGTCCGAGCTCCTCCAGCGCGGGCTCACCACCAGGAACGACGACGAAGCCAACCGCTACTCCTCCACCTACCTCACCCGCATTGTCACCAGGATCGAACTGGCCGAGCGGGTGGAGATTCCCGTGCTGTTCAGTGAGGAATCGGTGTTCCTGGCCCTGGCCCACTCGCTGCGCGAGACTGGCCGCACGGAAGCGGCGCTCGACGCGCTGACCGGGCTGCCGCCGTCGCTCCCCGTGGCCCTTGCACGCTGTTCCCTGGCCCTCACGCTCGGCCGCAGCCGAACCGTCATCGACTGGACGGAGGGACTGCTGAACGCGGACGATCTCTCCGCTGCCCTGCTGCTTGTCCGTGCCCGCGCCCTGCGCCGGGAAGGCCGGCTGGATGCGGCGCACCAGGCGATTGCCGAGGTCCTGCGCCGCCGCAAGACACATCTTGCCCTTCGCAATGACGCGCTGACCGACCGGGCGCTGCTGGTCCTGGAATCAAGCCGCCGATCGCTGAACCCGCGCGACTGGGGACGCCGGCGCGGGGACCCCGAACCGCAGCGGGAGCTGGAAGCTCCGTCCCCCATCCGCAAGGACGAGGAAATGCGCCGGATCTGGGAGCAGGACTGGAAGGAACTCAGCGGCGACTAGCCAACCAGGTCCACGGACCGGCTGGCCAGCAGCGGCAGCAGCTGCTCACCGAGCAGTACCACTCCCAGCGCCACCATGATGATGCCACTGGCCAGGGTGACAGCCCGGGCGGCACCCGGGCGGCTCTGCAGAAGCGTGCGCGAGAGCAGGGCCACCACCGTGTAAACAACGCCCACCAAGGCAACGAACGTCATGCCGAGCAACCCCGACTGCACCGGCACGGGCAGGGCGGCGTCGGCACTGATGAACTGCGGAATGAGGGCCACGTAGAAAAGCAGGCCCTTGGGGTTGATCCCGCTGGTGCCCATGCCCTGCAGGAACGTGCGCAGCTGGGTACCGGAACCTCCGCCGGCATCGGCGCTGAAGCTGGCGCCACGCCAGGAGCGAAGGGTGGCTACCCCGAGCCACAGCAGGTAGCCCGCGCCCGCCAGGGTGATCCAGCCGAGGACGCCGGGCATCCCCGCCAGTACGGCGGCCAGCCCTGCCATCAGAAGGACCGTGTGGAGGACATACCCGCCGCAGAGGCCGGCAACCGCGGGAACGAAACTGCGTTGCCGAAGACCCGCAGCGATGGTGTAGGCCCAGTCCACTCCCGGGGTGCAGGCGAGGGCTGCAGCCACCACCAAGAAGGCCAGGAACAGCTGGGGGTTCATCGGGTTCTCCTGTCTAAGGGCTCTCAGGAGCAACCATAGGGAGAATCCGCCCAAAAGTGCTGTCCTTTTTTCGCCGGACCCGCAGCGGAGGCGATAGGTTTATTGCGTGATTGACGCGATCGACAGAACTATCTTGCGCCACCTTCAGGAGGACGGCCGGATGACGGCCACTGCGCTCGCCGCGAAGGTGGGACTGACCGTGGCACCCTGCCACCGGAGGCTGCGGGAACTGGAACAGTCCGGAGTCATCCGCGGATATAAAGCAGACGTTGACCCCGCTGCCGTGGGCCTGGGGTTCGAGGCGATCGTGTTTGTCACGCTGCGCCAGGTGGACAGATCCACCATGGAGATCTTCGAGAACCGGGTGGCGGAGAATCCCAACATCATTGAGGCCCAGCGGCTGTTCGGTTCACCGGACTACCTGCTGAAGATCATCGCGGCAGACCTGCCGGCCTACCAGCGCTTTTACGACACGGAGCTCACATCCCTGCCCGGGGTGGAGCGGCTGACCTCAACGCTGGTTATGAAGAACCTGAAATCCAACGCCGGTCCGCCTGTGTAGCCAAGCTCCTCCTACTGGTCCCCGAGGAGCCCTGTGGTGCGGTAGGGGATGACCTCGCGGAGGAACATGCTGGTGGACGTCCGGACAATGCCGGGGCAGAGCCGTATTTCCTCGGATACGCGGTAGAGATCGTCCGGGCTTTTGGCCACCACGCGGATGAGGAGGTCCGTGTCGCCGGCAGGAGCATGGCACTCCAGGACCTCGGGTATTTTGCGCAGGGCGGCGATGGCCTCGTTGAGGTGGCTCTGGTCCAGCTCGGCGCTGACGGCGGCCGCCACCCCCCGGCCAAGTGCCGCCGGGAGCACCCTGCTGCTGTTGGGCCGGAGGGCACCGGACGCCGACATCCGCTCCAGCCTCGACTGGACCGTCCCGCGTGCCAGCCCCAACCGCTGCGCCAGGACCATGACCGGGACGCGGGGATCCTCATCGAGGGCGCTGAGGATCCGCTTGTCTGTGGCATCCAGTTCCTGCAGTTTGACCACTTCCTGCCTGCTGTAACTCCGCGAACTGGTCAGAGTGACCAATATAGATGACGCTTGTTGCTCCAACTGTAGGGTTCCTGCTGGAATAGTGGCAACAAGGGCAAAAGCTACCGCTGCTGCCCGCAGGCTACAGATTCCCGGCACACCACCCGGCACCCTGGACACCGCTTCCCGCAAGGAGGCCGCCGCTGATTGAGGCTTGTTCACACCACTCTCACTCTGCATACACGGCAAGAGCCCCTGAGCTACCGACGGTCGGATTTCCGCAGTCATCGGTAGCTGAGGGGCTCTTGTGTTGTGCCGTCTAGGGTGGGGGTATGACCTCCGCCGGCCGCTTTGCCCCCAGCCCCTCCGGCGAACTGCACGTGGGCAACCTGCGGACGGCCATCCTTGCGTGGCTCTTCGCCCGGTCCACGGGCCGCAGTTTCCTGTTACGGATGGAGGACCTGGACCGCGCCCGGGCAGGAGCCGAGGCAGTGCAGCTCCGCGACTTGGCCGCAATGGGCGTGACCTGGGACGGGGACGTCGTCCGGCAGACAGACCGGGAAAGCCTATATGCCCAGGCGATTGGCCGCCTGGAGGAGGCGGGCCTGACCTACGAGTGCTTCTGCACGCGCCGCGAGATCCAGGAGGCGCCGTCGGCCCCGCATTCGCCCCAGGGCGCCTACCCCGGAACATGCCGCGACCTGGACCCGGCGGAGCTGGAGTACAAGCGGTCCATGCGCCCTGCCGCAATCCGCCTGCGCGCCGGCGTGGCGGACTACACCGTGCGGGACGTCCTCCGCGGCGAATACACGGGAGCGGTGGATGACTTTGTGCTGCGCCGGAGCGACGGCGTGACCGCTTACAACCTCGCCGTGGTGGTGGACGATGCCGAACAAGGCATCGATCAGGTGGTCCGCGGCGACGACCTGCTTCCCTCCACCCCCCGCCAGGCCTATCTCGCGTCGCTGCTAAGTATTCCGGTTCCGGAATATGCGCATGTTCCGTTAGTGGTGAACCACGACGGCGCCAGGCTGGCCAAGCGCGACGGTGCAGTGACGCTCGCGGACCTGGCAGCGGAGGGTATTACTTCCGGCGCTGTGCGGGACTGCCTTCTGGACTCACTGGGGCTCCCGCCCGGACCACTCGAACGGGCCCTGGCAGTGTTCGATCCCAGCCGCCTGCCACGGGAACCGTGGGTCTGGTCCGCCCCTTAGCACTTGCTCCACCCCGTAGGCTGGAGGCATGCCAGATTCCCCGCAGCACCGCGCCGCCAGCAGTTTCACGCCCGAGACGGCCCGCGTCCTGGCGGAGGTGGCGCACAACCGCCAGAAGGACAAGCTCAAGCGGCCTTACAAAGACCACGTGTTGGCGGTGGGGGACGCGCTGGCGGATTTCGACGACGACATCCGGATCGCCGGCTACCTTCACGACATTGCCGAAGACACCCCGATGACCCGGCAGGCGTTGCTGGACATGGGGGTTCCAAAGCGCTCGGTGGACATCATTGAACGGGTCACCAACCGGCTGCACAGCAACCCCGATGACTACCTGTCGGGGATTCGTGAGATAGCCCGGGACCATGATGCTGCCCTGGTCAAGATCGCCGACAATGCCCACAACTCACTGCCCGAACGCGTCCAGGCGCTGGCCGAAAAGTGGCCCGACAAGCCGCCTGTCACCAAATACCGGGACGCCCGACCGGTACTTTACGCCGCCGTCGAAGAGCAGGAGATCCGCAAGATCCTGGCCCGCGTCAACCCTTGGCTGCTGGAGGAATTCGACGCAGAGTTGGACGAGGCGGACGACACCGACTACGAAAACCTCCGGTACGGCGCCGGGCCGGGGGATTAGACCCGGCCCAGGGCCTCGATGTCTTCCAGGAAATCCGCCTGCACTTCGGGGCTCACGGTGGTGCGGGTATCACCGATGGCGTCGAGGTAGTCCTGGGTGGAGGGTCCCTTCCGCACCGCCTCGCGGACGGAAACGTCGCCTCCGGAGGCCAGCCCGCCGTCGTCGTACACTGCCTTTTCCAGCGCGCGCTGTGAGGCGCTGCGGGCGGCATACTCAATGTCAGCGGGGGAGAAGCCCTCGGTCCGTTCCACCAGGAGCTCCACGTCCACGCCGTCCACCACGGTGGCGGGGATGAACCGCTGCCACATGGCCGCGCGGGCCTGCCGGTCCGGCAGGCCGATGGGGATGACGTAGTCGAACCGGCCGTGCCGGAGGAAGGCCGAGTCCAGGGCGCGGATGAAGTTGGTGGCGCAGACCAGGAGCCGGCCCGGCTGCTCGCGGAACGCCGGGATGATCTTGAGCAGCTCGTTGGTGACGCCCTGCAGCGGTGACGGCGGGTCCCCGGCACGCTGCGAGGCGATCTCCTCCACCTCGTCGATGAACACCACGGCATGTTCCAGCTCAGCAATCTCCAGGAAGGTCTCCCGCAGCGCACCTGCCAGGCCCCGGGGGTCGCCGGCCAGACGGGAGGGGAAGACTTCAACGAATGGCCACTCCAGGCGGGAGGCGATGGCCTTGGCGAAGGTGGTCTTGCCGGTACCGGGCGGACCGAAGAGGACGACGGCGCGCGGCGGCACCACGCCGAACTCATCAGCCAGGTCCGCCTCCGCGAGGGGGAGGACCAGGCGGCGTTCCAGCAGTTCCTTCTCCCGGTGCATTCCGGCGACGTTTTCCCACAGGTCGCGGGCCAGGACGCGGCCCCCGAGCTGGCCCAGGGCGCCGAGTTCCTGGCGCTGGACCGGGATGGTGCGTTCGAAGTAGCGCAGGTTCTTTTTCAGCGCGAAGCCGCGGCCCAGGAAGGCCTCCACCCGGGTCTCGGATTCGGGCATCAGGGCGGAGAGCTTGTTCAGCCCGTGCGGGGCCATCCGGTTTTCGACGGCGGCCAGCAGCGAGGTGCCGATGCCCCGGCCGCGGTACTCGGGCAGGGTGGCCAGGAACACGATCCAGCCCTGGTCGTGCGCGGCGCGTCCCACTGCGGCGCCCACCACCTGTTCGCCCTGTACCGCCACCACGGCATGGTCCTTCTCGCAGGATGCGAGGACCTCGGACAGGGCGTAGACGGGTTCGACGTTGTTGGCCTTCAGGGTCTCCCACAGGTGCAGGATCCCGTCCAGGTCGGCCGAGTGGAAATCCCTGATCCGCCAGTTGGTCATGCGTTACTCCTGTTGGTTCGTCGTTGAGCCGTTCAGCGTGCATTTCTGTTGTGAGCTTATGCGAACCTTTGCGGCGCAGGGTTGCGGCGCCGTTGCATTACGCAGGCTCACGCGCTCAAATGCCCAGTGCGTCCATGGTGTTGCGCAGGGTGTCAGCGGAATGCCGCAGGGCCGCCAGCTCGCCGTCGTCCATGGGTGTTTCCAGGACCCGGTGCACGCCCCCGCGGCCCACCACGCTGGGGAGGGAGAGTGCCACCCCGGAGATCCCGTGAAGCCCGGACAGTACGGTGGAGACGGGCAGGACGGCATTATCGTCCCGAAGCAACGCCTCGACGATCCTGGCGCCGGACAGGCCGATGGCGTAGTTCGTCGCGCCCTTCCCGGCGATGACCTTGTAGGCGGCCTGCACCACTTCCCGGGCGGTGGTGGCCAGATATTCGGAGGTGAAGATCCGCTCCCCGCCTTCAGTCCACTCGCGGATGGGGACGGGACCAATGGTGGCCCCTGACCACAGGGGGAATTCCGTGTCGCCGTGTTCACCAACCATGCTGGCGTGGACGCTGGTGACTGAAACCCCCGCACGGCGGGCCAGGAGCCAGCGCAGCCGGGAGGTGTCCAGCACCGTGCCGGAGGAGAAGATCCGTTCCGCGGGCAGGCCGGAAATGCGCTGGGCGGCCACCGTCAGGACGTCGCAGGGATTCGTCACCAGGACGTAGACCGCGTCAGGGGCACGGTCCAGAAGTTGCGGCATCAGCTGCTCCAGGATCCGCACATTGGTGCCGGCCAGGTCCAGTCTGCTCTGGCCGGGGTTCTGCTTGGCGCCCGCCGTAATGACCACGACGTCGGCGCCCTCGGTCACCGCGATATCCCCGCCTCCGCTGACAGCGGCCGAGGCCGCGGCGAACTGGCTGCCGTGCGCCAGGTCCAGGGCTTCCGCCTCCGCTTTGGGCGCGTTGACATCGAACAATGCGATATTGGCTGCCGAGCCGCGGATCAGCGCGGCGTAGGCCAGCGAGGTACCCACGCTGCCGGCGCCGACAACTGCCAGTTTGGATCCTGCCATGGTCCCCGTCCTTCCCGGAGTCGTTGAGACTGTCCTACCCGAAGAGTAGCGTGGCCCACATCACTCGACCCCCACCTAGGAGCCACCATGCCACATCTCGGACGCCGGCTCGCAGCTGTTACTGCGGCGCTGGCGATGAGCGTCACCACGGGAGCCATGAGCCCCGCGTCAGCCGATCCCCGGCATACCGACAAAAACCCCACTGCCACCGGGTATGGCGGGGCGGTCAGCACCGTCGATCCTGAAGCGTCGGCGGCGGCCATCGAGGTCCTTCGCAAGGGTGGGAACGCGGTTGACGCTGCCGTCGCCGCGGCCGCAACCCTGGGAGTCACTGAGCCGTACAGCGCCGGAATCGGCGGTGGAGGCTACTTTGTCTACTACGACGCAAAGTCCGGGAAGGTCAGCACCATCGACGGGCGGGAAACGGCACCGGCAGGGATCAAGCCGGATGCCTTCATAGACCCCGCCACCAACAAGCCGTACAGGTTCACTCCGGAACTCGTCACCAGCGGCGTCTCCGTGGGCGTCCCCGGCACCCCTGCCACGTGGGAACGCGCCCTGGAGCGGTGGGGAACGCTGAGCCTCGGGGACGCCCTGAAGCCGGCTATCAAAGTGGCCGACCGGGGCTTCGTAGTGGACGATACCTTCCGCAACCAAACCAAAGACAACCAGGCCCGGTTCGAGGCATTTACCTCCACCAAGGACCTGTACCTGCAGGGCGGCAAGCTGCCGGAGGTGGGCTCGGTCTTCAAGAACCACGACCTCGCCGACACCTACCGCATGCTGGCCCGCGACGGCATGGACGCGTTCTACAACGGACCGCTGGCCGACGAGATCGCCAAGACCGTCCAGAGCCCGCCGAAGTCCCCTGACACCACGCTGCCGGTCCCGGTGGGTTCCATGACCGCCGAGGACCTGGCCAACTACAAGGCTGTGGACCAGGACCCCACCCACGTGAACTACCGCGGGTATGACGTGTACGGCATGGCTCCGTCCAGCAGCGGCGGCACCACGGTAGGGGAGTCGCTTAACATCCTGGACGTGTTCGATCTCCCGGGCCTGAAGGCTGATCAGCCCGCCGTGCTGCACCACTACCTCGAAGCCAGCGCCCTGGCCTTCGCCGACCGTGGCAAGTACGTGGGCGATCCGGCGTTCGTAAATGTGCCCACCAAAGAATTGACCGATCCCATCTTCGGAAAGGAACGGGCCTGCCAGCTGGACCCGAACCACGCCGCAGCCAAGCCGGTGCTGCCCGGGGACGTGGCCAACTACGACGCCAGCTGCCCGGCCAAGCCGGCAGCGCTCGCCGATGAAAAGGACACGGAGAACATTTCAACCACCAACATGACCGTCTCCGACAAGTGGGGCAACGTGGTGGAGTACACGCTGACCATTGAACAGACCGGCGGTTCCGGCATGGTTGTTCCCGGCCGCGGTTTCCTGCTCAATAACGAGCTCACGGACTTCTCGGCGGTCTACAGCGCCACGGACCCCAACCGGATTGAGCCTGGCAAGCGGCCGCGTTCCTCCATGTCACCCACCATCCTGCTGGAGGACGGCAAGCCTTTCCTGGCGCTGGGCTCCCCGGGCGGTTCCACCATCATCACCACCGTCCTGCAGACCATCGTCAACCGCATTGACCTGGGCATGAGTACCCCGGACGCCATCGCGGCGCCCCGCGCCTCTCAGCGGAACACGGCGAGTGTCACCGCTGAGCCTGCCTTCATCGACAAGTACGGCGCGGCACTGACGTCCCGCTTTGGCCACAAGCTGACCCCCTCCGGCGACTCGTTCACGTCCGCCTCGGAGATCGGGGCAGCCACCGCCATCGAGTTCCTGGAGGACGGACGCACCCTGGCTGCCGCGGAACCCGTCAGGCGCGGCGGCGGCTCGGCCATGGTGGTGAAACCGGAGAAGTAACCGAAAGGAACCGCCCGTTTAAACCCCGACGGCGGGGGGGGGGGGGGGGGGGGGGCCGCCCCCCCCCCCCCCCCCGGGGGGGGGGGGGGGGGGGTTTGTTGTTTGTGTGGGGGGGGCGCCGGGGGGGGGCCCGGGGGCGGGGGGGGGGGGGCG
>NZ_JAUSRE010000013.1 GCF_030811655.1 Pseudarthrobacter enclensis | reverse complement strand
CCCCACTGGCCGGACCGAAAGTGGCCGGATGGAAGGTGGCCGGGCAGCATCGACGTCGTTCATCACCACGGATCCCCCTGGGAGGATGCCCTGGAACGGTTCCTCCCCGCCCACGCCTGACAACTCCAGCTGCCAGTGGAGACCTTCGGATGCCCGTGGAGCAGGCCCAGCTGGCGGGCTATCGACGTGCTCGCCGCTGGACTCGTCGCGGGAGCCCACATGCTCCGTTGATCACGTGCTCCGTTGAATCGGGAGCTGTTTGCTTGATGCTAGCCCACCCGGCGGTAGCGGATGTGGGTGGCGAGCGGCGAGTGGAGCACCTCAACGGGCTCGAAACCGAACGCTTCCGTTCCGTCAAAAATCCGTTCACCCGATCCAAGCAGGACGGGAGCAATGTCGAGGGTAAGTTCGTCGATCACGCCTGCGGCCAGCGCTTGGCGGACAGTGGAGGCGCCACCTGCGATGTCCACACCATTCTCACCGGCGGCTTCACGTGCTGCGGCGTAGGCGGCGTCGAAGCCATCGGTGACAAAATGGAAGGTTGTCCCGCCCTCCATCCGGATGGGGTCGTGCGGGTGATGGGTGAGGACAAAAACCGGCGCGTGGTAAGGCGGTTCGTCGCCCCACCAGCCCTTCCAGTCCTCATCCCAGTCGCCCCGAACGGGGCCGAACATGTTCCGGCCCATCACGTAGGCTCCGCGGGGGCGCATCAGCCATTCGGTGGCCGTCTTGTCGGCGTCATTGGCACGTGGATCGCCGATATGCCAGCCATGCAGTTCCAGTCCGCGCTTGCCCAAGGGGTTCTCACGGCTTTGGTCAGGCCCGGCGACGAAGCCGTCAAGCGACATCGACATGTGGCAGGTGGTGTCCGGCACAGTAGACCTCCCGTGTGTCAGCGCCTTTGCATCGGGCGTGGTGGTTCTGGGGATCCTAGCACCCGTGCACGGCTCTGCATATGCGGGCAGGACCGCGGCCCGGAAGCCTCTTGGGTTACTGGTCGCTGCGGGTGCCGAAGACTATTTCATCCCAGGACGGCACGCTGGACCGCTTCGGCCGCGCCGGACGCTCCGGTGCCTCGGTCTCGGGAAGTTGGCCCGTGGAGGGGGACGCATCGTCCTGCTTGGCTGAGCGGCGGGGATTGCTCCCCAACAGCTCGTCCAGCCCTGCTCCGCCGGATCCGGCTCCAGGAGTGGAACCTGAGGGCTTCTGCGGGGACGCTGCGATGGTGATTTCCCTGGTGTCGGTGCTGACGCCCTCGTGAAGCCGCAACGCGTCGTCGTGGTTGTCCCGGTGCGGCGGAAGCAGGCTGAGCCTGGACAGCATGGAAGGCCTGGCATCCCTGCGTTTGATGAAGGAGTCACCCTGGTGTGCCGCGGGGGTATCCGGCTGCTCGTCCTGCGGCTCGGGTTCCTGCGGCTCGGGTTCGACGGGAATTTCGGACGGCCGGGGGTGTGCGGCCGGTACTCCGTGCGTCAGCAGCATTGCCAGGGCGTCGTCCGAATCCTCGTCCACGCCCAGCCGCTGGCCGCGCCGCGACCGCAGCATGTCCAGCAGGCCGTCCGACTCCTTGGCGGAGTCCTGGACATGGCCCTGGGCGCCGGAGGAAGCCTTGGTCGAGTCCGCATCGGTTTCGAAATCGAAGGGGCGGTCGGACACGGCAGTGAGCCGGCGTGCCGGAACAGGGCCGTCCAGCGGCTCGAGCTCGCTTAGCTGCTGTGCCCAGCGGTTGTTGTTCTGCAGTGTCTTCCGGGCGGGGTTGAACGTCCACAGGGCCGGAGGTTCCTCCCCGATACCCGACGTTCCGCCGGTCTTGGCCTCGAAGCTTGCGGAGACGGTCCATGTCCCGTCCTGGCGGCGCCACGAGTCCCATTCCACGGTGGCGGGGTCAACGCCATGGGCGGACAGGCGGTGCGCAACCATGTCCTGCAAGGTTGCGGGATTGTCCCCGAAGGCAGAGCGGTAGATGTCGTGTCCGGGGGAGGGTGCCGCAACTTCCACTTTCCGCGCCTGCTGGGCAACGTACTCGCGTTCCGCCAGGACCGGACCCTCGTAGCGCTCCACTTTGGCCAGCGGCATCCCGGAGAGTTCGGCAACATCGGCGGCGGTGGCCCCGGCACGGATGCGGGCCTGGATATCCCTGGGGGACATCGGAACGGCGGCCCGTTCCTCCCGCATTTTGGCCTTGGACCGGCTGGCCGTCCTGAGTGCCTCGTCGATCGGCAGCTGGAACATCTCGCCGCCGGCCCCGCTCAACAGGAGATGCGTCCCGTCGTCGTGCACGCCTACAAGCCGTAGATCCTGCATACAAATCCTCCACCCTGGCATTACTATCAACCGAAACTCTGCCACCCGCCGGGGCGGAATTGGCTCAAGGAGCAGGGCGCGCCGTTATTTTCCGCTGGATTCCAAGGCTCAAAGGCGGGTGAAGCGCCGGGCCCGGGAGCCGGGGAGGTGTCAGCGGCGGGTCAGGGCTGCCGTGAACTGGTCCGGGTGGCGGGTGGAGGCCAGCCAATAGGGGGTTCGGTCCGCCGGATCCGTGATCTCGATCTTCACCACGGGATCGATCCAGCCACGGATGCACAGGTAGGCGAGCCCATTCAGGCGGGTGCCCCGTTCCGCCGTTGCTTCGCCGGACGTGTACTGCTGAACAACACCAACGAAGCGCCGTTCAATGGTGGCCCTTCCAACCGTGAGGGCGTTCTCCGTGACGGTTATGGCAGGCGTTGACAGGACCAGGAGGACGGCGATGATGGCAAAGAGCACCAGAGCCGCCGTATAGCCCGCCGCCATGCTGATGGGGGCGAACACCAGGATTCCCGCCGCGGAGACGCCGGCTCCGATAATCCACATCCAGGCATTCGGCCACAGCTTCTCCCGGTAGATAACGGGTGCCCCTGTGGAGGGCGTGCTGGGAACGGAGGCGTGCGGGCTTGATTCGGGCATAGCCCAAGCTTTCCACCTTTGGCTGGGTATTTCATCTTGGTCGCGGCTGCTTCCCGGTTGGCCGGGCAACGGCTCCCTAGGAGTGATTTGGGAGCGCGGGTTAGAGTGAGTGACTGTGACTGATCATCCCGCCACGGTAGACCTTGTCCCCGATGCAGCATTATCCGCTCCTGCCCCCACCCTGCAGGTTCAGTTGAAGATGCTGGACCCGGAACTGGAAGCACCCTCCTACGCACATCCGGGCGACGCCGGCGCCGACCTCCGCGCCCGCGAGGACGTGGTCCTGTTGCCGGGAGAGCGCAAGCTGGTCCCCACGGGAGTCGCCATCGCACTTCCAGACGGGTTCGTGGCCTTGATCCACCCCCGCTCCGGCCTGGCCACCAAGCACGGCCTCACGATCGTCAACGCTCCCGGCACCGTGGACGCGGGCTACCGGGGCGAGATCTCGGTAACCCTCCTGAACACCGACTCCTCGCAGCCGATTGAGTTGCGGCGCGGCGATAGAATTGCCCAGATGGTCATCCAGCGGGTGGAGTACGCCCAGTTCGTTCCTGTCAGCGAATTGAGCGGATCCGTGCGCGGGACGGGTGGCTTCGGCTCCACCGGCGGTTTCACGGTTCCCGGAGCCTGACACGCGCCACACAGCGTCCGCTGCCACGCCGGCATGCACGACGGCGGCACCCCCAGGGTTCCGGCCGGCAGGTTTGAGAACTGGCACACTTTCAGAATTAAGGAGTCACCCATGGTCTTTGGGTTCGGCAGGAAATCAAAGAATGACGAACCGCCGGCGGAGCCGGCCGAAGAGCTCACGCTCGCTGAGGCCGGCGAAGACGCCGGCTCCCCGGACGCGCGCCGCGCAGGCGGCCCGTTCGACGAATCAGAGATCACCAGCCGCGACGGCTTTGTGGACCTCGGTGCCCTGCTGATCACTCCCAGCGAGGGCCTCCAGCTGCGCCTCGAAGTGGAAGAGGCAACGCAGCGGGTGGTGGCCGTGACCCTGGACCTGAACGGTTCCAGCCTCCAGCTGCAGGCCTTCGCGGCGCCCAAGACTGAGACCCTATGGGACGAGATCCGCGAACAGATTGGCCAGTCCGTGGGCGCCCAGGGCGGCCAGGTCGAAGAGGTGGAAGGCTCGTTCGGCACCGAACTCGTGGCCAAGCTGCCCGCCGGCCTCCCGGACGGCAGCCAGGGCTACCGGGTGGCCCGGTTCATCGGCGTGGACGGCCCCCGCTGGTTCCTGCGCGGCGTCCTGGGCGGACCCGCAGCCCTGGAACGCCCCGCTGCAGAGCCGCTTGAGTCCCTGTTCCGGCAGGTCGTCGTAGTTCGCGGGGACAGCCCCATGCCGCCCCGCGACCTCCTGCAGCTGCGGCTGCCCAAGGACGCCTCTGCTGCACCTCCGCCTGCCGCGCCCACCCTGGAGGAGCCCGAACGTGGTCCCGAAATTACCCAAATCGGCTGAGTCCCCGCACCCCGGGACCGCGAAGCCGGCCGGCGCAGTGACGCCACTTGGCCACTTGCCGGACAAGGGGCGGGTTCTCTGCCAAGGCCACATTGAGTCGGTCACCTTCGTTCCTCCCGACCGAACCCCCGAATTCAGCGCCATCCTTATCGAGGACGACGCCGAACGCCCGGCCTCAGGGCCGGCCCGGCGCAGGCCGGCACGTCTTCGCGTCGTCTGGCTTGGCCGGCGGCGGGTGCAGGGCATCGAAGCAGGCGCGCAGATCCGGGTGGAGGGAATGCTGGCCCGCGGCAAGGACATGCCCACCCTCTTCAATCCCCGCTACGAGATACTGTCCAGCCAGGAGCACCAATGACCGCGCAAGAGCCCGACCAGCCGTCCGGCGCTGCCAACCCCCCCAACGGCGGCCGGCAGCAGGGCGGCCCCCAGGCTGCCGGGCAGCCTTCGGTGGCAGGGCTCGCAGCCGAATACGCCGCCAAGGCCGGCCTGCACCGCACCCACGACGGCCGGGTGGACGTCCTGCGCAGTGCCGGGGGAGTGCAGGGCATTGCCGAAAGCATCGTTCCAGGACTGGTGTTCCTGGTGGCCTTCACCGTCACCCGCGAACTCACGCTCTCACTGGTTGCGGCCCTGGCCTCGGCTGCGGTCTTCACCGTTGTCCGCCTTGTGCAGCGTCGTCCCCTGACCCAGGCGCTGGCCGGCGTGGCGGGCGTCGGCATTTCAGCATGGCTGGCCAACACCACCGGCAAGGCCGAGGACTTCTACCTCCCCGGCTTCTTCACCAACGCCGCGTACATCCTGGCGATGGTGGTGTCCATTGCCGTCAAATGGCCCGTGGCCGGGCTGCTCTTCGGCTTCATCCGCAACGAGGGCCTGGACTGGCGCAAGGAACCGGACCGGGTCAAGGCCTACCGGCTGGGAACCTGGATCATCGTCGCCGTCCTGGCGCTCCGGCTCATCGTGCAGGTGCCCCTCTACCTGATGGGCGCCGATGGCCTGGCCGCCCTCGCCACCACGCGCCTCATCATGGGCGCGCCCCTGTACATCCTGGGCATCTGGGTCGCCTGGCTGGTTACGCGGCCGGCCCAGGCTGAACCCGAGACGGATCCCGCCTCCTGACGCGACAGCCTACTGCGCCCCCGGCGCTTGACGCCCGGGCCTCCCGGCCCAGGCACCCGCGGTTAGGGCGCGGCCGCTGACCTAGCCGTCGAAGCCGTCGTCGTCCGCTGCATGCCCGTGGCCTCCAGGGACGGCTGGCAGGCTGTCGGCTGCCGGCTGTTGCCCGCTGTCGATGCTGCCCGGTGCGGAGGAAAGCAACTCCCGCAGTCCGTCCTCGGCGGCGATGGTGGTCACGAAGAAGAGTTCGTCTCCGCCGTCGATCACGTCGTCCCGGCTGGGGGTAATGGGGGCCTGGTCCCGAAGGATGGCCACCAGCGTGGCGTCCTCCGGCCAGTGGATGTCCCCGACAGTCATGCCGATGACGTGGGAGTCGTGGGGAACGGTGAATTCCACCAGCGACGCCACCCCGGTCTGCAGCGTCAGCAGCCGGACCAGGTCGCCGATCTCCACTGCTTCCTCCACCAGGGCCGTCATCAGCTGCGGAGTGTTGACGGCGACGTCGACGCCCCAGGAGTCATTGAACATCCAGTCATTCTTCGGGTTGTTCACCCGCCCCACGGTGCGGCCAACGCCGAACTCGGTTTTCGCGAGCAGGGACACCACCAGGTTGACTTTGTCGTCGCCGGTTGCAGACACCACCACGTCGGCGTCCTCCACCTTGGCGCCCTGCAGCGTGGAGAGCTCGCAGGCGTCGCCCACCAGCCAGTGGGCGCCCCGGAGCCCGCTACGGCCAATCACCTCCGGCTTGAGGTCAATCAGGAGGATCTCGTGCTTGTGCGCCAGCAGTTCGCGGGCGATGGATGATCCGACGCTGCCGGCGCCGACGATAACGACTTTCACTGGTACTCCTTGGCGGGGGCTTTGGCGAGGATCTGCGCGATCTGGGCGCTGCGGTCCACCTGCAGCATGGCGTGCACGGTGTCCCCGTCCTGGTACGCGGTTCCCGCGTCAGGCAACAGGCCCTCGCCGAAGCGGGTGAGGTAGGCCACGCGGACGTCGGCGGCCTTTTCGATGCTGCTGATCCGGTGCCCGACCCAGCCGGCGTCCAGGTCCAGTTCGGCCAGGACCAGCCGCCCGGACGGCTCGCGGAAATCGCCGGCGAGGTGCTGTTCGGGAAGGATGCGGCGCAGCACCTGGTCCGCGCTCCAGCGGACGGCGGCCACTGTGGGGATGCCCAGGCGCTGGTAGATTTCGGCGCGGCCGGGGTCGTAAATGCGGGCCACCACGTGCGGGACGTGGAAGGTTTCGCGGGCAACGCGCGTGGCCAGGATGTTTGAGTTGTCACCGCTTGACACAGCAGCGAAAGCATAGGCCTCGCTAACACCGGCCTGCTTAAGGGTGTCGCGGTCAAAGCCGATGCCGGTCACCTTCCTGCCGGTGAAGCCCTGGCGGAGCCGGCGGAAGGCGCGGTCGTCCTGGTCGATGATGGCCACGGAATGCCCGGCATCCTCCAGCGTGTGCGCCAGCGTTGCCCCCACCCGGCCACATCCCATGATCACGAAATGCGCCACCGTATCTCCTCTTGTATCTGCGTCACGAACGTGCAGCTAGAACTCTACCGGTATGGCACTGGTCCGGCTTGGCGGGCGCCCGTCATGACATCCTCCGCGAATCAGACTAGCTTTGTGGGGTGTTGACAATACTGAACGCCGTCAAACGCGTGCTGGTGGGCAGGCCCTTCCGGAATGACCGGCTCTCCCATACCCTGCTCCCCAAGAAGATCGCACTCCCGATTTTCGCGTCCGATGCCCTGTCGTCCGTGGCCTACGCGCCCGATGAGATCCTGCTGACCCTGGCCCTGGCCGGGGTCAGTGCCGTGACCGTCTCGCCGCTGGTGGGCCTGGCCGTGATGGTGGTGCTGCTGACCGTTGTGGCGTCCTACCGGCAGAACGTGCACGCCTACCCTTCAGGCGGCGGCGACTACGAGATCGCCAACGAGAATATGGGGAAGTATGCCGGCCTGACGGTCGCATCGGCCCTCCTGGTGGATTACGTGCTGACAGTGGCCGTGTCCATGTCCTCGGCCGCTGCCTACCTCACCACGGCTGTACCGTCACTGCACGGTGAGCAGGCCGTCATAGCGACCATCGGCGTCGTCATTCTCGCGCTGGTAAACCTGCGCGGCATCAAGGAAGCGGGAAGCGTCTTCGCCGTCCCCACGTACATCTTCATGGCCTCCATCCTGGGCATGACCGCGGTGGGCATGTTCCAGGCCGCCACCGGACAACTGGGCCAGGCGCCATCGGCGGCCTTCACCATTGTCCCGGCGGAGGGCTTCGACCAAGGCCTGGTGGGCCTCACCGGCGCCTTCCTGCTGCTCCGGGCGTTCTCCTCCGGTGCCGCAGCACTCACGGGCGTGGAAGCCATCAGCAACGGTGTCCCCAACTTCCGGCCGCCGAAGAGCAGGAACGCGGCCACCACATTGCTGCTGCTCGGCGTCATTGGCGCGGCGATGCTGGCCGGCATCATCTACCTGGCCAACGCCACCAAGGTCCACATCGTGCTGGACCCCGCCAAGGAATTCCTGCTGAACGGGAATCCGCTGCCTGAGGGCTACATCCAGAACCCGGCCATCAGCCAGATCGCGCAGACCATTTTCGGGGAAGGGTCCATTCCCTTCTATGTCGTGGTGGCTGCCACCGGCGTCATCCTGGTGTTCGCGTCCAATACCGCCTTCAATGGTTTCCCGGTCCTGGGTTCCATCCTTGCCCAGGACGGCTACCTGCCCCGCCAGCTCAGGACCCGCGGTGACCGGCTGGCGTTCAGCAACGGCGTGCTCGCCCTCGCTGCCGGCGCACTGGTGCTGATCATTTCCTTCAACGCGGACGTCACCAAGCTCATCCAGCTCTACATCGTGGGTGTCTTCATCTCCTTCACGCTGAGCCAGCTGGGCATGATCCGGCACTGGGGCCGCGAACTGAAACTCGCCAAGGACAAGGCCGTCCGGCGCCGGATGATGAAGTCCCGCACCATTAACACCATCGGCTTCGGCATGACGGGCCTGGTGCTGGTGATCGTACTGATCACCAAGTTCGAGCAGGGTGCCTGGATCGCGCTGCTGGCCATGTTCATCCTGTTCCTGATCATGTGGAGCATCCGGTCCCACTACGACAACGTCGCCAAGGAACTTGCCGTGGACGAGGACTCCTCGCCGCGCGCCCTGCCAACCCGCGTGCACGCCGTGCTGCTGGTGTCCCATGTCCGCAAGCCCGTGCTGCGGGCCCTTGCCTACGCGCGTGCATCCCGTCCTTCCCGGCTGGACGCCATCACCGTGGACATCGATCCGGAGGAAACGGCGCACACGATTACCGACTGGGAAAAGCTCGAGATTCCGGTTCCGCTGACTGTCCTGGCCAGCCCCTACCGCGAGACCGTGACGCCCATCATGGAATACGTTAAGCAGATGCGGATGGACTCTCCGCGGGACCTCATCGTCGTCTACATTCCCGAGTACGTGGTGGGCAAGTGGTGGGAGCAGCTGGTGCACAACCAGACCGCGCTGCGCATCAAGACCCGCCTGCACTTCGAACCGGGTGTCATGGTGGCCAGTGTGCCATGGCAGCTGAAGTCATCCGAAGAAGCCAAGAACCTCCAGGACGTCCAGTGACCGCCAGAACCTCCACCACTGCGACGCCGGCAACCGAGGAAACCGGCCACGCCGGCGAGGAGGCCGTGCTCGACGTCGGACCCGTAGCCCACGGCGGGCACTGCGTGGCACGCCACGAGGGCCGCGTGGTTTTTGTCCGGCACGCCGTTCCAGGCGAAAAGGTCCGGGTCCGGCTGACCGACGCGGGCGACGACGCAAAGTTCTGGCGGGCGGACGTCATCGAGGTGCTTGAGGCGTCCCCCGACCGGGTGGAGCACTTCTGGCGTCCTGCTGATTCCCTGCGTGCATGGGTCCACGGCCACCCACCCGTGGGCGGTGCCGAGTTCGGCCACATCACCCTGGCCCGGCAGCGGAGCCTGAAGGCGGAGGTCCTGGCCGAGCAGCTCACCCGGCTTGCCGGCCTGGAGGACGTGCCGTCCGTGTGGTCCGGCGGCGTGGAGGCTGTAGGGGAAGGGCACGACGGCGGCGCCGGCCTCGGATGGCGCACGCGGGCCAGCTTTTCGGTCACCCCCGGCGGGAAGCTGGGAATGCACGCCCACAGGTCCCACCACATCGTCCCCGTGCAGGAGATGCCTCTGGCAAGCGACGCGATCAATGGGCTGCGCCTGTGGGACCTGGACCTGCAGGGCGTCGAGCGGGTGGAGGTGGCGGCGCCGGCCAATGGTTCCCGGCCCCTGGTCCTGCTGGCACCTGCGCCGGGAACCAAGGAGAAGCGGTTGCGGGGAGTCGCCGCGGACGTCCAGGGCGGCGCTTCCGTCGCCGCTTTCGATCCGCTGACCGGGGGTGTGACACAGTTGCGGGGGCGCACCTGGGTGCAGGAATCGGCTGCGGGGCATGAGTACCGGGTGACCGGCGATGGCTTCTGGCAGATCCACCGCGACGCGCCCGGGACCCTTGTGGGGGCTGTCACAGAATTCCTGAAGCGGGGGGAGTTCCTGCACGCTGGCGCTGTGGTTGCCGATCTCTACGCTGGCGCCGGACTTTTCACCGGCGTCCTGGCTGACGCAGTGGGGGAGACGGGGTCCGTGCTCTCGGTCGAGGGAGCTCCGGGCACCAGCCGCGACGCCCGGAAGAACCTGCATTCGGCACCGCAGGTGGAAGTTGTCCAGGGCCGCGTTGAGCGGGTCCTGCGCCAGAAGCCGCGGAATTTCGACGCGATTGTCCTTGACCCGCCGCGGGCGGGTGCCGGGAAGGCCGTCGTCGGCCAACTCGTCTCGTCGCAGCCCCGCGCGGTCACCTACGTGTCCTGCGACCCGGCATCGTTCGCCCGTGACCTGGGCTACTTCCGCCGCTCCGGCTGGGAACTGGCAGGACTGCGCGCATTCGACCTGTACCCCCACACGCATCACCTCGAGACGGTGGCGCTGCTGACGCCGGGTCCATGATCCCACCTGCTTTTTGGACTACGATGGCCGTAGTAGTCCCACGTCGCGCCCGAATTCTCGGCCGGCCGTGTGCAATTTTCGGGCCCTGGAAACTACTTAGGGCCTCCTAACTAGCAGGCGGTCAACCGCGCGACAAAGATGAAACTGTTGCGAGAGGAGTCCTGCGATGAGCACTGTGGACAGCTTCGGTTCAAAAGGCAAACTTAATGTAGCCGGAACCGAATACGAAATTTTCCGGTTGAACTCCGTTGAAGGTGCAGAAAACCTTCCGTTCAGCCTCAAGGTATTGCTTGAAAACCTGTTGAGGACCGAGGACGGCGCGAACATCACTGCCGATCACGTTCGCGCTTTGGCAGGCTGGGATCCGAATGCGGAGCCCGATACAGAAATCCAGTTCACGCCGGCACGCGTGATCATGCAGGACTTCACTGGCGTTCCCTGCGTCGTGGACCTCGCCACCATGCGTGAGGCCGTCAAGGAACTCGGCGGAGACCCCAAGCGGGTCAACCCGCTGGCCCCGGCGGAAATGGTCATCGACCACTCCGTGCAGATCGACGCCTTCGGCAACTCCGGCGCTCTGGAGCGCAACATGGAGATCGAGTACCAGCGCAACGGCGAGCGGTACCAGTTCCTCCGGTGGGGCCAGACGGCGTTCGACGACTTCAAGGTGGTCCCGCCGGGCACCGGCATCGTGCACCAGGTGAACATCGAATACCTGGCCCGCACCGTCATGACCCGCGAGGTTGACGGTGCCCTGCGCGCCTACCCCGACACCTGCGTCGGCACCGACTCGCACACCACCATGGTCAACGGCCTGGGCGTGCTCGGCTGGGGCGTCGGCGGCATCGAGGCCGAGGCTGCCATGCTGGGCCAGCCGGTCTCCATGCTGATCCCGCGCGTCGTCGGCTTCAAGCTCACCGGGTCCATCCCGGCCGGTGCCACCGCCACCGACGTCGTCCTCACCATCACCGAGCAGCTGCGCCAGCACGGCGTGGTGGGCAAGTTCGTCGAGTTCTACGGCGAGGGCGTCGCGGCCGTGCCGCTGGCCAACCGCGCCACCATCGGCAACATGAGCCCCGAGTTCGGTTCCACCGCCGCGATGTTCCCGATCGACGACGTCACCCTCGACTACCTGCGCCTCACCGGCCGGTCCGACGAGAACGTCGCCCTGGTCGAGGCCTATGCCAAGGAACAGGGCCTCTGGCACGACCCCTCCCGCGAGATCAAGTTCTCCGAGTACCTCGAGCTGGACCTGTCGACCGTGGTTCCGTCGATCTCCGGCCCGAAGCGCCCGCAGGACCGGATCATCCTCACCGAGTCCAAGGCGCAGTTCCGCGAGGACCTCCGCAACTACGTCAAGGTGGACCTCGCCGACGGCAGCCTGGACGAAGCGATCGACGAGAGCTTCCCGGCATCCGATTCGCCGTCCTTCACCGCCTCGGCGACCCACCTCACGGAGCAGGCCCCGCACGCCCACGGCCCCAAGTCCAACGGGCGTCCGTCCAAGAAGGTGGCTGTCACCACCGCCGACGGCCGCGAGTTCGAACTGGACCATGGAGCCGTGTCGATCGCCTCGATCACCTCCTGCACCAACACGTCCAACCCCTCCGTGATGCTGGCCGCCGCACTGCTGGCCCGCAACGCCGTGGAGAAGGGCCTGGCCGCGAAGCCTTGGGTCAAGACCTCCGTTGCTCCCGGTTCCAAGGTGGTCACCGACTACTACAACAAGTCGGGCCTGACACCGTACCTGGAGAAGCTCGGCTTCTACATCGTGGGCTACGGCTGCGCCACCTGCATCGGCAACTCCGGCCCGCTTGACCCCGAGATCTCCGAGGCCATCCAGGCCAACGACCTCTCCGTCACAGCCGTGCTTTCCGGCAACCGCAACTTCGAAGGCCGGATCAACCCGGACGTCAAGATGAACTACCTGGCCTCCCCGCCGCTGGTCATCGCATACGCCCTGGCCGGAACCATGGACTTCGACTTCGAAAATGATGCCCTGGGCCAGGACGAGGCCGGCAACGATGTCTTCCTCAGGGACATCTGGCCGAACCCGGTCGAGGTCCAGCAGGTCATCGATTCCTCGATCGACAAGGGCATGTTCGCCCGCGGCTACGAGGGCGTTTTCGAAGGCGACGACCGCTGGAAGGCACTGGACACCCCCGCCGGCGACACCTTCGCCTGGGATGAGAAGTCCACCTACGTCCGGAAGCCCCCGTACTTCGAGGGCATGCAGGCCCAGCCGGAGCCCGTCAAGGACATCACCGGTGCGCGCGTACTGCTGAAGCTCGGCGACTCCGTCACCACCGACCACATCTCCCCGGCAGGTTCGTTCAAGTCCGACACCCCCGCCGGCCAGTACCTGCTGGCCAACGGCGTGGAGCGCAAGGACTTCAACTCCTACGGCTCGCGCCGTGGCAACCACGAAGTGATGATCCGCGGCACGTTCGCGAACATCCGCATCAAGAACCAGCTCCTGGACGGCGTGGAGGGCGGCTTCACCCGCGACTTCACCCAGGCGGACGGCCCCCAGGCCTACGTCTACGACGCCGCCCAGAACTACCAGGCAGCCGGCACTCCGCTGGTGATCCTGGCAGGCAAGGAGTACGGTTCAGGTTCGTCCCGCGACTGGGCCGCCAAGGGCACAGCGCTGCTGGGCGTCAAGGCCGTCATCGCCGAGAGCTACGAGCGGATACACCGCTCCAACCTGATCGGCATGGGCGTCCTGCCGCTGCAGTTCCCGGCCGGCGAGAGCGCTGCCAGCCTGGGACTGACCGGCACGGAAACCTTCTCGGTTGAGGGCGTCACTGCCCTGAACGAGGGCACCACGCCCAAGACCCTGAAGGTCACGGCCACCGCCGAGGACGGCTCCTCGAAGTCGTTCGACGCCGTCCTGCGCATCGATACCCCCGGTGAAGCGGACTACTACCGCAACGGCGGCATCCTGCAGTACGTCCTGCGCCAGATCTCCGCGAACTAGCAGGCTCTGCCAGCAGGCAGCGTCTTCGCCGAAGCCCCGGCCGGTCACCGACCAGCCGGGGCTTCGGCTTTTCAGCCACGTCCGGCCCCGCGGACCGAGGCGTTAGAGTTAAACGGCACGTCTACCACCCGAAGGAGGGGTCATTGGGAATCTTGGACACAATCCGGAATCCGCAGGACCTGAACGAGTTGACCGAGGAGCAGCTGGATCAGCTGGCTTCGGAGATCAGGGAGTTCCTGATCACGAACGTCTCCCAGACGGGCGGCCACCTCGGACCCAACCTCGGCGTCGTGGAATTGACGCTGGCCGTGCACCGCATTTTCGAATCGCCCCGTGACAGCATCGTCTTCGACACGGGCCACCAGTCCTACGTCCACAAGCTGCTTACCGGGCGCCAGGACTTCAGCACCCTCAGGCAGGAGGGCGGCCTCTCCGGCTACCCCGACCGGGCGGAGTCGGAGCACGACATCGTCGAAAGTTCCCACGCCTCTTCCTCCCTTTCCTGGGCCGACGGCATCTCCAGGGCCCGCCAGCTGACGGGTGAAGGCGACCGGCACGTCGTCGCGATTGTGGGCGACGGTGCCCTCACCGGTGGAATGGCCTGGGAAGCCATCAACAACATCGCAGCGGACAAGAAACGCCGCGTAGTCATCGTCGTCAATGACAACGGCCGGTCCTACGCCCCCACTGTGGGCGGATTCGCCGACTATCTCGCTTCGCTGCGCCCCACCATCGACTCCTTCCGCGCCGCCCCCGCCTACGAAGGCGCCCTGGACTGGTGGAAGAAGAGGCTGCAGAACGGCGGCCCGCTGGGTCAGTTCACCTACAAGAGCCTGCATGCCATGAAGAAGGGCATCAAGGACTGGTGGGCACCCCAGGGGATGTTCGAGGACCTCGGCATGAAATACATCGGGCCCGTGGACGGCCATAACCTCCAGGCCATGGAGCACGCCCTGTCCACCGCCAAAAACTACGGCGGCCCGGTCATCGTCCACGCCATGACGGAGAAGGGCCACGGCTACGCGCCGGCACGGGCCCATGAAGCAGACCAGTTCCATGCCGTCGGCATCATCGACCCCGAAACCGGCGAACCCACCGGCAGCGGGGGCGCAGCCCAGTCGTGGACCTCCGTCTTCGCGGACGAGATCGCCGCCATTGCCGACGAACGCGACGACATCGTCGGCATCACCGGCGCCATGCTGATCCCGGTGGGGCTGCACAAATTCGCGGCCAAGCACCCACAGCGCGTCATCGACGTCGGCATCGCCGAACAGCACGCGCTCACCGCGGCCGCGGGCATGGCCTTCGGTGGCCTGCACCCCGTGGTGGCCGTCTACGCCACCTTCCTGAACCGGGCCTTCGACCAGCTGCTCATGGACGTCGCCCTCCACAAGGCCGGCGTCACCATCGTCCTGGACCGTGCCGGCGTCACTGGCCCGGACGGCGCCAGCCACCACGGCATGTGGGACATGGCCATGGTCCAGATCGTCCCCGGTCTGCACCTTGCCGCCCCGCGTGACGCCACCCGGCTCCGCGAGGAACTGCGCGAGGCGGTGGCCATCAGCGACGCCCCCAGCGTGGTCCGCTACTCCAAGGGATCAGTCGGCCCCGAGGTGGAGGCCCTCGAACGGCTGAGCGACGGTGTGGACGTCCTCGCCCGCCGCACGTCCGGCTCCACGGAAAACGACGTGCTCATCGTCAGCGTCGGAGCGATGTCCGAACTGGCCCTTGACGTGTCCGACAGGCTCGGTGCGCAGGGCATCAGCACCACCGTGGTGGACCCGCGGTGGGTCCTTCCCGTCCGCCGCTCCATCATCGCGCTGGCCTCGCACCACCGTCTGGTGGTCTGCATCGAAGACGGCGTGCGTGCCGGCGGCGTCGGCTCGCGCATCCGGCAGGAGATGCGTGCCGCCGGGGTGGACACCGCCCTGAACGAGGTGGGCCTGCCCGTCGAGTTCCTGGATCACGGCACCCGCAACCAGGTGCTGGAGCGCGTGGGACTGACCGCGCAGCAGATTACGCACGACGTCGTGGCGCAGGTTTTGGGAACAAAGGTCCCCTTTGCGCGGCCTTTGCCGGGGCAGCAGCACCCCACCACCGGCAGCCTTCCGATCCTGTGAGGGACGAAGACGAACTGAAGTACCCCGGCCCTGCGGGGGAATCCGGACCGGTTCTGCACACCACCACTACGCGCGTCCCCAACGGGCTGCAGCCGGGCCAGCTGGTGGTCTCCCGCAACAGGAAGTGGAACGGCAAGGCCCACTGGGTGGTGCCCGGGCGGTACCTGGGCGAGGACCTGCATGGGTGGTGGATCTTCCAGGGCACCAACGAGTTCTGCTCCCGCCCCGGCGCCGCCTTTTACACTCGCTCGGACGCCGTCCTGCTGGTGCCCCGCCAGGGAGACTGGGTAGCCACGTTCTACGACTCGGCGCATCCGGCCGGCGTGCGGGTCTATATCGACCTGGCGGTCGGGCACGAGTGGACGCACATCCGGCCCACCGTGACCGAGTTCCACGTGATCGATATGGACCTGGACGTCATCCGGACCGCCGCCCGGGGCGTCTTCATCGATGACCAGGACGAATTTGCGGAGCACAGCGTGTCGATGCACTACCCGGAGCGGCTGATCCAGGAGATCCAGGCCGCCGCGGACGATCTTTTCCATGCAGTGACGGCGCAGCAAGCGCCATTCGACGGCACCGACGTCGAATGGTTTACCAAAGGACGCAACATATGAGCGGCATAGTCAGGGTCTACAAGCGCGACGACGAGGGCGCCCTCCAGTTCCGGGAGGCGTGGTTCGACGAGGACTACTCGCAGTTCGTCATGAACTTCGGTGCGGTGGGGCACCAAAGCAAGACGGAAGAGACGGACGTCGCTGATGCCGCCGCTGCCGAGGGCCTGCTGGACGCCTTCGCCGCACAGTGCGCGGAGGACGGATACGCCGAAATTCCCGCCGAAGAGCAGTTCTGGGTGGTGGCCCAGTTCGCGCTCAAGTCCAGGGAAGGCACCGACCGGGACCGTTACCTGGAGCAAAAGGCCAAGGACGCCCTGATCAGCCACCTGGCATGGCGCGGCCTGGGGACTGTGGAGCGCTCGGAATTCACCGACTACAAGCTCAATATCTTCTGCCTGTGCCCGGACGTGAACAAGGCAGTCAACGCCATCAAGGTCTGCATCCGCGGGGAGGACCTGGACTTCACCAAGCTCAGCATCGGCGCCGCGCCCCACAGTGACCCGGACCGCTACAGACTCAAGCACTCAGCCAAGCCCGCCAGCAGCTTCAGCCTTTAGGAGACGCTCTTGACCAGTTACCGCCGCCTCGGAAAATCGGGCCTCACCGTCTCCACAGTGGGCCTGGGCTGCAACAACCTGGGCCGGGCGAACACCGCCACCGAGTCGCAGGAGGCCACTGACGCCGTCGTCAACGCCGCAATCGACGCCGGGATCACCCTGTTCGATGTTGCCGATACTTACGGACGGGAACCGGGCCTCAGCGAGACCATGCTCGGGAAGGCCCTTGGCGGGCGGCGTGGGGACGTGGTCCTGGCCACCAAGTTCGGGATGGACGCCAAGGGCGCCAATGGTCCTGACTTCGGCGCCCGCGGCTCCCGGCGGTACATCATGCAGGCGGTTGAGGCCTCGCTGCGGCGGCTCGGCACCGACTGGATTGACCTCTACCAGTTCCACACCCCTGACCCGCTGACGCCCATCGACGAGACCCTGGCAGCCCTGGACACCCTTGTGCGCAGCGGCAAGGTCCGGTACATCGGGCACTCCAACCGGTCCGGCTGGCAGATCGCACAGGCGGAATACGTGGCCCGCGAACTGGGCACGTCCCGGTTCATTTCCTCGCAGAACCACTACAACCTCCTGGACCGGCGCGCCGAGCTCGAAGTGACCCCGGCCGCCGAGGAGTTTGGCCTGGGCGTGCTGCCGTACTTCCCGCTTGCCAACGGGCTTCTCACCGGCAAGTACTCACCGGGCCACGCACCCGAGGGGTCACGCCTCAGCCACACCCGCACCGCCATGGTGGACGAGGCCGACTGGGACCAGCTGGGAAAGTACAGCGTCTTCGCAAAGGAACGCGGCCTGACCGAGATCGAGGTTGCCTTTTCCTGGCTGGCCGCCCAACCTTCAGTGGCCAGCGTCATCGCGGGCGCCACCAGGCCGGAACAGGTCCGGCAGAATGCCGAAGCTGCAAGCTGGACCCCCACCCCGGAAGACCTCGCCGCCCTGGATGACATCTTCCCCGCGGTGCCCAAGGTGGCACTCTTCTAGGCAGCCGTGCCCGCCTACCTGCTGGATGTCGATACCGGCATCGACGACGCACTGGCCCTGGCCTACCTTGCCGCCCTTCCGGACACCGAGTTCGTGGCCGTCACGGCGACGCCGGGGAACGTCGATGCCGACCAGGTTGCACGCAACACCCTGGCGCTGCTGGAACTGTGCGGTCGGCCTGGCGTGCAGGTGGCCATCGGTGCGCGAAAGCCACTGTCCATTCCGCTGCTGACCACGCCGGAGACGCACGGACCCCAGGGCATCGGGTACGCCGTGCTGCCTGAACCGTCCGGCCGGCTTAGTCCCCGGAACGCGGTGGATCTTTGGATCGATCACGCCAGGGCCAGGCCGGGGGAGCTCACGGCGCTCATCACGGCCCCGCTGACCAACTTCGCCCTGGCGCTGCGGAAGGAACCGGAACTTCCCCGCCTCCTGGCCAAGGTGGTGATCATGGGCGGCGCTTTCTACCACCAGGGCAACACCACCCCCACGGCCGAGTGGAACACCCACGTGGATCCCCACGCCGCGAAGGAGGTCTACGCCGCGTACCGGGGCCTGCCGCTGGAGAAACTGCCCATCGTCTGTTCCCTGGACACCACCGAGCGCGTGGAGCTGCACCCGGCCCACATCAAAGCCCTCGCCGAAGCGGCGGGCGCCGCCGTCCCGGAACTGGTACTCCCTGAAGACCCGGAAGGCCGTCGCAGTACCTCCGACAACACCCTCATCAGGCACCTTTCCGACGCACTGCGCTTCTACTTCGAGTTCCACCGCCTCTACGACCAGGGGTATATCGCTCACGTCCACGACTTTTTCGCCGCCGGAGTAGCCGCCGGGACTGTGGAGTACACCGACCGCCCTGCCACCGTCGACGTCGAAACGGATTCGCCGCTCCTGGTGGGGACCACCGTGGCGGACTTCCGGGGCCTGTGGGGCGCCGCGCCGAATGCCAGGATCGTGTCCGGCAACAATCCGCAGCAGGCGTTCCGGGAGCTGGTATCCGCTGTCGGGAACCTTGCCCGGCGCGTGGGATGAAAGGCCCCCGGCGGGGAAATCGCCGGTAGAATGGGCTGCGGACCGGCCCGGCGCAGTTGCCGCCGGCTGCTGCCGAGGTGACATAGGCAGCGACACCCAGCCCGGTACTGCCGGGCCACTGCCCGCACCCAAAGGAACATTCCCCATGTCATCGTCCTCCCTGACGCTCCCGGCCCAGGAACGCCCGGCGGCCCGCCGGCGGCTGCTGGAAATCCTCGGCGCGCTGGCCATCGCAGCCACCTACGTCTACCTGGTCCTCAACCAGCCTGCAGACATCACTGGCGGCCCGGGCAGCGCCTCTGCCCTGATTGCCCTTACCGGCTTCCTCGCCGGCGCAGTGCTGCTGATCGTCGCCGTCCTGCCCACGCTGCCCGCTTCCACCCTGGTGCTGATCCCGGTGGCCCTGGTCCTCAACATCGTGCTCGGCCAGTTCGTTGGCAGCACGCTGGTGCCGTTCTACCTCGACGCCATCGGCACCGTGCTGATCGCGGTCCTGGCCGGCCCGGCCGCCGGCGCCGCAACCGGCGCCCTGGGCAGCATTGTCTGGTCCTTCTTCAACCCCACCGTGCTTCCGTTTGCCGCCGGCGCTGCGCTCATCGGCTGCCTGGCCGGGCTGGCAGCACGGTACGGCCTCTTCCGCCGGTTTTACCTGGCGCCGGTCGCCGGCTTCGTCACCGGAATCATTGCCGGCGTGGTGTCCGCGCCCGTGGCTGCTTTTGTCTTCGGCGGTACTTCCGGCGTCGCCACCGGCGCGATCGTCAGCGCCTTCCGCGCCATGGGCGACACCCTCCTGGCCGCCATCACCAAGCAGGCACTGATCTCCGACCCCATGGACAAGGCCATTGTGTTCACCATCGTGGCCCTCCTGGTCTACGCGCTGCCCCGGCGCGTACGGCAGCAGTTCCCCTTCATCCGGCGCCACCGGGTCCTCGCCGGTGACAGTGCGGCCACGAAAACCGGGCTGAACGAGCCGGCCAGCGGCAGCGCCTCCGGCCCGGCACCGGGTTCAACCCACGGGTCCGCGCGGAACGGCTGACGCTGACACCGTGACAGTATCCGCGGCAGGAGGCGCCCCGGCGCCGGCCAGGCGGGAGCGGCTCAATCCGCTGACCCGGCTGGCCGCCGCCGGAAGCACTGCGGTCATTACGACGGCGGCAGCAAGCTGGCCGCTGTCAGTTGCCGTCATTGCCGCCTGCCTTGGCCTGTCGGTGGCGGGCGGCAACGCCCGCCGCGTCGTGCCGGCCGCCGCGGCAGTCATGGTCCCCCTTGGCCTGTCACTCCTGGCCCTGCACGGCTTGTTTTTCCCCGAGGGAAGGACCCTCCTGGCGGCGTGGGGCCCTGCCCGCATCACGGCAGAGGGTCTGGACTTCGCCGGCCAACGCATCCTGCAGCTGGCGGCCGTGGTGGTGGCCCTGCTGCTGTTTTCGTTCAGCGTCAGCGTCCCGGACCTCGTAGCGGCGATGTCGGCCCGCGGAGTGCAGGGCCGGTTCGCCTTCGTGCTGGCGTCTACCCTGACCCTGCTGCCGGCCATCGGGCTGCGGGCGCGGCGGATCCGGCAGGCGCAGGAAGCCCGCGGCCTGGTCATCTCCCGGAGCCTGGTATCCAGGATTGCCGCCTTCCGGCTGCAGGCCATACCCCTGGTCCTGGCCCTGATCGAGGATGCGGGGACCAGGGCCGCCGCCCTGGAGGCGCGTGGACTGAGCAGCCCCGGGCCGCGGACCAGCTACCGGGAGGTGCCCGATTCCATTGCCCAGCGCACGGTACGGGCCATCCTGGTACTGGCGGCACTGGCAGCAGTGGTCCTCCGCGTGGTGCAGGCGGCATCAGGTGCCTGAGAGCATCACCGCGGGCGGTCCGGAGAACGCAGCCCGTACCGGCAACACGGGTCCCTCACTCCGGCCGGTGCTGGCTGCCGGTATCCGGGACTTCTCCTTCCACGACGGGCGCGTCCCGGCACTGCGCGACATCGCTGTTTCCTTTGCGCCAGGTTCGCTCACAGCTGTCTTGGGCGGCTCCGGGAGCGGCAAGTCCACCCTGGGCCGCCTGCTTGCCGGCTGGCTGCCCCCGGGCGCCTACGGCACGCTGGCAGGGTTCCTGGAGCTGTCCGGCACCCGGCTGGAGTTCGACGGCGGCCCGCAGGACCCGCGGATCAACCCGGCCCAGTGGGGCAGGCAGGTTGGTTTCGTCCCGCAGGACCCGGCTGCCGTTCTCTCCACGGTCCGTGCCACGGTGGCCGAAGAACTGGCGTTTGGCCTGGAAAATGCCGGCACGGAACCGGCAGCGATGAAGGCTGCGGTGGAACATACGGCCCGGCTGCTGGGACTTACGGGCCAGCTGGGCCACGACCCTGCGCTGCTTTCGGGCGGCGAGTTGCGGCGGCTCGCCATTGGCTGCGCCATCATTGCCGGACCTCCGGTGCTGGTCATGGACGAGCCTTTTGCCTCCCTGGACGCGGCAGGCGTGGATGACCTGGCCGCCGTGGTCCGTAGCCTCCTCAAGCACGGTACCGCCGTCGTAATCCTCAGCCAGACGGTTGAACCGTTGCTTGAGGAAGCCGGCACCTGGGTGGTGCTGTCAGGCGGGACCATCCTGGCCAGCGGGCGGCCGGCGGCAATGGGACCCACGTCAGGAGTGCTGCCGGCTGCGGTCCGGCGCGCCGGCGGGCAGGGCGGCGCCGAAGTGCAGGAGGGGGTGTCGCCGCGCATGCGCCGGCCCTCACCGCACCAGCCCGCGGCACCGGCGCTGCAGCTTCGCAACGTGTCCTTTACATACCCCCAAACGCCGGCAAGTGGAAGAACACGACCGAAACAGCGGCCGCCCGGGAACCGTGACCGGGGGCCGCTGGTGCTGCAGGACATCTCCCTGGCCGTGCACCCCGGGGAAATCGTGGCCATCACCGGGCCCAACGGCGCCGGCAAGTCCACGCTCCTGCGCCACTTCAATGGGCTGCTGCGCCCCACCTCGGGCACGGTGGCGGTCTGCGGCACGGACATTGAAGGGACCCCGGTGGGGCGGGCCGCTGCGTTGGTGGGCCTGCTGTTCCAGCAGCCGCGCGACCAGTTGTTCGAGCGGACAGTGCGCCGGGAAGTCGGGTTCGGCCTGGAACACCTGGTTGGCCGGGCAACGGCAGAGGACCGGGGGGCCGCAGCACTCCAGGCAGTGGGCCTGGCTGACATGGCTGAAGAGCATCCAGCGGAATTGCCGGCCTCCGCCCAGCGCCTCCTGGCGCTGGCAACCGTCCTGGCCCGGAAGCCGGCCGTCCTGGCCCTCGATGAGCCGACGGTGGCGCTGGACGGCGACGGGCTGGCCCTGCTCGACGCAGCCGTAGGGTCGGCAGCGGCGGAGGGCGCCGCCGTCGTGCTGGTCACCCATGACCTGGGCTACGCACGCTCGGCGGCGCACCGCATCGTGGCGCTCGACGGCGGCCGGCTGCTGCCGGCCTGACCGGCTACCCCTTGGCGGGGGCGGCGATACCCGCTGCCAGGGAACCGCCTGCCGTTCACCCGCTCCGAGGCGCCCACCCGGTCCAGGTAGGGGGTGATGCCGCCCAGGAACATGGGCCAGCGGGCCCCGAGGATCATGCAGAGGTCGATGTCCTCCGGGCCGGCCACCACGCCCTCGTCAAGCATCAGGCCGATTTCTTCAGCCAGGGCATCCTGGACGCGGAGCAGCACCTGCTCTCCCGTGGAGGGGCTGGAGCCAAAGGACATCAGCTCCAGCGTCGACTCCGGGATGGCCCGGGAGCCGTCCGGGGCTGCCTCCCAGAGCGCCTTGACGTTGTTGTCGATGAGCTTCTTCAGGTTGGTGGAGACGGGGAAGCGGTCGCCGAAGGCGGCGTGCAGCGACTCCTGGACATGCTGCGCCACGGGCAGGCCCACCATGGCCAGCAGCGTGAAGGGCGTCATGGGCAGGCCCATGGGCCGCAGCGCGTTATCGGCCACCTCTGCCGGGGTGCCTTCGTCGAAGGCCGCCGTGACTTCGCCCATGAGCCGCAGCAGGATGCGGTTGACCACGAACGCGGCGGCATCCTTGACCAGCACGCCGGTCTTCTTCAACGCCTTGGCCAGCTCGAAGGCGGTGGCGAGCACCGCATCGTCGGTCCGCGGGGCACGGACGATCTCCAGCAGCGGCATGACAGCCACCGGGTTGAAGAAGTGGAAGCCCACCAGACGCCCGGGGTGCTTGAGGTCCGCAGCCATTTCCGTCACCGAGAGGGAGGACGTGTTGGTGGCAAGAATGCACTCCGGTGCCACGATGCCCTCCAGTTCGGCGAACACCTGCTTCTTGATGTGCAGTTCCTCGAAGACCGCCTCGATCACGAAGTCGGCGTCAGCGAAGGCATCCTTGGACACGGACCCCGTCACCAGCGCCTTGGTGCGGTTGGCAGCGTCCTGGCTGACGCGCTTCTTCGCCAGCAGCTTGTCCACTTCGCCATGGACGTAGGCCACGCCCTTGTCCACCCGCGCCTGGTCGATGTCGGTCAGGACCACCGGCACCTTCAACTGGCGGGCGAACAGCAGGGCAAGCTGGCCGGCCATCAGGCCGGCGCCCACCACGCCCACTTTCGTGACGGGGCGGGCCAGCTTCCGGTCGGGGGCCCCGGCGGGCCGTTTGCCGCGCTTCTGCACCAGGTCGAGGAAAGCGTAGACCGTGGAGCGGAACTCGTCCGTCTGCATGAGGTCAGCCAGGGTTTCGCATTCCAGCGCCGCGGATTCCGCTGCTGTCATGCTGCGGTTGGCCTCCAGGAGGTCCAGGACCTTCGCGGGCGCGGGGGAGGCATTGGAGGTCTTGGCTTCGACGAATTTGCGGCCGGCTTCCACCGCGGCGGTCCAGCGGGCTTCGCTGTCCGGGGAGGAGGGGTCGACGGCGTTGGCGCGCTCCGGGACCACCTCGCCGGAGATGACGCCTGCAGCCCAGGCCAGCGACTGCTCCAGGAAGTCGGCCGGCTCGAAGAGGGCGTCCGCGATGCCAAGGCCGAATGCCTGGCTGCCGGAGAGGGCGCGGTTGTTGCTGAGCGGGTTCTCGATCATGACCTTGACGGCATTTTCCGGTCCCACCAGGCGGGGGAGGATGTATACGCCGCCCCAGCCGGGCACCAGGCCCAGGAAAGCCTCGGGCAGCGCCAGGGCGCCTGCTCCGGTGGACACTGTGCGGTAGGTGGACTGGAGGGCGATCTCCAGTCCACCGCCCAGGGCAGCGCCGTTGATGAAGGCGAAGCTGGGGACGCCCAGGTTTGCCAGGGTGGCATAAACGTCGTGTCCCAGTTGGGCCATCCACAGCCCGTGCTCGCGCTTTTCCAGCGATTTCACGGCGGAAAGGTCGGCCCCGGCCACCAGGTAGTGGGGCTTGCCGGTCACGCCGACGCCCACGATTTCGCCGCGGGCTGCGCGCTCCCGCAGGCCCTCCAGCACGGTGCCGAGTTCCACCAGGGTGTTGGGGCCGAGGGTGGTGGGCTTGGTGTGGTCCAGGTCGTTGTCCAGGGTGACCAGGGCGAAGGTGCCCGGGCTTGGTTTCCCTGCGGTTGCCGGCAGGACGATGTCCTGGACGTAGGAGTGGGTGACGTTTTCGTTGGGGAAAAGGTCCGCCAACTTGCGGAAATCTGCGGCGCTCATGCCAGGGCTCCTTCGGAAACGGCAGCGGTGGTTGTGTCCTGCGAGGGGGTGCCGCTGTAGTCGGGGTGGTGCGGGTTTTCCCAGATCACGGTGCCGCCCATGCCCAGGCCCACGCACATGGTGGTGATGCCGTAGCGCACGGACGGGTCCTCTTCGAACTGGCGCGCCAGCTGGATCATCAGCCGGACACCGGAGGACGCGAGGGGGTGTCCCACGGCGATGGCGCCGCCGTAGCGGTTGACACGGGGGTCGTCGTCGGCAATGCCGTAATGGTCAAGGAAGCTCAGGACCTGGACGGCAAACGCCTCATTGATCTCGAACAGGCCGATGTCGTCGATCGTCAGTCCCGCGTTCCGCAGTGCCTTCTCGGTGGCGGGCACCGGGCCGATGCCCATGACCTCCGGCTCCACGCCCGCGTAGGCGTAGCTGACCAAACGCATCTTCACGGGCAGTCCCAGCTCGGCGGCGGTGTCTGAGGACGCCAGGACCGCGGCAGTGGCGCCGTCGTTGAGTCCCGCTGCGTTCCCGGCCGTGACCCGGCCGTGGGCGCGGAACGGCGTGCGCAGTCCGGCGAGGTCATCCAGGGTGGTGCCGGGACGGGGAGGTTCGTCCTTGCTGTGGACGGTCCAGCCTTCCCCGGGCTTCCGGGCCGCAACCGGGACCAGGTCGGGCTGGACTTTCCCGTCACGGTAGGCCGCGGCAAGCTTGTCCTGCGAAGCAACGGCGTAGGCGTCCGTGCGCTGCTTGGTGATGGCGGGGAAACGGTCGTGCAGGTTTTCGGCCGTGTTTCCCATGTTCAGGGCGGCAGGGTCCACCAGCCGCTCGGACATGAACCGCGGGTTGGGGTCAGCACCGGAGCCCATGGGATGGTGGCCCATGTGTTCCACGCCGCCGGCAATCACCACGTCGTAGGCGCCGAAGCCGATGCCGCCTGCGGTGGTGGTGACGGCGGTCATGGCACCGGCGCACATGCGGTCAATGGCAAAGCCCGGGACCGTGCGCGGAAGGCCCGCCAGCAGCGCGGCGGTGCGGCCAAGGGTAAGGCCCTGGTCACCGGTCTGGGTGGTGGCGGCAATGGCCACTTCGTCAATGCGCTCCGCCGGCAGGGACGGGTTGCGGCGCAGCAGGCCGCGGATGCACTTCACGATCAGGTCGTCGGCGCGGGTTCCGGCGTAGATTCCTTTCTCGCCGGCCCTGCCGAAGGGTGTGCGGATGCCGTCCACAAAGACGACGTCGCGGACAGTGCGCGGGGATGCGCCGTTTCCGTGCTGGCTCACGTGTTACTCCTCATCGAGACGTAGCGCGCCGGGTGCATGCCGGAAGGCGGCAGCAACCTGACGTGGGTCACACCGATGTTACTCGTGAGTAACTTAGCCCGCAAGGGCTGGCCGGAGACGCTTACTGGCTCCCCGCGCCTGCGGAGGCCTTGGACTCCTTGCGTGGCAGCGGCTGCGGGTTCAGGAACGCGGCCGTAATCAGGGGGGCCGTGAGCTCCACCTGCCACTGCCGGGCGCCAAATGCCCGCAGCTCGGCGGAGACGGACTCTTCGGTGACCTCTGCCGGTGGCCGCCAGGCAACGCGGCGGAGGTAGTCGGGTGTCAGGAGGTTTTCCAGTGGAAGGTTCAGTTCCTCGGCCTTTGCCTGCAGCAGTGGCCGGGCGGTGCCGAGGCGCGCGGCCGCTTCAGGGTCGCGGTCTGCCCAGACCCGCGGCGGCGGCGGGGCATTGGTGGCCAGGTGCAGCGGCGGCAGGTCGTCAAGGGCTCGGGCCGCCGATATGCAGCGCAGCCAGCGCGGGGCTTCTCGCTGGGCGGCACGGCCGTGGAATCCCTTGGTGGTGAGCAGCTGCGGGACCGTGGAGGGCATAGCCTTCGCGGCCGCTACCAGGGCGGAGTCGGGAAGCAGCCTGCCCGGCGCCACGTCCCGTTTTTGCGCCAGCGAATCGCGTTCCAGCCACAGCTCGCGGACCGCGGCGAGCTGCCGGCGGTCCCTGATCTGGTGCAGGCCGGAGGTCTTGCGCCATGGGTCAACCCGCGGGGGAGCGACGCCCGCTTCCAGGATGGCGGCGAATTCCTGTTCGGCGTACTCAAGCTTGCCATCGGCCTGCAGCAGCTCGATCAGTTCCTCGCGCAGCTCGGTGAGGACTTCGACGTCCAGCGCGGCGTAGCGCAGCCAAGGCTCCGGCAGGGGACGGGTGGACCAGTCGGCGGCAGAGTGTTCCTTGGCCAGCCCGAATCCCAGCAGCTGTTCGATGACGGCGGCGAGCCCCACCCGGGGGAGTCCGGCCAGGCGTGCGGCGAGCTCCGTGTCGAAGAGCTTGTCCGGCCACATGCCAAGTTCGGAGAGGCACGGCAGGTCCTGGGTGGCGGCGTGCAGGATCCATTCGACGCCGCGGAGGGCGTCGTTGATGATGCCCAGGTTCCCGAACGGTTCCGGATCTATCAGCCAGGTCCCGGCTCCTTCGCGCCTGATCTGGACCAAGAACGCGCGTTGCCCGTAGCGGAATCCGGAGGCGCGCTCCGCGTCCACGCCGGCGGGCCCGGTGCCCGCGGCGATGGCGGCGGCGCACCGCTCCAGGCCGGACTGGGTCTCGATGACCAGCGGAACACCGTCCCTGGGGGAGTCCAGGTCAATGATTTCGGGGATGGGGCTGTCAAAGCCCTCCACCGTGATGTGGGGTGCGGCAGCAGCAGCCGGGACGCCGGCTGTGGTGTTTTCCGGAATGTTTGGGGTCATGATGCCCCCAGTTTACCGGCCAGTTCCATAACCATTCTGCTGTCTGCGCCGGGGCGGGAGCGCGGTCACGCCGTCGGGTAGCGGCGGGAGGCCGGCGAACGTGCACACCATGTCGGACCACGCTTCGAGGTGGGCCTGGACATCGGAGGAGGCGGGGGTCCAGGAAGCGCGGAGTTCGATGTCGATCGACCCCGGCCTTTCGGCCAGGGTGCCGAAGCTTTCGGAGAGGACGCGGGTGGCCGTGCCGCCTGCTGCCCGGTAGTCCGCATGGTGGTTTTCCAACGCCTCCACCAGCCAGGTCCAGGCCACTGTTCCCAGCATCTGGTCGTTGCCCATTTCCGGTTCCAGTTCGGCCCGGATGTAGGTGACGATCCGGAATTCCCCGTCCCAGACCGCTGAGCCGTCAGGGTCATGCAGCAGGATGAAACGGCCCGTTGCCAGCTCCGTTTCGTCGTCGTCCGGGGTGGCGGCAGAGGTTCCGGACGCGGCTGCGAAAGCCAATGCCGCCGGTCCGTGGACGGGTGTGGAAGGGGTGCCGGAGCCGGGTGCCATAACTTCGGCGCCCAGCGCGACGGCGAAGGGTGCCAGCCGAGCGGGGGCAGGGATCTCTGCGAGGCGCAGTTCCTTGCGGCAGCGGGCTTTCCTGAGGGTTCCCAAGGCGTGGAGAAAATCCGGGGGAACCTGGTCAAGTGCGTTCACCTTGGCAGATTACGGGCCGGGGCGGGGCGGGGCCGGAAGGCTCGCCGTCGGTCGCCCGTCAGCGGGCCTGGCCGTCCCGGTAATCCCGCAGTTCATGGCGGATTGCGGCAGCAAAGGAATCGACATCCTCCTCCGTGGTGTCAAAGGAACACATCCACCGGACTTCCCCTGCGGCCTCGTCCCAGTCGTAGAACCGGAAGGAACTGCGCAGCCTGTCGGCCACGCCGGGTGGCAGGATGGCGAAGACGCCGTTGGACTCGGTCTTTTGCGTGGGCCGGACGCCCTCGATGGTGTCCACGGCGGCGCGCAGCCGGGTGGCCATGGCGTTGGCATGCGAAGCCGAGCGCAGCCAGAGGTCGCCTTCCAGCAGGGCGACGAACTGGGCGGACATGAAGCGCATCTTGGAGGCCAGCTGCATGTCCATCTTGCGCAGGTAGACCAGGCCGTGAGCTGCCTCCGGGTTCAGGGCCACCACCACTTCGCCGAAGAGCAGTCCGTTCTTGGTACCCCCAAAGGACAGGATGTCCACCCCGGCATCCCGGGTGAAGGCGCGCAGCGGCACGCCCAGGTGGGCGGCCGCATTGGCCAGCCGGGCACCGTCCATGTGCAGCTTCATTCCCTTGGCATGCGCGTGCGTGGCAATGGCGCGCACCTCGTCCGGGGTGTAGCAGGTGCCCAGTTCCGTGGTCTGGGTGATGGAGACGGCGAGCGGCTGGGCGCGATGCTCGTCTCCCCAGCCCCAGGCTTCACGGTCGATCAGCTCGGGGGTCAGTTTGCCGTCCGGCGTGGGGACGTGCAGGAGCTTGAGGCCGCCGATGCGCTCCGGGGCGCCGTTCTCGTCCATGTTGATGTGCGCGGTGGAGGCGCACACCACCGCACCCCAGCGGGGGAGCAGTGACTGCAGTGACAGGACATTGGCGCCGGTGCCGTTGAATACCGGGAAGCATTCGATGCCGGGGCCAAAGTGTTCAACCATCAGTTCCTGCAGGCGCGCGGTGTAGTCGTCCTCGCCATAAGAGACCTGGTGCCCCCCGTTGGCCGCAGCGAGCGCCGCCAGGACCTCCGGGTGGACACCGGAGTAGTTGTCGGAGGCGAAGCCTCGGACGTTGGGGTCGTGGAGCCGCAGCGCCGCGCCGGTTTCTGCTGTTGTCGTCATGGGATTGCTCACGCTTTCAGTGTAGGTACAGTCCTGGCGGCTTCAGCCCGCCAGGAGGAGCCGGGCGCCGTTGAGTTCTGTGGACGGAGTGCCGAAAAGCCGGACGACGGCGGCAGCCAGGTCAGCGACATCCGTCGCTCCCGGGAACTTTCGTTCGGGATGGGCTCGGCGCAGGTCGTCGTCCACCAGTGCCTTAACCACCAGGATGCTGGCGGCTGCCTGACCGGTCCCGGCTTCGGCAGCCCGCCGGAAGCCGTCCGCCACGGCCAGGGTCCACGCCTCGGCTGCCGCTTTTGCGGCGACATAGCTGGCCACCGCCGCAGTGGGTTTCGCAAGGGACGTTGAGGAAACCATGGCGAACCTGCCGGTGGCGGAGGCGGCGATGTCATCGAAGAAGACCCGCGAAACATTCCGCAGGGTGGTGACCGCCCCCCGCTCCAGGAAGTCCCAGTCGTCGTCGGTCTGGTCGGTGATTCCCTTGGCCCCACGCCAGCCGCCCACCAGGTGGATCACCCCGTCCACGGTACCGAAGGCGGCGGTGACGTCGTCGCGCAACCGCCTGACCTGTTCCAGAACCGCAAGGTCGCACGTGAAGGGGGTGACGCGGTCGCCCGCTTTTTCTGCCGCCTGCCTGATCCTCGAGGGATCAGAGCCCACCGTGGCCACGCGGTGGCCCGCCGCGGACAGTGCCCGGGCGGCGGCGATCCCGGACGCGCCGCTGCCGCCCGTCACCAGGACGGTGAGGGGGCCGGGCCCGTGTCCGCCGCCGCCTTCGGAACCGGTCACAGTGCGGTGCGGCCGGTGATTCCGGCAGTTGATTCAATGACGGGGCGCATCTTCTTCTCCAATGCCTCGTAGAACATGGACAGCGGGAATTCGTCGTCCAGTACCTGGTCCGTGAGGCCCCGGGGCGTTCCCGAAAGCGGCAGCGCGTCCGGGCCCTTGGCCCACACGGAGGCCGGGTTGGGGGTGACGGTTGCCGAGACCAGCTGGTAGGCCGCCAGCCAGTGCGCGGTCTTGGGCCGGTCGATGGAACGCCAGTACAAATCATCAATGCTGGCCCCCAGGGCGATGACTGCGTCCGCCACCTCATCCCAGTCGATGGTAAGCCGCGTATCCGTCCAGTGCAGCACGTGCTGCTGGTGAAGCCAGGCGAAGAGGAGCTGGCCGCCCAGGCCGTCGTAGTTGCGCACCCGGGTGCCGGTGATGGCAAAGCGGAAGATGCGGTCGAACAGGATGGCGTACTGCACCAGCTTCGCGTGGCGCCGGGTTTCGGGGTCGGCGTCGTCATCCTTTTCAATCCGGACTGACTCGCGGAACGCCGTCAGGTCGCAGCGCAGTTCTTCCAGCGAGTACAGGAAGTAGGGCATGCGCTGCTTGATCATGAACGGATCGAACGGCAGGTCGCCGCGCATGTGGGTCCGGTCATGGATCAGGTCCCACATCACGAAGGTGGCCTCGGTCAGGTCCTGGTCCGCGAGCAGTTCCGCAGCGCCCTCAGGGAGCTCCAGCGAGGTGATGTCAGCGGCAGCCTTCAGGACGCGGCGGAACCGGGCGGCCTCCCTGTCGGCGAAAATGGCGCCCCAGGTGAAGGTGGGGGTACGGCTGACCGCTACGGTCTCGGGGAAGAGGACCGCGGAGTTCGTGTCGTAGCCCGGGGTGAAATCGATAAAGCGGATGGGGACGAACAGCTTGTTGGAGTACTCGCCGGCCTCCAGCCCCGCAATGAACTCCGGCCAGATCACCTCGACCAGGACGGCCTCCACCAACCGGTTGCTGCTGCCGTTCTGGGTGTACATGGGGAAGACCACCAGGTGCTGCAGGCCGTCACGGCGCTGCTCCTGCGGCTGGAATGCCAGCAGGGAGGACAGGAAGTCGGGGACGGCGAAGCCGCCGGCGGCCCATGCTTCGAAGTCTGCGCAGGCGGCGCCAAGGTATTCGCGGTCGTGCGGAAAGGCGGGGGCCAGGGCCTGGACCGCGGCAACGATTGACTTCACGTGCCCGGCTGCCTCCGCGTGGTGGTCGGCGTCGGGGACGGAACCGTCCTGGACCTGCAGGACCTGCAGGTCGGTTGCTGCCGCCTTGAGCCGGAGCCAGTCTTCGTTCTGCGCGGAAATCCCGGTTACGGCGGTGGTCAGGGTCTCTGTCATCGTCGGCTGCCTTTCTGGTTGCTTGCCTCTCTGGGGAGCGTAACAAGCAACCAGCAGGTCTTATGCCAAAAGGGGCAATCCATAAGAAAAGCTTAGGCTCGAGGTTTTTCCCGGGCTCTCGAGACCAGCCCTTGCTGTGGCATCAGCATGGCCGGGGCATGCGGCCCCGGCCCTGTGCTGGCAGGTCCTTCGGCGGCTTAGTCCCGGGACTGCCCATCACCGGCGTCGCCCTTGGCGACCAGCCGAAGGGAGACGGAGTTGATGCAGTAGCGCTGGTCCGTGGGAGTGCCGTAGCCCTCGCCCTCAAAAACATGGCCCAAGTGTGAGTCGCAGGAGGCGCACCGCACTTCGATCCGGTCCATGCCGAGGGTCCGGTCATGGATGTAGCGCACCTTGCCCTCAGTCAAGGGGGCCCAAAATGACGGCCAGCCGCAGTGCGAGTCGAACTTCTCGTTGCTGGTGAACAGTTCGGCGCCGCAGGCCCGGCACTGGTACACCCCCTCGGTATGCGTGTCCCAGTATTCACCCGTGTAGGGCCGTTCAGTTCCGGCCTGCCGAAGGACGTGGTACTCCTCCGGGGTCAGTTCCTCACGCCACTGCGCATCGGTTTTTTGGAGTGTGTTTGCCGCTGCGGTGTCTTCCTGGCCGCCGCCAACCATGCCCGTTGCCTTGTTACCGAAGATGCTGTTTCCAAAGATGCTCATAGCATTCCCAACGCTCAGGAGTCGCCGATAAATCCCGAGCCGGCATACAGGTGGAGAACGGGGACCCCAAGCTGGTCCTGTGCCTTGTTGGCCCAGTCGGTGTGGAAGGTGTCCGACACGGCGTGCGGCCGGGTGATGACCACGGCCTGGCCGGCTCCCGTTTCCCTGACCTTCGCCACAAGGCTGTCCACCGCCTTGCCCTCCACTACCTGTCCTGTGACGCCGGAGCCCAGTCCCGCCAGTGCAGCGAGTGATGCGGCAAGGGTTTCGTCCGCGTGGGCGCGCTCAGCGGCGGCGTCCGGGTTGCGGTCGGCCAGCTCGCGGAACGCCTTGGCAACGTCCAGCATGGACAGGTTCTCCAGGAAATCCACCAGCAGGTGCCGCTCGGTGTTTGCCGGCACCAGGACCAGCAGGCGGCTGTCCGTCCCATCCACCAGCCGTTCAATGTTCACGCGGTCGTCCGCGCCCAGGGGTTCTTCGGTCAGGATGACGATGGGATCACTCATGGCCTTAGCCTAGCGCCCGGAGCTGCTTCCACGGTACGCCCGGGACACCGGCGGGGACGGTGCGGCGACGTGCCGGAACCGGCCCGGAATGCGGGCATCGGCGGCCCGGCCGGTAAGAATAGTGCCATGGCACCTTTCCGGCGAGCGCGCCCCGCAATGACTGCACCCACCAGGGATTCAGGCGTGATGTCGCCCGGGGCAAAGTGGGCCGTTGGCGGGGCGATCGCGGGCGGTTCGGTGGCGAGCCTGTTGGGAATGGGTTCCTCGGCGCTCGCCGTCTATTTTGCGCGGCGCGTCATCACTCCGGCCCGGCAGCGGGCGGCTGACAAGGAAGTGCTGGCCGTCATCCGCGATGGGCAGAAGCAGCAGGTGATCTTTGCCGCCAATGAGGACACCACCGTGGAGGGCGTTTACGGATTCTTTTTCGACGGCGGCAAAGGGCACGCGCGGATCGGGCGCATTATTTCCTACTCGCCTGCCGAACGGACAGTCCTGCGCGAAGTTGAGGCGGTCTACAGCGGCGACCTCTCTACGGCACGCTGGGGATGGTGGAGCGGGGCCACGTATCCTGACCCGGCCGCCGTCGGACTTCCTGTGGAGGACGTGATGATCCCCGTGGAGCGCGGCGAAGCGCCCGCCTGGCTGGTCCGGGCAAAAGGCGCCGCGCGGACATGGGCCATCATGGTGCACGGGCGCGGGGCTACCAGGCAGGAGGCGCTCCGCGCGGTGGGGCCGGCCCTGGAACTGGGCCTGACCAGCCTCCTGGTGTCCTACCGGAACGACGGACTGGCGCCCTCGGCCGACGATGGGCGGTACGGCCTGGGGTCAACGGAGTGGCAGGACATTGAAGCCGCCATCGAGTACGCGGTGGCCCACGGAGCCGAAGAGATTGTCCTCTTTGGCTGGTCCATGGGGGGCGCCATCTGCCTGCAGACGGCGGACCTCTCCCGCCACCGCCATCTCATCCGGGCGATGGTGCTCGACGCCCCGGTCATCGACTGGGTCACGGTGCTGGCGCACCACGCGCAGCTGAACCGGATCCCGTCGCTTGTAGGCCGGTACGGGCAGCTGATGCTGGGCCACCCGCTGGGACGCCGGCTCACCGGCCTCTCTGCCCCGGTTGACCTCAAAGTCATGGACTGGGTGTCCCGGGCTGTGGAGCTGCGGACGCCCACACTCATCATCCACAGTGTTGACGACGAGTACGTGCCGTACGGGCCCTCCGCGCTGCTCGCCGAACGCAACCCGGACATGGTGACGTTCGAAACCTTCAACCACGCGCGGCACACCAAGGAGTGGAACGTGGATCCCGAACGCTGGGAGCGTCTCGTGAAGGCCTGGCTCCGGCAGCAGCTTGCCCCGCGCCTCAACCCGGGCGCCGGGCTCACGCCGGGCGGCCCGGCCCGGCAAACTCCTGCGGGGGCATGACATGGCACCACGGCATGCTGGAGTGACCGTAACCGACCGGGGCCGCGACGTGGCAGCGGGCCTTCCGGAACTGGTGGCCGCGGCAGCAGGGCGGCCAACCCAGGCGTCCAACGCTCCCTTCGACGGCTCGCTGGTAGGCGAAGTGCCTGTATGCACCACCGACGACGTGGACTCTGCCACAGCCGGCGCCCGCGCGGCTCAGCGGCACTGGGCAGGTCTGCCCGTCGCTGAACGCGGGGCCGTGATTCGCCGCTTCCGCGGACTGCTGCTGGACCGGGAACAGGACATTCTGGACCTGGTCCAGGCGGAGAGCGGGAAATCCCGGCTCAGCGCCTTCGAGGAGTTCGCCGACGTTGTGCTGACGGCCGACTACTACGAGCGGAATGCAGGACGATATCTGCGGCCACGCCGCCGAAAGGGTGCTGCCCCCGTGCTCACCCGTGCCACCGAGTACCGGGGGCCCAGGGGAGTGGTGGGCGTCATCAGCCCCTGGAACTATCCCCTGACCCTCGCGGTTTCCGACGCGATTCCCGCGCTGTTAGCGGGAAACAGCATCGTCCTGAAACCGGATTCGCAGACGCCCTTTACGGCCCTGCTGATGCTCAAGCTGCTCCGGCAGGCAGGCCTTCCCACCGACCTGTTCCAGATCGTCACCGGCCCCGGCACTGCGATCGGTCCGGCCCTGATTGAGCGCGTCGACTTCCTGATGTTTACGGGGTCCTCCCAGACCGGCAAAACCGTGGCCCGTCAGTGTGGCGAACGGCTGATCGGGTTCTCCGCCGAACTCGGCGGCAAGAACCCCATGCTGGTGCTGGCTGACGCCCAGGTGGGCAAGGCGGCCAGCGGCGCGGTGCACGCCTGCTTTTCCAACTCCGGCCAGCTGTGCGTCAGCATCGAACGGATCTACGTGCACGCCGACGTTTACGAGAGCTTCCTGACGGCCTTTACTGCGGAGGTCAAGCGGATCCGGATGGGTCCGGGCCCGGACTGGGACATCGGCATGGGTTCCCTGATCAGTGCCGCCCAGGTGGATCGGGTGGAACGCCACGTCCAGGATGCCCTGGCCAAGGGGGCGCAGCTGCTGGCCGGCGGACGGCGGCGGCCGGACCTGGGGCCATTGTTTTACGAACCAACCGTGCTGGCCGGAGTTACGGCGGACATGCTGCTTGCCCGGGAGGAGACGTTCGGGCCGGTGGTTGCCGTGTACCGGGCAGCGGACGACGACGAAGCCGTCGCCCTGGCCAACGACTCGGACTTCGGGCTGAACGCCAGCGTCTGGTCCGCCCGGCGCGGGGAGGCTGTTGCGCGCAGGCTCCGTACCGGCACCGTCAACGTCAACGAAGGCTACGCCGCCACCTGGGCATCCCATGACGCGCCCATCGGCGGAATGAAGGACTCCGGCGCCGGCCGGCGCCACGGCCGGGAAGGCATCCTGAAGTACACCGAGCCGCAGACCATTGCCGTGCAGAGGCTGCTCCGGGTGGCGCCTGCCCCAGGAATGTCCAACCGCACCTATTCACGAATCATGAAGGGCGCCATCACCCTGATGGGCCGTTTTCCCCGGGGCCGGTAAACGCACTTGCCCCTGCCGCACGAACTCCAGGAGAACTGATATGGCCAGAGGAACCCGTCTTTCCGGTGCAACGCTGTTGGTCACGGGCGGTGGAAGCGGGCTGGGCCGGCGCATGGCGCTGGGGGCGGCCCGGCGCGGAAGCCGCGTGGTGATCTGGGATGTGAATGCTGAAGCCGGCGCAGCGGTCTGCGGCGAGATCAGGGCGGCCGGAGGGTCAGCCGAGGCCCATGCCGTGGACGTCACCGACAGGGAAGCGGTGGCCGCTGCCGCCGCCGCGGCCGGGCCCGTGGATGTCCTCATCAACAACGCCGGGGTGGTCAGCGGGCAACCGCTCCTTGATGCCACGGAAGAGGCCATCGAACGGACCATGAAGGTCAACGTCATGGCCCTGTCCTGGGTAACGCGTGCCTTCCTCGCGGGGATGGCAAGCCGGCGCCACGGAACCGTGGTCACCGTTGCCAGCGCCGCCGCGCTGGTGGGGGTCGCCCGGCAGACCGACTACTCCGCCAGCAAATTCGCCGCATTCGGCTTCAACGAGTCGCTCCGCGCCGAGGTCCGTGCCGCCAAACTAGGTGTCAACACCCTGGTGGTCTGCCCGTATTACATCGACACCGGGATGTTCGACGGTGTCCAGACCCGCTGGCCCATGCTCCTCCCGATCCTCCAGGAAGAGGACGTGGCAACCAAGGTCCTCGATGCCATCGAGGCCGGCCGACGAAAGCTGGTCCTGCCGCCGCTCGTGAACGTGCTGCCGGTCCTCCGGATCCTTCCGGTTAACGCCTTTGACCGGCTCATGGACGTCCTCGGAGTCAACCGGACCATGGACAATTTCACCGGCCGTCCCAATAGCCGTGAAAAATCTGCGAACGGCGGAGGTCTACCCGGCCGTCAGTGAGCTGATGGGCGCCGCGACGGCGTCCGTCAGCCGCACCAGATCAGCCGGGGCGAGTTCAATGTCCAGGCCCCGCCTGCCGCCCGACACCAACAGCGTGCCAAGTTCCAGGGCACTGGCATCCAGCACGGTGGGGGACGGCTGGCGCTGGCCGAGCGGGGAAATGCCGCCGAGTACGTAGCCGGTGCGCCGCTGGGCCGCGGCGGGATCGGCCATCGCAGCCTTTTTGGCTCCAAGCGCAGCGGCCATGGCCTTCAGGTCCAGCGTGCCGCTCACCGGAACGATGCCGACCGCGAGCCTGCCCTCAACCTCCACCATCAGCGTCTTGAAGACGCGGGACGGATCGATGCCCAGGGCTTCAGCAGCCTCGGCGCCGTAGCTCGCAGCGGACGGATCATGGGTGTAGGGATGAAGCACAAAGGGAACCCCGGCCGCGGTGAGGACCGCTGTGGCCGGGGTTCCCTGGGAGCTGTTTTTGCGTGCCATGAAGGCGAAATCAGGCCTGGCTGCGGGACGCGGCGACCTTGCGCTTGATGCGGCCCAGCATGGCGGTCATGCCGCGCATGCGCAAGGGGGTAATGGCCCGGGTGAGTCCCAGCAGTTCCGGCATGTCGTCCGGCACAGCCAGGATTTCGTCCGCGGTCAAGCCGTCCAGGCCCTCGTGCAGGACACCTGCAAACCCGCGCGTGGTGGGTGCCTCGGCGGGCGCCTTGAAGAACAGGTGGACGGCGCCGTCGTCGTTGTTCCCTGTCTCGATGGTGAGGAACAGCGGCGACTGGCACTCCACCACCTGCTCAAGGAGCTCGGGATGGTCCTTGAGCCGGTCCGGAAGTTCCGGCAGCCCCTCGGAGAACTCCAGCAGCAGCTGCAGCCTCTCGGGCTCGGACAGGGCCTGGAAATCGTCCACGATGGCCGCCAGGGCGGAGGGCAAAGCTTGAGTAGTCATCGTTCCAAGTCTACGCGGGGAAGGCCTGCGTCAGGCTCCGACGGCGACGGGGACAGAACCCCGCTCGGCGCCCTTGACGATGGGGACCCGCACGGCGTTGCCCCATTCGGTCCAGGATCCGTCGTAGTTGCGCACGGATTCGAAGCCCAGGAGGTACTTGAGCGCAAACCAGGTGTGGCTGGAACGCTCGCCGATGCGGCAGTAGGCCACCACGTCGTCACCTTCGGTCAACCCGGCCTCGCCCAGGTAGATCGCCTCCAGCTCCTCCCTGCTGCGGAAGGTTCCGTCCTCGGCAGCGGCGCGGGCCCACGGGATGGAGGCGGCGGTGGGGATGTGGCCGCCGCGCAGGGCGCCCTCTTCCGGGTAGGCCGGCATGTGGGTGCGCTGGCCCGTGTATTCCTCGGGGGAGCGGACGTCTATGAGCGGCTTGCCCAGGTGGGCAAGGACGTCATCCTTGAACGCACGGATGGGGGCGTCGTCGCGCTCCACCACCGGGTAGGTGCCGGCGGCGGGGGCGGGCTTGTCCTTCGTCAGTTCACGGCCTTCGGCAATCCACTTGTCCCGGCCGCCGTCCAGCAGCCGGACGTCCTCGTGACCGAACAGAGTGAAAACCCACAGGGCGTACGCCGCCCACCAGTTGGACTTGTCACCGTAGATGACCACGGTGCTGTCACGGGAAATGCCCTTCGACTCCGCCAGCTTCGCGAAGGCCGCGCCGTCAACGTAGTCCCGGGACACCTCATCGTTCAGGTCCGTGTGCCAGTCAATCTTGACGGCACCGGGAATGTGGCCCGTCTCGTACAGCAGCACGTCCTCGTCGGACTCCACAACGACCAGCTCGCCGTTTGCCACCGCGCCGTTCTCGATGGCAGCCGCGAGCCACTCGGTGGAAACGAGCCGCTCGGGGTGGGCGTAGGCTGCGAACTTCTCATTCTGTTCAACCGGGTAGGGCATGGTTTGGCCTTTCATTCAGAGCACGGGAAACCGTGGAACCGGCATTGGAACCTGTTCCCACCCTAGCCAGCGCCCGTCGCGTTGTCCGTATTCCGTTAATAGGACGAAATGTTGCCTTGGTCACGCATAGCGGCGGAAGGCGGGCGCCGGGCAGGGGGAGGCAGCCCGTTGCCGGTATTCTTTCTGGGGACCAACCACGAGCAGAACGGACCACCTTGGTACAGATCGAACAGCTTGCCGCCCGCACTCCGGCAGTTTCGGTGGACGAACTCCTCAAAGGCTTTTATCCGTCGCCCCGGTTCGGGGAGGTTTCCTTTTCGAGCTACCGCCCGGACCCCAAGCAGCCCAGCCAGGCGTCGGCCGTGCGTGCCCTTGAGGGATTTGCCGACGGCGTGGGGTCGGGTAACGGGGGCGGCCTCTTCAAGAAGCTGTTTGGGAAGAAAGACGAATCCCGGGCCGGGATCTACCTGGACGGCGGCTTCGGCGTAGGCAAGACCCACCTGCTGGCGTCCCTCTGGCACGCCTCCCCGGGCCCGAAGGCCTTCGGTACCTTCGTGGAGTACACCAACCTGGTGGGTGCCCTCTCCTTCCGGAAGACCGTGGAGGCGCTGAGCACCTACAAGCTGGTCTGCATTGACGAATTCGAACTGGACGATCCCGGCGATACGGTCCTGATGTCCCGTCTCATGCGCGAGCTCTCGGACGCCGGGGTCAAGCTCGCCGCCACCTCCAATACGCTTCCGGGCTCGCTCGGGGAGGGCCGGTTTGCCGCCGTTGATTTCCAGCGCGAGATCCAGGTCCTGGCGGACCAGTTCGACGTCATCCGCATCGACGGCGAGGACTATCGTCACCGCGGCCTCCCCGCCGCCCCCCAGCCGCTGAAGAACAGTGAACTCAGTGCCCACATGAAGGCCGAGTTCGATGGCAAGACCGTGGCCCAGGACGAGTTCTCCACGCTGATCCACCACCTGGCCGGCGTGCACCCCAGCCGGTACCGGCAGCTGATCGACGGCATCGACGGCGTGGTGTGGCGCAATGTGGAAACCATCAAGGAACAGGCTGTGGCACTCCGCTTTGTGGTCCTGGCGGACCGGCTTTACGACAAGGACGTCCCCATCCTTGCCAGCGGCGTGCCCTTCGACAAACTGTTCACCGAGGAAATGATGGCCGGCGGTTACATGAAGAAGTACTTCCGTGCCGTTTCCCGCCTCACCGCCCTGGCCCGTGAGGGCCAGAACCACGAACCGTCGTAGCGGTATCCCGCCGCGTCACGCTGCCCGCGGCTTCAGCACAAACCGCACGGCCAGCCCGGCGAGGAGCGCCCAGAACGCCGAGCCGATGCCGGCGAAAGCGAGGCCCGAAGCCGCCATCAGGAAGGTGACGGCGGGTGCGATGCGGTCTTCCGGGTCTGCCAGGGCGGCCGAGACCGCCGTGGCGAGGGTTCCCAACAGAGCCAGCCCGGCCACGGCCTGAAGCATTCCTGCCGGGGCCTGGCTGACCACCGACACCAGGGCCGTGGAGAAGGCAGCGAGCACCAGGTAGGCCAGGCCGGAGGTAAAGCCGGCCACCCACCGCCTGCCCCTGTCCGCACCGGCTTCCTCCCCTGCGGCCAGGGCCGCGCTGAGTGCCGCAAGGTTGATGGCGTGGCCGCCGAAAGGTGCCCCCAGGACCGTTCCTGCCCCGGTGACCAGCATGGCCGGCCGCCACGGAGTTTCGTATCCAAACGACCGGAGGACGGCTACGCCCGGAACATTTTGCGAGGCCATGGTCACCACGAACAGTGGAATGGCGATTCCCGCCACGGCCTGCAGGGTGAACGCGGGTGTGGTCCAGGCGAGGGCGGGCACCAGGGCTGCAGGCTCAACAGTTGTCCCTGCCGATGCGAGCGACGTTCCGATGACGGCCAAAGCCACCAGCAAGGCCCCGGGGACAGCCCACCGCGGAGCGAACTTCATCATCACCAGCCAGCAAAGAATGACCGGCCCCACGAACAAGGGGACCGTACCCAGGGCCTTGAACGGGGCCAGGCACAGCTGCAGCAGTACCCCGGCAAGCATCGCCTGGGCCAGCGACGACGGAATGCGGGCCATCAGCCGGCCGAGCGCCGGCACCAGGCCGGCCAGGGCCAGCAGCAGCCCCGCTGCAAGGAAGGCGCCGACGGCGGCGGGCCACCCGCCGTCGGGCATTCCAGACGCCGCAAGCAGTGCCGCGCCGGGGGTGGACCAGGCCAAAGTAACCGGAACTTTGGAGCGCCATGCGAGCAGCAGGACGCCGAGTCCGACGGCGAGGGTCAGCGCCAGCAGGCCGGACGCGGCCTGGCCGGCATCGGCACCAACCGCCCGGAGCCCTGCCAGCACTACTGCGAATGAGGAGGTGAAGCCCACCAGCGCGGTGACGATTCCGGCAATGACCGGCCGTGAATCGGTCCGGGGCGCTCCGGCCTTGTCTGTCTGTGGCGGTGCGGGGGACTTGGGCATACCGGCAGGTTATCGGGGTGCCTGCAGGAAGCGGGAATTGGGACGGCCGCCGTCGTGCGATGTGCCCGGCCCTTTAAACGCCAAAGGCGCGGGCGCCGCCTCCCGGCGGGACCCGCGCCCCGTTGACGTGCTGGGGCAAGGCCCTGGCCAAATCCTCTACGGAGCCCTGTCCACCGGCGGAACCGGATTTCCAGGAGCTGCCGGGGGAACCGGTCCGGCGGCAGGTGCCTGGCCCGGGGTTCCGTTTCTGTCAATGAGCTTGGAAGCGCCATCCTGGATCTTGTCGACGTGGCCCGCGTACTTGCCGCCGGTCCTGGTGTCGACGAAATCGCCGGCCTTGGTGATGCCGTCCTTGATGGCCTGCTCGTTGTCGTGGATGAGACCCTGAGCTTTGCCCTTTAGATCGTCAATCAAACCCACGGGCACCTCCCTTCTGTCGCGGAGCCAGGTCGCTCCTCGCGCATTCGATCCTATCGGGGGCCTGCAGGCGTGCCAAGGGAAATCCGTTCGCCGGGAGCGGATGCCGGGGCAACAAAAAAGCAGCTCCGGAGAGCTGCTGTTCGTGTGGGCGATACTGGGATCGAACCAGTGACCTCTTCCGTGTCAGGGAAGCGCGCTACCGCTGCGCCAATCGCCCGGAACCGGAAGACCGGTAAGTGGGATAAAAGAGAGCGGACGACGAGATTCGAACTCGCGACATCCACCTTGGCAAGGTGGTGCTCTACCAGCTGAGCTACGTCCGCGTGCAGGTTGTCCAGGTTAACCCGGGATACTGCGGGCAAGTTGCCTTGCCAGTGGGCGATACTGGGATCGAACCAGTGACCTCTTCCGTGTCAGGGAAGCGCGCTACCGCTGCGCCAATCGCCCATTGAATCCGAAAGATCCGGAAACCATGGTTTTCACCGAGGTGGGTACGGGATTCGAACCCGTGTATACGGCTTTGCAGGCCGCTGCCTCGCCTCTCGGCCAACCCACCGTGTTAGCGTCAATTCCGAAGAATGTTTGCTGTGACAGTGTCCTGCGAGCGGACGACGAGATTCGAACTCGCGACATCCACCTTGGCAAGGTGGTGCTCTACCAGCTGAGCTACGTCCGCATTTTGGAGGGTTGATTCCTTGCCGTTTCCGGCATTTCCTCGCGTTCCAACGAGTAAAAACAATATAGGAGGTTCCGGGAATCTCCAAATCGGCCCGGCCCGGGGAACCGTCAACCCGCCTGCTTCCCAGCATTCACGCGGGTTCTGCCAAGTTACAGACGTGTAATTTGCGACGGTGGCGAGGGGGCTTAAAGGGGCAGGATGCGGCTGGCTCCGCGTCCGGCGGCCTGCTTCCAGGGAGCGCTGTCGGCTGCGGAATGTCCAATTTTTGAATTGGGGCAGAGGTGGGCTAGCATTCAAATGCATCGGGGCGATTGGCGCAGTGGTAGCGCGCTTCGTTCACACCGAAGAGGTCACTGGTTCGAACCCAGTATCGCCCACCGCAGAGGTCCGTTTCCGCTCATCAGCAGCGGAAACGGACCTTTTTTGTGTGCAGCTCCTGCCTCCGGAGCTTTTGTCGGCCCCCTGTGAAAGAGTCTTTCCATGACTGATCCGCTTCTCGCCCACGCCACCGAATACGGCCGGATGTACGCACGGTCAACGTCTGAGCAGTTCTCCGTACCCTCCATCACCACGGTCATCAGCCAGCAGCCGCACGGCCTCGATGGCTGGTTCGGCTACATGGGGGCAAGCAGCCTGGCCAACGACCCCCTGCTGTCGGACTGCCTGGGCAGCCCCGCCAAGATCAAACAGGCCATCAACCGTGCGGCCAAGGCTGCCGAAACCTACCGGGACGACGCCGCCCGGCGCGGGGACCGGGTGCACTACTACTGCGAGCAGGTGGCGTTGCGTGCACTGGGGCGCCCCCACGCCATGAAGGAAGCCCGGGAAGCGCTGGGCGCCAACGGAGAGGAAGCCTTCGCCGTTCGTTTCGACGAATGGTGGGAGCTCTTCAGGGTTGAGCCCATCGCCCCGGAAATAACTGTCTGGAACGACTCCGTGGGCTATGCGGGGACCCTTGACCTCGTGGCACGGATCAACGGGCGCATCTGCCTGATCGACTACAAGACCAAGGGCACCACCCGGGACGGGCTGGTAAAGCCCCTGGATGACAAGGTGGTCATGCAACTGGTGGCCGGCATGAAGGCCGAAGAAAGCCTGGTGGACCCCGAGGCCGGAACGTGGGAACCGTGGAAGTACGGGGAAAATCCGGTCCTGCTGGCCGTTGCCATCGGCGAGACGGAGGTCCGGCCCGTCCGGGCCAACCCCGAGGTCCTTAAGCACCACTGGTGGAAGTTCTGCGCCCTGCGCCGCGTCTGGGAGCTGTCCGCTGACACCGTCAGTGCCGGCACGGCCCTGCTGCCCATCGCCCCTCCGCCGCTGGCACAGGCCCGCACCGCCTAGGTCGGTCCAGCCGGGGTGACTGCACCTAAACTGGATAGGTTCCCTTTGCCGCCAACCGTGAGGACAAACAGCGCATGGCTATTCTGAATATCCGCATCATCGGGGATCCTGTGCTGCGCACAGTTGCCGATCCCGTGACGGAATTCGGACCCGAGCTTGCCAAACTGGTCGCCGACATGACCGAGACCATGGAGGATGTGGACGGCGCCGGCCTTGCCGCGCCCCAGGTCGGAGTCAGCAAGCGCGTCTTTACCTACCGCATCGACGGTGTGGAAGGGCACATCATCAACCCTGTCCTGGAGAACAGCGGGGACTACCAGCCGGACCACGTGGAAGGCTGCCTCTCCATTCCGGGCCTCGGTTTCCCGGTCCGCCGCTTCCGCGCCACGAAGGTCACCGGGGTGGACATGCACGGCAACCCGGTCTCCATCGAGGGGGAAGGGATGCTGGCGCGCTGCTTTCAGCATGAGAACGACCACCTGGACGGCATTCTCTACACCGACCGCCTGGAGGGTGAGGACCGGAAGGCGGCGCTGCGGTCCATCCGCAACGCCAACTACGACGCTGTCACCGAACGCACCACCGCCAAGCGTGCCAAGAGCGTGGGGTCGAGTTTCGGCGGCGCCAGCGTTGGTGGAGGCAGTGCTCCCGGCTCCAGCTTCGGCGCAGCCGGGTGAGGGTCCTTTTCGCGGGGACTCCCGCCGTCGCTGTCCCGTCCCTGGATGCCCTCGTCGACGCAGGATTCGACGTCGTCGCAGTCCTGACCCGTCCTGATGCCCCCGTAGGCCGGAAACGGGTGCTGACGCCATCACCGGTTGCCCGGCGCGCTGCGGAACTGGACATTGAGGTTATCCACGCCGCGCGCGTCGATGCTGAGGCGGTCGCCAAAATTTCCGCTGTCCATCCGGACGTGGCGGCCATCGTGGCCTACGGCGGACTGGTGCCTCCTGCTGCCCTGGACATACCGCGGCACGGCTGGGTCAACCTGCATTTCTCTTTGCTGCCCGCCTGGCGGGGCGCGGCTCCGGTCCAGCGATCCCTCATGGCCGGCGACGACGTCACCGGTGCCGTCACCTTCCGGCTCGAGGAGGGACTCGACACCGGTCCGGTCTTTGGCACCCTGACGGAGGCGGTTAAACCCCAGGACACGGCGGGCGACCTGCTGGAGCGGCTCTCCCACAGCGGTGCGGTCCTGCTGGCGCAGACGTTGTCGGCGATCCAGGCCGGGAAAGCGTCGCCGCAGCCGCAGTCCGGCGAGGTATCGCTCGCACCGAAACTGACCTTGGAGGACGGTCACCTCAACTGGTCCCACCCTGCGCTTGCCATCGGCAGGCAGGCCCGTGGTGTTACCCCGGAACCCGGCGCCTGGACGCTGCTGGACGGACAGCGGTTGAAGCTCGAGCCTGTCCTGCTCCGGCCGGACGTTTCCGAACTTGCCCCGGGCGCCGTGCAGTTGCAGGGGAAAAGCGTGCTGGTGGGGACGGGATCGCACGCGGTGGAACTCACCCGGGTCCAGCCCGCCGGGAAAAAGATGATGGCTGCAGCCGACTGGGCACGCGGTATGAATTCTCTGGAGAGTGTGGTGTTCGAATGAGCGGATCCGGCGGCAACGCAGGCGGACCGGGCAGTGCCGGGGGACGCGGCAGCGCCGGGAAAAGCGGCCACGGCGGACAGGCGGGCGGCGGCCGCGGCAATGGCGGACCAAGGGATGCCAGCAGGCGCAACGCCAAGGGACGGGAGCGCAACCGGGGCCCGCAGCAGAATTTCACGGAGCTGGCGCCGTCGCAGCGGACCCGGCGTGCCGATCCCGCCCGCCTGGTGGCTTTCGAAGTGCTGCGGGCGGTGGCAGAGGAGGACGCCTATGCCAACCTGGTGCTGCCCGCACGGATCCGGCATCACCGCCTGGACAAGCGGGATGCCGGCTTCGCTACCGAGCTGAGCTATGGAGCCCTGCGCGGGCAGGGCACCTACGACGCCATCCTGGCGCGCTGCGTGGACCGGCCCCTGGCCCAGCTGGACCCTGCCGTTCTCGACGCCCTGCGTATTGGCGCGCACCAGTTGCTGGCCATGCGGGTTCCGGCGCACGCGGCACTGGACCAGACGGTAGGGCTGGCGCGGGCCGTCATCGGTGCCGGCCCCTCCGCCCTGATCAACGCCGTCCTCCGCAAAGTGGCCGCCCGGACCCTTGAGGAATGGCTGGACCTGCTGGTGGAGGGTGAAACCGACGCGACGAAGGTTGCCTCGCTCCGGTATGCCCACCCTGAATGGATCGTTCGCGCCATGCGGCAGTCGCTGGTGGCGCACGGGCGCCCGGCAGCAGAGATCGACAGCCTGCTGGAAGCAGACAATGCGGCCCCGGTGGTCAACCTGGTGGCCCTGCCCGGCCTTGGCAGCCTGGCCGAGGCACTGGACAACGGCGCCACTCCAGGGGAACTGGTGGAAGGATCCGCACTCTCCAGCGGCGGCGATCTTGGCCGGCTGGCATCCGTGCGCGCCGGCACCACCCGGGTGCAGGACGTTGGTTCCCAGCTGGTGGCAAGGGCGCTGGCCGCCGTGGATGTGGGCCCGGGACCAGAGCGGACCGGTGCTGACGCCGAGGCATCATCCGGTGCGGGGGAGGCGTGGCTTGATCTCTGTGCCGGCCCCGGCGGGAAAGCAGCGCTCCTCGGCGCCCTGGCGCATCAGAGGGGTGCAACGCTCCTTGCCAATGAGCCTGCTCCGCACCGCGCCAAGCTCGTCAGCCAGGCCCTGTCCGCTGTCCCCGGGGCCAGTTGGCAGGTCCGGACCGGCGATGGCCGGGACGTGGGCGCCGAGCAGCCGGAACGGTTCGACCGCGTGCTGGCCGACGTTCCCTGCACGGGCCTCGGAGCACTCAGGCGCAGGCCGGAGTCCCGGTGGCGGCGCTCGCCCAAGGATATTGCGGATCTTGGGCCTCTGCAGCGCGAACTTTTGGGCTCCGCCCTCGCGGCAGTGCGGCCCGGGGGAGTAGTGGCCTACGTGACCTGCTCGCCCCATCCGGCAGAAACCACCGCCGTTGTAGCCGACGTCCTGCGCAAGCGGGACGACCTCGAACTCATCGACGCCGGGGCCGCCCTGGACGCGGTCAGCCTGACGGGAAGCCTCGGCGCCGGCCATGAGTCGACGGCACAGCTCTGGCCCCACATCCACCACACGGATGCCATGTTCCTGGCGCTCATCAAAAAGAAGTCCTGACCAAAGCGGTCCAGCGCAGGAATGCGCTTCGTCCGTAAGACACCCGCACCTTCAGCGAAAGGCACATCCGTGACGCAATGCTGCATCAACCCGAGCATCCTCTCCGCCGACTTCGTCAACCTTGAAGCAGAACTGCAGCGGATCAGCAACGCCGACGCCGTGCACGTGGATGTCATGGACAACCACTTCGTCCCCAACCTGACCATTGGGCTGCCCGTGGTGCAGCGGATCCAGGCAGTCAGCCCTGTTCCGCTCGACGCCCACCTCATGATCGCCGATGCTGACCGGTGGGCGCCCGGGTTCGCCGATGCCGGCCTGGCCTCGGTCACCTTCCATGCCGAAGCGTCGATTGCACCCATCAAGCTCGCCAGGGAACTGCGCAGCAGGGGTTCAAAAGCCGGGATGGCCCTCCGCCCCGCGACTCCGGTGGAGCCCTACCTGGACATGTTGCCTGAGCTGGACATGCTGCTCATCATGACCGTGGAACCGGGCTTCGGCGGCCAGGCGTTCCTGGACATCACCCTGCCCAAAATCCGCCGCGCGCGGGCTGCCGTGGACGGCTCCGGGCTGGGTGTGGCCATCCAGGTGGACGGCGGCATCACCGAAGAAACCATTACCCGCGCCGCCGAGGCCGGTGCCAACGTCTTTGTGGCAGGCTCTGCTGTTTACGGTGCTGACGATCCGGCAGCGGCCATCGACCTGCTGCGCAAGGAGGGCAGCCGGACGTTACGTGCGGCGACGGAATAACCGGGACCTCGTGCGGGTTATGGCACAATAACAAAACACACATACGTGCTCCGGGGTCGGTGTAAGTCCGAACCGGCGGTGACAGTCCGCGACCCGCGAGCCGGTGTCCTCTTCATGGGGATTCCGGCGGACGGTTGAACCGGTGGAATTCCGGTACCGACAGTTAAAGTCTGGATGAGAGAAGCACGTACAGCTGTATCTGCGCAGCCATTGGGCCGCGCAGCGTTCTGCTGTCGTATCCCCGGAGCCATCGCGGTTCAACAGGGAAGGAACGACACACGAATGAACCCCCAGCGATGGCTCTTTGACGCCGAAACTCCTGCCGCCTCCAGGGCAGGTACCCGCTCCGCATCGGCAACCGCATGACGGGCGCCGTGGAACTGCAGCCCGCCGCCGGGGTGGTCACTGCCTTCACTCCTGATGAAACCCGTGCCATGGAACAGGCCCTCCAGGCTGCCCTGCACGGCCCGCGCGGCGCGAACCCCCTGGTGGGTGCCGTCGTCGTCAGTCCTGAGGGCCGGCACCTGGTCACCGGCTATCACCGCGGCGCCGGCACGGCACACGCCGAGGCTGACGCAATAACGCAGGCCGCTGCCGCAGGCCTGGACCTCACCGGCTGCACCATGGTGGTCACACTGGAACCCTGCAACCATGTGGGCCGTACCGGCCCCTGCACGGAAGCGATCATTGCCGCCGGAATCACTGATGTGGTGTACGCGGTGGACGATCCCCACGATCCTGCCGCCGGCGGTGCCGCGACCCTGCGCGCTGCCGGTATCCGCGTCCGCAGCGGCCTGGGTGCAGAGGAGGCGCTGGACCTGAACCGCCAGTGGTTCGAAGCAGTTGCCGCCAAGCGTCCGTTCGTCACCCTCCACATCGCGCAGACCCTGGACGGCCGGATCGCCGCGGAAGACGGCACCAGCCAGTGGATCTCCAGCCCGGAGTCGCTCGCGGACAACCACGGGATCCGCAGCCGCATCGACGCCATCCTGGTGGGCACGCAGACAGTGCTGGTGGACAACCCCCGCCTGACGGCACGGGATCCGCACGGCAACCCCGCCCCTCGGCAGCCCGTGCGTGCCGTGATGGGGCTCCGCGCGATCCCCGACGATGCCGCCATCCACGGCGACGACGGACTGGCCGTCCACCTCCCCACCCGCGACCCGCACGAGGCCCTGTCCCTGCTGTATGGAGCCGGCACCCGGCACGTCATGGTGGAAGGCGGTTCAAGCATCCTCAGTTCCTTCCTGTCTGCGGGCCTGGTTGACGAGCTCATCGTGTACCTGGCGCCCACCCTCCTGGGATCCGGCACCCCGTCCTTGAACGGACTCGGCATCACGAGCCTTCCCGACGCCCAGCAATGGGAATGGGACGCGTCCGACGGCGGCGCGGTGCGGACGCTGGGACGGGACCTGCGGCTTCATCTGAGACCGCAACGGAAAGTTGCACTTGACCAACCACCAACCCGCGACAGCGCGGAACAAGCCCAGGGAGGCTACTGATGTTCACCGGAATTATTGCCGAGCAGGGGCAGGTGCTGTCCGTTGAGCGGGACGGGGACACCAGCGCCACCCTCAGGCTGCACGCACCCGGCTCCACCGAGGGCCTGGCACTGGGCGGCTCCATCGCCGTCAACGGGGTGTGCCTCACGGCGACCGCGATCGACGGCAAGGACTTCAGCGTGGACGTGATGGGCGAGACCCTGGTCCGCAGCACCATCGGCGAACTCGCTGCCGGGGACCGGGTCAACCTGGAGCGCTGTGTTCCCGCAGGCGGACGCCTTGACGGGCACGTGGTGCAGGGCCACGTGGACGGCGTGGGAGTCCTGCTGGAACGTGAAGCCCAGGGAAACTGGGAGCGGCTGCGCTTCGGCGTCCCTGCCAACCTGGCGCGCTACATCGCGGAGAAGGGGTCCATCGCCATCGACGGTGTCTCCCTGACGGTCACGGCAGTCAGCCCGGCGGGGGAGCAGGAACCCTGGTTTGAAGTAGGCCTGATTCCCACCACCCTTGCCGAGACCGGCCTGGGCACCAAAACCAGCGGCAGCCGGGTGAACCTCGAAGTCGACGTCCTGGCCAAGTACACCGAACGCCTGCTTGCCTTCCGTGGCGACGGTGTCCCGGCAGGTGCCGCAGCCGTTGCCGCTGACGCAGCAAGCGCGGGAGGTGCACGGTGAACGCCGCAGTGCGCGTGGACGCCGGCGTTGCCCCTGGCGCCGTGACGGAACCCGTGGCCGCCCACCCCGCGGCGGTGCCGGCAATGGGGCTGGATTCCATTGGGGACGCCGTGCGCGCCATGGCGGCCGGCCGGCCCGTGCTGGTGGTGGACAACGAGGACCGCGAAAACGAAGGCGACATTATTTTTGCCGCCCAGCACGCCACACCGGCCCTGATGGGCTGGACCATCCGGTACAGCTCCGGAGTGATCTGCGTGCCGCTGACAGGAGAGCGCGCCGACGCCCTGGCCCTGCCGCCCATGACCGCCGTGAACCAGGACGCCAAAGGCACCGCCTACACGGTCTCCTGCGACGCCGCCACCGGTGTCAGCACGGGAATATCCGCCACCGACCGCGCCCTGACCGCCCGCATCCTGGCGGACCCGCACGCCGGTCCCGCTTCGGTAACCCGACCGGGGCATATTTTCCCGCTCCGGGCAGTTGACGGAGGTGTGCGGGAACGCCAGGGCCACACTGAGGCCGCGGTGGACCTGTGCCGCCTTGCCGGGCTGGAGCCTGTCGGGGTGATCGCCGAAGTGGTGTACGACGACGGGGAAATGATGCGCCTGGACGGACTCCGTTCGTTCGCAGCTGAACATGGGTGCCCCCTGATCTCCATCGAGGACTTGGTGGCGTATCTTGAAGCCGGGGCCGGGGGAGTTCCGCAGGAAAGTGCCCGGGTGGCCCCGGGCGAAGAGAAGGAGAAGCGATGACGGCAGCGGCAGCCAGCGACGACAGCCACCAGGACGGTCACCGGACGCCCCACACGGTGTCCGGTGCGGCGCCCCATCCCGTCAGCGGAGGGCCGATTGTGCAGCTGCCCACCGCCTTCGGCGATTTCGTGGCGCAGGCATGGACGGACCTGGTGACCGGCGTTGAGCATCTGGCCGTCAGTTCCCCCAGCGCGCCCAGTGACGGAAAGGCACCCCTGGTCCGGTTGCACTCCGAGTGCCTGACCGGCGATGTCTTCGGCTCCTACCGGTGCGATTGCGGCGAACAGCTCGCCTTCGCCTTGGAAATGATCCGGGACAACGGCGGCACCCTCCTCTACCTGCGCGGGCAGGAAGGCCGCGGGATCGGCCTGGCCAACAAGATCAAGGCCTACGCGCTGCAGGAGGCGGGCTTCGACACGGTGGAAGCCAATGAGCAGCTGGGCCTGCCCGTCGACGCCCGGTGCTACAAGGCCGCAGCCCAGATCCTTGCCGAGATGGGCCTGCACGAGGTGCGGCTGCTGAGCAACAACCCGGACAAGCAGAACAGGCTGGCCAAGGCAGGGGTGAAGGTCGTGGAAATGGTCCCCACCGAGGTGCCATCCCGCGAGCAGAACATCCGGTACCTGCGCACCAAGAAGGACCGCATGGAACACCGGCTGCTGCTGGACACCCATAATGCTCCGGTGCCGGTCACGGCCCCGGACGCTTCTTACGACCACGAACAAGACTGAACTTCCAAAAGACGAACGGAACACAAGAACACATGAGCGGACACGGCGCACCCGACATCGACCTCAGCACCCTCAGCCCGGCGGAGACTTCGCAGCTGAAGCTGGCGATCGTCGCAGCCAGCTGGCACACGCAGATCATGGACGGCCTCCTGGACGGCGCGCTCCGGGCAGCCAAGGACGCCGGCATCGCCGAGCCCACGGTGCTGCGGGTTCCCGGCAGCTTTGAGCTGCCCGTTGCCGCTGCGCGGCTGGCACCGCACTTTGACGCCGTGGTTGCCCTCGGCGTCGTGATCCGCGGTGGTACCCCGCACTTTGACTACGTCTGCCAGGCGGCGACGTCGGGACTCACCGACGTCAGCGTGTCCACCGGAGTGCCGGTGGGCTTCGGCGTCCTCACCTGCGACAACGAACAGCAGGGCCTCGACCGCGCCGGCCTGCCCGGCTCCAAGGAAGACAAAGGCCACGAGGCAGTGACGGCGGCGCTGGCCACCGCCGTCGTCCTCAAGCAGTACCGCAGCTAGCAGCGGACCAGTGGCGGGCGCGGTGTGTATTCGCTCACATCGCGCCCGTCATCCAACGGCCCGGGAAGCGCCCGTGCGGCCGCAGCAAGTAGGCTGGAGGGCGTGAAGAATTTCGAGACGCTGTTCGCTGAGCTCAGCGAGAAGGCAGCCACCCGCCCGGAAGGCTCCCGCACCGTCGCTGAATTGGAGTCCGGTGTTCACGGCATCGGGAAGAAAGTCGTTGAGGAAGCAGCCGAAGTATGGATGGCTGCCGAATATGAATCCGATGAAGCCGCGGCAGAGGAAATCTCCCAGCTGCTGTACCACCTGCAGGTTCTGATGCTCGCCAAAGGCCTGACCCTGGAAGACGTTTACAAGCATCTGTAGCCACCGGTCCGGCGCACTGTCGCCGGTCCCGCCGTGGCCTGCACTGCCTGAAAACAAAGACCTTCCACCCAGAAAGAAAATCCCCATGCTGCGAGTAGCCGTCCCCAACAAGGGCTCCCTGTCCGAAGCCGCCTCCGCCATGCTCTCCGAAGCCGGATACCGCCAGCGGCGCGACAGCCGCGAGCTGGTCATGGTGGACCCCGACAACGACATCGAGTTCTTTTTCCTCCGCCCCCGCGACATCGCGGTGTACGTGGGCCAGGGAACACTCGACGTCGGCATCACCGGCCGCGACCTGCTGCTGGACGCCGAGGTCGAAGCCGAAGAGCTGCTTCCGCTGGGATTCGCCGCCTCCACCTTCCGCTTCGCCGGGCCGGTGGGCGACTTCAGCTCTGCCGCAGAGCTTGAGGGCAAGCGCCTCGCCACCAGCTACGACGGCCTGCTCCGCAACTACCTCGCCGAACGCGGCATCAACGCCAAGGTGGTCCGGCTCGACGGCGCGGTGGAATCGTCGGTCCGCCTCGGCGTTGCCGACGCCATCGCCGACGTCGTCGAAACCGGCAACACCCTCAAGGCCGCCGGCATGGAAATTTTCGGCGACCCCATCCTGAAGTCCGAGGCCGTCCTGATCCGGCGGACCGGCAAAGGCGGCGCCGCCAACGGCACGGCCAAGGAAATCGACGTCCTCATCCGCCGCCTCCAGGGCGTCCTCGTGGCCCGCCAATACGTCCTGATGGACTACGACATCCGCAAGGAGCTGGTGGAAAAAGCAGCCAGCCTGACCCCGGGACTGGAATCACCCACGGTTTCCCCGCTGCGCGACTCGGACTGGGTGGCAGTGCGCTCCATGGTGCCCAAGAAGGAAACCAACCGGATCATGGACGAACTGTACGACCTCGGCGCCCGCGCCATCCTGGTCAGCAGCATCCACGCCTGCCGCATCTGACGCCCGTACCCCACCCCAGCAGCACCGGATTCCAGGAGTTCCCATGGCAGTAGCAGTACGCGTCATTCCCTGCCTCGACGTCGACGCCGGACGCGTCGTCAAGGGCGTCAACTTCGAGGGTCTCCGGGATGCCGGAGACCCCGTGGAACTCGCCCACCGGTACGACAACGCCGGCGCCGACGAACTGACGTTCTTGGACGTCACCGCGTCGTCGGGTAACCGCGAGACCACGTTCGACGTGGTCCGCCGAACCGCCGAGGAAGTCTTCATCCCGCTCACAGTCGGCGGCGGTGTCCGTGGCGTGGCCGAGGTGGACAAGCTCCTGCGCTACGGCGCCGACAAGGCCTCCATCAACACCGCCGCCGTGGCACGGCCTGGCGTGATCGACGAGATCACCAGGCACTTCGGATCCCAGGTCCTCGTGCTGTCCCTGGACGCCCGCCGCACCCGTCCGGGATCCCAGCCCACGCCGTCGGGGTTTGAAGTGACCACCCACGGCGGCCGCACCGGCACGGGCATCGACGCCATCGAATGGGCCAGGGAAGCGGCTGACCGCGGGGTGGGGGAGATCCTGCTCAACTCCATCGACGCCGACGGCACCAAGGACGGCTTTGACCTCGAACTCATTAAACTGGTCCGGGCGGCCGTCAGGGTTCCCATCATCGCCTCCGGCGGTGCGGGGGAGCCCGCCCACTTCCCGCCGGCCGTCGCTGCAGGTGCGGACGCCGTCCTCGCCGCGTCCATCTTCCACTGGGGACCGGACAACATGATGCACCAGGTCAAGGACGCCATCCGCGAGGCCGGCTTCGAAGTCCGCTGACCCTCAATTGACCTGCTGGGCCCACGCCCGCCGGGTTCCCTGGCCGAGCTTGCGAGGTTAGGGGGCGGGTGGGAGGGCCCACGCCCGCCGGGTTCCCTGGCCGAGCTTGCGAGGTTAGGGGGCGGGTGGGGACTAAAGCCCTACTTCGGCTGACTGGAGGAGTGCGACGGCGTCGGGTTGGCCTTCGAAGGTGACCAGGGCATGGCGGGTGCGGCCATGGGCGTGCATCAGCAGTTCGCCCGGCTCGCCGACGATCGCCACCGAAACAGGGGCGCGCTTGGCCACGTGCCGCGGGCCGGACGGGCGGACGAGGACGATGCCCAGGTCAACGCCGCGGTACAGGATGGCGGCGCGCTTGACCAGTTCGTCCCAGAGCGCATCGGAGTAGGCCTCGTCAAGGGCCCTGGGGGCCCATCTGTCCACGGCGCGGCGGACGTCCTCGGTGTGCACGAAGTACTCGATCAGATTGGCGCTTTCGTCCAGGGCTTTGATGCTCATCGGCGAGAGCGCCGGCGGCCCGGCGCGGAAGGTGTTCACCAGCCGGGCGTAGTCCTCGTTGCTGGTGAGTTTGGCCGCCAACTTTGCGGTGGCCTGGTCCGATGCCTTGGCCAGGCGCTTGATGACCAGGCCGAGCCCGACGGCGGCTTTCCGCTCGCGCAGGTACAGATGCGCGGCAAGGTCCCTGGTGCGCCAGCCCTTGCACAGCGTGGGCGCATCAGGGCCGGCCGCAAGCAGGGTTTCGGCCAGGACTTCTCGGGACGGTTCGACGAAATGCATCACTTGTGAAACTAGCACGAGAGCTGTCGAGTTGGGCAGCATCGGAGGGGCCGGTGGCGTGCCGTTGTTCACAACAGGAGACAGGCCCCGCAGAGGCACTAGACTTGACCCGATGTCTGAGCAGCCAACCCCCGTCCACACCGCAGGATCCACGGTGTCCGCACCCGCGCAGTCCGTGCCGTCGTCGTCCCTTGATTCCGCGGTGCCGTCCCCCGCGGCATCCGTGCCGGCCAGCCCCCTTCCCGAGAAGCTGGCGGCGGCCCTCAAGCGTGACGCCGCAGGCCTGGTGGCCGCGGTGGTGCAGCAGTATGACACCAACGAAGTCCTGATGCTCGGGTGGATGGATGACGAGGCCCTCCACCGCACCATGACCACCGGCCGGGTCACCTTCTACTCCCGCTCCCGCCAGGAGTACTGGCGCAAGGGCGACACCTCGGGGCACGTCCAGTGGGTCAAATCGGTGGCCATGGACTGCGACGGCGACGCGCTGCTGGTGCGCGTCGACCAGGTGGGTGCCGCCTGCCACACAGGCACCCGGACCTGCTTCGACGGCAGGGGCCTGGACGTGGTGGCAGGCCAGGCAGGCTAAGCCGAGCCCGCTGCCCCGGCGGCCCATGCCAGGCCGGGGCCACCCAGCAAGCACACCCAAGGCGCCGGCATTGCCGGGCCTTCCGAAGAACAGGCGGACAAGCATAGCCATGCAGGACCTCGGAACCATCAGCCCAAGCCTCGAGGAATTCCGGGAACTCGCCGGCCACAGCCGCGTCATTCCCGTCAGGCTCAAGGTCCTGGCCGACGCCGAAACCCCCATCGGCCTGTACCGGAAGCTGGCCCAGGGCCAGCCAGGCACGTTCCTCATGGAATCAGCCGCGGTGGGCGGCGCCTGGTCCCGCTACTCCTTCATCGGCGCCAGGTCCCGCGCCACCCTGACCACCAAGGACGGCGAGGCGCACTGGCTGGGTGAACCGCCCGCCGGCGTGCCGGTCAGCGGCAGCCCCGTGGACGCCATCCGCGACACCATCGACGCCCTGCGCACCGACCGGTTCGACGGGCTGCCTCCCTTCACCTCCGGCCTGGTGGGCTTCCTGGGCTGGGAAACCGTCCGGCACTGGGAGCGGCTGGTCAGCCCTCCCGAGGACGATCTCCAGCTGCCGGAAATGGCCCTGAACCTGGTCACCGACATGGCCGTGCATGACAACGTGGACGGCACCGTCCTGCTGATCGCCAACGCCATCAACTTCGACAACAGCTCGGAGCGGGTTGATGAGGCCTGGCACGATGCCGTGACCCGCGTGAAGGAACTCCTGGCCAGGATCAGCGCCCCCGTGGTGCAGCCGGTCTCCGTGCTGGCACCTGCCGCCCTGGACTTCGCATCGAGCGTGCAGGAACGCTGGGACGAGGCGGAGTACCTGGCCGCCCTTGACCGCGGCAAGGAAGCCATCGTGGATGGCGAAGTCTTCCAGGTGGTTATCTCGCGCCGGTTCGAAATGGAGTGCAAGGCCTCCCCGCTGGACGTCTATCGTGTCCTGCGCAACACCAACCCCAGCCCCTACATGTACATCTTCAGCCTCGCAGACGCCGAGGGCCGGGAGTACTCAATTGTCGGGTCCTCGCCGGAAGCGCTGGTGACGGTCACGGGGCAGGAAGTCATCACGCACCCCATCGCCGGCTCCCGCCCCCGTGGAAAGACGGTGGAAGCCGACAAGGCCCTCGCCGAGGAACTCCTGGCGGACCAGAAGGAACGCGCAGAGCACCTGATGCTGGTGGACCTGTCACGCAACGACCTCTCCAAAGTCTGCGTGGCAGGCACCGTGGACGTCACCCAGTTCATGGAGGTGGAGCGTTTCAGCCACATCATGCACCTGGTGTCCACGGTGGTGGGCCAACTGGCACCACAGGCGAAGGCGTATGACGTCCTGAAGGCCACATTCCCGGCCGGCACCCTTTCCGGCGCGCCCAAGCCGCGCGCCCTGCGGCTCCTCGATGAGCTGGAACCGCACCGCCGCGGCATCTACGGCGGCGTGGTGGGCTACCTCGATTTCGCCGGAGACATGGACATGGCAATCGCCATCCGCTCCGCCCTGATTCGCGAGGGGCGCGCGTACGTCCAGGCCGGCGGCGGCATCGTCGCCGACTCCGTGAATCCCACCGAGGCCCTGGAGACCGTGAACAAAGCGGCCGCCCCGCTGCGCGCCGTCCACACTGCCGGATCATTGCACAACATCTCCGCGGAATCCCTCCCCGGCGGGACGGAGTCCTGATGTCGGGCCCGGAAGCAGCCGCAGGCCGCCCGAAGACGGCGGGGAAGGCCGGTAAGGCAGCCAAAGCGGGCCGTCCGGCCAAGGGTTCCACGCCGGTGTGGGCGCGCAAGTCCAACCTGGTGCTGCTGATCACCCTCCTGGCGCTTGCCGCGTTCGGAACCACCACCCAGACCTGGCTGACCGCCACCCTGGACCCCAACCAGATGGGCCAGGCAGCAGCTCAAAGTGGCATCCCGGTGCAGGGAAGCAAAGCCGCCACCGCGGTAACGGCACTGGCCCTCGTGGCCCTGGCCGGCGGCCTTGCCGCGGCCATCGCGGGCAAAATCGCCCGCTGGGTCATCACGGCCATCATCATCGTTGCTTCAGCCGGTGTGGTCACGGCCGCGGCAGCCGTCCTGGCCGATCCCCTCGCAGCCGCCCAGGGAACCATCGCAGGCGCCACCGGCGTCTCCGGCAGCCAGGCGCACGTTGAGGTCACCGCCTTCCCGGTCCTCGCCGTCGTCGCGGGCTGCCTGCTGGCTCTGGCCGCACTGCTGCTCCTGCCGGCGTCCCGCTACTGGAAGACGCGCACCAAATATGACGCACCCGCGGTGGCGGGGACCGCTGCAGCCTCCGGCCCCATGGACGAGATCGACAGCTGGGACCGGCTTTCCCGCGGTGAGGACCCCACGTAGGGCCAACGGCCACCAGCGCCGCTACGGGCGCCGGGTCCGGCGGTACGCGGGTGGCAGCCAAAAAATGGCAGAATGTAAGCAGTATCCATCCTGAGGAGATTTTCCATGAGCAAAGCACCTGCGTCCGTTTCCAAGTCAGGCACCCGCACGGTTGCCCCCGGCGCCATTGACCACAGCCAGGAACTGGGCCACGGCAACAGCCCGGCCGCCTGGACCTGCGTCATTGTCATGCTCGTAGGCGCACTCATCGCAGCCATCGCCTTCGTCATCGCCAGCACCCCCATCTTCATCGGTGGCGCCGTGGTGATGGTCATCGGCCTGATCCTCGGTTATGTCATGCGCAAGGCAGGCTACGGCGTCGAAGGCAGCAAGCTGAAGAACTCCGGCCACTGATGGCGACTGTTCTCGACGACATCAACGCCGGTGTCAGGGAGGATATGGAGGCCAGGAAGCGGCTCGTTTCGCTGGCTGAGCTGAAGGACCTGGCCCAGGCCGCGGCACCTGCCCGTGACGCCTGGGCGGCCCTCGGCGGCACCTCGCCAACCCGGGAACAGCTGAAGGTCATCGCCGAAATCAAGCGCCGCAGCCCCTCCAAGGGCGATCTCGCCAGCATCGGCGATCCTGCCTCGCTCGCCAGGCAGTACGCCGACGGCGGTGCTTCCGTCATCAGCGTCCTCACAGAACAGCGCCGGTTCAGCGGGTCCCTGGCGGACCTCGACGCCGTGCGCGCCGCCGTCGACGTCCCGCTGCTGCGCAAGGACTTCACGCTCGATGAGTACCAGATCTGGGAAGCCCGTGCCCACGGCGCCGACCTCATCCTGCTCATCGTGGCCGCACTGTCGGACACGCAGCTTTCCGACTTCAGCGCGCTCAGCCGGGAACTCGGCATGAACGTGCTGGTGGAGACGCACACCGAGGACGAGATCGAACGGGCTGTCGCGGCCAACGCGCGGATCATCGGCGTCAACGTCCGCAACCTCAAGACGCTCGACGTCGACCGTTCCGTCTTTGCCTCGCTGGCGGGGCTGATCCCGGCCGAGGCGGTCGTAGTAGCCGAGTCGGGCGTCCGCGACGCCGACGACGTCACGCATTACGCCGCAAGCGGCGCCAACGCCATACTGGTGGGCGAGGCCCTGGTAAGCCACGCCACGCCACGGGAGCGCATCGCTGAGTTCACGGCCGCCGGCGCCGCCGCGATCGCTGCGCGCAGCTGAGACACCACCGCACCATCCGGCTTCCGGCAGGGGCAGCGGCACGCTGGCCCCGCAGGGCACGCCTACCGTTCCGGCCCTGTGCCGGAACAGCACTTTTTGACCGCCAACTTCGAACAGGACAGGACTGATGGCTCAAGCACCCTCAGGAAACGCTGACAACAACACCGCGGAAGCATTCCTGCAGGGCGGATCCCTCCGCCACGCCCCGGGGCCGTACTTCGGCAACTACGGCGGCCGATGGATGCCTGAGTCGCTCATTGCCGCCCTGGACGAACTTGAAGAAACATTCAACAAGGCCAAGGACGATCCCGGGTTCCGGGCGCAGATCGCGGACCTGAACAAGAACTACTCGGGCCGCCCGTCGCTGCTGACCGAGGCCAAGCGGTTCTCCCAGCATGCCGGGGGAGCACGGGTATTCCTGAAGCGTGAGGACCTGAACCACACCGGGTCGCACAAGATCAACAACGTCCTGGGCCAGGCGCTGCTTGCCAAGCGCATGGGCAAGACCCGCATCATTGCCGAGACCGGCGCCGGCCAGCACGGCGTCGCCAGCGCCACCGCTGCCGCCCTCATGGGCCTGGAATGCGTGGTGTACATGGGCGCGGAGGACTGCCGCCGCCAGGCTCTGAATGTCGCCCGGATGGAACTGCTGGGCGCCAAGGTCATCCCCGTCACCAGCGGATCGCAGACCCTCAAGGACGCCATCAATGACGCCCTCCGTGACTGGGTGGCCAATGTTTCCACTACCCACTATCTGCTGGGCACCGCCGCCGGCGCCCACCCGTTCCCCGCCATGGTCCGGTACTTCCATGAGGTCATCGGTGAAGAAGCCCGCGCCCAGATCCTGGAACAGGAAGGCCGCCTGCCGGACGCCGTCTGCGCCTGCATCGGCGGAGGCTCCAACGCCATCGGCATCTTCCACGGGTTCCTGGACGACCCTTCCGTCAAGCTTTTCGGCTTCGAAGCCGGCGGCGATGGGGTGGAGACCGGCCGGCACGCTGCCACCATCACGCTGGGCAAGCCGGGCGTCCTTCACGGCGCGCGCTCCTACCTGATGCAGGACGACGACGGGCAGACCATCGAGTCGCACTCCATCTCCGCCGGCCTGGACTACCCCGGGGTGGGCCCCGAGCACTCCTACCTGTCCGACATCGGACGGGTCAGCTACGAGCCCATCACGGACAGCGAGGCCATGGACGCGTTCCGCCTCCTGTGCCGCACCGAGGGTATCATCCCGGCTCTCGAGTCCTCCCACGCCCTGGCCGGAGCCATCAAGGTGGGGCAGCGGTTCGCCGCTGAGGACGCGGCCTCGGCCGGCGAAAAGATCATCATCGTGAACCTTTCCGGGCGCGGCGACAAGGATGTGGCCACCGCAGCCGAATGGTTTGACCTGTTGGACAAGAATTCCGCCGAATCCGAGATCGGCAAAGAGGGGGAGCAGCTGTGAGCAGCGCAGAGATGGCCGGCCATGCAGAGACGGCCAGCAAGGCGGCAGCGGCGATCGACCGGGCCCGGTCCCAGGGGCGCGCCGCCCTCATCGCCTACCTGCCCGCCGGGTACCCCAGCGTCGAGGATTCCATTGCGGCCGGCATCGCGGCTGCCCGGAACGGCGCGGACCTGATCGAAATCGGCATTCCTTATTCGGACCCTGTGATGGACGGGCAGGTTATCCAGGCCGCCACCACCGAGGCGCTGGCCAAGGGCTTTCATGTCAGCCAGGTTTTCGACGTTGTTGCCGGCATCACCAGCCAGACCGATGCAGCCGTCCTGGTCATGACCTACTGGAACCCGGTGGTCCGCATGGGCGTGGACGAGTTCTCGCGCAGGCTGGCCGGGGCCGGGGGAGCCGGGCTCATCACCCCGGACCTCATCCCCGATGAGGCCGGCGAGTGGATGGAAGCCTCGGAGAAGTACGGCCTGGACCGGGTGTTCCTCGTGGCACCGTCCTCCACTCCCGAACGCATGCAGCGCACCGTGGATGCAAGCCGCGGCTTCGTCTACGCCGTCTCCATCATGGGTGTCACGGGCGCCCGCTCCTCGGTGAGCTCTGCCGCCAAGGATGTAGTCTCCGCAGCGCACGGTGCCGGTGCGGAGCGCGTCTGCGTTGGCCTGGGCGTATCCAACGCCGGGCAGGTCCGCGAAATCGCTGCCTACGCGGAAGGCGTCATTGTGGGCACCGCCCTCGTCAAGGCGCTGGGCGACGGCGGCGTGGATGCCGTCGCCAGCCTCACCAAGGACCTCAGCACCGGGCTCACCAGGGAAACCGGCTCCACGCAGGAAGCCGGGGCGTAAGCCATGCAGGCACTCCTTCAGGCGGCCGCCCTGTCACCCGCTTTGGTACCAGCCAGCATCCCCAGCCCGGGCTGGTCCGGGTTCGACATCCCCCTGCCGTGGGGCAACCTGCGGATCCACGCCTATGCCCTGTGCATCCTGGCGGGAATCGTCGTCGGCCTGTGGCTGACCTCCGTCCGCTGGGCCAAACGCGGCGCCCCTGAAGGCAGTGTCTGGGACATCGTCATCTGGGCGATCCCCTTCGGCATCATCGGCGGCCGGCTGTACCACGTCGTGTCCTCACCGGACGCCTACTTCGGTCCCAACTTCGACGGCACCGGTGACCTCTCCCTGATCCCGCAGATCCAGCGGGGCGGGCTGGGAATCTGGGGCGCCGTCGTCCTCGGTGCCATCGGTGCCTGGATAGGCTGCCGCCGCAGCGGCGTCAAGCTGAGCGCCTTTGTTGACGCCGCGGCTCCCGGCTTGCTCCTCGCCCAGGCCATCGGCCGGTGGGGCAACTACTTCAACCAGGAACTCTTCGGCGGTCCCACCACCCTCCCCTGGGGCCTGCAGATCGACCCCAACAACCCCAACTTCCCCGCGGGCATGCCTGCGGACACCCTGTTCCACCCCACGTTCCTCTACGAATCGCTGTGGAACCTCGCGGGCGTGCTTGTACTGCTCGCCCTGGACCGGCGCTTCCACTTCCGCCGCAGCCGCCTCTTCTGGCTGTACGCCATGTACTACACCCTCGGCCGCGTCTGGATCGAACTGCTGCGCATCGACGATGCGGAGCAGATCAGCCTCTTCGGGGTCACCACCAGGCTGAACGTGTGGACCAGTATCTTCGTGTTCCTGGCCGCCCTGGCCGCGTTCATCCTGTTGGGCTTCAAAGGACGCCCGGAACCGGACAGCGTCTACCTCCCAAGCCATGAGCCGGCCGCCGAGCCCGCCAGGGTCCCGGATCCTGGGACAGTCACAAATGTCCGTGCTCCGGACACTGTTGTCTCAGATAGTGGTTCGCGTGGTAATCTCCCTGATAACCACAGCGGTTCCAGGCACGCTTCCGACCCCACGGAAGAGGCCGAGGCTGCACCGGCGGGCGCCAAGCCCGGACCGGATGCAACGGCTGCCGGACACTCCGGCAGCACAGCCACCGGACCCGCGCCGGAGGCCGGCACCGGCAAGTAGGACGCCGGCCACGCAGGGCAGCAGAGCCACCGCTCGAAGGGCCCGAAACCACAACGTCGTGGCATGGGGCATTCTCTTGACAGCGTGAAGCTGCTGTCCGGTGGTGCCCCGGGCAGGGGCCTGCGTAACCGTTAGTTCAGCAGGCCGCGCTGACCTACAATTTCCAGTAATCAACACTTTGTTGTGCCCCTGCAACGGCGCCGACGAGTGGGGCCAACGGTGTCCCTTCCATACGCACGATCAGGAGGAAGGACGTCTCCCATGACCCAAACTCTTAACACTCCCAGCTGGTCCGAACCGGATCAGCCTGAGGCTGCATTGTCGCCGTTCAAGCGCTTTGCCGCCATGCCGGAGGCTGCCGGGCTGTACAACCCGGAGCAGGAGAAGGACGCCTGCGGCCTGGCGATCATCGCCACCCTGCGCGGTGAGCCCGGGTATGACATCGTCGACGCCGCACTGACCGCGCTGCGCAACCTTGAGCATCGCGGCGCCGTGGGCGCTGACGAAGGCACGGGTGACGGTGCCGGCCTCCTCATGCAGATCCCCGACGAGTTCTTCCGTGCCGTCACCGAGTTTGAGCTGCCGGCTCCCGGCCAGTACGTTGCCGGCACCGCATTCCTTCCTGCCGAGCAGCGCGAAGCCGCAGCTGCCAAAGCCGGAATCGAGGGCCTGGCCGCCGACGAAGGACTCAAGGTCCTCGGTTGGCGCGAAGTGCCCGTGGTCGCCGACCTCGTTGGCGCTATGGCGCGTGCCTGCATGCCCTACTTCTCCCAGCCGTTCCTCGCCGCCGCTGATGGTGGGGAACTGGACCGCAACGAACTGGACTCCCGTGCCTGGCGCATCCGCAAGCGCGCCCAGAACAAGTTCGGCGTCTACTTCCCGTCGCTGTCCTCCCGCACCATCGTCTACAAGGGCATGCTCACCACCGCCCAGCTGGAGCCGTTCTACCCGGACCTCTCCGACAAGCGGTTCAAGACCAAGCTTGCGATCGTGCACTCGCGCTTCTCCACCAACACCTTCCCGTCGTGGCCGCTGGCGCAGCCGTTCCGGACCATTGCCCACAACGGTGAAATCAACACCGTCAAGGGCAACCGGAACTGGATGCGCGCCCGGCAGTCCCAGCTCGCCAACCCGCTGCTGGGCGACTCGCCGGAAGAGCTGTACCCCATCTGCACCCCCGGTGCCTCCGACTCCGCATCCTTCGACGAGGTAGCGGAGCTCCTCTGGCTGTCCGGGCGCCCCATCACGCACTCGATCATGATGATGATCCCGGAGGCCTGGGAAAACCACGCCACCATGGATCCGGCACGCCGCGCTTTCTACGAGTACCACTCGCTGTTGATGGAACCATGGGACGGCCCCGCCGCCGTTTCCTTCACCGACGGAAACCTCGTTGGTGCCACCCTGGACCGCAACGGCCTGCGCCCCGGCCGCTTCTGGATCACCGAGGACGGCCTGATCGTCTTCGCCTCAGAAGTCGGCGTGATCGACGTCGAGCCCTCCAAGGTGGTCAAGAAGGGCCGCGTGTCCCCGGGCAAGATGTTCCTGGTGGACACCGAGGCCGGCCGCATTATCGATGACGAAGAAGTCAAGGCCGAAGTGGCCGCGGCCAACCCGTGGGCCGAGTGGGTCAAGGACAACCTGATCGACCTCAACGAGCTGCCCGAGCGCGAGCACGTGGTGCACACGGCCGCGTCCGTGAACATCCGCCAGCGCACCTTCGGCTACACCACCGAGGAACTGAAGATCCTGCTGGGCCCCATGGCCCGCACCGGGGCCGAGCCCCTCGGCGCCATGGGCTCGGACACTCCGGTGGCCGTGCTGTCCAAGCGCCCCCGCTTGCTCTTTGACTACTTCGTGCAGTCCTTCGCGCAGGTCACCAACCCGCCGCTGGATGCCATCCGCGAGGAGCTGGTCACGTCCCTGACGTGCGCCATCGGGCCCAACGGCAACCTGCTGGACACCAAGCAGGTGCGCCAGCCGCAGGTCCAGTTGCCGTTCCCGGTGATCAACAACGACCAGCTGGCCAAGATCGCCAACATCGAGGATGCCGACGGCAACCGCGTGGCCATGAAGGTCCGCGGCCTTTACCGCCCAGAAGGCGGCGAGAACGCGCTGCGTGCCCGGCTCACGGAGATCTGCGAGCAGGTTTCGGGCGCCATCAACCGCGGAGTGCAGTACATCGTGCTCTCCGACCGTGACTCCAATGCACAGTGGGCGCCCATCCCGTCCCTGCTGCTGGTCAGCACCGTGCACCACCACCTGCTGCGCAGCGCCAACCGCACCAAGACCGCCCTGGTGGTGGAGGCCGGCGACGTCCGCGAGACGCACCACGTTGCCGTACTGATCGGCTACGGAGCATCCGCAGTCAACCCCTACCTCGCCATGGAATCCGTGGAACAGCTCATTGCCGCAGGCGACGTCACCGGGGTCACCCCGCAGGACGGGGTCTACAACCTGATCAAGGGCCTCGGCAAGGGCGTCCTGAAGATCATGTCCAAGATGGGCATCTCCACGGTTGCCTCCTACACCGGCGCCCAGACGTTCGAAGCCCTGGGCCTCGGACAGGAACTGGTGGACGAGTTCTTCGCCGGCACACACTCCCAGCTGGGCGGCGTGGGGCTGGATGTCATCGCAGCCGAGGTTTCCGCACGCCACCAGATGGCCTACCCCGACGGCGGCATCGAGCAGCCGCACCGGCCCCTGCTGGGCGGCGGCGAGTACCAGTGGCGGCGGGACGGCGAGCCGCACCTCTTCAACCCGGAGACCGTCTTCCGGCTGCAGCACGCCACCCGCGAACGCCGCTACGACATCTTCAAGGCCTACACCAGGGGCGTGGACGACCAGTCCACCAACCTGATGACCCTCCGCGGCCTCCTCAAGTTCAAGAACGACCGCCCCTCCGTGCCCCTTGAGGAAGTGGAGCCGGTCTCCAGCATCGTCAAGCGGTTCTCCACCGGGGCCATGAGCTACGGCTCCATCTCCCAGGAGGCCCACGAGACGCTGGCCATCGCCATGAACCAGCTGGGCGGCAAATCCAACACCGGTGAAGGCGGCGAGGACGTGGACCGCCTCCTGGATCCGAAGCGCCGCTCCGCGGTCAAGCAGATCGCGTCCGGCCGGTTCGGCGTGACCAGCCTGTACCTGACCAACGCCGACGACATCCAGATCAAGATGGCGCAGGGTGCCAAGCCCGGCGAAGGCGGCCAGCTGATGGCGCAGAAGGTCTACCCGTGGGTGGCCCGCACGCGGCATTCAACCCCCGGCGTGGGCCTCATTTCCCCGCCGCCGCACCACGACATCTACTCCATCGAGGACCTCGCGCAGCTCATCTACGATGCCAAGCGCGCCAACCCCTCGGCGCGGGTGCACGTGAAGCTTGTCTCCGAAGTCGGGATCGGCACCGTGGCGTCCGGCGTGACCAAGGCGAAGGCCGACGTCGTACTTGTCTCCGGACACGACGGCGGCACCGGCGCCTCGCCGCTGAACTCGCTCAAGCACGCCGGTGTTCCGTGGGAGCTTGGCCTCGCAGAGACGCAGCAGACCCTGATGCTCAACGGCCTCCGCGACCGCGTGGTGGTCCAGGTGGACGGCCAGCTCAAGACCGGCCGCGACGTTGTCATCGCAGCGCTGCTGGGCGGTGAGGAGTTCGGTTTCGCCACCGCACCGCTGGTGGTGGAAGGCTGCATCATGATGCGCGTCTGCCACCTCGACACCTGCCCGGTAGGCGTCGCCACCCAGAACCCCGAGCTGCGTGCACGCTTCAGCGGCAAGCCCGAGTTCGTGGTTAACTTCTTCGAATTCCTCGCCGAGGAAGTCCGGGAGATCCTGGCCGAGCTTGGCTTCCGCAGCCTTGAGGAAGCCATTGGCCACGCCGAGGTCCTGGACACCCGGGAGGCGATCGACCACTGGAAGGCCGACGGCCTGGACCTGGACCCGATCCTGCACGGCCTGGAGTTCGACGATGACGCGCCGCTGCGGAACATGACCGGGCAGAACCACGAGCTGGATAAGCACTTCGACCAGCGGCTGATCACCATGGCCACCGAAGCGCTGACCGACCGCAGCCCGGTGAAGATCACCGTGGACGTCATCAACACCGACCGTTCAGTGGGGACCATGCTGGGCCACGTCGTCACCAAGACCTTTGGCACCGACGTCCTGGCGACGGACACGATCGACATCACCCTGAACGGCACCGCCGGCCAGTCGCTGGGCGCCTTCCTGCCGGCGGGCATCACCCTGCGGCTGTACGGCGACTCGAACGACTATGTGGGCAAGGGCCTCTCCGGCGGCCGGATCATTGTCCGCACGGACCGTACCAACGTCTTCAAAGCGGAGACCAATGTCATCGCCGGCAACGTGATCGGCTACGGCGCCACCAGCGGCGAGATGTTCCTGCGGGGCCAGGTGGGCGAACGCTTCCTGGTCCGCAACTCCGGTGCCACCGCCGTCGCCGAAGGTATCGGCGACCACGGCTGCGAGTACATGACCGGCGGCCAGACGCTGATCATCGGCCGCACGGGCCGCAACTTCGGTGCGGGCATGTCCGGCGGCACCGCCTACGTCCTTGACCTGGACACTGCCAAGGTCAACAAGGAAGCCCTGCAGTCCGGCGAACTCCAGCTCCGCGAGCTGGACGCCGAGGACCGCGACATCGTCCACGGCCTGCTGGTCAAGCACGTGGAAGAAACTGACTCCCAGCTGGCGGCGCGCCTCCTCGAGAACTTCGATGACACCGCCGCCCGCATCACGAAGGTGCTGCCGCGCGACTACGCGGCCGTGCTGCAAACCCGTCTCGACGCCATCGAAGAGGGCCTTGACCCCGACGGCGAAGAAGTATGGTCTCGAATCCTGGAGGTGACCGGTGGCTGATCCACGCGGATTTCTGAAAGTACGCCAGCGTGAAACCCAGCCGCGCCGTCCCGTTCCCGTCCGCATCATGGACTGGAAGGAAGTCTACGAGGCGCAGGAAAAGGGCACGCTGAAGGCACAGGCCGGGCGCTGCATGGACTGCGGCATCCCGTTCTGCCACCAGGGCTGCCCGCTGGGCAACCTCATTCCCGAGTGGAACGACCTCATGTGGCGGGACAAGGGCGAGGAAGCGATCGAGCGCCTGCACGCCACGAACAACTTCCCCGAGTTCACCGGCCGGCTGTGCCCGGCACCCTGCGAGGCGTCCTGCGTGCTGGGGATCAACCAGCCCGCCGTCACCATCAAGCAGGTGGAAGTCTCGATCATTGATGAGGCCTGGGACAACGGCTGGGTCAGCCCGCTGCCGCCCGCACGCCTCACCGGCAAGACCGTTGCCGTCGTCGGATCCGGCCCCGCAGGACTGGCCGTGGCCCAGCAGCTCACCCGCGTTGGACACACCGTTGCCGTCTACGAGCGGGACGACAAGATCGGCGGCCTGCTGCGGTACGGCATCCCCGACTTCAAGATGGAAAAGGAGCAGGTGGACCGCCGCGTCGAGCAGATGAAGGCGGAAGGCACCCGCTTCCGGACCGGCGTCGCCGTTGGCTCGGACGTGACCTGGGAGCAGCTGCGCCGCCGGTACGACGCCGTCGTGATCGCCACCGGTGCCACCGTACCGCGGGACCTGCCTATCCCGGGCCGGGACCTCGACGGCATCCACTTCGCCATGGACTACCTGGTGCCCGCCAACCGCGCCGTTGCCGGCGAGACCATCGAGAACCAGATCAACGCCCACGGCAAGCACGTGGTGATCCTGGGCGGCGGCGACACCGGTGCCGACTGCCTGGGCACCGCCCACCGGCACGGCGCTGCATCGGTCACCACCCTCGCCATCGGCAAGCAGCCGCCGTCGGAGCGTGCCAGCCACCAGCCGTGGCCGACGTTCCCCACCCTGTTCGAGGTGGCCAGCGCCCACGAGGAAGGCGGCGAACGCACCTACCTCGCCTCCACCGTCGAGTTTGTTGGCGAAAACGGCAAGCTGACCGGCGTCAAGGTGGCCGAGACCGAATTCGTGGACGGCAAACGCCTGCCCAAGGCTGGCACCGAGCGGATTATCCCCGCGGACCTGGTGTTCCTGTCCCTTGGTTTCACGGGCGCCGAACCGGCCGGGATCGCCGAGCAGGTCCACGCAGAGTTCGACGGCCGCGGCAACGTTGCACGCGACGGTTACTACATGACCAACACCGAAGGCGTCTTCGTTGCCGGTGACGCCGGCCGTGGACAGTCCCTGATCGTGTGGGCCATTGCCGAGGGCCGCGCAGCCGCTGCCGCCGTGGACAAGTACCTCATGGGAAGCACCATCCTTCCCGCGCCCGTCGCGCCGACGGACCGCGCCATCGCCGTCCTCTAGCCGCTGACCCGGGGATGCACCGAGGGTTCACCTCGCCGACAACTTAACCAATGCAAGAGACCAATAGGGTAGGTATATGAGACGCGCAAAAATTGTGGCTACGTTCGGCCCGGCAATTGCCAGCTACGAAAACACCCTCGCGGTGCTGGAAGCCGGCGTTGACGTCGCCCGCATGAACATGAGCCACGGCGACTACACCGTGCATGACAACACCTACGAGAACGTCCGCAAGGCGGCCTCCGACCTGGGCAAGGCCGTGGCGATCATGGCCGACCTCCAGGGCCCGAAGATCCGCCTGGGCCGTTTCGTTGATGGTCCGCACGCCCTGGCCGTCGGTGACATCTTCACCATCACCACCGAGGACGTCCCCGGTACCCAGGAAATCTGCTCCACCACCCTGAAGAGCCTCACCGAGGACGTCAAGGTGGGCGACGCCCTCCTGATCGACGACGGCAAGGTGGCCTTGCGCGCCATTGAGGTAGACGACGTGAAGGTCGTCGCCGAGGTGACCGTCGGCGGCATGGTGTCCAACAACAAGGGCATCAACCTTCCCGGCGTGGCCGTGAATGTTCCCGCCCTGAGCGAGAAGGATGAGGACGACCTTCGCTGGGCTATGCGCCGCGGTGTGGATCTGGTGGCGCTGTCCTTCGTTCGCGACGCGTCCGACATCACCCGCGTGCACGAGATCATGGACGAAGAAGGCCGCCGCGTGCCGGTCATCGCCAAGATCGAGAAGCCGCAGGCCGTTGAGCAGCTGCCCGAGATCATCGACGCCTTCGACGCGATCATGGTGGCGCGTGGCGACCTGGGAGTGGAGCTTCCGCTGGAGGAAGTGCCGATCGTGCAGAAGCGCGCCATCGAGCTGGCGCGCCGCTGGGCGAAGCCGGTCATCGTGGCCACCCAGGTGCTGGAGTCCATGATCGACAACCCGCGCCCGACCCGTGCAGAGGCGTCCGACTGCGCCAACGCCGTCCTGGACGGTGCCGACGCCGTTATGCTGTCCGGTGAGACGAGTGTGGGCAAGTACCCGATCGAGACCGTGAAGACCATGGCCCGGATCATCGAGTCCACCGAGGTCCACGGCCTGGAGCGCGTCCCCCCGCTGGGGACCAAGCCCAGGACCCGTGGTGGCGCCATCACGCGTGCCGCCGTCGAAATCGCCGACCAGCTGGACGCCAAGTACATCTGTGCGTTCACGCAGTCCGGCGACTCGGCCCGCCGTCTGTCCCGCCTGCGGCCCATCAAGCCGGTCTTCGCATTCACCCCGGTGGAGCAGGTCTGGAACCAGATGGCCCTCACCTGGGGCATCCAGCCGGTGCTGGTGCAGATGGTGGACCACACCGACGCCATGACCGCGCAGGTGGACCGCAGCCTGGAGGAAATGGGTCTGGTGGAGGACGGTGACCTGGTGGTCATCGCCGCCGGTTCCCCTCCCGGAAAGGCCGGTTCCACAAACTCGCTGAAGGTGCACAAGGTGGGCGACCTTGCCGACTCGACCCGCGGTGGAGAAGTTACCAGCAACAAGGAAAAGCTCGGCCCCTGGCCGGAAAAGAAGAAGAAGAACCAGGTCCAGGCCTAGTCTTCGGGCAACGAAAAGGACCCCTGCCTTTTGGCGGGGGTCCTTTTTGCTGCGGTGACCGTTGTCTTTTGTGACGGTTCCTGCTTTGGTGCCGGGCCGTCGTCGTAATCGATCCGGCCCGGCCCGGCGTGCTAGTTGACCTGGTTGATGATGGTTTCGGCGACCTCGCGCATGCTGAGGCGGCGGTCCATGGACGTCTTCTGGATCCAGCGGAACGCTTCCGGCTCCGTCAGGCCCATCTTGGTGGTCAGCAGGCTCTTGGCGCGCTCAACGAGCTTGCGGGTGGCGAACTGCTCCTGCAGGTCCGAAACTTCGCCCTCAAGGGCCTTGATTTCCTCGTGGCGTGAAAGTGCGATTTCCAGCGCGGGGATGAGATCGGCAGGCGTGAACGGCTTGACCACGTAGGCCATGGCGCCGGCGTCGCGGGCGCGCTCCACCAGTTCCTTCTGGCTGAAGGCGGTCAGCAGCACCACGGGGGCGATGCGGGCCTTGACGATCTTTTCGGCGGCCGAAATGCCGTCCATGACGGGCATCTTGACGTCCATGAGGACCAGGTCCGGCTTCAGTTCTTCGGCAAGCTGGACGGCCTTCTCGCCGTTGTCCGCCTCGCCCACGACGTCGTAGCCTTCACCGCGCAGGATCTCGATTATGTCGAGGCGGATGAGGGTTTCATCTTCAGCCACAATGACGCGGCGCGCCGGCTGGGACGTGGGCTTGGACTCCGTCTGTTCAGTCACGGGATCTCCTTGAAAAGGTACGGCGGGACATCACTATCTTAGGTGCCACCGCGGCTGTACTTGGCTTGCAGGGGTTCGTTTGCGGCGACGGCGGCGCGATTCTGGAATTCAGCCTATCTGCATGTAGAGTAATTCCGCGTACGTGAAGCGATCGCGTTGCTCACAGTCAGCTGTGGGCGTACCGTCTTGCTTCCCGTATTCCGCGCCCGAGTGGCGGAATTGGCAGACGCGCCGCACTCAAAATGCGGTATCGAAAGATGTGTGGGTTCGAGTCCCACCTCGGGCACGACGTATTCCCTCGTCAGGGGCGATTTTGCTTTGACGTGTTGACAAAGCTTGCACTGAGGCGCCTCTGACGCTGTGGGTGCGGGCTTTCGCCTGGTTGCCGCGGAGCCTATTCAGTTGTGCGGGGTGGGTTCGAGTCCCTGGCTGGTTGGCCTTCCTCCTGCTGGGAGTGTTCTTGTGGTTTCCTCGTTCCCGTCTTGTTGGGTGGGCCGTTGGTGGCCTACACCTATTCATGTGCCCGGGAGGGACTACAACATGACGTGGCATGTTGGCTATGCCACGTGCTGGGATCCGACGCCAGAACCGCCGGAGGTTGCGGTTGGCCGTTCCTTGTCTTACCAAAGTGAGTGTGTACAGTGTCCACACTCACGTCTGCTTTATTAGCGGCCGCAGACGGCAGATGTCTGGTTTGGACCGAGGAGTTCCTTGCGACCGGCATCAGGAAAAGAAAACAGAACTGCAAGCCAACGTCCTGGCGCCACAGCCTTATGTCAGATTGGGGTGTAGCTCAACGGCCGCTGCGGGGACCGCACCTTGTCCATCGATGGCCGATCTTTTCAGCGGGGGAGTTAGTCGCTTGATTGTGGTGGTGTGGGCAAGAAGTGATAAACGGCTGCCTCGGAATCTTCGGCTCTATGCACGCGCGTGGCGAGGAGCGGTATAGCCGCGAGACAAGCAAGGGCTGTTGCGGCCGCAGCGAAGCATTCAGTGACAGCTCTGCATTCGTCAACTGACATGATTTTCCCTCTCATTGGTTGCTACCCGACAGCACGTTAGTAAATGGAGCTGGATGGGCGGTGACGGGCCGGCCGAACATTAACCACTCGGCCAAGGAAGGGGAAGGGGTGCGTGGGCAGCACCCCTTCCCAATTTGCTCGGGACCTCCTCGGCCTAGACTCGTCAGTCCGATATCGCCATGAATTCCTTCACGAGTAGGGATGCATTCTCCGGGTTCGGGGTGAGCTCCCCGCGCTCGATTCGTTCTGCCATCTCGAGGATGATTTCGTTGACTGGCGCTGAGCCGCCGAGTTCACGACGTTTGGTGACGATGTAGCCGCTGAAACCGTCAATTTCGGCCCGGCGGCCCTTCTCCCAGTCCTGCAGGACTGCGACCCTGGTGTCGGGCAGCGAGTAGCTTGCGAGAACAGCATCCAGGAGGTCCACGGCATATTGGTCGTCTGCTGGAACTTCGTCAATGGTCTTGCCGAAAATTGGCAGCATGGTGATCCCGAGGTCCTCAGCCAATCGGTAGGCTTCCCTGCCAGCGGCGTCCATGACTTCGCGCATTCCTTCGAGTTGGACGGCGGACATGAGCGGGAGTCCTACCAGCGCTGACGGCAGCATTTCAGGGATGTTTGCAATCAGTTTCATCCACTTTGAGGACCTGATGTCCTGGCTAACTTCCACTGTGCCTGCGGCCCGGAGCACGCTTGCAACCTGGTCGATTCCCTCAGGGTTGGATCCGTCGTAGGATCCGACGGTGAACCACGTCCCGGATGGGGGAATTTGGCGAACAACGACGCCTGGATCGTACATATTGGCTGCTATACCGAGCACGGCACCAACGGTGCGTTCGGCGCCAAGAATCTCGGCGTAGTCATCAATCGTCATGCCGTTTTGCAGGCCAACCACGAGTGATTTTTCGTGGAGGACGGGCTTGATGAGTTCACAAATCCAGCGAGAGTCGTAGGTCTTGACAGAGATGAATACGATGTCGAACTTGTCTCTCAGTTCGGCCACCTGACAGATGTGGTATGCGCGTACTTGGGTATTCCGGGTGGAGTCCGGCATATGAACGGTCAGCCCGTTTTCGCGCATGGCTTCGACGTGGGCTGGCCATTGTTCGATGAAGGTTACGTCGTGTCCGGCTTCAATCATGTCGGCGCCGATTGATGCGCCGTTGGCGCCGGTGCCTACGACAGCGATCTTGAGTTCCTGGTTCATTTGGTTCCCTTTTACTTGGTTATCTCGTGCGTGGAATGAAGGGTTACTGGGAGTCTTCGGGTGCCAGTACGATGTCGAACCGCGTGCGAGCCCAAGTGGTATGGCCGAGGTCGCGTCCGTCCGGTGTGGGGGTTCCGGGAGATTGTTCGACAAAGTCCTTGATTAACGATTGTTTGACTCCAAAGACTGTGTCGTATTTCAACAGTTCGTCGCCTGCAACGAAGATGTGGGTGACGAGGGTTCGGAGCCCCTGGGCACTCACCATGAAGTGAAGGTGTGATGCACGCATGGGCGAGCGGCCTGTTGCCTCCAGCATGCTGCCGACAGGGCCGTCGTGCGGAATCGGATATGGCGTTGGGGTCAAGCCCCAGAAGCTATACCTTCCTTCCTCGTCTGCGAGGAGGTGGCCGCGGCCGCTTACCCGGCCATCGGCGTACTGGACGTCATAGAAGCCGTCCTCGTCTGCCTCCCAGACCTCGATCCGGGCGCGTGGGACGGGGTTCCCATAGGTGTCGGTTATCGTTCCCTCTATCCAGCAGGGCTGGCCGGGGGCGGCACCTGCGATGTCTCCTCCATTTGGGATCTCTGGAGCGTCGTTGACGAAGAATGGTCCGAAGACTGTTGCCTCAGTCGCTTCGCCGACAGCTTCGTTGTTGACGTTGATGGTTTGCATGGAGACGCCCAGGACGTCGGATAGCAGGATGAACTCCTGTCGTCTGTCATCGGTAATGTGTCCGACGGCGGTGAGGAATTCGATTGCTTTGTTCCATTCGGCCTCGGTCAGCCTTACCTCGCGTACGAAGGCGTGCAAGTGCGTGACAAGTGACTGCATGAGTTGCTTTAGTCGTGGGTCGGCGCAGTTGGCGAAGGATGCCTGGACGTTTGCGGTGAGGGTCTCCTCGATGGTCTTCTGCCTTACGGAGACAGGTGCTTCTGTGCTCATAGTCATGTCCTGACCCTTAGTCGCTGAGAATCTTGGGGTTGTCGCCTTGTAGTGCCGCGGTGAGCAAGGTCGTGAGGTTCTCGGGAGTGCACTTACGCGGATTCGATTCTGGGACGGCTGCCAGGATGATTTGAACAGCTTCGGGAATGTACTCGGCTTTGAATCCAAAGTCCTGAAGGGCGCGGGGTGCATCGAGCGCCTCGCGAAGTTGGCGCAATCCGTCATTCGCATCGTCGGATCCGAAGGCGCCCGCGATCCTGGCCGCCGCTTCCGGAGCTTGTGGGGCGTTGAACGCGAGGACATACGGCAGGACTGTAGCGTGGGTTTCGGCGTGGGGCATGTTCCATGTGCCACCGAGTACATGACAAATTTTGTGGTGCAGGCCTGATCCTGCGGACGCAAAAGCCACGGCGGAAAGATAGGCTCCATACAGCGCCATTTCCCGGCCTTCATGACCGGTAGGATCCTGTTTTATTAGGGGCAGTCCACGATTTAGCGCCCTTATCCCTTCCGCGCCGAGAGCTGCGTTAATTGGATCGGCCCGCGGCGCCCACATGGAGTCGACGCAGTGTGCAAGCCCGTTCAAACCGGATGCGACAGACAGTTCCACGGGCAGGGAGAGTGTCAGGTCCGCATCGTAGATGACTGTCGCGGGCAAAACCCGACTATCAATGCCTGTTGTCTTCCGTGCGCCTTCGGTTAGCCCCCATACGTTTGTAGCCTCGGACCCAGCGTATGTTGTCGGAACGGCGATGATCGGAAGGCCGGAGGTCAAGGCAACGGCTTTGGCGAGTCCAGTGGTTGATCCCCCGCCGACGGATACGAGGAGGTCGATTCCGTGCTCTGCGGCGGCGGAACGCGCCTTCTCAGCCTTTTCGGCCGGCACGTGCGGGGCGACGTCGCTATATGTCAGCGCAACGTCCACGTCTCGCGCCACTGATTCGGCGATGGCGGATTCGGCTTCCGAGGCGATGAGCATGACTTTCGATGCGCCCATAGTCCTGATTTCTTCTGCCAGGTGTTGCCCGGCTTTGCCAGAGCCGAAGAGCACGCGCTGGCCGAGCGTTTCATGTGTGAATTCCAAGCTCAAGGTTGTCACCAATCGTTTACTGAGTTCGATTTCGAGTTTTAGGTGGCGGATACGGAAGAATCGATGGGAAGGACTGTGGGCTGGTAGGCAAGGAATTTCCACCTCGAATTTTCCTTCACCCAGACGGCAAGGCAGCTATTATCTAGCTCCAACTCCTTGCCGCCTGCCGTTAGGGAGGCCCGCATCCCTCCGGCAACCACAGCAACAACGTCCGTGGCCACAATCCTTTCAATCGGATGTTCTATTTGGTGGTACCGGTAAAATCCTGCTTCGCACTTCTTTACGTACGACTCCAGAGAGTCGCGATCGCCGTTTGAGTGGGTGTAGATGAGATCTGGATGGCAGAGGGCGCTGAACGCGGCCAGGTCTCCTGTGAGGATGGCTTTGTAGCGCTGGTCTTCCAGGTCCCGGATCTCCGCTTCGGAAGAAGAGTTCCCTGCTTTCACTTGCATGACCTCCATGAGAGGGGGGGTGCCCCTGGGGAGCAGAGTGCAGAACACTCCGGATGGCTGTGGGACGGGGTATGGTCCGCGTCACATTTGATACCTAAAGGTAAATGCTAATTAACACCCTGTCAACCGTGACTAGACACACGAATGGAATACGGCAGGCATGACGGAGGATGGCTCGTCGTGTCTTCGACGGTTCGTGGGCCCCTGCTACGACGTTTTGCCGGACCGGCCCCACTCTGGCTTCTGCTATTAGTGTCCGGTTCCGGAGGAGGTTGAGGACCGACCGACTACGAACCATATGGCTACACAGGGGTCTGGGTATGGATTGCTGAGCCGATGAGGGATGGACGAATCGAAGTTCACGCTGTCACCAGGGCGCATTGTTTGTCGCGCGAAGCCGACTTGTACGTCTAGTTGCCCTGAAAGGATATGAAAGTATTCCTTGCCCCCGTGGTGCATGATGTTGTCCGGCGGGCAGGATTCCGTTCCACTTCCGTAGGTAACGCGGAGGAATTCAACCTCCGGATCGTCGGCCGGCGTCAGTCGTTCCCAGCGCACTCCTCCTAAGAGGATCTCAGCCCGCCCCTCCGCCCGCTGCAGGCCAGGAAGCTGCCCAGTTTCCGGCAGCCTGACAACATTCTTGGAGTCGTCTCCCGTTCTGGCGGGCTGCATCTGTCTCGTCGGCGTTGGGGGTGAGGCTTCTGGGACCAAACCCGCTGGGGGACGGAGGATGAGGGCCTCTTCATCGCCTTCCCGCATGACAGAGTCCAGGGTTAGCCCGAGTTCGGAGACAATCGTGTAGAGGGTGCCGACAGAGGGTGCTGCCTTGTCCCTTTCCACTTGGGAAAGGAAGCTGGCGGAAACACCTACACGCCGAGCAAGTTCACGAAGTGAGATTCTTGCAGCTTCGCGCGAGGCGCGAAGGCGGGCGCCGAGTAGCGGGCCCCCGCTGCTTCCTGCTGCCGCGATTGGCCCCTGCGCCGCATCAAGGGAAGTTTCTACCACGATACCTACTTTGCGTTGCCCTACTTGAATAGCCTGTATTTAGGCAGTATCTGCCTCCGCATCCGCGTGAAGAGACGCAATACACGTGAAGCCAGGAGCCTAGCTGCGCCCCCGAAACACACCGCCATTCGCGTGCTTTCGCGCCATCAGAAGCGACTTTCTCGCCTATTGCGACTCTTGACATGTGATGCAGATTACGTACACAGTACCATGTGCACTAATAGTAAACACTAGCGTCTAGTGAAACGACACAGGGAGGTTTGCATTGAGTTTAAGTTCAGAACCAGAAGGAAAAGTAGCGTTGGTGGTGGGTGGTGCCGGCGCCGTTGGACGCGCGGTCTGCAGGCGGTTCGTGGAAGAGGGGTATGCGGTAGTAATTGCGGACGCGCGCGGTCTCGACGCGGCCAAGTCAAGCTTGGGGCGGCATGCCAGCCGCGTGAAGGATCTCATTGAGGTGGACCTAAGGGAAGAGAATTCGGTTGCGGCCATGGGTCGGCGCCTGGAGCAATCAGGGTCCCTGATTGATGCTCTCGTGATTGTGGCCGGCGTCCAACAGCCTGCCGCTACCGTTTTGAAACTTGAAACATCAGACTGGGATCACGTCATGGACGTTAACCTGCGGGGACCGTTCCTGGTGTGCAAACACATTCTCCCCCGCCTGACACCTCATTCCTCGAGCTCGGTGGTTATTGTGGGGTCATTCTGGGCCTACGAGGGCCACGCATTCTTCTCCGCCTACTGTGCGTCCAAGGCTGGCCTTAGGGTGTTCACTCAGTCGCTGGCCGCGGAAATGGCTCCTTCGGGGATCCGGGTGAACATGGTAGCTCCAGGAAACATTGATACGCCGATGCATCACAATGCCATCGAAGCCGAAGCCGCAGAGCGGGGAATTTCCGTCGACGAGATGCGCAGCTTGGAGTGGGCCAAAATTCCGATGGGGAAGCCTGCCGATCCCCTGGAAATTGCAGACGCCGTTAACTTCCTGGTCGGAGCTTCGGCTTCGTACATCACCGGCTCGTCAATCGACGTCAACGGCGGCGTCGTCTTCCGTTAACTATTCGGGGACGAGATATTTCCTACTGATGTGTATCAGGACTGTACAAGCCGTGTGATGTGGCATATAACAGTAAGTGGCACAACTCACACGGCCGATGCAGCTGCAATGCTGCAGCTGCATCGAACCCAAGCTAATGGACGGGACGTCCGTTCAAGTTAATCAGGAGACTCAATGAAGAATCGTCCAGCTTCTGCTTCGGCTTTCGGCCTCCCGTCGACAAGCTCACGCCGATCTGTTTTGAAGGGCGCCGGGTTGCTCGGACTGGCCGCTCTTTCAGGTGGCGGCCTGGTGGCTTGCGGCCAGTCCAATACCGGGAGCAGCGGGGGATCGAACGCCAACACAGTGAAATTGGGACTCTCTGTTCCGTTCCTGACCACACCATTCTTTGCCGTCCTCGACGCCTACACAAAGTCCGAAGTCCAGGCGCAGGGCATCAGCATGCTGGAGACAACGAACGCTAATCAAGATGCGGGTAAGCAGCTGACCGATGTGCGTTCGCTGGTAAGCCTCGGAGCAACGGGCATCCTCGCCGGTGTCGTGGACAACAAGGCAATAAAACCCGCGCTTGACTACTGCGAGCAGCAGAAGGTCCCGTTCGTGGCTCTGGATGATGCTCCAGGGGCCGGAAAGGTCTACATCGTAGTCAGGGCTGACAACAAGGAAATGGGCGCCACTTCAGCCAAAAAGATGGCTGAACTCATCGGGGGGAAGGGTAAAGTCCTGTCCCTCCAGGGCGATCTCGCTACCACTAATGGTAAGGACCGCAGCGATGGGTTCAGGGAATACATGCAGGCCAACCACCCGCAAGTTGAAGTTATCGAACGAGCCGCGAAATGGCAGGGGCCGCTGGCCGGCAGCATCACTGCCACGATCCTTACCCAGACGCCCGATCTGGCAGGGATCTATATGCAGGCCGATACAACCTATGGTTCTGCGGTGCTTGCAAGCCTGAAATCAGCAGACAGGCTTTACCCGGCCGGCAACCCCAAGCATATGCCCCTTGTCGCGATCGATGGCGGGGCAGAAGGACTTGACGCCGTCAGGAACGGCACCATCGATGCCATCGTTTCACAGCCCCTCGACGGTTACGCGAAATATGGCGTCGAGTACGTCAAGAAGGCTGCTGCTGGTGAACAGCCTAAGACCGGGAAAACCGATCACAACAGTGAGATCGTTGAATTCCAGGGCAACCTGATGGATCTGCTGCCCGCCACGCTCGTAACAAAGGACAACGTAGATGACAAAGCTCTCTGGGGTAATTCCCCCAAAGCTAAAGCGTGATGCATATGGAAATCCCAACGCAGCATGAACAGCCGGGCAGGCCGCTCATAGAGGTTGACGACGTCTGGAAAGCATTCGGTGCGACGAAGGCACTTAATGGAGTAAACCTTCAGGTCCAAGCAGGTCGGACCCATGCACTTGTTGGGCGTAACGGTGCAGGAAAGTCGACATTGGTTTCGACCATGACAGGACTTGTCGTCCCCGATAAGGGCCAGATTTTGTTCGACGGCGAACCGGCCCCCTCGGTTCGTACTCCGAAAAAATGGCAGGAAAAGGTGGCCTGCGTCTATCAGCACCGGCGGCTGGTGCCGCAACTCAGCGTGGCCGAGAATCTCCTGCTGAACAACTTTCCCGTCCACGGCTCCCGCATCACGTGGAAGGATGTGTATTCCCAGGCAGACGCGATGCTTGGGGCCTGGGGTATCGACGTGGATCCCCGCAAGGAGGCGTCCAGCCTAAGTGTTGAAGACGCTCAGCTGGTCGAAATTGTCCGTGCGCTCTCGGGAGGCAGCCGTTTCGTCATTCTTGACGAGCCCACAGCGCAGCTGGTCTCTTCAGGAATCCGCCGGCTGTTTAAGGAACTCTTGCGCCTCCAGGAAGCCGGCGTGACGTTCCTGTACATCTCACATCACCTGGATGAGATCGAAGAACTGTGCCAGGACGTCACCGTCCTCCGCAACGGCCGCGTCGTCGCGACAGCACCTGTTGAGGACATGCCACAGGACAAGATCGTCGCCGCCATGGTCGGGGATGCCCAGTACGCATCCGTAGATCGTCGGCGAGAGAATTCGGTCTTAGCTCATCATGGCGGTGTACCGGCGATTCATTTGGACAAAGTCAAGGTTGAAGAGCTCGAAGAACCAGTCACTCTTAGCGTCGCACCGGGTGAAGTCCTCGGAATTGCCGGCCATGCCGGCTCCGGTTCCCGCCACTTGGCTGCTTCCCTCGTTGGACTGGTCCCGCTTGTCAGTGGCCGCGTATTGCTGGGCGGAAAACCTGCCAACGTGTCAACCCCAGCACGAGCCATTGCCGCCGGTATCGGCTATGTACCCGAGGACCGACACCGTGAGGGCTACGTGCCGATGCTGTCAATCGAGGACAATATCGCCACGTCAGTCCTTCCGCGTCTAGGCCGGTGGGGCTTCGTAAAACCCCAGGAACGGCGACGTCTGGCCTCGAATCTGAGCCAGGAACTCGACGTCGCCTGTTCATCCACGGACCAGGCCGTGGGGAGCCTCAGCGGCGGCAATCAACAAAAGGTAGTCCTGGCCCGCGCCATGGCATCCCGACCTGAGGTCCTCATCCTTGTCCACCCAACGGCCGGGGTTGATGTCGCATCGAAGGACACGCTTTTCGATGCAATCGAGCGTGAACGCCAGCGGGGCGTCGCCGTGATCATCGTCAGTGACGAAGTGGATGAACTCAGGGGCTGCGACCGGGTACTGGCGTTCATGCGAGGACGTCACGTCAAGAGTTTTGGATCAACATGGGAGGCCCGCGAAATCGTCGCCGCCATGGAAGGAGTGGAAGAGCATGTCTGAACAACTAAGCGTACAGAAAGCCCAGGGCACCGGAACACACCCCAGAGGCGCGACCCGGTCGGCAGAGCCATGGTACAAGTCTGCCATGGCAAAGCACGAGTTTGCTTTGGTCCCTGTCCTGCTGGTGGTCACCATCGTCGGCGCACTGGTAAGCCCGGTGTTCCTCAGCCAGCGCAACATTATCAACTTGCTGCAGCAATCCTCGGAACTTGCCATCGTCGTGGTCGCCCTGAGCCTGGTTCTGATCAGCGGGAAATTTGACCTTTCCCTGGAATCCACTTTTGCCCTGGCGCCCATGCTCGGAGCGTGGCTCGTGCTTAGCCCGATTGTGGGCGGTTCCGGCGTTAACCTGCCGGCCTGGCTCGGAATTCTGATCATCCTGGCCACGGGCATGGCTGTCGGCTTGATCAATGGTTTCCTCGTTATCAGGCTTGGGCTAAACGCTTTCATCGTCACTCTCGCCATACTGATACTTCTCCGCGGACTCACGCTGGGACTGGTCAGTGGTCGGACGCTCTTTGAGCTGCCCGACTCCTTCCTCTATCTGGGTCAGGCAACGTGGCTGGGAGTTCCGGTTTCATTGTGGGTCGGCGGCATAGTGTTCATTCTCGCCTCGCTGGTCCTTCGCTATCACAGCATTGGTCGCGCCCTCTATGCCATCGGTGGAAACGCCGAGGCCGCACGCGCTGCCGGCATTAACGTCGCCAAAATCCAATGGAGTGTGTTCATCGTGGCCGGGGGTCTGGCGGCCCTTGCCGGGCTAGCTCTTGCGGGAAGGACTGCGTCGGTGACCCCCTCCCAAGGAACGAACCTGATCTTCAGTGCGTTCGCAGCCGCGGTTATCGGCGGGATCAGCCTCAACGGCGGGCGGGGCACCATGCTCGGCGCGTTCCTCGGAGTCCTCCTGCTGGCGGTTATCACCAACATTTTGACGCTGTCGCAGATCCCCTCCTTCTGGATTGACGCCACGAACGGTGCTGTCATCCTGATCGCCATCCTCATTTCCCGTGCCACCGCTGGGAAGGAAGCAGTTGATTAGCGCCACGGACACACGCACGATCCGTCTGGCATATCCCAAGGAACCGAACTGGTATGCCTCGCTGTCGGACGTCATTGTGGAGGCGACTTCAGCGCTGGCGGCCGCCGCCAGGACTGCACCGCAGACCAGCCTCATCCTCGTGCTTCACGGCCAGCCGGACACACCAATACCGGCCCACATCCGTTTGAGCGCGAAGGAAGCGCTCCGCAGCCTCGTCCACACCAGCGTCTTGGAAGAGCCCACTCTTCGCGTAAACCTGCTCATCGCCCCGACATCCGATGGCCCTGACCTCCAGCTCACACTGGAGTACCTCTCCGGACCTAACGGGGAGTTCGTCCAAGGAGCCACGATCGACCTGGGGGAAGCGGCATGACCGTCGTCATTACAGGGATCGCCGGGGGCATCGGCCGGGCTGCGGCTGCTCAGTTCAAGGACCGTGACGTCGTCGGCCAGGATCTGAACACCCCGGATTCCCCGTCCGAGCTGGCAAGGCAGACCGTGGCCGGAGACTTGCGCGATGCCTTGACGCTCGAAGCCATCAAAACGGCCCTCGGCGACAATCCGCTGGACACGCTGGTTCTCGCCCACGGCATAGCCGGTGCAGGAGCGCTCAGGGACATCAGCGACGGTGACACCAGACGGATCATGTCGATCAATTTCGAAAGCGTCATCGAAACCTGGGAGTACTTCCGTTCGGATTTGGAACGCAGCCGCGGAACCTTGGTCGTCCTGGCCAGTCAGGCCGCAGTCGTCGCGGAAGCCGGCAACGGCGTCTACTGCGCCTCGAAATCTGCGCTCTTGGGTTGGGCCCGAGGAATGGATGCCCAGACCGGCGTGCGCCTGCGCGTACTCTGCCCCGGAGCTACGGAAACGCCCCTGCTAAAGCGAGCCCTTGAAGGCATGGCAGCCTCCCAAAACATAAGCTACGAGCAACTCCTGGGCCGGCGAAACCGGGCCGTGCCGGTGGGCCGACTCGGCCGGACTGAGGAAATGGGCGCAGCTATCCGCTGGCTCGCCGACCTCCGCTCCACCGACCTCGTCACAGCCACCGTATCCGGTGGCGAAGTTCTCAACTAAGGAGAAAGACCGAATGCTAGCCGCACGCTATTACACAGCAGGGGACATCCGCGTCGAAGAGGTCGCGGACCCTGTGATCTCCCAGGCGGACGACATCATTGTCGAAGTCGCTCTCTGCGGGATCTGTGGAACCGACCTGCACGAATACCAGTCCGGACCCATCGTCACGCCCAAGTCCCCGCACCCCCTGACCCACGCTCAGCTTCCCCAGATCCTCGGTCATGAGTTCTCCGGAACCATCGTGGAAAAAGGGCCTGCCGTATCCGGCCTTGCGATCGGCACCAAGGTGGCCATTATGCCGTCGGTCGTGTGTCATGAATGCTACTTCTGCCGCCGCGGAATGCAGGCCCTCTGCACCAAATTCGCCAGCCTTGGCCTGAGCGCAGAATCCGGAGGGCTGGCCCGGTATGCCAAGGTCAAGCCCTACAACATCGCCCCCCTCCCCGAATCGATGAGCTTCGAAGAGGGAGCCCTGGTCGAACCGGCAGCAGTTGCCGCCTACGGCGTCGATCGAGGAAATCTCGTGGGCGGCGACAACGTTCTTATTATCGGAGCAGGGCCCATCGGAATCCTGAGCGCCCTCTATGCCGACGCCATGGGTGCAGGCACCATCGCAATCGTTGAACCCAATGCACAGCGAGCGAAACTGGCCCGGGAGCTCAACGTCGGCCCCGTCCTTGATCCAACGGCTGAAGAAACCGACGACGCTCTGCGGGAAGTGACACAAGGACTCGGAATGGACCTCACCATTGAGTGCTCCGGAACCGGAGCGGGCCTCGCGTTGGGCATCGACCAGACGCGCCGCCGCGGCGGCATCGTTCAAACCGGACTACACACCAAGCCCGCCCAGATCGACGCCATGAGACTGTCGGAAAACGAACTCACAATATACGGAAGCTGGTGCTTCAGCATCAATGACTGGCCGCGCGTCATCAGGCTGATTGAACGAGGCAAGTACCCGGTGGAGAAGGCTCTGACCTCTGTCATCGACATCAAGGACGTGGTCGGCCGGGGATTCGACGCCCTCTCGGACCCCAACGGTAACGATCTGAAAATCCTTGTCAGGCCCTGATCATGACCTGTTGGCAGCGGCTTCCGCTCATGTCTTGGGAGATATCCACACAACTCCGTTGTCTCAAGTCAGGATGCTGGGCACCCGGGGTTACGACTCGGAGCATTCAGGATCGAAAGGCTGCTGTAGCCACACTTAACCACCGCCAGACCAGTTCGGCGATAACCAAAGCAAGGAAAACGCTATGACGAACGCTGGCATGACCGCGCAAACATCAGTCCGCCGCTTGGAAGACCGTCGCTTTCAGGCTGTTCTCGAGCAGGACTTCGACGTGTTGGAAGACTTATCCCACAAGCGGCTCGTGTATTCGCATTCGGGCGGAAACCGCGATTCCTTAGAAGACTACGTCCGAAAACTCCGTACCGGCAGCCTTAGATACCACCGGATCGATCATCATATCGAAGACGTCCTGATCATTGACGACACGGCATTGGTTTTGGGACAAATGGAGGCGGATGTAACCGTGAACGGGCAGCAAAAGACCCTGAACAACAGGTACCTTGCCGTCTGGGTTCAAGAGTCCGGTGCCTGGAAATTTATCGCTTACCAGCCCACTCCCAAGAAGTTTTGACCTCGCCAGCGACTGTCCGATTTTCGGTGGATCCGCGGTTGGCATTTAGTTGATTCTTCCGTCGAAGCTGATGGCGAAGGCGTTCAGTGCCGGCTTCCATCGTGTGGCCCATCGTGCCCTGCCTTTGCCTGTAGGGTCCAGGGCCCGGGTGGCCAGGTAGAGGCATTTCAGGGCCGCCTGCTCGGTAGGGAAATGGCCGCGTGCCCTGACCGCGCGCCGGTAACGGGCGTTGACGGATTCGATGGCGTTGGTGCTGCAGATGACCCGCCGGATTTCCACGTCGTAGTCCAGGAACGGCACGAACTCGCTCCAGGCGTTCTCCCACAGCCGGGTGATCGCCGGGTACTGCCGGCCCCATTTGGTTGAGAACTCCACGAAGCGTTCCTTCGCTGCCGCCTCTGAGGGTGCTGTGTAGACCGGGCGCAGGTCCTTGGACATCTCGTCCCAGTACTGGCGGGCGGCGTAGCGGAAGGTGTTGCGGATCAGGTGCACGATGCAGGTTTGGACCACCGCCAAGGACCAGACGGTGGTGATCGCCTCTGGCAGGCCCTTGAGTCCGTCGCAGACCGTGATGCAGACGTCCTCCACACCCCGGTTCTTGATTTCGGTCAGCACCGAAAGCCAGAACTTTGCCCCTTCGCCGCCGTCCCCGGCCCACAGCCCGAGGATGTCGCGTTCGCCGTTGACGCTGACGCCGATAGCGACGTAGACCGGCCGGTTCGTGACCTGCCCATCGCGGACCTTGACGTGAATCGCGTCGATGAACACCACCGGGTAGACACGGTCCAGGGGACGGTTCTGCCACTCAGTCATCTCGCCGATGACCTTCTCCGTGATCCGCGAGATCGTGTCCTTGGAGACCCTGGCGCCGAACACCTCTGCAAAGTGAGCGGCGATCTCCCCGGTTGTGAGGCCCTTCGCGCTCAGCGACAACACGATCTCATCCACACCGGTCAACCGTCGCTGCCGTTTCCGAACGATCTGCGGATCGAACGTCGAACCGGTGTCCCGCGGCACGTCGATCTCCACCGGCCCGATCTCGGTCAGCACCGTCTTCGTGCGCGTGCCGTTGCGGGAGTTCCCGCTGCCGCGCCCGGACACGTCGTGCTTTTCGTATCCAAGGTGTTCGTCCATTTCGGCTTCCAACGCGGTCTCCAGGACGTTCTTGGTGAGCCGGTTCAAAAGCCCGTCCGGGCCAACCAGCTCAATTCCTTGCTCTCTGGCCTGGGCCAGGAGCTGCTGCGCTAACTCTTGCTGATCCACATCAGTCGCCATGGGATCCATGGTGTCGCTCATGATCAGTCCTCCCCGCCAGGCAACACCCGGCGTGTCAGGCCAACCATGGATCCACCGTTATTCAGACAGTCCCCCTCGCCACTCCCCGTCGATAATAAAGCCGATAATGGAGATTTCGTCAGGGGGCCGTTCCGTTTGTCCCGGGTGCCTAAACGATACCCGCACGTTCGTGTGGCGGCGTCAGAATAGTGCGATGTCCCGGTTCACTGACAGTGGTTCACGACGTTCTAAGATCCCACCCGGACAGTCGGAGGGGAAGAATCCGGCCGGGGGAGCGTGAAATAGCCCAATGAATCTGGACTCGGCGACGTCCCATTGGGTCAGTGGGGCTATGCCACCTGTTGTGAAGGGGCGGGGCGTCGAGGACAGGTGGCTGCTTCACCATCGGGCCAAGTCATCCCTTGTCAGACGCTTTTGGCGTCAGGTTGGGGTGCGATCCAACTGCACACTTCTCCCTCCGTAAGGTGGCCTTTCTAAAGGTGCAGCTGTTTCGATTAGCTCGTTATCCAAACTGTTGGGAGCGGGCTTGACCGGACGTTGCCTTAGCGGTTGTTGAGCCTATGCTGAGTTCAAATCTCGGAGGCTCGGGAACAGATGGTTGAGCGCTGGCACTTGCAATGTACCGTGCAGCTAAGCCACCCAATTCAACGAGTGGCAGGGTCATGGTTGTGAGACCGAATACTGCGCCGCCTCGGGTGCCGCCGATGCCGGCTACAGATACATCCTCGGGAGTTCTATATCCGGAGGTCCACAGGTAGGCAAGGACACCGACGGCAATTTCATCGTTGGCGCAAACTATTGCTTCCGGAAGCGAGCCCTCTGCAACGATGCCCGCGATGGCATTTCGTCCTGATTCCTGGCGCATTCCTGTTCGACCTACAACGTGGGGGACCAGCTGGGCTTCAAACATAGCCCTTCGGTAGCCGTCCGCTCGTTGCTCAACTGCCGTCAGGCCTGGAACGCCGCCGATGAAGGTAACTCTGCGATGGCCCAGCGACAGCATGTACCGCGTGAGCTCGTAGGAGGCTTCCACATTGTCAATGATGATCTTTGTAGAATCAAAGCCCCGGGGCGCAAGCGCCACGACCCTGGTTCCGGCTCTTACAGCCATGTTGACGTCACGGGCCAGTTCAGCTGTTCCGGGGGCTCCTTCTATGTCGCTGCCACAGAACACGATACCCGATGCCTGATGTTCACGAAGGACACGGAATTTTGTTCGTTCCTGCTCCGGGTCCCGATTGGCATTTGCCAAAATTGTGACGTAACCGGACTTCGCTGCTTCAATTTCAATGCCGCGGGCCAGTTCCGCGAAATAAGGGTCGAGTATGTCGCTCGCAATGACACCGATGATCTTGCTTCGTTGTTGCTTCAGGGCTTGAGCAGCCGCACTCGGGGTATATCCCAGCGTCTTGGCCGCCGTTTGCACGCTGTCGCGGACATCAGAGGAGACTGGATGTGCCGAGCCGTTGAGAACACGAGAAGCAGTGGCCACGGAGACGCCAGCTAGTTCGGCTACTTCACGCAATGTTGCCAAGGTCCAACTCCTTTGGTGTGTCAATCCGGACTTAAGCCTGGTTGACAGGTGGCTTATCTCACACTAGCTTAATGGTAAACCTTTGCCATTGCCAAGCAGATTCTTATGGATATAGTGGCAAACGTTTACCACTGAAACTCAAGGGAGAGACATGACCGACCTTTCAAAGCCCTTCGATCTGATCGTCGTCGGAGCGGGAGCAGCAGGACTCGCAGCAGCCAACCGAGCCACCGACCTGGGTGGACGTGTTCTGCTCTTGGAAAAGGGAGACGCCCCTGGCGGATCAGCTGCCCTTTCTGCCGGCATCCTTTGGACCGCGCCCAACCTGGACGTACTTCGCCGCATCCAGCCCGATGGTGACCCTGTCCTCGGACCGCTTGTCGTCGAAGGATACGAGCGGGCCGTGCAGGACGTGCGTGACTCAGACATCAAGGTCTCCGATGAATGGCTCGATCACCTGGAGTGGGGCCGTGCCTGCAAAATCGACATTCAGGACCTCATCGCCAAGTGGTCCTCCAAGGTCAGCAATACCGGCGGTGCCATGCTGACAGGAGTCAGCAAAGTTGACCTCGTCGTCAATGAGGGCCGGGTTTCCGGCGTGACCTTTCTCCACAACGGAGAAACCAAGACGGTGTCCGGCACGGCCACGCTGCTGGCCACAGGAGGATTCCAGGGAGACCCGGAGCTGAAGCAGAAGTTCATTGGCAACGGGGCGGACGACATTGCTGTCCGGAGCAATCCCCAGTCAGTTGGTGACGGCTTCCGTCTGGGTGCTGCCGCGGGAGGCGCGGCCAGCCGGCACCTGTCGGGCTTTTACGGCCACACACTTCCCAGCCCGCTCCCCGTTTCCCCTGAAGTGTTCCTGCGCCTGACCCTCTACTTCTCCGCCTACGGCATCATCGTCAACCGGCTCGGCCGGCGCTTCACCGACGAGTCCCTGGGCGACGAAGTCTCCAACCAGGCTGTCGTTCGCGAGCCCGGCCAGCGGGGAGTCCTTATTTGGGACGACGAAGTGCAGCAGAACCGTGCACTGGCCGTGCCATATCCCAGCGGCATGGCCCTGGACCGTCATGCTGAGGCAACCAAGCTGGGCGCCCGCACTGCCGAAACCGAGACCTTGGAGGAACTGATTGAGGTAGTGGCCAGCTGGGGCGTTGACCGTGCAGGTCTTACGACCACGCTGGAGAACTACCAGCGTGCCACCAGCGGAGACTCCGTAAGCCTGGATGCACCGTTGCCCGAGCGTCCGAGCCCGCTGAAGAAGGGCCCTTTCCGCGCGGTCGAACTTCAGCCGTGCATCACAATCCCCTTCGGCGGCCTGCGCGTGAACGGTGACAGCCAGGTCCTGAACCGTGACAACCAGCCGGTGCCCGGTCTTTTCGCTGCAGGCGCAGACGCCGGCGGGGCACAGGACCGGCGTTACGTAGGCGGCATCATTTTCGGTCTCGTCTTCGGCCGACGGGCAGCGGACGCAGCAATGGCCAATGCACCCATCCCAGCCGACGGCGACGAGCTGGCTTCCGTCTAATGGACACCACAACGCAGTTCCGCGGAGTCGCCTGGACGGGGCCGGAACAGTTGGCCCTTGAAGACCGCCCGTCACCTCAACACACCACCAGCAACGAAGTCGTCATCCGTATCGAAAGCGTCGGTGTCTGCGGGACGGATGTGACGATCTGGAGGGGCAATTACCCGGGCGTACCTGCCGGAACGGTTCTCGGGCACGAATTCGGGGGAACCATCGTAGAAGTAGGCGCTGATGTCGCGGACCGGGCCATCGGCCAGCTGGTAGCCGTTGACCCCAACATCGTCTGCGGCCACTGCCCCGAATGTGCAACCGGCTCGCGGGCCCTGTGCAGCGAACGCCGCCTCATGGGCCTTGACCTCGACGGCGGACTTCAAACACAAATCACCGTCGACGCATCACAGACGATCCCGGTCCCTGGGAACCCTGACCCGAAATCCTTGGGCCTCGTTGAACCGCTGGCGGTGGGTGTCCACGCCTGCTCGCGCGCCGGAGTCACCTCCGGTGCGCGGGTGGGCATCATAGGAGGCGGAGCGATCGGCATGGCCTGCGCCCTGCAGGCCCGAAGCCTTGGCGCCGGCAGCGTCACCATCGTCGAACCGGATGCGCTCCGCAGGGCAACCATTGGGGAGTACGGCGTCACTGCCATCGCGCCCGGGGAAACCCCGGCAGAACGCTGGACTGTCGCTATCGACACGGTAGGAAACGGCACCACCATCAGCGCAGTCATGGGTCTGATGGAACGGGGCTCCACAATTTGCGTGGCCGGACTCGCCGAAGGCGGAACCCTGCCGCCTTCAAAGGATCTCGTCCACCATGAACTCACGCTTACGGGAACCTTCTGCTATACCTCGGAAGACCTCCACACAGCTGCCGAGCTTTTGTCCATCCACGGCCTCGCTGCACTGCCCAACGACCTCGTCCACGGCCTCGATCAGGCACCCGCAGCTATCGCTTCTTACGCGGCCGGACACCTCGGCCGCGGCAAAACGATAATCATCCCGTAGATAACGCTCAAGCCGCCCCCGCAACTGAATCTGCAATGAAGGAGACGTCAGTGAACAACTCGCTGCAGCACACTTACTCCCACCCGCCCGAGGCAAAGAAAAACAGTCCTCTTCGCGCCGCCGTCGCCGGCATGGCGGGCGGAACACTGGAGTATTACGACAACTACATTTACGCGCTGGCCGCTGCCTTGGTTTTCGGGAAGATCTTCTTCCCGGAGACTGGCAGCGTAGCGACCATTGCCGCACTCGCGACCTTTGCCGTCTCGTACGTGGCGCGGCCGATCGGCGCGATCCTCCTGGGACACTTCGGAGACCGAATCGGCAGGAAGAAAGTCCTGGTGGCCATCCTCGTCCTCATGGGGTCAGCCACCTTCCTGGTGGGGTGCCTGCCCAGCTATGCCCAAATCGGTATCTGGGCACCCATCCTGCTGGTCACTCTTCGAATCCTGCAAGGCATCTCCGTCGGGGGTGAGACCGCAGCGGCAACAGTGCTCACGATTGAGGTTTCCCCGGAGGGCCGCCGTGCTTTCTTCACCAGCTTTTCCCCTAACGGAATCGTCGCCGGCTTCGTCCTGGCAACCCTGATTTTCGTGCCCATATCGGCACTGCCGGAAGACCAGCTTCTCAGCTGGGGATGGCGGATTCCCTTCCTGTTGAGCGCTTTTGTTACTCTGGCCGGATTCATCATCCGCGCCAAGCTCGATGAACCTGAAGCCTTCGTGGAAGCCCAGAAGGAACACACCCTCGTCAAGGTACCGGTTGTTGAGGTGTTCCGCTCCCACTGGGCCTCCATCATCCGAGTGACGTTCTGCTCCCTCGCTTTTGCAATTGACACCGTCATTAAGGTCTTCGCTCTCTCCTTGGCTACCGGGGTCTATGCCATCCCGCGGAGCACCATGCTCTGGGTTCTCATCGTCAGCCACGTGTTTGCTCTCCTGACTCAGCCGCTGCTCGCAAGGCTGTCTGACTGGATCGGACGGAAGCCGGTCTTCATTGCGGGAAACATCGGCTGCGCGCTGATGATCTTCGCGTATTTCGGATCCATTCAAAGTGGAAACATTCCGCTGCTCTTCCTCACGGGGTTCCTCTCCGTGGCTTGTGCTTACGCGGCCATCAACGCCACGTATCCGTCGTTCTTCGCGGAGATGTTCAATCTCAAAGTCCGCCAGACAGGCATGGCCTTGGGTCTCCAGATCGGCCTGATTGCCGCTGGCTTCGCCCCCAGCGTGTACACGGCACTCACCGCAGGTAAGCCGGGGGACTGGATGCCCGTCGCAGTCATTTCCGCCGTGATCTCCTTGCTCGCGGTCCTAAGCGCTCTCACCGCTAAAGAGACCTTCAGGACCCCGCTGGACCGACTCGGAAACCCAATTTCCACAACACCGCGCCACACCGCAGCGGTTCTGACCGCAGACCGCTCATAAGTCAGCTCTTCCAACGCCAACCTGTCCTCACCACCGTCCGGGACGAAAGCTTGCCCACGTGTGTAGGCCGGGAGGGTCCGCTTCAACCACGCGATGCCCTCACTGGTGGAAACAGCACCCAAACGTCATAACAGCAGCCAACGAGGAGAAATCATGGAGTTAAGCCTCAACCAGGCCACCACCCGCCCGTATCCGCTGATCCCTACCGCTGAAGCAGCGATGCGGGCGGGAATCCGGCACATCGGCCTGTGGATTGAACCGGTAGAAGAGACCGGCATTGCACGCACCCAACAGCTGCTCGCCGACACCGGCCTGTCCGTCAGCTCTGTGTGCAGGGCCGGCTTCCTGGCCGACAAAGAAGGTACAGATCTTCAGGCCGCCATCGAGGGCGTCAAGAGAGCTCTCGACCTGTCCCATGAAGTCGGCAGTCCGATGCTGACCCTGATCGCCGGCGGCCTTCCGGCCAGCGACCGCAGCATCGGCCACGCCGAACAGCGGTTACGCAAAACACTCGAGGAGTTGGAGCCGCACGCACGGCAGGCCGGTGTCCGGCTGGCCCTCGAACCGCTGCACCCCCTGTTCGTAGACAGCCGCAGCATTGTGACCACGATCGGCCAGGCTCTGCGTGTCATCAAGGACCTGCCAGTGGAAACAGTCGGAATACTCGTAGACGCCTACGCCACCTACTGGGACTCCAATTTCCACGACGATGTAGTAAAGGCCGGGCCGAGGATTGCCGGTTACCAGGTCAGCGACTTCGCTCTGCCGTTGCCAGTCCCCGAAAACATGAACGGCCGCCTGTTCCCGGGAGAAGGCAGCATCGACCTGGCCTCCCTCACCGCCTCAGTCCGCGGCGCCGGCTTCACCGGGCCCGTTGAGGTCGAAATCTTCAACGACGACATCTGGAAGTTGCCGCTGGAAACCATCATCGAACGCACCGTAGCCGGCTTCAACCGCTACGTCGCCGAACCCGTAAACGCATTGGAGCACCAACCCGCATGAGCACCATCGAACTGCCCAGCCCCGGCGGGCAACACCGGACCATCGAACTCGCAGCGCCTGCCGACCTTGAAACCGGCAGCGCACCACCCACGTCCCGCATCGTCTATGCCGCGGGCCACGTCGTGGCAGACCCCCTGCTGGCAAGTGCCGCTTCATCGGCCATTGACTGGGACGCAACGCTGAAGATTCGGCATGAGCTCTGGGGCCTTGGCTTGGGCATTGCCGAAAGCATGGATACCGCCCAGCGCGGTATGGGCCTCGGGCCCAAGGAAGCACTCACCCTGGCCCGGCGTACACTGGCCGAAGCACGCACTGTCGGCGGGTCAGTCGTTGTCGGGATCGCAACCGATCAGCTCGCCCCGGGTCCCCATCCGCTCAAAGACATCGCGGAAGCCTACATCGAGCAACTGGCCGACATCGAGGACGCGGGAGGAAGCGTTGTCATGATGGCCAGCCGCAACCTGGCCCTCTCGGCAAAAGGCCCGGACGATTACCTCGAGGTCTATGGCAAGGTGCTCGATGCGGCACAGCGGCCAGTCATCCTGCACTGGCTCGGCTCCATGTTTGATCCTGCTCTCGATGGATACTGGGGACACAGCTCCATCCCGGATGCATCCGAGACTGTCCTGGCGCTCATCGAAAATAAAAAGGACAAAGTCGCCGGCATCAAGATCTCATTGCTGGACAAGGACCACGAAGTAAGTTTCAGGCGCCGGCTGCCCGAAGGCGTCCGCCTCTTCACCGGGGATGACTTCAACTACGCCGACCTGATCGCAGGGGACGAACAAGGGCACAGTGACGCTCTTTTGGGTGCGTTTGCCGCGGTTCCGCGCTTCGCGTCCGCAGCGTTTGCCAAGCTCGACCGCGGGGATGTCACAGGATTCCGCCAAATCCTGGAACCGACCGTTCCGCTGAGCCGCCTCATCTTTGAAGCCCCGACCCAGTACTACAAGGTCGGCGTTGTCTGGTTGAGCTATTTGACGGGCTGGCAAAACCACTTCCGCATGCTCGCCGGATTCGAATCGGGCCGCTCAGTGATGCATCTGGCTGACCTGTTCGAATCGGCGAACAGCATCGGCCTGTTCCCGGATCCGGAGACGTCCGCTGCCCGTGCTTCGGCATACTTCCGCGCTCAGGGCCTCTGAGGGGTGAGGACCGGTAGCATCCTCGGCAGTGCTGGTCAGGAACAGGAGAATAACGTCCCCAGCACCCGCCGGACAGCGCCGCTGCGCTGTCTGGTGGTGGGGGCTGCTTCCGGCATAGGCCAAGCAGTAGCGGATCGGCTCAGTAGGAACGGGAACACAGTGATCCAGGCCGACCTGCCGGGCGCACACTGGCCGCGGGCGGACGGCCAGGTTTCAGTTGACATCGCAGACAGCGAATCGGTGCACCGCGCCGTCGACCAAACCGCATCCTTCCTCGGCGGCTTGGACGTCGTGGTCAACACGGCCGGAATCCTCGGCAAGGTCCAGCCCTCTTCGGCAGAAACCGTCGAGGAGTTCGACAGGTTGCTCCGGGTCAATTTGACCGGGGCTTTCGCCCTGTCCAAAGCGGTCCTGCCGCTCATGGTCGACAACGGCTTTGGCCGGCTGATCCACTTCTCCTCGACCGCAGGCAAGGAGGGGGTTCCCCTGATGGCCGGCTACTCCGCGAGCAAAGCCGGCATCACAGGCCTGATAAAAGCCCTCGCCAAGGAGTATGCAACGACAGGGGTCACGGTCAACGCAATCGCTCCGGGCAAGATCGACACTCCTCTCATCAGCGGCAGGCCACCAACACCTGCAGACCTCCAGCGAATCCCTATGGGGCGGCTGGGCACACCGGCAGAGGCAGCGGCGTTGGTGGAGTACATCGCTTCACCCGAGGCGTCCTACACGACGGGCTTCGTCTTTGACCTCTCCGGAGGCAGGGCCGTCTACTAGCCCAGCCCCGTCCCTGAAAACCGATACAGGCCCGCCCTTACGGGCGGGCCTGTCCGCATTGGATGGCCTGCGCGCTGGCCCGATTACCCCCCCGCACCACCGTCTGCCCGGACACCATGCCGTACACCCGCTGCACGGCGCGAAGGAAAAAACATGCGAATAGTGATAGCAACAGACAAATTCAAGGGATCCTTGTCCGCCACGGAGGCTGCTCACAGCCTTAGCCGCGGCATCAAGGCAGTCTCACCGGAGGCCGTCATTGAGGAAATCCCGATCGCAGACGGCGGGGAGGGAACCCTGGATGCAGCCATAACTGCCGGCTTTACCAGACACCTCGAAACGGTTTCCGGCCCGACCGGGCAACCCGTGAGAGCCGCATACGCAACCCGCGGCCACAAAGCCGTGATCGAACTGGCCCAGGCCTCAGGTTTGGCTTTACTCCCTGGTATGACCCTGGATCCGCTCGGAGCAACCAGCTTTGGGACCGGACAACTGGTCCAAGCCGCATTGAACCGCGGCTGCACCGAGATAATTATCGGCGCCGGCGGAAGCGCGAGCACCGATGGGGGAGCAGGCCTGCTCGCCGCGCTCGGCGCAGAGTTCCTGGACGCTGACGGTTCTCCTGTAGCAATGGGCGGCGGGGCACTTCGGGAGATCGCCAGCGTCAACCTGGACGGTCTGGACCATCGGGCGCAATCGGCACGCTTCGTCCTGGCCAGCGACGTTGATCACCCATTGCTGGGACTCCACGGTGCAGCTGCCGTTTTCGGCCCCCAAAAGGGGGCCAACGAGCACGACATCAAAAAGCTGGAAGGCGGCCTCGCCCACTTCGCCCAGATGCTGGAGACGGAAATCGGACCCCGCTCCCGCGATGCCACAGCCGCCCCCGGAGCCGGATCAGCCGGGGGAGTGGGGTACGGGCTGATGGCGGCCCTGGGCGCACGGCGCGAATCCGGCGTGGAGTTGGTCCATCAGTTGACCAACTTTGAGCACCGTCTGGAGGGAGCTGACCTCCTCATCAGCGGCGAGGGCCGCCTGGACCACCAAAGCCTGGGCGGCAAGGCCGCCGTCGGCACCGCCAAGGCAGCCATGGCCCGAGGGGTCCCCGTCATCGCCGTCTGCGGCAGCACAAGTCTGACTTCACCCGAACTTCAGGCAGCCGGGATCTCACGGGCGTACAGCCTCCGTGATCTTGAACCCAACCTTCAGCGGTGCCTTGAGAACGCCTCATCGCTTCTGGAAACCACGGGCAGGATCCTCGCGGAGGATCTCCGGTACGCCGAAAGCACCAGAGGCTCACAGCCCCCTGCCACGCAGCGACACAGCTCCGGGCAGTTGTAGCAAAGGTGAGAGAGCGCTTACTCAGCGTTGCGAGTAAGAGGCAATAAATCGCGTCTTGACAATGAGACGCGCACCACAGACCATTGAGTAAGCGCTTACTAGCGATACTCAAACCCCTCGCCCGTCCAATCAAGGGAGATTCCGTGGCACATGAAGAAAACTTTGACTATGTGATCGCTGGAGGCGGCACCGCCGGCTCGGTCCTCGCCGGCCGCCTCAGCGAAGACCCGAGCGTAAGAGTGCTACTGCTGGAGGCAGGCCGCTCGGACCGTCATCCATTTATCCAGGTACCTGCCGGCTTCGCCAAGCTGACCGCCGGTCCATACCAGTGGGGCTACGTCAGTGTCCCGCAGAAGCACTGCAACAACCGCGAAATCCCGCTCGCGCAGGGCAAGGTGCTGGGCGGCGGCGGATCCATCAACGCCCAGGTCTTTACCCGCGGCGTCCCGAACGATTATGACGGCTGGGCGAAGGACTACGACTGTGCCGGATGGTCAGCAGAGGAAGTACGCCAGTACTTTATCCGCTCTGAATCGAACGCGCGCCTGTCCGCCCCTTTCCACGGAACTGAAGGACCGCTGGGCGTTTCTGACCTGGCGCATCCGCACGAGCTCTCGAAGGCCTTCGTGCGGGCCGGGCAGGAATTTGGCTTGCCCTACAACGGAGACTTTAATGGGGCGGACCAGTACGGCATCGGCTTCTACCAGACCACCACCAGGAACTCGCAACGGTGCAGCGCGGCCACGGCGTACCTCCGTCCGGCGAGGAAGCGGAAGAACCTGGAAATCCGCACGTCCATCACGGCAAAGCGGATCGTCATGACGGGTCTTCGCGCCACCGGGGTAGAAGTCATCGAGAACGGCACGACGCGGACGTACACCGCCAGCCGCGAAGTCATCGTCTCATCAGGAGCCTTTGGTTCCCCGAAGCTCCTGCAACTGTCGGGCATTGGAGATCCTGAAGACCTCAAGGCAGCCGGCGTCGACACAGTGCACGCGCTGCCCGGCGTCGGAAAGAACCTGCAGGATCACACTGACCTGGACATCATCTACGAGCTGAACCTCTATGGCAGCATGGACAGGCTGAACCGGATCAGGACCGCAACCGCGATCGCCGGACTGCAGTACCTGGCGTTCAAATCCGGGCCCCTGGCCTCAACCATCGTCGAAGCCGGCGGTTTCAGCTACGGAAATAAGAGCGAAAAGACCCCGGATCTGCAGTTCCACTTCCTTCCCGCGGCCGGCGTTGAAGCGGGAATCGCATCAGTCCGCCCAGGCTTCGGGGCGACGCTGAACTCCTACTTCGTCCGGCCCCGCAGCCGCGGCAGCGTCAAGATTGCATCCTCTGACCCAAACGCTTCCCCCTTGATCGACCCGAACTTCCTTGCTGACGACTACGACGTAGAGATGGCCATTGAAGGTGTCCGCCAGAGCCGGGCAATCATGGACCAGCCCTCCATGGCGCCGCACATCAAGGCCGAACACCTCGCTGGTGGGGAAAAGGTCAATACAAAGGATGAGTACGTGCGGTTCGTCCGGTCCCATGGGCGGACCTCGTATCACCCTGTGGGCACCTGCGCTATGGGAACCAGCGACAACTCTGTCGTCTCGCCCGAGCTGAAAGTCCACGGAGTCGAGGGTCTGAGGGTGGTGGACTCGTCTATCATGCCCCGGATCGTCAGTTCTAATACCCAGGCGCCCACGGTTATGATCGCAGAAAAGGCTGTCGACATGATTCGGGCCTCGAACTAGGAGTTGGTACTCGTGTCGGCAGCCCACAGCGGCGAAGTAGGCGCGGAGGCTATCAGGCCTCCGGGTGCGACGGTGAGGCGTGCGCCTTCCCGTAGCAGTCGAAAAAGGGAAAGCAGCGAGAGTCTGAACCAGAACGGACACCGCGTCACTATTGACCAGGTAGCCAGGGAAGCTGGCGTCTCCACGGCCACAGTTTCCCGCGTTCTTGCCGGCATCGGGTCTGTGAACGCAACAATGGCTGCTGAGGTCAAACGCGTCGCCGCTACGCTTGGGTACCGACCCTTCGGTGCTGCAAGGGACCTGGCGTCTGGCCATCACCGCAGCATCGGCGTTGTCGTTCCCGACCTGGCAAACCCCTATTTCTATGACATCATTCAATCCGCTCAAACTGCGGCGGCAAAAGATGGTTACCGGATGCTCATCGCAGATTCGGGGGGCGATCCTGCGACGGAACTGAGCATGTGCGAGGATCTGCTGTCCCAAGCCGGCGGCTTGATCGTCCAATCCTCCCGAATGGATGTCACAGCGCTGAAATCCCTTGCAGCCCATAACAGCCCCGTTGTTTTGATCAACCGGGTCGAATATGGAGTGGACCTGCCGCATGTGGGGGTGGACAACTTCTCCGCGATGCTGGAGATCTGTCATCACCTCACGTCGCTGGGCCACAGCAAAGCGGTCTATCTTGCCGGGCCGGCCAGTTCCTGGCAGAACCAGGAGCGCTGGCGTGCAATCCAGCAGGCCCGCATGATGGGCCTCGAAGCAACTGCAATCACAGCAGAGCCGACCATCCAGGGAGGATATGCCGCCACCGATGCGGCCCTGGTCGAACGCCCCACTGCAATAATCGCGTTCAATGATCTGGTGGCAAGCGGCGTACTCGCCCGGCTCAGGGAGCTCGGGGTGGACGTTCCAAAGAAAATGTCCGTGACCGGATTCGATGACATTGTGTTCGCGAAGTTCACGCAACCCGCGCTCACCACGGCCGTCACCCCCCGCGCAGTGCTCGGCGAGCAGGCCTGGAAGATTCTCAAAGCGAGGCTAAACGGTCACGCACTCCCGGAAGTGCCCCTGGTAAAGGCAGAAGTGCTCATCAGGGACTCCTCGGCAGCACCCCCTGAGCGCTAGACAGGAAAGCCTATTGTGTAAGCCAAATCACGTGTGCTTGAATTAGTAAGCGCTTACTTTGAATCGAACCCGATAAGTTACAACTTCAGCCTGACACCGGGTGAACGGACAGTAAGCGCTTACTGACAGTCAAGAGAAGTTGAACAACCTTTCGGACCTGCAGCGGCCAAGGCCGTCCGCTCAAGCAGTATGCGTCCACCTTTTATTTCGAACGGCCCCTTTTCAGAGAAGGAACAACCAATGAAGATTTTCCGATTCTCTCGCGTCGCCGGTGCCACCGGTGCCATCACGGCCATGCTCGCCCTCAGCGCCTGCGGCGGAGCGGTCACGTCCGGCAGCCCTGAGGCGCAGAAGACCACCGGCAGTTGCAAGCCTGAGGACGTCACCCTCGTCCAGTCTGGCCGCGGCCTCGAAAACGAGTACTACGTTTCCATCGACGCAGCAGCCCGCAAGTTCGCCGCTTCCAAGGGCCTGGAATCGAAGTACCAGTGGATTGCCAGCGACGGTGACTCCTCCAAGCAGCTCGGCCAGATCAAGTCGATTCTTGCCAAGGGAGGCAACTGTGTCGTGATCAACCTTGACGCCAACGAGTCCTCCCTGGTCCCGTCAGTGGTCAAGGAGGCCGAAAAGGCCGGCGCATGGCTCGTCACGCAGTGGAACAAGCCCGACGGCATCAGCCCCGAGACCAGCTCCGCGCACTGGGTGGCCCACATGTCCGTGAACGGCGTGCCGCAGGGTTACGACACAGCCAAGGCGCTCTTTGACAGCATGGGCGGCAAGGGATCCATCGTCGCACTTCAGGGCATTCTGGATAACCCTCCCGCCAAGGAACGGTTCGCTGGCCTTCAGAAGGCTTTGAAGGAATTCCCCGGCATCACGCTGCTCGAAGATCAGACCGCAGAGTGGGACCGGACCAAGGGACAGAACGTGACGCAAACCTTCCTGACCAAGTACGGGGACAAGATCGGCGGTGTGTGGACAGCCAACGATTCCATGGCGCTGGGCGCACTCGAGGCCGTGAAGAATGCCGGCAAGCAGGGCACCATCAAGGTCAGCGGTATTGACGGCCTGGCAGAGGCGGTCAAGAACGTGGAGAATCCGCAGAGCGGCTATGTCGCCACGACGCAGTCCACCGCTGCCGCGCAGGCCGCGTATGGCCTGGCTATCGGCCTGGCCGCGGCGACCGGTGAATTTGATCCCGCCAAGGAACCAGCGGGGCACCGGTCCTTCTACCTCAAGCCGCTCCCCGCGATCACCCCCTCGACCACGTCCAGCGTCCCTGATCCTGCCGATATCTCGAAGTTCGACATGTCCAACATCTGGGCCCAGACGGGTGACCCGATCAAATGAGCGGAAAGCTTTCCACTGAACGGCCGACACAACCGGCCCCGAAGCAAACGAAGAAAAGCCCCGCGGGCTGGATGGCTGCGTATTCAGACAAGGTGCCGTTTGCCGCGCTGATCGTACTTCTCATGATCGTGCTGGTGATGTTGTTTGTGAACCCGTCATTTCTGTCCGGCAACAACATCCGGGCCTTGGCGGAACAAAGCGCAGTCCCGGTCGTCGTTGCCGTCGGGCTGACATTCGTCATCTTGATGGGCGGGATTGACCTGTCCGTAGCTGGAGTCATGGCTGCGGCGTCCCTCAGCAGCGCGCTTCTGCTGGCCAATGACCGCAACACTCTGAGCCTGGGACTATGGGTCATCCCCGCCGGTTGCGCCGTGGGCGCGGCTCTGGGGCTCCTCGCCGGGCTTTCCGTCTCGATCCTCCGGGTACCGTCCTTTATCGTCACGATCGGCACCTGGCAGATCGGGCTCGGGATCGGCCTGCTTCTCTTCGGCGGTAAACCTCCCCGTGTCCTTGATAACGGAGTCCGCGACCTCGCCAACGGATCAGTGGCCGGCGTGGCCGGCGTCGTCTGGCTGGCCGTCCTGGTCGTTGCCATCGGCTGGTTCGTCCAGACAAGGACCCGGTTCGGGCGCTACGCCTACGTCATCGGTGGCAGCGAAGAAACCGCTTTGCTCTCCGGCATCCCCGTCAGGAAGTACAGGACGCTGTCCTTCGTTGTCGCCGGCGCCGCCGCCGGTCTTGCCGCCGTGATGGCCACAACCAGGACCGGAGTCGGCGATGTCGGCATCGGCGGCAGCCTCCTCTTCACGACAATCGCTGGAATCGTCATCGGCGGAACCCTCCTGACCGGTGGCCGCGGAGGTGTCGCACACTCCGTCGTCGGTGTCATCGTCATCGTTGCCATCGCCAACGCCATGGTCCTTGGCGGAGTCAGCTCCTACATCCAGCAGGCAGTCCAGGGCGTTGTGGTCCTCGTCGCTGCCACCGTCGCCCTATGGCGGTCCCGACAGAGATTGCGAGTCGTCAAGTGAACAGCGCTCCCGCCCTGGAACTGCGCCAGGTATCCAAATCATTTCCCGGCGTCCGGGCACTCAAAGACGTATCGCTGGAGGTCAGGCAGCACGAAGTTGTCGGGCTGATCGGAGAAAACGGCGCCGGCAAATCCACCCTGCTGAAGATCCTCACCGGCATACAGCGTCCCGACAGTGGAACGATGCTGGCACAAAACTCAGAAGTGGTCCTGCGCGGCGTCACCGAAGCCAACCGGCGCGGTATCGCCATGGTCTTCCAGGAGCAATCCCTGCTGGAAAACATCACCGTCGGGGAAAACGTTCTGCTCGGCAATGAAGGCGAAACCGTCCAACACGGGATCTACCACTGGTCCAAGCTCAATGAACGTGCACAGGAATACCTCGACATCGTGGGAGGAGGCTTGAAAGCCGAGGCACCCACCCATCAGCTGTCGTTCGCAAAGCGGCAAATGGTCGAGGTCGCAAAAGCGTTGGCCTCCGGTCAGCGCGGCAGCCATGACCCGGTCATCCTCCTCGACGAGCCCACATCCGTGCTTGAACATGAGGAAATCCAGACGCTTTTCCGGATCGTCCGGGAACTGCGCAAACGCGCCAGCGTCGTGTTTGTCTCACACCGCCTGGAGGAAGTCCTGGAAATCTGCGACCGGGTTTACGTGATGCGCGATGGAGAAGTTGTAGGGGAGTGCGTCCCTAGCGAGGTGACCATGGACGAAATGTTCTCGATGATGGTTGGACGTGAACACCACGCCGGGTACTACCACGAATCCCGGCAGCTCGAGGCCCGGCCGGAGGTACGTCTGGAGGTCATCAACCTCTCCGGCAGGTCCTTCCATAACGTGTCGTTCACCATCGCGCAAGGTGAGGTCGTCAGTCTGATGGGTGTACAGGAAAGTGGCCGCGAAGACATCGGCAGGGCCATTTTCGGCGCCATCCCCACTACCGGAGGTACGGTCCGCCTCGATGGCAAACCGCTGGAGCCCCGAACCCCAGCAGACGCGGTCAGCAAAGGCGTGGGCTACATACCTTCCGAACGCAAGGTGGATGGTGCGGTGCTGGCGATGAGCGTCGGGGAAAATCTGACCCTGGCCCACCCCGACCGTGTCAGCAGCGGCCCGTTCCTCAATCCGGCTCTCGAAAAGAAGACCATCAAGAGCTGGATCGAGACCCTGCGCGTCAAGACACCCTCTGCTGAAACTCCCATCCGGAACTTGTCAGGTGGCAACCAGCAAAAGGTGGTCCTGGCCAAATGGCTTTTGGATCCAGAGCTCAAGCTCCTGATACTGGACACCCCCACCCGCGGCCTCGACGTAGGGGCAAAAGCCGACGTCTATGCACTGATAAGGGACCTGGCGGCCAAGGGGCTCGCCGTCCTGCTCATCGCAGACACTCTTGAAGAGGGAATATCGATGAGCCACCGTGTTCTGACGATGAAAGACGGCCGCATCACCGGCGAGATGGCGAGTACGCCAGGAAACCGGCCCCACCGTACCGATGTTCTCGAAAAGATGGTCTAACCATGACTGGACAGCATTCCATGGCCACTGGCACGACGCCACAGGCAACATCCTCCGCGCCGGCGACCAGCAAGCTGAAGCAACTGCATCATCTGGGCTTGGCTCCGGTGCTGGTGCTCATCGTCCTGGTCATTATCGTCAGCGCATACGACAGCTCCTTTCTGAGGTTCCCCAGCCTCATGTCCCTCCTGGAGCAATCCGCGCCGCTGGTACTGCTGGCTATCGCGCAGGGACTTATCGTTCTGACCGGACGCATCACTCTGGCCAACGCCGGCCTTGCAAGCCTCGCGGGCGTCCTGCTGGCCAAAATGCTGGACACTATGGGTGCGGGGGCCGTCCCGGCAGTCCTGATCGTGTCAACGCTTCTTGGCCTCATCATTGGCATCATCCATGTCGGCACCCAGCTCCCGTCGTTCATCGTGACACTGGGGTTCCTCGGTGTCTTCGCCGGACTCGCGCTGTGGCTCTCCGGCGCGGACTCCATCCTCGTCACCAGCGGATACGGCAATGTCGAATGGATCTCCTTCCGTCTGTACGGGGTCCCGATTTCATTCCTCATTGTCCTGCTGCTCACGGGAGTGCTGATGGCGGTCATGAAGGTATTTCCCCTGGGCCGGCGCATTCGTGCCGTCGGCTTCAACGAGCGGGCAGCAGCCTTCAGCGGCATTCGCACCACCCGGGTTGTTGTCCTGATCTTTGCACTGTCAGGCGCCTTCTCCGGCCTCACCGCCGTCTTCCAAGTGGCCCAACTTCAATCGGCCGGAGCAACCACCTCGGATTCGCTGCTGCTGCCCAGCATTGCTGCCGTCATCGTTGGAGGGGTTTCCATCTCAGGCGGCGTTGGAGGAATCGGCAGGATCCTGCTCGGCTCCCTCGTCATCGCCCTCCTGAGGGTCGGACTTGACCTCGTTGGCGTCGACTCGGCGTATCAGCCCATCCTGTACGGCCTCATCGTAATTCTTGCCATTGCGGCCACCGTAGACCGCAGACGCGGGACGGCAGTGGCTTAGCCAGGAGGAATCTGTCGCTGCTTCAAAAGCAGCCGAACAACGGAACCCTATCTGCAACGGCCGACCGATCTGCAGGCAACCCATCACAACCAGGCGTCAAAGCCTGAAGGAGTAAACCACATGAGCAAGAAGCTACGTATCGGTATCGCCGGCTGCGGCAACATCGCGGACAACCATTTCCAGGCATACAACTCGGTGAGCGATGTCGAAGTCGTTGGAGTCTGCGACGTTGACCTTGGCCGGGCCGAACAGTTCGCCGCAGAGCGGAATATCCCGCACGCGGCCGGCAGCGTCGCAGGTCTTCTGGATCTGGATATCGACATCATCAGCGTCTGCACCCCCCACCCCACCCACGAACAGGTCGTGGTCGAAGCAGCGCAAAGGGGCGTGCACATTCTTTGTGAGAAGCCCATCGCGATCTCGTCAGATTCTGCCCGGCGAATGACGGCGGCGGCCAAGGAAGCCGGGGTGAAGCTGGGCGTGCTGTTCCAGCGGCGTTTCTGGCCTGCAGCCCAGAAGCTCCGGGACGCCATTGACGACGGGCGGATCGGCCAGCCGATTCTCGGAAGCTGCTCGATCCTGCTCCACCGGGATTCGGCATACTACGGCTCGGCGGCGTGGCGTGGGACGTGGGAAACGGACGGCGGCGGAGTCCTGATGACGCAGGGCATCCACTACATCGACCTGCTTCAGTGGTACATGGGTGACGTTATCGAGGCAAGTGCACAGATCCGCACCCTGGTGTTCAAAGATGAAATTGAAGTCGAAGACGTCGCCGTGGCCACCCTCAGTTTCGCCTCCGGCGCCGTCGCCACGGTCACCGCGACCACCGGGGCCGACCCCAGCCTCGGAGCCCGCGTTCACGTTATTGGCTCCCGTGGGGCATCCGCCAGTGTCAGCGAATTCCCCGAAGGAGCGGAGGGCGTTTGTGATCTCTGGGCCATCCCGGGCGAGGCGGACCACGTTGACCTTTTCGACAAGGGCCTCGGCACCAATATCCCGATCGCTCAGATCAACGCCGAACTCATGCCTTTTCACCGGCTGCAGGTCGCCGACTTCGTATCCGCAGTCCTCAATGACAGCGAGCCTGCTGTCACCGGCGAAGAGGCACTCAAGTCGCTGGAGATCATTGCCGCGATCTACGAGTCAGCCCGCCTGGGCAAGCCCGTCCAGCCCCGCTATTCCAGCACTGCCGCCACCGAAGGCGCGGCAGTCGTAGGCCAGAGGGCATAGGAGACCCGAGATGCGGGCACAGCACAAACGTCCCCTGGGGCGAACACCCCTAGACCTGAGCACGATGTCCTTCGGCGCCACCCTCATCGGAAATTTCATGCGGCCCATCAGCGATGCCGCAGCCGTGGAGCTCGTTGACCAGGCATGGGACTTGGGACTGAGGACTTTTGACACCGCGCCGCTGTATGGCCACGGGCTTAGTGAACTGCGGCTGGGCCGTGCCCTGCAAGGACGCACCAGAGCAGATTACGTCCTGTCGACAAAAGCCGGCAGAGTCCTGACACCTGCGGACCCGGCGACCATCGACTCGGGCCTATGGAAGGATTCTGCACCCTTTGCCGCCGCCTTTGATTACTCGTACGACGGCATCATGCGCTCGGTCGAGGACAGCCTAAAAAGGCTGCTCACCGACCATCTCGACATCGTTTACATGCACGACGTCGATCGCTACACCCATGGCAGCAAACAACCGCAGATGTTCCGCCAGGCAGTCGATGAAGGCTTTCCCGCCCTGGTCAAACTCCGGGACGAGGGAGTCGTCACGGCCATTGGCTTTGGCGTGAACGAGGCTGACGTTTGTCTTGCCGCAGTCAAGGAAACGGATTCAGACTGCGTGCTGCTCGCCGGCCGTTACACGCTCCTGGAGCAGGAACCCCTCGACGATTTGCTGCCCACCTGCGAAAGCAGAGGCATCGGTGTCGTGCTCGGCGGTGTGTACAACAGTGGCATACTCGCCACCGGACCGAGGGAAGGGGCAAAATTCAACTACGGTCCGGCCCCCGAGGACGTCATGGACCGCGCCGGGCGTATCGAGGCCATCTGCCAACGGCACGACGTCCCGCTTCCCGCGGCCGCCCTTCAATTCGCCGCTTCCCACCCTGCCGTAACAAGCATCTGTCTAGGCTCGCGCACTCCAGAGCAACAACAAAACAGCGCCGCATTCCTGGAACTTCGCATCCCCGAGCAACTCTGGCAAGACCTACGCCAGGACGGGCTGCTTAGGCCGGATGCCCCAATACCCGCAGGCTCCGACTAAGCCTCGGCCAAGAACAAAAACACCTGCTAGGCCACGCACCATCATCGATAGGAGATTGACGTGAACGTCGAGCTGAACGTCCAAACACCACCCACGGAAACTGCGCTCCGCACCTACGGCCACTACATTGGGGGAAGTGAACGCGCCCAGGGAGAAAAGACAGTGGACCGGAACTCCCCGGCAACCGGCCAGGTCGTCGCCCGCTACTCGTCGGGTACAACCGAAGAGACCAAAGAAGCCATCAAGGCAGCCCGGGACGCCTTCGACGAGGGCACCTGGCCCCACCTGTCCGGACAGGACCGTTCCCGCGTCCTGAACCGTCTGGCATCATTGATGCACCGCGACTTCGAAAAACTTGCCCGCATCGAGGCAGAGGAAACAGGCAAACCCCTTCGCCTTGCACGAGGAGACGTCCAGGGCAGCATCGGCTTGACCGAATACGCTGCGGCCCTGGCACTGACCATGCACGGCGACGTCCACACCAACCTGGGCCCCGGCTTCACCGGACTTGTGACACGCGAGCCGGCCGGTGTCGTCGGAATGATCACGCCCTGGAATTTTCCGCTGCTGCTGCTGATGCAAAAACTCCCCTTTGCCCTGGCGGCGGGCTGCACAGCCGTTGCCAAGCCAGCAGAGGTCACCTCGGGAACAACCCTGGAAATAGCCAAGCTAGCCACAGAGGCCGGCGTTCCCGCAGGCGTCTTCAATGTAGTAACCGGGCGTGGTTCTGTGGTGGGCCAGCAGCTGGCTGAGTCCGAATTCGTAGACGTACTGTCCTTCACCGGCAGTACAGATGTTGGCCGGCGGATTATCGAGGCCTCCGGAACAAACAGCAAGCGGCTCTCCATGGAACTGGGCGGCAAAGCAGCAACAATCGTCTTCCCAGATGCAAACATCGAAGAAGCCGTCGAAGGCGTCCTGTTCGGCGTCTTCTTCAACCAGGGCGAGTGCTGCGTCTCAGGAGCCCGCTTGCTCGTCCACGAGGAGATCGCGGACACCTTCCTGGCCGCTCTCGTCGAGCGCGCCCAGCGGCTCGCCGTAGGGCAGCCCCTGGACGAAGACTCCGACATTGGAGCTTTGATCCATGCCGATCACCTGAAGACCGTTCTGGACTACATCACCCTGGCCCAGGAACGAGGAGCAAAGGTGATCACAGGCGGAAAGCAGCTCGACACGGCAGACCTGCGGCAGGGCTACTTCGTCGCCCCCACGATTCTCGACCAAGTGGACCCGGCGAATCCTGCCTTCCTCGAAGAGATCTTCGGACCCGTACTCACCGTGACCCGGTTCCACAGCACCGACGAAGCCATTTCCCTGGCAAACGCCGTGGAATTCGGACTGGCCAACACGATCTGGTCCAAGAACATCGACACGGCCCTGTCCGTAGGACGCGCCCTGCGCAGCGGCACGGTATGGATCAACACGACGATCGACGGGGCACCCCAGCTGCCCGGCGGAGGCGTCAAGAACAGCGGATATGGCAGGGAAATGGGCCAGGCTGGCTTTGACGAGTTCACCGAAATCAAGACCATTCAAATCAGGACCGGAAAGCACGAGCCGTTCTTCCGCGACGTCGACAACACAGGAGCGGGCTAAATCATGCAAACCCTGCAGGCAGACCCTGTCGTCCAACGATCGCCGAGCGCCTTGGCCCTGAACCACATGCTGGCCCTCACTCAGAAGTTTTGGGCAGCCTATTCGGAATACGCCTGGCACTACACTGGCATGCTTTGCGAACAGCACAAAGGCCACGCACCAAAGGCGTGACTAACGAGGTAGCCCGAGCAAACAAGAAGGGATGATGAACCTTGGCCCACCAGGACACCGTTGGACAGAACTGGTTGCACTTCCAAGCCGGGGACCGTGTAACCGTAGCCGAATTCGGAAATTCTCCTTATGAAGCCACCGTCGTACAGACCAGCGAAATAGGCGCCCTTTGGGTCCTCCCCGATACTGGCTCGGGGCGCAGGGTGTTCGACAGTAGAGAACACGTGGTCATCAAGCACTGCGGTTGGGGAATAAACGAGCCCACATAAACGTCGTCCGGACCACTCAGGACGGAGCAAGCCCCCTCTGGCAGCTGAACTGCCGCAGGGGGCTTCTTCACGCGGCCTGAGTTCCCAAATCGGCCAAAGGCACACGAATGCGCGGCCGTCTCCTACCCACCCGCTCCTCTGACTATCAGCGAGCCGATAATGAAGATTCCGTAAAGCTGGCAGGGGACTGTCTGAATAACAATGAAGATGGAGTTGCGGCTCCGGGCGGGTCTGACTTGCTGATTAACTGACGTGCTCTCGGGCATTGTCCTGACACCGACGGGTCGGCGCGTGCCGGGGTCGCGCTCGTTTCGGGTGGCCGGACCGGGCGGGACGTGACTTCATAGGACCTTGCTCGATCAATGACTCGTCATTGTTGTGTCCGCCCGGCCTGGCGAGGTCATCCCTCATCGAAGGGAGACACCACCAGCATGAGCAACAACGCGCAGACGACGCAAGCAGTGATCGTCATCGGAGGCATCGACGCGCACGCCGACACTCATCATGTCGTCGCGCTCGATACGACCGGGAAGATACTCGGCGACCACCCTTTTCCCGCTTCATCACGCGGATATCGTGACGCGCTGGACTGGTTGGCAAAGTTCGGGTTAATTGACAAGATCGGCGTCGAATCCACCGGTTCGTATGCGGCCGGCATCACACGGTTCCTCCTCGAATCAGGTGTCGATGTCGTGGAAGTCAACCAGCCGCACCCGCACCTGAGAGCGCGCCGCGGCAAAGACGATTCGATAGACGCTGAAGCAGCAGCGCGCAAAGCGCTCTCGGGGCAGGCCACCGCGATCCCGAAGGTCACCACGGGTGTTGTCGAGTCGATCCGTGTGCTGCGCTTGGCCCGGGAATCCGCGGTTCGTTCCCGCACGAGAACGATCGTCCAACTGCGCAGTCTTCTAGTCACAGCACCTGCGCAGCTGCGGGAGCAGCTCACGGAACGGTCCGCAGCCGTGCTCGTGGCACGATGCGCGGGTTTGCGGCCTGATCTGGATCGTCTTGATGACCCGCTTCAAGCCACAAAGCGTGCACTGCGCGCCATGGCCCGGAGGATCCAGATGCTCGATGAGGAGATCAACGAGACCGACGCCTCACTCAAACAGCTCGTCGAGCGCACCGCGCCGACGCTGACGTCCAAGCTCGCGATCGGGCCAGGGCACGCCGCGCAGCTGTTGATCACCGCCGGGCAGAACATTGAGCGGCTCCACTCCGAGGCCGCATTCGCCAGAATCTGCGGCGTCGCACCGATCCCGGTCTCCTCCGGCAAGACGCATCGCATGCGCCTGCACCGAGGCGGTGATCGTCAAGCCAACGCCGCGCTCCACATGATCGCGGTCTGCCGGATGCGCTACCACCAGCCCACCATCGACTACGTCAAGCGACGCCTCGCTGAAGGACTGTCGAAGAAGGACGTGCTCCGATGCCTCAAACGCTTCATTGCCCGGGAGGTCTACCACGACCTGAAAACCGACCTTGGACTCACTTGACGTTTATAGGACCGTCGGTGGATCCATGGTTGGCCTGACACGCCGGGTGTTGCCTGGCGGGGAGGACTGATCATGAGCGACACCATGGATCCCATGGCGACTGATGTGGATCAGCAAGAGTTAGCGCAGCAGCTCCTGGCCCAGGCCAGAGAGCAAGGAATTGACCTGGTTGGCCCGGACGGGCTTTTGAACCGGCTCACCAAGAACGTCCTGGAGACCGCGTTGGAAGCCGAAATGGACGAACACCTTGGATACGAAAAGCACGACGTGTCCGGGCGCGGCAGCGGGAACTCCCGCAACGGCACGCGCACGAAGACGGTGCTGACCGAGATCGGGCCGGTGGAGATCGACGTGCCGCGGGACACCGGTTCGACGTTCGATCCGCAGATCGTTCGGAAACGGCAGCGACGGTTGACCGGTGTGGATGAGATCGTGTTGTCGCTGAGCGCGAAGGGCCTCACAACCGGGGAGATCGCCGCTCACTTTGCCGAGGTGTTCGGCGCCAGGGTCTCCAAGGACACGATCTCGCGGATCACGGAGAAGGTCATCGGCGAGATGACTGAGTGGCAGAACCGGCCCTTGGACCGTGGGCAGTGTCTAACGGTCGTTGCGAATCCTGATCGTGAGGGATTCCAATGCCCAGGTACGCCCCGAACAAGATGTCGCCTGAAGCCAAGCGTCGGTATTTCGAGCTGATCCGGCAAGGGCTCAGTGGCTCTGCTGCCTCGTCTCAGGTCGGCGTGTCGCTGAGCTGCGGCTCGTTGTGGTTCATCGACGCTGGCAGCGTGGACTTTGTAGACAGGCCGATCAGCCGCCGATACCTGACCCAGGATGACCGGATTGAAATTGCAGATGGCCTCGCCGCCGGCGAGTCAGTGAAAGCAATCGCCGCTCGGATCGGGAAAAGCTATCAGAGCGTCTACCGGGAGATTTCGCGCAACCGCAAGCCAGATGGCCGCTACCAACCCTGGTACGCCCATGGCCAAGCCCATCAACGTAGGCTAAGGACTAGAGAACGCCGCCTCGCTCTGGATAAGGCGCTCCGGGACGTCGTGGCCGGAAAGCTTGATAAGCATTGGTCACCCGCGCAGATCAGTCGCTGGCTCAGGCGCCGCTGGTCCAAACGCAGGTCCTGGCATGTCTGCGCCGAGACCATCTACGAAGCCGTCTACCGTGGCCTCATTGCCGCGCAGGACAGCCTCACACTTCGCACTGGCCGGACGTACCGTACCGCCATAAACGTGACGCGGCAGGACCCGTGAAGGGACGTTGAAGCAGTCCACCAACATGAAGCCGATTAGCCAACGCCCTGCAGTCGTCGAGACTCGCACCCGCATAGGGCACTGGGAAGGCGATCTCATCATCGGCACCGGTCAACGCTCAGCCATTGCCACGCTCGTCGAACGCAAGTCCAGGCTCACAGTCCTCGTCCCGATCCGGGGTGGGCGGACAGCCCAGATCGTCGGTGATGCTCTCATCCAGGCGTTTGCGATCCTTCCAAAAGCTCTCCGGGGGACGCTGACTTGGGATCAGGGCAACGAGATGTTCCACCATGAACGAATAGAGCGGGAGACGGGACTTCGTATCTACTTCGCCGATCCGCATTCCCCGTGGCAGCGCGGGACGAATGAGAACACGAACGGCCTGCTGGAGTGGTCCCCGGAAGTTGGACACTCAATTTAGGATCCTTCTTCCAGGAGTAGTCAGATGTACTTGAGAAGCACGTTGAGTCACTCCGATGCAGTGTCTTCTATCGAGTTGTTCGAGCAAGGGCTGACTGCGAAGTCCGTCGCGCTGGCTCTTGCTTTAGCACCTAACCCTGTCCAAATGATGTATCAACGATGGCAGGTACGAGGATCGGGTGCGCTGATGACAAGAGACCGTAGGCAGTACGACATCGAAACCAAGCTCTTGATCGTGCGACGTCATCTTCAGGGCGTTTCCGGACGCGTCCTGGCCAAGGAGTACGGCCTTCCCTCTCCCGGCGCCGTCACGAACTGGACGAGAATTTACCGGCGCGATGGTGAAGACGGCTTACGCCCGAAGAAACGGGGCCGCCCACCGCTCAATCGCGAGAAACCAGTTCCCGAGAGCGAGGTCGAGCAACTCCGAGGGGAGAACGAGCGGTTGCGTGCGGAGGTGGCTTACCTGGGAAAATTGCGGGCCTTGAGGGAACAGAAACGACGCTGAAAGTTCAAGCGATCAATGACCTCAAGGCCCATCATCGGCTGCCGCTTTTGCTGCATCTGGCAAAGATTCCCCGGTCCACGTTCTACGACCACCGCAACCGGCTTACCCGGCCAGATCGGCACGCGGAACTCAAAGAAGCCATTCGTCAGGTCTTCACGCAGGCGCGAAGCGCTTACGGGCATCGACGCGTCCTGGCCATGCTCCTGCGACAGGGATGGACAGTATCGAAGAAGACCGTGCTGAAGCTCATGCGGGGGCTCGGATTGCAAAGCCCGGTCCGTCGCCGGCGCAGATACAACTCCTTCCGCGGCGAGGTCGGTAAGGCGGCTGAGAACGTGTTGAACCGCCAGTTCGAGACCGCGGTCAAACACACCAAGTGGGCCACCGACATCACCGAATTCACGGTGGGCACCTCCAAGGTTTATGTCTCACCGGTCCTTGATCTCCATGACAACCGGATCGTCTCTGTCATGGCAGGTCCGTCTCCGAGCGTCAAAATGGTCACCGATGGCCTTCGCATTGCAATCAGCGGCCTCGCCCCGAACGAGCAACCCCTGGTGCATTCAGATCAGGGGTTTCAGTACCGGCATCCGCTCTGGCAGGACACGCTCCGCGAAGCCGGGCTGACTCAATCGATGTCCCGTAAGGGCACCTGCTTGGATAACGCCACCATGGAAGGGTTCTTCAGCCACCTCAAAGAGGAATGGTTCCGGATCCAGCAACCCAGGACCATCGAGCAGTTCCACGCTGGTCTAACCGAGTATCTGCGTTGGTGGAACAGCACCCGAATCCAACGGAGACTCGGCTACCTCAGCCCCGACGAATACCTGGCTCACAACCTCGCCACCGCGTAACGTTTAATTAGGAGTCCAACATTTAGGGACCACTCCACTGCTGCGCCAGTACTTTCCCAAGGGCACCGATCTGGGCCTGATCACCGATGAACGGCTACGGGAAGTCAGCATCGAACTAAACGACCGGCCACGGGAATGCCTAAATGACCGCACCCCATACCAACTCATGGCACGATGGAAACACCAGCTCCGCACCACTTAATTCGCAACGATGGCTGGAAACCGCCGTGTCTACCCGGTGGTGTTCATTGATGCTATCCACGTCAAGGTCCGCGATGGGCAGGTCACGAACCGGCCGGTCTACGTCGCTATCGGCGTCAGCGTCAACGGCGAACGCGACATCCTCGGGCTGTGGGCCGGGGACGGCGGCGAAGGGGCAAAGTTCTGGCTCTCGGTGCTGACCGAAATCAACAACCGGGGTGTGGAGGACGTCTGCATCACGGTCTGCGACGGACTCAAGGGCCTGCCAGAGGCGATCACCACCGTCTGGTCCTTGGCGGTGGTCCAAACCTGCATCGTGCACCTGATCCGCAACACCTTCCGCTACGCCGCCCGCCAGTACTGGGACGAGATGTCCAAGGACCTGCGCCCGGTCTACACAGCACCCTCAGAGGCGGCAGCGAAGGAACGCTTCGTGGAGTTCTCAACCAAATGGGGCCGGCAGTACCCGGCGATCACCCGGCTGTGGGAGAACGCCTGGAGCGAGTTCGTGCCGTTCCTGGACTACGACGTGGAAATCCGGCGGGTCATCTGCAGCACCAACGCCATCGAATCCGTCAACGCCCGTTACCGGCGCGCGGTCAGGGCACGCGGCCATTTCCCCACCGAGCAGGCGGCCCTGAAATGCCTCTACCTCGCCACCCGGGCCCTGGACCCTACAGGCAAAGGCAGGGCACGATGGGCCACACGATGGAAGCCGGCACTGAACGCCTTCGCCATCAGTTTCGACGGAAGAATCAACTAAATGCCAACCGCGGATCCACCGAAAATCGGACAGTCCCGCTGGCAGTGATGTTCCCATTTCAGGCTGCTCACCTGGGCGAGCAGGCGAACCTACTGGGCTGTGGCACTGTTCCAAATGCATCCTCACGAGTAGGGCCTAGTCGAAGGGTAGGGCCTTGTAGGCGGTGGTCTTGTTCATGTTCCAGCCGGCGACGAGGCCGGACCCGATCATTTGGTCGCTGAGGCGTGCGAGTCGGTAGGCGGGGTCGGAGTCGAGGGCGAGTTGGAGGAATTGGTGGGCTTTGCTGCCTCTGCCTTCCCACCAGTTAATGTATCCGATGGTGGTGAGGACCGGGGCTGAGTGTTGCGGGCTGGTGCGGGTGTAGGCGTGCAGGAGCAGTTGTTGTGCCCATTCGATGCGTGACCATTTGGGGGCCCCGTCGGTTTGGGCGAAGAGGATCCGTTGCATGGGCTCGTCGATGCCAGGGATGTCGGCGATGAGCCGGTCGCGGATGGCTGTGAACTGGAGGTTGGCGACCAGGGCGTGGCAGTCGTCGTCCGTGGGGTATGAAGTTGTGTCGAGCATGTTAGCCCACAGTTCCCGGGCCCGCTGCGTTGCAGTACCAGTGGGGAGGGTTCGAATGGTGTCCATGTGGTGTTCGACGGCGGCGGCCTTGGCAAGTGCCTCTCGGGTGATCGGGAGGATGACGCGGTTGGTGGGTTGGACGGCGCTGCCGCGGTAGATGAATTCGGCATTGATGGCGCTGGTTTGGGTGTCGCTGACGGGCAGGGCGAGGGTGGTGCCTGGTTCGCCGTCGTAGGGGGAGAAGGTGTCGTCTCCGACGAAGAGGCCGTCGCGAATGGTGATGCCCTGTTCGGCGAGGACGCCGGTGAGCGCGGCGATGGTGCCGGCATGGGGTTTGGGCTGTCCGGGCTGACAGGGTTCGCTGGTGTAGACGGCGAAGAGGAGAGACGTGGCGGTGGTATCCGACATGAGGTAGTGGGCGACCGTGCGTGCGTAGGGGAGTTCCTGGCCGGGTTGGCGGGGGAGGTCGATGCGCAGGGTCGCGCCGATGCTGTTGTTGTTCAGGGTGATGCAGACCAGGCTTTCCTTGGGCCAGAAGCCGAGCGTGTGTCCGATGAAGCTGAGCACATCCGGTGGTGTCTTGATGGTGAGCTTTTCCATGTCCCGTTTCCTTCATCGATGTGATTGCCGTGGTTTTCTGCGGTTGTTGGTGGTGGGCGTCGTTCTGGTAGGGGACCACCCGCTGGGTGCAGGGGCCGGAGTGCAACTTGGGGGACCGGCAACGGGGACGAAAACTTCATCCGCAGGCACTGCTTCTACCGTGAGTGTGGCGAAGTTTTCGGTTTCGGGGCCGGCGCGGTAGCGCCCTGGTTGCGCGAAGGACCCGCCCAGCGATCATGGGACGTATCAGAATGACAAGCAGCGATGGAACTTCCACTTGTCTATCGAAGCGAAGGAACGAAGCGGCATGACTTCGGCACCAGCAATGACCCCGTTTGCATGGCGCCTCTTTCGTGGTTCCCGCTCTGTCAGTCCCTGCCGGCCACAGAGTTCATATGTGTTTCGGCCGAGGGCTGTTTGATCCCTGTTGGCTCGGGGCGCCGCTCGACGGTGGCCGTTTCCAGGAGAAGGGTGGAAGGGTGGATGCCCCTCGAGGATTTCAGGGTTGCCCTTTAGCACGGCAGGGATTTCTGCTGCGACGCGACAGGATTCGAATCCGAAGCCGCCGCTACCAATGGTGTTGGCGCCATAGGAACCGACCTCCCGACGCGGAACTCCTAGGGGTAGGGTGTGCCCTAGCTGACGAAGGAGTCACGATGAGTTACAAATATCGAACTGTTCGGGTTCGCGGTACTGAGTTGGTTGGAACAATTGCCAGGAAGCATGGGGGTGCGGCTGAAATCTACGAAACGTCTAAAGACCTGAGCACATCAGTAGTTCCGGTGTTCTTCGAGGCAACGGGTGAAATCCGTTTCTTCGACAGGTCAGTGCTGGAGGACGTTGTGGCACCAGCCACTTAAATCCGCCTGGGCCATACCGGTGCGGCCGCGCCGGCCCGGTCTGTGTGACCCGTTTAGGGGCAAATGGGGGTGTGGGCAGTGTGGACACCTAGGTTCATTTAATTGCTGCGTGGCCCGGGCCAGGAGCTCGGGTGCTCCTTTGATCTGCCAAAATCCAATCAGCCTTGGCTTTCATCGGGTTAGGTTGACCGATTGAATGCAGTCATCTGGTGCGCCAAAATATCTTGAAAGCCGTCGTGCTCCATCGCAGGCCAATTCGATGATGCCGGGAGAGGATTCCGGTTGATGGAGTATGGCGTCTCGGAGGCCGCTGACCGAGAGGGAGGCGATGACATGGCCACGGTGATCAAAGATTGGGGCACCGACGGCTGCCATCCCGGTGGTTACTTCGTCGTCGCTCAAGGCGAAGCCGGCATCGCGGATTTCTTTGAGCTTTCCATAGAACTCCGTTCGGGATCGAGCGCCCAAACTAAATTCCGCGCTCTGGCTCAGGAGCGCAGCATATTCCTCCCAGGATGGGGGAGTGTCGAAAGCCAACAGCGCGCGCGGGGCGGCACCGATATGTAACGGCAAAGAGCTTCCAAGGGCCAGGCGGCGACTGTTCACTCGCCTACCGTCTATGCGCTCGATGCATACGGCCCGAGTACCGCTCCTGATGCACAGAAGTACTGTCTCCCCGGTTTCATTGTGGATTTCGCGAAGCACGGGCATCGCAGCCCGGCGCAAGTCGAGTTGGCTTAGCAGACTTCCCGCCAAGGAAATCATCTTACTGCCGACGCGATAGGAACCGCGGTGGCCGATCTGTTCTATCCAACCGGCCTCAACAAGGGTTCCCAGCATGCGGTAGACCGAGCTGATGTGTTCGCCTGTGAGGCTGGCCAGTCTGGCGGAGGTTGCGACTCGTTCGACAGCCAACGCGTCCATGAGCGAGCTGGCCTTCGTCAGAACCGATTCCTTCGACTCTGGCTTACTAGACTCCTCATTGGCGCTTGGGACCAGCTTGAAGTCTTTCATGAGATCGGTCAGGGTCTGGGCGGCTGCTGCAAGCACGGTCTTGGCTTCCTCCTGCAGCTTGACTACGTGGTCCACCAGACCCGCCGCCGTTAGCGCGCCGAAGATGCTGCCGTCCGCATTGAATACGGGAAATCCCACGGCTGCGATCCCATCGACAATCTCGTTGGATTCCATCCTCCAGCCCTCGCGTTTGGTCTCTGCGACCAGTTGGCGGAGGGTCTCGGCGTCAACGGGCGTCCTTGACGCCAATTTTTCGTAGGGGGCGTGGGCGAGGACCTCTTCGAGTATTTCCGGGGATTGCCATGCCAGGAGGACATGTGATGCGGCACTAGTGTGAAGGGGAAGGATCCGGCCGGATGAAAGCTCGTGGAGATCAACTTCAGTGGAATCTACCTGCTCCAAGCAGACTGCTGTACCGTTGCGTGGTATCCAGAATGCAGCAGTTAGACCAAGCGAAGACTGGATCCCCTCGAGCAACTTGATAAGGGCTTCATGATCGAGGAGAGCGTCGGTTGCCGCGTCCGCCAACCGCAAGATCCCCGTGCCCAATTCAACGAGTCCGCCAGGTGCACGGCGGAGGATTCCAGACTCTTCCAGTGATCCGATGATCCGATAAACCGAGGGCCGCGGTTCATCGATAGCTTTTGCCAGATCTGCCGGGGTCGAGGGGCCGAGAACGGATGCTTTATCCACCAATTGTGTGGCCTTAAGGACCAGCTGAATCAGGTTTGCTGATTGTGGCATGTTTGCACCTCTCGATCGAACAACCACGCACTAACAGGCGGTGTGAATCGGGAGAGCCGCATACGAACATCATTCTGCTTCGCACCAGGTGGAAAACTGCGGTGGGAACGAGCACTGTTCTATGACGACGACACAAGCCGATTGTAGTGCACGAACATCCTGTCCACTATATGCGATATGGACCGCCATGAGAGCTCGCTGAGTACATAGGCTGTCGCGGCGGTTCGCTATGGCGGTGTTGATACCGACGTCCTGATTCCCGATGCGTATACGGCACCACCTGCTAAGAGCAGGGCTGAAACGGCTACGGCAATGGGCCAGAACCACGGAAACAGGGCCGGACGCGTCATATAGCTTTGCTGGCCGTCGAGCCAGGCCAATACCGTGTCGCGGCTGCGCAACGGATTTGAGGATGGCGGCCGCACTGACTGGGCACGGGACGTCGAGTGGTCCGGATCGCTCAACACCTTCGCCGCCTACTTCGGGCTGCTCAAAGCCCCGGATTTGAAGGTTTCTTCGAACTCCTCGAGGCTACGGCCTCGGGTCTCGGGTAGGAATTTGACCGTGAAAGCGATGGCAACGAATCCAATCACTGCGAACACAAGGAAGGTTCCGAATCCCATTACGGCTACCAGCGCCGGGAACATTAAGGCAACTACAGCGTTGGTCAACCAAAGAACCAGAACCGACGCGCCGATCATGAGTCCACGCATGCGGAGGGGGAAGATTTCAGAAATCATGAGCCACGCCAGCGGCCCGATCGTTGCCTGCATCATGGCGATGAACATGAGGATGAACGCTAGAAGAATCCAGGGGCGGATCAGGCTGTCCTCTGGCAGGAGGATGCCCACCAGCCCGACGCCGATGTGGGCTGTGGTTGTTCCAATGAATCCCGTGATCATCATGCTGCGGCGGCTGACGCGGTTGATGATGTAGAGCGCAACGAGCATGGGCAGCACAGATGCAACGCCGTTGAGAACGTTGAAGCTGAGGGCGGCATTTCGGTCAAACCCTGCCTGTTCCAGGACTTGGGTGCCGTAGTACATCATCGAGTTGATGCCCGTGAGTTGCTGGAAGATACCAATGCCGAATCCGATGAAGAGTAGGCGTCGGGTCCACGGCGTTGTGAGGACCTCTTTCCAAGAACCGAGTCGCTCCAGTCGCTCCTCTTCAGCGAGTTCATGGACTTCCGCCATTTCCGCGGCCGCGCGCTCTGGGGAGCGCATGGTTCTAAGGACTGCGAGGGCTTCGGCGTTCCGTCCCTGGGAGACAAGCCAGCGGGGGCTTTCCGGCATCCTAAGCATTCCGAAGAAGAGCACGAATGCAGGTACTGCCGCCACTGAAAGCATGTATCGCCAGACGTCGGGGTTACTGGCGAACGTGTTGCCGATGATTGCGTTGATCAGGAAAGCCAGGAATTGGCCGGTGACGATCATGAGCTCGTTACGCGAAACCAGGCTGCCTCGTTTTTCGAAGGGTGCCACTTCGGCCAGGTACACGGGGACCGTTACGGACGCACCGCCAACTGCCAGGCCCAGGACAAACCTGAAGACAAGCAGTACGTCAAAGCGCAGTGATAATACTGAGCCGGAGGTTCCGATGAAAAAAAGGACCGCGAGGGCGATGATGAATGCACGGCGGCCGTATCGATCGGAAATTCGTCCGCCGAGGAAGGAGCCGGTTGCAGCGCCGATGAGCAGGACGAAGGTGACCAGTCCTTGTTCCCAGGGAGTGATGTTGAAATAGCTGCTTATGAAGGAAAGCGCGCCGTTGAGCACGCCGGTGTCATAGCCGAAGAGAAGGCCACCAAAGGTCGCGATGACGGCCACCATCCCCAGACGTTTGTTGTAGTTCCCCTTGTCCAATGGCGGCAGGTGCCTGGTGCCGCGTTGAGGGATTGTGTCGAGATGTGCCATGTCAGCGCTCCTTCAGAGTGCAGTCAGATAGAAATGATGGTCGCGTTTCGTCACACCGTTGTCCACCGTTCAGCGGTTGCACTTCGCTTAGGAGAATCAGGTTCTGAAGCGGTGATCCCGCCAACCGAGTACCAGCTTCCTACGCCGAAAAGAGGACGCGAAGCCTTGTGGCGTCCTTGGCGCGACGCTCACCGACGCCGGTGGAGGATGTAGCGGAGCCGGCCAAAGTGGAGGATTGTGACCTGAACGCCCGGGAACCGGGCTGGGAGCAGGGATGCTCGTTCCCGGGCATTCGGCTGCTGTCTCCTTGCGTCTGCAGCGGCATTCGAACGCGACACCTGGTGGATCACCCAGGCAGGGTGGTGCGAACCTAGTCCGCTGCCGGCGGCAGGACGAGGTCAAACCGGGTCCGCGCCCAGGCACGTCCTCCAAGTTCGCGACCGTCGGGAGTGGGAGTGCCGGGGTCTTGCTGTACGAAGTCTTTGATCAAAGACGCCTTGACGCCGAACACTGTGTCGTATTTCAGGAGTTCATCACCGCGGACAAAGATGTGGGTAACGAGCGTCCGAAGTCCGGGTTTGGTGACCATGAAGTGAAGATGCGACGCGCGCATGGGGGATCGTCCTACGGCTTCAAGCATTTTTCCGACCGGACCATCATGCGGAATGGGATAGGGGGTGGGGGTCAGTCCCCAGAAGCGGTAGTTTCCGTCGTCGTCGCTGTAGAGGTGGGCGCGGCCGGAGACGCGCTGGTCGCTGTACTGGACGTCGTAGAAACCGTCTTCGTCGGCTTCCCATACCTCGATGCGGGCGTTGGGGACGGGGTTTCCGTCGGTGTCCTTGACCGTTCCTTCGACCCAGCAGGGTTCCCCCGGGGCTGCACCGGCGATGTCTCCGCCGTTTTCAATCCGGGGGGCATCTTCGACGAAGAAGGGTCCGAAGACTGTGGCTTCGGTGGCGTCACCGTAGGCTTCGTGGTTGACGTTGATGGTCTGCATCGATGCTCCGAAGACGTCTGAAAGCAGAATGAACTCCTGTCGCCGGTCGTCGGTTATGTGGCCGACGGCCGTAAGGAACTCGATGGCTTTGTTCCACTCTTCCTCTGTGAGCCTGACATCGCGGATGAAGGCATGCAGGTGGGTTACGAGGGACTGCATCAGCTGCTTCAACCGTGGGTCCTGGCAGTCTTCGAATGAGCGCAGCACGTTGCGGACCAGTTGTTCCTCGACGTTTTGCTGGGCCGCGGACACCTGCCCGGAGCCGGGGGTGCTTTCGGTTTCTGGGACACGGGTTTGCTGGGTCATTGTGGTTTCCTCGTTGTTGTGATGTCGGGTATGCAGTCCGGGGCTTAGGGTTGCGATGCCTCGTCGAGCAGCTGCAGCTCCTTGTCACTCAACTGCAGATGCAGTGAGTCGAGAAGGGTGGAGAGCTGGTCGGTGGTGCGTGCGCTGGCGATGGGGGCGGCCACTCCTTCCTGGGCGGCAAGCCAGGCCAGCGCGACGGATGCCGGCTCGGTGGCGTGTTCTCCGGCGACGGCCCGCACCGCGTCAATGACCTTCCGGCCCTGGGGGGTGAGGTACTTCTGCGCATCGGAGGCGCGGGGGCTTTCGATGTCTTCCTCGCCGGTGTATTTGCCGGTCAGGAATCCGTGCGCCAGGGAGTAGTAAGGGACGACGGCCAGACCGTGGGTGCGCGCCAGGGGCAGGATGTCGGCTTCTATGCCGCGTTCGACGAGGTTGTATTGGGGTTCAATCACCATGGGGGCATGAAAGCTCTCGTCGGCCGTGATCTTCAGCCAGTCTTCGATCCGCTCCGCCGTGTAATTCGATATGCCGATGCAACGGACCTTGCCTTGGTCTACCAGCTCCGACATCGCCGCGATGCTCTCTACGAGGGGCGTGCTCGGGTCGTCGAAGTGGGCGTAGTAGATGTCGATGACATCGATGTCGAGCCGGGTCAGGGAGGCGTCGACGGCGGCTCGGATCGTCTCCGGGGCCAAACCTGCGAACTGCGGGTGGTGGCTTACCTTGGTGGCAATGACCAGGTCGTCGCGGTCGGACCGTCCCGCCAACCATTTCCCGATGATTGTCTCTGACTCTCCTCCGGAGTTACCTTCGGCCCAAAAGGAGTACGAATCAGCGGTGTCCAGGAAATTGCCACCACCGTTTACATAACCGTCCAGGACGGCATGCGATGTTTCGGTGTCTGCGGTCCATCCAAAGACATTCGTGCCGAGGGCCAATGGGGATACGGCTATTCCTGGGGCAATGGTCCTTTTGGTGACCAAGGTCTACCTCCTAGTGTTTCTGCAAGTTGCGATTGGGCGGGTGGTTTGCCGGGGGCCGCACGGACCCTACGGTAGTGGCTGGCTGGTGCACTACCGAGGGTCCGTGATCCTGCCTTCTTATCCGGTGGATTAGAAGGTGGGGTTAGCGCTCGGCGGCTTGCCTGCCCATGCTGCATGCAGAATGCCGCGGACATCATCGAAGGTGATCGGGCGGGGGTTGCCGTAGGACCGGCTGGTCGCTTCTTCGGCGATGCGGTCGATGTCTTCTTCCTTCATGCCCAGCTCAGCAAGGGTGCGGGGAGCACCGAGTTCTCCGGCGATCTGCCACAGTCTCTCGGCGGGGTCTGCAGCCCCACCAAGGGCGCGGGACAAGGCGGCGGTAGCATCGGGGGCTGCCGGTTGGTTGAAGGCCAGAGCGTGGGGGAGGACGACCGTGTGGGTCTGGGCGTGCGGCAGGTTGAGGGTACCGCCCAGTGCGTGGCACAGCTTGTGGTGCAGGGACATCGTGGTGGCGCCAAGGCAGGCGCCACAAAGCCAGGAGCCGTAGAGGGCATTGCTTCGGGCTTCAGGGTCAGAGCTGTTGGCTACGATGGCCGGCAGTGCGGCTGCCAGTGCCCGGACGCCTTCCTCAGCCATCAACGAGATGATCGGTGTGGCATCAGGAGCGTAGAGGGCCTCCACAGCGTGGGCGATGGCATTGATGCCGCTGGTCACCGACATGCCGGCAGGCAGGGTAGCTGTCAGTTCGGGGTCGTAAACGACGCTGCGGGGCAGGACCCGGGGATCCTTGCCTGTTTCTTTACGCCCGTCGGTCGTCAGCCCCCACACGGGGGTCATTTCTGATCCTGCGTAGGTGGTGGGTACGGCAACGATGGGCAGTCCATGTTTGAGTGCGATTGCCTTGCCGAGCCCGATGGCCGAGCCGCCGCCGACGGCTACGCAGCCGTCCGCACCGACCCTGGCGGCTTCGTCGCTGGCGCGCTGGGCTACCTCGTTCGGGACGTGCATGACTGCTTCGGGGAGCACCCCGACGCAGCGGTCACCGAGTGCCTGGGCCACTCGGTGGCCGGTGTCTTCCTGCTCCGGGGAGCAAAGGACCAGGACTCGCTTGAGCCCGATCTGGTCGAGTTCCTCGGGCAGGGTTGCCAGGGAATTGACGCCGAAACGCACCCGCATGGGGAGGGCTTCGTACACAAACTGGTGGGTCATCGGATGATTCTCCTTAGTGGGAACTTCTCTGGTGAACGGGGGCGTTCACCGGTGGCTTTCGAGGAAGGGTTAGCGTGAGCCGGCGCGGCGCTTGTTGTAGATATCGAACGCGACGGCGAGCATCAGGACCAGGCCCTTGACGACGGACTGAACCGACTGGTCGATACCCATGAGCTGCATGCCGTTGCTCATCACGGCCATGATGAGACCGCCGGCCATGGCGCCGACGACTTTGCCGACGCCGCCGGTAACGGCCGCGCCGCCGATGAAAGCTGCAGCGATGGCGTCGAGTTCGAACATGTTGCCGGCCCCTGGCTGTGCGCCGTTGGAGCGGGAGGAGTAGACGATGCCGGCCACGGCGGACAGGAAGCCCATGTTCACGAAGATCCAGAAGTTGACGCTGCGGACCTTGACGCCGGACAGGGCTGCGGCGACGCGGTTGCCGCCGATGGCGTAGACCTGACGGCCGAAAACGCTTCGCTGCATGATGACGCTGTAGACCATGATGAGGATGGCCAGCATGATCAGCACGACCGGCATGCCGCGGGCGATGGCAAGCTGCCAGGCGAAGACCATGACTGCGATGGCGATGACGAGGATTTTGGCGATGAACAACGGAAATGATGGGACGACCTGGTTGTAGCCGATCAGGGTTTTGCGGGTCCGGTACTGGTTGAAGGCGTAGCCGATCACGGCGATGGCGAAGATGAGGAGGGTGAAGATGTCGTATCCGGCGCCTCCCAGGAGGCCGTTGAGGAAGCCGGAAGCGATTTGGCCGTAGTCAGCCGGGAAGGGGGAGAGGGAGACGTTGTTCAGTACGACCAGGGTCAGGCCGCGGAAGAGGAGCATGCCGGCGAGAGTGACGATGAACGCCGGAATTCCGACGTAGGCGACCCAGTAGCCGTGCCAGGCTCCAATGGCCAGACCAGTGGCGAGGGCGGCGACGACGCCGACCCACCACGGTTGGCCGTGCTGGATCACGACGGTCGCCGAAACGGCGCCGGTCAGAGCTACGACCGAACCCACCGACAGATCGATGTGCCCTGCGATGATCACGATGACCATGCCGATCGCCAGGATCAGGATGTAGGAGTACTGCAGGACGATGTTGGTGATGTTTCCGGGGCCCAGTGAGGCGCCGCCGGTGAGCGCTGCGAACAGGGCCACGATCGCCACGAGCGCGACGTAGATCCCGCTGGTGCGCAGGTTACGGGTGAACAGCTCGCGGATTTCGCTGGTTCCGGTATTGACGACCGCTGCTGCGGCCGGCGCATCTTTCCTTTGGGATCCCCGGGGGGCTGTCACGGTCATGCTGTGAGTTCCTTCTCTTTGGTCATGAGTGTCATGAGGCGTTCCTCGGAGGCGTCAGCCTTGGGCAGCTGCCCGGTGATCCGGCCTGCGGAAAGCGCGTAGATGCGGTCGCAGGTGCCGAGCAGTTCGAGCAGATCCGAGGAGATGACCACGACTGCCTTTCCGGCGTCCACGAAGCTGTTGATGAGGGTGTAGATTTCGTATTTCGCGCCGACATCAATGCCGCGGGTGGGTTCGTCCAGGATCAGTACCTCGGGATCCGTGAGCAACCACTTCGAGAGCACGACTTTCTGCTGGTTCCCGCCGGAGAGTTTGCCGACGATCGATTTCACGTTGGGGGCCTTGATGTTCATCGATTTCATCGCGAACTCGGCTGCCCGGGCTTCTTCGTGGTGGTTAACGAAGCCCCAGCTCGCCAGTTTGCCCAGTGCTGCGGCTGAGACGTTGCGGGCGATGTCATCGATGAGGTTCAGGCCGAAGGCTTTGCGGTCTTCGGTGGCGTAGGCGATCCGTGCTTCGATGGCTGCGGCGACGGATCGGGTGTGGATCTCCTTGCCGTGCATGAAGATTTTGCCTGATACGTACTTGCCGTAGGAGCGGCCAAACAGACTCATCATCAACTCGGTGCGTCCGGCGCCCATGAGCCCGGCGATGCCGATAACCTCTCCGGCGCGAACTTCGAAGCTTGCATCATCGACGACCAGGCGGTCCTGGGTGGGGTGCTTGACCGTCCAGTCCTCCACCCGGAGAACGACCTCGCCCGGGTTCGAGTCACGGTCGGGGTAGAACGCTTCGAGGTCCCGGCCGACCATCCCGCGGATAATGCGGTCGACATTCACGTCGGGATCCGCCATGTCCAGGGTTTCCACGGTCTTCCCGTCCCGGATGACGGTGGTGTGGTCTGCGATCGCTTCGATCTCATTGAGTTTGTGCGAAATGATGATCGAGGTGATGCCGCGGTCGCGAAGCGCCCGTACCAGATCAAGCAGGTGGGCGGAGTCATTGTCGTTGAGCGCCGCGGTGGGCTCATCGAGGATGAGCAGCTGCACTTCCTTGGACAGGGCTTTTGCGATTTCGACCAGCTGCTGCTTGCCAACGCCAAGCTGCCCCACCGGGGTGGTGGGCTCTTCCCGCAGACCGACGGAGGCGAGGAGTTCGGCGGCCTCGGCGTTCGTCTTGTGCCAGTCGATCAGTCCCGAGGCTCCGCGGCGTTCATTGCCCAGGAAGATGTTCTCGGCGATCGACAGGTCAGGCACGAGGGCCAGTTCCTGATGGATGATCACGATGCCGGCATGCTCTGAATCCCGGATGCCGGAAAAGGAACACGTCTGGCCCTTGAACAGGATGTCGCCCCCGTAGCTCCCGGCGGGGTAGACGCCGGAGAGGACTTTCATGAGAGTGGACTTGCCTGCACCATTCTCGCCGCAGATGGCGTGGACCTCTCCGCGTTCCACGGCCAGCGAAACGCCGGACAGCGCTTTAACGCCGGGGAAGGTCTTGGTGATGGATTGCATTTCCAGGATGTGGTCGGCCATTGGCCCGCCGTCCTATCGGTCTTGTAGGGGAGAAGGGGCCGGGAGGGGCACTGGGTGCCCCTCCCGGGGGCACTTACTTAAGGCGGCCAGCTGCAACCTGTTCAGCGGTGTAGTAGCCGGAATCGATCAGGGCGGACTTGATGTTGTCCTTGTAGATCGGCTGGATCGGTACCAGGAACGAGGGGACGATCTTGGACCCGTTGTCGTAGGACTTGGTGTCGTTGATTTCCGGGTCCTTTCCTGCCAACAGGTCCTGGGAGGCTTTTACAGCCTGGGCGGCCAGGGCGCGGGTGTCCTTGAATACCGTGGAGAACTGGACACCATCGTTGATGGACTTGATGGAGGCAACCTCGGCGTCCTGGCCGGTGGTGACAGGCATGGGCTTGGGCTGTGATGACAGCGTCGGGCCGTAGCCGGCGTTGTGAAGGGCGGTGATGACGCCGCGGGCGATGTTGTCGTTGGGGGTGAGGACACCGTCCAGCTTGGCGCCGCCGCCGTTGTAGCCGGCGGTCAAGAGGTTATCCATGCGCTCCTGCGCCTTTTGCTGCGACCAGTTTTCGGTCGCCACCTGGGAGAGCTTGTTCTGCCCCGACTTCACCACGAGGGTGCCGTTGTCGATGTACTTCTGCAGCACAGACATGCCGCCGTTGAAGACGAAGGTTGCGTTGTTGTCATCAAGCGATCCACCGAAAAGCTCGATGTTGAATGGGCCCTTTGCAGATCCTTCGGTACCGTCCTTATTGAGCACACCGAGGCCAATGAGCAGCGAGGTGGCCTGCTGCGCCCCGACCTTGAAGTTGTCGAAGGTGACGTAGACGTTCACGTTGGGGCTGTTTCGGACGAACCGGTCGTAGGAAACGATCGGAATCTTCGAGCCTGCTGCCTGCTGCAGCTGCGGGGCCAGTGCCGTTCCGTCCAGCGGAGCCAGGATCAGCAGGTTCGCACCCTTGGTCATCATCTGGTCCACCTGCCGCTGCTGGGTGGGGATGTCATTGTTCGCGTACTGAAGGTCAACCTGGTAGCCGGCCTTTTCAAGACCATCCTTGATGGCCTTGCCGTCCGTGATCCACCGCTCTTCGTCCTGGCTGGGCAGCGATACGCCGATTCGGGTGTCACTGGCTGCCTTGGGAGCGCTGCCCGCCCCGGCGCCGCCGCCGGCGCCGCCACCTGCACAGCCTGCAAGCACCAGTGACATAACTGCCGTTGTAGCGAACAAGCAAATCTTCTTAAACACCGTTCTCCTCCTTTGGAGAGCCGCGTGACGCTGAAGGCGTCAGCTCTGCGTCGGCATGACCGCCGCGCCGAAATTCATCTGTGATTGCGAGCACTTGGTGCCGTACAATGGACACCATGTTCGCACAGTACCAGCTATTGAAGCTAGTGGTGTTCCAAATTACATTTCGACGGGCCAGTTGAAAGCCTTTCCGGAAAGCTATGAGGGCAGCGAACATCCTTGACTTGAAGGAGTCAGGCGCGGCGCATCCGCGCGAGCGAGGACGCGAGTGCTAACTGTCCCGGGAGGGGCAAGAAAAGAGGCGGTTGGTGAACACCATTCAGCTGTTGATGAAGGCCAGCCAGGTCATAGACGAACTGGCTCGAATCGGCCAATCGACACCGGCGGAACTGGCCAAAGTAGTGTCCGAGCCCCGGCCGACCGTTTATCGGATCGTCGCAGCCCTGGAGCAGGAGAAACTCGTACGGTCGGGCGGTGACGGCAAACTTGAGCTGGGGACTGGAATTCTCAAGCTTGGTGACGCTGCGGCGGACGCCCTTGTGGACCGCTCAGAGCTGCGGTCGCAGCTGCGGTGGGTCCGTGGGCAGCTTGGCATGAGCGCGTTTTTCTGCGTGCTGCGGGAGTACGGCGCTGTTTGCCTGGATCAGATCCAAGGGGCGGACGTTGACCTGCTCGGCCTTGCGCCGGGTCGCACCCTCCCTCTGCACGCTGGCGCCGCACCGCAGGCGCTGCTGGCGTTTGGGTCACCCGAATTCCGGGAGTCCGTGCTGGCCTCGGGGCCATACCCGAGCATTGCTTCACAGACACCGCTGTCCGGCGAACAGTTGCGGGAAAGAGTGGACCGCACGGCCCGCCGCGGATGGAGCGTTGAGGACAGCGAGGTCATCGAGGGCGTCGCCTCAATCGCCGTTCCTGTGTTCCGCCGGGACGGCACTCTGCTTGGGGCCATGTCGGTCGCCGGCCTTCGCGCTAATGTCCAGGGGCAGGAAGAGAGAGCTCACCGGATACTCAATGCCGCCGCCAAGGCCATCGCGGCCTCCATGGCGCAGGAAGACCCCAACGACACGCGGGACGCTTCGCGTCTGGATCCCCCCGAAGGCTCTGAACGGGACTCGCCGCGCGCGCCCGCAGTGATCGCCAAAGCCAGCGCATTGATGAACGCTCTCGCCGAGGAACGGATTGCCACCTCTACCCGGCTGACGGAACTTCTCGAGGAACCCCCGAGCTCGGTCTATCGAATGTTGGCCACCCTGGCGGAAGCCGGCTGGGTGGAACAAATCGGACACCGCGGGGCGTACCGGATCGGAAGCAAGCTGCTGTCCCTCTCCAGCGAACTTACCCAGCGCTTGGACATTCGTCGCGCAGCGGCTCCTGTCCTGCGCGAAATCCATGCAAAGACGGGGGAGACGACCTTCTTGTGCATCCGCAGCGGTACACGGGCTGTCTGCATCGAGCGTATCGACGGGATAAGGGTCAACAGCAGGGTCCTGAAACTCGGCGAGTCCCTTCCACTGCATGTTGGCGCGGCACCCCGGGCCTTGCTCGCGTTCGAGGACCGCTCGTCCTGGGACGAGTACGCGGCAATTGTTGCCAGCAGTGGAGAGCCCTGGCGTGATGTCAGAACCCGATCCGAGTTCTATTCGGGCCTGGAGCAGATCCGGGGCCAGGGCTTTGTGATCAGCGATAACAATGTGACCCCCGGAATCGCTGCCATCGGAGCCCCTGTCTTTGACCATCGCGGTGGGGTAGCCGCCTCCTTGTCTGTCAGTGGCCTTCGCGAGGGCATGCTGTCCCGGCCGGCGGGCGCTGAACCTATCGTCGATCTCGTCCTCGCGGGGGCCCGCGCCTTGTCCGAGTACCTTGGGGCGCCGGCTATAGCCAAAGCGGATGCAGACGTGTCACATGTCATAGCTTGACCCGACGCCCCGTCCGTGACATGCTTCCGGACAGGGTGTCCACTAGGTGACACCGAAACTAAATTTCTCGGCGTGACAGACATGGCTCACCGAACCTGCACGCACACCACCGAAATCGCACCAACCTGGGTGCTCAGTCGAAGGAGACAAGCGTTGGAACCGATCGTCGTAGGACTCTTAGGAATCACACACCCGCACGCTTCTGCCCGGGTTCGCGCCCTGCGTGAAATCGAGGGCGTTGAGGTACTCGCAGCCGCTGACGAGGATTCCCGGCTGAAATACTTCACCGATAAGTACGATATGGAGCCGCGCGACATCGATTCGCTGCTCCAGGATGAGCGCATCAACGCGATCATGGTCCACTCCAAGAGCAAGGACATGGTTCCCCACGCGCTCCGGGCCCTCGCCGCCGGCAAATCCGTCGTCGTCGAAAAGCCGGGCGGAGGCACCGTCGAGGACCTCGAGCGGTTGGCCGAGGCCGAAGCCAAAGCCGCCCCCGGCCTCGTTGTGCAGGTCGGTTACAACGTGCGCCTCGCACAGTCCATCGCCGAGGCCAAGAAGCTAATCGCGGACGGCGTCATCGGTGAAGTCGTCTCGGTATCCGCCCGCGGCGCCGCCCTCGTCGGTGAACACCTGACCGCGCACCTGAACCAACCCGCGGACATGGGCGGCGCCCTCTGGATCATCGGATGCCACATGCTTGACTCCCTGGTCCACATGTTCGGCGCCCCCGACTCGGTCAACGCGCGCGTCCACAAGTCCGGCCGCCTCTCGGATGAGAAGAGCCGCGAGGACTCTGCCGCCGTCCTGCTGAACTACCCGGACATGTCGGTGACCTTCAGCTTTGACGGACACGACCACCTTGAGTGGTTCGAAAGCTCCAGGGTCTCCGTCTACGGGACGGGCGGCATGCTCGAAATCGGCATACTGCCCCAGAAACTCCGTGTGTACGTGGACCAGGACCGCGCCGGGTGGCGGGCCGGATGGACCGAATGGACCCAGAGCTACTTCACCCCGCCCTTCGCCCGGACCGAACTCAATAAGTTCTCGGAACTTCCGGAACTGGAAAACATCAGCAACTTCCACCCTGAGATGCGCGGCTGGGTCGACAGCATCCGCACAGGCGCGCCGGTCGTCGCGCCCGTCGCTGATGCCCTTGCCGTCGCCCGGATCGTTGAGGCATGCTACCGCTCCGAGAAGGAGCAGGGAGCATCCGTCGAGGTCGAGAGCGCATGAACTCCCAGAACAAGGAAACCGTGACTCCACAGCTAATTGCCACCTGCTGGGTGAGTGCAGGGGACACCGCCCCCGGCCTCCCGGACGAGACCAGCCCCATCCCGATCGAGGAGCGCATCGAACTGATCGCCCAGACCGGATGGTCCGGCATCGGTTTGGTGCACCACGACCTGCTGCAGGCCCGCCGAACCATCGGCTACGCCGAACTCTCCCGGATCATCCGCGAGGCAGGAATCGACATCGTCGAGGTGGAGTTCCTGAACGGCTGGTGGACCACCGGTGCCGAGCGCGCCGAATCCGACATCCAGCGCGCCGAATTGTTTGAAGCCGCGAAGGCCCTGGGCGCGCGGCACATCAAGGTCGGAGCCGGCGAGACAGACAACCCTCTTCCGCTGTCGACGATGGCCAGCGCCTTCGCTGATTTGGCGGACGAAGCTGCCGAATCCGGCATACGGCTGGCACTGGAGGCCACGCCTTTCTCCCACCTGCGCACAACCCAGGAAGCGGTCAAGGTCGTCACACACTCCGACAGCCCGGCCGCGGGTCTGATGATCGATATCTGGCACACCCACAGATCAGGACTCTCACATGACGACCTCTGGGACGTCGTACCCATGGACAGGGTTTTCGCCGTGGAAATCGATGACGGACACAAGGACGTCGTCGGCAGCCTCTTCGAAGACACCATCAACAACCGCGCCTACTGCGGCGAAGGGGACTTCGACACCCGCAGGTTCATCCGACGAACACTGGATGCCGGATACAAGGGCCCCTGGGGTGTGGAGATTATCTCCGCCGAACACCGCAGCCTCCCCGTAGCGGAGGGCCTCAAACGAGCCTATGAGACCGCCATGAACTGCTTCCCCAGTACCGTAAACGCCCGCTGACCAGCACCGCGCACGAGGCCGGCCCAGTACGGACCGGCTCTGAACACGCATCGGTGTAAAACCGACTCCAACTTTCTGAAAGGCCACACCATGTCCAACGACAAGCGCCTGCGTCTGGCCCTTTTCGGCTCCGGCCGCATCGGGCAGGTACATGCACGCAACATCGCAGCACACCCGAACATCGATCTCGTCCTGATCGCTGACCCCTTCATCGACGGGGCACGCCGTCTGGCGGAAAGCACCGGCGCCCGCGCCGTGCAGGACCCCGAAGAAGTCTTCGCTGACACCAGTCTGGACGGGGTCATCATCGGCTCGCCCACCAGCACTCACGTGGACCTTATTTCCCGCTCGGTAGCCCGAGGCCTCGCCGTGCTCTGTGAAAAGCCCATCGATCTGGACATCGACACCGTCCTCGCGTGCCGCGAACAGATCAAAGACTCCACTGTCCCCATCATGCTCGGGTTCAACCGGCGCTTCGATCCCTCCTTCGCTGCTGTGCGCGCCAGGGTGGAAGCCGGAGAAATCGGCAAGCTGGAACAGCTCACCATCACCAGCCGCGACCCCGAGCCGGCGCCACGGGACTACATCGCCGGATCAGGCGGCATCTTCAGGGACATGACGATCCACGACCTGGACATGGCCCGTTCCTTTATCCCGAACATCGTCGAAGTCTCCGCAGTGGCCTCCAACGTCTTCAGCAAAGACATCGAAGAGCTTAACGACTTCGATTCCGCCGTAGTGACTCTGCGCGGCAGCGAAGGCGAGCTCATCACCATTACCAACTCCCGTCACTGCGCTTTCGGCTACGACCAGAGGCTGGAAGCATTCGGGCCGGACGGCATGCTCTCGGCGGCCAACGTCGCGCCCACTACCGTCCGCAAATCCGGTGCCAAAGGTACAGAAGAAGCAGACGCCTACTACCCCTTCTTCCTCGAACGCTACCCGCAGGCCTACTACGCAGAGCTGGATGCATTCGCGCACTCCATCCGGAGCGGGGCAACCACCTCACCGAGTTTCGCCGACGGGGTTTCCGCCCTGATCCTGGCGAACGCGGCAGCGGAATCCGCCGTCACCGGCAAAACCGTGAGCGTCGTCGAGCTCTAGCACTCCCCATTGGGGGTTCGCATCGCGGATGCGAACCCCCAATCGCAAATCGCTACGTTATTCAGTTCTATCGCTTCAGCTGCCCGTCCCCGCCGGCGAATACTGCCGCTATGGGCAGCCCAGGATCAAGGAGACCCATGGCAACCGGTAAATGGGCCTGGACTGTCAGCGAAGGCGACGTCGTCGCATGGGCTGACAGGAAGCAGCGCCTCCACGGAACAGTCGTGGAAGCTGCACCGGAGCTCGGCGTCGCATGGATCATCGACATCGTTTACGGGGAACGCCACATGGTGATGATGCAGGATCTTCTTCCTGAATCCCCGGCTGCCCCCGGATTCGCCGTCCCGTTGTCTCAGTTTCAGGCGCCTCAACGGCCGACAAGCTAATAAGAATCCGGGGTGATTCGGCACCTTCCCATCGCTGAGAAGCACCACGAGAAAGAAACGAACCCCCAGTGAAAGTCTTTAGCTCTCCGGCCGTCAAAAAGGCCCTCGATGAAGTCATCGATCTGTTCCAACAGGCAACGGCAGTCGGCGTTGAGGCTGTCTTTGAGCCAACAGGCCAGCTGCTTGGACGCATAGAAGCCCGTGAACCGTTCGATGCGATGATCGCGGTAAGCGGCTCGTTCGCGTCGTTGGGGCCCGTAATCGATGCCAGTACCCTGACACCTGTGGCTCGCGCCGGCATCGGTGTCGCCGTCAACGGCGGCACTTCAGCCCCTGACATCTCGACGGCCGAATCCTTCATCAAGACCATCCGCGGCGCCAGGTCGGTAGCCTACTCCGGTATCGGAGCCAGCGGAGCCTACTTCTCGACACTGCTGGAAGACCTGGGCCTGAGCGAAGAAGTCGGCTCCCACGCCACCGTCGTCAAAAAGGGTTACGTCGCCGAAGCCGTCGTGGACGGCACCGCGGATATAGCAATCCAGCAGCTCAGCGAACTGCTGTTCGTACCCCAAGCCCACATCGTCGGTCCACTGCCCCCCGAGTTCCAGCACTACACAGAATTCTCTGCGGCAGTAAGCGCCGGCTCCACTACACCAGTGGAAGCGCAGTCCTTCGTATCCTTCCTAGCCTCCCCGGCAGCACAAGCCAAATACCTGCAAACGATGCTCGAACTGCCAACGGCCCCCGCCAAATAGAGCGCCATTCCGGAGCTGACCTTCCAGGCCCAGCCGAAACGGCCCACCGCCGACATTTTGTCTTCTCCACCATGACAGCGAAAAGAGACTCCACCCGATGAACCAGGCTTTTGTGTACGACGCCGTGCGCACCCCTTTCGGCAAGTTCGGCTCCGGCCTCGCCGCCGTCCGTCCCGATGACCTCGCCGCGCATGTGATCAGGGAATCCGTGAAGCGCGCCCCCGGCCTTGATCCCGAGCGGATTGATGAGGTTGTGTTCGGCAACGCGAACGGCGCGGGCGAGGAGAACCGCAACATCGCCCGGATGGGCACGCTGCTGGCCGGGCTCCCGGTGTCCATCCCGGGCACCACGGTGAACCGGCTCTGCGGGTCTTCGCTGGATGCGGCGATCATCGCTTCCCGCCAGGTCAACGCCGGCGACGCGGACCTGATGCTCGTCGGTGGCGCCGAGTCGATGTCCCGCGCGCCCTGGGTGCTGCCGAAGACGGAGAAGCCGTACCCGGCCGGGGATATGACCCTGGCGTCCACCACGCTGGGCTGGCGCCTGGTGAACAAGGCGATGCCCAAGGAGTGGACCATTTCCCTGGGCGAGGCCACCGAGCGGCTCCGCGAGAAGTACGGCGTGAGCCGGGAGGCGCAGGATGAGTTCGCCGCGGCCTCGCACAACCTGTCCGCCGCCGCCTGGGACGAGGGGTTCTATGACAACCTGGTGGCTCCGGTGCCGGGAACGGACCTGGTGCGGGACGAAGGGGTTCGCCCCGGCTCGTCCGCGGAGAAGCTTGCGGGGCTCAAGACGGTGTTCCGGACCGAGAACGGCACGGTTACCGCCGGCAATGCGTCGCCGTTGTCCGACGGCGCCTCCGCGGCGTGGATCGGGTCCGAGGCGGCCGCAGGGCTGCTGGGGTTGGATCCGCTGGCGCGTATTGCCGGGCGTGGCGCGCACGCGAACGATCCGCAGTACTTCGGCTACGGCCCCGTCGAGGCGGCGAACAAGGCCCTCGAAAAGGCGGGCATCGGCTGGGAGCAGGTGGGCGCCGTCGAACTTAACGAAGCGTTCGCCGCGCAGTCCCTGGCCTGCATCAACGCCTGGGGTATTGACCACTCCATTGTGAACCGGCACGGCGGGGCGATCGCGATGGGCCACCCGCTGGGTGCTTCCGGGGCCCGGATCCTGGGTACCCTGGCCCGGTCCCTGCAGGCCTCGGGTGAACGCTGGGGTGTGGCTGCGATCTGCATCGGGGTGGGCCAGGGCCTGGCCGTCGTCCTTGAAAACGTCACCGCTGGAAAGGCGTAAGTAATGCTGATTTTTGTTGATTCGGTCCAGGAGGCCGTGGCCGGGATCAAGGACGGCTCCACCGTGATGATCGGCGGGTTCGGCAACGCCGGCCAGCCGTTTGAGCTGATCGATGCGCTGCTCGAGTGCGGTGCCACGGACCTGACCGTGGTGAACAACAACGCCGGGCAGGGTGACCAGGGCCTGGCGCTGCTGATCAAGGAGGGCCGGGTGAAGAAGATGATCTGTTCCTTCCCGCGGCAGTCCGATTCCTGGCACTTCGATGCCAAGTACAAGGCCGGCGAGATCGAGCTCGAACTGGTGCCGCAGGGCAACCTCGCCGAGCGGATCCGCGCCGCCGGTGCCGGTATCGGCGGGTTCTTCACCCCCACCGGCTACGGCACCGTGCTCGCCGAGGGCAAGGAAACCCGGTTCCTGGACGGCAAGTGGCAGGTCTTCGAGACCCCGATCCACGCCGACGTCGCACTGATCAAGGCACTCAAGGCGGACGGGAAAGGCAACCTCGTCTACCGCAAGACCGCCCGCAACTTCGGCCCCATCAT
>NZ_JAUSRE010000012.1 GCF_030811655.1 Pseudarthrobacter enclensis | reverse complement strand
CTTTCCCACAAACGCCCCCCACCCCCAGGTTTACTTTCCCACCCCCCCCCCCCCGCCCCGGGCTGCGCTAAACACCCCCCCCCCCCCCCCCCCCCCCCCGCCCCCCCCCCCCCCCCCCACGAAAGGGGAAGGCGTCAGCCGGTGTAAGCGCCGGTTGACGCGCTGTGGACCAGCTTGGCGTACTTCGCCAGGACACCCTTGGTGTATCTCGCAGGCAGCGGCTCCCAGCCCACCTTCCGGGACTCGAGTTCTGCTTCGTCCACCAGCAGATCGAAGGTGCGCGCGGCGATGTCCACACGGATGCGGTCGCCGTCCTTGACGAAGGCGATGGGGCCGCCGTCGACCGCTTCCGGCGCGACGTGGCCGATGCAAAGGCCGGTTGTCCCGCCGGAGAACCGGCCGTCGGTGAGGAGCAGGACGTCCTTGCCCAGCCCGGCACCCTTGATGGCACCGGTGATGGCCAGCATTTCCCGCATGCCCGGCCCGCCTTTGGGGCCTTCGTAGCGGATGACGACGACGTCTCCCGCCTTGATCCGGCCATTGTCCAGCGCGTCGAGGGCGCCCTGTTCACGCTCAAAGACGCGGGCGGCGCCTTCGAAGACGTCGGCGTCGAATCCGGCGCTCTTGACCACAGCCCCCTCGGGAGCCATGGAGCCGTGCAGGATGGTGATGCCGCCGGTCTTGTGGATCGGATTGTCCAGGGCGCGCAGGATCTTGCCGTCAACATCCGGCGGATTGATCGCCTCGAGGTTTTCCGCGACTGTCCTGCCCGTCACGGTGAGGCAGTCGCCGTGCAGCAGGCCGGCGTCGAGCAGTGCCTTCATGATCACCGGCACGCCGCCGATCCGGTCGACGTCGGTCATCACGTAGCGGCCAAAGGGCTTCAGGTCCCCCAGGTGCGGAATTTTGTCGCCGATGCGGTTGAAGTCGTCAAGGGTGAGCTCCACCTCGGCTTCGCGTGCGATGGCCAGCAGGTGCAGGACCGCGTTGGTGGAACCACCGAAGGCCATGGTGACGGCAATGGCGTTCTCAAAGGCCTTCTTGGTCATGATGTCCCGGGCAGTGATGCCCAGGCGCAGGAGATTGACCACGGCTTCGCCGGACTTCCGTGCGAACTCATCACGACGGCGGTCTGCCGAGGGCGGGGCGGCGGAGCCGGGGAGGGACATGCCCAGGGCCTCGCCGATGCAGGCCATCGTGTTGGCCGTGTACATGCCGCCGCAGGCGCCTTCACCCGGGCAGATCGCTTTTTCGATTCGGGTCAGGTCCTCCATGCTCATCCTGCCCGCGGCGCAGGCGCCCACGGCCTCGAAGGCATCGATCAGGGTGACTTCCTTCTCCGAGCCGTCCTCGAGCTTGACCCAGCCGGGCATGATGGAGCCGGCATAGAGGAAGACGCTGGCAAGGTCCAGGCGCGCGGCGGCCATGAGCATGCCGGGCAGGGACTTGTCACAGCCGGCCAGCAGGACGGATCCATCGATGCGTTCGGCCTGCATGACCGTTTCGACCGAGTCGGCGATGACCTCGCGGGAAACCAGGGAGAAGTGCATGCCTTCGTGGCCCATGGAGATGCCGTCGGACACGGAGATGGTGCCGAACTGCATGGGGAAGCCGCCGCCTGCGTGGACGCCTTCCTTTGCGCCCTGTGCAAGGCGGTTCAGTGACAGGTTGCAGGGAGTGATTTCGTTCCAGGAGCTCGCAACACCCACCTGGGGCTTGGCGAAGTCGTCATCGCCCATGCCGACCGCGCGGAACATGCCGCGGGCAGGTGCGGCGTGGATCCCGTCGGTGACAACGCGGCTGCGCGGCTTGATGTCAGGTTTGTTCCCACTGGCGGCGGTACGGCTCTCACTCATAGGGGAAAGTCTAGGGCTCCCAGTGTGGCGGACACGACAGCCCTGCACGCATTAAGTCCAACTGCCGCATATGACCGGCCCTACGGTCGAGCCGCGCACGGAGTTTGGGACGCCTGAAGTCCTTCAATTACCCCCTGTCCTCCTGAAACCACGCCTGGAGGCACTTTCTGCACGGCCCGACTGTCTCTCTGGACAGCGGTGGTGGCCCGACGTAGCGTCAGGGACAGGACACCCATCCACCGTTACCGAAGGGCTTGCCATGGACATTCTTTTTTGGATCATCCTCATTGTTGTCGTCGCCGTAATCATCTGGTGGTTGCTGAACCGCAGCAAGGCAGCCAACCCGTCCGGCACGTCTGGGGCAGCACGGACTGATACAGCACGTCCAGAGCCGGCCCGGCCCGGCGGAGCGTTGGGCGGCGGCAGCGCCGCGGCGTCCGCGGAGGCTGTGGGCACCACCGGCATCCCGACGGCGGCGGGATTCGGCAAGCCGGCCGAACCTTCGGCGCCGGCCACGGCCGACGAGCCTGCGGAATCCTCCGCCACTTCGGACGGCGGGGCGCGGGCAGCTACCGCAGCCGGAGCGGCCGTGCAGGGAGCTTCCGACGCCGGCATGGATCATGGGGAACGAGGCCGCCAGGACCAGGCCGGCGGGGCCGACCAGGCAGCGGACCAGGCGGAGTGGGAAACCCAGTGGTCGGAGGCAGGAGCCGGGCCGCGGTCAGGTTCCTCCGCCACAGCCGGCGCGGCAACGCCATCGGAGGCTCCGGAAGCGGCAACTCCCCCGCCGGCCGGCCAGCACGCAGTGGCCGCCGGAGGAACACCGTCAGCCCGGCCTGTCCACCACGACGAATACACGGCACCGCACGCTCCTACGCTTCCCGGCGCCGAAACCGCCGCCGTCGAAAGCGTGGACGACGCCCGCACTGCCGGTGCTGGACAATCCGCCGGAGAGCCAGCCCGGTCGACGGCGGACAGGCATGAGGCAGCGGTCCAGCAGGAGACGGCGGCACCGACAGAGGCCCGGAGTGACGCGGGAACGGCCGAAACGCTGGAGCGGGCGCAGTCCTCCGCGCTGGTCGAGAACGGGGCGGACCACCGCCGGCCCTCCGGGCAGGAGCAGGGCATCGGGCACGGTCTGGGTACGGCAGAGGGAACGGCCGTCACCGAGCCCGGCGGCCACCTGGCGGCCGACGAGCCGTACGGGGCAGGGTCAGCCGCCCCTGGCCCCGACGGGAGCGGACCGGCTGACTACACCGTCAAGGGCGACGCAGCCGCGATGGTGTACTACGAGGAAGGACACCCGGATTACGAGCAGACCCGCGCGGAAGTCTGGTTTGAATCCACTGCGCACGCCGAGGCCGCCGGCTTCCGCGCGCCGCGCCGCAAGAGGCTCTAGCAGCAGGAAGAAGGCCCGCTGGCGCCGCCTCGCTGGACGCCGCCGTGGCGAGCGCTATGGGCAGTGCCCCTTTCCTGGAAATGGCATGGGCAACCTGTGGCCCATTTCACAGCTATCGATGGGTGGGGCCGATACGCAATTCGTGCTCCGATGGGACGGCCGTGGCTCCTGACGAACAGCGAAAACCTTGATTTTTCGCGGTTTTTGGGCCCTTTTCCTTGAGTCCAGGCCTGCCGGCTCCGCCGATTTCACTTGCACCAAAAGTTCGTGTAGAGTTTCATGTCGTTGCGGAGATCAACGGGAAAGAAAAAGCCCGGAGATGGAAGCAAAGAAGATGCACCTCTAGCTCAATTGGCAGAGCAATTGACTCTTAATCAATGGGTTCCGGGTTCAAGTCCCGGGGGGTGCACCACTGGGAAAAACAGCCTCCGGCTTGTGAAAACAAGTCGGGGGCTGTTTTGTTTCCCCCTGCGCCTCCTCGAGTGCTCCCCGTCTTCGCGGCCCCGCCCCCGGTCCCCCGTCATCGATTGCTGCGTAGATGCCGTTTAGACGCCCCTAAACGGCATTTACGGAGCAATCGATGGTGTACGGGCAGAAGAACGACGGCGCGCGGTGCGGCGGGGACAAAAAAGCGCGGACCCGGTTGGACCGGGCCCGCGCTTTCACTTAGTTGGTGTATTGCACTGCCAGCTACTTGGCTGCGTTGTCCAGCAGCGCTCCGGCGTTACTTGGCGTGGTGGAGAACTGGCTGGCAAGTTCGCGCACGACGGCCTTGAGTTCCTGGCGCAGCAATTCAGGGTCGATTGACGCCGAGGCCAGCACCGACCGCTCCATCTCCACGGCCTGGGCGACCGCCTCCTTGCCCTGCTCGGTGAGCGAGACTACGTGGCTCCTCCGGTCCGACGTGCTGCGCACCCGGGCGATGTGGCCGTGGGCTTCAAGCCGGCTGAGCGTCTTGCCCATGGTCTGGGCCTGGACGCGCACGTACTGGGCGAGCTGGGCCTGCGTCATGGGTCCCTGCGCCGCAAGGACTTCGATGGCGATGACACCGGCGTGGGTGAGTCCAATGGCGCCGAGTTTCTCGTTCCATGAGTGTTCAACCAGGCGCGCAGCAGTGGACAGGAGGCGCCCTGTGGGCCAGTGATCCATATCAGGCATAGCAGCAAGTATAGCCAAACGCCGATTAGCACTCGGTCCACCTGCTTACTAGGCTGTTGTGTCCCGCCCGCAACAAGGAGAAAAACAATGGCTGAAAGACTCGTTACCGGCGACAAAGCACCCGCTTTCACACTGCAGGATTCCACCGGCAAGGACGTCACCCTGGCCCCCCGGCCCGGGCGCTCCACCATCGTTTACTTCTACCCCGCCGCCGCCACTCCCGGCTGCACCAAAGAAGCGTGCGACTTCCGGGACAGCCTTGCCTCCCTGCAGGCCTCCGGGTACGACGTCCTTGGCATCTCCCCGGACCCCGTGGGGAAGCTCGCGAAATTCGCCGAAAAGGAATCCCTGACGTTCCCGCTGCTCTCCGATGCCGACCACGCGGTGGCCGAGGCCTACGGCGCATGGGGGGAAAAGAAGAACTACGGCAAGACCTACGAGGGCCTGATCAGGTCCACCATCGTGGTGGACCCCGACGGCAACGTGGCGGTGGCCCAGTACAACGTCCGCGCCACCGGCCACGTGGCCAAGTTGCGGCGGGACCTCAACCTGGACGCCTGACTCGTCGAGCGGCTGCCCCGGCCACCGTCAGGGCGACGCTACAATGGAACCTGGCATCCGGCGTCGTCCTTCCGGCGATCCCCGGCGCCTTGCGCGAGTGGTGAAATTGGCAGACACGCAGGATTTAGGTTCCTGTGCCTTCGGGCGTGGGGGTTCAAGTCCCCCCTTGCGCACCTGGCGAATCCCCCGGCTCCGGCCGGGGGATTCCTGCTTTAAGCAAAGCCGTCCCGGCACGGTTCATGCCCCGAATCGAAAAACTCCAAAGATCGACCCATCCGCAGCCGGCTACCGGGCGAATAGCCATTGAGACACCAGCCAAGGGTTGGTGCTTACCGAAAAGGCAGACTGCACGCCGCGCACACCGTCCGGGCGGCAGGCAAACGATCCAAGGAGAACTGAAAATGCAGACCATTAAGCGCACCACTTTCACCGTCGCAGGCGTTGCAGCGGCCGCTCTGCTCAGCCTCACCGCCTGCGGTGGTTCGGGCAGCACCGCAGGATCGTCGGCGTCGTCGGCGCCCATGTCATCGGCCCCCAGCACCAGCATGGCATCCCCGTCCGCAAGTGCTTCGGCCAGCTCGTCGGCAGGCATGATGGATCCGGCTGCAAACCTGGTAGGCCCGGGCTGCGCCGCCTATGCCAAGCAGGTTCCCACCGGCGCCGGTTCGGTGCAGGGCATGGCGCTTGACCCGGTAGCCGTGGCAGCCTCCAACAACCCGATCCTGACCACCCTGACCGCTGCCGTTTCCGGCAAGCTCAACCCCAAGGTCAACCTGGTGGACACCCTCAACGGTGGCGAGTTCACGGTCTTCGCACCGGTGGATGACGCTTTCAAGAAGATTGATCCCGCCACCATCGATACCCTCAAGACCGACGATGCCCTCCTGAGCAAGATCCTGACCTACCACGTAGTGCCCGGCCAGATCACTCCGGACAAGATCGCCGGAACGCACGCAACGGTTGAAGGCGGTTCCGTGACCGTGACCGGCAGCGGCAACAACCTCAAGGTGGACAACGCGAACGTCATCTGCGGCGGCGTCAAGACCAAGAACGCAACCGTGTACCTGGTCGACTCGGTCCTCATGCCCAAGTAAGCCCCTTCAAGGCCCCCCAAGCAGAGCCGGGTCCGCTGGCAACCAGCGGACCCGGCTTTCGGCGCGCCAGTCGCCGCCCAGGGGCCAGCTCCATTTCCCGTCCTCTAGACTGGTCCCGGCCCGCAAGAGGCGGAGCCGGCAGCATCCAGAGGTGATAATCGAGTGCCCAGCAGTACACCGCGGCGGACGGTCATAAAAGCCGGCGCCGTCCTCATGGCGCTGGGCATGACATCGTGCACAGGGGTCCCGTCCCCCTCCCCCACACCCGGAACACCCAGTTCCCCACCCGCTGAACCCGACGCCACCTTCAATTTCGGTACCGCCGCCCAGCCCCTTGGACTGGACCCCGCGCTGTCCAATGACGTGGAATCCCAGCGCATCACGCGGCAAATCCTCGAAGGCCTGGTGGGCGTGGACCAGACCACCGGCAAACCCACTCCTCTCCTGGCCACCGAATGGAAAGACTCCAACGAGGGCAGGACCTATACGTTCAAGCTCCGCACGGGCGTCACCTTCCAGGACGGCACCCCGTTCAACGCCGATGCCGTCTGCACCAACTTCAACCGTTGGTTCGCTTTCTCCCCCGAGCTCCGGAAGCAGGCACCGGGCAGCTCCTTCAAAGGGGTTTTCAAGGCGCACTCGGACGAGCCGGGCCTGTCCATTTTCAAAAGCTGCACCGCCGTGGCCCCCGACACCGTGCAGATCGACCTCACCCAGCGCTTCACCGCGTTCCTCCAGGCCCTGACCCTGCCCGCCTTCGCAATCGCGTCCCCCGCAGCCCTGGCCGCCGGAAAGGCAGACGTCCTGGACCAGACCAAGGGCGGCCAGGCCATGTCCTTGTTCGCCACACACCCTGTAGGGACCGGCCCCTTCACCCTGGCGGCTTGGGGCAGCGACAGCGTCACCTTGTCCAGCAACAAGACCTACTGGGGTGACCGCGGCCAGATCGCCACCATCAATTTCCTTGCCTATAACCAGCCCCAGACACGGCTGCAGGCGCTGCTGGACGGCAAGATCGACGGATATGACGCCGTGACCGTGGGGAATTTCGACCAACTGGTAAAGCGCGGCAAGCAGATTGTGCAGCGCGACCCGTTCTCAGTGATGTATCTCGGGATGAACCAGGACATCCCTATCCTCCAAAACCAGAAGATCCGGCAGGCGGTGGAGCTTGCGGTCGACAAGGAAACCCTGATCCGGAAATTCTTCATCGACAACACCGCCAAGGCCACGCAGTTTGTCCCGCCCAAGATCAGCGGCTTCAACAACGATGCCCCCGAACTGGGGCACGACCCGGCAAAGGCCAAGGAATACCTGAAGGACGGTGGCTACGCAGGCGAGGAACTGAAGTTCTACTACCCCCTGAACGTCACCCGGCCTTACCTGCCCACGCCGGAAAAGGTCTATGCCGAACTCAGCCGCCAGCTCGTCGCCGTCGGCTTCAACATCAAGCCGGTGCCGGTGGACTGGTCTGACGGCTACCTCCAGAAGGTCAAGACCCCCGGCGACCACGCCTTCCACATCCTTGGCTGGAACGGTTCCTATTCGGACGCGGACAACTTCGTGGGCCCGCTCTTCGGGGAGAAAAACGGCGAGTTCGGATACCAGGACCCGCAGGTATTTTCGAAGATCAACCGTGCCCGGAGCCTGCCCGATGGCAAGGAGCGGGATGACCTCTATCACACCATCAACGTGCAGATCGCCGCTACCGTACCGGCAGTTCCCATCGCATTTCCCATCTCGGCGCTTGCCCTGTCGGACAGGGTGCTGAGCTACCCGGCGTCACCGGTCTTAAATGAAGTTTTTACCAAGGTCCAGCTAAAGCCTTGACGGGCTGGCCCAATTTCAGTATGTGGGCTGCCCGGGGATATTCTGTGACAGCCAGAGCCGCTGCAATCGGAGACTGATCGTGACCTTCATTTCCAAGACCCCACACGCCGACGTTGTCCTGATAGGCGGCGGCATCATGAGCGCCACGCTGGGGGCATTCATCAAGCAGCTGGAGCCGGACTGGAGCATCTCCCTGTTCGAACGGCTGGACCAGCCCGGCCTCGAAAGCTCAGATCCCTGGAACAACGCGGGAACGGGCCACGCCGCGCTCTGCGAACTCAACTACTCTCCCGCAGCCAAAGACGGCTCGGTCAGCCCCGCCAAGGCACTGGTCATCAACGAGCAGTTCCAGCTTTCCCGGCAGTTCTGGTCCCACCTGGTGGACAACAACCTGATCGGCTCGCCCAAGGGCTTCATCAACACCGTTCCGCACATGAGCTTCGTGATCGGCGAGGACCACACCCGCTTCCTGAAGACCCGGTACGAGGCCCTGAAGCCGCACACCCTGTTCCGCAGCATGGAGTACTCCGAAGACCCCGCCCAGATCGCCAAGTGGGCGCCGCTGATCGTCAAGGGCCGTGATCCCAAACAGCGCATCGCCGCCACCCGTGCCGCCGAGGGCACCGACGTCGACTTCGGCGCACTCACCCGCGAGCTGACCACCTACATGGGGAACAACGGCGTCGAGATCAACTACGGCCACGACGTCACCGGCATCACCCGGGCCTCCGACGGCGGCTGGGACCTGACGCTGAAGCACCCCAGGTCCGGGGAACACGGCAAGATCCATGCCAAGTTTGTCTTCGTCGGTGCCGGCGGCGGTGCCCTGCACCTGCTGCAGGCTTCAGGAATCCCGGAAAGCAAGGGTTACGGCGGCTTCCCCGTTTCCGGCCAGTTCTTCCGCTGCACGGACGAGACCATCGCCGCCCAGCACAGCGCCAAGGTCTACGGGCAGGCGTCCGTGGGCGCTCCTCCCATGTCGGTCCCGCACCTGGACACCCGGTACGTCAACGGGAAGCGCTCGCTCCTGTTCGGCCCCTACGCGGGCTTCTCCACCAACTTCCTCAAGAACGGCTCCTACCTGGACCTGCCGCTGTCCATCCGCCCGGGCAACATCATCCCGATGCTGGCTGTGGCCAAGGACAACATGGACCTCACCGCCTACCTGGTCAAGGAAGTGGTCAAGAAGCACGACCAGAAGGTCGAGGCGTTGCGCGAGTACTACCCCGAGGCCAAGGGCGGGGACTGGGAACTCATCACCGCCGGCCAGCGTGTGCAGATCATCAAGAAAGACCCGCAAAAGGGCGGCATCCTTCAGTTCGGCACCGAAGTGATCGCCGGCCGTGACGGCTCCATCGGCGCGCTCCTGGGCGCCTCGCCCGGAGCCTCGACCGCTGTCCCCATCATGATCGAGCTGCTCCAGAAGACCTTCCCCAGGAACTTCAAGGGCTGGCAGTCAAAGCTCAAGGACATGATGCCCGGCTACGGGGTGAAGCTGGATGAGAATCCGGACCTCGCCGCGGAACTGGAACGGGCAACGGCCAAGTCCCTCCAGCTGGAGAGCGTTTCCGCCAGCCACTGACCCTGCCGGGGCCAGCGGCTGGCACCCCCCAGGGCATGAACCAGTCACTAAGACCCCCAGGAGACCACCCATGTTCCGGCTGGCACACCTATCCCTGGCGAACCGGGCCCTGATCGCGCTGATCACCGTCTTCGCCTCGGTCTTCGGCGTGATCACCATGTCATCGCTGAAGCAGGAGCTCATTCCTTCCATTGAGTTCCCGCAGATCACGGTGCTGAGCTCCATGCCGGGTGCATCGCCCGAGGTGGTGGACAAGCAGGTCAGCGGTCCGCTCGAGAAGGCGTTGAACGGCGTGGAGGGGCTGGAATCCACCTCCTCCACGTCGCGCACCGGTGTTTCGCAGATCACCATGGTGTTCACCTATGGTTCCAACCTGGACCGGGCCCGGAACCAGATCGACCGGGCCATCTCCAACGCCAAGCGGACCCTCCCGAGCGACGTGCAGCCGCAGGCCATTGCGGGAAGCATCAGTGACTTCCCCATCGTCTTCCTGGCCGTATCCTCGGACAAGCCGCTGAGCGAACTGAACGCCGACCTCCAGCGCCTCACCGTGCCCAGGCTCCAGAAGATCGACGGTGTCCGCAGTGCCGATGTCACCGGCGGCGCTTCGCAGCACATCGAAATCCTGCCCAGGGCCGACGCCATGGCGGCCGCAGGCACCAGCCTCACAGCCATACGTGATGCCCTGTCCAACAACGGTGCGCTGGTTCCGGCCGGCACACTCCAGGACCAGGGAAAGACCCTCTCGCTGCAGATCGGCAGTCCGGTGGATTCCCTCGACGCCATCAAGGCCCTTCCCCTGGCCGGGGCGAAGAATGCCGCCACCATCGGGGCGGTTGCCGACGTCTCGCTCAAGGACGACGAACGCACCTCCATCACCCGCACCAACGGGGCGGAGACCTTGGCAGTTTCCGTCACCAAGAAACCCGAGGGCGACACCGTGGCGATCTCGCACGCCGTGCGGGACTCCCTGCAGGACCTCCAGGCAGAGCTGGGCTCGAACGCGAAGTTCACGCCGGTCTTCGACCAGGCGCCGTTTATCGAGAAGTCCATCAGGGACCTCACCACGGAAGGCCTCCTGGGGCTGGGGTTTGCAGTCGCGGTCATCCTGCTCTTCCTGATGTCCGCCCGTTCCACGCTGGTCACCGCCGTGTCCATCCCGCTGTCTCTGCTCATCACTTTCATCGGACTGTCGGGCACCGGCTACTCGCTGAACATCCTCACGCTCGGCGCGCTCACCATAGCGATCGGGCGCGTGGTGGACGACTCCATCGTGGTCATCGAAAACATCAAGCGGCACCTGAGCTACGGCGAGGAGAAGTCGACGGCGATCCTCACCGCGATCAGGGAAGTGGCCGGCGCCATCACGGCTTCCACCCTGACCACGGTGGCCGTGTTCCTGCCGATTGCCTTCGTCGGCGACCTGGCCGGAGAACTGTTCCGGCCGTTTGCCCTGACCGTCACCATGGCGCTGCTGGCATCGCTGCTGGTGTCCCTCACCATCGTCCCGGTGCTGGCCTACTGGTTCCTCAGAAACCCCAAGGGCGCCCCGGGAGGAGGTCCCGCCGAGGCCCGGCGGCTCGCCATCGAGGCCAAAGCGAAAGCACACGACGCCGAACAGCGCAGCCGCCTGCAGCGCGGCTACCTCCCCATCCTCCGGTCCACCCAGAAACACCCGGTCATCACCCTGGTGGCCGCCGTCCTGGTGCTCGGTGCCACCGGCGCCATGACACCGCTGCTGGCAACCAACCTGCTGGGCGATTCAGGGCAGAACAGCCTGACCGTGCGCCAGGTCCTGCCCGCGGGGACCAGCCTGGCTGACACCAGCGCCGCTGCCATCCGCCTCGAGGAGGTCCTGCGCGGCATCGACGGCATCAAGGACGTCCAGGTGACGTCGGGCAATGCGCAGGCCGGCTTCGCCGCGCTGACCTCCACCGGATCCTCAAACTCCACCTTCACCGTTGTCACGGACGAAAAGGCCAACCAGGAACGGCTCCAGGACACTGTCCGGTCCGAGCTCGCCAAGGTCCCCGATTCCGGCAAAATCTCAGTGGGCACCCAGCAGGGCGGCTTCGGCACCTCCTCTACCGTGGATATCACGCTGAAGGCTGCCACCAGCGGCGACCTGCAGACTGCCAGCGACACCATGGTTGCCGCCATGACCGGCGTTCCCGGCACCAGCGAGGTGGCCAGCAACCTGGCCGCCAGCAACCCCGTGGTCCAGGTCAAGGTGGACCGGGCCAAGGCCACGGCTGCCGGACTGAACGAGGAGCAGGTGGCGGGTGTCCTGGCTTCCACCATCAGCCCCATCCCCGCCGGGACGGTCCGCATCGACACCAATGATTACCCCGTCAGGATTGGCCAGGGCACCAAGTTCACCAGCATCGACGCCGTCCGGAACATCCCGCTGCCCGCCGGCGGAAGGCCGGTGACGCTGGGAAGCATCGCCTCCGTGGAGCAGGTGGACGTCCCCGTCTCCATCACCGCCAGCAACGGTGAGCGCACCGCGAAGGTGTCCATCACGCCGTCGGGCTCCAACCTGGGCGCCGTCAACAGCGAGGTCCAAAAGCGCCTGGCTGATGTCCACCTCCCGGCCGGGGTCACCGCTGAAATCGGCGGCGCCACCACCCAGCAGGCAAATTCCTTCCGGCAGTTGGGCCTCGCCCTGCTGGCGGCCATCGCCATCGTCTACGTGATCATGGTGGCCACCTTCAAGTCCCTCATCCAGCCGCTGATCCTGCTGGTCTCTGTTCCCTTTGCGGCCACCGGCGCCGTGGCCCTGCTCCTGGTCACCGGAGTTCCGTTGGGCCTGCCGTCCCTGATCGGCATGCTCATGCTGGTGGGCATCGTGGTGACCAATGCCATTGTGCTGATCGACCTGATCAACCAGTACCGGCAACCGCGTGACGGCCGGCCGGGAATGAACGTCGCTGATGCCATCACCAACGGTGCCCGGCAGCGCCTCCGCCCCATCCTGATGACGGCACTCGCCACGGTCTTTGCCCTGACCCCCATGGCGCTGGGCCTCACGGGCGGCGGCGGCTTCATCTCGCAGCCGCTTGCCGTTGTCGTCATAGGCGGCCTGGTGTCTTCCACCGCGCTGACCCTGATCCTGGTCCCGGTGCTGTACCGGCTGGTGGAGGGCCGCCGCGAGAAGAAGGCGCTGCTGAAGGACCTGCAGATCCCGCCCGCACCCGGCCCGGGGCCCGACGTCGATGCCGGGTTCAGGGACTGGACCACCGGCCAGGTCCCCAAACTCAGCGGCCGGCGCGCCGCACCCGGCGGCGCAGAGTAACAACGTCCCTTCTTTTGATGCCCGTACCGTTCAGCAGTGCGGGCATCAGCTGTTCCAGGCGCACCTGCCTGCAGCCCCCCGCCGGGAATAATCCACGTGCGGGCGCGTTGGAGAAGGCAGTAGATGCAAATGCATCTAAATTGGTTTACACTTAAACCAAGCCAGCAAGGCCAGCAACGGAAGGGCAGCATCATGCAAATCGGTGTTTTCAGCGTCAGCGACATCACCACCGACCCCACGACGGGCCGCACCCCCACCGAGCACGAACGCATCAAGGCGTCCGTGGCCATCGCCAAAAAGGTCGAGGAAATCGGCATGGATGTCTACGCCCTGGGCGAGCACCACAACCCGCCCTTCTTCTCCTCCTCCCCCACCACAACGCTGGCCTACATCGCAGCACAGACTGAACGGATCATCCTGTCCACGGCCACCACGCTGATCACCACCAATGACCCGGTGAAGATCGCCGAGGACTTCGCCATGCTCCAGCACCTGGCGGACGGACGCGTGGACCTGGTCCTGGGCCGCGGCAACACGGCACCGGTGTACCCCTGGTTCGGCAAGAACATCCAGGACGGCGTGGAGCTGGCCATTGAGAACTACAGCCTCCTGCGCAAGCTCTGGGACGAGGACACCGTGAACTGGTCCGGCAAGTTCCGCACGCCCCTCCAGAACTTCACGTCAACACCCAGGCCGCTGGACGGCGTGGCACCCTTCGTGTGGCACGGCTCCATCCGCACTCCTCAGATCGCCGAGGTGGCCGCCTATTTTGGTGACGGTTTCTTTGCCAACAACATCTTCTGGCCCAAGGAGCACTACCAGCAGCTGATCGGCCTCTACCGCGAACGCTACGAGCACTACGGCCACGGCAAGGCCGACCAGGCCATCGTTGGCCTTGGCGGCCAGTTCTTCATGCGGAAGAACTCGCAGGACGCGGTCAAAGAGTTCCGGCCCTATTTCGACAACGCACCCGTCTACGGCCACGGACCGTCCCTGGAGGATTTCACCTCGCAGACTCCGCTGACGGTGGGCAGTCCGCAGGAAGTCATCGAAAAGACGCTGACGTTCCGCGAGTACTTCGGTGACTACCAGCGCCAGCTGTTCCTGATCGACCACGCCGGCCTGCCGCTGAAGACGGTGCTGGAGCAGCTGGACCTGTTCGGTGAGGAAGTGCTGCCGGTGCTGCGCAGGGAGTACGCCGCCCTCAAGCCCGCGCACGTGCCGGAACCGCCCACCCACGAGGGCCGCGTGGCTGCCCTGCTGGCCTCGCAGGACGCCGATACAGCCACAACGGAGGCGTGATGGCTGCAGGAGGATCGGAATCGCCGGTGCGGCTGGCGGCTGAAACCTGGGAATCCCTGTTCCGGGCCCAGGTGGCCGTGATGCGGAAGCTTCAGTCCGGGCCGGCGTTCCGGAAACTGGCACTGAACGAATACGACGTCCTGTTCACGCTGTCCCGCTGCCCCTCCGGCTGGCTGCGGCTCAACGAGCTCAACGACAACGTCCTGTTGAGCCAGTCCAGCCTCAGCAGGCTGGTTGAGCGGCTCGAGAAGCGCGGGCTGGTGGCCCGGATGACGGCACCGGAGGACGGCCGCGGCGTGCTGCTCAAGCTCACGGACGAAGGGCGGGAGCTGCAGAAGGAGATCGGCCGCGAGCACGTCCGCGACATTTCGGCACTGGTGGGGCCCGCCCTGACTCCTGCCGAGCAGAAGGAACTGATGCGGCTCACCGACAAGCTGCGGAACTCGCTGGGCCCCCTGCCCCGGAAGCGCTAGCCCAGCTGGACGAGCCGGGAGGCATCCTCGGCAGGAAGCTCGCCGTTGACCACGGCATTGACCCGCAACTGGTTCAGCACCAGGCTTCCGCCCACGGTGGAGAGGAAGGCCGTGTCCGAAGAGTCCCGGCCGGCAGTGATGCGCAGCATCGACTCCCGCGGGGCCAGGCCCGTGGGGTCGATGACGTGCCACGCGCCCTCCACGTAGGCCTCGGCCACCGCGTGGAAGTCCATGGGGCTCAGGCCGGGGGCGTAGACAGCGGCAAGGCGTGTGGGGATGTCCTTGGAGCGGAGCAGGGCGATGGCCAGGTGCGCGAAGTCGCGGCAGACGCCGCGCCTGCTGAGGAGGGTTTCCACCGCACCGTCCGTGCCCCGTGAGGAACCGCTGACGTACCGGAGTTCACCGTTCACCCAGTTGCGCACAGCGTGCACCAGGTCCGCGCCCTGGACCCCCTCGAATTCTGCGTAGGACGTGGGCAGCAGCCGGTCGGATTCGGCGTACCGACTGGGCCGCACATAGCGGATCCGTTCGGCGAGGCTGGCGTCTTCGGGGACGCCGCGCCCGCACACCGTGGCGGAGTATTCCACGATGACGTCCGTCGGCTCTGCAAATTCCATGTAGTGGAACCGGCCGCCATGGTGGTCCGGGACCTCCGTCAGCGGAACGTCCGCCCCGGCCGCGGTAACGGACAGGGATTCGTCAAATGATGAGTAGCCGCTGTTCCTGGCCACCGCGATGGCCATGGCCACCTTGGTGTTGGCGATGGTCCTGAAGGCCAGGCGTGCGGAAACAGAGCGTTCCATGTCTCTCCGGGGGTGTTGGGGGCGGAAGGCCGGCGGCGCGCCCCCGGCACGTGGTGGGTGCGGGGGCGGGACTAGTTTTTGACCTTCAGCGACATTAGCATTCGCTGCACGTTGGCGAAGTCAGCGCTTTCGTTCACGTACTGGGCGGCCTGGCCAAGGGTGTCAAAGGCCTTTGCCGGTGCCACCTTCTCATCTGGGGCGAAGGCCTTCAGGACCACCACATCTCCAAACGAGTAGTCGCCCTTGCCGGCCGGACCCCGCACCACGTTGCGCAGCCCGCATGCCTTCCCGTCCGTTCCGCCCACCAGGTTGGTGATGCCGTAGGAACCGAAGTAGCGGTAGCCCTGGATGACGCGGTAGACCATCCTCGGCGGAATGGTCCCGTCCCCGCCCTGCGCCGGAGTGTCGAACGGCACGCTGCTGATCACGGTGTACGAGCGCTGGTCCGCTTCAGGGCAGTCGGCGGACGACGGCGGGAGTCCCGTCCGCAGTGCGGCCATGAAGGTTCCGTCGGGCTTCTTGACCTCCACCTTCAGTCCGCCGGGCAGGACACCGTCCTCAGGGGCCACCGACTGGGCGATCCAGTCCGAGGGCAGGTCGAAGCTGACAGTTTTCGCGGGGTCGGTGAAGGTTTTCCAGGAGGCAGCCGTTGCCGCGCCCTGGGGTGCCGTGGATGTTGCGGACGCCGACGCCGGGATGCCGCCGGTTGCCGACGCCCCGTCCGTTGATGTCGACCCGGGCGATGCTGTTCCTGATGGTCCCTGCAGCGCAGTCCACCCCGGGCCGGCGGCCGGCGTTCCGGAGCATCCCGCGAGCAAAACCGCGGCGGCCACCAGGGATACGCCGGAAAGAAGGGTCGATGCCGCCTTGCCTGTCATGGGAGCCAGCCTAGCGGCGCCAGGTCCCCGGGACGGGCCGTCGGGGCGGGTGTTTCGCGCTCCCCCGGGACCGCCGCTGCGCCCGCCGGCATACTCTCCATGGCGCGGGCACCTGCCGGGCGTGTCGCCGTCGGACGCTGAGGCCCCCGGCCTGGGACTAGGGTGGAGGGTATGGCGGAAGAGCAGCACGGCGCAGCCGAAGACGATCCCACAGAGAACTCCGCCCTCAACATCTCCGCTGTGGACATCGCCGACTGGCGTTTGAGGACCTTTGCGCTCTACGACAACGTCCGCAGGATCTCCGCCGACAGCCCCTCGGAAGCACACTCGTACTGGCGGCACCAGCGCGACCTGATGTTCGCCACCCACCCCGCGTCTGCGCTGACCGCTGCGGACAAGGCCCGCTTTTCCGGGCTGAAGACCGCCGACTACGATCCCATCTACCGGTTCCACGTACCCCTGACGTACGAGGGCGCCGGCCGGGAGATGAGCGTGGACACGGGGACCGACGGTGTGGTCCACTTTGTCCGGCTGGGCACATTCGACCTGCCGGAAATGGGCCAGCTGGCGGTGTGGAAAATCCATGGGTACGGCGGCGGCATCTTTGTCCCGTTCCGCGACGCAACGGCTGGCCAGGCCGGTGGCAGCTACGGGGCCGGCCGCTACCTGCTGGACACCATTAAGGGCGCGTTCCACGGGGTCAGCGGCAGCGGGCAAGACGCCACTTTCGTCCTCGACTTCAACTTCGCCTACAACCCTTCCTGCGCCTACAACGAGGCATGGGCCTGCCCCCTGCCCGGTCCATCCAACCGGCTGGCCGTGGACATTCCCGTGGGTGAGCTCTACTGATGACGGCCGTACCCGGTAACGCGGCATGACTGAGGGCGCGTCCGCACCTGCCGTGCAGGAGACCGCCACCCGGCGCTTTCCAGCCACCCGGCATTACCGTGGGGTCCTCCGATTTCCGGTCATCCGCCAGCTGATCCGTTTCTCCGGTGTGGGCGTCATCTGCACCGCGGCCTCCCTGGGAATCTATGCGCTGCTGCGGCCCTGGCTCGGCGCCCAGCTGGCCAACGCAGTGGCGCTGATCCTCACGTCGCTGCTGAACACGGCCCTGAACCGGCGGCTGACCTTCAAGATCGCCGGCAACCAGCGCCGAACCCGCGACCACCTCAACGGGTTGGTGGTGATCGGCGTGGCACTGGTGATCACCGGCAGCAGCCTGGGCGTACTCCACTGGTTCAACCCTGAGGCCACCGTGGGGGACGAACTGGTGGCCACCACGCTGTCCGGCTTCCTGGCCACCGCCGTCCGCTTCAGCATGCTGCGGCACTGGATCTTCCGCCGCGCCCGGCACCGCTAAGGTTCCGCCCCGCCAAGGTTCCGCGCCGCCAGGTTGTGTCCGAAACGTCAGCGGCCGTGGCCTGCGCCGAGGTTTTTGACGGCGGCGACGGCGGCCTGCACGGCTGCCGCTGCTGCGTCCAGATCCTCCTGCGTCACGGCGGCGTCGAAACTGAACCGCACGGCTGTCTGGGCCACCTCGGCGGAAATCCCCAGTGCCGTGAGCACGGGCGACGGCGCGTCGGACCCCGCGGCGCAGGCCGAGCCACTGGAGCACACCACACCCCGGCGTTCGAGTTCCAGCAGAACGGACTCTCCGCTGGTGCCCGGAAAGCAGAACGAGGCCACGGAGGGCAGCCGATGGATTGGGTGGCCGGTCAGGACGGCGTCCGGCACTCCAGCGAGGACCTGGTGGATGAAACCGTCCCGCAGGGCGGCCACCCGGTCCTGCTGCTCCGCCTGTCCGTCCCTGGCCATGGTGAGGGCAGTGGCAAGGCCCACGGCACCGGCCACGTTTTCCGTTCCCGACCGGCGGCCACGTTCCTGGCCCCCGCCGTGGATGACAGGCTCCAGCCGGGTGCGGCTCCGCACGAACAGCAGGCCGCAGCCTTTGGGCGCACCGAGTTTGTGTCCGGAGATGCTCATGGCGTCCACGCCCAGCTCGCGGGTATCGAGCGGCAGCCAGCCGGCGGCCTGGACGGCGTCCGTATGGAACGGGATGCCCTGGGCGTGGGCCAGTTCCGCCAGGGCGGCGATGGGCTGGACCGTGCCCACCTCGTTATTGGCGTACATGATGCTCACCAGCGCGGTTTCCGGTCGCAGCACGCCGGCCAGGGCAGCGGGCGTGACCAGGCCCGCTGCGTCGACCGGGACCACGTCCACGGTGAAGCCGTGGAAGCGTTCGAGGTAACGCGCGGATTCCTCCACGGCGGGGTGTTCGACGGCGCTGATCACCACCCGGTCCAGCTGAGGGTTTGCAGCCTGCCGGGCCAGGGCGATGCCTTTCACCGCCAGGTTGTCCGCTTCCGTTCCTCCTGACGTGAACACAATCTCGCCCTGCCGGCAGCCGAGGGCCCCCGCCACCGCCGACCGTGCCCCGGCCAGCGCCGACGCAGCGGACTCGCCGAGGGTGTGGTGGCTGGAGGGGTTTCCGAATCCGCCGGTCAGGTAAGGCCACATGGCGTCGAGCACTTCGCGGCGGACCGGGGTGGTGGCGGCGGCGTCCAGGAAGATCATCGCATCCCTGCTACGCGGTCAGTTCGACGTCGAGGCCCAGGTCCAGGGCGGCCACGGTGTGCGTGAGCGCCCCCACGGAGACCACGTCCACGCCGGTGGCGGCAATGGCAGCGACGGTGTCAAGGTTCACGTTGCCGCTGGCCTCCACGCGGGCGCGGCCTGCAACGAGGGCCACGCCTGCCTGGAGTTCCGGCACCGTGAAGTTGTCCAGCATGATGGTGTCCACCCCGGCGGCCAGCACGGGTTCGATCTGGTCCATGCGGTCCACTTCCACTTCAAAATGGGTGGTGTGGCCCAGCTGCGCCTTTGCGGCCAGCAGGAGCGCGGTAAGTTTTGCCGGGTCCCCGCCGGTCATCACGGCCAGGTGGTTGTCCTTGGCCAGTACGGCGTCGGAGAGGCTGTACCGGTGGTTGGCGCCGCCGCCGCACCGCACCGCGAAGCGTTCCAGGATGCGCAGCCCGGGGGTGGTTTTGCGGGTGTCGGTGATGCGGGCACCGGTCTCCCCGGCCAGCCGCACGAATTCGGCGGTCTTCGTGGCGATGGCGGACATCCGCTGGACCAGATTGAGCGCCACGCGTTCGGCCATCAGCACCGAGCGGGCGGCGCCGCTGACCCGTGCGAGGTGGGTGCCGGCGTCGAACGTTTCACCGTCCGCCAGGAGCAGCTCCACCTGTGTGCCCGCGTCCACCAGCTGCATGGCGTCACGGAACACGGTGGCGCCGCTGAGGACGCCGGGGACGCGGGCGTTGAGGACCGCGGTGGCGCGGGCATGCGCAGGGATGAGCAGCTGCGAGGTGATGTCGCCGGCAGGTGCGTCCTCGGCGAAGGCCCGTTCCAAAATTTCCCTGACCGGAGCCGGGGGAAGGGTGAGGTCCAGAACCGGGCGCAGGGCCTGTGCCTGGTGGATCACGGCGGGTTCAGTCATGGAGCAGGCTCGCTTTCGGGCGAAGGGAAGGGAGATTGTCAGTTTCGGCCGGTTCGTCACTGCGGTAATGCGCCCCCAGTGATTCACCGCGTTTCAGGGCAGCGGCAACCAGCAGGTGCGCGGCCAACAGGAGGTTCCGGTCCTCGTGCGCCAGAGGGTCAGCGGAGGCATCAACGGCATCAGGACGGACGACGCCGGCCCACCGGTCAAGCGTGGCAGCTGCCCCAAGCAGCAACTCCCCGGAGCGCAGCACCCCGGCATGCGAGGTCATAAGGCGGCGAAGGGCGTCGCGGGAAAACGGCTCCCCCGCCCCTTCTCCCCTATCCACGCTGGTCGGCCAACTCTCGCCCGGTGCCCCTGAGCGGTCCGCCGCGCCTTCTAAAGCAGCAGGGACTGTGACGTGCGGTCGGGCGCCTGAAGGTGCCCCGGAAGCGTGCGTCAAGGGGAGGCCGCCCGCGCCCGAGGCAGCACGCGGAGGGGCGCCTTCTGGCGACCCCCAAGTGGGAGTACCGGAGAGGAAGGATTCAACAGCGCGGCGGCCAAAGACGAGCCCTTCGAGGAGGGAGTTGCTGGCCAGCCGGTTTGCCCCTTGGACGCCCGTGCACGCCACTTCGCCGGCGGCGTAGAGGCCGGGGACGGTGGTGCGGGCGGAAAGGTCGGTGCGTACCCCGCCCATCCAGTAGTGGGCGGCAGGGGCGACGGGGACCAGTTGGCGGGTCCAGTCGATGCCGGCGTCGAGGGTTTTGCGGGTGAGGGTGGGGAAGCGCTGTTGGAGGAAGCCTGCTCCCCTCTCCTGTTCAATGCCGCGGGCGTCGAGGTAGACGTGGCCGGTGGGGTCTCCGAGTTTGGCAAGGTGGAGGGCGATGCTGCGTGAGACGACGTCGCGGGGTGCCAGTTCGGCGTCGGGGTGGTAGGCCTTCATGAAGCGCCGGCCACCGGAGTCGAGCAGAACGGCCCCCTCGCCCCGGACGGCTTCGGAGATCAGCAGCGGCCCGTTCAGTCCGGTGGGGCGCGGCGTTGCGGAGCTGACCAGGCAGGTGGGATGGAACTGGAAGAATTCCAGGTCTGCCGTGGCTGCTCCGGCGCGGACGGCGAGCGCCAGCCCGTCGGCGGTGGCGACGGCCGGGTTGGTGGTTTGGGCGAACAGTTGGCCTGCTCCCCCTGTGGCGAGCAGGACGGCGTCCGCGTCGAGGCTGGCGTGCCGGCCGTCCCGGAGGTACTCGACTCCTGTCACGCGCCCTGCCCTGGCCACAAGCCCGGTGGCGTGGGCCTGGGTGAGGAGGGTGAGTTTTCCTTCGTCCTGTCGCGACAGGACGGCCTGGATGAGCGCGGCGGCGACGCGCGCGCCGGTGGCGTCCCCTCCTGCGTGCAGGATCCGCGGGGCGCTGTGGGCTGCTTCAAGTCCAAGGGCCGGGCCGCCGTCGTTCGTTGCGTCGCTGTGTTCCGTGTCGAAGGCGACCCCATAGCGCTGGAGGCCTGCGATATCCTGCCGTGCCTCCGCGCACATCAACCGGACCGCAGCCTCGTTGCAGTGGCCCGCACCCGCCCGGAGGGTGTCGGCGATGTGCGCCGCCACGGTGTCTCCTGGCGCGGGTTCGGCCAGCACGGCGGAGATGCCGCCCTGGGCGTACCAGGTGTTGCTGTGGTCCAGCGCGCCCTTGGTCAGGAGCACCACGTCCGTGCCGGCATCGGCAGCGAGCAGCGCCGCGTACAGCCCGGCAATGCCACTGCCGACGACGGCGAGGCGGCCTGTCATCACGGCCTCGCGGCGAGCATGCGCTCGAGCGCAGTCCTGGCGTTGGCCTGCACGGCATCGTCCACGGTGATGCGGTTAACGACGCGGCCGGCCACCAGTTCCTCAAGCACCCAGGCGAGGTAGCCGGGGTGGATGCGGTACATGGTGGAGCAGGGGCAGATGACCGGGTCCAGGCAGAAAATGGTGTGCTGCGGGTACTCGGCGGCGAGCCTGTTCACCATGTTGATCTCGGTGCCGATGGCGAAGGTCGTCGGCTCGGTGGCTGCCGCGATGGCCTTCTTGATGAAGTCCGTGGAGCCGGCGGCGTCCGCGGCGTCCACCACCTCCATGGGGCACTCGGGGTGCACGATGACCTGGACGCCCGGGAAGTCCGCCCGGGCCTTCTCGATCTGTGCCACGTTGAAGCGCTTGTGCACCGAGCAGAAGCCGTGCCAGAGGATGACGCGGGAGTCCAGGAGTTCCTGTTCGTCATTGCCGCCAAGGTCCTTGCGCGGGTTCCACATGGGCATCTGCTCCAGCGGGACGCCCATGGCCTTGGCGGTGTTGCGGCCCAGGTGCTGGTCCGGGAAGAACAGGACCCGCTGGGCCCGCTGGAAGGCCCACTCCAGGACGGTCTTTGCGTTCGAGGAGGTGCAGACGATGCCGCCGTGTTCGCCGCAGAACGCCTTCAGGGCTGCGGAGGAGTTCATGTAAGTGACAGGGATGACCGGGACACGGCCCTCGGCGTCGGGCTCGGTGCCGAAGATCTCCGCCAGCTGCTCCCAGCACTCTTCAACGGAGTCCGCGTCCGCCATGTCGGCCATGGAGCATCCGGCGGCCAGGTTGGGGAGGATGACGGCCTGCTCCGGGGTGGAGAGGATGTCCGCAGTCTCGGCCATGAAGTGGACGCCGCAGAAGATGATGGCCTCCGCCTCGGGGCGGGTGAGCGCCGCGTTGGCGAGCTGGAAGGAGTCGCCCACGAAGTCGGCGTACTGGACCACCTCGTCGCGCTGGTAGAAGTGGCCCAGGATGACGGCCCGGTCACCCAAGGTGGCCTTGGCGGCCTTGATCCGTTCCGCGAGCTCGGCGTCGCTGGCCAGCTTGTATTCCTCGGGCAGCTGGCCCTGGCGTGGCGTGGTGGCCGGTGCGCTGTCTGCGCTGGAGGCTCCCGGGCCGTAGGCGGGAACGCCTGCGAGCGCCTCGGCCAGGTCATAGTCCCAGGGGCCCTTGGCCAGCGCGGGGCTGCAGGTGCTGCGTTCGGCGGCTGCGCCCTTTTCGGCCTGCTCGCGCGTGATCAGCTGGATCGCCGTGTTGACGCTGCTCATGGTGTGCTCCTGTTGTCTGGGTCAAGGCCTGGCCGGCCGGTGTAGCGGTAGAGGCGTGGCGGGCGGTGTTTGCCGCCCTGGAGGTATTCGCCGGTTTCTTCGATTTCCGGGGTGGATTTGAGCTGGCGGCGGAAGTTGGCTGGATCCAGCTGGCGGTCCAGGACCGCTTCATAGACTTCGCGGACCTGGGCCAGCGTGAAGTACTCCCCCAGCAGGTGGTAGGCCACCGACCCGTAGGCCAGCTTGTTGCGCAGGCGCCACAGGGCGTAATCTACGATCGCGTTGTGGTCGAAGGCCAGGTCCCCCAGCCGGTCCGCACGGAACCACCTGACGTTTTCGGACTCGTCCGCGAGCGCTGCCTCCGTGGGCTGGACCAGGGCCCAGTAGACGATGGAGACCACGCGCTGGGTGGGTGAACGGTGCAGGCCACCGAAGGCGTAGAGCTGTTCGAGGTAGCGCGGCGCTAGTCCGGTGGTCTCCTGCAGGTTCCTTGCCGCCGCGTCCTGGAGGGATTCGTCGTGGCTGAGCGGGCCGCCCGGCAAGGCCCACAGCCCCCTGAAGGGTTCCCGGATGCGGCGCACCAGGGGAAGCCACAGGGTGGGACGGCCCGAGGTTTCGCTGGGCCGGAGCGCGAAGATCACCGTGGAGATGGCCAACGACGGCGGTGCAGCCTGCCGCTCGGAAACGTTCGCCGAACTGTAGTACATCCGCTTCACCGCCCTTCCGTCCCCATCGACCGCCCCGTGGACTCTTTTCCTAGTTATGGTCATCCTGACCAAAAGTAATTCTACGGCCAGACGCGATGGAAAGGGAAATGTTTCTGCACGTTTTGCTTGCCTCACCGGGGCCGGCGGGCGGCTGCCCCCTGGCCGGTGCCAATGGCGGCTGCCGCCTGGTTTCCGGGCCGCTCACCCGAGGCGGTAAATTCAATAAGTCCCACAAGGACCCCCGGACGCCACACGCCGGACCCGACCAGCCCCAGAAGGTGCATTCGCCCATGACGATGAAGTCTGCCCACACCCCCTCCACCACCGTGAAAAAGGCCACCGCCGGCCACAGCATGAAGCCGCGCCAGCTGACCATGATGGGGCTCGGCAGTGCCATCGGCGCAGGCTTGTTCCTGGGTTCGGGTGCCGGCGTCCAGGCAGCCGGGCCGGCAGTCCTGGTTTCCTACCTGGTGGCTGGAACGTTGATCATCCTGGTGATGTGGGCCCTGGGCGAGATGGCAGCCTCGAACCCCACCAGCGGAGCGTTTTCGGTCTACGCGGAACGGGCCCTGGGCCGCACGGCGGGCGCCACGATCGGGTGGCTGTGGTGGCTGCAGCTGGTGGTGGTGATCGCGGCAGAGGCACTGGGCGCCGCGGGGCTGCTGTTCTCCGTCTGGCCGGTGGTCCCGGTCTGGGCACTGGCACTGCTGTTCATGGTGGTGTTCACCGGCATCAACCTGGCCGGAGTACGGAACTTCGGCGAATTCGAGTTCTGGTTCGCCATCCTCAAAGTTGCCGTCATCATCCTGTTCCTCGCGGTCGGCACCGCCCTGCTCCTCGGCCTGCTGCCCGGCGTCGTCTCCCCGGGAACGGCAAACCTGACCGGCAACTTTGCGCCCCAGGGCCTGGGCGGCGTTGCCGCGGCACTGTTCGTGGTGATATTCGCGTTCGGCGGGACGGAAATCGTCTCGGTGGCCGCGGCAGAAACCGAGGACCCGGAACGCAGCGTGGGCAAAGCCATCCGGACAGTTGTATGGCGCATCCTGGTGTTCTACATCGGCTCCGTCTTCGTCATCGCCGCCGTCCTTCCCGCCACCTCCAAGAGCCTTGCCTCTCCCTTCGCCGGCGTCCTGGACGCTGCCAGAATCCCGGGTGCCTCAACCGCCATCACCCTGGTGGCCGTCGTCGCCCTCCTCTCGGCGCTGAACGCCAACCTCTACGGCGCCTCCCGCATGGTGTACTCGCTGGCCCAGCGCGGAGAGGCACCGCGGGTCCTGACCCGCCTCAACGGTGCCGGGGTGCCGCTCCTTGCCGTGACCGTATCGGTGGCCTTCGGCTTCATCGCCACGGTCCTGGAACTGCTGTTCCCGGAACGGATCCTGCCCGCCCTGTTCCAGCTGGTGGGATCCACCTGCCTGGTGGTCTGGGGCAGCGCCCTCGTATCCCAGCTGATCCTGCGGCGGCGCGCCGACCGGGACGGCCTCCCGCTCCCGCTGCGGATGAAGGGCTTCCCCGGACTGACCATCCTGGGCCTGGTCCTGCTGGGGCTCATCTTCGCCGTCGGCTTCAGTGCGGAGGCAAGCCGGGTCCAGCTCTTCAGCACCTTCACCCTGATCGCCGGCATCGCCCTGGCATGTGCCGCCGGCGCCCGCGTGACCGGCCGGAAGCGGGCCGCCAACAGGTAGAGTGGTGCGTACCTTCACGGAATACGCACCGACGCGCCGGGCCCGCCCAGGCGCCGTACCTGATTGGGGAACTGACACCATGAGCGGCAGGCACACCGGACAGCAGCATGCGCACACTGTGGAAGGCACTGACCCGCAGATGTACGTGGCAGTCCACGAACCCGCGGCTGACGCAGGCCTCCGGGCGGTCCTGCTGCTGCACGGCTTTTCCTCCTCGTCAAAGCTCAACTGGGAGGACACCGGCTGGGTCTCGGCCCTGCTCGACGCCGGCCGACGGGTGATCACGGTGGACCTGCCGGGCCACGGCCGCAGTGGGGCGCCCGAGGATATGGATTCCTACTCCCCCAGCAGGATCCGGGCGGACCTGCTGCAGGCAGCGTTCGACGCCGGCGTACGGCCTTTGCAGGACGGCGATCCTTCCAGCGGACTGGACGTGGTGGGCTATTCCTTGGGATCCCGGCTCGCCTGGGAATTCGCGGCAACCCAGCCGGAACTGGTGCACCGGCTGGTGTTGGGCGGACCCAACGATTCGGACCCGCTCGCCAATTTCGACCTCAGGGCCGCCCAGGACTACCTGGCGGACGGCACGCCGATCAGCGACGAATCCACCGCCCAGCTCCTCAAGATGGCGCTGCTGCTGCCCAGCAACAACATCTTTGCGCTGCTGTCCCTCGTGGAAGCCATCAAGGCCGAGCCCTATGACCCCGCCGAGGCAGTCCCCCACGTTCCGATGCTGCTGGTGGCGGGAGACAAGGACGAACGGGCCGGAACACTGCCCCGGCTGGCAGAGCTGGCCCGGGGGGCAGGGTCCATGGCCGAACAATTGATCCTGCCGGGCAGGAACCACACCAACGCCATCACCAGCAGGGCCTTCAAGCAGGCCGCCATTTCGTTCCTGGCTGCCTAGGGAGCCAGGCCTGCGGCGGAAGCCGGCAGCAGCACGGCCGGCGTTACGCTGGGGGCAGGCGGCAGCGCCGGGAGGGACTTATGGGTACGCGTTTTGAAGACCGCACGGAGGCCGGCCAGCGCCTCGCCGGGGCGCTTGCCCGGTTTCGGGAACAACCGGACACCCTGGTCCTGGGCCTGGCGCGGGGAGGCATCCCCGTCGCGGCGGCTGCAGCATCTGTGCTCCGCCTTCCCCTCGGCGCCGTTTTGGTCCGGAAGCTGGGGATACCCGGGCACGAAGAAACCGCTTTTGGGGCCCTGGCCCTGGCCCGCGGGCGCATCGTCCGGCTGATCAACAAACCCCTGCTGGAACGGGTGCTGCAGCACGGCGTGCGGCAGGACTTGATGGACGACGTTGAAGAGCGTGAGCGCGCCGAGCTGCTTCGCCGGGCGCAGCTGTACCCGGGAACCGGCATGGATGTGGCGGGCAAGACTGTTGTCCTCATGGATGACGGGCTGGCTACCGGAGCCACCATGCGCGCCGCCGTCGAGGCCATGCGTGCAGAAGGCGCCACTGCCGTGCTCGCCGCGGCTCCCGTTGGGTCCGTGGATGCCCAGGCTTCCCTTGAGCGGGTGTGCGACGCAGTGGTCTGCCTTCATCTCCCGGGCAAGTTCAGGGCGGTGGGGAGCTATTACCGGCATTTCGGACAGCTGGGCGACGATGAGGCGGTCAGGCTGCTCGAGCCCTGACCGCCCCGCACGTACGGCAGGCCCGGACCATGCGGTCCGGGCCTGCCGTCTCTGACGATGGGTCCGGTGGGGTCAGTGGTGGCTGCTGACGCCCAGTGGGCGCCCCCTGGTCTCCTTGGCCAGCACCACGCCCACGGCGGAGATGACGCAGAGGATCATGATGTAGATACCGATCGAACCGGTCCACTTGGTGGACTGCAGCAGCGATTCGGCGATGGTGGCCGCGAACGCGCCGCCCAGGATGGCACCAAAGGCGTACCCGATCGAGATACCGGAGTACCTGACGTTGGCGGGGAACATCTCGGCGTACATGGCCGACATGGGGCCGTAGGAGAGGCCCAGGCCGACGGTCAGCACGAACAGGGCGACGCCGTACAGCACGATGTCCTTGGTGTCGATCAGCGCGAACATGGGGATCATCCAGGCGAAGACGATGGCGTACCCGGTCAGGAAGGTTTTGACCCGGCCGATGCGGTCGGACAGCCAGCCGCCCACCAGGGTGAAGATCAGCCAGCCAAGCGACGCGAGCGTGGTGGCAAGCAGGATCTGCGGGGTGGGCATCTTCAGGGTCTTGGTGGCGTAGGAAATGAAGAACGCGATCAGCAGGTAACCCGCTGCGTTGTTGCCGATGAAGATCAGGGTGGAGTACAGGACGGGCAACTTGTGGCTCCGGACCAGCTCACCCAGGGGCGCCTTGCTTTCCTTCTTCCGCAGCGCCATCTCCTGGAACACCGGGCTCTCGGATACAGCGCGGCGAATGAGGTAGCCCACCACGATCAGGACGATGGAGAGCAGGAACGGCACGCGCCAGCCCCACGCCGCGAAGTCGTCTTTGGACATGCCGGTGTTCAGGAAGAACAGCAGGCCGGTGGCGAGGATCATGCCTACCGGCACACCGATCTGCGGGTAGGCGCCGAACAGGCCGCGCAGGTTGACCGGCGCATGCTCCACGGCCATGAGGGCGGCGCCGCCCCACTCGCCGCCGGCCGAGAAGCCCTGGATAACGCGCAGCAGGATGAGCAGCACAGGCGCCCACGCACCGATTTGGGCATAGGTGGGAAGCACGCCGATCAGGGCCGTGGCGGCGCCCATCATGACAAGGGTGAAGACCAGCATGGCTTTCCGGCCCAGGCGGTCACCCAGGTGTCCGGCGATAACGGCGCCGAGCGGGCGGAACAGGAAGCTGATGCCGATCAGGGCAAAAGAGAGGATTTGGGCCAGGCCCGGGTTGGACTCGTTCAGCGGAGCCAGGAACAGCGGTGACAGCAGCGTTGCCGTCAGCTGGGCAAAGATGAAGAAGTCATACCATTCGATAGTGGTGCCGACGAGGGTGCCGGCAAGAACCTTGCGCTCCTCCCGCCGGCTGCTGGGACCAGCGGGGGTATCCACCTTGGAAGGTGTGGTCATTGAAACTCCATTGTTTATAGGGCAGCAATGCCACCCGGGACGCCTTCAGAATTACCGACAGAACGGTCAGTTAGTTGGTAGGGTACTACGAATCTGTGATGCAAGACACGAACGTGGGGGATTTGCGCGACCACAGGGCCGCTGGACGTCAGTTCTATATTAGAACTGTCAGTTCGTATAGAGGACAATACCGTTTCCCGGATGCTGAGACAAGGGTCACGGCGTTGTCCGCCTTGCCGCCTAGGATGGACATCATGACTCCTCCAGCAGCCACAGCGCGCACCGGAGCGTCGCCCCAGGCTTCGCCGTCCCAAACCCTCTCGCGCGGCATCCGCGCCCTCGAGATCCTGGCTGCCGCCCCCGGCCCGCTGACCATCGCCGAGCTCGCCGATGCCATGGGTGTCCACCGGTCAGTGGCATACCGGATCCTGCGCACGCTGGAGGACCATTCCCTCCTGGTGCGTGACGATGCGGGACGGGTCCAGCCGGGGCCGGGGCTGGCGGTCCTGGCCCGGGGTGTGTCGCGGAACCTGCAAAGTGCAGCGCTTCCGGAGCTCACCCAACTGGCAAACTCCCTGGACATGACGGCGTTCGTGGCGGTGTGGGACCACCATGACTGCATCACGTTGGTCACGGTTGAACCCAGGCATTCGGGGGCCTCCGTGGCCCAGCGGCCCGGAACGCGCCACCCGATCAACGCCGGCGCGCCCGGCATCGCCATCCAGTCCGCCCTCACGGAAGCGGAATGGGACCGGCTGGAGACGGGCATCCCTTACCGGCCGGAGGCATCCGAAGCGCGCAGGAAGGGTTACTCGGCCAGCCACGACGAAGTCATCGCCGGGGTCTCGTCACTGGCGGCCCCGGTCCGGGTTCCCGGCGGCCGCCCGGCTGCGCTCGCCGTCGTCTACATCCGCTCCACCCAGGATCCGGAGGCTCTAGGGGCAGCCCTTGCCGAAAGCGCGGCCAGGATCGAGAGCCAGCTGGCGTAGCAGCGTACGGTTCGGCCTCCTGGTCAGGCCCTTCTGCGAAGCACGACGGCGGCTGCCGCACCGAGCAGCGACAGCGCCACCGCCGCGCAGAACGGGACAAGGAACGCGGCCTGGTACCCGTCCAGCTGCGCCAACTGTCCCCCAACAGAGGAACCAACAGCTGTTCCGGCCACGATGCCGCTGGCCAGCGCGGTCATGACAGTGCCCAGCCTTCCGGCCGGAGCCACCCTGCCGCCCACCGCGAAAACGGTAACCATGACCGGGCCCACAGGCAGTCCCAGGACCAGCAGGACCAGCGCCATCATCGGCAGTGAAGACGGCACCGGCAACAGGAGTGCCAGGGCTGCCATCAGGAGTGCACACAGCACCCAGCGCAGGGACAAACCGGCGCGCCGGGGCCAGTATGCCACCGATAATGCCGCGACCGCGGAGCTGAGGCCCATGACGGCATACAGCAGCCCGGCAATTTCCGTACCCGCCAGGCCTGCCGAGAAGGCGCTAAGCGCAGCCTGGGTGGACCCAAAAAATGTTCCCATGCAGACCATGGCAAAGACGGGCAGGGCCACCGCCCACGGCAGCCGGGCAGGGCTGCCGGCACCCTTGCCTCCGGGTTTTCTGGAACCGGCGGCAGGCACGGCCCGATGGGTGGGATGGAAGGCGAAGGCGGGTACCAGTGTGATGGTCATGGCCGCCGCGAGGGCCAACGGGAGCCAGGGCGACACGAGGCTGGCAAGGATTCCCACCAGCGCAGGCCCGAGGACGAACGTGACTTCATCCGCGGTGCTCTCATAGGACAGTGCCGTGTCCAGATCGCGGGCCGAGACAGACGTCGCCGCACTGCCTTCTGCGTTGGCGGTCAGGGCCATCCACCTGACCCGGGCCAAGGGACCTACTTGTGGACAGGTTGCACCCGAAGCGAAGGCAATGACCAGGACAGCAATCGAAAACGCTCCTGACGCCGCGGCCGCGCTGGCGATGAGGACAAGGGCCAGGACTGCCATGGTGTTGAGCAGCGCTGCCACCACGAGCACGGGCCGCTGGCCGCGCTTGTCGGCCAGCGATCCCAGTACCGGAGCTCCCAGCGCGGAGCCGATGCCCACCGCGCCCGCTGCGGTCCCGCCGGCGGCAAAAGACCCGCTCACGGAGGTGACCAGGGTCAGTGTGCCGACTGTCAGCATGGCGAGCGGGAGCCGCGCGAAGAGACCCAGCGGGATAAAGCTTCGGCCCGCGAGCTGTGGAAGGCGTGAAAAGCGCCCCGGCCCGCCCGGCGTGCCGGAAGGAACCTCGAGGATGGTGGTGTCGCGGCCAGCGGTGGCCGAAGCAGTGCCGGCGGGGGTGGTTGAAGGAGGGTTCTGTGGTGTCACTTCCGGGCTCGTTCAGTCGCTGCGCATCGTCCCTCCTCCCGATGCGCGCAACCCGGTAACGCGGTCAAGTATATCGGCCCGGGTCAGACGGCGGCATCCAGGCTTTCGGAGATCCTCAGCGTGGAGCCGTTGCGGCCTTTGAGTACTTGCAGCTGGGTGCCGATCCGCTGCTTCATCTCTGCGACGTGGCTCACCAGCCCCACTACCCTGCCGCCGTCGCGCAGCCCTTCCAGGGCGTCCATGACCTGCTCCAGCGATTGCTCGTCCAGGCTGCCAAAGCCCTCGTCGACGAACAGCGTCTCGATTTCCACTCCGCCGGCCTCCTGCTGGACTACGTCCGCCAGCCCCAATGCGAGCGAGAGTGAAGCCATGAAGGATTCTCCGCCGGACAAGGTTGAGGTGTCCCTGCGGAACCCCGTCCACTGGTCCACCACTTCCAGTCCCAGCCCTGACTTCGCACCCCGGGCCGCCTTTGCGTCGGTGTGCTGAAGCAGGTACCGCCCGTCACTCATGGCCACCAGGCGTTCGGACGCGGCGAGGGCCACCTGTTCCAGGCGGCCGGCCAGGACGTAGCTGTTCAGGCTCATGCGGTAGGTGTTCTCCCCGCGGCCGGCTGCGGCATCAGCCAGCCCGGCGAGCATTTGCGCCCGCTCCGCCGGCCCCCGGGACGAGCTGGCCAATGCGCCGTACTCAGCCGCGATGGACTGCAGCGATGCAAGGCAGCGGGCGGCCAGCCCTGCGGCCAGGTCCGCCTCCCGTGCCTTGTTCCGGGCAGCCGCCGCCCCTGCATGCAATCCAGCAAGCCGTTCTTCGTCCATCTGGAAGCCCTCCGCGGCTTCGGCCAGCGCCAGCACGATGTCTTCGGATTCGAACAACCCGGCCACGCGCGCGGCTTCGTCCTGTGCTGCGCGGATGGCCGCGTCCAGGGCCGCTGCCTCGCTGGAAGCCAGGAGTTGCCCGCGGACTTCGTCGGCGGTGGCGAAGCCGGCCTCCGGCAGCGCGCGTTCCAGGTGCCCGCGGGCTTCGTCCTCCTGCAGGCGGGCAGCGTCCAGGCGTGCCTGTGCTTCCACGGCCTTATCCAGGACCGCTACAGCGTCCTCGAGTGACCGCAGCCGGCGGTCCAGGCTCCGATGGTCGCCACGCAGTCCAGCGAGTCCCTTGTCCAGTGCCGCCGCCTGTCCGGCAAGGTCGGCAAGGGAGGCCGCGGTCCGGGACAGCTCTGCCTCCGCCTCTGAGACATTGCTACGGGCTTCGGCGATGGCGGCATCCAGGGTCTCCAGCCGTTGGCGCCGGCCCTGGAGCTCCCTGGCGGCCTGCTCGGCGTCGAGTGCTGCAGCATCCGCGCTGTCCGCGGCGGCGCGGGCATCATCTTCCGGGGTGTTCCCGCCCTGGCTCGCGAGGACCGCCACGGCCTGCCCGGCTTCGGCAAGTTCAGCGGCGACCAGGGCGTGTGCAGCTTCGGCAGCCTCATAGGCAGCGTGGGCTTCTTCTTCCTTCTGTGCCAGCCCCGGACCACCGGTGCCTTGGTCTGCGGGAGCGGGGTGCTGGCCGCTCCCGCAGACGGGGCAGGGATCGCCCGCAACCAGCTTGGCGGCCAGCTCAGCTGCGGCATTGGCCAGCCGGTCCTCCCTCAGGTCGAGCCAGTGGCGCTTGGCCTCCAGCAGGTTGTCCCGCGAGTCTTCATGGCGCACCTTGACGCGGTCCCGGACTGTGACTGCGGTCCTGTGGCGCTGGACCACGTCGAGCAATTCTGCGGCTGCGGCAGCTTCCTTGCGACGCAACGCGGCCTCGGCCGAGCGGGCCTCCAGGTGGTCCAGGCCATCCACCAGCTGTTCGCGTTCCGATGCCAGCTGCGTTGCCTGGAAGGCCAGCGCGTCCAGAGCCTGCTGAAGTTCTTCCTGCCTGCCGGAGAGCAGCCGGTGCCGGTTCCGGAGGTCCTGGAGCCTCTCTTCGTCCGGAATGCGTGCCTCGACGACGGCCAGGAGCGAGCGAAGGCGCCCCAGTTCCTCCGCAGGCCCGGGGGCGTTTCCTTCCAGGCTGAGCTGGGCCAGCTCACCCTCATCCCCGGCGGCCAGCCGGAGCAGCGTCATGGCAGACCCGGCGGCAGCTGCTGAGCTCCGCACCTTGGCCGCAGCAGCGTCCACAGCCTGAAGCTGGCCCTGAAGGACCTCGGCCTGCCGGTGCCGGGCCAGCGTGGCCAACAGTTCATCCTGGCGCGCAGCCCCTTCCTTGACTGCCCGCTGCCGGGCGGTGGCGGCGTGGAGTTTCCGGTGCCGCTCCTGCCGGCCGGCTTCGAGCTCCACCTCAGTGCGCCGCTCCCGGCTGGCGGCTTCAGCAGCGGCTGCGTGTTCGGTGAGGTCAGCCAGCCGCGCGGCAACAGACTCCTGCAGCCACTCAAGGCGCCGCGGGATGTCGCCGGGCGGCGGGGCAGAGTCGCATGGGAGCTCCAGGGGTGCCGCTTCGGTTTCTGCCCGCGAGACGAGGAGTTCGAGTTGCGCGGACAGGGCCGCAACGTCCTCCCTGGCAGCGGCGGCCTCCCGCGAGAGTTCCTGTTCCAGTGCTTCAAAACGCTGGGTGCCAAAGAGCTTCTGCAGCAGGTCCAGCCGGTCGGCAGCCTTGGACCGAAGGAAGGCAGCGAAATCACCCTGCGGCAGCATCACCACGCGCGTGAACTGTTCGCGGTCCATGCCCAGCAGGGCCATGATTTCGGCACCCGCCTCGTCATTGCGGGCAGACTTCTCCACCCAGGATCCGCCCACGCGCTCCCGCAGCAACGTTTTGGCCTGCTGGAGGGTGAAGCCTTTCTTCCCCCTTGCACTGGGCTTCTCCCAGGCCGGGGAGCGCGTCACCTCGAAGCGGCGGCCCTGCGCCGAGAACTCGCATATCACGGCCGGCTCCTGCCCCGGGTCCGCGTGGTCGCTGCGCAGCCGCTTGCCGTCCTGCCTTGCTCCGGGAACAGAGCCGTACAGGGCGAAGCAGATGGCATCCAGCACGCTGGTTTTGCCGGCACCGGTGGGTCCATTCAGCAGGAACAGGCCATGGGCGCTGAGGCGGTCAAAGTCGATGTCCTCGCTTCCGGCGAAGGGCCCGAAGCCGGAGATCCGCAGATGGTGGATCCTCACCGTGATCCCTCCAGGAGCCTGACGTTTTCCAGCGCTGCAGCGAGCGCAGTCTTTTCCGCCGGGTCCGCATCCCGTCCCCGGACGTGTTCCAGGAAGCCGCAGCAGACGGCAAGGTCGTCCGGAGCGCCCGCAAGCCTCCTGCTGTAGCTGGACTGCGTGGTGGCGGGCACGCCCTGGGGATCGAATGCGAGTACAAGGGTATCCGGGAACCTGGTCCGGAGCCGTTCCATGGCCCGCGCAGGACGCTGCGCGTCCGTAAGAGTGATGTGGCAATAGGCAGCTTCAGCCCAGGCGTGACCGGGGTCAGCCAGGAGGTCCTCCAGGGAGCCGCGAAGAACGGCCAGGGTACGCGGGGCCTCCCAGAGGACCTCACTGACCGAAGTGACTCCCTCCGGACCGATGTCCACAACCCAGGCGCCCTTCCGGTGGGCGGACTCGGAAAAGGAATAGGCCAGTGGTGATCCCGAGTACCTCACGGACTCCGACAACTGCTGCCGCCCGTGCAGGTGGCCCAGCGCCGTGTAGCTGAAGCCATCGAACAGATCCAGCGGCACGGCCCCCACACCGCCGATACTCAGGTCCCGCTCGCTGTCCGAACTGATGCCTCCGCTGGCAAAGGTGTGCGCCAGGACCACGGAGTGGACGGCTGCGGACCCCGCCCGCCGCGCAATGTCCTCCCGGATCAGGCCGGTGGCCGCACGGGTGACCTCAAAATGGCTGGCTGATTCCGTCCCCAGCTGTTCAGCCACGAGCCTCGGCTCCAGCCACGGAATACCGTAAAGCGCCAGCACGGCGTCCGTTCCGTCGGAGTCAGTTCCGAGCGGCAGCAGAAGCGGTTTGTCCAGGTCCTCGAGCCGGGTGCGCAGGTGCACTCCCCCGCGCTCCAGCAACCGGGACGCAAATCCGAGCCTGATGGCGGAGTCGTGGTTTCCGCTGGTGAGGACCACTTTTGCCCCCGCAGCAGTGAGCCTGACAAGCGCGTCATCAAGGAGGTGGACAACGTCCACGCCGGGCAGCGCACGGTCATAGACGTCACCGGCGATCAGGACAACGTCGATGCCGTCCCGCTCAACCGCTGCCACCAGCTGGTCAATGAAAGCACGCTGGGCGTCCAGCATGCCGACGCCGTGGAAGGAACGGCCCAGGTGCCAGTCGGAGGTGTGAAGTAACCGCATATCCCTAAGCTATCGGCAGGCACTGACACTGCGGAAAACGGCCGCGGCCTGGGCCGTCAGGATCGTTTGCGGTCGAAGAATTCCTGGGCCTCGCTGACGCCGCGGGACTTCTCCTGCTTGGCTGCCACAACCGGCACAACCCCGTCCGGACCGGCAGCAACCGCGCCACTGCCGTCCATTTCCCTGGTGACGTGGCCGTTGGCGCCGTCCGCCACCCCGCCGTCAGCGTCAATGTCATCCCCGGCCGCTTCGTCGCTGGTGGATTCTTCCCCGTCGGACGCCTGGCCCGTGACGGGCGCAGGGGATTCAGCCACGGCTGGAATCCTGAACACCAGCCCCGCAATGGCTCCGCCGGCCAGCGGCGCCACCAGGAAAACCCACAGCTGCTCCACGGCCCAGCCGGAGCTGAAGATGGCGGAGGCCACGGCCCGGGCGGGGTTGAACGGCAGGTTCCCCACCGACTGGCCCACCTGCAGCAGCGCCGCGAAGGACAGGCCGACCGCCACGGGCGCCACAGTACGGCTGTCACCTCCGCGGCCACCGGCGCCCAGGAAGACTGCCACGATGATCGCGGCCCCCAGCAGTTCCAGCAGAACGACGGCGGCAACGGGCGCCTGGATGAGGGAATGCTCCCCAAATCCCGCGGCCACGGTATCAAAGGCAGTGCGGCTGTCCGTGATGCCGGGCAGGGTGCGCAGGATCCCGAACAGGGCAAGGGCCCCCACCAGCGCACCCACCACCTGGGCGGCGGCGTATGCTGCCGCTGCGCCTGCGCGGATCCGTCCGGCCAGGAGGTGCCCGAGGGTGATGGCCGGATTGAAGTGGCCACCGGAAATGTGCCCGAAGGCGAGCATTGCCGCGGTGATGGCCAGCCCCGCAGCGAGGGCCGCGGGAACAGGGCTGGACTGCGGAATGCTGAACAGCGGCACGCCCAATCCGGCAACCGCCAGGAAAAGGCTGCCGAAGGCCTCGGCCACGAGTCGGGGCATGAGGGCGGGGGCAGGAGCTGTGCCGCCGGGCTGCAGTGTGTCGCGTTCGGAGACAGGGGTGCTCATGTTCAAACCTTTACATGTGGGAAGCAGGTGGCCGCCGGTATACCGGCCAGGGCAACCCGGACAGTATCCCAGCCCAGGCTGTGCGTTTGCTGGAGGGCACCCGGCCACCGCTCCTCCCCGTCCAAGCGAGGCCCCGCGCGGCTGCTGTGCGCCGGACGGTAAATTTACCCCATGAGCATTGACCACGGCATACCTGCGCCCGCCCTCAAATCCCGGATTCACGGCTGCCTGCTGGGCGGCGCGCTGGGAGATGCACTGGGTTACGCCGTGGAGTTCGACTCAATCGACGACATCCGCCAGCGTTTCGGGCCTCAGGGCCTGACCGGACTTGAACAGCTTTCCGGCCCGCGCCACTTTTCGGACGATACGCAGCTGACCCTCTACACGGTCGACGGACTGGTGGAGGCACTGGAGTGGGCCAACGCTGGAGTGGGGGCGGACGTCAACGCCTGCCTTTGGCTGGCCTACCTGCGGTGGCTGGCAACCCAGGGTGAAGACGCCGGGGCCTCAGCGCCCGTACCCCAGCCACGCTGGATCGACGGAAACGAGGTCCTCCGGCAGCGGCGGCATCCGGAAAAGGACTGCATCAGCGGGCTGGCCACCGGCGAAATGGGAACATCCGCGCGTCCCGTCAACCCCGCGGCAAAAGGCCCCGGGACAGTGATGCGCTCCGCACCGTTCGGGCTGGTTCCACACATCGCGCCCGACGCCGTCTACAAGCTGAGTGCCGATGCCGCCGCGCTGACCCACGGGCATCCGGCCGCGCACCAAAGTGCCGGGATCTTCAGCCTGCTGATCCACCGGTTGGTCTCCGGCGACGGACTGCGGGACGCCGCCGCCGCGGTCTGCGCGCACGCCGCGGCCCTTCCGGCCGTGGCCCCCGAGCTGCCCGGACGGCTGGGGGCCGCCCTCAGCCTCGCGGAGAAGGGCGTTGTTGCCCCAGGGGAACTGGTCCAGGTGCTGGGCGGAGGCTGGTTGGCGGAGGAGGCTCTCGCCGTCGCCCTCTATGCCGTCCTTGCCACTCTTCCCGCCGACGATGCCGGGACCCGGCCGGAATGGCATTTCCGGAACGCCCTGGCGGCGGCGGTGAACCACAGCGGCGGCAGCGACACGGCGGCCTCCCTGGCAGGAAACATTCTTGGCGCCCTGTACGGGGAGGACTGCCTGCCCGCGCCGTGGCTCGATGTGCTGGAAGCACCGGAGGTGATCCGCGGCATGGCGGATCAATTGGTAAAGGTTACGACCGGCGAAGGCTGATGTTGTTGCAGGCCTCGCAGACGTCCTCGGGGATCACCCCGCGGCGCTGCAGGAACCCGAAAATCGTGCAGCCGAGGCAGAACCCGGCGAAAGCCTCCAGCGACGCCGCGATGACCAGGACGCCCAGGAGCGCCCAGGCCGCCGGAGCCGCACCGGCAGTGAACAGGAGAAGGGCTGCCGTGGAGACCGCAGCGCCGATGCCCTGGGCGAAGCGCTTGGGCGGACCGGCCACCAGCTTGGCCTTCCCCAGCCGCGGCGTGATCACTTTGACCGAGAGCAGGGCCAGGGGCGAGATACGCGGGCCGAAGAGGAGCCGCAGCCAGAACCCGGCGGCGATGGCCAGCAGTCCCCACCCTGAACCTGCAATGGCGGTGACGACGGCGAGCAGCACCACGAGCGCTGCGGTGACGCGGGCAGCGTATTCATTGACGGGATTGGGGAACGCGAAAACGGAGGACATGACGCAAGGCTAGGAGCGCGGCGCCCGGGAGCCAAGCTTTGTTGCGCCGCATGACTGTATGCACGCCCAGCGCGGGACGGCTCAAGCGCTGACGGGAGGCGCCAGGACGCCGTTCCAGGGTGCGCCGGCATCGGCCGTCGGAGCCTGCGGAACATCCCCGCCCACCATCTGCAGGAACTCACCCTCGGAGAGTACCTCGATGGCCTGTCCCCGCTCATGGAGTTCCAGGACGCGGCGCGCCTTGCCGGTGAGCCTTCCCGAGCGCAGGTCGGAGGCTACGAACCCGTCCCCCACCACAAGGACGGTGGTACGGCCAGTAACCCGGCTTTCCGTCCGCGCGCCGCACCGGGCGGACCGCAGCTTCGCCTCGGGGCGGGCAATGGACAGTTGCCCCGTGAACACCACCGTCTGCGCGTACAGGGGGTGGCTGGGCTCGGCATCCATGTTGGGCTCCGGGTTCAGCCCTTCCTCAGGCCAGCCGGACTGGAACCGGCGGACCAGCTCAGCTCCGTTGCCGGACCCGCCTGACATGGCAGCCAGGCTGGGCTTGGACAGGTCCCCCGTGGCCGGGTCGAAGGCCGGCTGGCGCGGGATGGCAAGACCCAGCGAAAGATAGAGCTCTGCAATGCTGTTGGCACCGTTGCGGGCGGCGATATCGATGAGGATGCCGGCGCACGCACGCGCATCTTCGGCGGCATCATGGTGGTTGACCAGCGGCACGCCGGCTTCCTCGGCCGCGAACGGAAGCGAGTTGGAGACCAGCGAGTAGCAGCGCCTCGACAGCATGACCGTGCAGACGTAATCGTAGGCCGGACCGGGGAGGCCGGACACTTCAAGTGCGGAGCGGATCACGCCCAGGTCGAAGGCGGCATTGTGGGCCACCAGGACGTCCTCTCCAATGAAGGCACCGATTTCCGGAAACAGATCGCCGAACCTCGGCTGCCCTGCAACGTCGTCCGGGGTAATCCGGTGGATCCGCACATTGTGGTGGTCGAAGTGGTCGTAGTTGGCCGGCGGGCGCATCAGCCAGGAGGCTTCCGCCACTATTTTCCCGTTCCTCACCTTCGTCAGTCCCACGGAGCAGGGGGAGCCGCGGAAGCCGTTGGCTGTTTCAAAGTCGATCGCCGTAAAGTCCAAACCCACGGCCCCTACCTTACCGCCGCCACCGCCCCAACCCGGGAGGCACAGGCCCGTCAAGTACCCTTGAGGGGTGAACTTTCCTGTGATGAATGACCTCGCTGTGTCCATGCTCGGCGCGGGACCGGTCCAGCCGAAAATGGCTTCGTTCCTGCCCGACTGGCTGAACCCCCAGGTCTTCCTGGCTGATCCCGCGCTCGCCCCGTGGGTGGTCCTGCTGGTGTGCGGGATCATCTTCGCCGAAACCGGCCTGCTGGTGGGGTTCTTCCTGCCGGGCGACTCCATGCTGTTCACCGCAGGCCTGCTGGTGGCCACTGACACCATCAAGTTCAACATCTGGCTCCTGGCACTGCTGGTTGCGGTCTCCGCCATCATCGGCAACCAGGCCGGCTACCTCATCGGATCCAAGGCGGGGCCGGCGATCTTCAACAGACCCAACTCAAAGCTGTTCAAGCGGGAGAACGTTGAAAATGCCCACGCCTTCTTCGAGAAGCACGGCGGCAAGGCCCTGATTCTGGCCCGCTTCGTACCCATCATCCGCACCTTTGTGCCCGTGATCGTCGGCGTCGCGCAGATGAGCAAGCGGAAGTTCTTCATCTACAACGTCATCGGCGCGCTGCTGTGGGGTGCCGGCGTGACCCTCCTCGGCTACCTGCTCGGCGACAAGGTTCCCTGGGTCCGCGACAACCTTGACATCATTTTCATCGCCATCGTGCTGCTCTCCGTGATCCCCATCGGCATCGAACTCCTGCGCGGCCTGTCCGCCCGGCGCCAGGCACAAACCTTCGGCACCGATACCGTTGATGAGTTCATCGAGGAACACGAGCCGGAAGAGGAGCAGAAGACGCACCGCAACCTGCACGGCCGCCCGGAGTAGCGCTTCCCCCCGGGCACACCGCCAAAGAAGGTGCGCACCCCGCTGGATGTTTCCAGCCGGGTGCGCACCTTTTTTGCGGCACCTGTGCCTAGCCTGCAGCCTCCAGGGCTGCCACGATGGAGGGCAGGAGCGCCCGGAAAGCCTTGCCCCGGTGGCTGATGGCGTTCTTTTCCTCGGCGGACAGTTCGGCGCAGCTTCGGTCCTCGCCCGAAGGCTGCAGGACCGGATCGTAGCCAAAGCCCCCTGCGCCCCGCGGTTCGCGGAGGAGGATGCCTTCCAGCTGCCCGTACTCCACAACCCCGCGTCCCGGGCCCTCCGCGTCCGCCGGCATGGCCAGGGCCGCGGCGCACACGAACGCCGCACCCCGGTGCTCATCCGGGACGTCGGACAGCTGGTTCAGCAGGAGTTCGAGATTGGCAGCATCATCACCGTGCCGCCCCGCCCACCGCGCCGAGAAGATCCCGGGAGCGCCGCCCATGACATCCACGGCCAGCCCTGAGTCGTCCGCGATTGCCACCAGGCCCGTAGCGCCGGCCACTGCCCGCGCCTTCAGCAGGGAATTCTCGGCGAAGGTGACGCCGGTCTCCAGGACGTCCGGCGCACCCGCCGCAGCTGCGTCCACCACCTGGGTGTCGACGTCGAGCCCTGGTACCTGTCCGCGCAGCAGTTCACGGAGCTCGCGAAGTTTGCCCTTGTTGTGGGTGGCGAGCACCAGGCGGGGACCAGCACTGCTCACAGCGTGTCCGCCAGGGTCTCGCGCTGGATGGCGGCGAGCTGGGCGGTGCCCAGCAGTGCCAGGTCCAGGAGTTGGTTCAGCTCATCCCGGTCGAACGGTGCGCCCTCGGCGGTACCCTGCACCTCCACGAACTTCCCGGCCCCCGTGACCACCACGTTCATGTCGGTTTCGGCCCGGACGTCCTCGACGTAGGGCAGGTCGAGCATGGGAACGCCGTCGATGATGCCCACGGATACCGCGGCGATGGTGTCCAGCAGAGGCTGGGCGTTCCTGGCGATGAGCTTGTTGTCGCGGGCGAACCGGATGGAGTCCGCCAGCGCCACGTAGGCGCCGGTGATGGCCGCGGTCCGCGTACCGCCGTCGGCCTGGAGGACGTCGCAGTCCAGCACGATGGTGTTTTCGCCCAGGGCCTTGGTGTCAATGATGGAACGCAGGGAGCGTCCGATCAGCCGCGAGATCTCGTGGGTGCGGCCGCCGATCTTCCCCTTGACGGACTCCCGGTCGGACCTGGTGTTGGTAGCGCGGGGCAGCATGGCGTACTCCGCCGTGACCCAGCCGCGGCCCTCACCCTTGAGCCAGCGCGGGACGCCGGCGGTCAGCGAGGCCGTGCACAGCACCCTGGTGTTGCCGAACTCGATCAGTGCCGACCCCTCAGCCTGGTTGGACCATCCGCGGGTGATGCTGATGGGCCGGAGCTGGTCGGGGGCACGGCCGTCGGCGCGCACAATGGGCACTGCTGTTGCTTCAGATGTCATGCCTTTAGCTTATCCAGTGCCAATGCCGCGGGTGCCCGCCACGGGATTCAGCGGCACAGCCGGGAGCAGCCGGGCCCGGATCCGGATCCGGCTAGATGGTGTAGTGCACCCCCGCCACGGCAACGGCGACGTCACCCGGGAACACCGGCCGCGCTTCGGCCATGACGGTGGTCTGGGACGTCCACACCGGGATGTGGGTCAGCAGGAGCCGCCGGGCATTGGCTGCGGCCGCGGCCTCCCCCGCCCGCTTGCCGGTCAGGTGGACGTCGTTGATGCCGTCGTCGCGGCCTTCCTCGAAGGCAGCCTCGCACAGGAACAGGTCGGCATCCCTGGCTGCTTCCTCAAGCCCGGCGCAGGAATCGGTATCGCCCGAATAGGTGAGGACCCGGGACACGGGGACACCATCCTTGTCCGGCTCCACCACCTCCACCCGCAGGGCGTAGGCCTCCTCGATGGGGTGGTTGACAGCGAACGGGGTGATGGTGAACGGGCCCACGGTCACGGGTTTGCGCTCGGCCCAGTTGGTGAAGTCGAACTCTTCGTGCATCCCGGGGTCCAGGTCCAGGCCGTACGCCGTGGCCATGCGGTCAGCTGTGGCAGCGGGGCCCCAGACGGGAATCCGGCCGCGGCCCCAGCCGCCGGGCTTCCAGCGGATGGCAACATGAAGCCCGCACAAATCCATGCAGTGGTCCGGGTGCAGGTGGGTCAGGAAGATGGCGTCGATGTCTTCCAGGTCCGTATACCGCTGGATGGCTCCGAGGGCACCGCTGCCGAGGTCCATCACCACCTTCCAGGTCCGCTCGCCATCGTTGGCGGTCAGGAGGTAGCACGACGCCGGGGAGCCGGGCCCGGGAAACGAGCCCGTGCATCCCACGATGGTCAGCTTCACCGGGTGGGCCCTCCGCCGCGTCCCGCCTCGGCGAATCCGCCTCCGACGAAGTTGGAGATGCGCGGGCGGTTGCGGGCGCTCTGGGCTGCCGCGATCATTTCGGGGGTGATCCGGGCGAGGCTGCCGGTGGGGTATTGCGCGGCCACATGGTCCACGTGGCGGACGGACAATACTTCCGGACCCAGGAACCGCCGGGCCAGTGCCTCGAATTGTGCGGCGTCGCCGGTGGCCACGAAGTGGTGCTCCGGCGGCGCCTCTGAGGTCCGCTGCAGGTTGTGGGTGGCCAGGGCGCGGTACACGTCCTTGGCGGTTTCCTCCGCGCTGGAGACCAGGGTGACATCAGCGCCCATGACATAGGAGATCACGCCGGTCAGCAACGGGTAGTGGGTGCAGCCCAGGACCACGGTGTCCACGGCGGCGGCCTTCAGCGGGGCAAGGTATTCCTCCGCGATGGCCAGCAACTCCGGCCCCGTAGTGATGCCGGCTTCCACGTAGCTGACGAATTCCGGGCACGCCACCGAAGTGATGTCCAGGTCCGGAGCGGCCGCGAACGTGTCTTCGTACGCACGTGATCCCACCGTTGCCGAGGTTCCGATGACGCCGACTTTCCCGCTGCGGGTTGCTGCGACGGCGCGCCGGACGGCGGGCTGGATGACCTCGATGACCGGGATGCCGTACTTGGCGGTGTAGCGCTCACGGGCGTCCCGCAGGACAGCGGCCGACGCCGAGTTGCAGGCGATGGTGAGCAGCTTGACGCCGGAATCCACGAGTTCGTCCATCACGCCCAGCGCGTTGGCCCGCACCTCCGCAATGGGCAGCGGCCCGTAGGGGCCGTGGGCGGTGTCCCCCACATAGAGAATGGACTCGTTGGGAAGCTGGTCGATGATGGACCTGGCCACGGTGAGCCCGCCAACGCCGGAGTCGAAGACGCCGATGGGCCGGGCTTCCGGGGCTGCGGCAGGAAGGTCGCTTGCGGCAGGCCCGGGCTGTGTTTCCGCCGGCAGTTCCGCGCTCGAGGCTGTTCTCATGATTATTCGAGGATAGGTGGTCCCGGAAGCCTCAGCCATCATCTTGTGTCCGGGAACTCGTGTCTGCTGCGTCACAGCGGACGGCCTCCCCCTGGCCGCCGCAGCTCACCGGCGGGATTCCATGGACTGCAGCATGGCCTGTACCAGGGATTCCTGCAACCAGGTGGTGAAGTTGTAGACGAGCGCCAGGTAGCTCTCAACATCCTCCGCCTGGGACCAGTCCTGCATGCGGTGCACGTGCTCGGCGTCCGCTTCATCCCTGATGTCCAGCCGCTCCGCCAGCACCAGGCGCACATCGTTCAGTGCCATGGACCAGTGCTTTGCCCCATCGGCCGTCAGCACGATTTCGTCCTTGTCGAGGTCCAGTGCGGCCGCGCGCAGGGCGCCGATCTTTGTTTCCCTGAGCGAGCGTTCGGTGAGCTGGCGGAACTCAAGGGAGGCTTCGCCGTCGTTCTTCACCACGTTGGGCAGCAGTCTCTTGACCGCACGGTCGGTTGGCTCGGCCACATCCATGTCCAGGCCGATCAGGGCGGCCAACGGGTCCTGCCCCGTGCGGTCCTCGGGCTGGAGCATGGAGATGACGTCATTGATCAGGCTGCGGAGCAGATCGCGTTCAGCCGGTTCGAGGAAACCGGTAATGCCTTTGAGTCCGTACTTGAATGCCTTAGCCACGCTTCCCCTTACCCTGGCCCGGACCGCCGGACTTTCCTGACTTGCCGCCGGGGCCCCCGCTGGCCTTTTCCACAGTGGCCCAGAGTCCAAACCCGTGCATGGCCACCGCGTGGCGCTCCACCTGTTCCTTGCTGCCCGAGGCGACGATGGAGCGGCCCTTCTTATGGACTTCCATCATCAGCTTGTTCGCCTTGGTCTCGGAGTAGCCGAAGTAGCTTTGGAACACATAGCTGACGTAGCTCATGAGATTGACGGGATCGTTCCAGATCACCAGGTTCCAGGGGATGTCCGGAGCGGTCAGGGAGTCGGTGGACTCTGCCGTGCCGGTCCGGACGCCCTCCTGTGTATCAGGGCCGGGCGCAACGCTTATGGTCATCTGTACATTCTATGAGGATGAAGGGCCCACGCCGGCGAGGGCCCCGCGGCGAAGCGAAGCGAGACGTGGGAGCCGGTGGGGACTAGAGTGATTTTCGTGAGCACCTCCGCCGGCTGGGACCATCCCCGCACGTCCTTTTACACAGACCACTACGAGCTGACCATGCTGCAGGCGTCCCTCCACTCGGGGGCGGCGCACCGCAGATCTGTGTTTGAGGCTTTCGCACGGCGCCTTCCCGACGGCCGGCGCTACGGGATCGTGGCCGGCACGGGGCGTCTCCTGGAGGGGATTGCAAACTTCCGCTTCGGCGAGGCGGAACTGGAGTTCCTGGAACGTACCAAGGTGGTCAACCGCGAAACCCTGGAGTACCTGGCCAGCTACCGGTTCGCAGGCGACATCTGGGGCTATGCCGAGGGCGAGGCCTACTTCCCCAACTCCCCGATCCTGGTCGTGGAGGGCACCTTCGCCGAAGCCTGCATGCTGGAGACCTACCTGCTGTCCGTGCTTAACCACGACACCGCCATTGCCTCCGCTGCGTCCCGCATGGTCAGCGCTGCCGGCGGCCGGCCCTGCATCGAGATGGGCTCGCGGCGCACCCATGAGGAAGCCGCCACAGCCTCGGCCAGGGCGGCCATCATTGCCGGCTTTGACAGCACCTCGAACCTGGAGGCGGGCATCCGCTACGGCGTGAAGACCGTAGGAACAGCTGCCCACTCCTTCACGCTGCTGCACGACACCGAGCGGGAGGCCTTCGAGGCCCAGATTGCTTCACTGGGTGAGGGCACGTCCCTGCTGGTGGATACGTACGACGTCGAGAAGGCCGTCCGGACGGCCGTTGAGCTGGCAGGGCCCCGGCTTGGCGCCGTCCGGCTGGACTCAGGCGACCTGGTGGCCCAGGCGCAGTGGGTGCGCCGGCTCTTGGACGACCTGGGGAACGAGCACACCAGGATCGTGGTCACCTCCGACCTGGATGAATATGCAATCGCGGCCCTGCAGTCAGCCCCGGTGGACTCCTACGGCGTGGGCACGTCGCTGGTGACAGGCTCCGGTGCGCCCACGGCCAGCATGGTCTACAAGCTGGTCAGCCGGGCGGACAACGACGGCAACTTCGTTCCCGTGGCCAAGGCGGCCAAGAACAAGGTCAGCGTGGGCGGCCGGAAGTATGCGCTGCGGAAACTGGACGAACGCGGCACCGCCACTGCGGAGGTGGTAGGCGTGGGCCACCGGCCGGAGGACGACGGCAACGACCGTCCGCTGCTGCAGCAGTTCATGAAGAACGGCGAGCTGCTGCCCGGCTGGACCGGGCACGAGGGCGTGCTCCGCGCGCGGCAGCGCCATGCGGACTCCATGGCGGAACTGCCGCCCGTGGTTAACCGCCTGCAGCGAGGGGACGCCGCAATCCCTACGATCTACGAGGAGCACTGATGGCCCGCGCATTGATCATCGTGGACGTCCAGAACGATTTCTGCGAGGGCGGCTCGCTCGCCGTTCCCGGCGGGGCGGCCGTGGCCGGCGTCATCAGCGAGTACCTGGACGCCCACCACAACGACTTCGACCACGTGGTAGCGACCCAGGACTGGCACATCGATCCCGGCAGCCACTTCTCCGACACGCCCGATTACAGGGACAGCTGGCCGCGGCACTGCGTGGCCGGCACCCGCGGAGCCGAGCTCCACCCGGACCTGGACACCGAATACATCGACGCGTACTTCCGGAAGGGCCAGTTCGCGGCCGCATACTCAGGCTTCGAAGGCCTGCTGGCCCCCGAAGACGCCGTGCCCACCGGGGAGCGCCAGCCCGGACTGCCCGGCGGTGCCGGCGCGCCTGAGTCCGACGAGGATGCCATCGGCCTTGACGACTGGCTCCAAAGCCACGACGTGGAGGACGTGGTGGTGGTCGGCATCGCCACCGACTACTGCGTGAAGGCAACCGCCCTCGATGCCGTCCAGGCCGGCTACGGGGTGACCGTGGTCCGCTCGTTGACCGCGGGAATCGCCGAGGACCTGGAAGACACCGTCGCCGAGCTGGAACTCGGCGGGGCGGACGTCGCCTGAGCCGCTACTTGCGGCCCACGAACCAGTCCTGAAGCTTGCGCAGCCGTGACTTCAGCTGCTCCTCGTTGGCCTGTGCCACGGGAGGGCCGCCGCAAACTGTGCGGAGCTTGGTGTGCACCACGCCGTGCGGCGTGCCGGTCCTGGCAGCCCAGGCGGCCACATTCTTGGCCAGCTCATTGCGAAGGTCCATCAGCATCCGGTGGTCCGGAACGGCGGGGACCTGGCTTTCTGCAGCCGCGGGCGCCTTCCGGTTCTTGCGGTTCAGCTGTTCGTGCTGACGCTGGCGCAGCAGCGTGCCCACCTGCTCGGCATCCAGCAGGCCCGGGATGCCCAGGAAGTCCATTTCGTCGTCGGACCCAACTTCACCGCCGGTGCCGAACTCGCCGCCGTCGAACAGGACCCTGTCAAAGGAAGCCTGCGAATCCAATGCCTCGAATTTGCCCTTGGTGAGGCTGTCCGAGGCTTTGTCCTCGCGGTTGGCCTCCTCCATCAGTGAATCTTCCGGGTTAAAAAGGCCGTCGCCGTCCTCTTTTTCCGGCCGGTCCAGAGCATGGTCCCGCTCCATTTCCATGGAGTTGGCCAGCGCCATCAACTGGGGCACGGAGGGCAGGAAGACCGACGCCGTCTCGCCCCTTTTGCGGGCACGCACAAAGCGTCCCACGGCCTGGGCGAAAAAGAGCGGGGTGGAGGTGGAGGTGGCGTAGACGCCCACGGACAGCCGGGGCACGTCCACGCCCTCGGACACCATGCGGACAGCCACCATCCAGCGCTTGTCGCCGGCGGAAAATTCCTCGATCTTGCTCGACGCCTTGGCGTCATCGGACAGGATGACCGTGGGTGACTCGCCCGTAATCCTCTTCAACTGCCCCGCGTAGGCCCGCGCATCCTCGTGGTCGGTGGCGATCACCAGGCCGCCCGCGTCCGGAACCGTGCGGCGGACCTCGCTGAGCCGTTTGTCGGCACCGGCCAGGACCGCGGGGATCCACTCCCCCGCCGGGTTCAGCGCAGTCCGCCAGGCGTGGCTGGTGATGTCCTTGGTGACAGCGGCTTCGCCCAGGGAGGCGGCCATTTCCTCGCCGGCGCTGGTGCGCCAGCGCATCTGGCCGGAGTAGGCCATGAACATTACGGGCCGCACCACATGGTCGCGGAGGGCGTTGCCGTAGCCGTAGGTGTAGTCGGCCTTGGAACGCCGGATGCCGTCGCGGTCCTCGGCGTACTCCACGAACGGGATGGGTGAGGTGTCTGAACGGAACGGGGTACCGGTGAGGGACAGCCGTCGCACCGCGGGATCGAACGCCTCGCGCAGGCCGTCGCCCCAGGACAGGGCTTCGCCGCCGTGGTGGATCTCGTCCAGGATCACCAGGGTGCGGGCTGCCTCGGTCTTGGCCCGGTGCAGCAGCGGCTTGCTGGCCACCTGGGCGTAGGTGACCGCGACGCCGATGAAACCGCGGCCGTGCTGGCCGTCGGAGTTCTTGAAGTTGGGGTCGATGGCGATTCCCACCTTGGCGGCCGCGTCCGCCCACTGCCGTTTCAGGTGGTCCGTTGGTGCCACGATGGTCACCCGGTTGACGGCACCGGAGTCGATCAGCGTGGACGCGATCCGGAGCGCGAAGGTAGTTTTACCGGCGCCGGGGGTGGCCACCGCGAGGAAGTCGCGGGGGCTGTTCTTCAGGTAGAGGTCAAGGGCTTCCTGCTGCCAGGCACGCAGTTTCGGGGCGGTTCCCCAGGCTGCGCGTTCCGGGTACGCCGGAGGCAGGGTGGGGCCGCCAAAGAGCGTCTCCGTCACTATTTGCTGTTGCCCGAGTCCCCCGGACCCTTCCCGCCGTCGTTGCCCGGCCGGAGGCCTTCATAGACTTCCTTGCATTCGGGGCACACCGGGAACTTCTGGGGATCCCGGCCCGGGGTCCAGACCTTGCCGCACAGGGCAATGACGGGTTCCCCGGTCATCGCGGACTCCATGATCTTTTCCTTGCGCACATAGTGGGCAAAGCGCTCCCGGTCGCCCGGTTCCACCTCCTGGCGCAGTTCCTCGCGCTCAATGGTGGCCGTGGACGTTCCAGCTCCGGAAAGCTCGCGCATCGGGTCGTTTTCGAGAGGGTCCGTCATGCTAGTCATGGCATCCATCTTAGCCGTTCCCCCGGCGGCGCGTCCGACGGCGGCGCGCCCGTTGCCGGAGTACGCCACCGGCCGCCGTCGTACCATTTTGCCCCGGTGGGGCACGTCCGGAAGGCTGCTACAACCCCTGCCATGCGGGCTTGTTCTCATAGGTATGACGGTAGAAATCGGCCAGTTTCAGGCCTGATGCGGCAGCCTCGTCCAGCAGGACGGTGGCGTGCGGATGGAACTGCAGCACAGACGCCGGGCAGATCGCAGCCACCGGACCCTCCACGAAATCGCGGACTGCCTGCGCTTTCTGCGCCCCCGTGGCGAGCAGGATCACGTGGCGGGCTCCCATGATGGTGCCCAGGCCCTGGGTAATGACGTGGTGCGGCACCTCGGACAGGCTGTTGAAGAACCTGGCATTGTCCCGGCGTGTCTGTTCCACCAGGCTCTTGATCCGCGTCCGCGAAGCGAAGGACGAGCCCGGTTCATTGAACCCGATGTGCCCGTCAGTGCCCAAGCCCAGCAGTTGCAGGTCAACGCCCCCGGCAGCGGCAATTGCCTGCTCATAGGCTTCGCAGGCAGCGGGGATGTCGTCCACCCTTCCGTCCGGACCGTGGACGTTCTCCGGTGCAATGTTCACCCGGTTGGTGAACTCCCGGCGGACCACCTCACGGTAGGACTCAGGATGGCCCGCAGGCAGGCCCACGTATTCATCCAGCGCGAATGCCGAGGCCCTGCTGAAATCAAGGCCTTGTTCGTGCCGGGCCGCAAGCTCGTCATAGACGGGAAGCGGTGAGGACCCCGTGGCCAGGCCAAGGACAGCCTCCGGCTTGCGCCGGAGGAGTTGTTCGATGGCGTCGGCCGCGAGTCTTCCAATCTGCCTTCTGCCGCCGAGGATCACGATTTCCATGTTGTCCCTTCCGTGGAGCCGTCAGCGGTTGACGTTTACCTGTGCCAGGAGCTCCGGCCCCCGCGCGTCAAGCCATTTGCCGCCCAGCCGGACACCGGCCAGGAAGAGGGCCAGGCCCAGGACGATGCCCGCGGCAAGGTTGAGCCAGCCGAACAGTACGTTTCCCTTGATGGCGTGTGCCGCCAGCAGCACGCCTTCGGGCAGCACCAGGACCATCAGGACCATCATTCCCACGAACTGCACGGCCATGGTTTGCCCCACGTTGCCCGGCGGCTTCTTGAAGGGGCTGTCACCCGGCAGCGGGACCGTGACCGTGTACCGGGCCGACACCACCGAGGACAATCCCAGCCCGGTGAAGAGAATCCCCAGGCTCAGCCCCAGTTGTCCGGGCAGCGCGGCCCAGTTCCGGGTGAAGGCCGCATAACCGATGGAGAACACCAGGACCACCGGCAGGGCGAAGGCCGTGCATGCCAGCGCCCTGCCCAGCCTGTCGGCCACGCCGCGGACCCCGGTGGCCAAATGCAGCGCAAACGCGGTGTTGTCGTAGGAGACGTCGGCTGAGATGGACCAGGCCAGGATGAAAGCGGACACGGGGGCCAGGAAGGCCAGGCTGCCGTAGCTTCCGGTCTGCGTCCCCTGGAACCCCAGCACCACCGGGAGCAAGGGGATGACCACCAGGGACCCGGAGTAGCGGGGGTCCCGGATCCAGTATGTGAGCGACCTCGCCATTACGGCACCGGCCGGGGTGGCTGGAAGCACGCCGAACAGTCCCAGCCTGCCGCCGCGGCGCTTCCCGGCTCCGGCGTACGGCGGAGTGACCAGCGCCCGCTCAAGCAGCAGTTTCCAGCACCACGCCAGGAGTCCCAGGACCGCCACCGACACCAGCAGCTTCACCGCTGCCTCCGCGGGCCGGCCGGATGCGACGTCGCCGCCGAGTGCCCAGGGCGCCCCCAGCGGCGTCCACGCAAGGGTACGGGCGAACTCCGGCAGGAATCCCGCGGACGCGGAAACGCTGCGGCCAACCCCTGCAACGATGGGCCCCAGCAGGACCAGGGGCACCATGAAGGCAATGGCGCTGATGTCCTTGAAACGCCGGGAGGCAGCCAGGCTTGCCGTCGCGGTGGTAACCACCTTGGCCAGCACGACGCAGGTCATCACCCCAAGGCAGGCGCCCACCAGGGCGGCGAGCGCCGGAAGCACATCACGGGACCAGGTCACCACGGTGGCCAGGGCAACGAGCGTGGTGGCCACCCCGGGGATTCCGATCAGGCCGCCCAGGGCAAGGCCGGTGAGCATTTGCCTCATGGGGATGGCAAAGGTGCTGAAGCGGGACGGGTCCAGCGTCATGTCCGTGGCGGAGGCCACCACCGGAATCACGCCCCATCCGATCAGCGCGGCGGAACCGCCCAGGACCACAGCTGTATGGGCGGTTTCGGCCCCTGCGTTCCTGAGCAGGACAAGGACGATGATGAGGGTTGACACCACCCCCAGTGCGTACAGCCCGGCGATGGCCATGCCTACCAGCTGCCATGGGCTGCGCCGCAGGCCATTGCGCAGCAGCGCGAGCTTGAGCCTCAGAAGGTGCGCAACCATTCCAGCCCCTCCGTGTGGCTGTGGCCGCCGACAAGCTGCACGAACAGCTCTTCCAGGGAGGCCCCGGCCCGGACCTGGTCCACTGTTCCCGCAGCCAGGAGCCGGCCGCGGGCCACCACCGCGACGTGGTCGCACATGCGCTGCACCAGGTCCATGACGTGGCTGGAGACGATCACTGTTCCGCCGGAGGCGACGTACCGGTCAAGGATGGAGCGGATGTTCGTTGCCGACACGGGGTCCACGGCTTCGAACGGCTCGTCCAGGACCAGGAGCCGTGGGGCGTGGATCAATGCGGAGGCCAGGGCGATCTTCTTGGTCATGCCGGCCGAGTAGTCCACCACCAGCGTTCCCGCATCTTCGGTGAGGTCCATGGCCGCCAGCAACTCCCCCACGCGTGCGGCCACCACGGCCCTGTCCATGCCGCGGAGCAGCCCTGCATAGGTAATCAGCTGCTCACCCGTCAGCCGGTCGAACAGCCGGACGCCGTCGGGCAGGATCCCCATGAGGCGTTTGGCTTGCAGCGGGTGCTGCCACACATCTACGCCGTGCACCACCGCGGTGCCGAAATCCGGACGCAGGAGGCCTGTGGCCATGGACAACGTGGTGGTCTTGCCTGCACCGTTGGGGCCGACGATGCCGAAGAAGGACCCGGCCGGCACTTCCAGGCTGATGCCGTCCACGGCGATCTTCCCACCGAACCGCTTGGCCAGCCCACGGAGGGAAAGGGCCGCCATGGGCCCGGAATTCGATGCCTGGTCAGGTATCGGAGCAGTCATGGTGCCAGCCTAGTCCGCGGACCAGCGCCGCGGGGGTGCGAAACTAACGTCATGGACATCGCGTTGGGCCTGCTGGTCATCGTTGCTGTGGTGTGCGCCGGCAGCGCGCTGGGCCGCAAACTCAATATCCCGGTTCCCCTGCTGCTGGTCCTGGCCGGAGTAGCGGGATCGTTCCTGCCGTTCATTCCCCCGGTGGAGCTGAATCCGGAACTGGTCCTGGTCGGTCTCCTGCCTCCGCTGCTTTACGCAGCCGCGTTCCGGACATCGCTGTTCGACTTCAAGGCCAACCGCCGCTCCATTGGGCTGCTGTCCGTGGGGTACGTCATTTTTGGCACCCTGGGCGTGGGCGCGGTGGTCTGGTGGCTGTTCCCCGAGATCCCGCTTGCTGCGGCCATCGCCCTGGGTGCGGTGGTGGCACCGCCGGACGCGGTGGCCGCGACGGCCATCGCACGGAAAGTAGGCATGCCCCGCCGTATCGTCAACATCCTGGAAGGCGAATCGCTGGTCAACGACGCCACCGCGCTTGTATGTCTTCGGGCAGCGGTGGCGGCCATTGCGGGCTCCGTCTCCGTGCTGGATGTTGCCGGCGGCTTCGTGCTGGCGGCCGGCGGCGGCCTGGTGGTGGGTCTCGCGGCCGCGTACGTCCTCACCGAAATCCGCAAGCGGGTCAGCAACGTGGCCATCAACACCTCGACGTCCCTCATGGCGCCTTTCGTTGCCTTCCTCCCCGCCGAGGCGATACACGCATCCGGGGTGCTCGCCGTCGTCGTCACCGGCCTGGTGATGGGCACCAAGGCGCCGTCGATGCCCAACGGCGCTGCCAGGCAAAGCGCACGGAGCAACTGGGACACCGTGCAGTTCCTGCTGGAAAATGCCGTCTTCCTGCTTATTGGCCTGCAGGTACGGACCATCGTGGACAGCGTCCAGGACGATTCCCTGGGCGCCGGGCGGGTTTGGCTTGGCTGCGCCGTCATCCTGGTGGCGGTGCTGCTGCTGCGCCCGGTCTGGGTCTTTCCCGCCACCTACCTGCCCCGCCTGATTCCCGCCGTTCGGCGGGCGGACCCGGCACCGCCCTGGGAGATGCCCGCCATCGTGTCCTGGGCCGGCATGCGCGGCGTGGTCACCCTGGCCGCCGCCCTGACGCTGCCCGGAGACCTGGAGCACCGCAACGTGCTGGTCCTGGCAGCCATGGTGGTGGTCGGCGGCACGCTGGTGCTGCAGGGGTTCACCCTGCCCGCACTCGTCAGGGCCCTGCGGGTGCCGGGACCGGACAGGCGCGAGGACGCGCTGAACCAGGCTTCCCTGATGCAGCGGGCCACCGCAGCAGGGATCGAACGGCTGGAGCAGCTGCGCCGCGAGAGTGATCCGCCGGAGGTGATGGACATGCTCCGGCGGCGGACCCATGAGCGGGGGCTGGCGGCGTGGGAGCGGCTGGGCAGGCCGGCGGCTGAGGCGGCCACCCCCAGCCAGCGCTACGCACAGCTGCGGATGGCCATGCTGGAGGCCGAAAGGGACAAGGTCCTGGAACTCAGGCGGGGCGGGGACTTCGCGCATGAAGTCCTCAGTGAAGTCCTGGAGCGCCTCGATGTCGAAGAGTCGATGCTCGACGCCTCCTTCAACGAGGTCGCCGCTGCCGACGGTGGCGGGGGCGAGGGGTTGTCCCAGCCGGGCGGCGTTTGCGACCACCTGACCGCTGCCATGCCGTCCCCGGTCCCCGGTGACCCGTACTGCGCGGAGTGTGAGCGGGAGGGTACCACTCCGGTTCACCTGCGGATGTGCCTGGCCTGTGGAAACGTGGGGTGCTGCGACTCCTCCGCCGGGCGGCACGCCAGCCGCCATTACAAGGAGACGGGGCACCCTGTCATGCGCAGCGTGGAGCCCGGGGAAGACTGGCGCTGGTGCTACGTGGACGATCTCCTGGGCTGACAGCCGCCGGCCTCAGGGCGCTTTGCGGATCCGGATGGGGCCCTTGGCCGTGACAGGGTCCACCACGGAACCGCCCTGGGTGATGTGGACTTTGCCCGCGTCAACCAGGCGCCGCGCAGCTTTCCGGGCCGGCTCCATGAGGTGCCGCCATTCATCCCCGCCCACGGCCCTGGCCGCATCGGACGGGCAAATGGTGGACGTGGACGCCCTTGCTGCCAGCAGCTCCAGGATTTTCGCTTCCAGCTGCCGGCCAACACCGTCCTGCGGATCCGTTCCGCCGGGGCCTGTCATCGTGGACTTCCGCGTCAGAAGGTACGCCGCGGGACGGCGCGTTCGTACTGGGGCGGCCAGGAAATGTCATAGCCCAGTTCAAAGGCGGCGCGGAGCCACCAGTGGGGGTCACGCAGGGCCGCGCGCGCGATGAAGACGCCGTCAGCCTGTCCGGTGGCAATGGCGTGCTCAGCCTGGCCGGGAGTGGTCACCAGGCCCACCGTCCCGGTGGCAACTCCGGCTTCTTCCCGGATGGCGGCCGAGAACCCGGTCTGGTAGCCCAGACCCGGTTTGATCTGCTGGTGCGCCACCGCCCCGCCGCTGGAGACGTCCACCAGGTCCACCCCGTGCGCCGCAGCCTCCCTCGACAACCGGACCGAGGCCGCCTGGTCCACGCCGCCGGACGCCCAGTCGGTGGCCGAGATCCGGAGCAGCAAGGGCATGGAATCGGGAATCACGGCGCGGACGGCGTCAACCACGGCCAGCATCAGCCGGTTCCGTCCGGTCTCGTCCCCGCCCCACTCATCGTCACGCTGGTTGATCAGCGGACTCTGGAACTGGTGCAGGAGGTAGCCATGTGCCCCGTGGATTTCCATGGTGTCAAAGCCGGCGTCCACTGCCCGCACAGCTGCGGCGGCGAAGTCAGCGATGACGCCGTGGATCTGTTCCACTGTCATGGCGGCGGGGGCCGCGTAGCCTTCAAATGAGGTGGTGGATGGTCCAAGAGTGTCCCACCCGCCCTCGGATGGGGGAACGCTGCCGCTCTTGCCGGAGAACGGCCAGTACGTCGATGCCTTCCGGCCCGCGTGGGCCAACTGCACACCGATTTTTGTTCCGGCAGTTCCATTGCGGTGGACGAAGGAAATAATCCGTTCCCAGGCTTCGGCCTGTTCGTCGTTGTACAGGCCTGCGTCCCTGGGACTGATACGGCCCTCGGCGTTCACCGCCGCGGCCTCCGTGAGGATCATCGCCGCGCCGCCCACGGCGAAGCCGCCCAGGTGCACCAGGTGCCAGTCGTCCGGGACCCCGGGGGCGGCGTCGGGATCGCAGCTGTACTGGCACATGGGTGAGACCCATCCCCGGTGCTGCAGCTCCATGGACCGCAGCGTCAGCGGCTGGAAGAGGGCCGGCACTAGAACAGCACCCGCGCAAGCGCCTGGCGCGCCTTGGCGACGCGGTCGTCCCCGGCTCCAACGACATCGAACAGTTCCAGCAGGCGGACCCGGGCGGCCTCACGCTCCGGGCCGAAGTTCCGGCCTATGAACGCCACCAGGCGGTTCAGGGCGTCCTCCACGTGGCCGCCTGCCACATCAAGGTCCGCCACCCCGAACTGCGCTTCAATGTTGTCCGGCTCGTTGGCCGCCAGTGCCCGGAGGGCTTCGCTGTCCTGGGCGGAGACGGCCTGCAGCCGGCCCATCAGTTCCACCTGGGCCAGCCCTGCCTTGGCTTCATGGTCAGCCGGCATTTCCTTCAGCGCCTGGCGGTAGGCATCTGCCGCTGCGGCATAGTCCCCGGCTTCGATTGCGTCGTAAGCGGCCTGGTGCAGCGGCGGCAGCGGTGCAGGTTCCTGTTCCGTGCCGTCCCCTGCGTCCAGGCTGCCGGTAACGCCGTTGGCAGCGGCCACCTTGAGGAGTTCGTCGAAGAGGCCGCGCACCTGCTGTTCCTCCGCAGCACCCTGGAACAGGGGCACCGGCTGTCCCTTGATCACGGCGACAGCGGTGGGGACGGCCTGCACCTGGAAGGCCTGGGCAAGCTGCGGGAACGCTTCAATGTCCGCTGCACCCAGGACCAGGCGGCCGCCGTAGGAGGCAACCACGCGGTCCAGGGTTTCGAGCATCCTGCCGGACTCCGGGGAGTAGGGGGCCCACAGGGCGAACACCACCGGGACCTGCGCGGACAGCTCCACCAACTGCTGGAAGTTGGCTTCGGTGACATTGACCTTGAGCTCAGGACCGGCGGCGGCGCCCGGCTGCGCTCCCTGGCCTGCGCCTCCGACAGGAGCGGACGGGGCTGCGGCACCGGAGGGAGTTGCGGTGCGCTTCAGCGAAGAAAGGTCGACGGCGCCGCGCAGGTTAAGCGGGTTGGCAGCGGCAGGAGGGACTGGGCGGGAAGCTGGCGAACTCATGTTTCCCACTCTAGCCACTCCGGCCGCCGCCGGTGGTAATGCAGTCGGGGCCCTACTTGAAGCTGGCCCCGACCAGGCCGCGGGTGGCGGCAACGAGCTTCATGGGGTCCGTGGATCCGGCCGGCGGCACGTAGACCGCCATGGATTCGGCAAAGCTCAGGACCATGCCCGTAGTGGTTTCCTTGCCGCCGGCGAGGGCGGCGGCATCGTCACCGATGCTGAGTTTGTCGCCGGCTGCCTTGGGGGTGCCTTCAAAGCCGAAGTTGATCCGGCCTAGGACCAGGGCACCGCCGTCCGAGGTGCGGAACACCACGGTGCTCTCTGGAACCACCTTGTGCGTGAAGGAGAAGTTTCCGTTGTCTCCGGACTTCACCACTTCCGCCTGGTAGGACAGGGTATCGGCGATGTACGGCGAAGACTGGCCCTCGACGAGCTTGTCCTTGAACGGTGAGTCTGCGGACGTCAGCCGGTCGGCGAGCCCGGACATGGCTTCCTCGCCGCTGTAGAGCAGCCCGGTCTTGTCGGACGGCGCCACCGTTTGGGTACCGCCGCGGCTGATCGTGGGGAATGTAGTGCCTGGCTGCAGCGGGGTGGTTTCCATCAGCTTGTAGTTCTCGCGCGGCGACTGCTGGACCAGGGTCAGGATTTGCGGGACCACGTTGCCGTCTCCCTGGGTTACCGCCAGCACGGAGCGCGGCCATGAGCGGTCGCTGGTGACAACGGTGGTCAGGAGCTTGGTGGAGCGGACCGGCATTCGAGCCGCGTAGGAAGCCACCTGGGAGCGGATCTTGTAGTTTTGCGTGCGCACCTCCAGCTCCGGGCCGGCTACGCGGTCCCCGAGCTTCGCGGCGTCCTTGGCTGCGTCGCCGGCATCGGTGGCACTGGAGACCTGTTCCAGGATCCGGCGGAACTGGGCATCCAGCAGCACCGGCGACCCGGTGGATTCCTTGGCTGCCGAGGTGCTGCCGGAGGGCTGGGGGCTGGGCGTGGCCGCCTGTGCAGCAACGACCGGGCCGGCAAGCACTGCTGCTGCCACGCCGGCTGCCACCATGGTGATCCTGGAGGACGACGATGGCGACTGCCCGTTGGGGCCGTTGTTCCCCGAGCCGGTGTCATGGGAACCAGCGGTATGGGTTTCGGGGCCTTGGGGGGCCGCCTTCCGGGCCCACGGGGCCGGAAGGCGGCCGCCGCCCTGCCCGTTCTTCCCGCGTGTGTGGAGCAGTGCCAGCGCGATGCCGCCGATGATCAGCAGGCCGCCCAGGACCATCAGCGGAACAGCCCAGGGCGTGGACGTGTCGTTGGGGAACGTCATGGACACCGAGGCAGGCGCCGGCTTGGTTCCGTCGGCGGCAAGCAGGAGGCTCCAGTCTCCGTCCGCGGGCGGCGTCCACGTGTATTCGAGTTCGCCACTGGCGTTCTCATTGGATACCCACAGGTCCGAACCGGCGGGGTTGGGGGCGGTTGCGTCGCCGTCCGCGTGGTCAACCGTGAGGGACTTTTCGTCCTCGGAAACCCCCGTGATGGTGTTGTGGGCGGTCTTGCCCACCCAGGCGCTGACATCATCAGGCCGGCCGGTGGCCAGCATGAAATTGCCGTCGCCCTGGACGGTGATCTTGACGGGCCCGTCATGCAGGGTGCGCAGCTTCTGGTCGATGACGGTCACGGGTGCGGCTGCGGAATCAGCCGGCAGTGATGCCGTGAACGTCTCGGAAGGAGCCCAGATGGTTCTCTGGCCGATACCGGCCAAAAGTGTCAGGAGGCCGAGCAGCACGAGTGCGGCTGCAGTCTTTAAACGCAAGGGAAACACCTATCATCAGCGGGGGTTTACCTTCAATAGTAACCTTTTTGTTACCAGGGGCCCCCTCCGCGCCTCCCGGAACGGACGTTTGCTGGACGCCCCGATGCGCTTCCGGCTCTTCATGACAAGCCTGCTGATAGTGTTTGCGATGATCATCACACCGGCCCGCCCAAGCGGCGCCACGCACGGAACAGGCCCCCAAAACCAGTGACTGACAAGACGGATCCGTCCATGGCGGCAGCCGGAGATCCCGGGGAAGCCCAGCGCCCCGTCCCGGCTGCCATACCTCCCCTGGGCATGGCAGCGGCACACCGGAGGGGCACTGCTGCGGCCGCGCTCGGCCAGGTGGTCCGGCGGCTGCGCCAGCCGCTGCCCGGAGCCCAGCCGAGGCTCCGCTTCGAGATGCCGCCGGAGTTCACCGGACAGACGCCGGAAGCAGACCACGAAGGGGAAGAGGAGCCGCAGTTCGGGCACCCGGGGCCGCGCATGTCGCCCCAGCATCCGCTGTACATGGGCTTCATGGGAACAGTGGGCGTGGGACTGGCGCTGCTGGTGTACTGGATCGGCTCACACACGACGCAGCTGCTGCTGTGGATCGTCGCGGCGCTGTTCATAGCGCTGGGGCTCGAACCCGTGGTGGGCTGGCTCGAAAACCGGAAGATTCCCCGGCCGGCCGGCATCCTGGTCTCAGTGGCCGTCCTCATGGGCGCCGTCGTGGGTTTCTTTGCCACCCTCATTCCCACGATCGTTGAGCAGGTGTCCGAGATCGTGCGGCAGGCGCCCGACTGGGTGCACAACTTCATGGATTCCGAGCTCTTCCGCAGCCTCGATGACCAGTTCGGACTCCGCGACCGCATCACCGAAGAAGTGAATAAGTTCGTCAACGACCCCGCCGCGATGGGCGGCATTTTCGGGGGTGTGGTGGGTTTCGGATCAACGGTGGCCAACGGCCTCTTCGGCGCCCTGATCGTTTTGGTGCTGAGCCTGTATTTCCTGGCAGCCCTGCCGGCCATGAAAAAGTGGGGCTACCGCCTCGCCCCGCGTTCCCGGCGGAAGCGGGTGGCAGCCCTCTCCGAGGAGATTACGCGGTCCGTCGGAAACTACGTGATCGGCCAGGCCTGCGTGGCCCTGCTCAACGCCACCTTCGCCTTTGTGGTGATGTCCATCGTCGGCGTTCCCTTCGCCCTGCTCCTGGCGTTTGTGGTGGTCCTGCTGGCATTCATCCCCCTGGTGGGCGGCATGATCGCAGGCATCGTGGTAACCCTCGTGTCCCTCACCGAGGGCTGGCAGGTGGCCGCCGTCTACGCCATCTGCTACTTCGCCTACCTGCAGTTCGAGGCGTACTTCATTTCACCGCGCATCATGCAGAAGGCCGTCGCCGTTCCCGGTGCGGTGGCGGTGATCTCCGTGATTGCCGGCGGCAGCCTGCTGGGCGTGCTCGGCGCCCTGATCGCCATTCCCACCGCAGCCGCAGTCCTGCTCCTGGTCCGCGAAATCTACATCGTGCGGCAGGACCAGCACTAGCAGCTTTGAGCAGGGGCCGCTTCCCGGTGGCATGGCTTCCGGGCGGTCCTAAGGGCGGCCACCCTTTAGGCAGAGGCGGTCGCCGTCGGGCCGTCCCATTCCTGCGGCAGCTCCGCGCCTGACTGCCCGGGGCTGACCTGCGCCACGATGTCATTGAGGACCCGCGCGGCGTACTTCTCCCCCACCCACAGGTGCTTTGCCCCGGCCACGCCCACCACGCGGGCCTGGGGCACCAGGCTGAACCGTTGCGCCGCCTCGGCGGGCTGCAGGAAATCATCGTGCTCCGGAACCAGGACCAGAAGCGGCTTGCCCGATTCCGCCCACAGCTGCAGGTGCTTGTCCGTGGCACGGTGCAGCGGCGGGGACAGCAACACGGCGCCATCAATCTGCGGGGCAACCGGTTCAACAGCGCCATACATCAGGGCCAGCTCGGTCCCGAACGACCAGCCGACCAGCCAGCGGTTGGGCAGGCCCCGTTCCACGGCGAAGCGGACCGCAGCCTCAACGTCCCGGCGTTCGCCGATTCCTTCCTCGAAGCCGCCGCTGCTGGTGCCGCGGGCGGACGCCGTGCCCCTGGTGTTGAAGCGCAGGACCGCGATCCCCGCCAGCGCCGGCAGGCGATAGGAAGCCTTGCGGTAGACGTGGGAATCCATGAAACCGCCGTGCGTCGGAAGTGGATGCAGCGTGATCAGCGTGGCCCGTACCGGCCCGGATTCGGGAAGGGCCAACTCCCCCACCAGCGTGTGGCCGTCCGCCGTGTGCAGCTCGATGTTCTCGCGCCTGGCGGGCAGGACAGTGGAGGCACGGATGGGAGCGGGGCCCGCGGATTGGGTGAACTGGTACGACGCCGGATCAAAAGTCATGCCTGCCAGCTTAGCGACAGCGGAGGTTCTTCTGCCCGCGCGGGTCAGCGGTAGCGGTAGCTGCGCGTCAACCAGCAGTTGGTATGCCAGTGCCGGCGTTCGGCCAGGCCGGCGGCTGCGCCAAAGAGGTGGTCGTCCTTCCACACCACCAGGTGCGCGACGCCGGGCAGCACGGCCGTGGAGCACTCGGGGCAGATGTAGGTCTTCTCGGCGTTCCTGGCAGTCATGGTCCGGACCATCCACTCGCCGTCCGGGGCGCTTTCGCGGCGGACGATACCCGCCCGCGCACGCTCGAGGTCAAGCTCAGGCACGTCCCCGCTCCCCTTGCGTCCCGCACCCCTGCCGGAAGCAGGTCCCTTTCCGGAGACTGGACGGCGGGGACGGTTGGAACGCGGCATGTAACCATTCTGCCCCAGCTGCGCGACTGCCCGCCCCGCTCCCTGGTCCGCCTTGCCGCCCGCCGTCGTGCCGCCGTCGGACGTTCCCGGCCGGGCCCACGCGGTAGTCTGTACGGCGTGCGACTTGTCATAGCCCATTGCTCCGTTGATTACGTTGGCCGGCTCAAAGCCCATCTCCCCCTCGCCACCCGGCTGCTGCTGGTCAAGGCGGACGGCTCCGTGCTGGTCCACTCCGACGGCGGTTCCTACAAACCCCTGAACTGGATGAGCCCGCCGGCCAGGCTCAGGGTCTCGTCCCCTGACGAGGTGGACCTGGAACTTGGCGTGGTGGAGCAGTGGACAGTGCAGTCTGCCAAGACAGATGACCGGCTCATCATCAACATCCATGAAAAGATCAGCGAATCCTCCCACGACCTCGGCGTGGACCCCGGGCTGATCAAGGACGGCGTGGAGGCGGACCTGCAGCGCCTGCTCGCCGAGCAGATTGAAACGCTGGGCCAGGGCTACTCCCTGATCAGGCGCGAGTACTTCACCGCCATCGGCCCCGTTGACATCCTGGCCCGGGACGCCGACGGCGCCACGGTGGCCATCGAACTCAAGCGCAGGGGCGACATCGACGGCGTGGAGCAGCTCACGCGGTACCTGGAACTGCTCAACCGCGACCCCCTGCTGGCACCCGTCCGCGGCATTTTTGCGGCCCAGCAGATCAAACCGCAGGCAAAGGTCCTCGCCAACGACCGCGGAATCGACTGCGTCACGCTGGACTACGACGCCATGCGCGGGGTGGACGACAGCGAATCACGGCTCTTCTAGATTTCAACTGTTGCTCCAGGCACCAAATTGCCCCTTTCGCCGGAGCCGTGCGGTCACCTGTTTTTTACCTAATTTTTATCCTTTTTGTTGTGCGGGCCGTTGACCTGCGGGAACGGGCATGAAATTCTTATCTCAGTCTTTGTGTAGGTGTTTTTCATGCTCGCAAGACATGTTGCGAGCGCGAAGCTCCTGCAGCGCCGGTCCCCTAGGGGGCCACGGCAAACCAGGATTCTTCTCGCGGAGTGACCAAGGGCGGCACGAGGTGTGCCGGTCTTAAAAAGTTCCACAATGAGGAGAAATAAATGGCACAGGGAACCGTGAAGTGGTTCAACGCTGAAAAGGGCTTCGGCTTCATCACCCCGGACGACTCCGATGGCGATGTCTTCGTTCACTACTCCGAGATCCAGACCGGCGGCTTCAAGACCCTCGACGAGAACCAGCGCGTTCAGTTCGAAATCGGCCAGGGCGCAAAGGGCCCGCAGGCCACCGGCGTCACTCTGGTCTAGTTACCCGCCGGCCGCTTCAGGCGGCTGTCACAACAAATGGTCCCCGGCAAATTTGCCGGGGACCATTTGTTTATTCCCAATTTCGCAAATGGAATGCGACTTTATTGATTCCCCCGCTTTAGCACCCACGGTTCACAGCCGCTGTTGAGGCGGTCAGGTGACCAATTTTCCGACCAGCCGGGCACCCTGCGCCAGGGACAGACCGGGCAGATAAGCCCGGGTAAGTGCCCTGCCGATGGCCGGCAGATGCAGCGGGTCCTGGTAGTAAAGGTAGAGGGCGCGGTATTCGGGTTTGAACCGGGACTTGAAGGCCGCCAGGGACCGGAAGCCGTACACCGGCTCAAGTGCGCGGCCCACCAGGTCCAGGATCCGCACCAGATTCTGCGCGCCCTCATCGGTGGCCCCTGGATCTTCGTTCGCCTCGCTTTCGGCCGCACCGTCCTGGGCGCCCGGCTGCCCGCCGCCTGCCGGTGCTGCTGACCCTGCAGGGTTCTCCTGGTCGGTGTCCGGACGGGTTGCCAGCGGAGAGCCCGACAGCGAGATCACGTCAACCGAATCCCGCAACTCCAGCACGGCCGAGGCGATCAGGAACTCCATCACGCCCGGAAACCCCTCGCTGCCGCGGCGCATGACGTCCAGCGTCCTGCTCACCAGCCGGCCGTCGTCGTACACGGGCAGCCAGCTGGTCACTCCGTGGACAGCGCCGTTCCCGTCGACGGCCAGGCAGCAAAGGACTTCCTCGTCGTCGAGCTCGTCCACGCCGCCCAGCGTAAAGCCCATTTCCGGAACAGACTTGCCGGCCGCCCATTCCTCGGACACCTCGTTGAGCCGCAACCGGAGCGCCGCAGGGAGCGAGTGGTACGAGCCCCAGACGGCATGCACCCCCAGCTTCGCGGCACGGTTCAGGGCGGTCCGGACGTTCTGCCATTCCTTTCCCTTGAACTCCAGCTCGTTCAGCGCCAGGCGCGTCTCCTGCGCAACGGCCACCCGGGAAAAGCCGCGTTCCCGCAGCATTGGCCACATGGTGTCGTCGCAGGAATACAGCGCGGGTATCAGGGCCTGGCCGCGGCAGTAGTCCAGGAAGCCTTCCGTGACCTGCTGCTCCGCTCTTCGGTCGCCGATGGCGCCGCCCAGGGTCAACGCCACCGTCCCGTGCTGCTGGAAAGGCATGGCACCGGCACCGTCCGGGCTGAACCAGTAGGTGTTCGGCTCCCACAGCGCCATCCAGGACAGCGGGCCCCCGCCCTGATGGAGTAGTTCGCGCGCGCGGTCCCGGTCCTGCCGGCCGAAGTTCAGGCCGTGGTTCCGGCCCACCAGCACCCACCACACAGCCACCAGGGCCACAAGCCAGAACACCGGACCGGAATAGGCGAACAGTATGGCCTCGGCGCTGGCCTGGTCCGGAAAGACCCTGCGGAATTGCTGTGGAATCGGCACCGGAACGTACTGCCGCGCCAATTCGGCGAACAGGCCCAGCAGCCCGCCGTCGCGGGCCAGTCCCCCGGATAAGAACCAGGCCACGGTATAGGAACCGGCGAGGACCAGCCATGTCCCGCAGACCACGGCCGCCAGTACGCGGCGGGCACCCGGGCGGGTCTGTACGCGGAACTGCCGCCGGTTGAGCCACAAGATGACGGCCAGCAACAGCGGGACCACCACCAGCGGAAGCACGTGGGCGAAAGCAGAGGACAGCGGGGTTGAATGTGTGCCCTGGAGCCGCGACGGGACGAGGGCGAACAGGGTAAGGTACACGGCCGCCAGGGCCGTGACTACCAACTGGATGGTCAAGGCGATGTTGAGGGCGAGCCGGCGGCCGCGGCGCATGCCGTCCGCGCAGATCAGCAGCAGGATGACAGGTACCACCGCCAGGGCCAGGCCAAACGGTCCTGCGAAACCTGCCCTTCCTGTTTCCAGACATGAGGCGTCAACTGTTGCCCCGCAGTTGAACACCAGCTGGCTGAGCGTCGGCATCGGACTCAGCACGACGTCCCGCAGCAATGCCAGCGGACCGGTTGGCGCACGGGTGATGCCGGTCAGGATGGGACCCACAGCGAACACGGCAACGGTGAGCGCAAGCAGGTTCCTGGTCTCCCGGCCCGTGGACCGGTGGCGGTGCAGCCGCCCCTGGTCCCCCTGGATCCACCAGCCCGCAAGGAGACCCAGAAGGGCGCCGATGAGGCCAATGACCGTTTCGGCATGCCCCACGTACAGGACCAGGAGGAGCGAGATGGTGAGCACCGCGGTGCGCAGACGGCGCTGCCACAGCAGGGTGATCCGGGCGCTGGCGGCCAGGCCCGCCGTCAGCACCGGCGCGTAGGGGCCGATCAGGTTGTCGTCGGCCATGGTGTCCAGCCAGCCGTCCCCCACATAGGCGGCCAGCTGGGTCACCAGCAGGAACACAGTGACGGACGCGAACTGGCCGCCGAAGAACAGCCCGATGGCGGCGCGGAGGCCCAGCTTGCGCTCCGCCAGCCCCAGCAGCAGGACCATCATCAGCGACGCCGTGATGTAGGCGAGCGGGTTGGTGGCGAAGAAGAGACTGGTGAACAAAGACCACCACTGGCCGCCGCGCATCCCCGGGCCGCTGACGGACGCCAGCCCGAGCAGGTGCTCCGGCGGTCCGTCAAGGAAGCTTCCGGTCAGGGCGGCGGCACCGAGGAAAGTGGCAACCACGCTCAGGGTAAAGGGCATGGCCGTCAACGTGCGCAGTATCTGGCGGACTGCGGGGCGTCCGACGGCGGTCCACATCAGGGCAACGGTCCGGTCCGGATTTTTACTGGTCACCACGTGAGCCCCCATTGGGTGCCAAGGAACTGCAGAGCATCGGTAAAGCGTTTGGAGGAGGTGTCCCAGGAGTGCCCGGTATGCTCCACAACGTGTGCCTGCACCGTGAACCCGGCGTCCTGGGCGGCAGCGGCAAGTGTCCGTAGATTCGCCACGAACTCCGGATCGTTCTGGCCTGCGGTCAGGTACATGCCGTGGGAGTCGAAGCGTTGGTGTTTCATGATCTCCAGCGGAGTCTGCTTGGTGAATTCGTTGGGGTTTCCGGGAAAGGCTGCGTCAATGGTCTTTTGCCGCTCCTTGGCAATGGCAGGTTCCGCTTCGCTGGAAAATCCCAGGACGTCGGCGTAGATGTGCGGATGCCTGGTCCCCATCTGTACGGCGCAGGTACCGCCGAAGGAGAACCCGCCGATGGCCCAGTGGCTGTGGTTGGTGTCCACTGCCAGGGTCGAACTGATCCAGTGCGGCACGTCCTGCGACAGGTACGTGTCCGCTTTGGCAATGCGGCTGTCCATGCACATGGTGTTGGCGGACTGGGAGCCGTTGGGGTCGGGGATCACCACGACCGGCGATACTCCACCATGCGTGGCGGCAAAGGAATCCATGTGGCCGCGGAGTGCGCCGCCGGTGAGCCAGTCAGCCGGGCCGCCGGGCTGCCCGGCCACCAGCACCAGCACCGGCAGTGCGGGCCGGTTAGCCGCAAAGTATGCCGGCGGAAGATAGATGTAGGCGTCCCTCGCGTTCATGCCGGACAGCGTCCCGGGAATCGCGGACTTCCGAAGGGCTCCCCCGGCCGGCAACTCCCCCTGCGCCTTCCAGCCCTGGAGCGGTACGCCGTCAGGTTGCCCGGTGTGGCGCATGAGGTTTTGCTCAAGTGCCGGTATCCGGGCCAAAGCCGTACCGAGCAGATCGCTGACGGTCCTGTTGAGCCCGAAGTAGGCGTTGATCTGGATGGTTGAGAGCAGTATCACCAGGACAACGGCGAGGAAGCCTGTCCCGTAGTGGATCCAGCTTGACCTCGGCACCCTGAGGATACCCAGGATGACGGCAGCGACGGCCGGCACGAACCACAGCAAAACAGGGTCCGGGATGTCGGCCGGAAAGACCGCGAGCACGTTGATCATCACCCAGTGGACTGTGGCCACCAGGACGAAGGCTGCCGCCACAGCGATGAATACCCGGATTGCCCAGGCCCGGATGCGCAGTAGCGCGCCTTCGGAAGCACGCCGGGGTGGAACCAGGAGGTAGGCCGCACCGCCCACTCCCAAGACCAGGGCGGCTGCGTACAGCGGACCGTCCGTGAGCCGGATGTCTAGTAACCAATCCACGTGGCTAGCGCCACGTCCCTACGCCAATGACCGGGCCCGCTTCCAGCCAGGAGGACAGGCCCGTGTAGGCATCGAACTTCATGGCAAGGCGCACGTCCTGCCCTTCGTACCTTAGTTCGACGATGACGACGTCGGGCTGGACTTTCACGGCTTCTGCTTCAGTAGGCTTCCGGCGGCCCAGGAGTTCCAGGGAGCTCCGCTTGAACGTGTACTTGGGGCGCACACTCAGGGAGATCAGCCTGAACCACTCGAGATCATTGTCCTGATAACGACAAACCCCCATCTGCCAGCTGTTGTCAGCCATGCAAATGGAGGCGTCCACCGTGCCGAGGGCACGCCGCAGGTTGAAGCGGCGCACCCCCGAAAGGCACAGTGCAGAAATCAGCAATCCGAACGCGACTGCCAGTGCGATGAACGAAATACCCGGTGCGTCCATCAAGGTCGTGCTAGCGGATCCCAGCGGTAGCCGAGCCGCCCAGCTGGGCGTTGTCAGCAACGATCACCACGCGGTTGTTGTCAACGGAGAAGAACCCACCGTCAACATCCACCGCGATGCGGTCCCCGGACACCGGCTGGATGGCCAGTTCACCTTCGGCCAGGATCGCCAGCAGGGGCGAGTGGCCGGGCAGGATTCCGATTTCACCATCGCTGGTGCGGGCCTTGACCATCTTGGCCGCTCCGGACCACACGAAGTGGTCCGCTGCGACAATCTCAACCTCAAGCTCAGCCATATTACTTGGTCTGTTCCTGGATCTTGGCCCACTGGCGCTCAACGTCATCGAGGCCACCGACGTTGAAGAACGCCTGCTCCGCGATGTGGTCGAGGTCGCCGTCGCAGATGGCGGTGAAGCCTTCCACGGTGTCCTTGATGGAAACCGTCGAACCCTCCACGCCGGTGAACTGCTTGGCGGTGTAGGTGTTCTGCGACAGGAACTGCTGGATGCGGCGCGCACGCGACACCACGATCTTGTCTTCCTCGGAAAGCTCATCGACACCAAGGATGGCGATGATGTCCTGGAGTTCCTTGTTCTTCTGCAGGATCTGCTTCACACGGACAGCCGTGTTGTAGTGGTCCTTGCCGATGTACTGGGGATCCAGGATTCGGGACGTGGACGTCAGCGGGTCCACGGCCGGGTACAGGCCACGGGAAGCAATTTCACGGGAAAGTTCCGTGGTCGCGTCCAGGTGTGCGAAGGTCGTTGCCGGAGCCGGGTCGGTGTAGTCATCCGCGGGAACGTAGATGGCCTGCATCGAGGTGATGGAGTGGCCCTTGGTGGACGTGATGCGCTCCTGCAGGAGGCCCATCTCGTCGGCAAGGTTGGGCTGGTAGCCCACGGCCGACGGCATGCGGCCCAGCAGGGTCGACACCTCGGAACCGGCCTGGGTGAAGCGGAAGATGTTGTCGATGAAGAGCAGCACGTCCTGGTTCTGGACATCGCGGAAGTACTCCGCCATGGTCAGTGCGGACAGTGCCACGCGCAGGCGCGTTCCCGGCGGCTCATCCATCTGGCCGAAGACAAGGGCGGTGTCCTTGAGGACGCCTGCCTCTTCCATTTCAACCCAGAGGTCGTTTCCTTCACGGGTACGCTCGCCAACACCGGCGAACACGGAGGTGCCACCGAAGTTGCGGGCAACACGGGTGATCATTTCCTGGATCAGAACGGTCTTGCCCACGCCGGCACCGCCGAAGAGGCCGATCTTTCCACCCTTGATGTACGGGGTGAGGAGGTCGATGACCTTGATACCGGTTTCCAGCATCTCGGTGGAGCCTTCGAGCGAGGCGAAACTTGGGGCCTTGCGGTGGATCGGCCAGCGTTCGCTGATGTCCAGTTCCGACTCCGCAACGTCCAGGGGCTGGCCCAGCACGTTGAAGATGTGGCCCTTGACTCCGTCGCCGACGGGCACGGAGATGGGGGCGCCGCTGTCCACCACGGAGGTGCCCCGGACGAGGCCGTCGGTTGCCTGCAGGGAGATGGCGCGCACGAGGTTGTCGCCCAGGTGCTGGGAGGTCTCGAACGTGATGGTCTTGGTCTCACCGTTGAGAGTGATCTCGGTGGTGAGGGCGTTGTAGATCGACGGGATTGCGTCAGCCGGGAATTCGACGTCGACAACCGGGCCGATTACGCGCGCAATACGGCCGGTTGCACCGGACGTTGCGGCTACGTGTTCGGTAGCAGTGGCAGTCATCTCTCTCACTTCATTCAGTAGATGGCGTGGGGTTAAGTTTATCTGTGGTGGTGGTGCTGGTTACGCGGAACCGGGGCGGTGCAGGCTAGGACGCGAGGGCGTCGGCACCGGCAACAATCTCGGAGAGTTCCTGCGTAATTTCGGCCTGGCGGGCCGTGTTGCGCAGACGCGTGTACTTCTTGATCAGGTCCGTTGCGTTGTCGCCTGCGGACTTCATCGCCCGCTGGCGGGCTGCGAGCTCGGAAGCTGCTGCCTGCAACATGGCTGCGAAGATACGGGATTCGATGTACCGCGGCAGCAGGGCGTCAAGGACACGCTCGGCTTCCGGTTCGAACTCATACAGCGGCAGGAGATCCGATTCAGATTCAGCCTGCTCTTCCACTACTTCAAGCGGGAGCAGGCGGATGACCGTCGGCTCCTGGGTGACCATGGACTTGAAGCGGGTGTAGACGACATGTATCTCGTCCACGCCGCCGTCTTCGAAGTCGGTCGCGAATTCTGCCAGCAACGCTGCGCCAATTTCACGGGCAGTAGCGAACTCGGGTGCGTCGGTTCCTCCGGTCCAGACCCGCGCGTACTCGCGGTTCCGGAAATCGAAGTAGGCCTGGGCCTTGCGGCCCACGACGTAGGTCTTGACTTCCTTGCCTTCGGCGCGGAGCAGCTCGTTGAGACCTTCCGCCTGCTTGAGGACGCTGGCCGAGTAGGAACCTGCCAGGCCGCGGTCCGAGGTGATTACCAGGACGGCGGCACGGCGGATCTGCTCCGGCTCAGTGATCAGCGGGTGGTCGATTTCGCTTTGGCTGGCGACAGCAGAAACGGCGCGCGTGATCGCGTTCGCGTAAGGCAGTGAAGCTGCTACGCGCGCACGGGCCTTCCCGATGCGCGAGGTAGCGATCAGTTCCATCGCCTTGAAGATCTTGCGCATCGACGTGGTCGAGCTGATCTTCTGGCGGTAGACCCGGATCTGGGCTCCCATACTTATCCTTTCCTAACATTCCGTCGCCGGGTGTGCCGTGCCTTTGCGGCCCGGCACACCCGGCGGTGCGGAACTAGCGCTTCTGCTTGACGATCTTTTCCTGGTCGACTTCGCCCTCGGAGATAGCGTCGTGCTCCTCGTGGCCGGCGCCTACCAGGTGGTTGTCACCCTGGCCGAAGAAACCCTTCTTGAAGTCCACGATCGAGGACTTCAGGGCAGCCACGGTGTCGTCGTCCAGCACGTTGGTCTGTGCCAGCGTGGTCAGGATCGAGGACTTGTGGCGCAGGTGCTCCAGGAACTCGGCCTCGAACCGGCTGATGTCCTCCACCGGAACGTCGTCCAGGTAGCCGTTAGTGCCGGCCCAGATGGAAACAACCTGGTCCTCGACCGGGAACGGTGAGTACTGGCCCTGCTTCAGCAGTTCCATCAGGCGGGCACCACGGGTCAGCTGCTGGCGGGATGCCGCATCCAGGTCGGATGCGAACATGGCGAACGCCTGCATGTCGCGGTACTGGGCCAGGTCCAGCTTCAAAGTACCGGAGACCTTCTTCATGGACTTCACCTGGGCGGCACCGCCCACGCGGGACACCGAGACGCCAACGTCGACAGCGGGACGCTGGTTGGCGTTGAAGAGGTCCGACTGGAGGAAGATCTGGCCATCGGTGATGGAGATGACGTTGGTCGGGATGTAGGCGGACACGTCGTTCGCCTTGGTCTCGATCAGCGGCAGGCCGGTCATGGAACCCGCACCGAGTTCGTCGGAGAGCTTCGCACAACGCTCCAGCAGGCGGGAGTGCAGGTAGAAGACGTCGCCCGGGTAGGCTTCGCGTCCCGGCGGGCGGCGGAGCAGCAGGGACACTGCACGGTAGGCCTCGGCCTGCTTGGACAGGTCATCGAACACGATGAGGACGTGCTTGCCGCCGTACATCCAGTGCTGGCCGATGGCCGACCCGGCGTACGGTGCCAGGTACTTGAAGCCTGCGGGGTCGGACGCGGGAGATGCCACGATGGTGGTGTACTCCAGCGCGCCGTTGTCCTCGAGGGTCTGCCGGATGGCGGCAATCGTGGACGCCTTCTGGCCGATGGCGACGTAGATGCAGCGGACCTGCTTGGTGACATCGCCGGAAGCCCAGTTGGCCTTCTGGTTGATGATGGTGTCGATCGCGATAGCGGACTTGCCGGTCTGGCGGTCGCCAATGATGAGCTGGCGCTGGCCGCGTCCGATCGGGATCATCGCGTCGATGGCCTTCAGGCCGGTCTGCATCGGCTCATGCACCGACTTGCGCTGGGTCACGCCCGGAGCCTGCAGCTCCAGTGCACGAGTGGTCTCGGCCTTGATCTCGCCGAGGTCGTCGATGGGCACGCCCAGCGGGTCAACGACGCGGCCAAGGAAGGCGTCGCCAACGGGAACGGACAGAACCTGTCCGGTCCGGTGGACTTCCTGGCCTTCCTCGATGCCGGTGAAGTCGCCGAGGACGATCACGCCGATTTCGCGGACGTCCAGGTTCTGGGCCAGGCCCAGGGTGCCGTCCTCGAAACGCAGCAGCTCGTTCGCCATGACCGAGGGAAGGCCCTCAACACGGGCGATGCCGTCACTAGCGGTGGTTACGCGGCCGACCTCTACGCGCTCTGCGTTCCCGGGTTCGTAGGACGCCGCGAACTCGTTCAGCGCATTACGGACGTCGTCGGCGTTGATGGTCAATTCGGCCATCTGCAGTCCCTGCTCTCCTGTTTGTGATCACCGCAAACGGTGACCGGGGTTTCTATCAGTTTTGGTGTGCTTGTCCGGCTAGCCGGCCAGCTGGCGTTGCAGTTCGCCCAGCCGGGTGATGACAGAAGCGTCGAGCACTTCGTCACCCACCTGGACGCGGATTCCGCCAATGAGCGACGGGTCAACGTTGATGTTGACCTTCAAATCCCGCCCGTACAGGGCATTCAGGCCCGCCTTGAGGCGTGCCAGTTGCGTCTGCGACAAAGGACGGGTCACGCTGACCGTTGCAATCCAGCGCTGCTGCCGCTTGGCCGCCAGTTCGGCGAACCGCTCCACAAGCCGGGTGGGCTTGATGCCGCGCGGCTGGGTGACTGCCTGCGTGATGAGGACTTTGGCTTCCTCACTGACACCGGGCACCAGCTTGCCGGCAAGGACAGCCTTGGCTGCGGCGCTTGCCTGCGGTTCGGACAGAGCACGTTGTACCTCGTGGCTGGAGGCAACAGCCTGGTTGAAGGAAAACAGATCGTTTTCCAGCTCCTCCAGGCCAGTGATTCCGGAGGCAGAAACGGCCGACTTGTTTTCAGCAACGGAAATGACCACCGTTGCGGCAAGAGTCTCGAGTGCATCGCCGATGTCGCGCGCCGATGCCCAGCGTGAGCTGGCCAGTCCACCCGCGATTTCAGCAGCATCAGCGGAGACTTTTCCGCCAACCAGCTGCCTGACCAGCGCAGACTTTTCGTCGCCGCTGCGGGAGGGGTCAGTCAGGGCACGGCGCAAGCCAGCCGAGCTGTCCAGCATTCCCAGAATTCCGAAGAGTTCCTTTGCCAGCTGCAGCGACGCCGTGGGAAGCTTCGCTTCCAAAGCGGCCAGTGCTGTTGCCAGCGATTCGCTCGATACGCCTGCCATTACTTAGCTGCACCTGCGTTCTGGGACTCCAGATCTGCCAGGAAACGGTCAACGACCCGTGCTGCGCGTGCATCGTCGTCGAGGGACTCGCCCACGATGCGGCCCGCGAGGGTGGTGGCCAGGGTGCCTACCTCGGAGCGCAGGGACACAACGGCCGCCTGGCGCTCGGATTCGATCTGTGCGTGGGCCTGCGCGGTGATGCGGGCAGACTCGGCTGCCGCCTTCTCCTTGAGATCCGCGAGGATCTGGGCACCTTCGGCGCGGGCTTCCTCACGGATGCGGTTGGCTTCGGTGCGGGCGTCGGTCAGCTGCTGCTTGTACTCTTCGAGTGCAGCAGACGCCTCAGCCTGGGCCTTTTCAGCCTTGGCGATGCCGCCTTCGATGGCCTCGGCACGCTCTGCGAAGGTCTTCTCGAACATCGGGACAACATACTTGACCACGATGAAGAAGAGGATGGCAAAGCCCACGAAGACAACCAGCATTTCCCAGCCATTGGGAACAAGGGGGTTGACGTCGCCTTCAGCGGCGGCTGAGATGATCAGCTGATGCATATTTCACCCGTCCTTATCTACTCGGTTCTGAATGTTCGCTGAAGTTCTGAAGGTTTACTTGAGAACGAAAGCGAAGACCAGACCCAGGATGGCGAGTGCTTCGGTCAGCGCCAGGCCCAGGAATGCGATCGGCTGCAGGACGCGCTGGGCTTCCGGCTGGCGTGCAACGCCGTTGATGTAGGCAGCGAACACGAGACCCACACCGATACCACCGCCGATAGCCGAGAGGCCATAGCCGATGAGGTTGAGGGAGCCGTTGATGGAGCCTTCCATTTTTTTTCCTTTCAAGATGCCGCCTGTGCGGCAGGTTGTTTGGGTTGCTTCATCCCCGCGAGGGGAAGACTGTGGTGTGCCGGCGGCGCGTCGCGCCCCCGGCGGGGTGCCTAGTGGCTGTCGGCGTGCAGCGCACCTTCGATGTAGATCGCAGTCAGCAGCGTGAAGACGTAAGCCTGCAGGACCATGATCAGGGCTTCGAGCATGTACATTGCGATGGCACCGGCCAGGACCAGGACCGACGTTCCCTTCAGCAGAAAGTTCTCCTGCATGATGAGGTACTCGATGCCGGAACCGGCGATCATGACAATCAGGTGGCCGGCGAGCATGGTCGCGAACAGACGCAGGCTGTGCGTGACGGGCCGGACAACGAAGTTGGAGATGATCTCAATCGGAATGACGATGGGCAGGATGTACCACGGCACGCCCGAGGGGACGGTTGCGAGCTTGAAGTAGCGCAGGCCGTTCTTCTTCACGCCGATGGCGATCCAGGTGACGTAGACGAGGCCGGCCAACACGTACGCTCCACCCACATGCGAGAACGTGGGGAGCTGGAACACCGGGATGGCGCCGTAGATGTTGTTGACCAGGATGAAGAAGAACAGGCTGAAAAGCAGCGGGACGTACTTGATGAAGTCCCTGCCGCCGATGATGTCCTTGGCAATGCCGTTGCGGACAAAGCCGTAAGCGGCTTCGCCGGCGAACTGGAGCTTGCCGGGTACCAGCTGCTGCTTGCGTGCGGCGAGCACGAAGAAGACTGCGATAAAGACGACAGAGAGGAGGACCAGCAGCATCTGCTTGGAGAATCCTTCTGCGGCACCCCACGGCAGGATTGCCGGCAAATGCATTTCGTTAATTCCAGGAGGAGTGAACTCTCCTGAATCTTGGGCCGGGAGCGCAAGCGCGATCAACGCGTTTCCTCTCTGCAGTGTCCATCATTGGGCGTTGGGCGGGGTCCGGCAGCCTGACAGCCTGCTGTTCCCCCTGTGAAATTATTTGGCATTATCTTTTCCGTCCTGGGACGGTGCGCTGGAAGCATGGCGCTCATCAGCAGTTTTGCGGGAACTGGTAAGGCCATGCATGTGGGAAAGGTAGAAACCTCCGACGGCTCCAAGCAGAGCGCCTGCGAGCACAATCCAGCGCGTTCCCCACAGATAATCCAGTCCCCACCCTATCAAACTCCAGACGATGATTCCGCCAATGATGTAGCTGAACACGGCCATTCCGGCGTTGTAGCCGCCATCGGTGGAGGGGTCGGAAGCGGCGGATGAAGCGCCGTTTGTGCCGCGTTTGCCATGGGGGGCGCCGGCGGCTTTCTTCGGATCACGCATCAGCTGCACCCTTGTCTTCCGGGTCGTTGTAGATCTGGAGGCGGGCCCTGCTGAAGCCGTGGATTTCGGCGGCCTGCCAGAGGACGACGGCTACCACGGCGCCAATGATGAACCAGCGGCCGTGAAGCCATTCCGGAGCGCCAATGACGAACAGGACCACAGCGAAGCCAACTACTTTGATGAAGTAGGTGGCCACAAACACGCCAATCGCACCCGAGGGATTGCTGCGGCCAACGAAGTGCCCGATCAGCAGGCTTATTCCAAAGAACAGCATCACCAGGAGGCCGCCGAGGACACTCGATACGGCCCCGGTGGCTCCGTTGAGGAGGCCGGCAGGGATGGCGCACAGCGCAAGGCCGGCACCAGCGGCAATCGAACTGCGCTTGAGCAGGTTCAGCCAGAGGGAGGCGGTGGGACCGGAAGCGCCAACGTGTCCATTGCCGGAAGCAGGTCCGGACTCGGCGTTGGAGGTCATTCGATCCCAATCGTCGGCACCACATGGCGAATCGCCAGGAGGCAGGGGGTGGAGTGGCAGCTTGGGCTGCCCCTAAATTCTACACGAGATAGAACATGGCTAGGTCACCGGCAGGCGCGTGACCCTGGACCTGCGGCGGCGCCGGCGGATCAGGTCCGGGCTCGCCAGGTACAAGGCAAGGATCAGCACGCCCACCGTGACGCACAGGACCACCACCGGCAACGATGCGGTGGCGGCAACGAAGCCAAGAATGATGACCGCCACCGTGCAGAGCGTCACCGCACCGGCCGATTGCAGATGCGAGAAGCCAACGTCCGTCAGCCGCTGGTAGACGTGCTCCCGGTGGGACGCGTACCAGCGCTCCCCCGCCTTGATCCGCCGCAGCAGCGTGTAGCCGGTGTCGGCGGCGTACACCAGGATCGGCGACAGGACATACTCGACGTAGACGCCGCTGAGGAAGCCGGCCACCGCCAGGGCTGCGATCGAAGCGCCCAGCAGGTAGCTGCCCACGTCCCCAAGGAAGACGGAGCCCCGGCCAAGGTTCCACGGCAGGAAACCGAGGAAGGACATCGCCAGCACCGTGCCGCCGGCAGTCAGCCATGGCTGTTCCGACAACGTTCCCGCCACAGCGTAGGCAACCCCTGCAGTAGCCCCGTGGAGCCCTGAAATGCCATTGACACCGTCCATGAAGTTGGCGATGTTGACGTAGGCCGCAATGGCAACTGCGGCGAGCGGCAGCCACCAGAAGGACTGCCCTGTCAGCACGATCAGCGCTGCGGAGCCCGCTGCCCCGATGCCCAGCTGGGCGCCGGCGCGGCCGCTGATGGACAGGCCGCGCAGGTCCTCCACCCAGCCGACCACGGCGCAGGCGGCGATGATGCCGAGCACCACCGCGGAAATGGAGCGGTCAACCGTGACGACTCCCAGCAGCACCGCTGCCGCATAACCGATGACGGTGGCCAGCGCAGCCGCCACACCCATGCCGCGGATGGTGGCTTTGACATGCGATGAGCGCGCGGACGGGATATCCACGACGCCCATCCGTACGAGCCACGGTTTTACTGCGAAGGGAAGCAGGAGACTGGCCAGCAGTGTCGTGGCGGCGACCAGGACCAACGGCATCATGACGCCACCCTGACCGGACCCGCGTCGTCGGCCTCGTCATCCGGAATATCGCCAATACTGGCGCCCTGTTCCGCCTCGCAGCGGGCCAGCCAGACGTTGAGGTCCAGTTTGTCCGGATCCTGCTCGGTTGCCTTGGTGTGGGAGATTTTCGGATGCAGGGGACGCTCGTCCAGCTCCCCCGCGCCCACCAGCACTTCATGCAGTTTCTCGCCGGGCCGCAGCCCCGTATAGATGATCTCCACATCCTTGCCGGACATGGCGATCATCCGCTGTGCCACGTCCAGGATGCGCACGGGTTCACCCATGTCCAGGATCAGGACGTCGCCGCCCGCGCCGATGGCACCGGCCTGGATGACCAGCTGGCAGGCCTCCGGGATTGTCATGAAAAAGCGGGTGACGTCCGGGTCGGTGACCGTCACCGGACCCCCCACGCGGATCTGCTCGGTAAAGAGGGGAAGCATCGACCCCCGGCTGCCCATAACGTTGCCGAACCGGACGGAGACGAACTTCCGCTGGGTCTGGCCAGCCATCCAGGCGGTGAGCTTTTCGGCTACCCGCTTGGAGTGGCCAAGCGCTGTGGTGGGGTTCGCGGCCTTGTCCGTGGAGATGTTGACGAAGTGTGAAACACCGGCATGCTGGGCGGCGCGCAGTACGTTCAGCGTGCCGCAGACGTTGGTCTTCCAGGCTTCCACAGGATACTGCTGCAGCAGTGGCGCGTGTTTGAGCGCTGCCGCGTGGAACACCACCTCGGGGCGCCGGTCAGCAAAAATTGCCTGCAGCGCTTCCCCGTCGCGGATGTTGGCGAGGACAGTGTCGCGCCCGGCCAGCAGGCCGCGGCCGGTGATGGAAATTTGGGTTTGTTGCAGGCCGGTTTCGTCGTGGTCCAGCATGATCAGTTCGGCGGGGCTGAACTGTACGATCTGGCGGCAGAGCTCGGAGCCGATCGATCCGCCCGCCCCCGTGACCAGGACCCGCTTCCCGGTGATGTAGCCCGCAATCTCATCGACTTTGATGTCAACCGGACGGCGCCCAATCAGGTCTTCAACGGCTACATCCCGGAAGTCAGAAAACCCGGCCGGAGTCCCGCTGCCGAGCATGTCCCGCAGCGGGGGCAGCACCAGGACGCGGACATTCAGGCCGGCCACGGCATCGGAAATGCGCCGTACCAGGCCGGCTTCGACGTTGGCGAAAGCGAGGACCAGGACCTTGGCCCGGGTGCGCCGGATGATGGCCGGCAGGTCGTCTCCCCGGCCCTGCACCTGCACTCCGGAAAGCCGGAGGTGCTTCTTGGTTGGGTCGTCGTCGATCAGTCCGACGGGGAAGTAAGGCGAGTCGGGGTCCTGCAGCATCCTGGTCACCAGCGAGTTGCCGAGGAACCCTGCGCCGTAAACAAGGGTGTTCTGTGCGCCGTCCGCTGGCCGGGTCCGGCTTTCCACATAGAGGCGCTTGGCGTACCTGGTGGCGGCCATGAAAAGGCAGGCGAACGGGAAGGCGATAAGGCCCACGCTGCGGCCAATGTTGATGGCCTCGTACAGCACCAGCAGGCTGGCCGTGATGGAAGCGGCCACGATAACGGTGACGATTACCAGTGCCCGGGCCTCCTGGAAGCTGCCAAACGGGTAGCGGCCGCGGTAGAGAGCCAGGGAGTAGCCGGCGAGCATTTGCACGACGACGGCGATGGCGGCCACGGCGAATGCGCCCGCGAACTGTTCGACCCGGATGCCCATCTCGTAGCGCAGCAGCAACGCCAGGACGATGGCCACGACCCACGACATGGAGTCCAGGAAGAGCTGGATCCAGATCCAGAGGGCGGGCTTCTCGTCCCGTACAGCGGCAGGTGCGCGCGTTTCAGATTTTGTACTCAACAGAAGATGCAACCGACTTCCACTACCACGGCGGCCAGCGCCTGTTTCAAAAATCCCCGCCGCAAAAACCGTCGGACGGCGTCGGGGCCTAGAACGATACTAAACTCTTTGGCTGCCGCTTCCCGGATGCGCCGGCAGCGGCGGCATGGGTTTCCATCCCGTGTCGGCCAGGATCGCGCGCGATTCACGCCACCCCTGCCACAGTGCACCGGTGCCTTTGAGCGTCCGCTCCACGAGCATCAGCCGGACCATTTCCTTCAGGAACGTCAGGGCAGTCCCGGCCGCGAAACCGGCCCGGTTGTACTTGCCGTAGGCCTTCAGGTAGTGCGCCACGTGCCCGCGGTTGCGCATTACATAACGGCGGCTCAGGTCAGACGAGTCGTTGAGGTGGCGCAGCCCCAAATCAACCTGCCGCTGCGCACGGACCTTCCTGATCACGAAAGCGTTGACGTACACCACCGGAGTGCGCTGCGCGGCCAGCCAGCCGTAAATCAGGTCATCCCAGGTGATGAAGAAGCGCGGGTCCGGCAGCCCGATGTCCCGGACCACCGAGGCCTTGACCAGCATGCCCTCGAAGTTGCCCACATTGGTGCGGAATACGTCTGAATGCTTGAACACGTCGCGCGAGACCGGCAGGAAGATGCCCAGCGCCTCGACGAAGTGATGCTGCCAGAAGAACGGTTTGCCGTTGGCGTCGTACCGGCGGCCGATCATGCAGGAGTAGTCCGCGGTGAACTTGTCCAGTGCTTCAACGGCGCCGGGAAGGACTTCGACGTCGTCGTCCATCAGCCACAGCCATTCGGCGCCCGACTCGAGCGCCAGCTCCACGCCGCGCGAGAAGCCACCGGCCCCGCCGGCATTCCGGTCCAGCCGCTCGTACTGGATCCGCGGGCCCTGGCCGCTGATGGCGTCCGCCACGACCCCCGCCGTGTGGTCGGTACTGGCATTGTCCACCACGAGGATGTGCGTCGGCGGGGTGTTCAGCCGGGCAAAGGAGTCCAGCAGGTTGCGCAGGAAATCTGCGCGGTTGTAGGTGACGACGACGGCGTACAGGTTCTCCACGCGGGCCTAGTTCCTGCCGGACATCAGTTCCGCGGGGGAGCCGAAGCCCTTGCCGCGGAAGCCGGTTGAGTAGGCGCCAAACCAGTGGGCCAGGCCCCGTAAGTCGCCGCTCTTCAGGAAGAAGTAGGGGAAGCCGACGATGTCTGCGCTGAACCAGCGCAGGTTCCGGTATTTGCGGGTCAAATAGCCCCGGTTGCGGAAGTAGCAGTAGCGCTTGAACTCCCCTTCGGGAATGACGGGAGTGATGAAGCCGCCAAAGATGGGCTTCATTTCCGTCCAGGTGGCGGGGTGCCGGACGGCCACCGTGGCGAGTGTCCCGTACTTGAGGCCGGCCTTTTTCACCCGGGAAAGGAAGTCCACTTCATCCCCGCGGATGAAGAACTTGACGTCCGGAATGCCGATTTTGTAAAAGACTTCGGTCCGGATCAGCGCACCGTTGAAAAAGTGGACCATGTCCGGAAGGTAGCCCATAGGTGCAAGGCGGGAGCGGTCGTTGGTCAGGAGTCCGTTGATGCGGAAATTGAAGGACAGCCGGTTGGGGTCCGCCGTAGCCGCCACCAGCGGGCTGATGATGTCCAACTGGTGCTCCTCCGCGGCCTGGAGCAGTTCGGCCAGGCAGGTGGCATCCTCCGGATGGCCGTCGTCGTCCATCAGCCAGATCCACTCCGCGCCGCTGGCCATGGCCGCCAGGATCGCGTAGGCAAAACCCCCGGCACCGCCCAGGTTGGCCTCGGAGCGGAGGTAGTTGATGTTCTCCGCTCCCCCGGACGTGACCACGTCGCGGGCCGGGACCGTACCGGAATCCACCAGGGCGATGGAATGGATCGGCGCTGTTTGCGTGGCCAGGCCCTTCAGGAGCAGGGCCAGTTCTTCGTGGCGGTCGAAGGTTACGGCAGCAACGGCGACTTTGGGCTGCACGTCAGTTTCCCGCAACTCTGTCAGCGTCGCTGACGGCGGTGCTGCCTGCGCTGGTTGCCTCAGGGTCCGTCCCCGGTGCCGGTTCCTCGGACGCCGTGGGGACCTCACCCAAGCCAAGGACGCCGGGAACGTGCTCGCGCAGCCGCTCCAGGCTGACTGCACCGTCGCGGACTACGCGCAGGACGGGACCGGTGGCATCCACGATGGTTGACGGGACCCCGGCTTCGCCCTCCAGCGGCCGGGGGCCGCCTTCCAGGTAGACCTCCACCGAGTCGGCGAGCTGCTCGCGTGCCGCCGCGGCAGTCTGGGCCGGGGCCTGGCCGGTGCGGTTGGCGGAGGAGACGGCAAGTGGTCCCGTCAGGGTCAGCAGCTCCAGGGCCACCTCGTCGGCGGGCATGCGCAGCGCAACTGTCCCCTTGGTTTCGCCAAGGTCCCAGTCGAGCGACGGCTGCGCGTGCAGGATCAGGGTCAGGCCGCCGGGCCAGAAGGCTTCGGCCAGTTTGCGGGCGTCAGCCGAAACCTCGGTGGCAAGGCCGTCCAGGGCATTGATGCGCGGAATCAGGACGGGCGGCGGCATGGTGCGGCTGCGTCCCTTGGAAACCAGCAGCATGGTGACGGCCTGCGGCGAGAACGCGTCCGCGCCGATCCCATAAACCGTGTCCGTGGGGAGCACGACGCACTTATTCTCGCTGATGGCGCGCTGGGCGTGTTCCAGGCCCCGGGCCCGCTCGTCGTCGATGCTGCAGTCATAAGTTGTGGTCACTGGCCCATTCTTTCATTCCGTGCGGACTCCTCAACGAGCACGGCGCTGGTGGCGCGTTCCCTGCCGTTGAGGTCCAAGTGAGTGGTGATGGCTGTCCAGGGTCCGGTCCTTGCAAGCATGGCCGCAATCCAGCCGGCCTGGACTTCTGCGTGTTCCATGACGAAGTAGCCCCCAGGGCGCAGCAGGCGGGCCGCTGAGGCCGCTGCCGCCGTCGGAAGGTCCATGCCGTCCGCTCCCCCGCCGTACAAAGCCTCGGGTGGATCGTGCAGCGCTACTTCGGGTTCATTGGGGATGGCTTCGGCGGGGATGTAGGGCGGGTTGGAAACCACGACGTCGACAGTTCCGTTGAGTTCCGGAAAGGCGTCCCGCAGGTCCCCAAGGATGAGGTGCACGCCCAGAGGGTCAAGGTTTTTCGCTGCCCAGGCGTGCGCGAACGGACTGAACTCCACGGCGTGCACCTCCGCCCCGGGCACCTCGGTGGCGAGGGACCCGGCAATGGCACCGGAGCCCGTGCCGAGGTCCACGATGCGCGGGCCGTCCACGCCCCGGACGTGGTCGATGGCCAGCTGGACCACGGATTCCGTCTCGGGACGGGGAATGAAGACCCCGGGCCCCACCGCCAGTTCCAGATAGCGGAAATGCGCCACTCCGGTGATGTGCTGCAGTGGAATACGGCGGGCCCGTTCGGCCACGAGCCCGGCATACCCCTCGGGCTCCGGGGTATCACCGAGCATGAGGGAGCGCAGCCGGCCCAGTCCGACATTCAGGAGGTGGTCTGCCAGCAGCTCGGCATCGGCCCGCGGGCTGGGCACGCCGGCCTCGGCAAGGAGGGCGGCAGCCTCGCGGACCGCTGCAGCGAGGGTCCGTGCGGGGGCTGCGTGCTTGGGCTCGGTCATGGTGGACGTTCCGGTCAGTCGCCGATGGCGTCCAGCCGGGCCTGCTCGTCCATCTCGATCGCGGACTGGATGACGGGCTCCAGGTCACCGTTCATGACCTGGTCCAGGTTGTAGGCCTTGTATCCGGTGCGGTGGTCCGCGATCCGGTTTTCCGGGTAATTGTAGGTGCGGATGCGCTCCGAGCGGTCCATGGTGCGGATCTGCGACTTGCGCTGTTCCGAGTTGGCGGCGTCGATCTGTTCCTGCTGGTGTGCCAGGATGCGGGCACGCAGGACGCGCATGCCGGCCTCACGGTTCTGCAGCTGGGACTTCTCGTTCTGCATGGCCACCACGATGCCGGTGGGAAGGTGGGTGATGCGGACCGCGGAGTCCGTAGTGTTCACCGACTGGCCGCCCGGGCCCGAGGACCGGTACACGTCGATCTTGAGGTCGTTCTGGTTGATCTCGAGCTCTTCCGGCTCGTCAACCTCGGGCAGGACGAGCACGCCGGCGGCGGAGGTGTGGATGCGGCCCTGGGACTCGGTCACAGGCACGCGCTGGACGCGGTGCACGCCGCCTTCGAACTTGAGCCGGGCGTATACGCCCTCGGCGGGGTCGTTTGAGTTGCCCTTGACGGCCATCTGGACGTCCTTGTACCCGCCAAGATCCGATTCGGTGGCGGAAATGATCTCGGTCTTCCAGCCGCGGGACTCGGCGTAGCGGGTGTACATGCGCAGCAGGTCGCCGGCGAACAGGGCAGCCTCGTCGCCGCCTTCGCCACCCTTGACTTCAAGGATCACATTGCGGGCATCATCCGGATCGCGGGGAATCAGCAGGCGGCGCAGCTTGGCCGCAGCGACCTCGAGCGAAGCTTCCAGTTCGGGCACCTCGGCAGCGAACTCGGGATCCTCGGCAGCCATTTCCTTGGCGGCAGCAAGATCATCCCGCAGCCCTTCCCACTTGTGGTACGCGTCAACAATGCCGTTGAGCTGAGCCGACCGCCGTCCGAGCTTCCTGGCAAGCCGCTGGTCGGCGTAAACAGCAGGATCGCCCAGCTGTGCCTGGATGGAGTCATGCTCATCAAGCAGGCCCTGTACGGACTCAAACATCTATAAACCTCTTTCGACTTGTACAAGTCTAGTAATGCCACAAGCAGGGCGCGAAGCAGGACGGTAACCAACGGAAGCCGCGCGGATTTTCCGCCCCGGGAGTGGCATCGGGCCTGCCGAAGCGTGGCGGCTCACGTCCGTCAGGACTGAGCCGGCACGCGAAGGGGCGGGGGCGGAAAATCCGCGCGGCACCCAGCCGCACGAAAATTCCACACCCGCCCCGAACTCAGCTACTTGTCGTTATCCGACTTCGCACCGAGCGTCGTCTTCTGGACCTGCATGAGGAACTCGACGTTGCTCTGGGTTTCCCTGATCTTGTTGGTGAGCAGTTCAAGGCTTTGCTGGGTCTCGAGTCCCGAGAGGACGCGGCGCAGCTTCCACATGATCTTGACTTCCTCGGGCGAGAGCAGGTTTTCCTCGCGGCGGGTGCCTGATGCGTTGACGTCCACGGCCGGGAAGATCCGCTTGTCTGCCAGCTGGCGGGACAGGCGCAGTTCCATGTTGCCGGTGCCCTTGAACTCTTCGAAGATGACCTCGTCCATCTTGGAGCCGGTCTCAACGAGGGCGGTGGCCAGGATGGTGAGTGAGCCGCCGTTCTCGATGTTGCGGGCGGCGCCGAAGAAGCGCTTGGGCGGGTACAGGGCTGCGGAGTCCACGCCACCGGACAGGATGCGGCCGGAGGCCGGTGCTGCCAGGTTGTAGGCGCGTCCCAGGCGGGTCATGGAGTCCAGGAGCACCACAACGTCCATGCCCATTTCCACGAGGCGCTTGGCGCGCTCGATGGAGAGCTCGGCCACGGTGGTGTGGTCGTCGGCGGGACGGTCGAAGGTGGAGGCAATGACCTCGCCCTTGACTGTGCGCTGCATGTCTGTCACTTCTTCAGGACGTTCGTCAACCAGCACCATCATGAGGTGGACCTCAGGGTTGTTGGTGGTGATGGCGTTGGCGATGGACTGCAGGATGAGCGTCTTTCCGGCCTTGGGCGGGGAGACGATCAGGCCACGCTGGCCCTTGCCGATCGGGGCGACGAGGTCGATGACGCGGGGACCGATCTTCTTGGGGTCGGTCTCCAGGCGCAGGCGCTCGGACGGGTACAGCGGAACGAGCTTGGCGAACTCGACGCGGTCCTTCAGTTCCTCGGGCGTCTTGCCGTTCACGGACGTGACGCGGACCAGGGCGTTGAACTTCTGGCGGTTGGACTGCTGGTTGCGGTCCTCGCCCTCCCGTGGTGCGCGGATGGCGCCAACCACGGCGTCACCCTTGCGCAGGTTGTACTTCTTGACCTGGGCCAGGGAGACGTAGACGTCGTTGGGGCCGGGCAGGTAGCCGGAGGTGCGGATGAACGCGTAGTTCTCCAGGACATCCAGGATGCCCGCCACCGGCAGCAGGACGTCGTCTTCGGTGATTTCGACGTCGTCCACGTCCGGGCCCTGGTTGCGGCCGCGGCGGCGGTCGTTGCGGTCGCGGAAGCGGTCGTTGCGGGAGTTGTCCCGGTCCTGGCCGCCGGAGCGGTCGTTCCGGTCATTGCGGTCCCGGCGGTTCCGGCGGTTGCGGCGGCTGCCGCCGTCGGTGTCATCGCCATCGCGGTTGTCCCGGCTGCCTTCGCGCTGGCCTGCCTCGCGGCTGCCCTGGTTGTCACGTCCGCCGTCGGAGTCGCGGGTGTTGTCACGGCCGCGGGTGCGTCCGCCTTCGCGGCGTTCGGTGCGCTGGCCGGCGTCGGACGGCTCCGCTGCGGGCGCTTCAGCGCGCTGCTCGCGCGGTTCCCCGGCGGGCTGCTCTGCCGGGGTTTCCACGGGGGTTTCCTGGACGGGGGCGGCAGCAGCTTCGCTGCGGCGGCGGTTGCGGGTACGGGGCTGACGGCGTTCGGGGGCACCTTCAGTTGCCTCGGTGGTTTCGGCAGGAGCGGCCGACGGCGCCTCGACAGTTGCAGCGGCAGGCGCGGCGACAGTGTCCACAACGGGGGCTTCGGCTGCCGGGGCAACCACGCCGTCACTGACGGCGCGGCGGCTGCGTCCGCGCCCGCGGGCACGGGTGCCTTCTGCGGCAGCGGCCTCTGCGGCAGGAGCCTCGGGAGCGGAAGCCGGTGCAGCGGCAGCCGGAGCCACGACGCTTTCCGGAGCCTTTTCAGCGGACTTCGCGGGGGCCTTGGCGGTGAGGGTACCGGCGCGGTGGGCGGAGATGGCCGAGACCAGGTCCCCCTTCCGCATGCGGGAACCGCCGGAGATACCGAGCTGGCTGGCAAGGGCCTGCAGCTGGGCGAGCTTCAGGCCGGCGAGGCCGCTGCTCTTGGCGGGTGCGGCCATTGGTTCGGCAGCAGAAGTTGTGTGTTCCACAGCTGGCGACAGCTCAGTGGTTTCGGTCACGAAGGATCCTTCCCCCTCGACGGCGCCCAGACTGGGAGCTGGGCGCGATGATTTGATCTGGGCCGCAGTTCAGATCTGCAGCCGGGATTTTTCGGCCTTGCCGGTTGGATTTCGGCCAGCAGGGCCGGATACTGATTCACCTTGCGCTGCGCCCAATGACGCAACGCCGGGCTGACGGTTCAGGGGCAGTTGGATGCTGCAGATTCCTGCGACAGACCAAGCAGGTGGCACCGGAATACATTCACAGTCGTAGATCAAATAGCAACTGAATGCAGGAGCAGATCAGATAGGCGGAATTACCGCCGGTGCAAGTCCACCTTAGCACCTTCGACGTCCACTGCGAGCTTCAGCACGCGCCAGCCTGTTTCCGGCGTGTTCCTGGCAGTGAAGGCCTCGATGAAGGCCAGGGCATTGGCGGCCTGGGCCTCCCCGTTGGCCAGCACCAGGACGGTCGGGCCGGCGCCGGATACCACGGCCGCGTAACCGGCGTTGCGCAGCGCGGCGATGAGCGCTGCACTGGGCCGCATGGCCTCTGCGCGGTAGCTCTGGTGGAGGTAGTCCTCCGTGCCGGGCAACAAAAATTCGGGCTTCTGCGTCAACGCATGGATCAGCAGGGCAGCCCTTCCCGAATTCATAGCGGCGGCGTGGTGTGCCACCGATGCGGGCAACAGCGCGCGCGCGGCTTCGGTGGAGAGTTCAAAGTCGGGTACCGCCACGATGGGGATGACCGACCCGGCGACGGTGGCGCTGGTGCTGCTGTACTGCTCACTGTCCTGCCATGACAGCGCCAGTCCGCCGAAAATCGCAGGTGCGACGTTGTCCGGGTGCCCTTCCAGTTCGCTGGTCAGCTGGAGGATCCAGTCCTTTCCGCGCTGGCTCCGGGCAGGCACCATGGCATTGGCTGCGGAGACGGCGGCCACCACGGCGGAGGCGGAGGAGCCCAACCCCCGGCCGTGCGGGTTCACGTTCACGGCGGTCACTTTCAGGCCGCCGTGGCGGTAGCCCAGCCGCTCGAAGGCTGCGTCCATGGCGCGGACCACCAGGTGGCTGGCATCGCGCGGCAGCGTGTCCGCGCCCTCGCCGCTGAGCTCGAACACGAGTTCGTCCGTGTCCAGGCTTTCCACCGTGAGGGTGTCATGCAGCGCCAACGCGAGTCCCAGGCTGTCATACCCGGGACCGAGGTTGGCTGTGGTGGCGGGGACGCGGACGGTGACGCGCTGGCCCGGCTCGATGAGTTGCAGTCCGACGGCGGCCTGCGAGGTGGTGTCCAAGGCTATTTTTCTTCCAGTCCCAGCTCAGCGGCAACGGTGACCACGTCGTTGGGGACCTTGACCGGCTTGACGTCGCTGCCGTCCTCGGTGCGCAGGGCCCACTGGGGGTCCTTGAGTCCGTGTCCGGTGACGGTGATGACGATGGTTTTCCCGCTGGGAACCTCGCCGGCCGCATGCTTCTTGAGCAGGCCCGCCACGCCGGCTGCGGAACCGGGCTCTACGAAGACCCCTTCCTTCGATGACAGCCAGCGGTGGGCGCTCAGGATCTCTTCGTCGGTGACGGCGTCGATGAGCCCGCCGGACTCATCACGTGCACCAACTGCGCCGTCCCAGGAAGCGGGGTTTCCGATCCGGATGGCGGTGGCGATGGTGTCCGGCTCGGTGATCGGATGGCCGGCCACGAAGGGCGCGGCGCCGGCAGCCTGGAAGCCCCACATTGCGGGCGTCCTGGTGGACACGGCGGGCAGGGTGCCGGCCGTGTCCGACTCGAACGGCGCGGAGTACTCCTTATAGCCCTTCCAGTAGGCGGTGATGTTGCCCGCATTGCCGACCGGCAGGACGTGGATGTCCGGAGCGTCTCCCAGGGCGTCGACTACTTCGAACGCGCCGGTCTTCTGGCCCTGGATGCGGGCAGGATTGACGGAGTTAACGAGGAAGACGGGGTAGGACTCCCCCAGCTTGCGGGCGATGTCCAGGCAGTTGTCGAAGTTGCCGTCCACCTGCAGCAGCGTTGCGCCGTGGGCGATGGCCTGGCTGAGCTTGCCCATGGAGATCTTGCCTTCAGGGACCAGGACGGCGCACTTCAGGCCCGCGGCGGTTGCGTACGCGGCTGCGGAAGCGGAAGTGTTTCCGGTGGACGCGCAGACCACGGCCTTGGCGCCGGAGGCGACTGCCGCCGTCATGGCCATGGTCATGCCGCGGTCCTTGAAGGACCCGGTGGGGTTCATGCCCTCGACCTTCAGGTAGACCTCGGAGCCGGTGAGTTCGGAGAGCTTCTGTGCGTGCACCAGCGGGGTGCCGCCCTCGCCCAGGGTGATCACCCTGGTGGACTCCGTCACGGGCAGGCGGTCAGCGTATTCGCGGATGACACCGCGCCATTGGTGAGCCACTTAGACTCCTTCTACCCGAAGAACGGATGTAACTGAATTGATGACGTCAAGGCCTTTGACGGCCTCGACGGTGGCTGCAAGGGCAGCCTCTGACGCGCGGTGGGTAACGATCCGCAGTTCCGCTGACTCCACATTTGATGCGGCGTCGCGGTGGATGGTCTGCCGCATGATTTCGATGGACACGCCGTGCTCGGCAAAGAGGTGGGCGATCCGTGCCAGCACGCCGGGCTGGTCGGCGACGTCCAGTCCGATGTAGTAGCTGGTGGTGGCAGCCTCGATGGGCAGCGCCGGGACGTGGCCGGTGGTGGTCTCGGTGCGCTGCGGTCCGCCCAGGACCAGGCGGCGTGCCGCCGAAACGAGGTCACCCATCACGGCGGACGCGGTGGGGGTGCCGCCGGCGCCCTGGCCGTAGAACATCAGCTCGCCGGCGTTTTCAGCCTCGATGAACACGGCGTTGAAGGCGCCCCGGACGGCGGCCAGCGGGTGTTCGCGCGGCAGGAGCGTGGGATGGACGCGGACGGATACGCCTTCCTTGCCCTCGGCATCGGTGAGTTTCTCCGCGATGGCCAGCAGCTTGATCACAAAGCCGGCGTCCTTTGCCGCGGCAATGTCCGACGCAGTGACGGACGAAATGCCCTCGCAGTGGACGTTTTCCAGCGCGAACCGGGTGTGGAATGACAGCGACGCCAGGATGGCGGCCTTTGCCGCGGCGTCGTGCCCTTCGACGTCGGCGGTGGGGTCCGCTTCTGCGTAGCCGAGCCGCTGGGCTTCGGCGAGGGCGTCCGCGAACTGGGCGCCGGTGCTGTCCATCTGGTCAAGGATGAAGTTCGTGGTGCCGTTGACGATGCCCAGCACCCGGGTGATCCGGTCGCCGGAAAGGCTGTCACGGATGGGGCGGAGGATGGGGATGGCTCCGGCCACGGCGGCCTCGTAGGAGAGCTGGACGCCGGCCTTGTCTGCCTCTTCGTAGAGGGTTGGACCGTCCTGGGCAAGGAGGGCCTTGTTGCCGGTGACCACGCAGGCGCCATTGCGCAGCGCGGCGAGGATCAGCGTGCGGGCCGGCTCGATGCCACCCATCAGTTCAATCACCAAGTCCGCGTCCTTGACCAGGGTCTCGGCGTCTGTGGTGAAGAGTTCCTGCGGCAGTTCGACGTCGCGGTGGGCGTTGACGTTGCGCACGGCGATGCCGCTGAGCTGCAGGCGTGCCCCGGCACGGGCGGCAAGGGCGTCGGCGTCCTCGAGCAGGATCCGCGCAACCTGGGCCCCAACGTTGCCACAGCCCAGCAGGGCTACTTTCAGCGTTCGCAATTCCGTCATTCAGGCTCCCATGTCGCGGCTCAGCAAATCTTCTTCGGTTTCCCCGCGGACAATCAGCCGGGCAGATCCGTCGCGCACCGCGACAACGCCCGGCCGGGCCAGATAGTTGTAGTTGCTCGAGAGGGCCCAGCAGTAGGCGCCGGTTCCCGGGACAGCGAGCAGATCACCGGCTGCCACGTCCACGGGCAGATATACATCTCTAACAACTATGTCGCCGCTCTCGCAATGTTTGCCCACTACGCGGGACAGCTGCGGGGCGGCGGTGGAGGTGCGCGACGCCAGGACAGCCGAATAATCCGCGTCGTACAGCACCGGGCGGGCGTTGTCGCTCATGCCGCCGTCCACCGAAACATACCGGCGCGGATACGTAACGTTGTTGCCTCCGTCACCACCGGACGCAGCCGGAGCATCAACGCGGACGGTCTTGAGCGTGCCTACCTCGTACAGGGTGAAGGTGGTGCTGCCCACGATGGCACGGCCGGGTTCGATGGAGATGCGCGGCGCGTCGATGCCCAGCTCGGCGCAGGTGGAACGCACGACGGCGGCCATCGCCGTCGCGATTTCCGCTGCGGGGCGCGGGGTGTCCACGGGGGTGTAGGCAATGCCGTAGCCACCGCCGAGGTCCAGCTCCGGCAAGGTGATGGAATATTTTTCCTGCATGGCGGCCAGGAAGCGCAGGAGCTTCTCTGCGGCCAGCGCGAAGCCGTCCGGCTCGAAGATCTGGGAGCCGATGTGGCAGTGCAGGCCCAGCAGTTCGATGCCGGGATGGGCGGCTGCCGCTGCCACCGCTTCTTCGGCAGCGGAGACGCCCGCCTCGTCCGTTGTGTCGGCCGCCATGGAGAGGCCGAACTTCTGGTCCTCATGCGCCGTGGCAATGAATTCGTGCGTGTGCGCGTGGACGCCGGGGGTCAGCCGCAGCATGACTTTCGCCTCCACGCCGCGCGCCTGGGCAATGGCTCCGACGCGCGCGAGTTCGTCCAGGCTGTCCACCACGATCCGGCCAAGTCCCATGTCCAGCGCGCGGTTCAGTTCAGCGTCGGACTTGTTGTTGCCGTGCAGCGCCACCCGCTCCCCCGGCATGCCGGCGCGCGCTGCTACGGCAAGCTCCCCGCCCGATGCGGTGTCAAGGCGCAGCCCTTCCTCTTCCACCCACTTCACCACTGCGGTGCAGAGGAAGGATTTACCGGCGTAGTAGACGTCAACGCCGCCGCAAATATCGGCGAAGGCTGCGTCGAAGGAGTCCTTGAAGGCGCGGGCACGGGCACGGAAGTCGGCTTCGCTCATGACGAAAAGCGGGGTGCCGTACTGCCGCTGCAACTCGCTGACGGGAACACCATCGATGCTGAGTTCGCCCTCCCCGTTGCGCGCGACGTCCTTGGCCCACATCGGTTCGTGGAGCTTGTTCAGGTCATCCGGAACGGCGAGCCACTCCGGGGCAAGCGGGGAACCCTGTGCTGCTGTGTTCGTCATCGGTCCTACATCCGTTCTGGAGCCGAAACGCCCAGCAGGTCCAGGCCATTGGCCAGTACCTGGCTGGTGGCGTCGTTGAGCCAAAGCCGGGTGCGGTTGAGGTCGGTGACGGGTTCTTCACCCATCGGGGCGATCCGGCAGGCGTCGTACCAGCGGTGGTAGGCCCCCGCGATGGCTTCGAGGTGCCGTGCCACGCGGTGCGGTTCGCGCAGTTCCGCCGCCTTGGCCACGATGGAGGGGTAACTGCCCAGGTAGGACAGCAGCTCGTTTTCCGTGGCGTGGTCCAGCAGCGAGGCCTCGAAGCTGTCCCGGCCGTCCACCTGGCGTTCCACACCGGCGGCCACCGCGTTGCGCGCGGCACCACGGGAACGGGCATGGGCGTACTGCACGTAGAACACGGGGTTCTCGTTGCTGTGCTTCTTCAGCAGTTCAGGATCGAGGGTCAGCGGAGAGTCGGCCGGGAAGCGGGCCAGGGAATACCGGACGGCATCCTTGCCCAGCCACTCAATCAGGTCCTTGAGCTCGATGATGTTGCCCGCGCGCTTGGACAGTTTGGCTCCGTTGACGGAGACCAGCTGGCCGATCAGGACCTCGATGTTCACCTCGGGGTCGTCACCTGCGGCGGCGGCGATCGCCTTGAGCCGGTTGATGTAGCCGTGGTGGTCGGCGCCGAGCAGGTAGATCTTCTCCGTGAAACCGCGGTCCTTCTTGGACAGGTAGTAGGCCGCGTCTGCGGCAAAGTAGGTGGGTTCGCCGTTGGCCCGGATCATCACCCGGTCCTTGTCGTCGCCAAAGTCCGTGGTCCGAAGCCAGACAGCACCGCCGTCGTCGAACACGTGGCCCTGTTCGCGCAGGCGTGCCACGGCACTTTCGATGGCGCCGGCGTCGTGCAGTTCCTGCTCGGAGAAGAAGACGTCGAACTCCACGCCGAACTCCGCCAGCGTGGCTTTGATGTCCTTCATCTGGGCCTCGTACGCGGCAGCGCGGATGACCGGCAGTGCGGCCACTTCCGTCAGCTCGCGGATGTCCGGATGCGCCGAGAGGACCTCGTGGCCCAGGTCCGCGATGTACTGTCCCGGGTAACCGCCATCGGGCACGGGACGGCCGTGCAGGCGGGAGTATACGGAGGTGGCGAAGGTGTTCATCTGCGATCCGGCGTCGTTGATGTAGTACTCGGCCGTCACGTCGGCGCCCGAGGCGCGCAGCACGCGGGCAATGGAATCACCCAACGCGGCCCACCGGGTATGGCCGATGTGCAGCGGACCGGTGGGATTTGCGGAAACGAACTCCATGTTGACCGTGTGCCCGCTGAGCGCTGTGTTGGTGCCGTAAGTCCGGCCGGCCTCGACGATGGCCTTCGACAGGGCACCGGCTGCAGCGGCGTCCACGGTGATGTTCAGGAAGCCCGGGCCCGCGATGTCGACGGCCGAGACGCCATCGATGGACTTCAGCCGGGTGCTGAGGATGCTCGCGAATTCGCGGGGATTGGTGCCTGCCTGCTTGGCCAGCTGCAGGGCGATGTTGGTTGCCCAGTCGCCGTGGTCCCGGTTCTTGGGCCGTTCCACACGCACCTCAGCCGGAATGGCTGATTCCGCAAGGGCAATATCGCCGGCGGCAACGGCGTCCTTGAGGCAGGCGGATATGGCGAGGGAAAGTTCTTCGGGAGTCACCCCTCTAGCGTACCGGGGGCCAGTGACAGCAAAGAATTCGACCCGTAGCCCCGGCACCCGCCCTAACCGACCCACGGTCCGCCACGCAAAGGGAAGTGCCAGTGCGCAACCGGCCCGCGCGGACTCCTTTTCGGGCTGCAACGGCCTGTTCCCCTCACCCCTCCGACGGGTCCGGGCAGCGGTTTTCCCTTGCGGGCCACCTTCCTGCTAAGCTCTAGGACGTCCCGCCGGGAACGGCAGGATATCCGGATTGCCCTCGTAGCTCAGGGGATAGAGCGTCTGCCTCCGGAGCAGAAGGCCGTAGGTTCGAATCCTACCGAGGGCACACACAATCCCCGCCGCTTCAGTGAAGCGGCGGGGATTTTTCGCTTCCAGGGAACTCAGAAGCGCAGGGCCGCCTCGTCAAGGGTGGCCAGGGTGAGCACAGCTTCCTCTACGGTCTCGTGCTCCTCCAGCTCGCGCTCGATCCGGCGCAGGACCACAGCGACCTCGTGCTCCGGGTGGTCCCCCTCCAAATCCACTGCCGCCACGAGGTACAGCTTGCGGGGGCCGACAAATTCCAAGTGCAGGTACGTCAGCCGGGCAATCTCGGGATGCTCCAGCACACGCCGGGCCATGGAACGTTCAATGTCCGGCGTCACGCCCTGCCCCACCAGGAAGCGCCTGTTGCGGTCGATGAGGACGACAGCGACGATGGCCAGCAGAACGCCAACCGTGATCGATCCAATGGCGTCCGGGAGCGGGGATCCCGTCACCTGGTGCAGGAACACACCCACGAACGCCACGACGAGGCCGATCAGCGCAGCCGCATCCTCGGCGAAGACTGCGCGGAGCGTGGGATCGGAGCTGATGAGGACCTGCTCCAGCGTATGCCGTTCCAGCTCGTGGGCCGCTTTCCGGGTCTGCCGGAAAGCCTGGATGAAGGAAATCCCTTCAAAGACGAAGGCAACGCCCAGGACCACGTAGGCGATCGTGAAATCCGCCGCGGGCTCCGGTGCGATGATCTGCTGGATGCCATGCATGATGGACACCACTGCGCCCGCGGTGAAGAGTCCGAAGGCGGCGAACATGGACCACACATAGGCTTCCCGGCCGTAGCCCATCGGGTGGCTCCTGTCCCGGGGCCGGGCAGACCGGCGCTCGGCAAAGAACAGGAACACCTGGTTGCCGGTGTCCGCCCAGGAGTGCGCCGCTTCCGCCGCCATCGAGGCCGAACCTGAAAGGACAGCAGCCACCGACTTCGCCCCCGCCACGAGGGTATTGGCCACGAACGCGATGATGACCGTCAGGAGGGTGGAGCTGGACTTGGTGCTCTTTTCGGTTTCAGCCATGCGCTAACCGTACCCACCTGCACCGGCTCCAGCGCCCGGCTGGCCGTTGGTTTCGCCGAAGCGGCCTGCCGTTTGATTGTCAGTGCCTGCTCCTAGGTTGGGAACACCTAGCTGAGGGAGTACGCCATGCACGTTCAGTTCTGTTCAATTGTTCCCCCGTACCTGCTGCGCAGGCTCGCGCAGCAGGATGCGCCGGGATACTCTGCCGCGGCCACCGCCGCCAGGAAGGCCCTGGGCCATGTGGAATCATTCCACGCGGCGCGGGCCCAGGCGGCGTCCGCGCCAACCCCCGCGCTGCGCCACGAGAAGCCCGGCCCGGTGAACCGGACCATCTATGACGCGGAAGGTTCCGAGGTCCTCCCCGGCACCCCGGTCCGGAAGGAAGGCGGTGCGGCCACTACGGATGCCGCCGCCGACGAAGCCTATGACGGACTGGGACACACCCACCGGTTTTATGCTGAGGTGTTTGACCGGAACTCCGTGGACGATTCCGGACTCAGGCTCGATGCCACAGTGCATTTTGGCCAGCTCTATGACAACGCGTTCTGGAACGGCAGCCAAATGGTCTTCGGCGATGGTGACGGGGATGTCTTCGAGCGGTTCACCAGGTCCATCAGCGTCATCGGCCACGAACTGGCCCACGGTGTCACCCAATATTCGGCGGGGCTTGCCTACAGGAACCAGGCCGGAGCCCTGAACGAGTCCATGTCCGACGTATTCGGCGCGCTCGTCGATCAGTACGCGAAGAACCAGACCGCGGCCCAGGCCACCTGGCTCATCGGGGAAGGCCTCTTCACCCCGCAGGTTCAGGGCCTCGCCCTGCGGTCCATGAAGGCGCCGGGAACCGCGTACGACGACGACGTTCTGGGCAAGGACCCGCAGCCGGACTCCATGGATGGCTACGTCCGGACCAGTGCGGACAATGGCGGGGTCCACATCAATTCCGGCATTCCCAACCGGGCCTTCTACCTCGTTGCAGAGGCCCTGGGCGGCAACGCCTGGGAATCCCCCGGCCGCATCTGGTACGAAACCCTTACTAACGGGTCACTGCCCCCGGCCGCCACCTTCAGCGTCTTTGCCCGTGCCACAATCCGCACTGCCGCTAACCTCTTCGGCCCGGAGTCCACCGGGCATGATGCGGTGCGGGGCGCGTGGGAAACTGTGAAGGTCAAGGTTTAACCGCTGTCCTGTGGCCCGTTACTGCGCCCCGGGGCCATATGGAAGCCCAGGAACCCGGCCATGAAGATCAAGGTGGAGCGCACAGGCGGAACCGCCGCCGTGCCCAGGGTGTGGACGGTGGATGCACGGACCGACGCCGCCCTCAGCCAGTGGCAGCCCCTCGTCGAGGCCTGCCCGTGGGATGCAGTTCCCCGCACACCACGGGCAGTCGCCGCTGCCCTCGAAGCCCCGCAGCCGGACCGCTTTATCTACTCAATCACCGCCGGGCAGCGCAGGGCAGCCCTGCCGGAACAGGCCATCACCGGGCCGTGGCGCGTCCTGGTTGACAGTGCCCGGGCCGCGGCAGAGGAAACGGCCGCTGTGCTCCCTCCCGGCACGAACACCGGCCCCACCTCCTGAGTCCTGCTGCAGGAGGACAAGTACTGGGACAGGAGCCGAACCAAGGGCCGTTCATGACGGCAGTAGACTGTCAGCAGCCATGACTTTTCATATCTCCTATCCCGCCGAGCTGCCGGTTTCCGAGCGCCGCGAGGACCTGATGGCCGCCATCGCCGCCAACCAGGTGACCATCATCGCCGGCGAAACCGGCTCCGGGAAGACCACGCAAATCCCCAAGATGTGCCTGGAACTGGGCCTGGGGGACAAGGGACTGATCGGGCACACGCAGCCCAGGCGGCTGGCGGCCAGGACCGTTGCGGAACGCATTGCGGAAGAACTTGGCGTGGAAATCGGCCAGGAGGTGGGCTTCCAGGTCCGTTTCACCGGCGAGGTGGGCAAGTCGACCAAGGTCAAGCTGATGACCGACGGCATCCTGCTGGCCGAGATCCAGCGGGACAAGCTGCTGCGCAAGTACAGCGCCATCATCATTGACGAGGCGCATGAACGAAGCCTCAACATCGACTTCATTCTTGGCTACCTGAAGCGGATCCTCCCCCAGCGGCCTGATTTGAAGGTCATCATCACCTCGGCCACCATCGACCCCGAACGGTTCGCCAACCATTTCGGCACCCCGGAGAACCCGGCGCCCATCATTGAGGTCTCCGGCAGGACGTATCCCGTCGAAATCCGTTACCGTCCCCTGAGCCAGCCGGTCACCGACGAGGAAGACGCCTCGGACGATGAACTCGAAGAGGACCGCGATCCGCTGGATGCCGTGTGCGATGCGGTGGACGAGCTGGCGGCTGAGGCACCCGGCGACATCCTGGTGTTCTTCTCCGGCGAGCGCGAAATCCGCGATGCTGCAGATGCCCTGCAGTCCCGCATCCAGTCCAACCGGAGACTGGCCAACACCGAAATACTCCCCCTCTTCGCCCGACTGAGCCTGCAGGAGCAGCACAAGGTCTTCCATCCCGGCAACAAGCGGCGGATCGTGCTGGCCACCAACGTGGCGGAAACGTCGCTGACCGTGCCCGGAATCAAGTACGTCATCGACACCGGCACGGCCCGCATTTCCCGGTACTCGCACCGCACCAAAGTCCAGCGCCTGCCCATCGAGCGCGTCTCGCAGGCGTCGGCCAACCAGCGTTCGGGCCGCTGCGGGCGCGTATCTGACGGCATCGCCATCCGGTTGTACTCCGAGGAGGACTTCGAGTCCCGGCCCCGGTTCACGGACCCTGAAATCCTTCGCACCAACCTGGCCGCCGTCATCCTCCAGATGACGGCGATGGGCGTGGCTAAAGGCCCCAAGGACGTAGAGGACTTCCCCTTCGTCGAACCGCCGGAAACCCGGGCGATTAACGACGGTGTCACCCTCCTGCGTGAGCTCGGCGCCCTCGCTCCCCCACGCGTGCAGGGCAACGGCGGCAAGGCAGGTGCAGCCGAGGGCCGCGGAGCGCCGAAGGGCGGCGGCCTCACCGCTGTCGGACAGAAACTCGCACAGTTGCCCGTGGATCCCCGCCTGGGCCGGATGATCGTGGAAGCGGGGAAACGCGGCTGTGTCCGGGAAGTCATGGTCCTGGCAGCTGCGCTGACCATCCAGGATCCGCGCGAACGCCCCACCGACAAGCAGCAGCTCGCCGCGGAAAAGCACAACCGCTTCCGGGACGAGAACTCTGACTTCACCGGCTACCTCAATCTTTGGAACTACCTGCAGGAGAAGCAGCAGGAGCTGTCGTCCTCTGCCTTCCGCCGGTTGTGCCGCGCCGAATTCATCAACTACCTGCGCGTCCGCGAATGGCAGGACCTGTTTACCCAACTGCGCCAGCTCGCCCGGCCGCTGGGAATCACCCTGGACAACAAACGCCTGGCTGACCCGGTGGGTAACCATGACGGCATCCACATCAGCCTGCTCTCGGGTTTGCTGAGCCACATCGGCATCCTGGACGAGCGCAAGCGTGAATATGCCGGCGCCCGTGGCACCCGCTTCGCGATCTTCCCCGGGTCGGCGCTCTTCAAGAAGTCCCCCACCTTCGTCATGGCGGCGGAGCTGGTGGAAACCAGCAGGCTGTGGGCCCGGGTTGCGGCGAAGTTCGACCCCCTGTGGGCGGAACAAGTGGCACCGGACCTGGTCAAGCGCAGCTACAGCGAACCGCACTGGTCCAGCCGGCAGGGAGCCGTCATGGCTTACGAAAAAGTCACCCTTTACGGCGTCCCGATCATTGCGCAGCGGCGGATCAACTACGGCCGGGTGGACCCGGCCGTCGCCCGCGAGCTCTTCATCAGGCACGCCCTGGTCGAAGGTGACTGGCGCACGCACCATAAATTCTTCCAGCGCAACCGGGCCCTCCTGAATGAGGTGGAGGAACTTGAGGCCCGCATGCGCCGCCGCGACCTGCTTGTGGATGATGAAACACTGTTCGAGTTCTACGATGCCAGGATCGGACCCGATGTTATTTCCGAACGGCATTTCGACAAGTGGTGGAAGGATGCCCGCAGGGAGAACCCGGACCTCCTGGATTACGACAAGTCACTGCTCCTCAGTGACGACGCCGATGACCTGGACGATTCGGCCTATCCGAAGACCTGGCTCCACAAGGGCTTCGAGCTTCCACTGACGTACGAGTTCCATCCGGTGGCTCCGGGCTCGGCCCCAGACCCCTCTGACGGCGTCACGGCCGAAGTGCCGGTCCTGTTCCTCAACCAGCTCGACGACGCCCCGTTCCGCTGGTTGATTCCGGGGCAGCGGGTGGACCTGGTGACAGCCCTGATCAAGTCACTGCCCAAGCAGGTCCGGAAGAACTTCGTTCCCGCCCCTGATGTCGCCCGCCAGGCGGTGGCGGCCCTTGAAGCGGACTTCGACCCGGAAACGGATGACCTGGAACCGTCGCTGGAGCTGGTCCTGCGGCGGATCCGCGGGGCCATCGTCCCGCCGGGATCCTGGAACTGGGACGCGGTCCCCCCGCACCTGCGGATGAGCTTCAAGGTAGTGGACAGCAAGGGCAAGGTCCTGGGCGAGGGCAAGGACCTGGTGGAGCTCCAGGAGCGGCTTGCCCCAGCCACCCGGCGCGCCATCGCCGAATCGCTCGGCGCCACCCCTGCCTCCGCCGCTCCCGGCGGCCGGGGCAAGGCGGCCGGTGGGAACGGGAAGGAGCAGGGCGGAAGTGGCAGAACGTCCGACGCCGGTCCCCAGCGACGTCAGCAGGCCACTGGGGTCCCGGGTGTCCAGGCCGGGGCAGGGTTCGTGGAGCGGGACGGCCTGACGGAGTGGAGCTTCGGCAGCATCGAACGCCAGGTGAGCAGCATGGTCAAAGGCCACACCGTGACCGGTTACCCGGCTTTGGTGGACCAGGGCACGTCAGTGTCGCTGCGCGTGTTCCAGACGGCTGGAGAGCAGCTGGACGCGATGCGCGGCGGCGTGATCCGGCTGCTGGCCCTGCGTGTTCCGGCGCCCGACCGCTACGTCCTGGAGCACCTGAGCAACACGGAGAAGCTGACCTTCAGCCAGAACCCACACGGTTCAGTGTCCGCCCTGATCGCCGACTGCGCCCTGGCCGCCATCGACAAGCTCACGCCCGCGGAGCTTCCCTGGGACCGGCAGGCCTTTGACCAGCTCTACGAGCTGGTGCGCGCCGAACTTATCGACACCGTCTTCTCAGTCACAGCCACAGTGGAGCGCATCCTCGCCAGTACGCGCCGGATCGAAAAGCAGCTCAAGGGCACCACCAGCCTGGCCTTGATCAGCGCACTGAACGACATCAAGAGCCAGCTGGAACAACTGGTCTACCCGGGCTTTGTAGCACGCACGGGCTACGCCCAGCTCAGCCAGCTGCCGCGGTACCTTGCGGCGATCGAGAAGCGGCTGGACCGGCTGCCCGGCAACGTGCAGCGCGATGCCCTGAACATGGCGGTGATCCAGGGCCTGGAAGACGACTACGACGATGCGGTCTCGGCACTCCTGCCGGGACGTCGCGCTGGACGGGAGTTAACCCAAGTGCGCTGGATGATCGAGGAACTTCGGGTGAGCCTGTTCGCCGTCGAACTCGGGACCGCCTACTCCGTATCCGAGAAGCGCATCCGCACGGTGCTCAACAAGGCACTCGCCCCCGCCTAGCAGCGGCACCCCTACGAGAGGAATCGAATGAAGCTCACGCTTGCCCAGGGCCCGGCAGGGACAGAAATCGCAGGGCTCGGCCACGCCCAGCCGGTGCGGGTCATGGACAACCATGAACTCGAAGGCATGATGGACACGAGCGACGAGTGGATCCGCCAACGCACCGGGATTGTCACCAGGCGCATTGTTGCCGAGGGCGAGACCGTGGTGGACCTTGCGGTTCCCGCTGCCCGGATGGCCCTGGCTGACTCGGGAGTCGGCGCGGCGGACATCGACCTTGTGGTGGTGGCCACCACCACCGCGGCCGAACGCTCGCCGAATACGGCCGGCCGCATCGCTGCCGCTCTTGGACTCGGGCGGGACGGCCGCGGTCCAGCCATTATGGACGTCAACACAGCATGCTCCGGCTTCGAATACGCCCTGGGCGTGGCCGACCAGGCAATCCGGACCGGAAGCGCAACCCACGCCATCGTCGTGGGAGCCGAGACGCTCTCCACCGTCACTGACTGGACGGACCGCGCCACGGCCGTCCTTACCGCCGACGGCGCGGGCGCCGCCGTCGTGCGTCCCTCCGAAACACCCCGGATTGGACCCGTGGTCTGGGGCTCGGAGCGCGGCATGGCTGACGCTGTCACCATCTCCCCACCCTTGGGCAGGTTCTCGCAGAACGGCCGTGAAGTGCTGCGCTGGGCGCTGACCAGGGCCCCCGAGCGGGCCCGCGAGGTGGTGGCGCGCGCGGGACTGGAACTGGACGACATCCAGGTCCTGGCCGCTCACCAGGCCAACCTTCGCATCATCGAACCACTCGCGGAGGCTCTGGGCCTGACGGACCGCATCGTCATCACGGACGTCACGGAGTCGGGCAACACTTCTGCCGCAAGCGTGCCGCTCGGGTTGAGCAAATGGTGGCACTCCGGCAGGATCCCCGCCGATGTTCCCGCGCTGCTTTTCGGCTTCGGCGGCGGGTTCACGTACGCGGGCATGGTGGCGATGACGCCCCGCAGGAACTGACCCTTCGTACGCGGCCCCTGCCACGCCCGCCGCATACGCGCCGGGCGTGGCACTGGTTCATTCGGCCGGAACGAATTCCCCGTAGCCGGCTGCGCGGAGCCCGGCACGCAGCTTTTCCGCGTTGGCGTCCAGGACCGCCGGGTCCGGGTTCTGGTCGGCAGAGCCAAAATCGAAGTCGGCCATACTGCGTGACGGCCACACGTGGACATGCAGGTGGTTGACCTCATAGCCCGCCACGATCAGACCGGCACGGCGTGCCCCGAAGAGGTCCACCTGCACCGCGCCGATGCGGCGTGCCACCTCCATGACACGGGCCAGAGTCTCCGGTGCGGCGTCCGTCCACCGGTCCACTTCCTCGGTGGGCACCACGAGGGTGTGGCCGTCAGCGAGCGGCCCGGTGGTCAGGAACGCCGACACATCGTCCTCGCGCCAAACGAACCGGCCTGGAATCTCGCCCCTCAGGATCCTGGTGAACAGCGTGCTCATGCGTCTGCCTCCTCGGCTGCTGCCTGCAGCGTGCTGGTGTCCAGCACGAACCGGTACTTTACGTCTCCAGCGACCATCCGGTCGTAGGCTTCATTCAGCTGTCCGGCCGACACCATCTCGATATCGGCCACAACCCCGTGCTCAGCGCAGAAGTCGAGCATTTCCTGGGTTTCTGCGATGCCCCCAATGAGCGATCCCGCATAGGCAATCCTCCGCCGGATCAGGGCCCCGGGATTGACGGGCGGCATCGCCTCCGAGGGCAGGCCGAGCTGGAACAGTGCCCCGTCCACGCGCAGGGTGCGGAAGAAGGGGTTCAGGTCGTGCGGGGCTGCCACGGTGTCGATAATGAGGTCGATGGTGCGGTTTGCGCCCTCCATGGCGGCCTCATCGCGGGACAGGACAACCTCGTCGGCCCCCAGTTCCAGCGCCGCGGCTACCTTCGATTCCGAAGTGGTGAACACCACCACCCTTGCACCCATGGCCTTGGCCAGCTTGACGGCCATGTGGCCCAGTCCCCCCAGGCCGACCACGCCCACCACGTCGCCTTCCTCCACGTCGAAGTGCCGCAGTGGAGAGAACGTGGTGACGCCGGCACACAGCAGGGGCGCGACGGCGGCCGGGTCCAGTGAGTCGGGCACGTGGAGGACATAGCGCCGGTCCACCACGATGGACGACGAATAGCCCCCCTGCGTGACCGCGTCGCCGTTCCTGCGGTCCTTGGCACCGTACGTGCCGGTCATGCCCCGTTCGCAGTATTGCTCCAGGCCGTCCAGGCAGCTGTCGCACTCGCGGCAGGAATCGACCATGCAGCCCACGCCCACCCGCTCGCCCACGGCGAAATCGGTAACGTCCGCTCCAACCCTGGTGACCGTTCCGACGATTTCGTGGCCCGGCACCAGGGGGTAGACCTGCCCGCCCCACTCCCCGCGCGTAGCATGCACATCGGAGTGGCACAGCCCGCAGAATTCGATGGCGATCTCGACGTCGTCCGGTTTGGGAGCCCGCCGGGCCACAGTCAGCGGCACCAGCCCGCTGTCTCCGGACACGGCGCCGTAGGCGGCGGCGAGCTGTCCGGCTGCACCACCAGTGGGCGCAGCGTCAGGGGCAGGGGCTATGGGTCGGGCGAGGGGCGGTGGTACGGGGCGTCCTGGTGTCATACTGCGACGCTACCCCCGCCTCCTGCCGACTTGCCAACCGGCGCAACAGACTGCCCGGCATCGGCGCCACCGTCCCCAGGTTCCGGACCGGTGGCAACAGGGAGATCAGGACGGTTGGACCACTCTGAAAATGAGCCCGGGTACAGCGTGGCCTGGAACCCGGCGAGTTCCAACGCGGCCACCTCGTGCGCCGCAGTGACGCCGGAGCCGCAGTAGACCGCCACCGGACAGCCTTCCCGGACGCCCAGGGATTCGAACCTCCGCCGCAGCTCCGCCGGCGGCAGGAACCGTCCGTCGGCGTCCACGTTCCCCGTGGTGGGGGCGCTCACTGCTCCGGGAATGTGGCCGGCACGCGGATCAACCGGCTCAATCTCACCCCGGTACCTCTCCCCTGCCCTCGCGTCGAGCAGCAGGCCGCTGCGCGCCCAGCCGGCGGCAGCACCGGCGTCGGCCGCGGGCATCTGTCCACTGCCCAACGTCACGTCTCCGGGGACAGGATGGACGGCGCCCGGCTCAACCGGCAGGCCCGCGGCACGCCAGGCGGCCAGGCCGCCATCGAGCAGGTACACCTCCGCCAGTCCGGCGTCGCGCAGCATCCACCACACCCTGGCCGCCGCCATGTTGGCACTGTCGTCATAGGCCACCACGGCATCGCCGTTCCTGACGCCCCACCGCCGGGCCGACTCCTGGAACTGCGCCGGCGACGGCAACGGGTGGCGCCCCCGGTCCGGGACCGACGGATCCGAAAGCTCGGTGGCCAGGTCCACGAACACCGCCCCCGGCAGGTGGCCGGCAAGATAGTGGTCGTGCCCGTGCGGGTCGCCCAGCGCCCACCGCACATCCAGCAGCACCGTCCGCTGCCCGGCGGCAAGCCGGGCTTCAAGGTCCTGGACGTCCATCAACGGGTTCATCGCGCTCCTTACAGGTTCCTACAGCCGACGGGACCCACTCTAGACGGACTGTTGCCACGGGTAGGCTGGTTCGGTGACGATCAAGGGCAACCCCGGCAAAGGCAGCAGCGGAACGGACCGGGGCTGGGCCGACCGTGCCATCCGCACCATCACGGCGGAAAACAACCGCTCTGCAGACACCCACCTCTACTCGGTGCCGCTGCCGGAGCACTGGGGCATCGAGCTCTACCTCAAGGATGAATCCAGGCACCGCTCGGGCAGCCTGAAGCACCGGCTGGCCAGGTCCCTGTTCCTGTTCGGCCTGGTGAACGGATGGATCCGGGAGGACACCACCATCGTTGAAGCGTCCAGTGGCAGCACTGCGGTCTCGGAGGCGTACTTCGCCCAACTGCTGGGGCTTCCCTTCGTCGCCGTCATGGCGCGCACCACCAGCCCGGAGAAAATTGCGCTGATTGAACAGTTCGGCGGCTCGTGCCTGCTGGTGGAAAACGCCTCTGACGTTTATGCCGTAGCCGAGGAAACAGCAGCAACGTGCAACGGGCATTACATGGACCAGTTCACGTACGCGGAACGGGCTACGGACTGGCGCGGCAACAACAACATCGCGGAATCAATTTTCGGCCAGCTCAGCCTCGAGCCGCACCCGGTGCCGGACTGGATCGTGGTGGGGGCCGGCACCGGGGGAACCAGCGCCACGATCGGCCGCTACCTGCGCTACCACTCCCACCCCACCCGGTTGCTGGTGGTGGACCCGGAGAACTCCGCCTTCTACCCGGGCTGGCTGGGCGAAGCAGCCGGGAAACCCACCGGCCTGCCCTCCCGGATCGAAGGCATCGGCCGGGCCCGGATGGAGCCCAGTTTCATTCCCACGGTGATCGACAGAATGGTCCAGGTACCCGATGCCGCCTCGATCGCCGCGATGCGGCACCTGCATTCCTACGCCGGCCTGCACGCCGGGCCCTCCACCGGCACAAACCTGTGGGGAGTCTGGCAGGCAATTGCCGGAATGCTCGCGGAAGGGCGCCGGGGCAGCATCGTTTCCCTGATGTGCGACGGCGGGGAACGCTACGCGGGCACCTACTGGAACCGGGAGTGGCTGGCTGCCCAGCGGCTGGATCCTGCGCCGTATGAAGCAGTTATTGCCCGGTTCCTGGACACCGGGGAATGGACGGCCTAAACCTCCACTGATTCGCGGGAGGCCAGGTGCCGGTACTCCGTGCCGTACTTGGCGCCAATCCGCTTCACGTGGCCTTCAACGATGCCCAGGCCGTTGTCGTTGAGCAGCCCGTCGTGAATCTGGAACGCCCGCGGCGCCCGCACGCCGATGACGAAATCCACCACCTCCGCGGATTTGCTCCACGGTGCGTGCAGTGGCACCAGCAGCGTCTGGACCGTGATGCCGTCCGGGATGATGAATGAGTCCCCCGGGTGGTACACGTTGTTGTCCACCAGGAAACCGATGTTGGCCACCACGGGAATCTGGGGGTGGATCAGGGCGTGCTGGCCGCCAAAGCTGCGGATATCGAATCCTGCGGCCTGGAAAGTCGATCCGGGTTCCACGGCGTGGATACGGTCCGCGGCGGCCGGGGCCTCCCCGCGCAACTGCCCGGCCACCCCCTCTGGGGCGTACAGCACCAGGTCCTTGTCATCCTGGAGGGCCTTCACCACAGCGGGGGTGTCAAGATGGTCTGCGTGTTCGTGGGTTACCAGGACGGCCTGGGCCCCAGCGAGCGCCTCAGCCGATTCGGAGAACGTGCCGGGATCAAGGACCAGGACCCCGCCTTCCTTCTCGAGCCGGACACAGGCGTGGGTGTATTTGGTCAGCTTCATAGCGCCAGCCTAGGGTCCGCCGCGGAAGCCTGTCCACGATGCTCCGGCTGGTAATCTTGATGTCTGCCCCCCACGGAAGCGAGTTCGTCCATGCCGATCGGCGTCAAGGCTGATTCCGCCGCCCCACCACCGGCAGGAGCTGGCAAGGAACAGCGCGTCACCAAACAGCGCAAGGCCGTCAGCGCAGCCCTGGACGATCTGGATGACTTCGTCAGCACCCAGGAGCTCTACCGCATACTGCAGAACCAGGGCGTCTCCGTTTCCCTCGCCACTGCCTACCGGATCCTGCAGTCACTCGCCGATGAGGGCCTGGTGGATGTGCTGCGCAACGGTGACGGTGAGGCAGTGTACCGGCGCTGTGCGGTGACCGGGCACCACCACCACCTGTTGTGCAGGAACTGCGGCAAGGCAGTGGAGGTTGAGGCACCCGCCGTGGAAACGTGGGCCGTGCGCACTGCAGCGGAGCACGGGTTCACGGAGGTGGACCACACCGTGGAGATCTTTGGCCTGTGCCCCGACTGCACCGCGCTTAAGGCTTCCGGGAAGCTGTAAGGACGCGTCCGTTCATCCCCCGGGCAGACCGCACCGACCCGATGACCCGGCACACCACGTAGATCAGGAATGACAACGTGGTCACGTAGGGGCTGATGGGTATCCGTCCGCCCAGCGCCAGCAGGATTCCGCCCACCGTTGCGCTGACCGCGAAGACGACACTCAGGACCACTGCTGCGACCGGCGAGGACGTGACACGCAGGGCCGCGGCTGCCGGAGTGATCAGCAGGGCGAGTACCAGCAGGGCGCCCACCACTTGGATGGACAGCGCCACGCTGACGCCGAGCACGATCATGAACACCACCGCGAGGGTGCGGACCGGCACTCCCCTGGCCTCGGCAAGGTCGGGGTCCACGCTGGCAAAGTTCAGGGGGCGCCATATTGCCAGCAATACAAGCATGATGACGACGGCGGTGCCGGCCAGTGCCTGCAGCTGGACCGTGTCCACCGACACGATCTGCCCGGTCAGCAGGCCAAACTTGTTGGCGGCGCGGCCTTGGTACAGCGACAGGAAAAGGATTCCAAGGCCCAGGCCGAAGGGCATGATGACACCGATGATGGAGTTCTTGTCCCGCGCCCGTACCCCCATAACGCCCAGCAGCAGGGCAGCGGCCACCGACCCGATCAGCGAGCCAAACACCACGTCCGCGCCGACCAGCAGGGCGAAAGCCGCCCCGGCGAAGGACAATTCGGAGATGCCGTGGACCGCGAAGGCAAGGTCCCGCTTCATCACGAACGTTCCCACCAGGCCGCCAAGGAGGCCAAGGATGGCGCCGGCCCAGATGGAGTTCTGGACCAGGACCAGCAGTTCGCCGTAGTTGTCGAAGTTGAAGATGGCGCCAAGAATGCTGTCCACGTCCATCAGGCCACCTCCCCCGCCAGCGAATCGGCTCCGTGGTGGTGCGTTGTGGCGTCGGGCAGCCCGACGACGACGATCCGGCCGTTGGCGTGGATGACCTCCACGTTGCTGCCGTAGAGGTCCGAGAGCACTTCAGTGGTCATGACCTCGTCCGGCGTCCCCACACGGAAACGTCCCCCCGCCAGGTAGAGCACCCGGTCCACATATTCGATGATCGGGTTAATTTCGTGGGTGACGAATACTACGGCGGTGTCGTGTTCGCGGCTTTGCTGATGGATGAGGGCGCTGACTGCCTGCTGGTGGTGCAGGTCGAGGGACAGCAGCGGCTCGTCGCAGAGCAGGACCTGCGGGCCCGTGGCCAGGGCCTGCGCCACGCGGAGGCGCTGCTGCTCTCCGCCGGAGAGCTGGCCCACCGGGACCTTGGCGTAGTCGGAAGCTCCCACCATCTCCAGCAGCTGGTCCACTTTTCGGTTGGTTCTACCGGGTTGCAGTCTGATTCCCCACCGGTGGCCGTCCACTCCCAGGGCCACCAGGTCGCGTGCACGCATGGGGGTGTCCGGCGGGAAGGACTTCTGCTGGGGTATGTAGCCGATCAGGCTGCTGCCGCGTTCCACCGGACGACCGCCCAGCTCCGCCTGTCCTGAATGCAGTTTCTGCAGGCCAAGCAGGACCTTCAGGAAGCTTGTCTTTCCGCTGCCGTTGGGGCCGAGCACGGCGAAGAACTCTCCGGGCCTGATGTCCAGGTCCAGGTCCTCCCAGAGCGTGCGCTGGCCGAACTTGAGGCACGCCCCTTTGAGGCTGACGACGGATTCCACCTATTTTGTCTCCAGAACCTTGCTGATGTTGTTCACATTGTCCGCCATCCACTGCAGGTAGGTCTTGCCTTCGGGCAGTGTCTCGGTGAAATCAACCACCGGCACACCCGCCCCTTCGGCCGCCTTCTTCAGGGCCTCCGTCTGCGGGCCTTCCGTTTGGGCGTTGTAGGCAAGGAAGCGCACCGCCCTGGATGCCACCAGATCCGTGGCCTCCTTCATGACTGCGGGCGGAACGTCGCTGCCTTCTTCAATGGCTGCCGTGTATTGCACGGGCGTTGCGTTCACCAGGCCCGCGTCCTGCAGCAGGTATAACGGGACGGGCTCCGTCACGGCCACCTTCCCGTTCGCCGCAGCAGCCTTGACCGCGTCCACCTTGGACTGCAGCCCGGCGAGGGAGGACTTGAATGATTCAGCGTTGGCTGAGAACGCAGCGGCAGAGCCGGGATCCAGCGCGGACAGCTTGGCCTCGATGCTGTCGGCCACCCGCTCCATGGCCGGCAGGCTGTACCAGACGTGCTCGTTGATGTCGCCGTGGTCGTGTGCGTCCGCCGTGCCGGTCGCCGACGGCCCGGCCCCGGATTCCGCAGGATGGGCAAGCCCCGAGATGTCGACGGCGGTCAGCACCGAAGCATTGCCAGGCTTGCTGCTTTCCACCAGGGTGTGAAGAAAGCCGTCGTAGCCGCCGCCGTTTTCGATGATGAGCTGCGCCTTGGAAACGGCCAGCCGGTCCTGGGCGCTCGCCTCGTAGGAGTGCGGATCCTGGGCGGCATTGTTAATAATCGCGGTGACCTTGACCTTGTCTCCGCCAATGGTTCTGGCGATGTCGCCATAAACGTTGGTGGAAGCCACGACGTTGATTCCCTGCACCGCCTCCTGGGTCTGCGAAGACTGGGAGCCGCAGCCAGTCAGCAGAAGGCCAAAACCTGCAAGGGCGGCAAGGAAAGAGCTGGCAGCGGCTGGACGGCGCACGGAAGACCTCAGTTCACAGATGGGGTGGCAACATCACCAGCCTATACCTAAATGCGAATGATTCCTATTTAGCTTCCAGGCGTCCGGGGACGCGGGCCTTGGCATGGCAACGCCCCTCCCCTCCGGGAGGGGCGTACCGCTGTCAGCCGCCGTTGGATTGGCCCAGGCGCCGGATGCCCGTCGCCTGGGTTGCGTCCCGGATCTCACCGACCAACTGTTCGATCACGTCCTCAAGGAAGAGGACGCCCCGGGTATTGCCGTCCGGGCCGATGACCCGGGCAAGGTGGGAACCGGTCCGCTGCATCACCGACATGGCCTTCTCGATCTCGTCCCCCAAAGCCAGGTTGGCCAGTGACCGTACCCTGGCCTCGGCAATGGGCAGGCCATAGGCAGACTCGGGGATGGACAACACGTCCTTGACGTGGAGGTAGCCGTACAGCAGGTCCTCATCGTCCAGCATGGGGAACCGGGAGAAACCGGTCCGGCTGACGGCTTTTTCGAACTCCACCGGGGTAGTGGAAGCCGGCAGCATGACCAGGTTTTCCAGCGGCACCATGATGTCCTCCGCCGTGTGCTCCGAGAACTCGAGCGCGCCGGTGATGAGGCCCGCGTCGTCGTCCACCAGGCCATGGCGGGTGGACTCCTGCACGATCGACTGCACTTCCTCCAGGGTGAAGGAGGATGTCACCTCGTCCTTCGGCTCAATCCGCACCAACTTCAGCATGTGGTTGGCGGTCCAGTTGAGGACAGAGATGACGGGATGGACCAGCCGGGAGATGAACAGCAGCGGCGGCGCCAGGAACAGCGCCGCTTTGTCCGCCACGGACACCGAGATGTTCTTGGGCACCATCTCGCCGAACGTGACATGCAGGAAGGTCACCAGCATCAACGCCACGGCGAAGGCGGCTACGTCCGCCGCTTCCGCGGGCAGGCCCACCGTCTCGATGGGGCCGGCGAGGAGGTGGTGTATCGCCGGTTCCGCCACCAGCAGGATCAGCAGTGAGCAGACGGTGATGCCCAACTGCGCACAGGCCAGCATCAGGGAGACGTTCTCCATGGCACGCAGGGTGGTCTGGGCTCGCTTGGACCCCGTGTCGGCCAGTGGCTCAATCTGGCTGCGGCGTGCGGACATGATGGCAAATTCGGCAGCGACGAAAAAGGCGTTGCCGAGCAGGAGGAAGCCCAGCCAAAGTATTCCGGCCCAGTCGCTCATGGCCTGCTCCTGTCATCGGCGTCATGCTTGGCCGGTTCTTCCGAGGGGTGGAAGCAGATGCGGTCGATCCTTCGGCCGTCCATCCTGGTGACGATGAGGGTCCCGCCGTTCACCGGGACGGTATCGCCCACCACCGCAATCCTGCCGAGTTTGCTCATGACGTAGCCGCCCACTGTTTCGTAGGCCGCCTCGTCCGGGACGGTCAACCCAGGGATCTGCTCGGACAGCTCATCCGGCCGAAGGAGGCCGGGAAAGTACCAGTCACCGGAAGCACTTTGCAGGAGTCCGGGACGGACCCGATCGTGTTCGTCCGCCACCTCGCCCACAATCTCCTCCACCAGGTCCTCAAGGGTGGCAATGCCGGCGGTTCCGCCGTATTCGTCCAGCACCACGGCCAGCTGCAGGTTTCCCTCCCGGAGCTCCGCCAGCAGCGCATCAAGGTGGATGGTCTCGGGCACGCGCAGGACCTCGGTCATGATGGCGCCCGCCTCGAGGTTTTGCCGGCGTTCCGAGGGAACAGCAACGGCCTTTTTGACGTGCACCAGCCCCCGGATGTCATCGGCGGACTCGCCAATGACGGGGAACCGCGAATACCCGGTCCTGCGTGCCGCATCCACCACATCCGACACCGGCTGGTCCGCGTCAATCGTCTCCAGTCTGATACGGGGCGTCATCACGTCAGCCGCGGTCCGCGTGGAAAAGTTCAACGTCCGGGCGATGAAGTTGGCGGTCCCGGCGTCGAGGGTTCCCATTGCGGCGGACCTGCGTACCAGCGAGGCAAGCTCCGCAGGCGTGCGTGCACCGGAAATCTCCTCTTTGGCTTCCACCCCGAAGACGTTCAGGATTCTGTTGGAAAACCCGTTGAGGAGCAGGATAGCGGGCTTGAAGATGGTGGTGAACACCAGCTGCGGGCCGGCCAGCGCCCGGCCCACCGGGAACGCAAGCGCAATGGCCATGTTCTTGGGCACCAGTTCGCCGAGGAGCATGGACAACAGTGTTGCCACCACCATCGCCAGGATCAGCGAGACGGACTGCACCGCCACGTCGGGAAGTCCGACGGCGGCCAGCGGCACTTCGAGCAGGTGGCCCACGGACGGTTCCATGACATAACCGGTGAGCAAGGTGGTCAGGGTAATGCCGAGCTGGCAGCTGGACAGCTGCGTGGACAGGGACTTAAGGCAGGCCAGCAAAGGCACTGCGCGGGTGTCGCCGTCGTCAATTGCACGCTGGACGGTGGGCTGGTCCAGGGCGATGAGGGAGAACTCGACGGCCACGAAGAACCCGGTGCCGGCGATCAGCAGCAGGCCTGCTGCGAGGAGAAGCCACTCCATTCAACATCCCGCCTGGGATATTGAGGATGACCGGATGCCGGTCATCTGGAAGGGGGAAAAGCTGTTTCGTCCCGGCGGAGGATGGTCGGCAGATGCCGATGCCTGGCCCGTGCGGGCTGCGGCAAGCTGGGCCGTTGGCTGGTGATGGGCGCGTTGTCGGGGTTTGCCGGCTCTGGGGGCGGACTGCGCGGCGCTTCTCTTGGAGCTCCGCTGACAGCGCCCAGGCCGGCACCTAGATTTACTGTCCATAAGAATTTCAGTCTACAGGAGCGCCCCTGCCGCCGGACCGCATCGAGGCCGCAGGCCGGCGCTTTAAAGAGGAGCATCCAGCGTCCCGCCCCGCCCCGCCACTGACCGTCCGGCCCCTATATTTCGGCCCCGGTTCGTCACTTCATGATTTGGGTCACCCTTATTGGCAGTTAACACAGAATGCTCACTAGACTTGCAAAGGTCCGGGTTCAGCGGACAGAGACTGGTTCGAACGTAGTGCTGAAGCACCGGGGGGCCAAAGAGAAATCAAACTCATGGAAGAGGCGTATTTCAAGTGCCAGAGCAGCCAAGCCACCGTCTACCAGAGGAATTTGGCGGAAACGAGTGGCTCGTTGACGAACTGTACGAGCAGTACCAACAGGACAAGAACGCCGTGGACACCAAGTGGTGGCCCCTGTTTGAATCCTTCGACTCGGGCAACGGTTCTTCTTCCAATGGAAATTCCGCGCATGCCGCCAACCCTCCCACGCGGGAACTTCCCGTCGTAAAGCAGGCCCCGGCAGCGTCGCCGGCCGCAGCCCCCGCCGCTCCCCCCGCACCGCCCGCTGCCGCTGCCCCGGCGCCTGCCGCACCGGCAGCAGCCCCCGTCAAGAAGGCCCCCGCCACGGAAGCGCGCGACGGCGGCAAGAAGACCGAAGCCGGCACCGGCTCGCAGCCCATCCCGGCCCAGCTGCCCAAGAACGTCAAGGCTCCCACCGCTCCCGAGGAAGACGTTGTCTCCGTCCTTCGCGGACCGGCCAAAGCGATCGCCACCAACATGGTCACCAGCCTCGAGGTGCCCACCGCCACCAGCGTCCGCGCCATTCCGGCCAAGCTGCTCATCGACAACCGGGTGGTCATCAACTCCAACCTTGCCCGCGCCCGCGGCGGCAAGGTTTCCTTCACCCACCTCATCGGCTACGCCGTGATCCGGGCGCTCTCCCAGTTCCCGTCGATGAACGTCTACTACGACGAGGTGGACGGCAAGCCCGTCGCCGTGCAGCCGGCACATGTCAATTTCGGCATTGCCATCGACATGCCCAAGCCCGACGGCAGCCGCCTGCTGATGGTTCCGAACATCAAGAAGGCCGAAACCCTCAACTTCGCGGAATTCTGGCACACCTACGAGGACCTCATCAAGCGGGCCCGCAACGGCAAGCTCACCGCCGAGGACCACCAGGGCACCACCGTGTCCCTCACCAACCCGGGCGGAATCGGCACCGTGCACTCCGTGCCACGCCTCTCCAAGGGCCAGGCTGCCATCATCGGCGTCGGCGCCCTTGACTACCCCGCTGAGTTCCAGGGCGCCAGCGAAAAGATCATCGCCCAGAACGCCATCAGCAAGGTCCTCACCCTGACCTCGACGTACGACCACCGCGTCATCCAGGGCGCCGGCAGCGGTGAATTCCTCAAGCTGGTCCACCAGCTCCTGCTGGGGGCGCAGAACTTCTACGACGAGATCTTCGAAGCCCTCCGCATCCCCTACGAGCCCGTCCGCTGGAGCCCCGACCTGCAGGTGGATCCGGCCGACGAGATCAACAAGGTCGCCCGCATCCAGCAGCTGATCCACTCCTTCCGCGTGCGTGGACACCTCATGGCGGATACCGATCCGCTGGAGTACGTCCAGCGCAAGCACCCCGACCTCGACGTCCTCACCTACGGCCTCACGCTGTGGGACCTGGACCGCGAGTGGCCCACGGGCGGCTTCGGCGGCAAGCCCATGCTGAAGTTCCGCGACATTCTCGGCGTTCTGCGCGATGCCTACTGCCGCACCACCGGCATCGAGTACATGCACATCCAGGAGCCTGCCGAACGCAAGTGGTTCCAGGACCAGCTGGAGCACCCTTACTCCAAGCCCAGCCGGGAAGAGCAGCTGCGCATCGTTTCCAAGCTGAACGCCGCCGAGGCCTTCGAAACCTTCCTCCAGACCAAGTTCGTGGGCCAGAAGCGCTTCTCCCTCGAAGGGGGCGAGTCGCTGATCCCGCTGCTGGACGCCATCATGTCGGACGCTGCCGACGACGGCCTGGACGAGGTTGCCATCGGCATGGCACACCGCGGCCGCCTCAACGTCCTGACGAACATCGCAGGCAAGACCTACGCCCAGGTGTTCCGCGAGTTTGAGGGCACCCAGGATCCCCGCTCCGTGCAGGGTTCCGGCGACGTCAAGTACCACCTGGGCACTGAGGGCACCTTCACGTCGGACAATGGCAAGGAGACCAAGGTCTACCTCGCGGCCAACCCGTCGCACCTGGAAGCCGTCGACTCCGTGCTCGAAGGTATTGTCCGCGCCAAGCAGGACCGCCTGGACCAGGGCGAAACGTTCCCCGTACTGCCCATCATGGTTCACGGTGACGCCGCCTTCGCCGGGCAGGGTGTTGTGGCGGAAACGCTGAACCTGTCCCAGCTTCGGGGTTACCGCACCGGCGGCACCATTCACATCGTGGTCAACAACCAGGTGGGCTTCACCACCGCCCCGTCGTCCTCGCGCTCGTCCACGTACTCCACGGATGTTGCCAAGATGATCCAGGCACCGGTTTTCCACGTGAACGGCGACGACCCCGAGGCAGTGGTCCGCATCGGCCAGCTCGCCTACGAGTTCCGGCAGCGCTTCCACAAGGACGTTGTCATCGACATGGTCTGCTACCGCCGCCGCGGCCACAACGAGGGTGACGACCCCTCGATGACCCAGCCGCTGATGTACAACCTGATCGAAGCCAAGCGCTCCGTCCGCAAGCTGTACACCGAGTCCCTCATAGGCCGTGGAGACATCACCGAGGAAGAAGCCGAGCAGCTGCTCCGCGACTACCAGGAACGGCTGGAGCGGGTCTTTGCCGAGACCCACGCCGCCCAGACCTCCCCGATTCCGATCGTGACGGCAGATTCCGCAGCCGTGTCCGACATCGAACGGCCCATGGCCCAGCAGTCCGATGCAGGCGTCAGCGCACCGTCCTCCACTGCCATCAGCGCAGACACCCTGGCCAGGATCGGCAAGGCACACGTCGAAATTCCTGACGGCTTCACGGTCCACCCGAAGCTGAAGCAGCTCCTTGAAAAGCGCGAGCAGATGTCGCGCGAGGGCGGCATCGACTGGGGCTTTGGCGAGATCGCTGCCTTCGGCTCCCTGATCATGGAAGGCGTCCCCGTACGCCTGGCCGGCCAGGACTCGCGGCGCGGCACGTTCGTGCAGCGCCACGCCGTCTTCCACGACCGCGCCAACGGCAAGGAATGGCTGCCGCTGGGCAACCTTTCCGACAACCAGGCAAAGTTGTGGATCTACGACTCCCTGCTGTCGGAATACGCCGCCATGGGCTTTGAGTACGGCTACTCGGTGGAACGCCCGGACGCCCTTGTCCTGTGGGAAGCCCAGTTCGGTGACTTCGTCAACGGTGCGCAGACCATCATCGACGAGTTCATCTCCTCGGCCGAGCAGAAGTGGGGCCAGCGCTCCTCGCTGGTCCTGATGCTTCCGCACGGCTACGAGGGCCAGGGCCCGGACCACTCCTCCGCAAGGATCGAACGCTTCCTGCAGCTGTGCGCGGAAGACAACATGATCGTGGCCAACCCCACCACCGCGGCCTCGCACTTCCACCTGCTGCGCCGCCAGGCATACAGCCGCCCGCGCAAGCCGCTGATCATCTTCACGCCCAAGCAGCTGCTGCGCCTGAAGGCTGCCGCTTCCTCCGTGGAGGACTTCACCAACGGCACCTTCCGTCCCGTCATCGGTGAGCATGAGCAACTGCCGGCAACCGCCGTCGAGCGCGTGCTCCTCGTCTCGGGGCGCCTCTACTACGATCTCCTGTCCACCCGGCAGAAGACCGGCGACAAGACCACCGCCATCATCCGCGTGGAGCAGCTCTACCCGCTGCCGCACGCGGAGATCGCTGCGGAACTCGCCAAGTACCCGAACGCAGAGGTGGTCTGGGCACAGGATGAGCCCGCCAACCAGGGCCCGTGGCCGTTCATCGGCCTGCACCTGCCGGAGATCCTTGACCGCCGCGTCCGACTGGTTTCCCGCCCGGCATCGGCCTCCACGGCCGCCGGGTCCATGAAGCGGCACGCAGCGGAGCAGGATGTCCTGCTGAAGCAGGCATTTGCTCGGAAGTAGGCAGTAAGGCTGCCCGGCCGGACGTCGAAATACCAGACTCCGGCCGGGCAGTTCTGTTTAATGGATGGACAGCGCCGCAACTTCCGCAGCCGCGGCGGCTGCTGCCGCACAGAGTAACCCGTACCGAAGTAAAGAGGAACGCGTGGAAGACAGGAAGCTGCGGATCGCAGCTGTAGGAGACGAACTGCTGGCCGGACTGGGCGATCCCCGGGCCCTGGGCTGGCTGGGCCGCGTCCTGGCCCGCACTCCCCAGGACGGCATGGTGCTCGAAAGCTATGCGCTCCCCTGTCCGCAGGAAGGTACCGAAGGGCTCGCGGCGCGCTGGCTGGACGAAGCAGGGCGCCGCTTCAGCGGCCAGGCAGAAAACCGGCTGGTCATCGGCCTGTCCGGGCGCGACATCGAATTCGGACTCTCCACTGCCCGCAGCAGGCTTAACCTGGCCAACATCCTGGACTCTGCGTCGCAGAACAGGATCGAGGTCTTCGTTGTTGGGCCGCCTCCCACGCTGGATCCGGCGCAAAACAGGCGTCTGGACGAGCTGAACACCGCTTTCGCCGACGTCACCACCCGCCGCAAGCACCTCTACGTCGACACCTTCTCTCCCCTGCTGAACCATGAACAGTGGCGCCAGGACCTGGCTGCGAATGGTGGGACGCCCGGTCAGGCAGGTTACGGGCTCATGGCGTGGCTGGTGCTGCACCGCGGCTGGTTCCAGTGGCTTGGGTTGGACGCGCCGCAGTAGCTGCACTTCGAGACGTATCTTGACCCGTCCAGTAACCGGCGTTAGGTTGAACCGACGCGATATATCGTCTTCTGGAGGGGACCTTGAGCGAGGAGAACTGGACCGTCGCAGGCCCGCAAACCATTGACGTCAATGACGTTGCCGCGCTGAAGCTGGGCATTGTCAGGGGCAGGTTCGAGGTCCTGCCCCACGCCGGCCCGGCAGTCCGGCTGGAGGTTTCCGAGGTGCATGGCGACCCCATCGCCGTGCACTTGGGCGATGGCAGGCTGGAGGTCCGGCATCAGCTCCATGGGGCCCAGGGATGGTTCAGGACCCTGATGGAAACGGTCAACCACAACAGCGACAATTCCGCGGTCATCAGCATTTACGTCCCCGCCGGCATCGACGTGGAGGCGGGCACCGTCAGTGGTGCAGGTCTGGTCACCGGCATTTCCGGCCGCGTCCGGCTCAGCAGCGTCTCGGGCACTCTCACTGCCGAGGGCACGTCCGGCGAACTTCAGGTCAACACGGTCAGCGGGCGGGTGGAAGTCAGTAACCACCGCGGAGTCCTCACGGCCAAGAGCGTCTCCGGAGAGGTCAACGCCTCAGGCCGCTTTACACATGTCCGCACCAACACCGTCAGCGGGCACCTCAATTTCGACCTGCTCGATTTCACGCAGGATTTCGGCTCCAACTCGGTGGCCGGCGATCTGGCCATCCGGCTGCCCCATGACGTAGGCGCCGACATCGTGGCCAAGTCAGCCGGAGGCGCAGTGGTCCTCGATGGCCACCAGTGCATCCTCACCAACGGCAAAGTGGAAACCATTGCCGGTCCGGACGCACAGCTGACTCTCGTCCGCACCAACTCCGTCTCGGGCAAAACCTCCATCAGCCACGCTCCCGCGCCAGCAGAGGGCGGCGGGGCCCCAACAAACTGATGCCACCGGTCTTCGCCAGAGGCGCGTTGCGCCTCTACCTCCTGGCCCTGCTCGAAGGCGGCCCAAAACACGGCTATGAGCTCATCAAGGCACTGAAGGACCGGTTTGATGGGGCCTACTCCCCCAGCGCCGGGACCATCTATCCCCGACTGGGCAAACTCGCGGCGGACGGCCTGGTGGCCACCGAGGCCGCCGGACGCCGCACCAACTACCGCCTCACCGCCGCCGGCCTCGCCGAACTGAACCGGCGGCGGGTGGATCTCGCCGGAGTCGAGGAACGGATCGCCGCAACCGCACGGCGGCTGGATGTTGAGCTTGTCCTGCAGCAGTTCAACGACGGGCTGCAGTCGGATCTGCGCCGCCGGGCCCTGCACGGGCCCCTCAGCCCCGCCGTTCTGGAGACGGTCAGGACCGCATTGGACCACGCCCGGGCGACCATCGGCGGCGCGCTGGAGCCCTAGCACAAGGACCTTGGTGTACAACCGCAGGTCATCGGGCCTTGCCGGTTCGCGGGCCGCCACATGATGTGGGAGACTGGAGGGCAGCTCTTTTGAGTACCAACAGTAAGGAGGCCAGCTATGAGCAAGCGTGCACGCAAGCGTCGTGACCGTAAGCGTGGCGGCGCGAACCACGGGAAGCGCCCCAACACCTAGGCAAATGCCAGGAACTACGGTTCAAGCAAGGGACCCCGCAAGCCACTCGGCTTGCGGGGTCCTTTGGTGTCTGTGGCCGTGACCCGGCGGGAAAGTCCTGAACCTATGCTTCGACGCTGCGGATGGAGTGGATCCGGTCCAGGATCGCGTTCTTCAGGTTGTCCGGAGCGGATTCCTTGCAGGAACGCTTGACCATGTTCCGGATGACGCACTCAAGGTCGTATTGCTCCGTGCACTCAGGGCACTCGTCAAGGTGGTTCTTGATCTCGGTCAGGTCCTCGCGGGTCAGTGCCCCGTCAAGGTATTCGTAGATGCGTTGCATCCGGGTGTCGTCGCAATCGCCCAATCCCTGGCAGTCGCTCATTTCCTGTTCTCCTGTGCTTTGCTTCCTGCCGCATCCGACGTATCCGCGGCCGTTTTGAATCCGCGCTCAGCGGCATATTCCGCGAGCATGTCCCGCAGCATTCGCCGGCCGCGGTGGAGCCGGGACATCACGGTGCCGATCGGCGTGTTCATGATGTCCGATATTTCCTTGTACGCGAAGCCCTCCACGTCCGCGAAGTAGACGGCCAGGCGGAACTCCTCCGGAATGTCCTGCAGAGCCCGCTTGACGTCCGAGTCCGGAAGGTGGTCCAGAGCCTCAGCTTCGGCCGATCGCAGGCCACTCGAGGTGTGCGATTCGGCCCGGGCAAGCTGCCAGTCCTCGATGCTGTCCGAGTTGGACTGCAGGGGCTCGCGCTGCCTCTTGCGGTAGAGGTTGATGTACGTGTTCGTCAGGATCCGGTACAGCCATGCCTTGAGGTTCGTCCCCGGCTTGTACTGGTGGAAGGCCGAGAACGCCTTGGTGTAGGCCTCCTGGACCAGGTCCTCCGCGTCCGACGGGTTCCGCGCCATGCGCATGGCCGCTGAATACAGCTGGTCCACGTACTGCATGGCATCACGCTCAAAACGCAGGCGGCGCTGCTCCACGGACTCCGCGGAGACGTCCAAGGTGCCGTCATCGCCCGACGCTTCAGCGTCCAATGGCTCGGGACCTGCCTGGCCGGAGGCCAGGGGTTCGCTTCCTGCCCTGCCGTTCACTTCGCCGGGGGAAGCCTCATACATGGCCGCGACGGCCGGATCCAGGGTGTTCATTGCCTTCAAGTCTACTGTCAGCCTCCCGGACCGGGGCATGCCGTACTCCGGAGCCCCGGCTGCCAGCTTGTCCACTGCCACCGGGCCCGCCTGTCTGGTTCCGTCCAACACCTTCCCCAAGGGCCAACTCCGCTCTGTTTCGGGTGAATGATCTCCAGGTCCCCTGTCTCGGACCCGACATGGACAACCGCCTCACACGGGCAAATATTCCCCAAAAGTGCAAGACTAGGACCGACTCCGCCGCTTGCCGCGGTTCGTCCATCCAGGAGGAAATCCATGTCCTTTGTCCGCACGCTCGCACGGCCCATGCTTGCCTCCAGTTTCGTTCTCGCCGGACTGGATAAGCTCAAGAACTCCGACGACACCGCACAGCAGCTTTCGCCGTTGCTGCGCAAGGCTGCAGCTTCGCTCCCTTTCCAGGCGAATGAGAAAACCCTTGCCCGGGTCATCGGTGGAACGCAGGTCGGGGCCGGCGTCCTGTTCGGGCTCGGCAAGTTCTCCAGGCTTTCGGCTGCCCTGCTCACGGTCATTTCCCTCCTGAACACCTTCGTCGAATGGCGCAGCGCGGACATCAGCAGCAAGGAAGGCCGTGAGAACCGGCGGAACCAGCTGCTCAAGAACCTCTCCTTGGGCGGCGGCGCCCTGCTCGCTTCAGTGGATACGGCCGGCAAGCCGGGCCTTGCGTGGCGCGCCGAACACCTCGCCGCGGATGCCCGCCGGAACGCATCGCACCTGGCCGCCGACGCCCGCAAGACCACCACCAAAAAGCTGAACAAGGCGGACAAGGCTGTACGCCGCGCCGTCGACCAAGCAACGAAAGCCTAAGCACGAATGACCGCACCAGCTGCCGCCCGGGACGAATCCGGAACCCCTGTCCAGCATTGGCACGCGCCTTTCGCGGCCGGGCCCGTCGACGCCACAGTGACGGTGCCGGGATCAAAGTCCCTGACCAACAGGTACCTGGTCCTGGCAGCCCTTGCAGACGGACCGTCCCGGCTGCGCGCGCCCCTGCACTCCAGGGATTCCGCCCTGATGATCGACGCGCTCCGGCAGCTGGGCGCCACCATCACCGAAGTGCCCGGCGACGGCGCTTTCGGGCCTGACCTGGAGGTGCTTCCCTTCCACGCGGCAGCGGAAGCATCCCGGACCAGGATCGACTGCGGGCTTGCCGGCACCGTCATGCGGTTTGTCCCGCCGCTGGCGGCGCTGCGCAACGGAGCCAGCCTGTTCGACGGCGACCCGCACGCACGCAAGCGTCCCATGGGGACCATCATCGAGGCCCTCAAGGCGTTGGGCGTGGCCGTGGCGGCGGAAGACGGCAGCGCGCCGTCGTCGCTCCCCTTTGCGGTGGAAGGGACCGGCACAGTCCGCGGCGGCCACCTGGTGATCGACGCCAGCGCCTCCTCCCAGTTCGTCTCGGCCCTTCTCCTGGTGGGGGCAAGGTTTGACGAGGGCCTGCACCTTGAACACGTGGGAAAGCCGGTGCCGAGCCTTGACCACATCAACATGACAGTCGACGTCCTCCGGGGCGTGGGGGTGTCAGTGGACGACTCCGTCCCCAACCACTGGGTGGTGGCGCCGGGACCCATTCGCGCCTTCGATCAGCGGATCGAACAGGACCTTTCCAACGCGGGCCCTTTCCTCGCCGCAGCCCTGGCCTCGAAAGGTACGGTGCGGATCCCCAACTGGCCCGCGGAAACGCAGCAGGTGGGAGATTTGTGGCGCGGCATCCTCGCCAGGATGGGCGCCAAGGTCTCCCTGGCCGACGGCGTCCTGACCGTCACCGGCGGCCCGGAGATCAGGGGCGGCGTTTTTGCCGACACCAGTGAACTCGCTCCCACGGTGGCAGCGCTGTGCGCCCTGGCCAGCGGCCCCTCCCGGCTCACCGGCATCGCACACCTGAGGGGACACGAGACGGACCGGCTCGCGGCCCTGGTGACGGAAATCAACCGGCTCGGCGGCGACGCCGAAGAAACAAATGACGGACTGGTAATCCGGCCCGCGGCGCTGCACGCGGGCGTCGTCCACAGCTACGCAGACCATCGCATGGCCACTGCCGGTGCCATCCTGGGCCTGGCTGTGCCAGGCGTGCAGGTAGAGGACATCGCCACCACCGCCAAGACCATGCCCGACTTCCCGGAGCTGTGGGCAGCCATGCTGTCCCAAGGGTCTTCGGCACAGCCGGGACCGGAAGGGCGTGGCAGTGGCGCGGAGCACTGATTCCTGGGACGAATCAGACGTTCGCATCCGCCCAAACAAGAAAGGCTCACGTCCACGTACCAAGGACCGGCCCAGCCATGACGATGCCGTCACCGGCCGGATCATCACCGTGGACCGGGGCCGGTACACGGCTGTGGTGGATGAGGACTCGAAGGAAGAGCGTGTAGTCATCGCCGCCCGCGCGCGCGAGCTGCGCCGGTCGCCGGTGGTTGCCGGCGACTTCGTATCGCTCGTTGGAAACGTGTCCGGGGCGCCTGACACCCTGGCCCGGCTGGTGAAGATCCAGGACCGGAAGACGCTCCTGCGGCGCAGCGCAGATGACACCGACCCCGTGGAGCGGGCCGTGGTCGCCAACGCGGACCAGTTGGTGATCGTGGTGGCCGCAGCCAACCCCGAGCCCCGCACCGGGTTCATCGACCGCGCCCTGGTGGCGGCCTATGACGCCGGCATTGAGCCGATCCTGCTGGTCACCAAAGCCGACGTCAAGGATCCGGCGGACCTGCTGTCCAACTACACCCATCTGGACTTCCCCGTGATCATCAGCCGCACCGCCGATGCCCAGGCCTCGGGAATAGACGCGCGGTCCGACGACGGCCTCTCCGCCCGGCTGGACATAACTGCGGTGGCAGACCTCCGGGCGCACCTCGACGGCAAAGTCACCGTGATGCTGGGGCACTCCGGGGTGGGCAAGTCCACCATGGTGAACGCGCTCACCGGTGCCGAGCGTGCCACCGGCGGGGTGAATGCCGTGACCGGCCGCGGCAGGCACACGTCCTCCTCCGCCCTGGCTCTGCGCCTGTCCGACGCGCCTCCGGGCAGCTGGATCATCGACACCCCGGGCATCCGCTCCTTCGGCCTGGCGCACGTTGACCCTGACCGCATCCTGCGCTCCTTCCCGGACCTCTCCCCCGGGATCGAGAGCTGCGAGCGCGGCTGCAAACACACGGCAAGCGCCGTTGACTGCGGGCTCGATGGCTGGGTGGCGGATGGACACGCCGGGCCCACCGGTCCCGCCAGGCTGGCGTCCCTGCGGCGCCTTCTGGGTACGGACCCGCGGATGGAAGCGCAGGACGCCAAGGAGCTCGGCAGCGTCAACTGACGCGTTCTCCCGGCAGAAGCGTCGGCAGACGGTAGTTTGGAACCATGATCCAACCCGCTTCGAGCTACAACGATGACCTGCGCCTGGCCCACGTCCTGGCCGACTCCGTGGATGACCAGACCATGAGCCGTTTCAAGGCCCTGGACCTCCGCGTTGAGACCAAGCCGGACCTGACGCCGGTCACCGATGCGGACAAGGCCGCCGAGGAAGCCATCCGCGGCCAGCTCTCGCGTTCCCGCCCCCGCGACGCCGTCCTGGGCGAGGAGTTCGGCAGCACCGGGCACGGTTCGCGGCGCTGGATCATCGATCCCATCGACGGAACCAAGAACTTCGTCCGCGGCGTGCCGGTCTGGGCCACCCTGATCGCACTCGTGGACGAAGGCGAGCCCGTTGTGGGCGTGGTCAGCGCCCCGGCCCTGGGCAAACGCTGGTGGGCGGCCAAAGGCATGGGTGCGTACATGGGCAGGTCCCTGGCTGCCGCCACCAGGCTCCGCGTTTCCAACGTGTCCAAGCTCTCCGACGCGTCCCTTTCCTACTCCAGCCTCAGCGGCTGGAAGGAACGCGGCAACCTGGACGAGTTCCTGGGCCTCACCGAGGACGTGTGGCGGACCCGTGCCTACGGCGACTTCTGGTCGTACTGCATGGTGGCAGAAGGCTCCGTGGACATCGCCTGTGAACCGGAACTGAACCTGTATGACATGGCGGCCCTGGTGCCCATTGTGGTGGAGGCCGGCGGCCGGTTCACGTCCCTCGAGGGCGAAGACGGCCCGTTCGGCGGTAACGCGTTGGCCACCAACTCGATCCTGCACTCGGAAGTGCTGCACCGCCTGAACCCATACCTGGACGACCTGCTCTAACAGCCGCGGTTTTACCGCTACAGCGAATATTGCGACGCCGGGTGCCCCTAAAAGGGGGCGCCCGGCGTCGTTTATTCGCCCACGCGTAACAAACGCCTTAACAATCGCCCTGGCTTCAATCCTGGGCGCCCCATGTCCTACGCTTTTATGCAGGTCACGAGTGCCAGCGCAAAACCCCGGTTTGCTGGCCGGCAACCCTCCATTCGCGGTGGGGTGCCCCGGGTGACGACCAGGCCGGTCCGGAGCGGATGCGGCAAGCGCGGATTCCTGTGTGCCGGAGTCCTGTAGTCAAGTGAGGTCTCTGTGACAACTGCCACCGTCTCCCCCCAGCCCGCTATCGCCCAGGCTGCCGCTGCCGATCAACGCCGCGCCGCTGCCGGCCGGCCCCTCGCCGCCGTCACCGGAGCGGAAATCCAGGCACCACTGATTTCCGGCGGCCACGTACGCTACGCCAACCTCGATTACGGCGCGTCAGCCCCCGCGTTGTCTGTGGTCTCGGCTTACCTGAACGAGATCCTGCCTTACTACGCCAGCGTCCACCGCGGGGCCGGGTATGCGTCCCAGATCAGCACGTCAGTGTACGAGAACGCCCGCAGCATTGTCCGCGACTTCGTGGGCGGCCGCCCTGACGATTCCGTGATCTTCACCCGCAACACCACCGATTCGCTGAATCTGCTGGCTGGCTGCCTGCCCGCAACTGGAGGACGTCCGGACGGGGACGTCCTGTACCTGGACATCGAACACCACGCCAACCTCCTGCCGTGGCAGGCCGTCCCGCACCGCAGCATCGTCGCCGCGGACACCATCACCGGCACGCTGGAGTCTGTGCGTGCCGAACTGGCGCAGGGCGGGGTCAGCCTGCTGGCAGTGACCGGCGCATCCAACGTCACCGGCGAGATCCTTCCCATCCGCGCCCTGGCCGCGCTGGCCCACCAGCACGGCGCCCGGATCGTGGTGGACGCTGCCCAGCTGGCGCCGCACCGGCGGGTGGATATCAGCGCCGACGACGTGGACTACCTCGCTTTCTCCGGCCACAAGCTGTACGCGCCGTTCGGGGCCGGCGTCCTGGTGGGGCGGCCGGACTGGCTGGACTCGGGCGTCCCGCACCTCGCCGGCGGCGGCGCAGTCAAGGAAGCAAGGCTCGACGGCGTCAGCTGGGCCACCGGACCGGCCCGCCATGAGGGGGGCTCGCCGAACGTCCTCGGGGCCGCCACCCTGGCCCGCGCCACCCAGGTGATCGCCGGGCTGGACCAGGACCGCTGGCATGCCCACGAAGCCGCCATCCGCTCGTTCCTGGTTGAGGGCCTGCAGCGCATTGACGGCGTAACGGTCCACCAGATCTTCAAGGACACCAACCCGGAAACGGACACCATCGGCGTGGTCAACTTCTCCGTCGAAGGCTACGACGCGGGCCTGGTGGCCGCCTATCTCTCGGCGGAGCACGGGGTGGGCCTGCGCGACGGGCGCTTCTGCGCCCACCCCCTCCTGAAGCGGCTGGGGCTGCCGTCCGGCTCCCTCCGGGCGAGCTTCGGCGTCGGCTCGCGGCTGGAAGACGCCGAACGCCTCCTCGCGGGAATCCAGGCGCTGCGCGCCGACGGCCTGGGCTGGGACTACGTGGTTGACGCGGGCCGCTGGGTGCCCGCAAACGACACCCGCACCTACCCGCACTGGGCCCCGAATACCCCCGGGACGGCCGGCGCCGCGCCCTGCATCGACGACTAGGGCGGGCTGCCTCCTTCCGCCACGCCGGCGATGCCTTCCGTGCGGTAGATTCGAAAGACATCCACAATCGGCAGCGTCAGAAGGAGGCCACGCGTGGTTCGGGGTGGCCCCAGGCTCGATCACGGGCGGCGCCGGGAGCTGGGGCAAAGCTTCCAGGACGGCGGCAGGCATTACCAGCGGGTGCGGCCCGGCTACCCGGAGGAATCAGCACGCTGGCTGGTCCCCGCCGGAGCCCACGACGCCCTTGATGTCGGCGCTGGAACCGGAAAGTTCACCGCGTTGCTGCTGGAGATGGGACTGGACGTCACCGCCGTCGACCCGTCGGAAGACATGCTCGCCCAATTGAAGGCCCACTGCCGGGCCGCCACCGCCGTGACCGGCACTGCGGAGGCGACTGGCCTGCCGGACGCAAGCTTCGACGTCGTCACCGTTGCCCAGGCCTGGCACTGGTGTGATGCCCTGGCGGCAAGCACGGAGCTCGCCCGCGTCCTGCGCCCGCACGGAACCCTCGGCCTCGTGTGGAACCAGTTGGATACCTCCGTGCCGTGGGTGCACCGGCTCTCCAGGATCATGCACGCCGGCGACGTCTACCGGCCGGGACACAAACCCGTCGTCGGGCCCGAATTCCGGGGCCTCGAAGGGCATGTAACACACTGGCAGGACACGGTAACCACGGCAGACCTGATGGAACTCACCAAATCGCGCAGCTACTACCTCCGCGCCGGCGAGGCCACGCGCGCCAAAGTTCTGTCCAACCTGGACTGGTACCTCCATGAACACCTCGCCTACGCCCCGGGCCAGGAGCTTGACCTTCCATACCTCACGCTGGCGTGGCGCGCCGTCAAGGCGTAACCGGCACACCACACAGTGCCGTCCCGGCCAAACCGGTAGGCTTGAGCCTGTGAAGACCAGCGCGCCCTCCTCCTCCATCGAGGACTACGTCAAGGTCATCTATTCATTCACGGAATGGCAGGACAAGCCCATCACGTCCTCCCAGCTGGCACAGCGGCTGGGTGTGGCGAATTCCTCCGTGTCGGAGATGGTCCGCAAGCTCAAGGACCAGGGCCTGGTTGACCACAAGCCCTACAGCGCCGTCACGCTGACCGAGCCCGGCCTCCGCCTGGCACTGTCCATGGTCCGGCGCCACCGGCTGATTGAGACCTACCTGGTCCAGCGGCTCGGTTACAGCTGGGACGAGGTCCATGATGAGGCTGAACAGCTGGAGCATGCTGTATCGGACACCTTTATCGAACGCGTCGCCGCCAAGCTCGGAAACCCCAAGCGGGACCCGCACGGTGACCCCATTCCCACTGCCGACGGCCAGGTGCTGATGCCGCGGGCCCACCTCCTCGCTGATCTGGACGAGGGCCACAGCGGGCGGATCACGCGGATCAGCGATGACAATCCCGAACTGCTCCGGTACCTCGCCGCCCAGGACATAGACCTCGACGCCGACGTCGAAGTGGTGGGACGGCGGCCCTTCGGGGGCGCCCTGGTGGTGCGGATCGGCCGCGCCGGCGCGTCCCGCGACTTCGACCTTGCCGATGAGATCGCCTCCGCGTTGTGGGTGTCCAGCGACACCCCGCATTCCGGCTGCGTCCTGGGCGGCCGCTGACGTGGCGATGCCAACGGGCAGTGCGTGGCTGGCCGTCGCGGCCGGAGGGCTGATCGGCAGCGAACTGCGGTACGGGCTGGGGCTGGCGTTCCCTGATACTCCGGGGTCGGTTCCCTGGGCCACGCTGGCCATCAACATCAGCGGCAGTTTCGTCCTGGCGGCACTCACTACGATATGGATCGCCCGCCCGCATACAGCTTTTTGGCTCCGCGCCGCGCTGGGGCCGGGCCTGCTGGGCTCCTTCACCACGTTTTCCGCGGTCATCCTTGCCTCCGGCCAGTTGGCCCGCGCTCAGGCACACCCGGTGTGGATCACCTACCTGGGGTTGTCTTTGGTCCTGGGCCTTGCGGCGGCCGGGGCCGGGTGGCGGACCGGCAGGTTCGTTTCACGCAACCAGGACGGGCGGCGATGACCGCGGCCGTCCTGGTGGGAATTTTCGGCGTCGGGGGCGCGCTGCTGCGGTTCGCCGTCGACAGCTGGTTTGCCCACCACAGCAGCATCCGCAGCGTCCGCACGGATGGAAGCGCCAGGCTGCACTGGCCGTGGGCCACGCTGCTGGTTAATGTGGCAGGGTGCTTCGTCATCGGCGTGGCGCATGGCCTGACCGCTGGGATGGGGCTTGGCAGCGAATGGCAGGTGGGCCTGGCGACCGGCCTCGCAGGAGGCCTCACGACGTTCAGCTCCTGGACCACCGCCACCATTCGCCTGGTCAGCGAGGCACGCTTCGGCTCCGCCCTGCTGAACGTGGTGGTCAACCTGGTCCTGGGCTTTGCCGCCGCGGCCGCAGGAATCGCGCTGGCTGGTTAGGCCCCCACCGGGCCGCAGTCGGCGATTTGGCCGCCTCCCGTATCGTGGAAGGTGATGATCAGCAGACGTGATGCAGCAATAACCCTCGATGTCCCCTTGGAAATGGCACAGCGCCACGGCCTGCCGAAGTGGATGTCGGAAGCAGAACTGCGAGCCATCCTGGACAATCCCCCACCCTGGCTGGTGCAATCGCGTGCCAACAGGACGGGCAAGCGGCCCGTATGGGTCCATCTGGAATGTGCGGTCTGCGGGTACGAGGAAGCGGCGCGCCCCAAGAAGTGGTGGCCGGACTTCACGTACGTAGTCTGTGTGCACCACTCCCCGACCGAGGTTCCGCCCGTACGCACGGGCTGCGTCCGCAGCGAGTACGACGGCGTCGGGACACGTTTCGTGGGCATCGCAGACGTGGAAGCGCCCCAGGCCAGCCGTTAGCTTTCCCAACGCTTCGCCCCCGGGCGCCGGCCCGGCGTCGTGCTTACGATGTCCCGTTCGCCGTCATTTCGTTGGGAACGGTGGTGAGGTGCAGTTCACTGCCCTCCCGGAGCACTGCGACGTCAAGGGGCTGGCCAATGGCGTCCGCGAACAGCAGCCGCTGCAGACTCTCAGCATTGCTGACCGGGCTGCCTCCGGCCGTGACGATGATGTCTCCGGCCAGCAGGCCGGCCTTGTCCGCCGGCGACCCCGGCAGAACCTCCACGATGCGAAGCCCCTGGCGCAGACCGGTGCGGATCACGGAGCTGGGGTTGAGCTGGATCGGCGTGCTGACGAGGCCCAGGTAGGCGCGGCGCACCCTGCCATCCTTGAGCAGGGCGGAGATGATCCGGCGGGTGGTGGCGTTAATCGGGATGGCCAGCCCCAAACCCGCCCCTGCCACAGCGGTGTTGATGCCGACGATCCTGGCGTGGCTGTCCGCGAGCGCTCCGCCGGAGTTGCCTGGGTTCAATGCCGCGTCTGTCTGGATGACGTCCTCGATGACACGCCTGTTGCCGCCCGACCAGACCGGAATGGCCCTGCCCAGGCCGCTGACCACACCTGCGGTCACCGACCCCGCCAGTCCCAGCGGATTTCCCACCGCGACCACCAACTGTCCCACGCGGAGGGACTCGGCCGCGCCGAACTCCGCAGGCCGGAGCCTGGGCCGGGAGCCGTGAACCACCGCAAGGTCGGACAGCGGGTCGGCGCCCACCAGTTCCAGCTCCATCCTGGTGCCATCGCCGAAAACCGCAAAACCGTGCACGGTACCGGCAACCACGTGCGAATTGGTGAGCAGGTAGCCATCCTCCGTGAAAAGCACGGCAGAGCCTGCACCCACCCTGACGCGTCCGTTGCGGCGCGTTGCGGTCATCTCGATGGCTGCCACGTGGGGCGTGACGGCTGCGGCGACGTGCATGACTGTTTTCGAATAGGAGTCCAGGACCTCGTCGTCTTCCGCTGTCCCGGCGTTCCGCGCCTGTTCCATGACGCACCTCCGGCGTCCGTTCCATCCACCCCGTGGGGCCGGCCTCAGCGTGATTTTGTTCCGGCCCCGGCCATCGCGGGCCTTTAGTGGAACAACGCATGCGCGCGCTGTTTCAAGTCCCGGTTCTGCTACGCCGTGGGTGAACGGCACCCTGGTCCACCGCTGGATCGTTCTTCACCCGTGCGCGGCGGCTCTCCAGGCTCTAGGATCGGTACCATGACTGATTCACCTGCAGGGTCTCATACGGAAATTCTGCGCGCTGATGAATGCTGGAAGTACCTCAAGTCCTCGTACATCGGACGGCTGGCGGTCATCAACGGTGATATTCCGGAGATCTTTCCAGTGAATTTCTCGGTGGCCGGAGGAACCCTGGTGTTCCGTACGGGACAGGGCACCAAGCTTCGTGCCCTGCTCAGCGGTGCGATGGCAGCCCTCGAAGTGGATGGGCTCAACCCCTACGCCACGGAGGTTTGGAGCGTGGTAGCCAAGGGCGTGCCGGAACCCTTTGATGAAGCCCGGATGGCCCTGCCTGAAGACGACGCTGACCGTGAACCGTGGGAGCCGGGCATCAAGGACCACTTGGTGGCCATCACCCCCACGGAGATCAGCGGGCGCAGATTCGCGGTGAGGTCGCGGGTGCGGTGGTGGCCGCCCGTGGATTTTTCCGCCGATTGGCTGGACTAGGCGGGGCCGCCCGTACCCCTTACGCCGTGAGGATCACCTTGAGGGCTTTGGTTTCGGAAGCACGGGAAAACGTGTCATAGGCGTCGAGGAACTGGTCGAAGCCAAACCGGTGCGTCGCGAATTTTTCTGCCCTGATCCGGCCCTGGGCCACCAGCTTGAGCAGCATGGGCGCGGTGTTGGTGTTCACCAGGCCCATGCTGATGGTGATGTTTTGGATCCACAGGTCTTCCAGGTGCAGTTCCACAGGCTTTCCGTGCACCCCGACGTTCGCCACGGATCCGCCGGGGCGGACGATGTCTGTGCACATGGCGAAGGTGGCCGGCACGCCCACAGCTTCGATGGCGACATCCACCCCGTGGCCGTCCGTCAGGGCCAGGACCTGTTCCTTCCAGTCGACGCTGCCGGACAGGACGGTGTCGGTAGCGCCGAACTCCTTTGCCTTCCCGAGGCGGTTGGCGTCCACGTCGATGGCCACCACGGTGGCCGCGCCGTACAGTCCCGCCGTGGTGATCGCAGCCAGTCCCACCGGCCCGGCGCCAACCACCGCGACGGCGTCGCCGGGCTTGACGCGGCCATACTGGACACCGATTTCGAACCCGGTGGCAAGGATGTCCGAGAGCATCACGCCCTGCTCATCCGTGACGCCGGAGGGCAGCAGGTGCAGCGAGTTCTCTGCGTAGGGCACACGGACATACTCCGCCTGGGTGCCGTCGATCAGGTGGCCGAATATCCATCCCGTACCTTCCTGGCCCTCGCCCCCGAGGCAGTGTGAGTAGAGGCCGGCCTTGCAGTTGGCACAGTGGCCGCAGGATTTGATGCAGGAAATGATCACGCGGTCATTGACCTTCAGCCCGGTCACGGAGGATCCGGTTTCAACGACAGTTCCCACTCCCTCGTGGCCAAGGATCCGTCCTTTTTCTACGGCGGGCACGTCGCCTTTCAGGATGTGCAGATCGGTGCCGCAGATGGTGGTCGTATCAACCCTGACGATCACGTCACCGGGCTGCTGGATCCGGGGGCCGGGACTTCGGTCCACGACTTTTCGCCGGGCCCACCATAGACGAGTGCTTTCATGCGGAACTTCCTTACTGTGAGGGGCGGCCGTGCATGGCCTGCGGGCGGGCGCCGATCGATGATGCCCGGGAGATCTCCCCCAGCGTCCCATTGGCCCTGCCGGGCACCAAGGGCCATAGGTCCTCCCGCACAGGCGGGCCTTAATGCCCTTACCGGCGGCAGAAGAGTTGCCTACGCTGTCGACATGACTGACAAGACGAACATACCGGTGCCGGAAATCCTCGACGAAGAAGAGTGTTGGATGCTCCTTTCCCAAACAGGGGTGGGCAGGCTGGCTGTCATTGCTGACGGCCATCCCGACGTCTTCCCCGTGAACTACAAGGTGGAGGGCCGTTCGCTGGTTTTCCGCACCGGCGGCGGCACCAAGCAACAGGCCATCCAGTCAGACGCCACGGTTGCCCTGGAAGCTGATGCCGTCAGTTCCCAGTTCGGCCTTGCCTGGAGCGTTGTGGTCAAGGGCAAGGCCGCTGAGACAACGCCCACCGGCGCTGACCTGGATGACATCCGCCGGGCGCTGTTTCCCTGGCAGGGTGTGGGGCAGGAGCACTTTCTCCGCATCACGCCGGAATCCGTAACGGGGAGGCGCTTCACGATGAGCGCACCGCTTTTGTGGCAAACCCCGCTGGACGACGCAACCCGCGCCGGCTTCGAATAGGCCTGTGGACTGGAGGCGCTGTGCGCGCATGGTGGGTGGATGAGCCCGGCCCCATGTCCACCCATCCGTTGGTCCAGGGAAGCCGTGCCACTCCCCGCCCAGGCGCCCATGAGCTCTTGGTGGAAGTAAGCGTCTGCGGCGTGTGCCGCACGGACCTTCATCTGGCGGAGGGCGACCTGGCCCCGCACCATTGGCGCGTTGTACCCGGGCACGAGGCCGTCGGCGTCGTTATTGGAACCGGGACGGACTGTTCCCGCTTCAAGCCGGGTGACAGGGTGGGCGTGGCCTGGCTGGGCGCAGCCTGCGGCAGGTGCCGCTACTGCCGCCGCGGCGATGAGAACCTGTGCTCGTCACCCGTTTTCACCGGCTGGGACCGGGACGGCGGCTATGCCGAGCACATGACAGTTGCGGAGGATTTCGCCTACCCGGTGCCGGCCGTGTTCACCGACGAACAGGCGGCGCCGTTGCTGTGTTCGGGCATCATCGGCTACCGCGCCCTGAAGCGCGCTGCCCTGCCCGTGGGCGGACGCCTGGGAATCTACGGGTTTGGCAGCTCCGCGCACATCACTGCCCAACTGGCCATCAGGCAGGGTGCCTCGGTGTTCGTCATGACCCGCTCCGAAAGTGCGCGGAAGCTCGCGCTGGAGCTGGGAGCGGAGTACGCGGGGGGCGCCGGGGACAACCCGCCGGTACCGCTCGACTCCGCCATCCTCTTTGCCCCGGCGGGTGACCTTGTTCCCGTCGCACTGCGCGCCCTGGACCGGGGTGGAACCCTGGCCATCGCCGGGATCCACCTGACTGCGATTCCTGCCCTGGACTACGGCAGGGAGCTCTTTTTCGAACGCCAGGTAATGAGCGTGACGGCCAATACCCGGGCTGATGGGGAAGAGTTCCTGGCGTTGGCCGCCAGGCTCTCCCTGGCCCTCACCACCATCACCTACCCGTTCGATGCCGCGGACAGGGCGCTGGAAGACCTGGCTGCGGACAGGGTGACGGGCTCGGCCGTACTCCGGGTCCGGCCGGAGCAGGCGCCAAGCTGACTCGACCGGCCTTACCCAAACAGGACGGCGGCCTCCTGGTAGCGCGCCTCGGGGACCACCTTCAGTTCTCCCAGCGCTTCCTCGAGGTTGGCGTTGACGATGTCCGTGCCACGCAGTGCCACCATGGTGCCCCATCTGCCTGCAGCTGCGGATGCGACGGCGGCAAGCCCCAGCCTGGTGGCCAGCACACGGTCAAAGGCCGTGGGTTCCCCGCCCCGCTGAATGTGGCCCAGCACGGTCGCCCGGGTTTCGATGCCGGACCTCAATTGAAGTTCTCCTTCAAGCAGCAGCCCAATGCCACCCAGCCTCGGCCGGCCAAAGGTATCAAGGCCACGTGGTGCGTAGGGCGCCGGGTGACCCTCTGGTGCGAAGGCTTCGGCTACCACTACAAGGGGCGCCCTGCCGCGGTCACGGGCGGAAAGAACCCATGAGCAGATTTGGTCCAGGGACACAGGATGCTCAGGTATCAGGATGGCATGGGCGCCGGAGGCCATCCCCGAATGCAGTGCTATCCAACCTGCGTTACGGCCCATCACTTCGGCGACCATGCACCGGTGATGCGATTCGCCTGTGGTCCGCAGGCGGTCTATTGCTTCCGTGGCAGTTTGCACTGCAGAGTCAAAGCCAAACGTGTAGTCCGTCGCGCCGAGGTCATTGTCGATGGTCTTGGGCACCCCCACCACATTGATGCCTTGTCTGCACAGTTCCCGGGCGGCGGCCAACGTCCCTTCCCCTCCAATGGCAATCAGGCCCTCCAGCCTGTTGCGCTGAAAGCAGGCGCGTACACCGTCGATTCCTTTCCCGACCAGCGGGTTGGTCCGGGAAGTACCCAGGATGGTTCCGCCGAGCCGGGAAATCCCCCTGACACTTGTCCGGGGCAGCGGAACAACATCCTGTTCCAGGACACCCCGCCACCCGTCCAGGAAACCGAGGAATTCGTATCCGTGCTTAACGTCCCCGCCCAGCACGGCTCCCCGGATCACTGCATTTAGTCCCGGACAGTCGCCGCCGCTGGTGAGGATTCCCAGCCGCTTCACGGCGCCGGCACCCCTGGCACCTGCGCAGGCAGCGGGAAATGCCTGGTCTGGCCGGGTGGCAGAACCACGTCGCGTCCATGCACCCGCACCTTGATAGGACCGGCGTCACCGGGGCCAGAGGCGATGCTCATGTGCCGGCCCTTGAGATGGACCCTCAGCAGGTGTCCGCGGTACAGGACCTCGAAGGCAACGGCACGGAGCCCTGTGGGCAGGTTGGGGGCGAACAGGATGGTGTCACCGCTGAAGCGAAGGCCCGCAAAGCTGCGCTGCACGACGTCAATGGTTCCTCCCATCGCCCCCAGGTGGATACCCGAGCGAGTGGTGCCGTGCTGGGTATCGTCAAGGTCGGCGTCGAGCGCTTCCCGAAAACTGTCCCACGCCCGGTCCGCGTCAAGGGCCGCCAGGACCGACGCGTGCGCAACCCGGCTCAGCGTTGACCCGTGGGCCGTCCTGGCCAGATAGTACTCGATGGTCCGGTTGAGCTGTTCCTGCGTAAAGCCGTAATGCAGCCGCTGAAGAATGGTTATCAGCCCTTCGTGCCCCAGGAGGTACGGCAGCATCAGGACATCCGCCTGCTTGGCCAACTTGTAGCAGTTGGTTGCGTCGTCTTCGGCTTCAAGGATCAGGTCCAGTCGTTCGATGTCGCCGTATTTGTCCCGGTAATGCTCCCAGTCCAGCTCCTTTAGTTCGCCGTAGCCCTCGAACTGGCTTATGATGCCGTCGCTGTGAAAGGGGACGTACATGGCGGCCCCCATGTGCACCCACCCGGCTGTTTCCTCGTCTGTGATACCAAGTCGTTCCTTAAGCCCTGTGCGTTCGCTGCCGTGCAGGAAGGACACGATTCCCGCTGCCTGGGAGCAAACCCACGCCGTCATGACGTTGGTGTAGGCGTTGTCGTCCAGCCCTGGGGCGTCGCGCCCGGGATACCCGGTATGGTACTCGTCCGGCCCCACCACGCCACGCACATGGTACCGGCCGTCCTGTTGGTCGTAGTCCGCCAGGGAGCGGAAGAAACGGGCAACCTCGATCACCAGCTCGGCCCCTTTTTGAAGGAGCCAGATCTTGTTCCCGGTGGCCTGGAAGTATTGCCAGGCGTTGAAGGCTACTGCCAGGCCGGAGTGGACCTGCAGGTGCGAATGATCCCTGACCCACCTGCCGGATCTCTCGTTGTACAGCCATTTCGGCGTTTCCTCGGTCCCGTCGCTGCCACTTTGCCACGGGAACTTTGCCCCCGCCATCCCCTGCGCCTTTGCAGCATCCCGGGCGGCCGGAAGCCTCCGCCATCTGTAATCGATCACGGACCGGGCAATGTCAGGCGTCCTTGACGTTAGTACTGGCAGGACGAACAGTTCGTCCCAAAAGACGTGGCCGCGGTAGCCCTCGCCGTGCAGGCCGCGGGCGGTAACGCCGGCATCCAGTTCAGCGGTGTGGTGTGTCAGCGTTTGCAGGAGATGAAAGATGTGCAGGTTGAGGACCAGGCGAACCTGTACCGGGGCGTCGATCTCCACCATGAACGGCCGGAGTTCACGTCGCCATGCCTCCTCGTGCGCCGCCAGCATGGCTTCGAAGTCCGTGCCCGTACGTTCCAGCACCGCACGGGCACCAGTCTCCGGAGAGGAGATGGCACGGTCGCGGGAGGTCACCACTGCCACCGTCTTGGTGACCCGTACAGCCGTGCCCGCCTCAAGGGAAAGCATCACGGTGCGGAAGTGGAAGGACCCTTTCCTGCCGTCCTCGAATTTTGCTGCATCCTGGGACACATATGTCCGATAAGCTGCGGCGACGCGGATGAGGCTTTGGGTGGTTTCCACCTCGACGATGGAGATCGCGTCCCGGGGCCGCCCCGGGACCGAACAATGCGACGTTGTCCTGTCGCTCAGGTGGACATCGGAGCCGTGGGAACGTTCAGGCAGGTTCGCGTTGCGCACCCCGGCATCAATCCCGCTGCGGAGCTCCACGGCACCACTCCATCCAAGTGCTGTAACAACCGTGTCAAGGACCAGCAGGTGGGGTTCGGCCATGGACGCGAAGCGCATCTGCGCCACTTCCAAGCGCCGGCCATCCCCGCCCTCCAACAAGAGCCTGCGCTCCAGCACCGCCCTCCTGAGATCCAGCACCCTGCGCTCCCGGACGACGGTCAGCCCACCTTCCGACCACCACCGCTGGCCCGCCACCCTCAGATCAAGTGGAAGGCAATCGGGGGCGTTGACCATGTGCTCCTCCAACAGCACTTCACCCGCAGCCTCCGCCCTGACACGGTTGTAGACGCCAGCGAGGTACATGCCGGCGTAGCTGAACGGGCCGCCCTCGGGGGCCGCTCCCCTCACCCCCATGTAGCCGTTGCCCAAGGTGGTCAAGGCTTCCCGGTGCCCCTCGTGTACTGCGTCGAAACCCTCGTAGACGAGGTGCCAGGCGTTGCCGATAACCTGTCCCAGATCCAGCTCGCCCACGTCGTTCAGGACACTGTCGGCGCCCGCGGCTTCGAGCTGCCGGCGGTTGCCAGTGCGGTCAATTCCAACGACCATGCCGAACCCGCCCCGCCGTCCTGCCTCAACGCCTGCCGCGGAATCCTCCACCACCACGGCATGTGACGGAGCCACCCCCAGCCGCGATGCCGCCGCAAGAAAGACGTCAGGCGCGGGCTTGCCGCGCAGACCCAGCCCAGCCGCCGTCGTACCATCCATCACTGCCGTGAACAGATCGTGGATGCCCGCCGCCTGCAGGACCAACGCCGCGTTCCGGCTCGAGGTGACCACGGCGGTGGGCACCCCCGCAGCAACAAGCCTCTGCAGCAGCTTGAGTGTCCCGGGGTAGCTTTCCACGCCGTCATTCCGCAGGTGTTGCAGGAACAACTCGTTTTTCCAGGCGCCCAACCCGAAACCAGTCCAGGTACCGGGCTCGTCGGTCTCCTTGCCCTTGTCAACCTCCACTCCCCTGGCGGCGAGGAAGCGCACCACACCTTCCTCCCGCGGCATGCCATCAATGAAGGAGAGGTAGTCAGCCCTGCTGAGTGGCGCACGGTTGGCCCCAGCCGGAACCCTCGGGTCATTCAGGATCCGCTCGAAGGCGTCTTTCCACGCAGCCTGGTGGACCAGGGCCGTGTTGGTCACCACCCCGTCCAGGTCGAAAATGACGGCGTCGAACGGTGGCTTGGCGGCGGCGGCGGTTGGCGACGCAATCATAGGTCAGTGGTACCAGCAAGCCGTGATTCGGGACAGGGCCGTTGGGCCCGGCCGCCGCGTCCCCTTTCCCGCGCCACTGTCACCTGCGTCTAGCCGGCAGCGCCGTGCTCCACGTGGTTCCACCAGGTCAGCGGGGAAGTGATGGTGAAGCGTCTGCCTGATACCGACGTTGGGACGATCCGGACAAAGTGGTTCTTCTCGCCGGACTGCCAGGGGAACAGCGTGAGGCCGGCCCCGGTCAGGAGTTCTTCCGATGGTTCCAGGATGACGGCCTTGCCCTTCACCAGGACGCTCCATGCCTGGGCGTCGTCATGGCCATCGGCTTCAAGCGCGACGGCGAGTGGTCCCCCGGCTGCGCGCAGTTTGGTACCTTCTCCGGTACGGAACAGGACGGTGTCGTGGTCCACCTTGTAGTTGACCGGGAAGACTTCCGGATACCCGTCCACGAGGACGGCGAGGTGCCCCACGGACACTCCGCGCAGCAAGTCCCAGCACGCGCCGGCAGCCAGGACTTCGGTGGGCGCTTGCGGCGGGTCGTTGTGCATAGAGTGGACGGTACCTGGCTGCCGGGCGGCCCACTAGAGTATTTTGGCCCGGCCTTTTGTTGGGGACGGCAAACAAAAACACCCCGGTCCGGGACCGGGGTGTCATGAGCAAGGCCGGGGCATCCGCTTGGATGCCCCGGCCTTGTCCGAGGGTGGAGATGGGGGGAATTGAACCCCCGTCCGATGTCGTGTTGTCAGGGCTTCTCCGGGCGCAGTTTGCGTCGGATTTTCTCGGCCCCAGCCATGCCGCAAACAGCTGGCTGATCCGGGCCCAGTCATCTAAAAGTCCCGTTTACTCCGATGACGGGAGCAAACAGCAGTGGCTACCTAAATGACGCCAGGATCCGGGGCGATAGCAACCCCGGGCTGACGGACTGTCTTACTGCTTAGGCAGCAAGAGCGAAGTCAGTGCGCTTAGATTCGGCACTTATTGGTTTGCAGAAAGCGTTTACGAGATAATTCTGCATCCTCGGCCCGCTTCACCTGTCGCGACTAACACCGTCGAAACCGATCATCCCCGTATTTTGTTACCAAACCGGCTGGCAAGCCTCCCGGACTATCAATACTAACGCACTCCCTTCCGAAATAATTCCTAGCGGCGGCGGTTGCGCTCGCGCATCTCGCGCTGGGCCTCACGGTTGTCCTGCTGTTCCCGCAGAGTCTGCCGCTTGTCATACTCGCGCTTGCCGCGGGCAACGGCGATTTCCACCTTGGCCCGACCGTCCACAAAGTAGAGCTGGAGCGGCACGATGGTGTAACCGGGTTCCTGGACCTTGCGGGAAATCTTAATGAGTTCCTCGCGGTGCAGCAGCAGCTTACGGCGGCGGCGCGCGGCGTGGTTGGTCCAGCTGCCCTGGTTGTACTCCGGAATGTGGATTGCTTCCATCCACAGTTCGTCGTTGTAGAACGTGCAGAATCCGTCCACCATCGAAGCGTGGCCCTCGCGCAGCGACTTCACCTCGGTGCCCATCAGCGCGATGCCGGCCTCGTACGTGTCCAGCACATGGTAGTCGTGCCGGGCCTTGCGGTTGGTGGCCACCACCTTACGGCCACTTTCTTTAGGCACGGGGCAACTCCTCAGGGTCAGGTTGGACTCTCCGCGCCCGGCGGCGCGGAGCTATACCAGTCTACGGCAGCAGCGTTCCCCCTAGAGCAGCCCCATGGGGTCCACGGCCTTGCCGTTGAGCCATGTCTCGAAGTGGGCATGGCATCCGGTGGAGTTGCCGGTGCTGCCCGAGTAGGCGATCAGCTGTCCCTGCGAGACGTGCTGGCCGTTCGAAACCACGATGCTCGAGTTGTGGTAGTAGATGGTGGTCAGGGTATTGCCCTGCACCACCCCATGGTCGATCTTCACGCGCCATCCGCCGCCGTCGGCGGAGTTCCAGCCGGAGCTGAAGACTTCCCCGGCAGCAGCTGCGTAGACAGGGGTGCCGCAGGCGGCGCCGAAATCGATGCCGGTGTGCATGTACCCGCCGGTGCCGTAGAAGTCGATGGTCCCCGGCGGAGTGAGGCGGTAGCCAAATCCGGAGGTGATGGGGATGCTGCCGTCGAAGGGGTGGCGCAGGCCAAAGGCCGACGGCGATCCCGCGGCAGGCGGTACGTACGGCTGGACAGGCGGGGCCGGGCGGTTGGCTGCCGCGGCTGCCGCAGCAGCAGCTGCTGCCGCAGCCTCTGCCTGCCTGCGCTGTTCGGCTTCCCAGGCCTCGCGGGCTTTCCGGTCGCGTTCGGCGATTTCGTTGGCCACCTGGTTCTGGTTCGCCTGAACGCCCGCAAGCTGCGCCTGGATGCCGGGCTTGGCTGCCTGCAGTTCGGCGTCAAGGCGTGTGGTGTCCGCGATCAGCTGGTCAACCTGGGCTTTTTTGGCCGCAGCTTCGTCCCGGGCAGCCTTTTCCCGTTCCAGGGCCGCGTCAGCCTTGGCTTTGAGGTCCTTGATTTCCGCTTCCACTGCCTGGAGGCGCGCCTCGGAATTGACGTTGGTGGCGTTCTGCTGGTTGAGCTTGTCCATGGCCGCGTTTTGGCTGCGCATTGCCTGGTCTGCCAGGTCCATGGTGTCGGTAAGGCTGCCGCCGCCGTTCGAGCCGAAGAAGAGCGACAAGTTGGAAGGGACTCCGCCGGACTTGTAGGCCTGGGTGGCTATCTGCCCAATCAGCTTCTTGGTGTCGGCGATCTTCTGCTTGTCCGCTTCCAGCTGCTGGGTGATCTTCGCCTTGTTCTGTTGCGCCATGTCGACGCGTGCCGCAAGAGCTTCCGATTCCTTCACCGCGCTGGCCACGCGGCCCTGCGCGTCAAGGAGGTCCTGCTGCGCACCCGGCAGCTGGCCCTGGTAGATCACCAGGTCACCGGCAGCCTTCGCAATCCTGGAATCGACGAACTCAAGCGAGGCCTGAACGCGGGCGGCTTCGGTCTCGAGCGCCTTCTGCTTGTCATCCAGGTCGTCGGCGAACGCGACCGGGGTGGCGATGGCCATGCCGGCGGAAAGGAGGACGGTGAGCACGCCGCTGACGATCCCCAACCGGCGGGCAGCGGCCAGCCGGTTGCTGCGCCGGGGAAGGGGCGGGTTCTGATCGGTTACGTTCATGGGCATTCCTTGGTCGGTGTGCACAGCCTAAACGCGCAAATATCTGCGTAAGGTCAAGAGAGACGAAATTCCTGCCAAGGATCCGCCAAGGACCAGCAGTGCCGGGGCGAGGATGAGCGTCTGCCCGGATGAGATGAAGGCCGTGTCCGGATACTGGCGGGACATGTAGTCGCCCAGGAAGAACTGCGCAACTGCCCACAGGGTGCCCGAAGCCAGGGCAGCTCCAATCACTGCCGCAATGACGCCCTCCAGGATGAATGGTAACTGGATCACGGTCTTGGAGGCGCCGACAAGACGCATGATGCCGGTTTCCCTGCGCCTGCTGAATGCGGAAAGGCGGATGGTGGTGGCAATCAGAAGAATGGCGCAGACGATCATGACGCCGGCGATGCCTACTGCCACCAGCGACGCGCCGTTCATTACGGAGAAGAGGCGTTCGAGCAGCTGGCGCTGGTCAATCACGGTTTCCACCCCCGGCTGGGAGGAGAAAGTCTCGCTGATGATCTGGTACTTTTCCGGGTCCTTCATGTTGATCCGGAAGGATGCAGGCAGCTGGTCCGGCGTTACCGAATCGACGATGGGTGAGTTGGAGAACTGGTCCTTGAAGTGCTTGTAGGCCTCATCCTTGGACTCGAACTGGAAGTCGTTGATGTACTGCGCCACGGCCGGGGATTCCAGGAGCGCGTTCAGGCCCTTTTGCTGCTCCGGAGTGACGGGCCCTGAAGCGCACCCCGGCGCCGTCGAGCCGTCGCTGCAGAGGAAGATGGCCACCTGGACCTTGTCGTACCAGTAGCCCTTCATTTGGTTGATCTGCATTTGCAGCATGCCGGCCGCGCCCACGAACGTCAGGGACACGAAGGTCACCAGGATGACTGAGACCACCATGGAGAGGTTGCGGCGCAGGCCGCTGCCGATCTCGGAAAGAATGAATGCGAGCCTCACTGCTGGGCCTCGCCTTCGGCACGGTTGCCCGGCAGGCCGGCGTCGGGCGCTTCCCGGCCACTGGCATCCTTGAGGCGCCGCGATTGTCCGACGACGGGAATCATCGACGTGTAGAGAGCCTTGGCTTCGTCGCGGATCACCACTCCGTTCTTTAGTTCGACCACCCGTTTGCGCATCTCGTTGACGATGTCGTCATCGTGCGTGGCCATCACCACGGTGGTTCCGTTTTGGTTGATCTTGTCCAGCACGCCCATGATTCCCATAGACGTAGTGGGGTCCAGGTTTCCGGTGGGCTCGTCCGCGAGGAGGATTCCCGGGCGGTTGACCACCGCGCGGGCGATGGCCACGCGCTGCTGCTCGCCGCCGGAGAGTTCGTGCGGCATGCGGTGTTCCTTGCCCTCGAGGCCTACCGTCTTGAGCACCTCGGGGACGGTGTCGCGGATGACGCTGCGGCTCTTGCCGATGACCTGCATGGCAAACGCGACGTTGGCGAACACATTCTTTTGGGGCAGGAGGCGGAAGTCCTGGAAGACGACGCCGATGCCGCGGCGGAGGCGCGGGACCCGCCAACTGGAGATTTTGGCGACGTTCTGGCCTGCGACGTAGACCGCCCCCGAGGTGGCACGGTCTTCCTTCAGCACCAGTCGCAGGAAGGTTGACTTTCCGGAGCCGGACGCGCCGACAAGGAAGGCGAATTCGCCGCGGTCAATCTCAAGGTTGACGGAGTCCAGTGCCGGACGGGCTTTCTGGTCGTATACCTTGGTGACATTTTCGAATCGGATCATGGCCCTAAGTACCCTGCAGGGCAGGACTGATCCTTCTGACGCAGCCCAGTTCTGCAGCCGGTGCACGGGTTTTCGTTGGGGGAAGGTAGGGCCCCGGCCCCTCGACTATACGCAGGACAGCCCGGGGTTGGCCGGGCTTTCCGGGGCGTGTCGCCGGATCCGATGGCGACCTGCGGGCCGGCCTGCTACTTTTCGGCGTTGCGGTTATCAGTACGCCAGCGGATGCCGGCGTCGATGAAGTCGTCGATCTCGCCGTCGAACACTGCCGACGTGTTGCCCACTTCGTGTTCCGTGCGCAGGTCCTTCACCATCTGGTACGGGTTGAGGACGTAGGAACGCATCTGGTCGCCCCAGGAGGCTTTGACGTCCCCGGCCAGGGCCTTCTTCTCCGCGTCTTCCTGTTCTTTCTTGAGCAGGAGGAGCCGGGATTGCAGCACGCGCATAGCCGCGGCCCGGTTTTGGAGCTGTGACTTCTCGTTCTGCATCGACACGACGGTGCCGGTAGGAATGTGGGTGAGGCGCACCGCGGAGTCGGTGGTGTTAACCGACTGACCGCCGGGGCCCGACGAACGGAATACATCGACCCTGATTTCGTTGTCCGGGATGTCGATGGAGTCAGTCTGTTCGATCAGCGGGATGACTTCCACTGCTGCGAACGACGTCTGGCGCCGGCCCTGGTTGTCGAACGGGCTGATCCGGACCAGTCGGTGGGTTCCTGCTTCAACGCTGAGGGTGCCGTAGGCGTACGGCGCCTTGACCTCGAACGTGGCCGATTTCAGGCCGGCCTCCTCCGCGTACGAGGTGTCCATAACCGTCGTGGGGTAACCGTGACGCTCGGCCCAACGGAGGTACATGCGCATCAGCATTTCGGCGAAATCTGCTGCATCGACTCCGCCGGCTCCCGCACGGATGGAGACCACGGCTTCGCGCTCGTCATATTCCCCTGACAGCAGGGTGACCACTTCCAGGTCCTTGAGGGCCTTCTTGATGGATTCGAGTTCGGCCGCGGCCTCCCCCATCGAGTCGGCGTCGTCCTCGTCCTGGCCGAGTTCCACCAGCACTTCGAGGTCGTCAATCCGGGACTGGAGGTTGGTGAGGCGCTCAAGCTCCGACTGGCGATGGGACAGCCGGGAAGTGATTTTCTGGGCCGCGGCAGGATCGTCCCAAAGATCCGGCTCCCCTGCCCGTTCGCTGAGTTCGGCGATGTCCTCCTTGAGCGCTTCGATGTCGGTCACGCGTTCGATGGACTCGTAGGTGGCGCGGAGCGCGCGGATTTCAGCGGAAAAATCAATATTGGCCATGGTCGTTTAAGCCTACGCTATCGGCGCATACTGCCCCGGTGCGGCTATCGCGTCAACCGGGAGCGGGCTATTGACGTCGCCTCGATCCGGATGCCGTCTGGAATGAGGAAGTTGACCACCGGCGGATGCACGGCCGCGCTGAGGACCACGACGGCGGTGGAGCCGTCCGGCGTCCCCGTCGCTCCCGTGACGGCAAGGTCCGAAAAACGCTGGGATGCAGGACTTCGGGCAACGAAATCGGCAGCCACATTCCGGATCCGCGCGGGGTTAAGCACGGCTGAAGGGCTTCCGCCCTGTGTTGCGACTTCGCCCAGGGTGTAGCTGTCTGCCGCGGCAAGGGAAGCTCCGTCCGCCAGGGACAGCAGCCGTTTGTGCTCCAGATATACGGCGGAAATGCCTACAACGACCGTGGCGACCAACAGCGCCAAAACCACGTAACCCAGGATCATCACCATCAACTGGCCGCTTTCGTCCCGTTCGTCGCGCCTCACCGGTAACGGCCCACCAGTTGCGTGGAAGAAGCGGTGACCTCTGTGGCAGACAATCCTTCAGCAAATGGCATGAACGGCAGCGCGACGCGGAGGCTGACGTTCACCGTTACCGTGCTGCCCGCCGCCTGGCAGTCGGCTGGATTGCAGGACGTGGTCACGCTGGCCCGGTTCGGTTGGTGCCCGAAATCGGAAAGGGCCAGGGCCACGGCCCGCTCTGCAGCAGCTTGGGCGGTGGCGGCATCGGGTTGGACAATGTAGACCTTGGCCGCCTGGTCTGCAGCGCCCACCACCGCGAAGGAGCCACCTTGGATCTGGCTGACCGTGATGACGAAGTACACCAGCGGGACCATGAGCAGAAGTGCCAGGAACGTAAACTCCACAATGGCACTCCCCTCTTCAAGCCCGGAGCCCTGCTGCGCCGTCTGCTGCCCGCGGTGGATGTCCCCGCGCACGGCACGTCGCGCCGGCCCCTGGTTCGTCCCCGTATCCGGGTCGAAGTCCGTCTCCGTTTCGCGGCACAGCGCGCCGGAGAGGCGGATCTTGAAGCGAACGTAAAGCGTGGAACCGGGCAGCGGGTTGAAGCCGCGCGAATCAGGGCTGGACAGCCGCATGCCCCTTCACCTCCAACATGTCCCGCGGCCCGATCAGACCGATGACGGGCATGGGAGAGCGCACTGTAACTTCCAGGGTGCGCATGCCGTGGACGTTCACCTCCCGGGTACTGACCCGTTCCGCGAAGCCCGGGTTGAGGGCCACGCTTATGAGGCTTCGGGTTCGTTCTTCAGCATCGGAGGCGTTCCTGTCAGCAAGTGTTCCGTACCGGGCACCCGATGCCGCAGCATCGATGAGGGTGTTCCGGACGTGCAAGACGAGGGTCAGCTGCATGATGGCAAGGAAGAACATCGTCAGCAGTCCGCCAACCAGAACGAAGTCCACGACCGCTGCCCCCCGCTCCCCCGGCCGGGACAACTCCGGCGCCACGCCGAGGTGCAGGCGCGGATGCACCTTCGACCCCTGAGCGGAGCTCACGGGTCAGTTCCCCACTTTGTCCATGGCCTGGTTGAACATGGCCTCCAGGGCGGGGCCGGCGAGAGCCAGCAGTGCTGCCACCAGCACCGCTGACATCAGGGTTATCATCACCCAGCCCGGCACGTCGCCCCGCTCCCGGTCGTCATTCGGGGCCGGCCACGTGGATTGGCCGGCATTCCGCCTCCCGCGGCTCTGTGTGATGCCGCCTTGCATACGCGAAGGCCGAACCGACCGGGTCATCCCTACCTGCAACAGCATCCCAAGGCCAAGAAGCAGCATCGCACAGCGGGTTCCCATGTTTTTCATCTTGCGTCCTATTCCTGTTCCTTGAAGGGGATTTGAAGTCGTCGAGTCGAAATTTCGGTTCTTGCTTCCATCAGAACCCCAGGTTGATTGCGGCGAGGCCCGGGAAGACCGCAAACACGACGGTCAGGGGAAGCACTCCGAAAACCAGGGGCACCATCATGGCGATTTCCTTCTTTCCTGCGGCCTCCATCAGGTCGCGCTTGGCCGTATCGCGGACGTCCTGCGCCTGTGCACGGAGTACGTCGGCCAGTGGTGTCCCTCGCTCGACCGCGACAATGATTCCGTCCATGAACCGGACCAACGGCGCAAGGTCGGTGCGCGCGGAAAATTCCTGCAGTGCCAGGACCAAGGGTTTGCCGGCCCTTGTCTCTGTGAGGATTCTCGAGAATTCCCGGGACAGTTCGCCGTTCGCGCTCCTGCAGACGCGGTCCAAAGCCCCTGCAGCGCTCTCCCCTGCACCCACAGCGAGTGCCATCAACTCGGCAAGGCTGGGAAACTCTGCCATCATCCTGGTTTCGCGCCGACGCACCTGGACACCCAGCCAGTAGTCCCGGAGTACAAACCCTCCTGCAGCGCTGCCGATGACTATCACGGCCGAAATGATCGGGCTGACCCTGCCCGCTGCTGCTCCAAGAAGGATAAAGATCAGCGAGAGGATGAATCCGCCCGCTGCCCAAAGCAATTGCTCTGCGCGAAAGTCGATGGGCGATTTATTGAAGCCCGCCTGTGCCAGCCTCCGGCCCGTTGCGCCAGGAGAAGGGTTGAACTTGCCCAGGGCCGACCGCCACTCCTGGAAGACGGGACGAAGGATGCGCTCGAGGGGGCCGAAGGGTGTCAGGTTCTGCTCACTGGTGCGCAGGAGCCGCGATTCCAGGTTCTGTGATTTCAGCTGGGGCTCAATCCGCTCTGAAAGCGTCATGGGGCGCATCGGCGGTGAACGGAAGATGACAAGCCATAAACCGAGTCCAAGACCTACACCGCAGATTACAGCTCCTGGGGACATGACCATCATCGGAGGACCCTTTCATCCTGCGGTAGGGCCCCGATCTTCAGCATGACCGTGTAGCAGATCAGCGAGACCACCAAACCGCCCAGCAGAACCACAGCCCCCACAGGCGTGTTGTAGGCCTGGATTGCTTCCGGCCTGGTTGCAAGAAGAAGCATGACGATCCAGGGCGCAGCGACGGCAAGCCTGGCTGCGTTGATTGTCCAGGACTGCCGGGCTTCAAGCTCACTGCGTGTCCGGGCGTTCTCGCGCAGGAATTCGGCCAGAGTACCAAGAAGCTTCCCGAGGTCCGAGCCCCCAACTTCCCGCGTCAGCCGGAGCGCCTCGATGATACGGTCGGCAACCGGATCAGCGAGCCGCTGCTTCAGCTCGTTGAGAGAACCGTCAAACTGGCCTCCCGCACGGTAGTCGGCACCAAACTCGCGGAACACCGGCCGCAGTTCCTCAGGTCCTTTATCTCCGAGCTGGATAAGGGCCTCCGGCATTGGAAGCCCTGCACGGATCGCCGACCGGAGATGGTCCACAACATCAGGCCAGAGTTGGCGCAGCATGGCCATCCTCTTTTTGGCCCGCCAGCGGAGAATTGTGATCGGCAGCCAGGCTCCAAAAAGGCTGAAGCAACCGGCTATCGGCCAAGACCGGCTGAGGGCGTAGAAGACGAGTGCCACGAAAATACCAAGCCCCAGGCACGTACCGGCCAAACCCCGGGGCGATACCTTGTCCACGCCCGCGGCAGCGAGCAGGTCAGCCAGGCGACCAGGCTTACGTTCCCGGTCTCCGCGGGCAGGGGTCTCCCAGCAGGACCACCAGATGAGGAAGAAGCCAACGCCCCCCACTGTTCCGGCCAGCGCGGTGATCATCGCGGATCCAGCAGTGCCGAAACGTCGTACCCTGCCTGCGAAAATTTCTCGGCAGCGGGCATCGCGTTCGCCCGGGCCTGCAGAACACCGTCCTCCAGGGCAAAGACCAGCGATGACTCGATCACGCCGTTTTCCACGCGGCGACCCAGCGACAGGATTTGGGTTACTAGGCGCCGGCCGTCACCATGCCTGCTGCAATGCACCACGAGATCTATGCACGACGCAACAGTCGGGACCACGAACGCACTTGAGATGTTGTCCCCGGCCAAAAGCGGAAGTGTGCAGATTTTAGTCACGGCGTCGTACGCCGAATTGGCGTGGACGGTGCACATTCCGGGAAGGCCGCTGTTGAGCGCAATGAGCATGTCCAGGCTTTCGGCTTCCCGTACCTCCCCAACTACCAGGCGGTCCGGACGCATTCGCAATGCCTCCTTGACCAGCCGGCGAAGTGGGATTTCCCCCTCACCTTCAAGGTTTGGTTGACGACACTGAAGTCCTACAACGTCGCGGAGCGGAAACTGCAACTCAAAGATTTCCTCGACCGTAATGACACGTTCCCTGCTTCCAATATCGGCCGCCAGGCAGTTCAGCATGGTCGTCTTGCCTGCCTGGGTTGCGCCTGAGACGAGTATGTTGAGGCCGCTTGCTACGGCCGCGCCGAGGAAACGAGCAGCGTGTGCGGTGAGGGTGCCGAGTTCTACGAGATGCTCCAGACGGCTCGCCCTGACAACGAATTTCCTGATATTCACTGCCCAGTGGCGGCGCGTAACGTCCGGAATGACGACGTGGAGCCTGGACCCGTCGGGAAGCGCAGCGTCTACAAAGGGCGACGACATGTCGAGCCGTCTTCCCGAGCTCTTAAGCATGCGCTCCACGAGATCACGCACCTGCTGTTCGGAGAGAGTCAAAGACGTCAGTTCTGACTCGCCATTACGTGCCACGAAGATTTCGTTGGGGGCATTCAGCCAAATTTCTTCGACGGATGGATCATCAAGCAGAGGTTGGAGCACGCCGAAACCTGCGACGGCGTCAAAGAGGAATCGGCGCGCGGCGTCAAGAGGACCAAGGGGCGGCAGCGGACCCACCAGCGTGCGTTCGTCATAGTCGGAGACCACGGCTTCGACCAGGCGTCGAACCTCGCCGGCCTGCGTGAGCGGGTCCAGCCCTCGCCGGCGGATAAGTTCGCGGACTTCGTCCTCGACAATTTCCAGCGCATCCATATGTTCCCCCATACAACGGCCGCCCCCGATGGAGGCAGTGCGACTGGGTTACAGCCTAGGGAGAGGGGCATCGCCACAACAAGTCATCCAGCCCGTTTGTGGATAAACGAACAACCTCAAGATTCCCACCAGTTGGTGTGAGGATTCAGCAGGGAGCCCCGCAAGATTCACATAAGTAACACCAGAACCACTAGTTCCCCCAGTAACACCGGTGCTAAGGTGAGCGCGTTGTTTATCGAAATAGCACTATCAGGTGGCTTCCTGGGGGAAACACCTGAGCAGTATCCAAAGGGGCGCTTGGGGGAGCGCCGCAATGTCTCCGGAGCAAATATGAAGCGGAACCTGTCTCAGTCCCGTCGCCCAGCCCTGAAATTCTTCGGGCTCCTCGCCCTCGTGGGCTCCTTGTTGGCAGGCCCGGGTCTGAGCGGGGTCGCCTTCGCCACCGATTCCAGCCCGTCGCCGTCACCTTCGGCTACTGCGCCGACGTCGCAGCCCGCGGCTACGCCGCCACCGACGACTGCCCAGGCAACGGCGACGGCAACGGCAACGACCACCCCTAAGCCAAGCGCGGCGCCATCTCCGTCCCCGTCAGCGTCCCAGACCATGGCCGAGGCCGTCGGCAAGGGTGCCGAGATGGGTCAGCGCTCAGCCCGGGTGACGGCTTCCGCGAATACTACGGGCGTGAAACGCCTTAGCGCGGAGTCACTGACGACGCAGGGAACCTGGATGCCGACGTTCGGTGTGCAGGGACTTGACGTCAGCGCCTACCAGACCAATGTCGACTGGCAGCAGCAATGGAACATGGGCGCCAGATTCGCGTATGTGAAGGCATCAGAAGGCAACTACTTCACCAATGACCAGTTCAGCTCCCAGTACCAAGGTTCGCGAAACGTGGGCATGATCCGCGGCGCCTACCACTTTGCCATCCCGAACTGGTCCTCCGGAGCAGACCAGGCCCGCTACTTCGTGCAGAATGGCGGCGGCTGGACTGCGGACGGCTACACGATGCCCCCGGTTCTTGACTTCGAATTCAACCCCTACGAGGGCCGGACCATCAACGGTTTCTACTTCGGCAACACCTGCTACAACATGTCGGCAGACCAATTGTCTTCCTGGGTGCAGGACTTCGGCAACACAATGCTGTCACTGACTGGGCGGCTCCCGGCCATCTACACCAACACCAGCTGGTGGAACCAGTGCCTGGGCAACCAGACAGCCTTCAGCGACTACCCGCTTTGGGTAGCAGCGTACCCAGGGTCCCCGAGCAACGACGCCGGCGCGGTACCAGCGAGCTGGGGCACCTACAGCATCTGGCAGTACAGCAGCACCGGGCCTTTCGCTGGCGACTCGAACGTCTGGAACGGGGATTATGCCGGGCTCCAGGCCTTCGCCGCAGCCGGGGTGCCGGCGGCCGCCAACCAGGCCATAAGCAGCGTCCAGATGCAGACTCCGGGTCTGGGATCGCCTACAACTTCAATAATTTGTGGTCTACGTGACGGTGGCTGCTACCAGAATTTCGACAGTGGAGCGATCGTATGGTCTTCCGCCACTGGCGCCCATGCCTCTCCAAACGGGTCTATCCGTGACGCCTGGAAAGCCTCCGGTTTCGAGGGAGGCGTCCTTGGCTACCCCACCTCAGATCAAACCTGCGGGCTGAAGAACGGCGGCTGCTACCAGAACTTCCAAAACGGAGCCATCATCTGGTCCACCGCTACCGGAGCCCAGGTCTCCACCAACGGACCCATCCGCGACGCCTGGCAGGCCAGCGGTTTCGAGGGAGGCGCCCTGGGCTACCCGACGTCGTCCCAGATCTGCGGACTGAAGGACGGCGGCTGCTACCAGAACTTCCAAAACGGAGCCGTCATCTGGTCCACCGCTACCGGAGCCCAGGTCTCCCCCAACGGACCCGTCCGCGACGCCTGGCAGGCCAGCGGCTTCGAGGGAGGCACCCTGGGCTACCCGACCGGACCGGTAACCTGCGGACTGAAAGACGGCGGCTGCTACCAGAACTTCCAAAACGGAGCCGTCATCTGGTCCACCGCTACCGGAGCCCAGGTCTCCCCCAACGGACCCGTCCGCGACGC
>NZ_JAUSRE010000011.1 GCF_030811655.1 Pseudarthrobacter enclensis | reverse complement strand
GACTGGGGCTCGCCCGTGCGGGGTAATACCCCCGGTTTTTCCTTGGTGGCGCCCCCCCCCCCCCCCCCCCCCCGGGGGGGGGGGGGGGGGGGGGGGGGGGGGGGCCCCCCCCCCCGGGCCCCCCCCCCCACGCCGGTGCGTGTTAAGTTGAAGGGCAGGGGCCCGAACGGATCCGCCACCAGCTGGGAAAAGAGAACATCTCCTTGGACACTTCCGCGCCAGTACGAATCCTGACCGTCTGCACCGGAAACATCTGCCGGTCGCCGGTGGCCGAACGGCTGCTGCAGGCAGGACTGGACCAGGTGGTGCCGGGTGGTTTCCACGTGGCCAGCGCCGGCACCCGCGCCATGGTGGGCGAGCCCATGCAGCCCATTTCCGCGGACATAGTGCGGACCTACGGCGGCAGCCCGGACGGCTTCGCTGCGCGGCAGCTCACGCCAAAGATCCTGCGCGGCGTGGACCTGGTGCTGACCATGACGTCCGGGCACCGCGGCGAGGTCCTCCAGCTGGACGCCTCCCTGCTCAAACGCACGTTCACCATCCGCGAGTTCGCACGCATGCTCGATGTCCTGGGCCAGCGCGCCGCCGAGGCCTCAGGCGCCCAGGAGACCCGCGAAGCTGCCGACGGACAGCGGGGGGCCTTGGCGGGGAGCCGGGGCGCCGCCGTCGTACCTTCCCAAGCCAACGCGTCCGACGGCGACCACCTGCTGGCTGCCAACGCCGCCCTATGGCGCGGCTTGCCGGCGCGGGCCGCCGGGGTACGGCACCTCTCCCTTCCGGCCGACCCGGCCGACAACGACATCGTGGACCCCTACCGCCGAGCGCCCGAGGTCTATCGGGACATGGAGGACCAACTGGCTCCGGCGATCGTCTCCATCCTGCGCCATGCCCGCCTCAACGCCCCTGCCAGGACTGAAACCGGCAGGTGACGGTTTGGATACTCCTGTAGCCAACCGGGTGCTGCCCGACGCAGACTGATCCCACCAATCACAATGAGGTGGAGGCGTCATGAGCATTCCAGGCGGTTCTGATCCATCCGGGCCCGGCGGCGCCGGCGATCCCGGTTCCGGGCCCACCGGCGCATCCGGCCACCGGCCTGCCTGGATGGCGGCCCTGGGACGCAGGCGCTGGATTGCCGCCCTGCTGGCGCTGGTGGTCCTCGCGGCCGCCGGCGTGGCAATCTTCAGCCTCAACCGCGCGGACAAGGAAGCGCAACCGGCAGCCACCCAGACGCAGTCGCCCAGCGCCACGCCCACTCCCACGCCGTCCGCAACTCCCCCGCCCCCACCGCCACCGCCTGCACCTATCCCCGAACTGCCCGCCACGGAGATGAACATCCTGGTCATTGGCAGCGACAGCCGCGACAACGCCCGCGATCAGGCCGCCCACACTGCGCAGACCGGCGAAGCCTCCGACCAGCGCTCGGACGCCCTCATGCTGGTCCATGTGCCCGCGGACCGGCACACCCTCTACGTCATCTCGATCATGCGTGACCTGTGGGTGGACGTCCCCGGCGTGGGCGGCTCAAAGATCAACGCAGCCCTGCAGTACGGCGGCATCGACCTGACCACGCAGACCGTGCAGCAACTGCTGGGCATCACCATCGACCACACGCTGATGCTCGACTTCAACGGCTTCAAGGCACTGACGGACGGCCTGGGCGGCATCGACGTCAACGTCCCGTTCGCTTTCCAGTCCACCATCGAAACCCAGCACTCCTTCACGCAGGGGATCAACCACCTGGACGGTCAGGCCGCGCTGGAGTTCAGCCGCGAGCGCTACGCTTTCACCGACGGCGACTTCCAGCGGGTCCAGAACCAGCGCACCATGCTCCGGGCCATCTTGGCCCGGCTCACCGCCGGCGGCGCCCTGAACGACGTCAACGCCGTCCGCTCGCTGGTGGACTACGCCGCCTGCTGCCTCACCGTGGACAAGGGCTTCGATCCCGTCCAGGCCGCGATCCTCGCCTACAGCCTGCGCAACCTGGACGTGAACGCGATCGGCACCATGACGCTGCCCACGGCCGGAACGGGAATGGTGGCGGGCCAGTCGGTGGTGTTCCCGGATTACGGCGGCATCAACGCGGTGGGCGCCGCGCTGAGGGAGGGACGGATCGCCGATTTCGCCGTGCCGTAGCGCTGGTGGAGGAGGCGGCGGTGACGCGCCCATTTTCTCGCGACGCGCATATTCCCTGACGCGGCGGTATTCGGCGTGCGCCGCTGACTTTGCGGGTCCCGGAGTGCTTCGCGCGTCGAAACTTCCCTGATACCGCGAAGTTTAGCCCCGGCTTACCTCCGGTTCACCGACAGGATGATGTTTGTGCGTCCGCTGCGGGAACCCTGAGGGCATGACCTCCAACCTTCATGTTTCACGCCGCACCGTCGTCAAGGGCTCAGTCCTGGCCGCCGCCCTGGCCTCCGTCCCCGCCGCAGCCCAGGCAAGCCAGGCCACTCCCTCCGGCGTCGCGCTGGTGCGCAACCGGCTCACCCTGCCCAGCGGCATCGCCACCGGCGACGTCACCTCCGACTCGGCCGTGCTGTGGTCCCGGGCCTCGGGCGCCGGCCGGATGACGGCGGTCCTGCGTGCGGTGGACGACGGCGGGGAGGTGCTGCGCGGGCGCGGCGCCTTTGAGCGGGTCCTCCGCGGCCCCCGCGCCACCCAGGCTTCGGACTTCACCGCCAAGATCCACGCCGGGAACCTCCCGTCCAACACCAGGTTCGCCCTGGAGATCAGCTTCGAGGACGACGGCGGCGCGGCCAGTGAGACGGTCCGCGGCAGCTTCCGGACGGCCCCCGACGCCGGCACGGTCAACGGCAAGGGACGCACCGGTGCCACGGGCAACGGTGGCGACATCCCGGCGTCGTCAGGGCAAAGCTTCGTGTGGACGGGCGACACTGCCGGGCAGGGATGGGGGATTAACGAGGAGATCGGCGGCATGCGCGGCTACCGGGCGATGCACCAGACCCGTCCGGACTTCTTCATCCACTCCGGCGACACCATCTACGCGGACGGGCCCATCGCCGAATCGGTGGTGGAAAAGGACGGCCAGGTGTGGCGCAACCTGGTGACCCCGGAGGTCTCCAAGGTGGCCGAGACGCTGACCGAGTTCCGCGGCCGGCACCGCTACAACTCCATGGACGTCAACATGCGCGCCCTGTTCGCAGATGTACCGGTGATCGCCCAATGGGATGACCACGAGACCCACAACAACTGGTACCCGGGCCAGATCCTGGACGACTCCCGCTACACCGTGCGTGATGTGAACACCCTCGCCGCCCGCGGCCGGCAGGCATGGCAGGAGAACATGCCCATCGCGGACAGCTCCGCCATCTGGCGCCCGGGAACGTTCGACGACGCCGGCCAGTACCAGCCGGCCCGGATCTACCGGAAGATTTCCCGCGGCCCGCAGCTGGACATCTTCTGCCTGGACATGCGCACGTACAAGTCGCCCAACACCGATGGCAAGGAACCCTACGCCACCGCCATCCTGGGCCAGGAACAGGTGGACTGGCTGGTCAGCGAGGTCTCCAAGTCCAAGGCGACCTGGAAGGTCATCGCCAACGACCTCCCGCTGGGCGTGGTGGTCCCGGACGGCCCGGTGAACGAGGAGAGCGTTTCCAACCGCGACGACGGCGCCCCCTTGGGCCGTGAGCTGGAGCTCGCCGGGGTGCTGAGCGCGTTCAAGCGCAACGGAGTGAAGAACACTGTGTGGCTGACCGCGGACGTGCACTACTGCGCAGCCCACCACTACTCCCCGGAGCGCGCCGCCTTCACCGACTTTGATCCGTTCTGGGAGTTCGTGGCCGGCCCCATCGCCGCCGGCTCCTTTGGCCCCAACAGCATGGACGGCACGTTCGGCCCCGAGGTGGTGTTCTCCAAGACAGGGCGCTTTGCCGGCGAGTCCCCGCGCGACGGCGAAAACCAGTTCTTCGGCCACGTCCAGCTGGGCGAAGACAACAGCTTCACGGTGAGCCTCCGCAACGCCAACGGGGCCACGGTGTTCTCCAAGGTCCTGACGCCCGAACGGTAGGTCGGGTCCGAGCCACTTTCTGTAGCCATCGCGACGGCGGCGCGCGCACCTGGGGTGTGCGGCCGCCGTCGTCCGTTATTTTCCGCCGCCGCCTGGGTACGCCGTTGGTAGTGTTCCTGCATTCGGCACGGCATCCGGCACGGTTAGGTGAACGGCGAGGACGGGGTGGTTTTTTGACGGGCGGATCTTCGAACGACGACGGACTGACCGAAGCGGTCCAGGAGGCCGGGGCGGTGGAGCTGCTGCTCATCCGGCATGGGGAGAGCGAAGGCAACGTAGCGGCCACGGAAGCCCGCGAGGCCGGCGTGGAGGTCATCCAGGTTCCCGCCCGCGACGCCGACGTGGACCTGTCCGGAACCGGCAGGGACCAGGCCAAGGCACTGGGTACGGCGCTGGCGCGGACTGCCAGGGAGCTCCGCCCTGACGCGGTGGTGTCCTCCCCCTACGCGCGGGCCCGGCAGACGGCTGAGATTGCGGTGGAAACGGCGGGCTGGCCGCTCCAGGTGACCATCGACGAGCGGCTGCGGGACCGCGAGCTGGGCATCCTGGACCGGCTCACCCGGCTGGGCGTGGAGAACCGCTACCCGGAGGAATCCGAGCGCCGGGAGTGGCTTGGGAAGCTGTACTACCGGCCGCCGGGAGGGGAATCCTGGGCGGATGTGGCGCTGCGGCTGCGGTCCGTGCTGGCGGAACTGAACAATCTGGGCACCGGCCACCGGGTGATGCTGGTGTGCCACGACGCCGTGATCATGCTGTTCCGGTACGTGCTGGAAGGACTCAGTGAGAAGGAACTGCTGGACCTTGCAGCCCGGGAGGCGATCCTCAATGCCTCGGTGACCCGGTTCGTCCGTCCCTCCGGCGTCGGCCCCTGGACACTGGAGAGTTTCAATGTGGCCGATCACCTGGCGGAGCAGGGCGTCACCGTCACCCAGCATGCGGGAGATACCAATGTCCGGCCGCGGTGATGCTTCCGGCGCAACCCTGGTGACACCGTCGCTCCTGCGGGAGTGGCCGCTGCCGGCGCCGGGCGCGGATAAGTATTCCCGCGGCTCGGTACTGGTGGTCGGCGGAGCCCGCGCCACCCCCGGCGCGGCCCTGCTGGCCGGCACAACGGCCCTGCGTGCCGGGGCCGGGAAACTCACGCTGGCGGTGGCAGAGTCCGTTTCCGTGCAGCTCGGGGTGGCGCTGCCGGAGTGCGGTTCCATCGGGCTCCCCGAGACCGCCGGCGGCTCAGTCAAGGCGGACCTGGACCCCATGTCCTCCTACCTGGACCGGGCGGACACCGTCCTGGTGGGACCGGGCCTGGATGATCCCGACCTTGCAGGGGAACTGCTTGAAGCAATGCTCAAGCGCGAGGCCAGCGGTGGACCCGGCGGTCCCCGCGGCTCCGGCGGCGACGCTGGGGGCGCAGGAGGCGCCGCCGTCGTCCTCGATGCCTACGCCCTGGGCGCCCTGGTGCCGCTGGAGGACCAGCTGAACCCCTGGCGCGGCCGGTTGATCCTCACCCCGAATCCCACTGAAGCGGCGATCCTGCTGGGCCGGGACGTGGACGACCTCGAAAAAGACCTGCCCGAGATTTCCGAACGGTACGGCGCCGTGGTCAGCTGCCAGGGGCTGATCACCCAGCCGCCCGGACCGGACCCGGATGAGCCCGCGCTGTGGAAGATCACCACGGGATACGGCGGACTGGGCACCTCCGGCAGCGGCGACGTCCTGGCCGGAGCCATCGCAGGGCTCCGGGCCCGCGGAACCACCGGTGCCCAGGCTGCGTGCTGGGGAACCCACCTGCACGCAGCCGCGGCAGACCGTCTGGCCATTCGGCTGGGCCCGCTGGGATTCCTGGCCCGCGAACTTGCCGACGAACTGCCGGCGCTCATGCTGGAATTCAGCGTCTGACATACGGGCCGGGCTCGCTTAAGCGCGGACGGCCCCGGCCGAAGCCGGGGCCGCCGTGTCGGAAGGTTAAGGCCTTAGCTGCCGATGCGCTGTCTGGCGCTGTGGCGTGCACAGAATGGCGATTCGCCCCAAAAAGGCAGTCAACAGATCTGCCCGCCTTCCGAGCCTGTGTGAAGCTAAGCGGCGATTTCCTGCTTTGCCCCCTTGGTTTCGATCTCAATCTTGCGCGGCTTGGCCTTTTCGGCGACCGGGATCCGCAGCGTCAGGACGCCAGCGTCGTAGCTGGCCTTCACATGCTCGGTGTCCAGCGTGTCACCGAGGATCAGCTGGCGGCTGAAGATGCCGCGCGGCCGCTCAGCGGCAATGAGTTCGGTGTCCTTGCCCATGGGATCAGGGCGCTCGGCCCGCACCGTCAGGACATTCCGTTCAACATCCAGGTCCACCGAATCCACCTTCACGCCAGGCAAATCAAAGGCCACGACGAACTCCTGGTCCTCACGCCATGCATCCATTGGCATTGCCGCCGGGCGAGCAGCGGTGCCGAGGACCTGCTGGGCCAGCCTGTCCAGCTCGCGGAAGGGATCGGTTCGCATCAACATGGCTTCCCTCCTCGTAAGAGACGGTCCAACACAATTTCCCTATCAACCGATCTATAGTGGCTGATATAGATTTTTTAGCACTGGCGAAGCAGGTCCGCAAGGGTCTGCGGGACGGATTTCTTAAGATTTTCCGCTCCTCCCAGGACAGCGAAAAGGGGCCTTCCACCCCTGCCTGTGCAGCGGTGGAAGCCCCCTTCGCGGGTTCGCGGTTCAGTCCCGCGTGGGGTCCGGGCGCAACGGGGCCGGACCCGGATCCGGCACGGGCAGCGGACCTGGGGCCGGCGGTGCCGGGAACGGATTGGGGGACGGCGGCCCTGGGGGCCGTGGCTGCGTGGGGTCCGGGGACGTGGGCTCCGGGCCGGGATCCGGCGGAAACGGCTCTGGTTCGTGCACTGGCGGGATGGTCATGGAACTTCCCCTCTCACACTGGGCGTATGTGCCTTGAACTGACCAGACTACGCTTGCCGTCCGCCCGCAACCACCCTCCAGTCCCCGGCCACGCCCACCAGCCGGAGCCAGTGGTGCAACCGGTCTGCGTCCGCGTCCCCGCAGCGGAACCCCACGTACCCGTCGGGACGTACGGCGACCACCCCGCGGCCGGGATGGCTGGTGAGCCGGTGGACGTGGAGCAGCTGCCCCTGCAACCGTGCCTGTTCCCCCGTGACCGGCACGGTGGGGGCTACGCCCAGGGTGACCGGGCCGGCGTCGCGCTCCAGGAAGAGGTGGATCCCCGGCCCGGCGGTGAGGTCGTGAAGGCGCGTGGGCCGGCCGCCCACCGCAGCCGGCGCATCCGGCAGCCGTTCCCCCGGCCGCGGCCATCCGCCGGCCCGGGGCGGACCGTCGACTGAAAGGGGGCTGCTCCAGTAGTGCACGAACGGCTGGGCCAGCAGCCGGATCCCCTTGGACGTCAGCCACCGCTGCCGGAGCACCAGCGGCAGTGCCGGAGCAAGCGCCGGCAGGATACTGCGCGCAAGGCGCGCCACGGGATGGGGCGAGGCCTCCCAAAAGAAGATGACGTGTGTCAGGGCCAGCACCCGCCGGGCGGCAGGCCGCCGCTCCTGCCCATAGCTCTCGAGAAGCTCCGGGAGTGGCCTGCCTGCCGTCGAGGCGAACCCGAGCTTCCAGCCGAGGTTGAGGGCGTCGAGAATGCCGTTGTTCATGCCCTGGCCGCCGGCCGGCGAATGGGCGTGCGCGGCGTCACCGGCCAGGAAGACGGGATCCTTTCCGAATGTACTGGCGATCCGGTGCTGCAGCGGCACCTGCGCCGACCACCGCACCCCGCGGACAACGGCGCCCAGCCCGGAATTATGCACCAGGCGCACCACCTCCTCCCCGGGGACGGCCGGGCCCAGCTGGCCAAAACGGGCACCGGGCGGCGGCACCGCCGGCCGGGTGGCCAGCATCCGCCACGCGGCCCCCTCCCCCAGCGCGAACAGGAAGACCAGCCCGGCGCTGCCCACCGCAACGTGCAGCAGCCCTGCGTCCAGGGGGCCGTCCAGTTCGAGGTCGGCCATGACTGCATCCACCCCATACGGGCCGCCGCGCCACCGGGCCCCGATGAGGCCCGGACCGTGCTGGACTGACCGTCGCAGCCGGCCAGGAACCGGCTGCGGTGCTGCTCCTGCCCACCGTCGGCCCTGTGGAGCTCCGCGTGGACCAGCGCCGGACCGGAAGCCCCAACCCTGTCCCGGTGCAGCCCGTGGAACTGGACACCCCAGTCCACCGGGACGCCGCGGGCCTGCAGCGCCTGCCAGAGAACGTCCTCGACGTCGGCCTGCCGGACCAGGGTCAGGTGCGGGAATGCGGTGTCCGGCAGGTCCGCGTGGCCAAGCAGCGCTTCGACGGTGCGCCGGCCCAAGTGGATGCGCGCCTCGGGGGTGGTGTCCGCACGGCTGAGCAGCTCGTCCGTCACGCCCAGTGGACGGAGCCCCTCCAGCGCCCGGGCATGCAGCATCATCGCCCGGGAGGGCCGGATCCGGTGCTGCCGCCGGTCCACCACCCGCACCGATGCCCCGTGCGCATGGGCCTGGAGGGCGGTGGCGAGGCCGGCGGGACCTGCGCCCACCACCAAGACGTCCGTGTCCGCCGTCGTGCCTTTCCCGGCTGCCATTAGGGGCCGGCCGTCACGGCTGCGTGAGGAGCCGCCACCAGGCGTGGTCGGACTGCGGCAGTCCCTGCATCCGCGCAGGATTGGCCACCACCTCGTCGCGGCGCAGTCCCGGCAGCACCTTGTAACTGATGGACCCGGGAACGCTCACCAGCTCCAGGACGCGCCAGAGGGCTGCAGCGTACCGGTGCGCCCGCTCGGCGCCATCCCATTCGTACAGCCCCCGGTACGCGCCGAACGTGTCGTGGGCGCACCAGAGCTTGGACACGTAACCCGGGAAGCCCACGAAGAGCGGAGTGTTCAGGATGCTTTCCGCTTCGAACAGGCGGTGGGCCCTGCCCCGCACCCACCGCAGTGTGAAGGCCACCACCAGCACGCAGGGCTCGACGGCCTGGCGTTCGACGGCGGTCTCCCGGTACACCCGCGACGTGCTTCCGTCGGCAAACCGCAGCACGCGCCCCACGTTGTCTTTCGGGAGGTGCACCTGCCTGCGGGCCAGCATCACGCAGGACCTGCCCACGCAGCGGGCAACGGCCAGCCAGGCCTGGACCCGGGGAGCCGGTCCGGATTCGACTTTCATGGCGTCTCCTTTCCTCTCAACGCTTCCAGCGTGGCCGCCAGCGGGCCGGGGCCCCAGAGTCCTTCGCCCTTTTCGGCTCCCCCGGTAGCGAACGGCCTGCGGGGTTGCCGGAGGGGGTCTATATATTGAATCCATGACCTCCACTCCCCTGCAGGACTCCACCGGCACTGCCGTCCCGGTTCCCCCGGTTGCCAAGAAGATCCCCACCGAACGCACCCACCACGGCGAAACGTTCGTGGACAATTACGAGTGGCTGCGGGACAAGGAATCACCGGAAGTCGTTGAACACCTGCACGCCGAGAACGCGTACCAGGAAGCCGTCACCGCGCACCAGGAGCCGCTCCGCGAGGCCATCTTCCAGGAGATCAAGGGCCGCACCCAGGAAACGGACCTTTCCGTCCCGCACCGCAAGGACGGCTGGTGGTACTTCAGCCGCTCCGCAAAAGGCAAGGAGTACGGCATCCACTGCCGCGTGAAGGCGCAGGACACCGGCGACAAGGTGGCCGACTGGACTCCGCCGGCCGTTGAGCCCGGCGTGGGGATTCCCGGCGAGGAGATCCTGCTGGACGGCAACGTCGAAGCTGAAGGCAAGCCCTTCTTTTCCGTCGGCGGCACGGCCGTCACCGTCGACGGCAACCTTTACGCCTACGCCGTGGACAACTCCGGCGACGAACGCTTCACGCTCCGGATCAAGGACCTGCGCACCGGCGAACTGCTGCCGGACGTCATCGAAAACATCTTTTACGGGGTTGCGTTCTCCCCGGACGGCACGCGCCTCTTTTACACGGTGGTGGATGAATCCTGGCGGCCCTACCAGGTGAAGGCGCATGTCCTGGGCACCCCCGTGGCAGAGGACGAGGTGGTCTACCAGGAGGACGATCCCGCCATGTGGCTCGGCTTCGAACTCTCCGCCGACCGTCGCCACCTGGTGCTGGGCATCGGGTGCTCGGAATACAGCGAAACCCGGCTGCTGCGCTTTGACGACCCCTCCGGAACCATCACCACCGTCATTTCCAGGGACGAGCGCATACTCTATGAAGCCGAGCCCTTCCTGCTCGACGGACAGGAACGCATCCTGCTCACGCACAACCGCGGCGCCATCAATTCCATGGTTTCGCTGGCGGACCCGGCCGGGCTTCACAAGCCGTTGGGCGAACAGGCCTGGCAGACCGTCGTCGAACATTCCCGCGACGTCCGCGTCAACGGCGCCGGCGTCACCGCCACGCACCTCATCGTGTCCATCCGCAAGGACACCATCGAACGCGTCCAGGTGATGGGGCTGGCCGGGCTGGGGACGCCGGCGCAGCAGGCGCCGGTGGAGCCGGCGTTCGACGAAGAGCTCTACACAGCCGGCGTGGGCGGCTCCGACTACGACGCCCCCGTGATCCGGCTGGGCTACACGTCCTACTTCACGCCGTCGCGCATCTACGACTTTGTCCTGCCCACTCCCGAACAGCCAGCCGGCGAATTGCTGCTGCGCAAGGAAAGCCCCGTGCTGGGCGGCTATGACGGCAGCGACTACGTGGCTGCGCGTGAGTGGGCGACCGCCGGTGACGGCACTCGCATCCCGCTCTCCGTCCTCCGGCACAAGGCCGTCAAACAGGATTCGACGGCGGCCGGCCTGGTGTACGGGTACGGTTCCTACGAGATGAGCATGGATCCGGGATTCGGCATTGCCCGCCTCTCCCTGCTGGACCGCGGTGTGGTGTTCGTGATTGCCCACATCCGCGGCGGCGGCGAGCTGGGCCGGCACTGGTATGAGGACGGCAAGAAGCTCACCAAGAAGAACACCTTCACCGACTTTGTGGACGCCACCGACTGGCTTGCAGCCTCCGGCTGGGTGGACCCGTCACGGATCGCGGCCCTGGGCGGTTCGGCCGGCGGCCTGCTGATGGGCGCCGTGGCCAACATGGCGCCGGAGAAGTTCGCTGCCATCGTGGCGCAGGTCCCGTTCGTGGATCCGCTCACCAGCATCCTGGACCCGGACCTGCCGCTGTCCGCGCTGGAGTGGGAGGAGTGGGGCAACCCCATTACGGACCCCCAGGCCTACGCCTACATGAAGTCCTACTCCCCCTACGAGAACGTGCGGGAGGTGGCCTACCCCAAGATTGCCGCGGTCACGTCCTTCAACGACACCCGGGTGCTGTACGTGGAACCGGCGAAGTGGGTGCAGGAGCTGAGGAACAAGACCACGGGGTCCGAACCCATCGTGATGAAGATCGAGATGGACGGCGGCCACGGGGGCGCGTCCGGCCGCTACGTGCAGTGGCGTGAACGGGCCTGGGACTACGCATTCATCGCCGATGCCCTGGGCGCCACCGAACTGCTCCCGGGAGCGGGCGTGAAGTAACCCATCGCCGTACCCGGAAAAGCTAACCATGCTTACTATTGTTGGGCACTTGTTTTCCGCAGGAATACCAGAGGAGCAGGCATGTCACTGAGCAAGGGAACCCGCGTGGAGTGGAACACTTCGCAGGGCAGGACGCACGGCAGGATTGTGGAAAAGAAGACCAGCGACTTCGAACTCGACGGCAATACGCACCGGGCGAGCGAGGATGAGCCGCAGTACGTGGTGGAATCGGGAAAGACCGGGGCGCGTGCAGCGCACAAGGCGTCCGCGCTGACCGAGAAGAAGTAGCGCCATGGCTGCCCAGCATGAGGTGGTGATCATTGGCGGCGGCAACGCAGGGGTGTCGCTGGCGGCACGGCTGGAGCGGTATGGGGTCAAGGACGTTGCGCTGATCGAGCCAAAGGACCACCACCTGTACCAGCCCTTGTTCTCGCACATCGCCGGCGGCCGGGCGCAGGCCCAGGAAGCCATCCGTCCGCAGGAATCGGTAACCCCAAACGGCGTCACCTGGATCCGGGATGCCGCCGTTGATATCGACGCCAATGCCAACACGGTGACGCTGGCGTCCGGGACCCGGGTGGGCTACGGCCAGCTGGTGGTATGCCCGGGGCTGCAGTACGACTGGAACGCGGTGCCCGGCCTCGCCGACGCCGTACATTCCGCCTACGGCGCGTCCCACTACGAGTTCGACCTTGCCCCCAAGGCGTGGACCCTGCTCAGCGGCCTGACCTCCGGCACGGCCATCTTCACCATGCCGGCCGGCCCCATCAAGTGCGGCGGCGCCGCGCAGAAACCCATGTACCTTGCCTGCGACTACTGGCGCGCCCGCGGGGTCCTGGACAAGATCCGGGTGGTGATGGTCCAGCCGTACCCCACCGTCTTCGGTGTTCCTGAAGTGGACCGGGAACTGGACCGCAAAATCGCCGAGTATGGCATCGAACTGCGCACCAACAGCGAACTGGTGGCGGTCAGCCCCTCCGGACGGCGGGCCACCATCCGGGACAACGCCGCGAACACCATTGAGGACCTGACGTACGACGTCCTGAACGCTGTTCCGCCCCAGTCCGCACCGGACTGGCTCAAGGCCACCGACCTGCCGGCCACCGGGGACGCGGGCGGGTTCGTGGAGGTGGACCGGCAGACGCTGCGGCACCTCCGGTATCCCAACGTATGGTCCCTGGGCGACGCCGCCGGCACCACCAACTCCAAGTCCGGCGGCGCGCTGCGCAAGCAGACCAAGGTGGTGGCGAAGAACCTGGTGGCAGCCCGCAAGGGCAAGCCGCTGCGCGCCAAGTACAACGGCTACTCGGTGTGCCCGTTCACGGTCTCCCGGGACACGGTGGTGTTCGCAGAATTCGATGACCGCTACCGGCCCATGCCCACCATCCCGCGCGTGCCCACCTGGAACGAAAGCAAGCTGTCCTGGGTGGTGGACCGGGACCTGTTTCCCAAGATCTACTGGAACCTGATCCTCAAGGGCCGCGCCTAAGGCTGGCTGCAGGACCCGATCCGCCACTCATCGGCAAGGACGGCGTAGACCAGTTCGGTGGCCCACTGCCCTTTGTAGTGCCACTTGTCGATGTGCCGCGCCTCCAGACGCATGCCCAGCCGGGTGCACAACGACGCTGAGGCCGCGTTGAGCTCATCCAGCCGGGCTTCAATCCGGTGCATGCCCAGGTCCTCGAAACCCAGCCGCAGGACGGCCTGGGCGGCCTCCGTTCCGTAGCCCTTGCCCCTGGCTCCGGGGGCCAGCGTCCACCCGACTTCGCCCTGGCCGCGGCCCGGCAGCCACTTGAGCACAACCTCGCCCTGCAGCCCGGGTTCATCGGCGGCCTCGATGGCGAGGGCCACCCAGTCCCCTTCCTTCTCGAAGACAAAGTTGGCGTAGCGGCCCACCCTTTCCATGGACTGGGTGTAGGTCTTTGCCGGGCCGGGAAGGTACCGGGCTGTGTCCGGCAGCGAGTGGTAGGCATGGAACGCATCCAGGTCGCGGCCGTCGAAGCGGCGCAGGACCAGCCGGCGGGTGCGGATGGGCAGGGAAATGGCGGGCATAAGTGTCAGCGGGCGGCCGATACGACGGCGGCCGTCGCCTCCGCGATGGCCAGCTCCTCGTCCGTGGGAACCACCAGGACGGGGATGGCGGAGGACGGCGTGGAAATCACCCGCGGTTCCTTTGACCGCGCCGCGTTCAGCCCGCCGTCGAGCTCGATGCCCAAGGCACCCAGCCGGTCCGCCACCTGTGCCCGGAACTGTTGCGAGTTCTCGCCGATCCCCGCGGTGAACACCAGGGCCTTGGCCCCGCCAACGGCCACGTGGTAGCCGCCGATGTACTTGGCCAGCCGGTAGGACGCGACGGCGAGCGCCATGGAGGCGCGTTCGTCGCCGGCCTCCGAGGCCTCCACCACGGAGCGCATGTCGTTGTTCCCGGCCAGGCCCTTGAGTCCCGATTCGCGGTTCAGCATGGTGTCGATGTCCTCGGGAGACCAGCCGGCCCGGCCCAGGAACACCAGGATGGACGGGTCCAGGTCGCCCGAGCGGGTGCCCATCACCAAACCCTCGAGCGGGGTGAAGCCCATGGAGGTGTCCACGGAGCGTCCGCCGCGGATGGCAGTCACGGAGGCGCCGTTGCCCAGGTGGGCGATGACGGCGTCGAATTCCTCGATGGGGAGGTCCAGCAGCGCGGCCGACCGCCGCGCCACGTACTCGTGGGAGGTGCCGTGGAAGCCGTAGCGGCGGATGCCGTGGTTCGTGTAGAGCTCGTCCGGGACGGCGTAACGCCAGGCGTGCTCGGGCAGGGTGCGGTGGAAGGCGGTGTCGAACACGGCCACCTGCGGCATCTTGGGCCACTTTTTGGTGATGGCGCGGATGCCCAGGACGTTGGCGGGGTTGTGCAGCGGCGCCAGCGGGTTGAGCCGCTCGATCGCGCGGGTAATCTCGTTGTCCACCAGCACGGGCTCGGAGAACCGTTCTCCGCCGTGGACCACCCGGTGCCCCACCGCGCCGAGCTCCAGGTCGCCCAGCTCCTGGTGGATGGCCGCGTCCACCTGCTCCAGTGCCTCCGCATGGTCCCGCGGCCCCACCGGCTCGCCGTCGCCACCGCCGCCGTTGCCCATGCCGATCTTCTCGATCAGTCCCTCGGTGAGGACCGTCCCGGCGGCCACGTCCCTGACCTGGTATTTGAGCGATGATGAACCGGAGTTGATGACGAGCACGAGCATGCGGTGGCCTCCTCAGCCTGGCGTCTGCAGTTCAAACCCCACTATATGTGCCGCTCGCGTCGGCTGATTCCTTGCGGATGACGGCCTGCTGTGCCTATGGTCGGCGGACAAGGCTGGACGACGCCGAGAGGAAAATTCCATGACGAACGAGCCCAATTCGATCGACGAGAACGACCCCACCAACACGGGATCCAGCAGCACCGCCCCGCTCAACGCGCAGCCGGATTCCGGCAGCAAGCACGATCCCACGGGGGTGGAGGGCGCCAACCCGGCCCTGGACGACACCGGCCACCTCAAGGCCGCCGAGACTGGGGAAGCGCCGGAAGCTCCGGAGAACCGGGAAGACCTGGACCTGACCCCACAGGGCCTCTCCGATGAACCGGCCAAGCAGGAGGACCCGGAGAGCCTGGCCAAGCCGGACAACAGCTGACTGTTCCCGCACTAATTCCCCGCACCAAAAGGCCGACGCCGGCACTCCCCCGAGTGCCGGCGTCGGCCTTGATCTGTGGCGGGTTAGGCCCGTGCTGCCTGTCGCTGCCTCGCCAGGTAATCGAAGAGCTGGCGGAGGCCGAAGGTCCATTCCGGCAACTCCTCGCACGGACCCACCGTGTTGACCAGGGCACCCAGGTGGCGGCTGCGGATGGTGACGACATCGCCGCGCTTGTGGGTGAAACCCTGGCCCGCCTCGTCCCGGTCCTGCGTGGGCGCAAACAGGGTCCCCGTAAACAGCGCGAAGCCGTCCGGATACTGGTGGTGCTTACCGTGGGTGGCGGCCACAAGTTCTTCGAAGGGCCTGCTGATGCGGGAGACACTGTTCCGGCCCTCCAGCAGGTACCCGTCCGGGCCGTCCACGCGGAGCAGGATCTCCTCACCGCGCAGCGTCTCCAGGGTGAAGTTCCCGTCGAACAGCCTGATGAACGGCCCCAGCGCGCTCGACGCATTGTTGTCCTTGGCCTTGCCCAGCAGCAGGGCGCTCCTGCCTTCCACGTCGCGAAGGTTCACGTCGTTGCCCAGCGTCGCGCCCACCACGCGCCCGCCGGAGGTGGCAATGAGGACCAGCTCCGGTTCCGGGTTGTTCCAGGACGAAAAGGCCGGGATCCCGATTCCATCGCCGAGTCCCACCGATGACAGGACCGGCGCTTTGGTGAAGACCTCGGGGTCCGGGCCGATCCCCACCTCCAGGTACTGCGACCACAGCCCTTCAGCGATCAGGACCCGCTTGGCTTCGGCCGCCTCCGCGGAGCCGGGCCGCAGGTCGGCCAGGCTTCCGCCCAGGGCACGGCCCACCAGCTCCCGCACCTCAGCAGCCCGGCCGGCATCTCCCGCGCAGCGCTCCTCAATGACCCGCTCGATCATGCTGTCCACGAACGTCACGCCGCAGGCCTTGATGACCTGGAGGTCGATGGGCGCCAGGAGCCTGGGCCCCTCGCTCTCCACCGAAGCGCTCCCGGCCAGGGAGGCGCGGACGACGTCGGCAGTCGCCCAGCGCGGTTCGGCCAGGGTGGGATCCAGCAGGGCAAAGCGGACAGCGGCTGCCGGGTCCGGCAGTTCCATGAGCTCGGCAACGGTGGCGGCCAGCCGCTGCAGGTCGAAGACGGTGCCCCCGCTGACGGCGACCACGCGCGGGCCGCCCGTTTCCACATCCCAGACCCGGCCGATGAGCAGGGCCTGGTCCGCGTCTTCGGGAAGGACAGACCGCACTGCCTCGGACACCGGGCTCATGACTGCCCCTCGTTCCCGGTATCGCGGCTGACGGCACCTTCGGCGGGGTGCTGCCACACGCCGTCGACCCTTTGCGGGACACGCCAGGGGTTGCTGTCCTGCAGTGGCGCGGGCAGCCGCGACGCAGGGAATGACTGGTACGCCACCGGGCGGAGGAAGCGGCGGATGGCCGCCGTCCCCACCGACGTGGTGTTCGAGGTGGTGGCGGGGTAGGGACCGCCGTGGTGCTGGGCGTAGCTGACCGTGACTCCCGTGGGCCAGCCGTTCCACAAAACGCGCCCGCTGATGTCCGCCAGCCGGGCAGCGAGTTCGGAGACGTCGTCGTCCTCCTCGGCCTGGAGGGTGGTGGTCAGCTGCCCTTCCAGCAGCCGTGCCAGCCCGGGCAGCTCAGCCTGGTCCCGGTACTCCACCACCAGGCTGGCGGGGCCGAACATCTCCTGCCGGAGCAGCCCGGGGTCCTTCCGCACCTCCTCCGACGTCGTGTGCAGGACGGTGGGGGCCGGTTCCTCCGCAAAGTCCCCTTCCAGCAGGACCCGTACTCCCCCGCTGTCCCGGAGTGTGGCCACGGCGTCGGCGTAACCGGCGTGCAGGCGGTCGCTGAGCAGCCGTGCGGGAGCGAAGCCTGCAAGCGCTTCCGCCAACTGGCTGCGGATGCCCTCTGCGTCGCCGGCGGGGACGAACAGCAGGCCCGGCTTGGTGCAGAACTGGCCCATCCCCAGGGTGAAGGAGCCGGCGTAGCCGCTGAGGATCTCCGCGCGCCGGGTTGCCCATGCCTTGGGCGCCACGAAGACAGCGTTGATGCCGCCCAGTTCACCGAAGAACGGGATGGGTTCGGGCCGGGCGGCAATCCTGTTGAGCAGGGCACGGCCGCCCGCGGTGGAACCGGTGAAGCCGACCGCCTTGACCAGGGGATGGTCAACCAGGGCCTCACCCGCTTGTCTGCCCGTCACCATGGAGAAGAGGCCCGACGGCGCCCGGGCACCTTCCAGGGCCTCGGTCACCACGCGGGCGGTGCGGGCGGCGAGTTCGCGGTGCGCGTCGTGTGCCTTGTGCACCACGGCGCAGCCGGCTGCCAGTGCCGAGGCGCTGTCCCCGCCCATCACGCTGAAGGCGAAGGGGAAGTTGGAGGCGCCGAAAACCCCCACCACGCCAAGGGGCACGTTGTACCGCCGGAGGTCCGGGCGCGGACCCATGCCCCAGGCGGGGTCGTCGTGGTCAATGGTGGCGTCGAAGTGCTCGCCGCGGCGGATTTCCTCCGCGAACAGCCGCAACTGGAAGACGGTCCGCTTCAGTTCCCCCTCCAGCCGGGCGGTACCCAGGTGGGTTTCGCGGACGGCCGTTTTAACCAGCCCGCGGGCGTCCTGCTCCAGGCCGGCGGCGATAGCTTCGAGCCACCCTGCGCGGATGTCCGGGGTTGCCGGGCGGCCCTGGTCAAAGGCGGCTGCCGCTGCTTCCACGGCGGCGTCCAGGGCACCAGGGGTGGTGGGCCCGGCGGGATGGTCCGTGGCGAGTCCGACGGCGGCATCAGCTCCGGCGGTCATCGGCGGGCTCCGGCAGGGGCCAGGGCTGCGCCGGTAACGGCGGCGCGGTTGCCCACTTCCTGCCATCCGGGGCCGTTGGGGAATTCCCAGTGGGAACGGGAGGCGCTGAACATCTCCGCACCGGTGCCCGGCAGTTCGGGTGCAGCGTAGCGGCCGTTGATGATCCGGACGGGTTCGGCGAAGTGCTCATGCAGGTGGTCCACGAATTCGATCATCCGGTTTTCCTGGCTGCGGCCCAATACTGCGTAGTCGAAGAAGGAGAAGTGCTGGACCAGCTCGCACAGGCCCACGCCTCCTGCGTGCGGGCAGACCGGTACTCCGAATTTGGCGGCCAGCAGCAGGATGGCGATGTTCTCGTTGACGCCGGCCACGCGGGTGGAGTCGAGCTGCAGCACGTCGATTGCGCCTGCCTGGAGCAGCTGCTTGAAGACGATGCGGCTGGCCACGGCTTCACCGGTGGCAACCCGGACGGGTGCCACGCCCTTGCGGATTTCGGCGTGGCCCAGGACGTCGTCGGTACTGGTGGGTTCCTCGATCCAGTAGGGGTTGAACTCTGCCAGCCGGTTGACCCATTGAATTGCTTCGGATACTTCCCACCGCTGGTTGGCGTCGATGGCGATGGGCAGGCCGCCCACGGCTTCGCGGGCCAAGGCCATGCGCCGGCGGTCGTCGTTGATGTCCCCGCCCACTTTGAGCTTGATCATGGAGAATCCGTCAGCCGCGGCCTCCTTGCTCAGCCGGACCAGCTTCTCGTCGCTGTATCCCAGCCAGCCCGGGGAGGTGGTGTAGGCGGGAAAACCGCTGGCCTTGAGTTCGGCGATGCGCTGGGCCTTGCCGTCCTGGCCGGTACGGAGGATTTCGAGGGCTTCCTCCGGGCTGAGGGCGTCGCGGATGTGGGTGAAGTCCACCACGCTGACCAGTTCCTCCGGCGTCATCTCGGCAAGCAGGAGCCACAGTGGCTTGTTGTCCCGGCGGGCGCGAATGTCCCAGAGGGCACTGACCAGGGCGCCGCAGGCCATCTGGGTCACACCCTTCTCGGGGCCAAGCCAGCGCAGCTGGGAGTCGTGGATGAGGAGCCTGGACGCCGCGCCGAGGTCGCCGATCAGCTCGTCGATGTCACGGCCCACCAGCAGGCGGGCGTATGCGTCAATGGCGGCCGTCAGGATTTCGTTGCCGCGGCCGCAGCTGAAGACGAAGCCGTGGCCCTCGTCGCCCGCATCGGTGCGGATGACCACGTAGGCGGCGGAGTAATCAGGGTCTACGTTGACCGCGTCTGAACCGTCGAGCTCAAGGGACGTGGGGAAGCGGACGTCCTGGGTGTTGATGGACGTGATGGAAGGCATGGATCTCAACTTTCGGAGCAGAACTGGAGAAGGGAAAGATTCGATTCCTATACGAATTTCTAAAATCATATAGGACGCGTGATCCAGGTCAAGCCCCCCACGGCCGCAGGCGCTCCAGGAACGCAGCAGCCCCGGCCTTTACGGACCGGGGCTGTTCGCCAATACCTAGGTGATGATGCGCCTGCGCGGCGGCCCACTGTCTTCCAGCGGCGGCAGTTCACCCTCGAAGGCCTGGGCGAACCGGTCGAAGGAGTTTCGGATATGGGTGGTCATGGCTGCCTCGGCCCGCTCTGGATCGCACGCCTCGATCGCTTCCCGAACGGCCGTATGCTCAGCCACGGTAATGGCGCCGTCAACGTCCGCCGGGTACAGCCGGAAGGTGTGCAGGTGGCAGTGGGTCTGCGCGAAGGCATGCCGGACCACAGGGTTGCCGGAGGCGGCGAGGATGGTGTCGTGGAAACGGGTGTCATGGGCTACCAGATCCTGCCGCAGGTCCTTGCTCCGCTTCATGACGGCCCGGAAGCTGCCCAGCTCCTTCTCCAGCGAGCCGGCCGGATTGGCAAGGCGGTCCACGGCAGCCGCCCGGGCTGCCCACGGTTCCACCAGGAGCCGGAACTCAAACAGCGAGCGCAGCTCCGGCAGGTCCAGCAAGGGGGTGGTGCTGTAGCCGCGGCCCGGGTTGTAAACCACCAGGTTGTCGCCCTCAAGCCGCTGCAGCACCTCGCGGACGGGCGTCTGGGACACGCCCAGGCTGCGGGCAACGGCGTCGATGTTGATCCTGGTGCCGGGCGCAATCTCGCCTTCCAGGATGGAGGCACGCATCGCCGAATAGACGTCGGGCACCGCCGCCTTGCCGCGGGAAGTTTCGGACGATTGACGTGGGGGCACGCGGTTACCTCTTGCACTGGGTTGGCTGGCACTGACGGGCGGGGAGTCGCTTGGGGGAATCATAAGCCACCGGGCACCGCAGCCTTCACAGATGCATTTTTTCTGCAGGGGACTTGATCCGGATCACACTTTCTATATGATTAACCAGATTCCTATACGATTTTGGCGCCGGGCTCTTCTGCGCCTCCCCCTCCCACCCGTGCATCCCGCACCCGAAGCCATGTATCTGTCGAAGGAGACCGCATGACTACGCTCGGAAGTAAGACGTCCACCACCACCTCACCCCGGCAGCCCCGCCTCATGACCCGCAAACGCTGGGTGATCATCTGGCTTGCCTTCGTGGGCCTCAGCATCAACTACCTTGACCGCTCCAGCCTCAGCGTCGCCCTGCCGTTCATGGGCAAGGACTTCGAACTCAGCGCCACCCAGCAGGGACTGATTTTCGCCGCCTTCTTCTGGGCCTACGACTTCTTCCAGCTCGCCGCCGGCTGGTACGTGGACAAGGTGGGCCCCCGCCGGTCGTTCTCCCTGGCGGCCCTCTGGTGGTCCGTCTTCACCATGGTTACCGCCGCAGCGTCCAGCTTCTGGTCCCTATTTGCGGCCCGCTTCCTGCTGGGCGCCGGTGAAAGCCCCGCCCCCAGCACCGCCGCCAAGGTAGTGGCCACATGGTTCCCGGTCCGCGAACGCGCGTTCGCCACCAGCATCTGGGATTCAGGATCGAGGGTGGGAGCAGTGATCGCGCTGCCCATCGTCACCCTGATTGTCGCCTTCACCTCCTGGCATGCCGTCTTCATCATCATCGGCGTCCTCGGAATCATCTGGGCCGCCGTGTGGTGGAAGTACTACCGGAGCCCGGAAGAACACCCCAGCGCCAATGCTGCCGAAGTCAGCTACATCCAGGAGGGCGGTGCCCGCGGCTCGGCAAACGATGACGAAGGCGCAGCCAAGCTCCCCTGGCGTTCACTCTTCAAGTACCGCGCCATCCTCAGCATGATGTTCGGCTTCTTCTGCCTGAACAGCGCCATCTACTTCTTCATCACGTTCTTCCCCAGCTACCTGGTCAAGGAGCGTGGCTTCAATCTCCTCACGCTCGGCTTCTTCGGCGCCATTCCGGGCATCTGCGCCGTACTGTTCGGCTGGCTCGGCGGCTACCTTGCGGACCGTGCAGTACGGGCAGGATCCCCGGTCAGCAAGGTCCGCAAAACGGTCATCGCGGGCGGCCTGGCCGGCGGCTCGGTCATCATGTTCGCCGCGATAGTCCCGGAAGCCTGGATGGCCCTGGCCCTTCTGTCCATCGCTTACTCCAGCCTCGCGGTGGCCGCCACCGGCATCTGGTCGCTGCCGGCCGACGTCGCCCCCAGCTCCCGGCACGTCGGCTCGATCGGCGGGCTCCAGAACTTCGCCTCCAACCTGGCCGGGATCTTCACGCCCGTCCTGATCGGCATCCTGGTGGACCAGACGGGGTCGTTCGTGGCACCGCTGGCCGTGATCGGCGCAATCTCACTGGTCGGCGCTGCCAACTACCTGTTCGTCATCGGCAAGATCGAGCCGTTGAAGGTCAAGGCAGCCGCCTAGGCACTGTCCGCTGTCCCCGCCCACGCCACCGGACGACGCCGGCACCCACCCGGGTGCCGGCGTCGTCCTTTGTGCGTGGTGTCCTAGGACGCCGGCTGCTGGACCGGGACCTGGGCCTGCGCCTGGATGGCGGTGATGGCCACCGTGTTCACGATGTCCTCCACCGTGCAGCCGCGGGAGAGGTCGTTGACCGGTTTCCGGAGCCCCTGCAGGACCGGCCCCACGGCGACGGCGCCGGAGCTTTGCTGGACGGCCTTGTACGTGTTGTTGCCGGTGTTCAGGTCCGGGAAGATGAACACCGTCGCCTGGCCTGCCACGGAGGAACCGGGCATCTTGGATGCGGCAATGGAAGCATCCACGGCGGCGTCGTACTGGATGGGACCCTCCACGGCCAGGTCGGGCCGGCGGGCCCGCACCAGCTCGGTGGCCTGCCGCACCTCGTCCACCGCTTCACCGGACCCCGAACCGCCGGTTGAGTAGGACAGCATGGCCACACGCGGCTCCACGCCAAACTGGGCGGCGGTCTCGGCGGACGCCAGGGCAATGTCCGCCAGCTGCTCCACGTTGGGATCCGGGTTCACCGCGCAGTCGCCGTAGACCAGCACGCGGTCCGGCATCAGCATCAGGAACACCGAGGACACGATTTTCACGCCTTCACGGGTCTTCACGAACTCCAGCGCCGGGCGGATGGTGTGCGCGGTGGTGTGGGCCGCTCCCGAGACCATCCCGTCCACCACGCCCAGCTGGACCATCATGGTGCCGAAGTAGCTTCCGTCCTGCATGATCTCCAGCGCTTTGGGCAGGTCCACGCCCTTGTGGGCCCGCAGCTCGGCGTACTTCTCGGCGAACTTCTGCCGCAGGTCAGAGGTGGCGGGGTCGATGACGTTGATGCCCGTGAGGTCGATGCCATTGGCGGCGGCCAGCTCCCGGACCTGGGACTCCGGGCCCAGGAGCGTCAGGTCGCAGACGTCACGGCGGTGCAGGATCTCGGCCGCGCGCAGGATCCTGACGTCGGTTCCCTCCGGCAGGACCACGTGCCGCCGCTGCGTCCGGGCGCGCTCGATGAGGTCATGGAGGAACCGCAGCGGGGTCATCCGTTCCGCCCTGGGGAGGTGCAGGCGTTCCACCAGTTCGGCCTCGTCCACCCGGCGCGACCACAGGCCCAGGGCCGAGGCCACCTTCCGCCGGTGGCCGGACCAGATCTCGCTGCGCACCTCGGACACCCGGCGCGCCGTCTGGTACGTATCCTCGTCCGCCGCGAACACCGGGAACGGTGCCTGCGCCAGGAGCGGGTAGATGTTGGCGTCCGGGGCCAGGCCCCCGGTGAGGATGAGCGCCGACGGCACCGGAAACTCGGGCGAGAAGGAGGAGGCCAGGCAGGCCACCATCACGTCCGCCCGGTCCCCCGGCACGATCACCAGCGCACCCTCATCCAGCACATTCAGGAAGTTGCCCACGTTCATGGCGGCCACCTTGATGTCCTTGACATCGCGCTCCATGTCCGGGGTTCCCGCGATCTGCCGCACGCCCAGGGCCATGGCCACCTCGCCGGTGGTGGGCCGGGCGATCTCCTCCAGCTCCGGCAGGATGTACACGGGGCGGCCGGAGGCGCCGGGCTTCAGGGCGGCGGCAATGGCATCCAGGTCATCGGCATTCGCCCGGTTGACCATAATGGCCAGCAGCGCGCACTTTTCCGCGGCCAGTTCCTTGCGGGCAACCTCGACGGCGGCAGCGGTCTCGGGCACGGTCCGCCCCTTGGCGCCCACCACGGCCACGACGGGAGTGGCGAGGTTATTGGCCAGCCGGGCGTTGAGGTCGAACTCGACGGCGGCGTCCTGGCCCACCAGGTCCGTCCCCTCCACGATCACCACGTCGCAGTGGCGGGCAATGTCCGCAAAAATCTCCACGCACCGCGCGTCGATCTCCGCCCGGTTCCCTTCGGCCAGCAGGGTCCGGACCTCGCCGTAGGTCAGGCCGCCGCGGCACCGGTCATCGTCCAGCGCGAACCGGGCCCTCATCAGGGCCACCATGGGGTCATTGGCCGCGGACGGCCCGTGGACCACCGGCTTGAAGAAGCCGATCCTGTCCGCATGCCGGTGCAGGGTGTCCGCCAGTCCCAGGGCGATCAGGGACTTGCCCGATCCAGGAGTGGTTGCGCTGACGTAGATGCCTTTGGCCATGGTCCGCCCTTTGCTGTTCTTGCCGGTGCCGGTTCCCCCATCCTTGCACTTCGATCCGCGCGCGTGGCACCTCATCCAGCGTCGACTGCTCCGTAAACGTCGTTATGGGCGCCCAAAAGGACGTTTACGCAGCAATCGATGAAGCGGCCCGGTCCATCCGCGGAAGCGGTGCGACGCCGTCGCCGGTTATCCCCCGCCCCCTTGACAGTCGACCCCCCGATGGGATTACCTAATGAACATTCGGTAAATAAAGCTGGAGGCAATGACGCATGGCTGAGACCACCCTTTCCGGGGCCACCCACCCCATCCTGGAAAACGACTATGCCTCCGAATGGATGGGCATCGAGGTCCTCGCCGTCAGCGACGGCCACGCCACCATCCGGATGACCCTCCGGCAGGAAATGCTCAACGGCTTCGGCATGGCCCACGGCGGAATGATCTTCGCCTTCGGCGACACCGCGTTCGCCCTCGCGTGCAACCCCATCCAGCCTGCACCCGGCGAGGAAAACACCATCACCGTTGCCTCCGGCGTCGACATCAATTTCCTCAAGCCGGCGTTCCGCGGCCAGGTGCTCACCGCCGTCGCGGACCGCCGTTCCAGCGCCGGGCGCAGCGGCCTCTACGACATCCAGATCTTCGCCGCCGACGCCGGCGCGCCGGCATCCGGCAACCAGTCCAGTTCCCCGGGCGAGCTCATCGCCGAGTTCCGCGGACGCAGCCGCACCATCCCCAAGAAGTAGGAAAACCATGACCCTGCATGCCCCAGAATCCCCCGCCGCTGCCGTTTCCACCCCGGCGGACACCGAGGCGAACGCCGGCACCGACGCCGTCCTGGACCGCGAGGAGACCATCTCGCGCGACGAACTCGAGGTGCTGCAGCTCCAGCGGCTGCAGCACACCCTGGCCTATGCCTATGAGCGCGTGCCGCTGTACAAGCGCAAGTTCGACGAGGCCGGCATCCACCCCAATGACCTGCGCGAGCTGAGCGACCTGGGCAACTTCCCCTTCACCACCAAGGAGGACCTGCGCCAGGAATACCCGTTCGGCATGTTCGCGGTGCCGCAGAACGAGGTAGCCCGCATCCACGCCAGCTCGGGCACCACCGGCCGGCCCACCGTCGTCGGCTACACCAAGCAGGACCTGGCCGACTGGGCCAAGCTCGTTGCCCGCAGCTTCCGCGCCTCCGGCATCCGTCCGGGCATGAAGGTCCACAACGCCTACGGCTATGGCCTGTTCACCGGCGGCCTGGGCGCGCACGCCGGCGCCGAAGCCCTGGGCTGCACCGTCATCCCGATGTCCGGCGGCCAGACCGAACGCCAGATCCAGCTGATCCAGGACTTCAAGCCGGATGCCATCCTGGCCACCCCCACTTACCTGCTCACCATCGCCGACGCCATGGCCCACATGGGCATCGACCCCGCCTCGACCTCCCTGAAGTTCGCCGTCCTTGGCGCCGAGCCGTGGACCGAGGAGATGCGGCACGAGCTCGAGGTCATGATGAACATCAAGGCCTGCGACATCTACGGCCTGTCAGAGGTCATGGGTCCAGGCGTCGCCGGTGAGGCAGTGGAGACGCAGGACGGCAGCCACATCTGGGAGGACCACTTCCGCCCCGAAATCATCGACCCCTTCAACCCCGCCCCGGGCAAGGAGAACGTCCTGCGCGACGGCGAACACGGCGAACTCGTCTTCACCTCGCTGACCAAGGAAGCGCTGCCGATCATCCGGTACCGCACCAAGGACCTCACGCGCCTGCTGCCCGGCACGGCCCGCCCGGCACACCGCCGGATGGGCCGCATCACGGGCCGCAGCGACGACATGATCATCCTGCGCGGCGTGAACCTCTTTCCGTCCCAGATTGAGGAAATCGCCCTGCGCATCCCGGGGCTCAGCCCGCACTTCCAGCTCGAACTCACCCGCCCCGAGGGCCAGCGAATGGACCAGTTGACCGTGCGCATCGAGCGCCGGGACGCGGTCACCATCGAGCAGAGCACGACGGCGGCACGCACCTTGAAGGAACAGATCAAGATCCACGTGGGTTCTTCATGCACCGTGGACGTGGTGGAGCCGGGTTCGCTGGAGCGGTCCAACGGCAAGCTGCGCCGCATCTACGACCTCCGACCGAAGGCCTGAGTGTTTCGGTGGTGCTGCGCCGTCCCCGGACTTACCGACCGTTCGTGAGAAACTAGCCACTATGCCCAGCGCCAGCAGAACTGCCAGCACCACCGAAACCGCCAGCACCGACGGGACTGCCCTTAACGGCACGGCCAAGCGCGGCCGCCCCGGCTATGACCAGCAGTCGGTGCTCCGCATCGCCGTCGACGTCTTCAACCGGCACGGCTACGACGCCACCTCCATGGGCATCCTGGCCGATAACCTGGGCATCTCCAAGTCCGCCATCTACCACCACGTGCCGTCCAAGGGCGACCTCCTCAAGCTCGCCCTCGACCACGCACTGGGCGGCCTCGAAGCGATCCTGGAGCAGCCGGAGGCCACCTCCGGCGCCGCTGACGCGCGGCTGGAGTTTGTGCTGCGCCAGACGGTGGCCGTCCTGGTGGACCGGCTGCCGTTCGTCACCCTGTTGCTGCGGCTGCGCGGGAACACCGAGATCGAACGGGACGCCCTGGAGCGGCGCCGCACGTTCGACCACAAGGTGGCGGCGGTTATCTCAGCCGCCCGCGACGAGGGGTCGCTCCGCCGGGACATCGACCCCCGCACCGTCTCACGGCTGCTGTTCGGCATGATCAACTCGATCGTGGAGTGGTACAAGCCGGGCGGTTCCCTCTCCCCGCAGCGGCTGGCCGATGACGTGATCACCATGGCGTTCGAGGGCCTGCACGCAGACGCGTAGGCGGCCCCGCTCCGGAACGGCGGCCGGAATAATAAGGGTGCTTGGTATTTTTCCCGCTCCCCCGCTACGGTGGTAGAAAGCCACCATCCGCAGGGAGGTCCTGATGAGCCAGGCCAGCGATCCGCAGCGTTCACGCCGCCTCCAAACAGTGCTTGGCGCCGGGGTACTCGCGGCCTCCCTGGCACTGGGCGCATGCACCGGTACGCCAAGCCCTCCTGCACCCAGCGGCTCCTCCTCAAGCCCGGCGCCGTCGTCGTCCGCGGCCAGCTCCGCACCGGCACCCGCGTCGGGTTCCGCACCGGCAACCGGCGGGGGTGCTGACTCCGGCACCGCGGCGGGCAACCTGCCGCAACTCGTGGAAAACCTGTCGCCGTCCGTCGTCACCATCTTCACGCAAAGCGGCCTGGGCAGCGGTGTGGTGTACTCGGCGGACGGGCTGATCCTCACCAACGAGCACGTCATCCACGGCGCCACCTCGGTGGAGGTAGGTTTCGCCGACGGGCAGCGCGTCGAAGGGACGGTGAAGGCCAGCGACGCCGTGACTGACCTGGCTCTGGTGCAGGCCAAGCGTACCGGCCTGCCGAAGCCCACGTACCAGAGCAACCTGCCCAAGGTGGGTGAGGGCGCCCTGGTCCTTGGCTCGCCCCTTGGCTTTGAGAACACCGCCACCGCAGGCATCATCTCCGGCCTGCACCGTTCCATCCCCGGCTCCGCGTCCAACAGCCTGTCGCTGGTGGACCTCATCCAGACCGACGCACCCATCAGCCCGGGCAACTCCGGCGGCGCGGTGATCAACATGCGCGGCGAGGTGATCGGCATCAGTGAGGCCTACATCCCGCCCTCCGCAGGGGCCGTCTCGCTGGGCTTCGCCATCCCCGCCGCCACCGCCGTGGACGTGGCAGAGGAACTGTTGGCCACCGGCACGGCCAAGCATGCCTACCTCGGCCTGACTCCCGGCGAGCTCACGGCGCAGATCGCCGATCAGCTGGGCATCCAGGGAGGATCCGGGGTGGTGGTGCTCGCTGCCGATACGGACGGCCCGGCGGGACGCGCAGGCATCCGTCCCGGCGACGTCCTGCAGTCCATGGAAGGCGTGCAGCTGACCACCCCTGAGACGCTCCTGGCGGAACTGCGCAAGCACAACCCCGGCGACACCGTAGGCTTCAAGGTCAAGCGCGGCGACCAAAGCCTGGACATTAAGGTGGGCCTCACTGACAGGCCCGCCACCACAACCACCCGATAGGAAGGAAAAGCACATGAGCCACCCCAAGGAAGAGCCCGAGACAGGATTCATCATCCCGGACCCCTCAAAGATCCGCGAGGACGTCCCCGGCGACGCCGGCGACGAGGCCAACGTGATCCGCTTCAGCGAGGAACAGGCCCTGATCGAGGAGCAGTCGCACGGCGTCCGCCCGGACACCTACAGCGTCCCCTCCGGCGGGCCCACCATGGATGAGGCCCGCGGCAACATGGACCTGTCCGACCGCAGCGAAAGCGGCCACGGCACCGGCCCCGAGGACGACAGCAGCGACGACGGCCTGCACGGCGGCGCCGAAAGCTGACGCCAGGCCGCCAGGCCAAGCAGCAGGGGTTCCCCGATCCGACCGGGGCACCCCTGCTGCCGTGTTTTCAGTTGCTGCGTCCGGTACGCCTAGACCTGGTATTCGAGCTGGCCGCCAAGGTTTTGGTGGACGCACAGGATGTTGTGCTCGGTGTCCATGAACCACGCGCTCTTCTCCGACTCAGTGGTGCAGACGTGGTTTTCGGTCTTAAGTGTGGGCAGGTCGTAATCCTGGAACATGACGCCCCGGGCCTCCAAGTCGCGGACGGTGTCCTCAATGTCCGTGACCTCGAAGCTTAGTGCGGTGTGTTCCGAATGCCTGCCGTCGGAGACCGGCATCAGCTGCAGCATGGGACCGCCGTCCGCGCCGAGCAGTTCGCTGCCGTCGTCGGTCTTTCCACGGTGCGGGAGCCCGAGCTTTTCCGTGTAGAAGCTGCGGGCGCGGGCTGCATCATCGACCGGCAGGATGGTTGTGGCTGTGTTCATTTTGAGGGTCATTGGGGCCACCTCCTACGGGCAGAATCTTACGCCCGGCGGACCCAAAAAGACCCGGGCCCAAACGCCCCATCACTTCCCGCACCAATCCCCCCCAACGCGCCATCACTTCCGTGCGGAAAGTGATGGCGCGTTGGGGAAAACCGGGCAGTAAGTGATGGGGCGTTGGGGGTTTACTTCTCGACGAGGGTGAGGACGTCGTAGGTGGCCACGATTTCGTCGTTCTGGTTGGTCAGGACGGCGTCCCAGGCCACCTCGCCGTATTCGTCGGTTTCACGCGGAGTGATCTTCTTGGCCGTGAGGGTCACCCGGATGGAGTCTCCGGCCGCGACAGGGGTGAGGAAGCGCGCGTTCTCCAGGCCGTAGTTGGCCAGCACGGGACCCGGCGCCGGCTCCACGAACAGGCCGGCAGCCCAGCTCAGCAGCAGGTAGCCGTGTGCCACGATGCCCGGGAAGAACGGGTTGGCTTCCGCAGCCTCCTGGTTGGTGTGGGCGTAGAACGTGTCGCCCGTGGACTCGGCAAAGGCGCTGATGTCGGCCAGTGTGACCTGCCGAAGGTCCGAGCGGACGGCATCGCCGATCCGCAGCGTTTCCAGCGACTTCCGGAACGGGTGCGCCCCCTCCGTCTCCTGGGTGAAGGTCCGGTCAGCCCCGGTGTGCCACACGCCGGTGACGGCGGTGAGCATGTTGGGCGAGCCCTGGATTGCGGTGCGCTGCATGTGGTGCAGCACGGACCGGATGCCGCCCAGTTCCTCGCCGCCGCCAGCCCGCCCGGGTCCGCCGTGGACCAGGTGCGGGACGGGCGAGCCGTGGCCTGTTGAGGTGCGGGCGTCCTCACGGTTGAGCATCAGGACGCGGCCGTGGTGGGCGGCGATACCGGTGACCAGTTCACGTGCCACCTCGGGATCGTTGGTGCACACCGAGGCCACCAGGGAGCCGCCGCCACGGGCGGCGAGGCGAACGGCGTCGGAAAGGTCCTTGTAGCCGATCACGGACGACACCGGCCCGAAGGCTTCGAGGGAGTGGATGGCTTCAGCTTCCGGGTTGTCCCAGTTCAGGACGACGGGTGCCATGAAGGCGCCGCCGTCCACTACCCCGGTGGTTCCGTCGGCGGAGGTGACCGACGGCGAATCGAGCGTTCCGTACGCAAGCTCACCGCCGGCGTCGAGCATGGACTGGACGGCGGCGCGCACATCCTGAAGCTGCTCCACCGAAGCCAGGGCACCCATGGTGACGCCTTCGCCGCGCGGGTCGCCCAGGACAACGCGCTCGGTAATCCGTTTGCCAATCGCGGCGGTGACTGCGGGCACCAGTTCCTGCGGCACGATGGCACGGCGGATGGCGGTGCACTTCTGGCCGGCCTTGACGGTCATTTCCGTGACCACGGACTTGACGAACGCGTCGAACTCCGGGGTGCCCTCCACCGCGTCCGGGCCCAGGATGGCGGCGTTCAGGGAGTCCGTTTCCGACGTGAAGCGCACGCCGCCCTCCACCACGTTTGGGTGTGCCTTGAGGGACTTGGCAGTGGAAGCGGAGCCGGTGAAGGCGACCAGGTCGCGGTAGTCCAGGACGTCCAGCAGCCCGCGGACCGAGCCGGAGACCAGCTGGAGAGAGCCCTTGGGCAGGATGTTTGATTCGATGATCGCCTTGACCACGGCGGCGGCAACGTAGCCGGTGGGGGTGGCGGGCTTCACGATGGTGGGGACGCCGGCGATGAAGGCGGGAGCGAATTTCTCGAGCATGCCCCAGACCGGGAAGTTGAAGGCGTTGATCTGCACGGCGACACCGGGGATTCGGGTGTAGATGTGCTCGCCGGCGAAGGAGCCGTCCTTGGAGAGCACCTCCATGGGTCCGTCCACCACAACCTGCGAGTTGGGCAGTTCGCGCCGGCCTTTGGAGCCGAAGGTGAACAGGACGCCGATGCCGCCGTCGATGTCCACCATGGAGTCGATCTTGGTGGCGCCGGTCTGGAAGGAGAAGTTGTAGAAATGTTCCCGGCGGGCATTCAGGTACTGGGCCAATTCCTTGAGCTTGAGGGCCCGCTGGTGGAAGGTCAGCTTGCCGAGTTCAGCCTGGCCGGTGGTCCGGCCATAGTCCACGACGGCAGCGAGATCCAGGCCTTCCGTGCTGACCTTGGCCAGGATCTCCCCCGTGCTCGCATCCCGGACGGGGACGGCGGAAGCCGACGCACCGGCGTCGGGCGTCCACCAGGCATCCATGACGAAGCTGGGCACTGTCTCCACGGTGTCGACCGTGGCCTGGGGAGCTGTGGCTGTGGTGGTCATCGTTGACGGTCCTTCCAACAAGGGGGCAGGCAGGCAGGGCAGTCATTACTGACCGTCCGTTCGGTAATATATTCACCATACATGAAGTGCCATGCTGCACACTAGAAGGCCAGGACTGAATCAGCCCAGTTATAAGGAGATCCCATGAACGCCCCGTCGCCCACGGATGCCGCCGGCAACCAGCCCCTGGAGCACGAGCTCTGGAAGATAACCCTCGGTGAGCTGGACGAGAAGATGGGCGTGAAGATCCTGGAGGAGTCCGTGGAACGGGTGGTGGCCACCATGCCGGTGGAGGGCAACCGGCAGTCGTTCGGCCTCCTGCACGGCGGCGCCTCCCTTGCCGTGGGTGAGGCCGTGGGGTCCTGGGCCGCCGTCATCCATGCAAGCACCATGGGCAAGACGGCGGTGGGAGTGGACGTGTCCGCCACCCACCACCGATCCGCGCGGGAGGGCCAAGTGACCATCACGGCCACGCCCATCCACCTGGGCGGCACCCTGACCACGCACGAGGTGCTCATCACCAACGAGGCAGGCCAGCGGCTCTGCACCCTGCGCATCACCAACCTGCTGATGAAGCGCCACAAATAGCGGTCGTTAAGCCCGCCCGGCCGGTGGTTGAGCCGGTTGAAACCTAGTCCGCGCGTCCCCTCCGGCGCCGGACCAGCACCATCAGCACGACCCCGACGGCGAGCGCGGCCGCAGCGGCAAGCGCCGCGGGAAGCACACCGGAGGCGCCGGTAGCGGCGAGGCTGCCGGCCGTGATGTTTCCTGCGGGAAGCACCGGCGGCGGCGCGTCGATGGTGAACGTGAGCTGCGCCGGTGTGGAGGTTACTCCGTCAACGGCTTGGGTTACCGACACTGTGTGGGCGCCAGGGGCCAGCCCGGAGGGGAACGGAACCGTCCAGGTTCCACCGGCCACCAGGACCAACGGTGCAAGGCTGCTTCCCACTGAGCGGGATCCTGTCGGGCCGGGGGCGGCCGATCCAGCAGTGCCGGGAAGCGGCTTCCCGTCAATGGATACCGCCACATCCGCGCCGTTGAGGCCGGTTCCCTGGAGGGATGCGGGGAGGGCCTCCTGCTTGAGGTGCTGCCCGTCCGCGAGGCTGGTGACGGCCGGTGGCGGCGGCATGACGGAGAAGACCACGCTGGCTGGCGGGCTGTCCGCCAGGCCCGCGTAGGACTGGACCGCAGTAACGTTGACTTTTCCGGCTGGTGCCGGGGCCCGCAGGGCAACAGTCCAGCGGCCGTCTGCCCCCACCAGGGCCGTGCCGGCGACGTCACCGGACAGGGTGATGGTGGCCCCGGGCGTTCCCGTGCCGTCGACGGTCTTCAACCCTTGCAGCGGCTGGTTGGCCGCCGTGGTGATGGTGGGCGCGGGAAGGGACGATGGCGAAATGACCGTGTCCAGTGACACCGCACCGGAGCGGCTGAACCCGTTTACGGTCTCTGCCGTGAAGCTGAACGGACCCGGCGCGTCCGGTGCCGTAAAGGACCAGGTGCCATCGGGCTGCACGGGCACGTCGAACGGCTGCCGGCCCGCATACGTGATGCGCACCCGGGAACCTTCGGCGACGGCGGAGGCGGGCGCGGCAGGAACCCGGCCGGTGATGCTGGTGCCGGCTTTGAACGTCCCGCCCGTCGGTGCGGCGAGTGCGGGCTTGTTGAGGAAGAGTTCCAACTGGTAGCCGGGCAGCACCTTGAGGGAGTCGTCCAGGGTGGCGGCGACGGCAAAGTTCTGCGTCCCGCCCCAGTCGCCCGCACTGTGGGTTCCCACCGCGTAGTTCCCGCTGATCCAGGGACCTCCGGAGTCACCGCCGTTGGACTGTACGTCGTACGACAGGAAACCGTTGAACGCCCGGATGTCCGTTGGGTCGGTGGGGTAATTGTGTCCGCCCACCAGGAAGACTCCCACGGCGCTGATGTGCCCGCAGGACCATCCGGTCCGCCAGCCGGAGCGGCACACCGGCATGCCGATGACCGGGGCGGAGGTGCCGATGATCTTGACGTCCGGGCCCGGCTCGGACGGATCGCCGTAGGTACTCGCCGCCGGCAGCGGGTCGAGGCCCTGCCGGATGCTGCCAATGACGGCGATGTCAACGCCCACATTGCCGGGTTGGGGACTGTTGGGATTCAGGACAGTGGAGTTCCCCGGGCCGCCAAACTGGCTGAATTGGAAGGAGCCCAGCCGCCCGTTAGGCAGGCCCTGGAACAGCAGATCGGCGGTCTTCGCCGTCCCGTCTTCGGCGCAGTGCCCGGCCGTGAGGACGGCGGGCAGGCCGGAGGGGTCGAAGGCAGAGTACCCGGTGGAGCAGATGGTCTGCCGGTCCGTCTGGTAGCCCACTCCCCCGGGTACCTCAGCTGCTTCCGGCTTGAGGAGAGCTCCGCGGTCGAGTTCCACGTTGGCGTACCGCGAGACAAACTGCGACGGGGAGATCTTGCCGGGAGCCGCGGCATCTGCGGCCGCTGGGTTGGAGGCGGTACCCGTACCGCCGCCCTGGGTCGACTGCGCGGAGGCAATGCCGCCCGTCCGGATCACGAATTTGCCGCTGGAGGAGACGACTACTGCCTGCAGCCCTGCCGTTCCCACGTCGCGGACATACTCCTGGAAGAGCTCTTCGGCGCTGATTGCCAGCTGGGACCGCTGGCCCTCCGCGGATGCGGCCGGCGCGCCGGCCTGCACCGTGGCGGCGGGAGCAGAGGGCGACGGCGCCACACCAGCCGGCGCTGCTGCGGCAGGTCCGGCGGGGGGTGCTTCGAGTGACAGCCCGTGGATGCTCCCGGCGAGTGCGGCTACCGCAGCCTGAAGTTGTTGTCCCGAGCCGGTGACCACAATCGAGCTGCCCTCAATCCGGATGCCCACATAACCGGGAAGTTGGCGGAGCTGGACCGCTGCAGCCGCTGCCTGGGCGCCCAGCTCGCCTGCGGCCGCGAACTGCTGCGGGGTGAGCTTCAGGTCCCGCTGCACTGCGTCGGCGAGCGCTGCCTCGGAGAGGCCGGAGGACGCCGAGGGACTGGACGCGGAGGGTGACGGCGAAGTGCCGGCAGCCGGCGCCGGTACCTGTGCTCCGGTCGCTGCTGCCCCAGCCGCCGGAGCGGGACTTGGGTAGGTCTCGCCGGCGGCAAAAGCCGGCGCCCCCACGTAGGCGGAGGATGCCATCATGCCGGCGGCCGCGCCCAGCGCGAGTACCCGGCGCAGCTTGTCCGTGTTCGACCCCCGCCGGTGCTCGGAGGAGGTCCTGGTCCTTGGTGCTGCTGTTCCGCTCATGTCCGTCTCTCTGCCGATCAACGTGACTGAGGAACAAGAGCACCTCACGTCACAGGCGTCACACTGGTCCCATTGTATCTACGCTTGGCCGGCATATGACCAGGACGGCATCCAGCTCGGCAGGGCTGAGCCCGTTCGCCAGCAGGTAGCTGCGGGTGCCCAGGTTCCGGACAAACGCCACGACGGCGAGGCCGCGCCGCTCCAGCAGCGGCCCTAATTCCGGGTCCTCGAGGTACCTCTCCCGGCTGTGCGGGGGCCCATGGGTGCGGTAGCGCTCGTTGATGCCGCGGGCGGCACGCCGGTAGCCCTCGGCGATCGCTTCATCTGAGTCACCGGCCAGGTCCTGGACCATGGCCGCCACCATTCCACTGCGGTCGCGGCCGGCGGCGCAGTGCAGCAGCACGTCCCCCTTGGGCGCGGCGGAGGCGAGGGCCCGAAAGACACCCACCAGCTTCTCCGGGAACAGGCGCGCATTCCCGGCGTAGTGCGCCGGATCGTTGAGGTAGGGGCCAGTCAAGGCCGTGAAGCGCGGATCGTCCGGCTCCTCGGTAGGTGCGTAAACCACATCGATGCCCGTCAAGGCAGCGGCAGGCACCACGGGATCGGTGTCCCGGCGCCGCCCCTCGCCAACGTTACGAAGATCCACCACGGTGCGGACGCCGTCGTCGAACGCCTGCTTCCACCCACCCTCCGTCAGCCACTCGCGGCGCCCCATCCGGTAGATGCCGCCGGAAACGTGCCATGCATTCACAGCGCCGTCCCAGTCCATGGATCTGCCCCTGATGCTCATCGGGACAGCTAACCACACGCTCCTGGGAGACCTCGGCACATAACGGATAACCGCCGCCGAAGAAAGGGCTGCCGGACCCAATGTGCACCAGGGGTGTCCCGAGCAGCCCTGCTACGCCCCGATTCCGGTGGCCAACCAGGTGCTGATCAACCAGGCCACGCTGACGGTCAATGCCACCATTTCCGGTGCCGTGGACGCCGCCAACACCGCGTGCGGGACCAATGCCGCTACGTGGATGTGACGGGGCGCTTTGCAGGGCATGCGGCCAACTCGCTCGATCCGTGGCTGCAGCTTGATCCGAACAACTTCGCGGCCGATGACAACTTCCACCCCAACGCGGCGGGATACCGGGCCTACGCGTCAGCCTTGTTGGGCGCCGTCAGTTCGGTTCAACCCGCCGCCCCGTAGATCAGCGCGGCCCCTGTCCCCGCCGGTCCAGGCGGTACTCAAGGCCGGCGCGGACAGCGGGCCATTCGTGGTCCAGGATGGAGAACACCACGGTGTCCCGGAGGTTCCCGTCGCTGGTGCGTGAGTGGCTCCGAAGCACGCCGTCCTGCTTGGCGCCCAGCCGGGCAATTGCCTCCCGCGACTGGTGGTTGAGCCAGTGCGTACGGAATTCCACTGCTGGACAGCCGATGGTTTCGAAGGCGTGGCGGAGCAGCAGGAGCTTGGAGTCCGGGTTGGTGCCGGTCCCCTGCGCTGACGCTGCATTCCAGGTGGAGCCGATCTCCACGCGGGGTGTGGCGGCGTCGATGTTCATCTAGGCGGTCATGCCGATGATGCGCCCCGGGCCGCCCGTGGCTCCATCGATGAGCCGGGTGGTGAACGGAAGCATGGATCCCTGCTCCTGGAGGGCAAGACGGCGCCGGATTTCCGCCGCCATCGCGCCGGGCGCGGGCACCGACGTGTACCAGAGCTTCCACAGCCCGCCGTCCCGGGCGGCTTCCACCAAACCGTCGTGGTGCTCCTCCGCCAACGGCTCCAGGATTACGTAGCGGCCGGTGAGGGTAAGGGGTTCAAGGAAAGTCACCGCACCAGCCTAGGCCCACCCAGGGGGCGGTTAGGCTGGGGAAGCACCGCGACCTCGAGCGAGGGAGTTATTGTGTCAGGACCCAACCCGGATCCCGAGGACGACAAAATCACCGGCCTGGAGCCCGGCGGCGGAGTTCCGCCCGGCGAAACCCCGCCGGGCGAAGCATCGACTGCCGGCCCGCAGGGTCACGAGGAGCACGGCACCAGGAAGGGCACGCAGTTCCTGTGGATCGGCATTATCGGGGTCGTTGTCCTGCTGTGCCTCCTGTACTTCATCGGCTACATTCTGCACTTCTTCGGCTAAGGAGTGCCCCTAGCTGGGCCAGTCGAAGAAGCCCTTCCCGGTTTTGCGTCCGAGTTCGCCGCGGGCCACCTTGTCCCTAAGGATCTGCGGGGGCGCAAACCGGTCGCCAAGGGTGGAGTGCAGGTATTCGGCAATGCCCAGGCGGACATCAAGCCCCACGATATCCGTGGTCCTGAGCGGCCCAGTGGGGTGTTTGTAGCCCAGCACCATGGCGTTGTCGATGTCCTCGGCAGAGGCCACGCCTTCCTCCACCATCCGCATGGCTTCCAGCGCGATGGCCACGCCCAGGCGTGAGGACGCGAAGCCCGGGGCATCATTGACGACGACGGCGGTTTTGCCAAGCGCCTCCACCCAGGATTTTGCTGCGGCGGCAAGTCCGGGAGACGTGCGCTCCCCCAGCACCACCTCGATGAGCGTGGAGGCGGGCACGGGGTTGAAGAAGTGCAGGCCCAGGAAGTTCTCCGGCCGTTTCAGCTCGCGGGCCAGGCCGTTGACGGACAGCGACGACGTATTCGACGCCACGTACGCGTCCTCTGCCAGCCGTTCCTCGATGCCCCGCAGTGCCGTGACTTTGAGGTCCCAGTCTTCCGGGACGGCTTCCACCACCAGCTGGCGGCCTGTGAAGTCGTCGTAGTCGGTGCTGACGGCCAGGCGGGACGTGAGTTCCTCGAAGTTGGCGTCCACGGCCCCGCGCTCGATGCTCTTCGCAGCAGCCGATTCCACCCGCTCCCGGGCAGCCTCCGCGGAGACGTCGTCGCGCTCCACCACCAGGACGTCTGCGCCCTTGATCAGGAAGGCGTGGGCAATCCCGGCCCCCATGCGGCCACCGCCCAGGACTCCGACGAGGGTGGGCAGGGCGGGGTTCACTGATGGATCACTCATGGGTCTACTTTCCGTCGGCAGGGTTGGCGGCGTTGGCCTTCCTGGCCGCGTTGCGGTCCAGGAACGCCTGCATGCGGTCGAACTTGGCCTGGGATTCGAAGAGGATGCCCTGGGCCAGCTGGTCGATGAGCGGATGTGCTTCGGCAGGTGCGTGGAACACCGACTTGGTGATGCGGACGGCCAGCGGGTCCTGGCGCCCGATCCTGTTGGCCAGGCTGTGCGCCGCATCCAGCAGCTCGGCGGGGTCGTGGATTTCGGTGATGAGGTTGGCGGCTTTGGCCTCGTCCGCACCGAGGACCAGCCCGGCCAGCAGGATCTGCTTGGCCAGCGGTTCGCCCACGAGTTCCCTGAGCCGCCAGCTGGCACCGGCGGCGGCCAGGATTCCCAGCCCCGTTTCCGGGTTGCCGATCCGAACGTTGGGTGTCCCGATCCGGAAGTCGGCAGCGTACGCGAGCTCGGCACCGCCGCCCAGGCAGTAGCCGTCCAGCGCGGCAATGACCGGCATGGGCAGTTTGGCGATCCGGACGAAGATGGTGGAGTTGATTCCCTGCAGGGCGTCGTCCCGCCGGCGTTCGCGCAGCTGGGCGATGTCGGCTCCCGAAGCGAAGACTCCGTCCACGCCGGCGATGATCAGCACTTTGGGATTCTGTTCCAGCGCGGCGCAGACGGTGTGCAGTTCGTCCACCATCTGCTGGTCGATGGCGTTCTTCACCTCGGGCCGGTTGAGCAGCACCACCACCCGGTCGTCCTTCTCGTCGACAAGGAGCGCTGAGAACTTTTCCTTTCCCAGGTCCACGGTGGCGGCCATCAGATTTTCTCCAGCAGCATGGCGGTACCCTGGCCGACGCCCACGCACATCGTTGCCAGGCCGATCTTGGCGTCTTCGCGCTCCATCCGCCCCAGCAGGGTGATGGCAATCCGTGAGCCGCTGGAACCCAGCGGGTGTCCCAAAGCGATGGCACCGCCGTCGCGGTTGACGATCTCCGGTTCCAGGCCCAGGCGCCGGATGCACGCGAGGGACTGCGTGGCGAAGGCCTCGTTAAGTTCGACGGCGGACAGGTCACCCACGCTCAAGCCGCTCCGCTTGAGCACTTTCTGGGTGGCGGGGACCGGGCCGATGCCCATGATCTCGGGTTCGCAGCCCGCTGAGGCGCCATCGATGATCCGGGCGCGCGGGGTCAGGCCCAGCCGCTCGACCGCCGCTTCCGAGGCGATGATGATGGCGGAGGCGCCGTCGTTCAGGGAGGATGAGTTACCCGCGGTGACCACCGACCCCCCGTGCGCCACCGGCTTCAGGTTGGCCAGCACGTCCAGACTGGTGCCGGGGCGGGGGCCCTCGTCAGTGTCCACCACGGTTTCGGACTTGCGGGTCTTGACGGTAACAGGCACGATTTCGTCCTTGAACCGGCCGGCCTCGATGGCGTCCAGGGCCAGCTGGTGGGAGCGGACGGCGAACGCGTCAGCGTCCTCGCGGGAGATGTTGTCCACACGCGCCACTTCCTCCGCAGTCTCCGGCATGGAGTATGTCATCTTGCCGTCCCGGGCCAGGGAACCGTGCTGGAAGTGGGGGTTGGTGAAGCGCCAGCCGATGGAGGTGTCGAAGATCTGGCCGGGCTTGGCGAACGCCGCGGTTGGCTTTTCCTGGACCCAGGGTGCCCGGCTCATGGACTCCACGCCGCCGGCGATCACGATGTCCGCGGCCCCGGCCTTGATCATGTGGCTGGCCTGGATGATGGCGCTGAGGCCGGACGCGCAGAGCCGGTTGACGGTGATGCCGGGGATGTGGAGCGGCAGACCGGCCAGCAGGGTGGCCATCCTGGCCACGTTCCGGTTCTCCTCGCCGGCGCCGTTGGCGTTGCCCAGGATGACTTCGTCGATGCTCTCCGGATCCAGGCCGGCGCGTTCCACGGCCTCCCGGACCACCAGGGCCGCAAGATCGTCAGGCCGGACTGACGACAGCGCGCCGCCGTACCTGCCCACGGGCGTTCGGACCCCGCCTACAAGGAAAGCCTGCGGACCTGCAGAAGCAGCCATGGAAACACCCTTCACGCGATAAACAGCATTGTCATCGGCGGCCGATGCAGAGGAATCCCCCACTTACCGACCGTTCGTTCTGTAAATGGTACACGGCAGGCTCACGGCGCGCATCCGGTTACAGGACCGTCACCCCCAGATGTGCGGCGATGAGCGGTGCGAGCAGGCCCAGCTGGTAGTCGTCGATCACAAGTCCCGAAAGGCTGCCGAGTCCGCTGATCCTCCGGAATTCGGTCCCCCGCAGGTCGAAGTCCTTCAGCTTGGCGCCGCCCAGGTCCAGGGATCCCACCGTGCAGTCCTCCAGTTTCACCCTGGTTGCGGCCGCGGCTCCGAGGTCCAGTTCGTTGATGATGCAGCCGCTGATCAGCACGTCGGTAAGCTTGGCGCCCCGCAGGTTCAGGTAGTCAACCTTCCCGCCGTCGATCCGGACAGACTGCCACCCGCTCTCGTACAGCTCGGCGGAGCCCAGGCGCGGATTACGGAACTCCACCTCGCGCCAGGCAGTGCGGGCAGCGTGGAAGACCGGCGCGTACGCCTCCGCCAGGAGGCAGTCCCGAAACGAGGCGCCGCGGAGTTGGGCCTCGTTGAAGGAAGCGGCATCGAAGCGGCACTCGGCAAAAAAGGCATCCGCCAGGTCCAGTCCATCCATGGCCGGACGGCTGAACCGGACATTTTCATACCGAACGCCGGGATGGAAGGCCGGGTCCGGCAGGTCTTCGGGATCCTGCAGCTGAATCCTGGAAAGCCGGGGCGGGCTCACCTTGCCCGGGGCCTTGCTGCGCGCTTTGTCCATGTACCTGAGCCTATCGCCGGGGCTGAGCGCGGAACGCCCGGCCGCTGGCCGGGGCTTGAAATAGTAAGTAGGCTTTGTTTACCGTGAAAGAGCACGGTTGATCGAAGGAAACGAAAGGAGGCCGGAACCATGGGCCTCGGAGACAAGATCAGTAACGCGGCAAAAGACCTTGGCGGCAAGGCCAAGGAAGCTGCAGGCAACGCAACCGACAACGACCGCCTGAAGGCGGAAGGCCAGGCCGACCAGGTCAAGGCGGACGCCAAGAAGGTGGGCGAAAGCGTGAAGGACGAGTTCAAGCGCGACTAGCTGTTGCCGGCGCAGCCGCGGCGAACGGCGTGCTGCACCAACCCCAAACGGCGGCGGATCCCAACGGATCTGCCGCCGTTTCGTGCCCACTCACCACCCGCTGCGGGTGGGGGTGTGCCCTTTTCGGGAATCTTCGGGCATGGTCATCTCGGCCCGGAGCCCCAGCAGCCGGATGGGCTGCCCGGGCTCGATCCTGGCCAACAGTTCAAGCGTTCTTGACAGCACTTCTGCGGGATCCGACGTCCCCGCGATTTTCCGCGCGTAGGTCTTGGTGGTGAACGGGGCGTAGCGCACCTTCAGCGTCAGGCCAATGACGGGCCTTCCCTCAGCCGCGACGTCCTCCATCACCCGCGCCGCCAGCTCACGGACGGCGTCCTCAATGTGGGCGCCGTCGGTCAGATCGCGCTGGAAGGTGGTCTCGCGGCTGTGCCCCCGGGCCACCCAGGGAGTGTCGTCAACCACGCGCGCACCGTCGCCGCGTCCCAGCTGGGCGTACCACGGTCCCATCTTTGGGCCGAACTCAGGGACCAGGTCCCCGGGGTTGGCCGCCGCGAGCTCGGCAACAGTCCTGATGCCCAGGGCGGCGAGCCGCCGCGACACCGCCTTTCCCACGCCCCAGAGTTCGATGGTGGGGCGGCTTCCCATCACGTCCAGCCAATTCGCCGCCGTGAGCCGAAAGACGCCCGCAGGTTTGCCGAAGGTGGTGGCCACCTTGGCCCGGAGCAGGGTGTCCCCGATCCCGATGCTGCAGTGCAGGCGGGTTTCGGCCAGGACGGCCTGCTGCAGCTGCCGGGCAACGGCTTCTGGATCAGCGGTCCGGACGCCGACGAATGCCTCGTCCCAGCCAAGTACCTGGACCGTGGTTCCCGGCTGGGAGCGCAGGACAGCCATGACCTTTTCGGACGCTTCGAAGTAGGCTTCCTGGTCCACGGGCAGGATGACCGCGTCCGGCACTTTCCGGGCGGCGACGCGCAGCGGCATCCCTGAACCCACGCCGTAAGCCCTTGCTTCATAGGACGCGGTGGACACCACGGCACGTTCGGTGGGGTCCCCGCGGCCACCCACAATCACGGGCTTTCCGGCGAGCTCCGGCCGGCGAAGCACTTCAACGGCAGCGATGAACTGGTCCAGGTCCACATGCAGCACCCATGGTTCGCTCACAAGCCCCAGTCTGCCCGGGCCCCGGGCAGTGCACCAGCCTCCGGAGGCCCGCTCCAGAAATCCACACCGTTTCCGTCCGCTGCCCGGTTAGCCTTAGCCATGGCCTACGTTGACCTCAGCACCGAAAGCAGCGCCGCCGGCGGCTCCCCTTCCCTGCGCGGCTACCTCGCCACACCGCAGGGCCAGGGTCCTTTTCCCGGCGTCGTGATGATCCACGAGGCCTTCGGGCTGACCGACCAGACCCGCAGGCACGCGGACAGGCTGGCCCGGGCGGGCTACCTGACGTTGGCGGTGGACCTGTTCAGCGAGGGCGGGGCACGCCGCTGCCTGGTCAGCACCATGCGCAGCATGACCGCCGGCACCGGCCGGGCTTTCACGGATATCGCGACGGCCCGGAAGTGGCTGGCGGCGTCCCCGCAGTCCACCGGAAAGACGGGTGTGATCGGCTTCTGCATGGGCGGCGGCTTCGCGTTGCTGGTGGCCAGGGACGGTTTTGACGTGGCCTCCGTGAACTACGGCCGCCTTCCCGGCAACCTGGACGATGCCCTCCGCGGCGCCTGCCCCATCGTGGCCAACTACGGCGGCGCGGACAAGCCCCTGAAGGGGGCCGGCAGCCGGCTCGAATCGGCCCTGGAGCGGCTGGGAATCGAGCACAGTGTCAAGGAATTCCCGGGGGCTGGCCATGCCTTCCTGAATGACGCGGAAGAAGGCCCCAGGTTCCTGCGGCCGCTCATGCGCGTCATGGGCGTGGGGCCGGACCCGGACTCCGCCCCCGAAGCATGGCAGCGGATCGAGGACTACTTCGCCCGGTACCTGAAAGACTCCACTACCTGACGGCCTGGGCGCGCCCTGACGCCAAGGAGGAAACGCCGACGGCGGGCGCCCCCACCCAAGGGGACGCCCGCCGTCGAACGATCTTCAGAAAGGCCGGGAAGGCTTAGGTGAACAGGGAGTTCCTGGGCTGGTTGTTCTTGACCTTCTGCCAGCCGAGCCACAGGAGGACGGCAAAGAACGGGATGGTCCCCAGGGTCCAAAGGCCCAGGTAGAACACTTCACCGTCCTTGCTGGTCATGGTGTCGAAGCCGATGAGCACGGTGATCGCCAGGAGGCCCAGCAGTCCGGCCCAGCTGGTCCACGGCGAACCAGGCATGGGCAGGGTGGAGGTGATGCCCTTGCGCCGGCGCAGCACAATTTGGCTGGCGAAGATGGAGCCCCAGCAGAAGATCACACCAATCGAGGCGGTGTTCAGTGCGAGGTCGAACGCGTGCGAGCCACCCAGCCAGATGTTCAGCAGGATGCCCACCAGATAGAAAGCGGCGATGGCCAGGATGGCCGCGTAGGGCACGTGCCGCCTGGACATCCTGGTGAGCCACTGCGGGGCGTGGCCGTTGTTGGCCATGGTGCGGAACACACGGCCGATGGAGTACAGGCCGGAGTTGCACGAGGACAGGGCGGCGGTGATGACGATCATGTTCATGACATCGCCCACCCAGCCCAGGCCCATCTGGCCAAACACGGTGACGAAGGGGGAGGTGCCGGCCTTGTACTGGTCGGATGGCAGCAGCATGGCCAGCAGCAGGACGGACCCTACGTAGAACACCACGATACGGAGGACGACGGCGCGGATCGCTTTGGGCACTTCGCGTTCCGGCTTTTCCATCTCGCCGGCAGTGACGCCGACCAGCTCGATGCCGTTGTAGGCGAAGATCACGGCGTTCAGGACCAGGACCATCACCAGCGCGCCCTTGGGGAACATTCCGCCCTCGGCGGCGAAGAGGTTGTTGACCGAGGCGTGCCCGTCACCCACCTGGGCGTTGGTGACCACCATGAACGTGCCCACCACCAGGAAGATCAGGATGGCGCCGACCTTCAGGCAGGATGCCCAGAACTCGAATTCGCCGAAGGCCTTGACGCTGAGCAGGTTCACTGCCACGAGGAGCGCCAGCGCGGCGATTGCCGAGGCTTCCACGGGGACGTTGGGGAAGAAGAACTGGAAGTACAGGCCGATCGCGATGAGCTCGGCGATGCCGGTCATGCCCCAGTTAATGAAGTACATCCAGCCGGACATGTAGGCGCCCTTTTTGCCGAACATCTCGCCGGCGTAGCTCACCAGGGAGCCGGAGGTCTGGCGGTACATGATGAGTTCGCCCAGGGCCCGCATGAGCAGGTAGGCGATCACGCCGGCGATGGCGTAGGAGAAGATCAGGGCCGGTCCGGTGGAGGCCAGGCGTCCGCCGGCTCCCATGAAGAGGCCCACGCCGATGGCGCCGCCCATGGCGATCATGGTGACGTGGCGCCGGCCCAGGGTCTTGCTGTAGCCCTCGGCGCTGAGGGAGGAGTCGACGGCGGAGGATGGCGCCGTGCTGTTCATTAGGTCTGTGGGGGTACTTTGAGGCACAACTGTTCCTTGTGGGTTGGGGGTTGGCCGCATCCGGTCTTCGTATGATCGAGCTCACAAAATTCGGCTTGAAGGCCTTTCGACCTGCGAATGTGAGGGCGATCCGGCGAACTGCCGAAGCTTCACGCGACCTGACCATCCTACAAGACAGTCCGGGGTGGTACGTGACGCGCACAACACGCGCCGCGCCCGGCGATAGGCTGGGGGTATGGCAACAGCCCACCGCTTACCGCCCGCTCCGCAGCCCCAGCTGTACCGGTTCTCCTCCATGGACCTGGCCACGTTGTGCCTCTACGTTGCCATCGCGGGCTTCTTCGCCGCAGCCGGTGGCCTGGTGGCCCCGCTGCTCCGGCAGATTGCCCCGTCCCCCGCGGCAGCGTCGTACGCCGTGAACCTGCTCTTCTACGCCTCGGTGGGAATGCTGGCGCTGGTGGCGGCCCGCAAAGTGGTGGTGCGCGACCTCAAGGTACTGGCCACCCGCCCCTGGTTCACGCTGCTGATGGTCCCCGCGGCCGTGATTGCCATGATGATCCTCACCGCCGTGGTGGTGGCCGCGTACGGGCAGGTGGAAACGTCCCGGAACCAAGCTGGACTGCAGGCGCTGATGCAGCAGGTCCCGGCCTGGCTGATGGTTCCGCTGCTGGTGGTGGCGGGCCCTTTCGTGGAGGAATACATCTTCCGCCACCTGCTGATCGGCAAGCTGGGCAGGCGGGTCAACATCTGGATCTGCTGCATCCTGTCCGTGGTGCTGTTCGCTGCTCTCCACATCGTGGGGCAGGAGGCGGTGACCCTTACCGCGCTGCTCCCCTACCTGGCCATGGGCGCCACGCTGGTCTTCGTCTATATGTGGACCGGGAGGAACGTGATGTTCTCCTACTTTGTGCATGCAGCAAAGAACCTGCTGGCCTTGATCCTGGTCTATGCCATCCCGCCGGAAGTCTTCAACCAAATGCAGAACGTCCAGGCTTAGGGCCTCCTGCACGGAGGATCTTCCGCAACGCAGCACCCGCCTCTACGGTGGACGGATGGGACTGAATATCCAGATCGTTGTCGATTCCGCCAGGCCGCATGAACTCGCCGACTGGTGGGCGGAAACACTGCAGTGGGCCGTGGAACCCCAGGATGCCGGATTCATCCGCTCCATGATCGGGCAGGGCTATGCCACCGTGGACCAGACCATGACGCACCGCGGAAACCTGGTGTGGAAGGACGGTGCCGCCATCCGGCCGCCGGAGGAAATTGACACCAAGGCCCCCGCCCGGCGCATCCTGTTCCAGACCGCACCCGAGGAGAAGACCGTAAAGAACCGCGTGCACTGGGACGTCCGGCTGGACGGCCGGGATAAGGACGAGGTGCGGCGGGAACTGGAGGCCCGGGGCGCTTCCTTTCTCTGGTCGGCGCGGCAGGGCCCGCATTCCTGGCACACCATGGCGGACCCCGAGGGCAACGAGTTCTGCATCAGCTGACGCCGATTACTAGACTTGGACGGTGAGCAACCAGATCCCAGCCCCGGTGTCCGATGTCTTCGATCCCTTGCGCTGGCGGGTGGTGTCCGGTTTCGAGGACTTCCAGGACATGACCTACCACCGCCAGGTGGAGCGGGATTCCGACGGCGGCTGGGTGCGTGACCTGCCCACGGTCAGGATTGCCTTCAACCGGCCTGAGGTCCGGAACGCGTTCAGGCCGGGGACCGTGGATGAGCTCTACCGCGCCATGGACCATGCCCGCATGACGCCGGACGTCGCCACGGTGCTGCTCACCGGCAACGGCCCCTCCCCTAAGGACGGTGGCCACTCCTTCTGCTCCGGTGGCGACCAGCGGATCCGCGGCCGGGACGGCTACCGCTACGCCGACGGCGAGACCCAGGAAACCATCGACCCCGCCCGGGCCGGCAGGCTGCACATCCTGGAGGTCCAGCGGCTGATGCGCACCATGCCCAAGGTGGTCATCGCCGTCGTCAACGGCTGGGCAGCCGGCGGCGGCCACTCCCTGCACGTCGTCTCCGACCTCACCATCGCGTCGCGGCAGCACGGCAAGTTCAAGCAGACGGACGCCACCGTGGGAAGCTTCGACGCCGGCTACGGCTCCGCGCTGCTGGCCCGGCAGGTGGGGCAAAAGACCGCCCGCGAGATCTTCTTCCTGGCCCGTGAATATTCCGCTGAGGACATGGTCCGGATGGGTGCGGTGAATGAGGCCGTGGACCACGGGCGCCTGGAGGAAGTGGCCCTGGAATACGCAGCGGACATCGCCCGGCAATCGCCGCAGGCCATCCGGATGCTTAAGTTCGCCTTCAACCTTGCCGATGACGGCCTGGCCGGCCAGCAGGTGTTCGCCGGCGAAGCCACCCGCCTGGCGTATATGACGGATGAGGCTGTGGAGGGCAAGGAGGCCTTCCTGCAAAAACGCGACCCCGACTGGTCACGCTTCCCGCACTACTTCTGAGGCAGGACGGCAATGAACAGCGAAACCTCCACCCCTTCCGCCCACGGCGGACCCCTCAACATCGAACTGGCCCTGAAGGCCCTCGCGGCCGCCCTCCATGGCGAGGGTCCCGCCGTCGAACTCTCCGTGGGCCCGGACGGCGGGCTCGTCGTGGGGCACGTGGAGACGCCCGGGTGCGATGATGCCGTGGCCGTGGTGCGCACGTCCGGATCCACCGGCACCCCTAAGGCAACGCTGCTGACCGTGGAATCCCTGGCGGCCTCCTCGATGGCCACAGCCCTGCGGCTCAAGGGCGAGGGCCAGTGGCTGCTGGCGCTGCCCGTCCAGTTCGTCGCCGGCATCCAGGTGCTGGTCCGCTCCCTGTTCGCCGGCACCCGGCCCTGGGTCATGGACATGTCCGGCGGCTTCACCCCGGAGGCCTTCACCGCAGCCGCGCTGGAGCTGACGGACAAGATCCGCTTCACCTCGCTGGTTCCCACGCAGTTGCAGCGCCTCCTGGACAATCCCTCGCCGGAAACGCTAGCAGTGCTCCGGCGGTTCAACGCCGTCCTGCTGGGTGGCGCGCCTGCATCGCCGGCCCTGCTGGCAGCCGCCCGGGACGCCGGCGTCCGGGTCATCACCACCTACGGCTCCGCGGAGACCTCCGGTGGCTGCGTTTATGACGGCTACCCGCTGGAAGGCGTCTCGGTCCGCGTGGATCCGGACGGCCGTATCCTCCTGGGCGGGGACACGGTGGCCGCCGGCTACATCGAGGCCCCCGACGAGGAAACCGGCACGTTCTTCGAGGAGGACGGCGTGCGCTGGTACCGCACCAGCGACCTCGGCTCCATCGACGACGACGGCCGGCTCACCGTGCTGGGACGCGCCGACGACGTGATCATCACCGGAGGCGTGAAGGTTTCCGCAGGGCACGTCCAGGAGCAGCTGGAACAGTCCGACGGCGTCGCGGCCGCTTTCGTGGCAGGGGTTCCGTCCACGGAGTGGGGCCAGGCCGTGGCGGCCTACGTGGCCATCGTCCCCGCCGGCGGGGACGGCCGGGAAGGTGCAGCCGGGCCCGAGGGCGGTGACGCCGCCGTCGCCCTTCAACGGCAGTGGCAGACCCAACTGGGTGTCCTGGCGCCCAAGACGGTCCTCGCCGCACCGGAACTGCTGATGCTGCCCAACGGGAAACCGGACCGGCTCGCCATGACCGCACAACTCAGCGCCCTGCACGGGGGAAAGTAGAGTTGGACCTGCACCACCGCGGCGGGTGCGCACGTATCATCCTGCCGTCTTACCGAAACAACACGAGGTACTAACCGTGGCCACAGCCGCCCAATGGATCCAAGGCGCCCGACTCCGGACGCTGCCGGCCGCAATCGCGCCGGTGCTGATCGGCTCTGCCGCCGCCTACGAGATGGACTCGTTCATCCTGCCCAACGCCATCCTCGCCGCGTTGGTGGCGCTCCTGCTCCAGGTGGGTGTGAACTTCGCGAACGACTACTCGGACGGCATCCGGGGAACCGATGATGACCGCGTGGGTCCGCTGCGGCTGGTGGGCTCCGGTGCAGCCAAACCTGATCACGTCAAGTGGGCCGCTTTCGGCGCCTTCGCCGTGGCCATGGTGTTCGGGCTGGTCCTGGTGCTGCTCACCCAGGCATGGTGGCTGATCCTGGTGGGGCTGGGCTGCGTCATGGCCGCCTGGGGATACACCGGGGGCAAGAACCCCTACGGCTACAAGGGCCTGGGCGACCTTTTCGTGTTCGTGTTCTTCGGGCTGGTGGCCACGCTGGGCACCACGTTCACGCAGGCCGGCCATATCAACCTCTCAGCGGTGATTGGGGCCATCGGCACCGGGCTGATCGCCACGGCGCTGCTCATGGCCAACAACGTGCGGGACATCCCCACCGACATGCAGGCCGGCAAGAAGACCCTGGCGGTGCGCCTCGGGGACAAGCATGCGCGCGAAAGCTACGTCCTGATGCTCGCCGTCGCCATCCTGCTGGTGGTAATCCTGGCCCCGGCGCGGCCGTGGATCCTGATCGTGCTGCTGCTGATCCCAGCCTGCCTGATGCCGGCCTGGCTGATGATCAACGGGCGCAAGCGCAAGAGCCTGATCCCGGTCCTGAAGCAGACCGGCCTGATCAACCTGGGCTACAGCGTGCTGTTCTCACTGGGACTGGTCCTCAGCCACGGGTTCTAGCTGTTCTTGCCGCCCTTGGCGTTGTTGATGGTGATGTCGGGGTTGGCGTCCAGCAGGGCGTCCTCGGCGTTGGCGTCCTGGACCTCGCCGGCTGAGCGCAGCGGCTTGGCTTTTCCGGAGAACCGGTGCTGCAGGGCTGCTGCCGCAGCATCGCGCTGCTTCTGGAAGAACAGGTAGCTGATGGCGAAGGCAATGACCGCGGCGCAGATCACGGACATCAACGCCCCTAGCTGCAGCAGAGCGAACAGGACGAACAGGGGCACAAAGATCGCCAGGCGGATGAGGGAATATTTCAAGAAGGCCACTCTTCAAGTTTAGCCGCCTCCGCCAACGGCCCCTGCCCGTCCTGACGATAGACTTAATAGCATGCTGCTGTTCCGTGTGGCCTTGGCCGTCGCAGTCCTCGTCATCTTCGTGTATGGCCTGGTGGACGTGATCCGCACTGAAGGCCGCCTGACCCGGGGTATTTCCAAACCTGCCTGGATCATCGTACAGATCGTCCTGCCTGTGCTGGGCGCCATCCTCTGGCTGCTGATCGGCCGCCCGCGGGGCACGGCGCAGCCGCGTCCCAGCTACCCGCACCCCGTTGCGCCGGACGATGATCCTGACTTCCTGCGCAACCTTGAGGCACGGCGCCGGAACCAGGCAGAGGCCGACCGCCTGAAGAAACTCCGCGATGAACTCGAGGCCAAGGCCAAGGAGGAAGGCGGCAAGGGCCGGCGTGGTACGGACGAACACGACGCCGACGGGCTGAAATAGGCCCATGGTGTCCCCGGCCGGCGGCGAAGAGCGGCCCGTGTCCGCGCCCCCGCCCAGGCCCGGGCTCTCCTACTCCTCGCCCCCGCCCATCCCGGTGGCTCCCCGTGTCCCCGGCGCGGTCCGCGCCGCACGGACGCTCTGGCTCCTCAGCTTCGCAGCGGGGCTTGCCGTCCTGTTGGGGTCCTTCGTGGCCCGTGATTCGAACCTGCAGCGCCTCCGCGGGGTGGTGGCGGGCATGGCTGGGGGCAGCGGCGCCGGGGTGGCCACCACCGCCAGCACCGTCTTTTGGGGAAGCATCGCTGCCCTGCTGCTGATGACCCTGCTGGAGGCGGCCGTCCTTGCCGCTTTGCTGGGACGCCGGGCCTGGGCCAGGTGGACGCTGGTCCCCCTGCTGGCCACCCACCTGCTCCTCCTCATTCCGGCGTCCGCCTTCCTGGTACCCGGCGGTGCTGCGGGCAGCTACGTGGTGATGCTCTGGGCCGCCGGATTGCTCCTGGCCTTTGCCGGGCTGGCGCTCCTGTTCCTGCCCTCCGCCGGGGCCTGGGTAAAGCACGAGGGCGCACGCGGCTAACGCCTGGTCCTACGCCGGCTGCCGTTGCCTGTCCCTGCCGCTGCAGTCCGCGAGGATTCCCTCACAGCTCCGGATGACAACCCGGCATGCCTCAACAGCGGCCCGCGCGGTCAGCGGGCTTTCCGCAACTGCCCGCCATTGAACCAGGCGGCGCCTGGCCTCCGCCGCCACTTCCTCCAGGCCCGAACCCGCAACCAGGCCCAAGCGTGTGCAGGGATCCGGACCGCCTCCCCCCAACAGCTGTTCCGCCGCCGCCGCGAGGTTGGGGGGCAGGGCCGCCCCGGTGGTCCGCAGTGCCGCCAGCAGCCGGAGCTCCCGGAACTCATGCGCGCTGGCCTGCAGCCGCTCCAGGGACGCCGCCAGGTGTTCCGTCCCCTGCCGGGGCCGGCTTTCCAGGAGGTCTGCCACCGCCACGAGCGCAGTCCGGGCCTTGAGCGCTTCTGCCCGGGCCTGGAACTGCCGGTTCACCACCTCCAGCAGGGAATCCAATCCGCTGCGCCGGGCCAGCTCGTGCGCCAGCGGCGTGGGCTCACCAAACCCGTTCCGGATCAGGACCGCGGCAAGCCGGATGCCGAAAAGCCCGTAGCGCTCCAGCAGCGATGCACGGGCCTCTTCCGTCAGCCCCTCAGGTTCCGTGGACCGGCGGAACCGGTCCGCGGACAGCATCAGCCGTTCCCGTGCTGTCCGGTCCATGGCTGCCAGCGACTGGAGGGCCTGGAAGTCCGGCTGCCGCAGGGTGCGGGCGCTTTGCGCCAGCAGCCCTGCCACGGGAACCACGCCCAAGGCCAGCTTCCGCAGTCCAGGGTCGCGGCTGTACCTTTCGGCAATGGTGGCGGCAGAAAGGAGGGAGTCGATGCGCCCGGCCCCCACTTCGTCTGCCCGGGACAGCACAGCGACAGCGTTGACCGTACCGGAGCGGCCGGCACCGGTATCGCGGAAGGATTCCAGGAACCGGAGGTCGGAGGCGTGAAGGTGGCGCATCAGGTAGATGACCGCGTCAGCTTCCGACGGCGAATCCTCCGGGGCCAGGAACCGTACCGACCGTGCGGAGACATCCCGGGAGAGGGACGCGATCCCGGGAGTGTCGATCAGGGTCATCGCGCGCAGGGCCGGCGACGGCCATTCGACGTCGAGGCGCTCCACCTCTTCGGCCCGGATGCCGTCCAGGACGAAGACCAGGCGGCCGTCGACGCGTTTCAGGGGCAGGTTCCGGGGCTCCCCCGCAAAGGGGTGCAGCGTGATGCGTGGGGTGTGGCCGTGCCGGTACCACGTCAAAATCCGCGTGCATTCGCCGGTGTCCGTGGGCGCAATTTCCTCGCCGAGGATGGCGTTCAGGAGCGTTGACTTGCCCGCTTTCACCATGCCGGCGACGGCGATCCGCAGCGGCTCAGCCAACCGCTGCGCATACCCCTGGAGCGCGGCGGAAGCCTGCGGGTCGTCAGCGTATGCCTCAAGCGCTTCCCGGATCAGCGCGGCGGCCCCCGCTGTGGTGGATGCCGTCATCCCACCCCCGCCGAGGCACGGGTGCCTGCCGCAATGGCTTCAGCGGAGACAGCTTCCGCGGCCCTGTGCAGGGCATCGACCTTTGCCAGCTGGGTCCGGATGTCCCGGATCCGTCCTTCCCTCTCCTGCGTGAAGGAGTTTGCAGCCTTCTGGGCAGCAGCCACCGAATCGGACAGCGACCGGTGGTATTCATCGGCGATCTCCGTGAAGTGGTCGCGGATGGTCCGCTGGACCAGGCGGAGGCGGTCCTTCAGCTGCTTTCCAACCTGGAATATGACATCGTCCAGCTGGCGCCGCACCAGCGCCTTGGCTTCACCCTGGCGGCGCTTCAAGCGTGTTTCCCTGTCCTCGCGGTAGGCCTTGCGTCCCAGCAGCAGCCCGGCGCCCACGGACAGCGGATTGATCAGGGCCATTCCGAAGATACCGGTCAGGAGCCCGAACATCAGGACACCGCCGTAGGATCCGCGCATTCCGATGAGGACTTTCTGGATCGGGTTCACACGGCCGGGATCAAGCTCCGGCATCCGGTCCACCGGGTCCAGGGCGTCCCCGGAATCGGAGACCTGCAGGACCGGCAGGGACACCTCGTCGGCGGCGAAGTGCCCGGCCACCTGCGCTGCCAGCCACTGCGAGCGCTCGCTGGTCCAGACGAAGGTGTCCGACACTGCCGCGGCAACGCATTCTTCCAGCCATTGCGTGAATTGTGGCCATACCGGCCCCGGATCACCTTGGTCGATGGCTGTTTCGGCTTCCTTTTGGATCCGGCGCAGCCGGTCCCGGAGATCGTACTCCATGTCAGAGATGAGGTCGTTGATGCCGTCGCTCAGTGTCAGCTGCCACCGTGCGGACCGCTTCCGCAGGTGGTCCGCCTCCGTCTTGGCCTGTTCCAGGGCCGCGAGCATCTGCGGCGTGCCGCCCGGGTTTTCCAACGCGTCGAGCTCGGACTGCAGGGCCAGCCGCAGGTTGTCGGTAACGGACAGCAAGTCCTGGCTGACGGAGCGCCGTTGGATGCGTTCCGCCTTGCCCACGATGTCGTTACGCAGGTGGGCCACCAAGGCAGGGAATCCGGATTCGGAGTTGAGCTCGCTGTCCTGCAGCCGTGAAGCCTCCAGGCGAAGATCCGCGGACAAGGGGAACAACGGGATCTCCGGCGCCACCTGGTCCAGGTATCCCCGGTCAAGTTCCTCCACCCGGCGCCAGTCCGGGTAGAGGTCTGTCTTGGACAGGACGGCCGCAACGTTTGGGGTGATCCGCATGGCCTGGCGCAGGAACCGCAGCTCAGGTTCGGTGTATTCCTGCGAGGCGTCCGAGACCAGCAGCATGGCGTCCGCGGCGGGCAGGGCCGTGAGCGTGGTCAGCGCATGGGTGGAGTTCATTCCACCCACTCCCGGGGAGTCGATGATGGCCAGTCCCCCGGTAAGGATTCGGCGGGGCAGGCAGACCTCCGCAGCGGCGAGCTTCCTGCCGTTGCCCGGGTTGCCCTGCTCGGAGACGAGCGCGGGCAGGTCCGCGAGCTGCACGGGGCGGCGCTCGATCGTGCCGTCGGCGCCGTCCCCGCTTCCGTCATCGCCGGAAGCGCCGGGGTCTTTCACCGCGGGGACCAGGACCGTGGCGGAGGGTGTCTCCCCGTACCTGACGATGGTGGGCACGGACGTGGCAATATCGTCATCGACCGGACACACCGGGGCGTTCACCAGGGCGTTGATCAGCTTGCTCTTCCCCTGTTTGAATTCCCCCACCACAATGACCCGGATGCTGGGATCCTGCAGGCGGCCCAAGGCCTGGTCCAGCCGCCTGCGCAGGTCAGCACGTTCACCGCTGCCCACCAGCTGAACCCCCTGCTCCAGGAGCCTTGCCAGCTGACCGGCCGTCGTCGGCCCCTGCTGCCTCACCGGTCCTGAATCTGCCACAGCATGTCCCCTGTTCCAGTTAGGTGTTAGAGCGCTGTCGAGTCGTCTATGGGGGCGTGGTGGTCCGGGTCCACATCCGTGTGGGTGGAGTTGTCCTCCGGGAGACCGAGGTGGTTATCCGCCTCCCCCAGGTCGCCCTCCATGAGGCCCGTTGCCGCATGGTCCTGGAAGGAATCGTCCACGTGCGTTTCCGCCGCCGTACCTGTGGAGGTGTCCGGGCTGTACGGGTCCCCGGCCTGGATGAAGGTGTGGGCGGAGTTGTCGCTGGACGAGTCACTGGCGTCGGGGGTTGTGTCCATGCTGACGGAATGGTCCGTGGTTGCCAGGTGGCCGTCCATGCCGTGGGAACGGTCCAGGTTGTCGTCGAAGGAGTTGTCCGTGTCCAGGACCACGTCGGTGTCGAAGGCGTCGGATTGGCCACTGCCCATTCCAGCGTCTCCGCCCGCGTGGGTGGACTGGTCCATTGAGTGGTCCGTGCTGTAGGTATCCCTGATGTTGCCGGCGTCCCGGGCACCCGCGTCATCGCCGGCGGAAACAGCGTGGTCACCGGTGGCAGCCACCGCTGCGTTGTCGAACCACTGCTCCACGTCTCCGTGTGCCCAGATGTTCTGGCTGACGGACTGGTCCGTGAAGATCCCCCGGTCATCCAGCATGGTGGTGTTGGTGGTGTACGAGAAGTGGTTCACCACGTGGTGGAGCTGCTGGACTGCGTTGGCGTGATCGTCATGGTCGTAGTTTCCGCCCTGTCCCAGGCCACGTCCACCCGTGTACACCGCCGGCAGGGCCCCGGCATGGGCGGCAGTTGCACCCGGCTGCCCAACCCATGCGCTGTTGGCGCCGAGGTTGGGGGCGCGGTCAAAGGATGCCGCATTTACAGTGATGGGAGCGTAATCCAGGACAACCGGCATAGCGGCGTCAACGTCAGCGGAGCCCACGTTGCCCAGGCCGTGTTCCGCGAGCGCCCTCTCGGGGTCGGCCAGGAACGCCTGGACCGCCTCCCGGTCGCCGAAAAGGTGCATCAGGAACTGGACAAGGTCGTTTGCGAGTGTTGGCATATGCGTGGTCCTCACATCTTCTTCGAGTTGCGATCATCCGGCGGCGTTCCCTTTTGCCTCAAACCTAGGTTCGCTTCCGCTGCATGGCATCGGGCCCGTTCCCCCTACACGCTGGTTCCGCTCCGGGGTGATTGGCATGGTGCGCATAGGGGCATTAGGGGCTCACTCCTGTTGCGGGTTGAGCTGTTGGGAGCTCTCAACACCGAGCGCAAGGCGCAGTCGTGCCAGGAGGTCAGAGCGGTTTTCGGCACCCAGCCGGCGCCGGATTCTGGCAATATGGTGCTCTGCGGTCCGGGGTGAGATGTAGATCGCTTCCCCGATTTCGCGGTAGGTCTTGCCTTCAAGCACCAGCCGGGCGACTTCCTTTTCGCGCTCGCTCAGTCCGGATGCGTCCGGCTGCCCCGCTTTGCCGGGTCCGTCCGCACCGTTTCCTGCGTCCACCTCGCCGGATCCTGGTGGCCCGCCGGCCGGAGGACCCTGGGGATGGAGGTCCCGGGCGCAGGAGAGCAGGCGCATCATGTCCCGCCGTTCGTCGGCCCGGGCGGCCGCATGCCCGGCGAGCCGCGCGCCTTCCCAGGGCATTCCGACCGCTGCCAGCAGCCGGGCGGCGCCTTCCACGTCAGCGGTGCGGAACCGGCCTGCCAGCACTGACACCCAGGCCTTGCCGGCCGTGGCCAGGACCGCGGCAAGCTGGCTGTGGGCGGAGGCCTTGGCCAGCGCCGATGCGTGTGGAGCCAGGTCTGCGGGCCTCTCATTCAGCAGCGCGGCCTGGACGGCGGACCAGTGCAGGGGAACGGACCACAGAGCGGGTTCGCCGAGGCGCCCCAGCAGCTTCCAGGCGTCCTCCAGGTATTGCGCCACGCGGCGCGTCTCCCGCAAGCGGGCAGCGGCGATCAGCAGCTCCCCCCATGGCAGCAGGTTGTAAAGGTCAACCGAGGTGTGCAGCATGGCCTCGCGGGCCCGTTCCCATGCGCGGATGAGCTCGGGCACGTCCCCGTTCCGGCGCGCCAGCCCCACTTCCAATGCGGCGGACAGGAACTCATCGCGCGGGACCAGCGGCCAATGGTTGGCCTTGGCCGCTTCGGTGGCGGCAAGCCGGGCGTCCTCGAGTTTGTCCTGCATCATGGCTGCCCAGGCTTGGAGCAGCAGGAGCCTGGGTTGGGCCGCGTTGCCGCCCTGCCCCGCGGCTGCCGCCGCCCTGCAGACTGTCTCCGCCAGGTGTGGCTCACCGCTGTGCAGTGCCAGGAGTGCTGCCAGTGCAGCGGGTGTTTCCGGCAACGGAAGGGCCGTCCCGGCCGAGTTCAGCATGTCCGAGGCATGGATCAGGATGGAAATGCCTTGCTGCGGCTTTTCGCCCAGGGACGCGAGGATTCCCTGTCCGGTCTGGACCAGGGCGGCGGACAGGAGCGTCGGCGACGCCGGGGGCGCGTCCGGCTGGAAGAAGGCCTCCGCTCCTGCCCGGTCGCCGGAGCCAATCATGGCGACGGCGGCAAGGGGTGCCGAGGCACCTACGCGGCCCGGGCCCAGCCAGCTGTAGACGTCCGCGCCGCGCGCCAGCATTCCCCGCTGCGCCCAGACGGAAGCACCGACATCTGCCCCGCGGCGCACGTCGGGCGGCTCTGTGCTGACCAGGAGCGAGTCGATGATGCGGGCGGCGGCATCGAGTTCCCCGTCCCCGGCTGCGGCCTGGGCGCGCCGGGCCGCAGTGGCCAGCGGGTCGGCGCCAGCCAGGAGCGCCTCCTCGTAAAGCTGCCCGGCGAGCCGGGGATCACGCTCCAGGGCAGCGTTCGCAGCCTGTTCCAGTTCCAGCGCAACCCGTGGATCAGCCAGGCCGCCCCTGGCGAGCTCGCGGGCAAGGGCTCCGAGGGGTTGTCCCGTGGCAGCGAAAACAGTCACCAGCTCACGTTGGAGGGCGTGGACCTTGGCGGCCGGGGTGGCCGCCAGCAGTGCGTGCTGGGCGGTGCCCACCACCGTGCCATCGGGCCTTAGCAGCCCGGCACTCTCGGCCCGGTCCACCAGTGCATCAAGATCTTCCACTGCTCCCCCGGCGAGTTTGTGCTGAAGGTCCGCAGGGAGTGGCCCGGGCAGGGCGAAGCCCACCGAGAGTGCCAGCAGCAGTTCACGTACGGCCGCGTTCGCCCCCTTGAGGTGATTGGCCATCAGCTCCGCGCCAGGGGGCGGCTGCCCTTGGTGGTCCGGTGAGGTATGCAGGGGAATGAAGTGCTCTGCCCGCTGGAGGTGCCCGTCCATGTCAGGCCGCCGGCGGGGTGGTCGGGTCCGTTGTTGCCACGGCAGTTTCAGTTGCCGTGGCAGTGGGCTCAAGCGCCGTGTCCTGCGGCGTCGGGCTGGCCTCAGCGCTGAGCTGGGTGGGAGTGGTTCCCGGGTCCGGGCTTGCCGTGGCGGTTGGAACATCCGTCTGTACGGGCGTGCCGGTGGCGCTGACCGGCGTGGGCGAAACCGTCGGGACAGGCGTTGCGGTGCCACCCGCGCCGGATCCCGTAGGAGTTGGGCTGGCTGTCGGCGTGGTGATGGTGGTGGGAGGCGTTGTCGGAACCGGCGAAGGGGTGCCGGGCGGCGGCGTGGCAGTTATGGTTGCCGCATCCAGGACGATCCCGCTGCCGGCAGTAGAACCGTTGGAACTGGATGGGGCGCTGGCTGCAGGAGCTGCGCCTGCCGGCACAGGGCTCCCTGCATGTGCCCCGCCGGCGGCCGCCGTCCCCTCGCCGCCGGTTGCATGGTGTCCCGTCGGCTGGGCGGACGCGCTGGCGGTGGCTTCCTGGCTGGCCTGCGTGCTGGCGCTGGCCTCGACGCCGGCCAGCGGCCGGGGCACGGCGGCCGCCGCTCCCCCTGCATGGGGTCCCTCTGTCCCCCCGGCCCCGACGGAGCCGCCCGTGGTACTGGCACCCGCCTGCGGGACGAACATCGCGGTCAGGTTCCCGAAACCGTCCGGACTCTGCGCGGCCGTCGCCGTGAGGATGGTGAGGACAGCTGCGGCTGCGGCGACGGCCGTGACCCGGACGGTGGGTTTCGGCGCGTGCGCGCCGCCCTTCCCTTTACCGTCTCCTGCCACCGTCGTGTATTTCCTTGACCAGCTGGGCATTGTGGGAGCAGGCGGGGCGGTGGGCACGATTGGGACGGGAGGCCCGACGGCGGCAGTCGCCCCTGCGCCGTCCCCCCGGGACCCGGGCGCTTCAGCCCCGTCCGCTGCCTCGGCCTCCGCTGCTGCAGCCTCCGCTGCGGAGGTGAAAGCGAGAAGCGCCGCCACGGCGGCCCCCAGGCAGATGGAGGATTTCGGGTCCGCGTCCACGGCGATGGGGCGGTCCAGCCGCTCCGACACCAGTTCGGCCACCAGCGGGATCCGGGAGGACCCCCCGATCAGCAGCACCGTGGAAAGGTCGGCCGGCTCCAGGTGCAGCTGGGACAGGGAGTGCTGCAGCGCCTCCACCGTTTCCCGCAGGGGCTCGTCGATCAGCGCCTCGAACTCGGAACGCACCAGCCGTACCTGCTGGTGGACTCCCGGCAGGAACACGGGAATATTGGCCTCGCTGTCCACGGACAGCGCTTCCTTGGCCTCGACGCATTCGCGCCGGAGCCGGGCCAGGGCTCCCAGCACGGCTGGATCGGTGGGATCCAGGTCATTGAGTGCGGTCCCGGTGTGCGCGGCAACGTAGCCAAATACGGCGGCATCGAAGTCGGCGCCGCCCAGGTCTTCGATGCCCTCCGGGCGCCCCATCAGGTCAAAGCGGCTGCTGCCGGACTTCCTCAGGACGGCCGTATCGAAGGTACCCCCGCCAAGGTCGTATACCGCGATGGTGCTTCCCTCATCGACCCGGACCTGGGATGCGTAATGCAGTGCCGCGGCCTCTGGCTCCGGAAGGAGCGTGATGTTCTCCAGGCCGTGGGCTGCGAGGGCGTCCCGGATGACGGACAGGCGGTGGATTCCCCATGCGGCTGGGTGGGTGAGGAAGAGCGCCGACGGCGGCCCTCCTTCCCGTTCGGCAGCCCGGTCTGCCACCCACCGGGCCATGGTGGCGAAGACCTCCTCAGGCTGCAGCGCCAGGGTTCCCAGGATGATGGGTACGTCGTCCCCGATCCTGCGCTTGAATTCCCGCACCACGCGCTCCGGCGAGTCCAGCCCGCGGCGCTCCGCCGCCTCGCCTACCAGGACGGCTCCCTCTTCCGGGAAGTACAGGACCGAAGGCACCGAAGCCCCGCGCGACCCCAGGGGCAGGCTCTCGGGCACAGGGGAGGCACCCTTGTGAAAACGAACCACGGCGGCCGCCGTGAAACTTGTCCCGACGTCAACGGCGAGAGCGTAGCTCATGGGTACCTCGAAAGGCTGGTGGTCCACATGCAAGCTTCATCACAGTGAACGTCACCAACGTAGCACCATCGAAGGACGGGGGAACACCCCTGTTGCTACATCGAATTGCCATTCGGCCGATCCATGCCGCCTGGCGGCGGAAAAGGGGCCGAAAGTCCCGGCTGCCGGGCCCGGGCAGGACCCTATAGGCCGGAGTAGGAGTGGAGGCCGTTGAAGAGCGTGTTGACGATGGTGAAGTTAAAGATCACGCAGAGGTAGCCCACGATGGACAGCCACGCCGCCCGGGTTCCGGTCCAGCCGCGTGTTGCGCGGGCGTGCAGGTAGCCGGCGTAGACGACCCAGATAACGAAGGTCCACACTTCCTTGGTGTCCCAGCCCCAGAACCGGCCCCAGGCCTTTTCCGCCCAGATGGCGCCGAACATCAGGGTGAAGGTCCAGCCGATGAAGGCGATGGCGTTGATGCGGTAGGACAGGTTTTCCAGGCTCAGTGCTGAAGGCACCAGGCGCATGAAACCGAGCTTGTCGGCGCCGCCGGCGGCAACCGTCTTCTGCCGGTGCGACTGCACCAGCTGCAGGGCGGACATCGCGAACGTCAGGGTGAACAGTGCGGAGGAAAGAACCGCGATGGAGACGTGGATGACCAGCCAGTAGCTCTGCAGGGCGGGAACGAGGTGGCCCACCGGGGTCCAGAACGCCACGGAGGCAGCCACCATCATGATGATCACCAGGCCCACTACGAAGGTGCCCAGGAAGCGGAGGTCGCGGCGGATCAGCGAAAGAAGGAACACGGCCGCCACCAGGAATGCGCCGGTGGTGAGGAATTCGTACATGTTCCCCCACGGCACGCGTCCGGCGCCCAGGGCCCTGGTGACCACGCCCGCGCCGTGGATGACGGCGGCAAGGGTGGTCAGGGCTACGGCGACCCGCGCCGGAACCCGGCGCTCCGCGGCGTACTTCATGTCGCCGTCGGCCGTCCTGACACCCCCGGTGCCTGCACCGCCGACCCTGGCAGCAGACGACGACGGACGCTCGGCCCGGTCGGCCGGCCCGTCCAGGCGGGCCCCGGCAGAGCCCGCGGCCACCCCGGCAGCTACGGGGACCTTGGCGGCGGTCCCAGCCTGGGCGGCCTTGAGGTCCACGGCCCGGAGCGCCTTGCTGCTCTTGGCAAGGTCCCAGGCGAAGGCGATGAAGGCCACGGTGTAGGTTCCCGCCGCCAGCAGCATGAAGAGTTCGCTGTACTGGCCCATGGTTTCGTTGATTCCAAATGGCATTACTGGTCCTTTTCGGGCCCGGTGGGGCCTGCTGGGGTGGTGAGGGAGCCTGCGGCATTATCGACGGAGCCTGCGACATTATCGCTTGTCCGGCTGGGAGTTTGCTGGGATGTGGCGCTGTCTTCGGCGGCGGAATCTTCGGGCAGCTGCCACTCGGTGGAGAAGAGTTTCCGAAGGGTTGCCGCTTCTCCGGCCAGGCGGTGGTCTTCGCCGCGGGCCAGGAGCCCGTATTCCACCATGGTGCGGCCGTCGTCCGCGGTGCCCGTGCGCACCCAGACGCGCCGGCGGTTGACGTAGAGCGACAGGATCAGGCCGGCCACCGCCAGGAGTGCGAAGACCAGGGCGGACACCTGCCCGGGATTGTGGTGGATGTCCACGCCAATGTAGCGCTTCACGCCATCGAAGCTGATGCTGCCCTTGCCGTCCGGCAGCGTGTAGGTGGAGCCGGGGGCAAGCGTGATGCCGCCGGCGGCCAGGTTGCGGGCGTTAAGCGGGGTAAGGTTCTTGACGTCGAGTTCGAAGACGTTCTGCGGAGCACCCGTGTCCAGGCCCAAATTCCCGTAGTAGGAGTTGAGGGTCAGCTGCGGGTTGAACAACTCAGGATCGGCACTGAACGAAACGTTCTTGTCATTGACGAAGGCGGTGGGCAGGAAGAAGCCCACAAACCCGAGCTGGTCCGGCTTGGCGTCCGGAACCTTGATGACCACCGAGGAATAGTAGTTCTGGCCCTGCAGCTTGGCCACCACCGGGCCCTGCATGGCGATGTTGCCGGTCCCGTCCCGGATGGTTACCACCGGCGCGTAGCCGTTGCCGGTGAGGTAGATGCTGGTCCCTCCGAGGCTCACGGGGTCGTTGACCTTCAGGAGCTCCTGCTTGGGCGGGGCGTCGGGGTTTTCCTTGGTGGTCACGGTGGCTGCGAAGTCGATGGGCTGGCCGAACTTGCCCTTGGATTCGCGGTCGAACGTGATGTTGAACTTGTCCAGCTGCAGGGAATACGGCTGCAGCTGGCTCGACTGGAAGTTAGTGCCCGGGCTGAACTGGTCGTAGCCCACCAGGGTGTTCACGAACGTGTCGCCCTCCACCAGGATGCGCTGGCCGCTGTAGCCAAACAGGCCGCCCGCGGCCACGGACACCAGCACGCCGATGAGCGAGGTATGGAAGACCAGGTTGCCGACTTCCTTCAGGAAGCCGCGCTCGGCACCCAGGGACGGAAGGGCGCCGTCGGCATCCCTCACCTCCACGCGGTAGCCGCGCTTCCGGAGTATCCCGGCGGCATTGTTGATGGCGTCCGACGCCGGAATGCCGGCACCGGAGGGAATCACCAGCGTGCCGTATTCGGGCAGCCGGGAGAGGCGCTGCGGGGTCCGCGGCGGCTGGGAGCGCATGGCCTTGTAGTGGGCGATGGCGCGGGGAACCACGCAGCCGATCAACGAGATGAAGAGCAGCAGGTAGATAGCCGAGAACCAGACCGAGGAGTAGACGTCGTAGAGCTGCAGGTTGTCCAGCAGCTTGCCGTAGTCAGGGTGGTCCGTGATGTATTGGGTGACGTTGGCCGGGTTGGCCGGCCGCTGCGGGAACAACGAGCCGGGCACGGCGGCGACGGCGAGGAGCAGCAGGAGGAACAGAGCGGTGCGCATGCTGGTCAGTTGAGTCCAGGCCCATCGGAGCATGCCCTTGAGCCCGAGTGCCGGAAGGGCAGCCTGGGCTTTTGCCTCCGCAATGGGGGCGGATTGCTTTTTCTTTACGTTCACGCGCTCGCTCATTAGATTGGCAACTTCACATCGGTTTGGAACCAGTACTGCAGCCCGGTCACCCAGGCACCCCACACGCCGGTGGCCATCAGCAGCCCGAGCACCACCAGGATTCCGCCGCCGGTCCGCTGGATGGCCAGCCGGTGCTTGCGGAAGAAGGCCATGACGCCCATCCCCCGGCGCAGGGCCAGGGCGATCAGCAGGAACGGGATGCCCAGCCCCAGGCTGTACACAAAGGCCAGGAAGGCACCCTTGGCGGCAGAGGACCCGCCGGAGAGGCTGAGCAGCTGCACCGCGGAGTAGGTGGGGCCGATGCACGGCGCCCACCCCAGCCCGAAGGTCAGCCCCAGCAGGGGCGCGCCCCAGAGGCCTGCCGGGGGCTTGGCGTGGATTTTCGCGTCCCGCTGGAGCCAGCTGAAGCCGCCCATGAACACAATGCCCATGATGATCACCAGGAGCCCCAGGAGCTGGCTGATCCAGGCGTTCTGGCTGCCCGTGATAAGGGTGCCCAGCTGGCCGAACGCGCCGCCCAGGAGGACGAAGATCACGGAGAAGCCCAGGACGAACAGGCCGATCCCGGCCAGCATCCGGCCGCGTTTTTGCTTGTGCAGGTCCACGCCGCTCAGGCCCGTCACGTACCCCAGGTAGCCCGGGACAAGTGGAAGGACGCAGGGGGAAAGGAAGGAAACCAGGCCGGCGAGCAGTGCCACCGGGATGGCCAGCAGCAGGGATCCGCTGAGGATGGCTTCTGCAAAGGGGCTGTTCACGGTCCCGGCCTGTCCCTACTCCGCCACGGCGGCGGTGATGAGGGCCTTCAGGGTGCCCTTTTCGATCTCGCCGAGAACGCGGGAGGCAACCCGTCCCTGCTTGTCCAGGACCAGGGTGGTGGGCACGGCGCCGGGGGGAACCAGGCCGGACACGGACAGCAGGACGGCCCCGTCCTTGTCATTGAAACTGGGGTAGGTGAGGTTGAATGTCTTCTCGAAGGCCTCGGCCGTTGCCTTCTCGTCGCGGAGGTTAACGCCGAAGAACTGGACGCCCTGGTCCTTGAACTCCTGGTGCAGCGATTCCAGGAGCGGCGCCTCCACCCTGCACGGGGCGCAGGCCGCGAACCAGAAGTTAAGGACGCTGACCTTTCCCTGGAAATCGGCCGGTGTCACCTTGGTGCCGTCGAACAAGGCTCCCTGGACCTGCACGGCTTCCTTGCGGTCCGCGGCGGTGAACTCCGTCACGGAGCCGTCCCCGGCAACGTAGTTCTTGTTGTCCCCCGCCTTGGCCTGCTTGGCCAGCGCATCCTCCTGGGCGCAGCCGGACAGGCCAAGGGTCAGCGCGCTCAGGGCCATGCCACCGGCGGCCAGGAGGCGGCGGCGGGAAGGAAGGTTGTGGTTGTTGCTCACGGCTAGGCTCCAGGGGTGCTGGCGGCACCGGGAAGAAGGGACGCCGCGGGTTCGGTGTACTCGACCCGCAGGAGCGAGCCGTCGTCGTCGAATACCAGGGACGTGACGGAGGTCAGGGTGCATTCGCGCTTGCGGGGGTCGTGCCACAGGGGCCTGCCCTCGGCGCTGAGCCGGGTGGCCCAGATGGGCAGCTGGTGGCTTACCAGGATGGCCTCGGGACCAGCGGTGCCAAAGTCGCCCGCAGCACGTTCGATGGCCTGCAGCCGCGCGTCCTGCACGGCAGCCGCCACCCGTGCAGCCTGCTGCTTGTACGGCTCACCCCAGGACGGGCGCAGGGGGTTGACCAGGCGCGGCCAGTGCTTGGGGCGCCTGAGTTCCGCCCTTGTGACTTTCATGCCCTCGAAGTAGTTTTCCGCTTCGATGATCCGCTCATCGGTGTGGATCTGCAGGTGCAGGGCTTCCGACGTCGGCCGTGCGGTTTCCTGTGCACGGTCAAGCGGTGAGGCGGCCAGGTAGGTGATGCGGGCGCCGCGCTCCGCGCGCTGCCGGAAGTGTTCGGCAAGCATCCGCGCCATCTCCTGCCCCAGTTCGGAGAGGTGGAATTCCGGGAGCCGTCCGTAGAGAACGCCGTCGGGATTATGGACCTCGCCGTGGCGGAGCAGATGGACAGTGGCTTGGGGCATGTGTACCAGTTTCTCAAAGATGGCGTGCGATCCGAAATCTTCTACGTCGAGTAGAACTGAAGTTTTTGAAGAAATGTTCCAAAGGCGGGAACAAAAGATGCAAATGCATGTTTATACTGGATGCAGCAGTTAGTTGAGACTTCAACAGATGAAGCTTCAACATCACGACCTCGACAGGTATCAACACAAGGAGCAACATCATGGCACTTCCCGCAGACGTCACCACCGGCACCTGGACCCTGGACAACTCCCACAGCGAGATTGGCTTCACCGTGCGGCACGCAGGCATCAGCAAGGTCCGTGGCCAGTTCACCGAAGCCGCCGCCACCCTGGAGCTGGCCGAGGACGTGGCCGACTCGAAGATCAACGCCACCATCCAGACCGCCAGCTTCGATTCCGGTGACGCCAACCGCGACGGCCACGTCAAGGGCGGCGACTTCTTCGACGTGGAGCAGTTCCCGGAGATCTCCTTCGTCTCCAACGGCCTGGTGGCCAAGGGCAACAGCTACGAACTCACCGGCGACCTGACCATCAAGGGCGTCACCCGCCCGGTGACCCTGGAAACCGAGTTCAACGGTGTGGCCGTTGACCCGTTCGGCAACACCCGCGCCGGCGTCTCCGCTGAGACCACCATCAGCCGCAAGGACTTCGGCCTGACCTGGAACGCCGTGCTGGAAACCGGGGGCGTACTGGTCAGCGACAAGGTTGCCATCAACCTGGAGCTCGCCTTCATCGCTCCCGCAGCGTAATTTCCCCCAACACCGCACCCCCGGCAGCGGCCCACGAGGCAGGCTCCGGGGTGCGGTGTTTAACGGGCGGAACCGACAAGGCACCAGCCGGCGTGAATAAGTTATGAATCATCCACATCACCGACGGCCGGGGGTACGGTGGACGTAAGCCATGCTGGGGGGAAGGCTGAGGACTGATTCCCGGCAGCCCACCTGGATCCCGACCCGCAGAAGGAACGCCCATGAGCACGCCTCCCGTCCCGCCTCCCGCACCCCAAGACCCCCACTCCGGCAACGGCCAGCCCGGGAACGGCCAGTCCGGCTCCCAGCAGCCACGCTACGGCCAGAATGCGCCGCAGTACGGACAGAACGCACCCCAATACGGGCAGAACGCTCCCCAGTACGGCCAAAACCCGCCGCAGTATGGATCACAGCCGCCGGCAGCGCCGCAGTACGGGCAGAACGCTCCCCAGTATGGCGGGCAGTACGGGCAGGGGCAGCCGCCGTACGGGCAGTCTCCCTACGGCCAGTACCCCTCCGAGCAGCCTCAGGCCGCCGGCAGCGCCGGGGTCCCGCAACTGGTAAACATCTCCTTCTGGCTGCTCATCGCGTCAGGTGTCCTTTTTGTCTTCGGCATGATCCTGGGGCTCACCCAGCTTGATGACCCCCAGCTGCGGCAGCTCTTTGACCAGCAGATGAAAGCCGGCGGGGCCGACATCAGCTACGACAACATGAAGGGCTTCATCGCCGGCACCTTGGTGGTATTTGCCATCATCGGGGCGGCCCTGTACCTGCTTGTGGCCTTCTTCGTCCGCAAAGGCAGGAACTGGGCCCGCATCCTGGGCACGGTATTTGCGGCGCTGTCCCTATTCGGTCTGTTCGGGGTTCCCAGCCTCTCGACCATCGGCACGCTCCTCGGGATTGCCGCCATCGTGCTGCTCTACCTGCCTGCAGCTGCGCCTTATTTCCGGAAACAGCAGCCCTTTACCAATCCGTATACCGGCGGCTTCGGCAACCCTTACGGGCGGTAGCGGCCCCGTCCGCTGACGTCAGAACGGCCCGGGAGGCAGCAATGTCTCCCGGGCCGTTTTGCTGTGTCGAGTGGTCCTAGGCGGGTTGCCCTGGCGTCTGGGCCCGCTGGGCATGGTAGGCCAGGATCTGGAGTTCGGTGGCCATGTCCACCTTGCGGAGGTTTACGCCCTCGGGAACCTGCAGCATCACCGGCGCGAAGCTCAGCACGCTGCGCACTCCTGCCGCCACCACGCGGTCGCAGACGCCCTGCGCCACCGCGGCCGGAAGCGCCAGCACCACCATGTTGGCGCCGGTGCGGTGCAGGACGGTCTCAAGGTCTGCCACGTCGCTGACCCGCAGCCACCCCACCTCGCTGCCCACCACCATCTGGTCGGCGTCGAAGATGGCCACGACGTCGAATCCGCGGGACTCAAAGCCGCCGTACCGCGCCAGGGCCTTGCCCAGGTTGCCGGCGCCCACAATGGCAACCTTCCAGTCGTGGGTCAGGCCAAGGGCCGCGGCAATGTGGCGGCTGAGGTACTGCACCTCGTAACCCACCCCCCTGGTGCCGTACGAACCCACATGGGAGAGGTCCTTGCGCAGCGTGGAGGAACTGACGCCCGAGGCCTCCGCGAGGGATTCGGAAGAGACACGTTCCACACCCTCGGCCAGCAGGGTGTTGAGGGCCCGCAGGTAGAGCGTCAGCCGGGCCACGGCGGCAGGCGGTATCTGTTTGGGCGGCGTGCCGCCGGCATCGGGAAGTTCCGGGACAGGCTGCGATGTTGAGTCCAGGGAGGTCACGGCGCTCCCTTACTGGGCCATGGCGCGCTGCAGCACGCGTTCCAGCCGGGCCTCGTCGATTTTCCAGAAGTCGCGCTGGACCCCGTCCACCAGCACCACCGGAATCTCCTCGGCGTAGCGCTCCCGGAGTTCCGGCTGGTTATCCACCCGTTCCTCGCTCCAGGTAAGCCCCAGCGAGGCAACGACCCGGCTGACGGCGTCGCGCGCCTCTTCGCAAAGGTGGCAGTCAGCTTTGGTGACCAGGACGACGCGGGGTGTAGCCATGGCTTAACGGTATCGCCGTTCGCGGGTTGCCGGTGACGCCGACGGCGGCAGGCCGGTGGATTGACTAGACTCGAGTCCATGCCCGAGGAGAAATACGTCGCCGTAGTCACCCGGCCGGTTGCTGCGCCGCAGCCCGGCGAAGCGGCGTTTTTCGACGTGGACAATACCCTGATGCGCGGCGCCAGCCTCTTCCATGTAGCCCGCAAGATGCACCAGCGGGGAGCGTTCACCCTGAGGCAGGCGGCTGGCATGGCCTGGAAACAGTTCAAGTTCGTGGCCCGCGGTGAAAACATGGATGATGTCCACGCCGTCCGGGACTCGGCCCTGACCCTGGCAGTGGGCATCAGCGTTGACGACATCAAGGCCCTCGGCGAAGAGGTCTATGACGAAATGATCGCGTCACGGATCTGGCCGGGCGCCAAGGCCCTGGCGGAACAGCATCTGCGGGTAGGCCGGCGGGTCTGGCTGGTGACGGCCACGCCCATCGAAGTGGCCACCGTGATCTCCACCCGCCTTGGACTGACCGGAGCACTTGGCACAGTCGGCGAGGTTTCGGACGGCATGTACACGGGACGCCTGGTGGGTGACATCCTGCACGGCTCTGCGAAAGCCGTCGCAGTGCAGGCCATTGCCGACGAGGAGGCCCTGGACCTCAAGCGCTGCTGGGCGTACAGCGATTCCTACAACGACATCCCCCTGCTGTCGCTGGTGGGACACCCTGTGGCCATCAACCCGGACTCCCGGCTGCGCCGCCACGCCCGCGACCGCAACTGGCCGGTCTACGACTTCCGCGCCGGCCGCCGCGCCGCCACCTTCGGCCTCAAGGCGGCAACCTTCGGTGGCGTCGTCTACGGCCTGTGGAAGGGCTTCGCCCGCTTCCGCGGCCCGCGCGCCTAGCGTTGCCGGCGCTGGCCTCTCGCTGCCGGCACTACAACGGGGACAAACGAAATGCCCGCCACCTGGGAAGGGGACGGGCATCTCCACGCTGAACGAAGTATTGCTACTTCTTGTTGCGGCGCTGGTGACGGGTCTTGCGAAGCAGCTTGCGGTGCTTCTTCTTGGCCATACGCTTGCGACGCTTCTTGATAACTGAACCCACGAAAGTTCCTTACAAACTAGATGCAGTACCTGCCTGATGGGGAATGTCCGTGGACAAAGCTACGAACTGAACAACTGACAGATTCTTACAATGACGTAAAACGTTCCTTAACAGGGTACCGCCTATCGGGGGCGGCTCGGGACAAGCTGCCTCAGGCCGTCTCAGTGTGGCCGTCCACCACGGCACCCCTAAGGTACTGTTCAACGGCGTTTTCCGGTACCCGGTAGGAGCGGCCGAAGCGCACAGCCGGCATTTCACCGGAGTGGACCAACCGGTAGACAGTCATTTTGGAGACGCGCATGACCTCGGCTACTTCAGCCACGGTCAGGAACTTCGCGTTGGAGAAGTTCTGTTCTGCCGACATTTCCCTATTTTCCTTTGCTGACGGATGGAAACAGTGACCCCAGGTACGTGCCAATGCGGTGTTACGATGCTGAGCCATCCACCAACCACCTAAATAGATACTCTAGATGTTCATGTGGCAGATGTGAAAGTAGTGCGCGCCCCTATTTCGGTCCCCTATTTCGACTGCCGACGCTTCCGGGACGAGGCTGCCAGCTGCTCCAGCACTGAGGCGGAAACGTCCCAGTCCATGCAGGCGTCCGTGACGCTTTGTCCGTAGGCCAGTTCGGATCGCCCCGCCGCGTGCTCGGCGACGTCCAGGTTCTGCGCGCCGCCCATCAGGAAGCTCTCCAGCATCACGCCGGCCACTGCCCGCGCTGCCGTCCCGCCGTCCTCCAGTTGGGCACCGATCTCCAGCGCCACCTCGGCCTGGCGGTGGTGGCTCTTGCCGCTGTTGGCGTGGCTGGCATCGACAATGAGGCGCGGGTTCAGCCCCTTGCCTGCCAGCTCGCTGGAGGCCCGCTCCACATCCGCCGCTGAGTAGTTGGGCCCCTTGCGGCCGCCGCGCAGGATTACGTGGGTATCGGGGTTGCCGGCAGTGGCCACCAGTGCAGCCCGGCCCTCCCCGTCGATCCCCAGGAACGCCTGGGCCGCCGCCGCAGCACCGCAGGCATCGATCGCCACCTGCAGGCCGCCGTCGGTCCCGTTCTTGAAGCCGATGGGCATGGAGAGGCCGGAGGCAAGCTGCCGGTGGATCTGGCTTTCGGTGGTGCGGGCGCCGATGGCACCCCACGAGATGAGGTCAGCCATGTACTGGGGGCTGATGGGCTCCAGGAACTCAGTGGCGGTGGGCAGGCCCAGCGCCGTCACCTGCTGAAGGAACTTCCTGGCGGCGCGCAGGCCCGTGACCATGTCGTGGCTGCCGTCCAGCCGGGGATCGTTGATCAGGCCCTTCCATCCGACCGTGGTGCGCGGCTTCTCGAAGTAGGTCCGCATCACGATCAGCAGGTCTTCCTTGTGCTTTTCGGCCTGGCTGACCAGCCGGCGGGCGTATTCCAGGCCCGCCTTTGGATCGTGGATGGAGCAGGGTCCCACGATGACGAGCAGGCGGTCGTCCACGCCGTCCATGATGGCGCGCACTTCGTCGCGTCCCCGCTCGACGACGTCCGCGGCCCGGGCGTCCAGGGGCAGTTCGGCGAGGAGTTCGGAAGGAGTGGGCAGCGGAGTGAATTCACTGACCCGCAGGTTGGAGGTGGACTTGGTCTCGGTAGCGGGGGCTGCTGCTGTTGCGGTGCTCATGTTCGGGTCCTGTTCCAGATGGGAAGCGGGCCCGGATTTCAGAACCCGCCGGAGAAACGGCGAAGGGCAGAGAATCATCTCTGCCCTGTTGGCTCTGAAGGAAAGTTGGATGCGTGTCAGTTAGACGCGGGCTCCTCCAGAGCCAACGAAAAATACGCATACCAACGGTTAGTCATGGCAAAGACCATAAGCCCGCGTCACCTCGTCCGCAAAATCAGCTGCCGTCACAATCCGTCCCGGATTTACCCCAGCAGCTTGCGAAGGAACTGCAGCTGACGGATCCAGTGGTGCTCCTGGCCGCCTTCGTGGTTGTTGAAGCGGTACACCTCGATGTCCTTGGCGGCACCGGAGGCGGAAGACCCGTTGGTCCCGGAGCCGTAGGCGTTGTAGCTGGCGAACACCGTGGACGGCGGGCAGATGTCATCCATTTGGGCAGCGGAATAGAGCGCCGGCGCGGTGGCGTAGCGGGCCAGGTTGACGCCGTCGAAATAGCTCAGGACGGCCAGCGCCGCGTCGTAACGGTCCCGGTGCCGGGCCAGGAACTGGGCAATCTCCGGGTAGGGCCCGCGCGGGGTGATGTCGATGGCGCGGGGAAAGTCCTGCAGGAAGGGCACGTCCGGCAGCGCGGCGATGACGCCGTCGAGCCGTCCGGCGGTGAGCCCCGCAGTGGACACCACCAGTCCGCCGCCCTGGCTGACTCCGGCCAGCACCACCTTGGCGGGATCGACGGCGGGGTGGGCCTGGGCAGCCTCCACGGCGCGGAAGGCGTCCACGTAGACGCGTCGGTAGTAGTAGTCCTCGCGTCTGGCGATGCCCCGCGTCATCAGGCCGGCGTGCGCCACGTCGCCGGCCGACGGGTGCGGATCAGCCGTGTCACCGACCATGCCGCCGTACCCCTGGCCGCGGGTGTCCATAATGAAGTGGGCGTACCCGGCCTGAGCCCAGCGCGTGTCCTGGTTGACCAGGCCGCGGCCGCCCGAATAGCCGATGTAGTTCACCACCACCGGAAGCCGGGCCCCCGCCTCCCGGTTGGCAGGCAGGTGCAGCCAGCCTTTGACCGGAGCACCCCCGAAGCCGGAAAAGGTGACGTCGTAAGTGTCGATCACCGTGAGGTAGTTCTCCACAGGCTCAAAGGTCGCGTCCAGCGGAAAGGCGCGGGCTTCGTCCAGCGTGGCATCCCAGAAGGCGGCAAGGTCTTCCGGCGGAGTGACATCGGAGGTGTAGCTGCGGAGCTGTGCAAGGGGAAGGTCGAAGAGGGGCATCGTTGTCCTTCTGGTTTCTGGTGGTCCGGGGGCCCGCGGAGGAGATCTTCTATTTCTAGTGCATGAATCCTCAATGAACGATGAGGTCCAACGGTTCGAACCGGCGAAGCGTAGTTCCTGCGGTGATGATTCGGCGTAGTTCCGGCAGCCCTCCTGCCGCGGCCCCGGCGGCGCGGGCCTGGACCAGCACGTTGCCCAGCGCCGTCGCTTCGACGGGACCGGCGACGACGGGCCGGCCGGTGGCGTTGGCGGTGAGCTGGCAGAGCAGGGTGTTCTGCGAACCGCCGCCTACCACGTGCACTACCTCCACCGCACGGCCGGCGAGGCGTTCGGCAGCGGTGATGGTGCGGGCGTAGCCACTGGCGAGGCTGTCCATGATGCAGCGGGTGATGGCTACGGGATGGTCGGGCAGGACGTCGCCGGTGCGGCGGACTGCAGCGCGGATGCGTTCGGGCATGTTGTCCGGGGCGATGAAGTAGGGATCGTCCGCGTTGATCTGCGGCCCTCCGGCGGGCAGGGCAGCCGCGGCTTCCAGCAGTGCCGGCAGCTCCGGGTGGAAGCCTTCGCCGGCCCAGGTCCGCTGGCACTCGCTCAGCAGCCACAGGCCGCCCACGTTCCGCAGGTAGCGGATGGTGCCGTCCACGCCGCGTTCATTCGTGAAGTTCGCTTCCCGGCTTGCCTGGGTCAGGACGGGGTGCTTGAGTTCCAGTCCCACCAGCGACCAGGTGCCTGACGAGATGTAGGCGAACGCGTCCTCCGTGGCAGGAACGGCCGCGACGGCGGACGCGGTGTCGTGGGAACCAACGGCCACCACGGGGGTTCCGGCGGGAAGTCCCGCGGCCGCGGCAACGTCCGGCAAAAGGACCCCGTACGTGTCGCCGGGCTGGATCAGCGGCGGGAACAGGTCTTTCCGCAGTCCCAGCGCGGTGAAGAATTCGGTGGCCCACTCCCCCGCCACGGCATCGAACAGCCCGGTGGTGGAGGCGTTAGTGGCTTCGGTCCGGCGCTTCCCCGTGAGCAGGAAGGCGATCAGATCCGGGATGAGCAGCGCCTGCAGCCCGTCCAGGTCCTGCTCGGTGGCCAACTGGTAGATGGTGTTGAACTGCAGGAACTGCAGCCCGGTGGTCTGGTACAGGCGCGCGGGATCCAGCCTGGCGTGGACGGGCGCGACGGCGGCACGGCTGCGGTCGTCGCGGTAGCTGTAAGGCTGCGCCACCAGCCTCCCGTCCGCATCCACCAGGCCGTAGTCCACGGCCCAGGTATCGATGCCGATGCTGGCGATCGTCTCGCCCTGCACGGCCGCCACGGTGGCCGCGGCCCGGAGTCCCGTGAACACCTCCGCGTAAAGGGCGTCGAAGTCCCAGCGGAGGCCTCCGTCGAGTTCCACCACGCCGTTGGGGAAGCGGTGGACGGTCTCCAGCGCCACCCCGTTCCGGGAGACACGTCCCAGGATCACGCGGCCGGACGAAGCTCCGATGTCGACGGCGGCGAACACGCCGCCGTCGACACCGTTGGACAGCGTGCTCACCGCAGGAAGGCTGCCGCCACTCCGGCGTCCACGGGGATGTGCAGGCCGGTGGTGTGGGACAGTTCATTGCTGGTAAGAACGGCGGCGGCGTTGGCCACGTGCTCGGGCAGGACTTCGCGCTTGAGCAGGGTGCGCTGGGCGTAGTACTCGCCCAGTTTCTCCTCGTCCACGCCGTAGACCGCTGCGCGTTTGGCGCCCCAGCCGCCGGCGAAGATGCCGGAGCCGCGGACCACGCCGTCGGGGTTGATGCCGTTGACGCGGATGCCGTGCTCGCCCAGTTCGGCCGCGAGGAGCCGCACCTGGTGGGCCTGGTCTGCCTTGGTGGCGGAGTAGGCGATGTTGTTCGGGCCCGCGAACACGGAGTTCTTGGAGGAGATGTAGATGATGTCCCCGCCCATGCCCTGGGCGATCATCACCCTGGCCGCGGCCTTGGCTACCAGGAAGGAGCCCTTGGCCATGACGTTGTGCTGCAGGTCCCAGTCCTTTTCGGTGGTTTCCAGCAGTGGCTTGGAAATGGACAGGCCGGCGTTGTTGACCACCAGGTCCACGCCGCCGAACGCCAGCACGGCGGCGTCGATCGCTGCCGCGACCTGGGCTTCATCCGTCACGTCCGCCTGGACGCCGACGGCGACATCCGGGCCGCCCAGCTCCTCGGCGACCTTTTGGGCGTTGGCCAGGTTCAGGTCGGCGATGACCACGCAGGCGCCTTCCGCCGCGAGGCGGGTGGCGATGGCCTTGCCGATGCCGGATGCCGCGCCGGTCACCAGCGCAATGCGGGTGGCGTGCGACTTGGGCTTGGGCATCCGGGCCAGCTTGGCTTCCTCCAGCGCCCAGTATTCGATCCGGAACTTCTCGGATTCCTCGATCGGGGCGTAGGTGGAGATCGCCTCGGCGCCCCGCATCACGTTGATGGCGTTGATATAGAACTCACCGGCCACCCGGGCGGTCTGCTTGTTGGCGCCGAAGGAGAACATGCCCACACCCGGCACCAGCACGATCGCCGGGTCCGCGCCGCGCAGCGCCGGGGAATCAGCGATCTTGTGCCGGTCGTAATAGGCCTGGTAGTCCTCGCGGTAGTCGGCGTGGAGCTCTTGAAGCCGGGCGATCGAATCCCCGATGGAGGCGTCAGCCGGCAGGTCCAGGATCAGCGGCTTGACCTTGGTGCGCAGGAAGTGGTCCGGGCAGGAGGTGCCCAGGGCTCCCAGCCTTGGGTGCTCCGCCGACTCCAGGAAGTCCAGGACGACGGCGTCATCACTGAAGTGCCCCAGGACCGGCTTGTCCGTGGAGGCCAGGCCGCGGATCACCGGTGCCAGCGCGGCGGCCTTGGCACGCCGCTCGGCCTCGGGCAGGGCGCCATACCCGGGCAGCCTGGGCCCAAAGGGTTCGGCCTTGCCGTTGTCCCGAATGTATTTCTCGGCCTGGTCGATGATCCACAGCGAGTTCTGTTCCGCTTCTTCGCTGGTGGCGCCCCAGGCGGTGATGCCGTGGCCGCCCAGGATGGTGCCGATGGCCTGCGGGTTGGCGTCCTTGATCGCGGCGATGTCCAGGCCCAGCTGGAAACCGGGACGGCGCCACGGCACCCAGACCACCTTGGTGCCGAAGATCTTGGTGGTCAGCGCCTCACCGTCCACGGCGGTGGCGATGGCGATGCCGGAGTCCGGGTGCAGGTGGTCAACGTGCGCGGCGTCCACCAGCCCGTGCATGGCCGTATCGATGGAGGGAGCAGCACCGCCCTTGCCGTGGAGGCAGTAGTCGAACGCGGCCACCATCTCGTCCTCCCGCTCAACGCCGGGGTACACGTTCTTGAGCGCGGTCAGCCGGTCCAGCCGCAGCACCGCAAGGTTCTGCTCCTTCAGCGTGCCCAGGTCACCGCCGGAGCCCTTGACCCACAGCAACTGGACGTCCTCCCCGGTGACGGGGTCCTTTTCGGTGCCCTTGGCGGAGGTGTTGCCGCCGGCGAAGTTGGTGTTCCGCTTGTCCGCGCCCAGGCGGTTGGAACGGGAAATCAGGTCTTCAACAGTCTTGTTGCTCATGGCTTTTCTAGGCGCCCCATCCGGCTTGCTGGCCGCCTGCGCGGTCCTCGTTGATCTGTTTCTGGTAGCCGCTGGCCCTGTAGGCGGCCATCGGGTCCGCGGGCAGGCCGCGGGATTCACGCCACTGGGCCAGCATCGGCCTGACGTCGGTGTAGAACGCATCATTGAAGATGCCGTTGGCGGCCAGGACGTCCCCCGCCCGCTGGGCCTCGCCCAATGCAGCGGTATCCACCAGCAGGGCACGCAACGTCATCTCCTGGACGTTAAGCACCGAGCGGATCTGGCCCGGGATCTTCTCCTCCAGGTTGTGGCACTGGTCCAGCATGAGGGCCACGGCGGAATCCTTCCCGTACCCGCCGCCCCGGATCACCTCATGCATGATGCGGAAAAGCTGGAACGGATCCGCGGCACCCACTATCAGGTCGTCATCGGCATAGAAGCGCGAATTGAAGTCGAAAGAGCCCAGCTTGCCCAGCCGCAGCAACTGCATCACGATGAACTCGATGTTGGTGCCCGGCGCGTGGTGGCCGGTATCCAGGCAGACGAACGCCTTCTCCCCCAACGCCAGGGTCTGGGCGTACGAGGTGCCCCAGTCCGGAACATCCGTGTGATAAAAAGCCGGCTCGAAGAACTTGTACTCCAGCACCAAACGCTGCCCATCCCCCAGGGCCGCATAGATCTCCCGCAGCGACTCGGCCAGCCGGTCCTGGCGGCCACGCAGATCGTCCTGGCCCGGATAGTTTGTGCCGTCCGCCAGCCAGATCTTCAAGTCGCGTGAGCCGGTGGCATGCATGATCTCGATGCAGTCAAGGTGGTGGTCGATCGCCCGGCGCCGGACAGCCTCATTCGAGGAGGTCAGGGAGCCGAACTTGTACTCATCATCCTGGAAGGTGTTGGAGTTGATGGTGCCCAAGCCGACACCCAGTCCGGCGGCGTACTCCTTGAGGGCCGAGTAATCGTCCACCTTGTCCCACGGGATGTGCAGGGCCACTGTGGGGGCAAGGCCCGTCAGCTCATGGACCTTTGCGGCGTCCGCCAGCTTCTCCTGCACGGTCCGCGGGGTACCGGGCGTGCCGAACACCCTGAACCGCGTACCCGAATTTCCATAAGCCCACGAAGGGACCTCGATAGCAAGCTCCCCAAGCCTGCCCAGCGCCGTTGCTACGTCATTCATGTTAGTTCTTTCCGGTGGTGGAGCGTCTGTCTGATGCTTCATGGTGGGTGCCCCGCTGCTGGAGCGTTAGTGCTGTGGTTGCTGGGAACCGGCGGCTGCGAGCTGGCTGTCCAGGTTGAAGACTTCCTCAAGTACCTGGAACCCTTCATCCGGCGCCTGCCCGGAGTCCTCGAAAAGTGCTGCCATCTCCGCCTGCCAGCGGGCGTTGACCTCCGTCAGGGCCATGCGGGCGCGGGCAGCGTCAAAGTCGTCGCACTCCACGTAGCCCACAAGGAGCCCGTCCTCCCCCAGGAACAGGGAGTAGTTGTGCCACCCTGCGTTCTTGAGGGCGAGGAGCATGCCCGGCCACACAGCGGCGTGCCGGCGCCGGTATTCGGCCATCAGAGCCGGCTGGACCGAGGAACGGAAGCACACGCGCATGGGAACCCCTCCGGAAACCACGATTCCTTTGAATCGTTTCATTGGTACGATTCAAAGTACTCTTGGAATTGAGCAGGTGTCAAGCAACGGCAGAAATTTTTGATCCACCCCGCGGAACCGACCTCCACGGGCAGACCGGCACGGAGAATCGATGAACCGCACAGCCAGCATCAAGGACGTGGCCACCCACGCGGGGGTGGCCGTGGGGACAGTTTCCAACGTCCTGAACTACCCGGACCGGGTGTCGGAAAGGACCAAGGAGCGGGTGCTGCGCGCCATCGATGACCTTGGCTTCGTGCGGAATGATGCCGCCCGCCAGCTCCGCGTGGGCCACAGCCGCACCATCGGGCTCATTGTTCTGGACGTCGGCAACCCCTTCTTCACCTCCGTGGTGCGTGCAGCAGAGGACGCGGCCGCGCTGCAGGGAAGCGCCGTCCTGCTGGGCGACAGCGGCCATGACGCCGCCCGGGAAGCGAACTACATCGACCTCTTCCAGGAGCAGCGCGTCCAGGGACTCCTGATTTCACCGGTGGGCGATGTGACGGCCAGGCTGGATCTCCTCCGCGAGCGCGGCGTGCCTACGGTAGTGGTGGACCGGCTGGCTGACGAGTCCAAGTTCAGCTCGGTTGCAGTGGATGACGACGCCGGCGGGTACCTTGCCGCCCGGCACCTGCTGGACACCGGCCGCCGCCGGCTGGCCTTTGTTGGCGGACCCACGTCCATCCGGCAGGTCGCGGACCGCCTCCAGGGCGCCCGGCGGGCCGTGAAAGAGGAACCGGATGCCACGCTGGAGGTGCTGGACGCGGAAGGCCAGACAGTACTGGCCGGCCGCAGCGTGGGCGACGCGCTGGTCCAGCGCGGCCGGGCGGACCTGCCGGACGGAATTTTCTGCGCCAACGACCTCCTGGCCCTCGGCGTTATGCAGTCGCTCACCATGACCCACACGTTCCGCATCCCGGCGGACGTGGCGCTGATCGGCTACGACGACATCGACTTTGCGGCATCGGCAGTGGTCCCGCTGTCATCGATCCGCCAGCCAACCGAATTGCTGGGCAGGACGGCCATCGAGCTGCTGTCCGAAGAGGTGGAGTCCCAGAGTCCGGTCCACCGGGCCGTCGTGTTCACTCCCGAGCTGGTGGTCAGGCAGAGCACCGCCACACCCGCCGCAGGTTAGGGCAGCAAAAGTACCTGCTACTTTCCGTCCTGCCGCAGCCACTTCATGGACTCATCCCGGGACGTGAAGAAACGGGTAGGGCACGGCGGAACGTGGACGCCGAGGAAGAAATTGGCGATGATCCGGTCCACAGGACTCGAGCCCAGCAGGGCAATGCGGCTGGCTGCGCAGGGGATGGAGAAAACCGACCGCGCCTGGATGCTGACGTTTTCGGTGGTGGCCATGTCCACCAGCATCGGATAGTTGCCGTCACCGGCCAGACGGTTCACGGCAGCCATGGCGGCCTGGGCATCCTCGGCTTCTATGCGGACCTTGGGTTCCCAAATGAGGTGGATGATGCCGTCGGCACGCAGCTCCACGGTGCCTTTGCCGCCGTCAACCACTACGGGTTCCATATCACGCCTCCCTCCAGTGGGCAGATCACGAACCCCTCTATCTTGCACCAATCCAAGGGAGGACACTCCACCGCTTGACTAATCAGCATACTTACTAATACGGTGGTCGGCGTGTCCGTGGCCTGGATCACTTCGGCGCCACGTGTCGCGGCCCACCAGGGCTGCATCTGAAAACTGCATTTGAATAACCAGTTCCGCCGGGGTTCTCCATGGGGGCGGAGCCTCGGGGGGTTCGATGCGCCGCATCCCGGCGCTGAGAGGATTTACCAAAAATGCGAACAAAGGTCTCAGCTTCAGTCACCGCCATTGCCCTTTCCGGCGCCATGCTCTTCGGCATGGCAGGTCCCGCAACCGCTGCGGCGCCGGCGGCTCCTTCCACCGCCACCCAATCGACAAGGGTCGCCAACGTGACGGGAACCATCAACCAGACCATCGACGGCGTCGGCACCTTCGTGGGATCCTTCACCCCGTCAGGTTTCAGCACCCAAAACGGCCAACTGACCGTCACGGGTCTCGTGCAGGGTACCTTCACGGACCTTAACGGCGTGGCCACCCCGGTCTCCCAGACACTGACCACCACCGCTGCGGCCGCGCCCTCCACAGCTGCCGCGCTCGCCTCCGGCGGCAGCTGCGATGTCCTTAACCTTGCCCTCGGGCCACTGCACCTGAATCTCCTGGGACTCAACGTGGACCTGAACCAGGTTGTCCTGAACATCACCTCCAGACCGGGGCGGGCAACCTGGTAGGCAACCTCCTCTGCGCCGTCACCGGCCTCCTCGATGGCGGCAATGGACTCAGCGGCCTCACCAACCTGCTCAACCGCCTCCTGGGGCTCTAGTTTCCGGCAGGTCGATAACCTGGAACCGACAAACAAGGCGGGCGGCCCTTCCGGGCCGCCCGCCTTGCGTTGCTGCTAAAGCTTCTCCACCACCAGGTTGCGGCAGGCGGCCCGGAGCGGAGCCATCTGCCGGAAGCCGATCCGGCCGCCGCCAGCACCCTGGCTGCAGACGCCCACTCGAAGAGGCACAGTCCATTGACGAAAGGCCATCGAGGGCCCGCCCTTCAGCACCTCCAGCCGGGTACAGCCCGCCCAGGCCGGACCCGGGCAAAAAGGGCGAAGGCAATCCAGGGCAGGCTCGGGCGCGCAGTCCAGGCGAGGGTGTCGAGAAATGAGTAGGCACCCGCACTGAAGGTCCCCGCCGGCGTGGCAGGATTCCTTCCCCCACCCCCGCACCGGCGAGACGGGACATAGTCCCCATCGCGCGAGTAATCGGTTTCCCGAAAATCCGGACCAGCAGCAGCCCGCTGGCCGCGACAATTTTTGAATCGTTACATATCACGGGCCCAATCCGGCGGAAAGGGCTTGCCAAGTTTTGCGGAATGCGCTTTCCTTATACATGAGCAACGTGGCGTAGGACACACGCCCTGGATCCGGACCCGGACCCCCTGCACAGCAACCCATGAACTCAAAGGAGAGACAATGACTACCTTGACCCGCCGATCGGCACTGGCACTCTTTGCGGGAACTGCTGCCGTGGGGGCCCTTTCCGCCTGTGGTACCGGAGCCGGCTCGAAGAACGCTGACGGATCCGTTACCCTGCGTGTCTCCTGGTGGGGCAACGATGTGCGTAACAACCAGACCCAGCAGGTAATCGATGCCTTCCAGCAGGCCCATCCGAACATCAAGATCCAGGCAGAGCCCGGCGTGTGGTCGGGATACTGGGACAAGCTGGCTACCCAGACCGCCGCAAACGACGCACCCGATGTGATCCAGATGGATCTGGCCTACATCGCGGAGTACGGCGGACGGGGCGCGCTCCTCGACCTCTCCAAGCAAAGCCAGCTGGACCTGTCCGCCTTCGACCAGAACACGATCAAGGCAGGCCAGTACAACGGCAAGCTGAACGGCATCAGCACTGGCCAGAACGCCCTGGCGGTCTTCGCCAACGTCAACGTGTTCAAGAAGGCCGGCGTCGCCATCCCTGACGACTCGAAGTGGACGTGGGACGACTACCTAAGGACGGCCCAGGCCCTCGCCGCCGGCGCGGGCAACTATGGATCCTCGTACGGCCTGACGGACCAGAGCCTCAGCATCTGGCTGCGCCAGCGGGGAGAGCAGCTCTACACGCAGGATGGCCAGACCGGCTTTACCGTCGACGGCGTGGCCTCCTACATGGCCTTCCAGAAGAAACTGATGGACGCCAACGCGGCGCCCCCGGCCAGCGTGGCACAGGAGGACATCGGCGCCCCCGTCGAGCAGACTCTCGCCGCGACGAACAAGACCGGCCTGTCGTTCTGGTGGACCAACCAGCTCGCGCCCCTGACCAAGGCCAGCGGGAGCGACATCAAGCTGCTGCGCGTTCCGAGCCAGGACGGCAACCCCAAGGACGATGGGCTCTTCTACAAGCCGTCGATGTACTGGTCCGCGTCATCCCGCTCCAAGCATGCGGCCGAAGCGGCTACGTTCATTGACTACCTCGTCAACAACACCGACGTTGCCAAGATCATCACCACGGAGCGCGGCTTCTCGACGTCCCAGAAGATCCAGGACGCCATCAAGCCCCTGCTCACCCCGACCGACAAGAGCGCCCTCGATTTCCTCTCCGAGATCAAGCCCGAACTCGGAGAGCCGCCCGCCGTCCCGCCCACAGGGTCGAGCAAGGCCGCCGACTCCCTCGGCCGCCACACCACCGATGTCCTCTTCGGGCGCGCGAGCGCGCAGGACGCAGCCGCAGCGTTCAAGAGCGACGCGGACAACATGATCAAGAGTGCCAAGAAATGAGCGCACTCGCTGAACTGGGCAGCCTCGGGAAGAAGTCCCGCGGCGGCCGCCCCAACGTCAAGCGGACCTATAAGGACAACCGCGCCGCCATGGTTTTCCTGGCCCCCTGGATAGTGGGCCTGGTAGCCATCACGGTTGGGCCGATGCTGATCTCCCTGTACCTGTCCTTCACGGACTACAACCTGATCCAGGATCCAAACTGGATCGGTACCGACAACTTCACCCGGATGATGCAGGACGACCGGTTCTGGAACTCCCTGCGGGTAACGCTCACATACGTGATCGTCGGCGTCCCGCTGCAACTGGGCCTGGCCCTGGCCGTGGCCATGGCCCTGGACAAAGGCCTCAAGGGCCTGCCGTTCTACCGTTCGGTGTTCTACCTTCCGTCCCTGCTGGGGTCCTCCGTGGCGGTGGCAATCCTCTGGAAGCAGATGTTCGGCACCTCGGGCCTGGTCAACCAACTCCTGGCCATGGTGGGAATCACCGGGCCGGGCTGGATCTCCGACCCCAGCACCGCGCTGGGCAGCATTATCCTGCTGCACGTATGGACCTTTGGCTCGCCGATGATCATCTTCCTGGCCGGGCTGCGTCAAATCCCCGGCATGTACTACGAAGCCGCCGCCGTGGACGGCGCAGGCCGGGCAACCCGGTTCCTGAAAATCACCCTGCCCTTGCTGAGCCCGATCATCTTCTTCAACCTGGTGCTGCAGATCATCGGAGCATTCCAGTCCTTCACACAGGCCTTCATCGTCTCCGGCGGCACCGGCGGCCCGTCCGATTCGACCATGTTCTTCACGCTCTACCTCTACCAGCGCGGCTTCGGCCAGTTCGACATGGGCTACGCATCGGCGATGGCCTGGGTCCTGCTCGTCATCGTCGGCGTCTTCACCGCCATCAACTTCTACGCATCGAAATTCTGGGTGTTCTATGACGACTGAATCAGCCCCGCGCATCACCACCGACGCCACACCACCTGTCCCCGGCCCCGTCCGGGAACGCCGCCCGGCAAGCACCACCATCACCCGGAGAGCCGGCTATGCCCCGAGTCCGAGGCAACGCGCGAAGAGCGTACTGAAACACGCGGTCCTGATCGCAGCCGCGATCATCATGATCTACCCCTTGCTGTGGATGATCGCCTCGTCCTTCCGGCCCAGTGCGGACGTCTTCCGTGCCCCGGGACTTTGGCTCACCGAGGTCCACACGGAGAACTACGCCACCGGATGGAACGCCCTGACCTCACCGTTCGGCACCTACCTGCTGAACTCGGCCCTCGTCGTCCTGGGCGCGGTCATCGGAAACCTCGTCTCCTGCTCGCTGGCCGCCTACGCCTTCGCCAGGCTGGACTTCCGCGGCAAAAAGTGGATGTTCGGCGCCATGCTCGTCACCATCATGCTCCCCATCCACGTGGTCATCGTGCCCCAGTACATCCTGTTCTCCCAGATCGGTTGGGTGAACACCTTCGCGCCCCTCATCGTGCCGAAATTCCTGGCCACCGACGCGTTCTTTATCTTCCTCATGGTCCAGTTCATCCGTGGCATCCCCCGGGAGCTGGATGAAGCAGCCAGGATCGACGGCGCCGGCCACCCACGCATCTTCCTGCAGGTCATCCTCCCCCTGATGACACCGGCCCTGGCCACCACCACCATCTTCACGTTCATCTGGACCTGGAGCGACTTCTTCGGCCAGCTCATCTACCTCACCTCCCCCGACGTCTTTACCGTCCCCGTGGCGCTCCGGAGCTTCGTCGACGCCCAATCCAGCACCGACTGGGGCGCGATGTTCGCCATGTCGGTCGTCTCGCTCCTTCCCGTCTTCATCGCCTTCCTCGTCGGCCAAAAATTCCTGGTCAAAGGCATCGCGACAACGGGCATCAAGTAGGCACAGGGACCGCCCTGCGGGGCAGATCGGAGAACCATGGAAACGGCGATGGACGCCGCCGGCAGCGCGACCGGAACAGCCACCGCGGCAGCCGCAAAGGTTGCCCTGGTGGGAGTGCATGGCTTTGGCACCCACCACCTGCGGAACCTTGAACGCCTCCAGTCACAGGGACGCGTTGAACTGGTTGCCGTGGCGGATCCGCAGCCCCCGGCACCCGGCACCGTCCCGCCGTCGGCCGCTGTTTATCCGGGGCTCGATGACCTCCTTGGGGCCACCCGGGACCTGGACGCCATTATCGTGGCCACGCCCATCCAGACCCACGCCCCACTGGCGCTGGCCGCCCTGGCCACGGATGCGGAACTGTACCTTGAGAAGCCGCCCGTCGCCTCGCTGGCGGACTTTGCCCGGCTGCGCGCGGCCGCCTCGGCATCAGGGCACGGAGTGCAGGTCGGCTTCCAAAGCCTCGGCTCGCACGCCCTGAAGGCCATTGAAGGCCTGCTCGCCGACGGAACCATTGGCACGCTGGAAGGCATCTCCGCCACGGGCCGCTGGGTCCGGGACAGGGCCTACTTCAAACGATCCCGCTGGGCGGGAAAGAGGAGCATCAATGGAGTGGACGTGGTGGACGGCGTGGTCACGAATCCCCTGGCCCATGCCGTGGCAACCGCACTCCGGATTGCCGGGGCACGCACCACCGCGGAGCTGGCTTCCGTGGAAACCGAGCTGTACCGCGCGAACGACATTGAATCCGATGACACCTCGGTGGTCCGGATCCGCACGGCCGCCGGGCTGCCCATCACCTGCGCCCTGACGATCTGCGCGTCGGACCCGGCGGAGCCGTACGTCACCCTCCAGGGCTCGGCCGGCACTGCGGTGTTCCACTACACGGAAGACAGGCTGACCGTTGAGACAACCTCCGGGCGCACCGAGGAAACCTTCGGCCGTGACGACCTGACGGAGAACCTCCTGGCCCACCGCGCCACCGGCGTTCCGCTCATCAGCAGCCTGGTGGACAGCGGCGCCTTCATGCTGGTTCTGGAAGCCGTCCGCACGGCACCGGCACCAGCCCGGATTGAACCCGCCCATATCCGATGGGAAGGCGACGGCGACGCCGCCCACCCCATAGTGGCCGGCATTGAGGACGCCCTGGAACGCGCGGGCCGCCGGCATGCCACGTTCAGCGAACTGGGACTGCCTTGGGCCGTCTCCACCTCAACTGCCTTCGAGCTGCCGCCCTCATGAGCCTCGATGACACGGAACGCCGGGACCCAGGGCTTCGAGAAACGGGGCTGCAGGAGACAGCCGCCCCGGACACCGCAGCCCTGGCCGGCGGCGCCGGCGGGCTTTACGCCGTCAACCTCCTGACCGACGGCGTCGCTTCCTGCCTGACGGCTGCTCCCTCGCCTGCCTTCAGCTGGGAACTGAACCTGGACGACGGCGGCGATCCCGCCCTTGCCCGGCAGACCGGTTACGAGCTGGAGGTCCGGGACGCCGGGGGTTCCGTTCTGTGGACTTCCGGGCCGGTGGCCGGGAACACCCAGCGCGGTGTCTCCCGCGGCGGCCCGGCGCTCGACGACGACGCGGACTACGCGTGGCGTGTCCGCGTCCGTGACGCAGCCGGTGTCTTTGGTGGCTGGTCAGCCCTGCAGCAGTTCAGCACCGGACTCGGGCACAGCTCCTGGGAGGCAGACTGGATCGGCCGTCCGCCGGGCGGACGCGCTCCCCTCGGGATCCTCAACAACGCTCTCCGCGTGGCGGCGTCGCCCTTCCTGCCCCTTCCCTGCCCCGCACTCCACAGGTACCGCATGGAGGCCCGGGTTCGTCCCGTGATGGGCCGCGCCGGCCTGCTCCTGCGCAGCAGCGGCGCCGGAACCGGCCTGCTGCTGGAACTGGGCGCCGATGGAGATGTGGTGCTCCGCCGCGCACCGAAATGGGAGATCCCCTCCCCCACAGTGCCGGACACCGAAGTCCTGGCGTCGGCCCAGGCGGGGGAACAACCGTCCGGGACCTGGCGCGACATCACCGTCACAGATGACGGCCGGACCATCCGCGTCCACGTGGACGGAGCGGACCTGCTCGCCGTTGAAGCGCCCGGCGGCACGGCAGAAGGCAGGCCCGCGCTGCACCAGGGCCCGCGCAGCCAGGCTGAATACGCCTGGCTGCGCATCACCGACGCTGCCGCCGGCAGGGCGGGGACCGTGCTGCTGGACCACCGCTTCGATGCGCACGGGGAAGCGGCGGCCTGCCTGACGCAGTGGTCCCCGACGACCGAACACCGCCAACCCGACGAGTGGACCCTGTTCCGGACCACCCTCCAGCTCACCGGGACGGTCCGGCGGGCCCGCCTCTACGCGGCCGCCCACCACCACGCCCAGCTTTCGGTGGCTGGAAGGCACTGTCTCAGCACCACCTCCTTCGGCTATCCGGGCGAGGGGTATTACGACGCCGCGGATATCACCGATGCGCTCCGCGGGCACCCTGCGGACACGCCCGTGCCGGTCACCGCGCTGTTGCACTGGTACGGTCCCGGCCAGGGCCGCGCGGCCGGCGTCCCAGGCCTCCTGGTCCGGCTCACGGTGGATTACGACGACGGCCGACGCGACGTCCTCACGTCCGGGCCGGGTTGGTCCGCTGTGGAAGCGCCCTACCGGCAGTCGGGCTACCGGAACGATGAGGGTGACCCGGTGGAGCACCTGGACGGCGCTGCCGCCGCATCCCTCGCAGCCGCCCGGGACCTTCCGGCCGCGGTCAGCTCCGGCGCCCATCCGTCGTCGGACTTTCCCGGACTGCACCCCCGCAGGACCTTCCTGGCCGGGGAATTCGTGCCCCCGGCGCAGTTCCTCACCGCCGGTGACGGCACCCTTGTGGCCGACTTTGGCCAGGTCCTTCCGGCGCGGCCGGAAGTGGATTTCCTGGACGGCATGCCAGGGCGGACCGTGATGATGCGGGCCGGGTACGTGCTCAGCCCCGATGGCAGGGTGGACGCCGGAAAGACCGCCAGCCAGAACACGGACATGTCCTTCCCCTACACCCAGGCGTCCGGGCCCCAGCAGTACCGGGCCTCAGTGCACCTGGGCTTCCGCTACCTGGAGCTGCCCGGAGTCGAAGCGGCAGAGGTGTCCCGCGTTGGCGCCCGCACTGTCCATGCCGGACACCCCGCCGAGGGGAGTTTCAGCAGTTCGGACCCCGTCCTGGACGCGGTGTTCCGGCTGCTCCGCGATTCTGCGCTCTACGGCGTGCAGGAGCAGTTTGTGGACACGCCCACCCGGGAAAAGGGCCAGTTCCTGGCCGACGCCGCGAACATTTCCTACGCCACCATGGCGCTTTTCGGTGAGCATGCCTATACGGCACAGGCGCTCCGGGAGTTCGCCTGGTCCGCCCGCCGCTACTGGACGTCCGCCGAAGAGAAGGGGCGCTACAACGCCGTCTATCCCAACGGGGACGGTAAGCGGGACATCCCCGATTTTTCCCTCATGCTGCCCGAGTGGGCGGAGGAATACCACCTGCGCACGGGCGACCTTGGCTTGGTGCAGGACCTGCTCCCCCACCTTCGCGACACTGCGGACTATGCCCTGCGGCACATTCCGGCGGAAGGCCCGACGGCGGGACTGGTCACCACACTGGGCGGCGGCTCGGGGCCCTACCTGCACGGGATCGTTGACTGGCCCGCGCCCGGCCGGTTCAGCTACGACATGGGCTGCGCAGCGAAAACCACCGTCAACGCCCAGGCTTACTCGGCCCTTGTGTCCACGGCCCGGCTCTGCAGCGCGGCAGGGGACGGGGAAGGGGCGGTCCACTATTCCGCGGCGGCCCGCACCCTGGCGGAGGCGGTCCGCGCACGGCTGCGGGTGGGCGGGGTCATGGTGGACGGGCTCCACGCCGACGGGACGCCCAGCTCCCACGCTTCCCAGCATGCCACCTCCTTCCCGCTGTCCCTGGGCATCACCGGCCCGGAGTACGCTGCGGCGGATGCGGCCCGGATGGCCGCAATGGGCATGCGGCAGGGACCAATGACCGTGCACCGGCTGGTCCGCGCGCTGTTGCACCAGGGGATGACGGACGCGGTCCTGGACCTCCTCACCAACAAGGAGCAGCCCGGATGGGCGCGGCTCCTGGACCGCGGCGCCACGTTCACGTGGGAGGCCTGGGACCTGGAGGAGGGAACGGACTACAGCCAGTCCCATGCGTGGTCCGCGTCCGTCATCAAAGAGATCCTGGAGCACCTCCTGGGCGTCCGGTACACCGCGCCGGGCGGCAACGAGGTCTTGGTCGAACCGCCGCTGTGCCGGCTGGAGCACGCGGGCGGCAGTGTCCCCGTGGGCAACGGGTACGTGCAGGCCCGCTGGCGGCGGCGTGGCCAACGGGTGGAGCTGGAGTGCACCATTCCTCCGGGAGTCACGGCCACGGTCCGGCTGCCCCCGGGCAGTTACGTGGTGAGGACCCCGGGCACAGATGCCGCCGTAGCCACTTCCCCTCCCGCTGGTGACAATGGGAAGCACCGGGGGCCCCGCGACTTCCGGGTGCACACCGGAACGTGGACCTTCACACCCGCGTAGAAGGACCTGCTGCCGCAAGTGAAGGCACGGCCGGAAACAGACAGAGACCAGAGGAGCCCGGAGATGCAGGAAACCAACCGCCCGCCGAGTGTTTGGAGCAAGGTGGAGGGCATCGCCTTTGGTGGCGATTACAACCCCGAGCAGTGGCCGGTCAATGTCCGGCTGGAGGACCTGGATCTCATGCAGGAAGCCGGGGTGAACTTCCTCAGCGTGGGTATCTTCTCCTGGGCCCTCCTGGAACCGGCTGAAGGGCACTACGACTTCGGCTGGCTGGACGAGGTCATGGACAACCTCGCCGGGATCGGGGTGAAGGTGGCCCTGGCCACCGCCACGGCCGCTCCCCCGGCATGGCTGGTCCGCAAGCATCCGGAGATCCTGCCGGTCACGGCCGACGGGACGGTGCTGGGACCGGGCTCGCGGCGGCACTATACGCCGTCGTCGGCCATCTACCGCCGCTACGCCGCCGGCATCACCCGCATGCTCGCCGAACGGTACAAGGGCCACCGGGCCCTGGCACTGTGGCACGTGGACAACGAGCTGGGCTGCCACGTCTCGGAGTTCTACGGGGAGGAGGACGCCGCCGCCTTCCGGGTGTGGCTGCAGCGCCGGTACGGGAGCATTGAGGCGCTCAACGCCTCCTGGGGCACGGCGTTCTGGTCGCAGAATTACAGCTCCTTCGACGAAATCCTGCCACCCGCGGCCGCGCCCTCCACGCTGAACCCTGGCCAGCAGCTGGACTTCCAGCGGTTCAATTCCTGGGCGCTGATGGATTACTACCGGGAGCTCGTGGCCGTCCTGCGCGAGGTGACGCCGGACATTCCCTGCACCACCAACCTGATGGCCTCCAGCGCCACCAAATCCATGGACTACTTCGACTGGAGCAAAGACCTGGACGTCATCGCCAATGACCACTACCTGGTGGCGGCGGACCCGGAACGGCACATCGAACTCGCGTTCAGCGCGGACCTCACCCGCGGCATTGCGGGCGGTGACCCATGGATCCTGATGGAACATTCGACGTCGGCCGTGAACTGGCAGCCCCGCAACCAGCCCAAGATGCCCGGGGAGATGCTGCGGAACTCGCTGGCGCACGTGGCCCGCGGGGCGGACGCCGTGATGTTTTTCCAGTGGCGCCAGAGCTTCGCCGGTTCGGAAAAGTTCCACTCCGCAATGGTCCCCCACGGCGGACGGGACACCCGCGTGTGGCGGGAGGTGGTGGACCTCGGCGCCGCGCTGAAACGGCTGGAGCCCGTGCGGGGATCCCGGGTACGGTCCCGTGCAGCCATTGTCTTTGACTACGAGGCCTGGTGGGCCAGCGAAATCGATTCCAAGCCCAGCATCGACGTCAAGTACCTGGACGTGCTGCGGGCCTTCCACCGCGCGTTGTTCCTCCGAGGGATTTCGGTGGACATGGTGCATCCGTCCGGCCCGTTGGAGGGGTATGACCTTGTGCTGGTGTGCACCCTGTACGCCGTATCGGATGAGAATGCGGCCACCATTGCCGCCGCTGCCCATGCCGGCGCCACGGTGCTGGTGAGTTACTTCAGCGGGATCGTGGACCTGCAGGACCACGTGCGGCTGGGCGGCTACCCCGGGGCGTTCCGTGAGCTCCTGGGTATCCGGGTGGAGGAGTTCCACCCCCTGCTCAGCGGGTCCCGGCTCAAGCTCAGCGACGGCACCGAGGCGTCGGTTTGGAGCGAGCACGTCCACCTCAAACGCGCCGAAGCGGTGCAGACCTTCACCGAATACCCCCTGGTGGGGGTCCCATCCCTGACCCGCCGGGCTGTGGGTTCGGGCACGGCCTGGTACCTCGCCACGTTCCCACACCCCGAGGGGATTGATGCCCTCCTGGACAAGTTGCTTGCCGAGTCCGGAGTTTCCCCCGCTGCGGCCGCCGGTCCCGGCGTGGAATTGGTCCGCCGGCATTCGCCCAACGGTCAAAACTTCCTGTTCGCCATCAACCACACACGCGCTGACGCCCCGGTATCCGCCACGGGTACCGACCTGCTGACCGGTGCGCCGTTCCCCGGGTCCGTCCCTGCAGGCGGCGTTGCGGTGGTGGCGGAAACTCACGAAGGAGCGCGGTGAGGGTCAGGGGAAGCGCCTCGTTGACGCCTGCGGGGAGCTTTGTTAATCTGTGAGAAACCGTTTTCTGGAGACCGGCAGGCCTCGTGAAGGGAGGCCGTCGATGGTCCCGGCAGCACGGCCCAGCGCCATCGGAGGCTACGAAGACTGGCCCGCCTACGTCCGGGAACATCCGCGCCAACGCGCCGCCACGCACCCGGCCCAGGAGCTTTCCGATGCCCTCGGCGTTCCCGGCGCCTCCGCGCCTCCCCACGTCACGGTGCAGTGGGAGGAAACGTACGACGGCGCCACCACCTCACAGCTCAGCTGGCAGTTGGGCTTCGGCCCACGGACTACGGGCTGGCTGGTACGGCCGGCCGGAAGTTCCGGGCCCCTGCCCGGGGTGTTGGCGTTGCACTGCCACGGCGGCAACAAGTTCGGCGGAGCAGACCGCCTGGTGGCGCTGCCGGACAACCACCCGTCCGCGGCGGCCGCGCGCGCCGCCCTCTACGATGGACACGCCCTGGCCACGGACATCGCACGCCGCGGCTTTGCCGTCCTGGCCCATGACACCTTCGCCTGGGGAAGCCGGAAATTCGACCTCTCAACTCCCCCGTGGCGCACCGCTTCCGCTGCAGAGGCGAGGCAGGCGCAGTGGCGGGAGGACGGCGTCGTACCTTCCGAAGCCGAGCAATACAACGCCTCGGCGGGCTTCCACGAAGATACCGTCGCCAAGGCGGCCGGCCTGCTGGGCACCAGCCTGGCAGGGATGGTGGCCCACGACGACCTGGCCGCCCTGGACATCCTGGCCGCCCTCCCCGGGGTGGACCAGGAGAACCTGGGCTGCATCGGCTTCTCCGGCGGCGGCGGCCGTTCCCTGGCCCTGGCCGCCCTGAGCCCCCGCATCCGGGCCTCAGTGGTGACCTGCATGATGACCACCTTCGACTCCCTCTTCCCCGCCTACCTTGACGCCCACTCCTGGCTGCTGCAGACGCCCGGGCTATGGAAACTGGGCGACTGGCCCGAGCTGACCCTGCGGGCGGAAGCCGCGCGGTTCCTGGTGCAGTATGCCCTGGCGGATGAACTGTTTCCGGAGGACGGGATGCGTGGCGCGCACCGGTTACTGGAGTCCCTGCACCGCGGCACGGACACGTACACCGGCAGCTTCTGGCCCGGCGGCCACGTCTTCACTGCGGCCATGCAGGACGAAGCCATCGAATTCCTCGCCAGGACACTGGCCTGATGACCACCCCTTCCAACAGCTCCCAAGGACCCATGTGACCACCCAGCACCTTCCGGAATCCCCGTACCAGCAGGCCGCTTCCAGAGCCATCCCGCGGATTGCCCTGGTGGGCGTGCACGGCTTTGGCGAGCGCCACCTCGCCAACCTGGCCCGGCTGGAAAAGGCAGGCGCCGTGGAACTGGTGGCAGTGGCCGATCCCAACCCGCCAAGCCCGGGCACCCTGGCCGGGTCGGTCGCTGTGTTCGCCGATCTGGACGGGCTGCTGGCCGCCAGGCCGGGTGCCGACGTCGTTATTCTTGCCACGCCCATCCAGACCCACGCCCCGCTGGCCATCGCCGCGCTGCAGGCCGGGATGGACGTCTACGTCGAGAAGCCGCCGGTTGCGTCCATGGCCCAGTTCGAGCAGGTCCTGGCCGTTGCCCGGGAGAACGGGCGCCTGGTGCAGGTTGGTTTCCAGAGCCTGGGCTCCCATGCCCTGCCCGCCATCAGGGAGATGGTGGCCGCCGGGGACATCGGCACCGTCCTGGGCATCAGTGCCACCGGCCAGTGGCTGCGCACCAAGGCCTACTTCAAGCGTTCACGCTGGGCGGGCAAGCGCAGGCTGGACGGCACCGACGTGGTAGACGGCGTGGCCACCAACGCGCTGGCGCACGCCGTGGCCACCGGCTTGTTCCTGGCAGGCGCACACACCCGCACCGACGTGGCCTCGGTGGAAACGGACCTGTACCGGGCGCACGACACCGAAAGCGACGACACCTCGGTCCTCCGGGTGCGCACGGCCAACGGAGGCACCCTGCTGTGCGCCCTCACGCTCTGCGCCCCCGAACAGCTTGACCCCACCGTCACCGTGCACGGAACCCTGGGCGACATCACCCTCTTTTACACACAGGACGAAGTGCTCATCACCACCCCCGACGGCGAGCGCCGGGAAGCCTACGGCCGGACCGACCTGCTGGAGAACCTGCTCGACGCCCGCGCCACCGGGGCTCCGCTGCTGTGCGCGCTGGAGGATACCGGCGCGTTCACCGGGGTCCTCGAAGCCATCCGCACCTCGCCCGCACCCGCCCGTATCAGCCCGGAGTTCGTCTCCTGGGAAGGCGGGGGCGATGCCGCCGCGCACCCCGTGGTCAGGGACATTACCAACCTGCTGGAACGGGCGGTCAAGGCGCAGGGAACCTTCGTCGAACTGGGCGTCCCCTGGGCCCGGCCCCTCCCCGCCGTCCGCACCCTCACCGTGGGTGGCCACCCCGTGGCGGACTACCAGGACGGCAGCCATGTCCGCGCTGTCTCCTCGCCGCGCCCCTACCTGCATCCCGTCCGGACCTTGAGCGGAGTGGCGGTAACGGACCACATGCCGCTGGACCACGTGTGGCACCTGGGCGCCGGAGTGGCGCTGCAGGACGTGGGCGGCGTCAACTTCTGGGGCGGCCGCACCTACACCCGCGAGGCCGGGGAATACGTCTGGCGCCCGGACCACGGCAGCATCACCGTCACGGCTTCACACCTGACCCGCGCCGGCAGCGGTCAGGAGGGCCGGCTTCAGGAGACGCTGGCCTGGAACGGCCCCGACGGCACCCCGATCCTCGTGGAGGACCGCACCTGGAAGTGGTCCGGCGTCGCGCCTTCCATCTGGCGGCTGTCCCTCGACTTCGCGCTGTCCCCCGTCGGCAGCAAGCCGGTCAGCCTGGGCAGCCCGGGGTCCAATGGCCGCTATGAGGGCGGTTACGGCGGTTTCTTCTGGCGCCTGCCCGAGTGCAGGGACGCCGCCGTCTGGACGGCCTCCGGTGCCGGCGAGGCGGAGATCCACGGCAGCGTCACGCCCTGGCTGGCTTGGTCCGGAACGTTCGACGGCGGCCCGGCCACGCTGGCGTTTGTCGCCCCGGAACGCTGCACCGACCCGTGGTTTGTCCGCGCTGAAGGCTACCCCGGGGTGGGCCAGTCGCTGGCGTGGGACAGCCCCGTCACCGCCGAACCGGGCAGCCCGGTCCGACGGCAGGTGACCGTTTTCGTGGCCGACGGAATCCTGGCCACCGCAGACATTGAACGTTTGATCAACCAGCAGGGGGACCCGTCATGACGCAGGCAACGAACACAGCAGTTCCGCAGCGCGGGGCACGGGTGGCGCCGGGGTCAGCGGCGGACCGTGCCATCAAGCGCCGGCGCATCCTGGACATCCTGGACGCCGAAGGGCACGACTCCCTGCTCCTTACCACCCCCACCGCCCTGGCCTGGTACCTGGACGGCAGCCGCGTCCACGTCAGCCTGGCCGGCGACCCCATCGCAGCCCTGCTGGTGGACCGCGGAGGTGACCACCTGGTGACGTTCAGCAACGAAGCAAGCCGCATCGCCGCGGAGGAACTGCCGTCCGGGGTCACCCTGCACACCGTGCCCTGGTACGGCAACCTGCACCAGGCCGCTGCCGCCGTCGGAAGCGCCTCCCGGCCGCCGCTGGCGGAAGCGGACGTCGCCGCGCAGCTGCGGCGCGCCCGCCGTCAGCTCCTCCCGGCCGAGAGCGCCCGCTACTCACGGCTCAGCGCCGAACTGGCCGGCATCATGACGGACGTCCTCTCAACCGCACGGCCGGAGACCACCGAATTCGGACTGGTCTCGGCGCTCGCCGCACGGGTGGTGGCCGCCGGCGCGGAACCGCTGGTCCTCCTGTGCAACGGCAGCTCCCGCAGCACCTTCCGGCACCCGCTGGCAACCCACGCAGCCCTGGGGCGGCGTGCCATGGCCGTGGTGTGCGCCCGCCGGGACGGGTTGATTGCGAACATCACCCGCTGGATCAGGTTCGACGCCGGCACCGCAGAAGAGCACGACGCCGAAGCCCGCATCGCAGCAGTGGAAGCGGACATTTTCGAAGCCACCGTTCCCGGCGCGCGCCTGGACCGGATTTTCGCCGAAATTCAGGCCGCCTACGTGCGGCACGGTTTCGGCGCGGACCAGTGGGAGCAGCACCATCAGGGCGGTCCGGCCGGATACGCCGGCCGGGACCCCCGTGTGACGGCGGATGCCACCGATACGGTGGTGCTGGACCAGGCCTTCACCTGGAACCCGTCCGGTCCCAACGTCAAGATCGAGGACACGGTCCAGCTCACGGAGTCCGGACTTCGCGTCCTCACCGTGGACCCGCGCTGGCCAGTGACCACCGTGAACGGCCTGGAGCGGCCGGCGACGCTGCAGCTGTAGGAAGCACAAAGTAATCCCCCGGAGCCGAAAGGCCCGGGGGATTACTTGTTGTGCTGTCGAAACCGCGCTCTACGGAAGCTGCAGTTCCCCGTCCACGCGGCGGGGGATGCCCAGCGGATTGTCCTCGCGCAGCGCCGGGTGCAGCACTGCTTCCGGGGCGTCCTGGTAGGCCACCGGGCGCTGGAACCTGCGGACCGCCGTCGCACCAACCGATGTGAACAGCGAGGTGGTGGCAGGGTACGGGCCGCCGTGCTGCTGGGCCCAGTTCACGGCGACGCCGGTTGGCCAGCCGTCGAACAGGACCCGGCCGGCCAGGCCGGAGAGCTGCTCCACCAAGGCGGCGATGTCCTCTCCGGGCCCGGCGTGGAGGGTGGCGGTCAGGCTGCCCGGCACCTTGGCCAGGACGGCGGACAGTTCGTCCTGGTCCGCGTACTCAATGAGGATGGTGGTGGGTCCGAAGCATTCCTCCAGCAGCTTGTCCGGCTGCTCCAACACCGTGGCGGCACTCGTGGAGAACACCACGGGAGCGGCGCCATGGGCCACGGCGTCCTGGTCCACGCTGCCGCTGGCCACGTGCACGCCGTCAACAGCAGCGAAGCTGCGCAGCCCGTCCGGGTAGGCCTCGGCGATGCGGGTGGTCAGCATGCGGGCCGCAGGCTTGTCCTGGCTGGCCTCAGCCACTTCCGCGGCGAACCGGGTCCCGGCGGGGATGAACACCAGGCCGGGCTTGGTGCAGAACTGGCCCGCCCCAAGGGTGAAGGACCCGGCAAGCCCGGCGGCGAGTTCCCCCGAGCGCGCCTGCAGCGCTGCGGCCGTGATGACCACGGGATTGAGGCTGCCCAGTTCCCCGTAGAACGGGATGGGATCGGGGCGGGAGGTGGCGAGGTCGAACAGGGCCCTTCCGCCCGGAATGGAGCCTGTGAAACCCACGGCCTTGATGGCCGGGTCCTGGACCAATGCAGTTCCCACTTCGCGGCCGCTGACCAGGGCGAACAGGCCCTCCGGCGCACCCGCGCCGCGGAGTGCTTCCGCCACGATCTCCGCCGTGCGCTCGGAAAGCCGCAGGTGGCCGGAGTGGGCCTTGACGATCACGGAGCAGCCGACGGCGAGGGCTGAGGCGGTGTCGCCCCCGCCCACGGAGAAGGCGAACGGGAAGTTCGAGGCCGAGAAGACGGCGACCGGACCGATGGGCTTGAGGATCCGGCGCAGGTCCGGTTTGGGCGGGGTGGCGGCCGGGTCGGCGTGGTCGATGATGGCTTCCAGGTAGGAACCCTCGGTGATCACGCGGGCGAAAAGGCGCAGCTGGCCGGTGGTGCGGGCTACCTCCCCCGTCAGGCGCGGTGCACCCAGGCTGGTTTCGGCGTCTGCGATCTCCACCAGTTCTGCTGTGTTGGCATCCAGGGCGTCAGCTACCGCGTTCAACCAGCCCGCGCGCTCGGCGTCGGAGGCAGCAGCGGAGATGCGGGCTGCTGCGGTGGCAGCGGAAGTGATCCCTGTCAGGGAAAGCGTTGCAGTTGTCACGTCAGGTACCTGTTCGTCGTCGTACGGAGATTCATGGTCACAGCGCGTCCCGGAAACGGAAACCCAGGCCTGGCTGGCCCGCCAGGGTGACCCGGCTGTTCCCGAACCGGACCGGCGAGGGCCCGGCCAGGACGCCCAGCTGTTCGAAGGACGCCTCCTCCACGTCCTCCACCATGGTGGGTTCTGCCATGGTGAGCGCCAACTGCCCGGACAGCTCCGGCAGCAGGTGCGGCATCACCTTGATGCTGTGGGTCCGGGCCAGCTCCACGATCCGCCGGAACGGGGTAATGCCGCCCACCCGGATGATGTTGGGCTGGATGATGTCCACCGCCTCCGCTTCAATGAAATCGCGGAACCGGTAGATGGTGTGGAGGTTTTCGCCAAGGGCGATGGGCACGGGCGAGTGCTTCCGGAGCCTGCGGTAGGCCCAGAGGTCGTCGGCCCGGATCGGTTCCTCCAGCCACTCCAGCCCGAATTCGGCCAGCACATCGAGTGCGCGGAAGGTTGTGGGCAGGTCCCACCGCTGGTTCGCGTCGATCATGAGCCTGCGGTGCGGGCCCAGGACGGAACGGACGGCCTGCACGCGTTCGTAGTCTTCGCGGAGGTCCGGCTTGCCCACCTTGATCTTGACCGCCTGGTGGCCGGCAGCAACCCAGCGTTCGGCCTGGGCCACCAGCTCCTCGAGCGTGTAATGCAGGTTTACCCCGGACCCGTAGACCTCGGCGGACTCCTGCCGCTGCCCGATGAAGCCGGTAACGGACGTTCCGGCGCGGCGGGCCCGCAGGTCCCAGAGCGCAAGGTCCACACCAGCCATGGCGATGGTGGTCAGTCCCCCGCCGCCGGCCTCGTGCAGCCGCTTCCACAGCGCGTCCCACACCGTTTCCGGCTCGGCCGGAAGGCCGGTGACGAACGGGGCGATGTCGTAGTCCAGCAAGGCCTTGACTGCCTGGGGGCCGATGGTAGGTGTCCAGGAAAAGCCAAAGCCCGTGCCGCCGTCGTCCGTGTGAAGCTCGGTGGCGATCACATGGTTTTCGGGCGCCCCCGCACCCCAGTGCCGGCGGAGCGGAACGGTGAGTAGCCGGCTGGACAGGCCGCTGATCCGGGGAATGGTGCGGACGGTTTCGGCCGCGGGCGCGCTCATCAGCGGCCGGCCAGCTCGTAGCCCTTGGCCAGGATGGCCTTCAGCTCCACCAACTGCTCCTCCGTGGGGTCAACCAGCGGCGCCCGCACGGAACCGACCGGGAGGCCGCCCAGCCGCAGACCGGCTTTGATCAGGGAAACACCGAAGCCGGGGGTCTGGTCGCGGAGGCGGACCAGGGGCGCATAGAAGCCCTCCAGGAGCGCGTTGCGGCGGTCCTCGTCGCCGGAGACGTAGGCGTCGTAATACGCCTTGGCGATCTCCGGCGCCATCGCGAACGCGGCCGACGAATACAGCGGGATGCCCAGGCCGCGGTAGGCGCCCTGGGTCAGTTCCGCGGTGAGCAGGCCGTTGAAGAAAGCAAAGTCAGTCCGTCCGGTGGCCTTGACGGCGGTCACGATCTCCTGGGCCAGGCCAACGTCGCCCAGGCCGTCCTTGAAGCCGATGACCTTGGGGTTGGCGGCGAGCTTGGCCATGGCCGCGGCAGTGAACTTTGCGTTGCCGCGGTGGTAGACGATGACCGGCAGGCTGCCGGCGTTCGCCACGGCCTCGATGTAGGCCACCAAACCGTCGGTGGGGCCGGTCACCAGGTACGGCGGCAGCACCAGGAGGGCATCGGCGCCTGCTTCCTCGGCGGCGCGCGCCGCGGCGAGCGCATGGCCCAGCGGTCCGCCCGCACCTGCCACCACCGGAACCTTGCCGGCAACAACTTCGACGGCGGCCGCCACCACGGTACGGACCTCATCGATGCTGAGGGCGTGGAATTCCCCGGTCCCGCAGGCAGGGAAAACGCCGCCGGGTCCGAACGGCAGCCGGGAGCCGATGTGTTCCTTGAGCAGTTCAACGTCCACCGCCCCTTCGGCCGTGAACGGGGTGACGGGGAAGAAAAGTACGCCGTCGAATTTCATGATGCCTCCTTGCCCCGGTTGCCGGCGGTCACCAGCGTGGAGGCGTCGTCGTTGAGGATGGACTTGAGTTCGGTGCGCCAGCTGCGCTTGGGCTGCCAGCCGAGCAGTTCCTGTGCCTTGGCGATGGAGAACGCGGGGCTGGTGCCGCTAAGGCCGGCGCTGAGGGCTTCGCATCCTGGCAGGAACCTGGGGATCAGCTCCGCAAGGGGCGCGGTGGCAAGCGCATCTGCTGCCCCTACGAAGAAGGTTTCCCCGTTCGGGATGTCCGGCATCTTCTGCAGCAGCAGGTCCAGGAAGTCGGCCACGTCCCGCGCATCGACATAGTTGAACAGTGCCGGCGCGGAGAGGGCCGGGTCTGCCAGCCGTTCGGCCAGGGTGTGGCCCTGCTGGGTGGGGGCGCCCTCCCACTCCTCTGGGGATATGACGAAGCACGGCCGGAACGCCGCGTAGCGGATCTTCTCCCCCTGGGCTGCGGCGAACATCTGCATGGTCTGCTCTGCGATGAGCTTGGACAGCGCGTAGGCGTTCCAGGGCTTGGGCGGGGTCCGTTCATCCAGCGGGAACGACGGCGGCAGCCAGCCCGCCGGGCAGCCGTAGCCGAGGACAGTGGGGCTGCTGGCAGTGACGATCTTCGGCACCCCCACCTGCGTCGCCGCGCTGATCACGGCGAAGGCGAGCCGGGTGTTGGTGGTGAAGATGACGTCCTCCGGCGCGCTGAACGGCACGGCGATTGCCGCAAGGTGGATGACGGCGTCGGGCTTTGTTGCCTCGATCAGCCGCAAGGCCTCCCCCGGCGCAAGCAGGTCCGTGGTTTCCTGCACGACGCCGGGCGGCAGCAGTCCAGCGGGCACGCCGTCGCGGTCTACCGAGACCACTTGGTGACCCGACCGGGCCAGTCCGGCCACCACGCTGCGGCCCAGGCGGCCGGAGCCGCCGGTGACAAGTATCCTGCTCATGGTTTGTCCCTTACTTGCCGCGGCGGAGGTCGGCGCCAAGATCCAGGTCCTCGACCCTGACGGGCAGGGACGTTTCCAGGGAGCGGTTGCCGGCGATGCCCACCGACACCGAGCGCAGCCCGTCCAGGTAGCCGGAGGGACGGCCCAGCGGATCCTCGCCCGGCCCGTTGAAAAGGTCCGAGAGCAGGAGCTCGTCGCCGCCGCCGTGGCCGCCTTCGCCGTTGATGATGGGCACCTCGTACGCGGCCTCCCAGTGGCGCTGGACCACCAGCCGTTCGCCGTTCCGGCGCACCGCGTCCTCTTCCTCGATGGGGGTGGCGCTGGGGTCAACCACGGTCTTTTGGTCCGCGCTGTGCAGGACCGCGGCACGCTCCACCACTTCGAGTTCGGCCCTTCCCTCGGTACCGTTGACGGCCACGCGGTAGCCTTCCCACGGGCTGTGGGCGTTCAGTGAGTAGCTCAGCCGCGGGCCGCCCTGGTATTCCACCACCAGTGCCAGGTTGTCCTCGATGGTGATGCCGCCGGTGAACACGTCCTGGTCCCGGCGGTAGCCGTCGTAGTGCTCGTTGTCCAGGAAGAGGGCCTTGAGCCGCTCGTCCTCCCTCAGGTCAAGCGCGAAGGGATCCTTTTCGCCGGCAGGCGCCTCGGCGTCGGGCGTGCCGCGCTCGGGGCGTGGACCCAGGCCGCGCTCGGCGGCGTTCTTGTCGCCGTAGAACTTCAGGCCGCCCGAGGCGAAGACGCGTTCCGGAACGTCGTCGATCCACCAGTTGACCAGGTCGAAGTGGTGCGATGCCTTGTGGATGAGCAGACCGCCGGAATTCTTCTTCTCACGGTGCCAGCGGCGGAAGTAGTCGGCGCCGTGCACGGTGTCCAGAACCCAGCTGAAGTCGATGGAGGTCACTTTGCCGATCACGCCGCTCTGGATGATTTCCTTGAGGGCGCTGTTGCGCGGCGAGTAGCGGTAATTGAATGTGACCACCACGTTGCGGCCGGTTTCGTGGACAGCCTGGACGATGCGTCGGCAGCTTTCCGCGTCGATGGTCAGGGGCTTTTCGACGACGACATCGGCTCCCGCGCGCAGGCCCTCCACGATGTAGTCGGCATGGGTGTAGTCGGGGGTGGTGACGATGATGCGGTCGATGTTGTTTGCCTGGACGAAGGCGGTGAGGTCTGCGGGCTCAAACGACGCCACCGGCCCCGGCGATCCCAGTTCCTGGATGAGCTTCTGGTAGAACTCCACGCGGCCCGGGTTAACGTCGGAAAACGCCACCAGTTCGGCGGTGTCCGCGTGTTTTCCGAAGATGGCGCGGATGTACATCTCGGAACGGCCGCCGGTCCCGATGAGCGCGATACGCGCCCTGCCCGAAGCCGTGCCGTGCCGGGAAGCAGCGTGGGCCGGCGTCGTTTGCGCTGTGTTGACCATGGGGTCCCTTTCGAAAGCTCAGTACCGGCCGACGGGACGGCCGTTGGTGTTCGCTGGCGTTTCTCGGCGCCAGCTACTCGAGAAAGCGTTTTCTCGATCCGGTTATAAAATTTGTACCAACCTCACAGCCGATCCGTCAACCGTTCTCCGCACTAATGGAAACCGCTTTCTCATTCAGGCGCGTCAGCACTGAAACCGACATCGCCCGTGAAACACTGAAAAGCGGAAGAAACCGCTTTCATGCTCCGTTATATGCTGTGGTTTCACGCTCAAGGAAGGGTTCCCCCATGGCCAGGAAATCGGCAAGCGGCCGGATCGGCATCGCGGATGTCGCCGTAAAGGCCGGAGTATCCCATGCCACCGTTTCGCGGGTCATGAACGGGAATTTCACCGTGGATCCGGAAATCGCTGCCAGGGTACGTGCGGCTGCGGCGGAGCTGAAGTACCAGCCCAATCCGGTGGGACGCAGCCTGGCCCTTGGCAAAACGGACACCATCGGCATCGTGGTGCCGGACCTGGCCAACCCCACGTTCCAAGCCATTCTTCGCGGCCTGAGCCGGGCAGCAGCCCAGGACGGTTACCGCGTGCTCATCGCAGACTCGTTCGAAGTTTCCAGCGAGGAGTCCATCCTTGCCGGCGAGGCACGCCGGCGGTGCGACGGACTGGTCCTGTGCGCCCCGCGAATGTCGGATGCCGAACTGGAGGAGATCGCACCGTCGCTGCATCCCCTGGTCCTGATCAACCGGACCACCGCGGCGCCGGGCGTTCCCAGCCTGGTGGTTGACTACGGCCAGGGCGTCCAGGACATTGCGGAGCACCTGGTGGAACTGGGCCATGCGCGGCTGGCCTTCCTGGCAGGCCCGCACGGGAGCGCCTCCAACGACATGCGGCTCAAGGGGCTGGAGGCGTTCATGGCCGCCCACCCGCACGTTGACGTAACCATGCTGGAGGGCGGCTCGGATTTCGACACCGGCCATGAAGCCGTCGATGCCGTACTGGCCAGCGGGGCCACCGGAATCCTGGCCTTCAACGACCTGGTGGCCATGGGCCTGATGAGCGGCCTGCACGAGCGCGGGCTGGAGGTTCCCGGCGACATCTCCGTGACCGGCTTCGATGACATCCCCTTTGCCAGGTATACGACGCCGGCCCTCACCACCGGGGCGGTGCCCATTACCGAGCTGGGCGAGCAGGCATGGCGCCAGCTCCGGGCCCTGATCCGCAAGGAAGGTGACGAGCCTCCCGGCGGCTGGTACCAGCCGCGCCTGGAAGTCCGGGCCAGCACGGGACCGGCGAAAGCGCCGCGGACCACAGTCCACGGCTGATATGGGCTAGGCGGGCGGCGGTTTCAGGAGTACATCGATAAAATCGCGCAGGCCGTCCGCCACGTCCACGCCTTTGTCATAGAGCCACTGCAGCTGCAGGCCATCGGAGACGGCCACCACCATGCGGGCCAGGTCCTCCGCCGGCAGGTCCGAGCGGGCCGCCCCCTCTGATTGTCGGCGTTCAATGTCCGCCGCCAGCACGCCGACCACCTCGGCGTAGCGTTCCTTGAAGTAGGCGTGCGAGTCGTGGTCAGGATCGTTGGCGGTGGCGGATGCCACGGCGTACAGCGTGGTCAGCCCGGGTTCGCGGCGGTTCCGTTCCGCGGAGCGCACCATCAGCGCCAACCCCGCCTGGTCCGCTTCCATTGCCGCGAGGCTGCGCCGGTCACGCTCAGCCAGGACGGCGGTCAAGAGTTCCTGCTTGCCCCGGAAGTAATGGAAAAGGGTTGCTTCCCTCACCCCGACCAGCTCTGCCACGCGCTTGAGCGCCGTGCCTTCAAAGCCTTCGGTAGCGAAGACGTCCGTGGCCGTCTGGATGATCTGTTCCCGGCGTTCCGCGCCTTTGGCGTACTGGCCGCGCGGCTTTGATGAAGGCATCAGGCCAGTGTATTTCAACGCCAATTCAAAAAACCTAGTCACACTAGGTTTTTGCGGGTACCATCTTCTGCAGGACCCAACGGAGGGTCACTTTTTTGTCAGGAGGCATCGTGGCCATCAAGACCATCAGCGAGGATTCCGCAGGACTGCCTGCCGGCGGAACGCCCTCAAACACCGTTTCAAACCCCAGCACTGCTTCAACGTCCAGCACCTCAACCGTCCCCGCCGGGGCACCAATCCGCACACCCCGTGCCTACGTGATCGGCATGCCCATTGCCAGCGCCGGGCTCTGGATGGCCGTCCTGGCCCCGGCCCTGGTAGTACTGGCCATCAAAGTTTCAGAAATCACCACCCCGGAAACGCGTGCCGGCGCGCTCAGCCTGGTTGCCGGCGTCGGAGCCCTTATCGCACTGCTGGCCAACCCCTTTTTCGGCCGGCTCAGTGACCGCACCACATCCCGCTTCGGCATGCGCAAGCCATGGATTGTGGGCGGCTCGCTGGCAGGCCTGGCATCCCTGGTGCTGCTGGGTTCTGCCACCAACGTGACGGGAGTCCTGGTTGCCTGGGTCCTCGCCCAGCTCAGCTTCAATGCGGCGCTGGCGGCCCTGGTGGCCACCCTCCCCGACCAGACAGCGCCCACCGAGCGCGGCCGCCTCTCAGGCCTCATCGGGATGACGTTGCCGGTGGGCCTCGTTGCCGCCGCGTTCTTTGCCCAGCTGTTCGACAACGCCTTCCAGATGGCCGTGGTCCCCGGCATGGTGGGAACCGCCGTGACCCTCGTCTTCGCCTTCACCTTCAAGGACCGCGTGCTGACGGAAAAGCCTGCCCCGCTCAACCTGCGGGAGATCGCAGGCTCCTTCTACTTCAACCCCCGCACCTACCCGGGCCTGGGGTGGGCCTGGTTCACCAAGTTCCTGGTCTACATGGGCTACTGCGCCGGCTTGCTGTACCTGCCCTACTTCTTCGCGGACCACCTCCACGTTGCAGAAACCGCCGTTCCGGGACTCGTTTTCCAGGCGACCCTGGTCAGCTCCGCGGGAACCGTGGTGACCAGCATCGGCGGCGGCTGGATCAGCGACCGGATCGGAAAGCGCAAGGCCATGGTCATTGCCTCCGCGATCATCATGATGGCGGGCCTGATGGTCATTGCCACCAGCAGCACCACGGACCAGGTCCTGCTGGGGCAGGCCCTCGCCGGCCTGGGCCTTGGCTGCTTTGGTGCGGTGGACGTGGCCCTCATCGCGGACCTCCTCCCTGGAAGCCAGAGCGAGAACGCCAAGACGTTCGGCGTTTTCAATATCGCCCAGGCCCTGCCCCAGTCCCTCGTACCCGCCATCGCCTTCCCGGTGATCACCCTCGGCGGCTACCCGGCCCTCTTCATCGGCGGAGCCGTCGTCGGCATCATCGGCGCCGTCCTCGTCACCCGCATCAAAGGAGTCAAGTAAATGAATCCCACACTTTCCCCCGCCGTCACAGCGCCTGCGGCCGGCTCACCGGATGCGGAGGCACGCATCCGCGAACTGGCTGAACGCCTCACCCTCGAGGAGCAGATCCAGTTGCTGACAGGCGCCGATGTCTGGGCAACGCATGCACTGCCCTCCATCGGCCTCTCCCGCGTCGTCATGTCCGACGGCCCCTCCGGTGTCCGGGGCGAAGACTTCGATGAGCGGCACGACTCGGTGTCCTTGCCGTCGTCGTCCGCGCTGTCCGCCACCTGGAGCGTGGAGACGGCGCGCCGGTACGGCCAGGTCCTGGGGCAGGAGGCCCGCCGCAAGGGCGTCCACGCCGTCCTGGGCCCCACCATCAACCTGCACCGGTCACCGCTGGGCGGCAGGCACTTTGAATGCATGAGCGAGGACCCGCGCCTGACCGCCACCATGGCCGCCGGCTACGTTGCCGGGGTCCAGTCGATGGGCGTGGGCGCGACTCCGAAGCACTACCTCGCCAACGAGGCTGAAACCGAGCGCTTCACCTCCAACTCGGTGGTGGGCCAGCGGCCCCTGCGGGAGCTTTACCTGGCAGCCTTCGAGGACGCCATCACCGAGGCGCGCGCCTGGCTGGTGATGAGCTCCTACAACTCCATCAACGGCACCACCGCCAGCGAAAACGAGCTGCTGAAGACTCCCCTGTCCACGGAGTGGGGCTTCGACGGTGTGGTTGTCTCCGACTGGACCGGTGTCCGCTCCGTGGAAGCCGCCAACGCCAACCAGGACCTGGAGATGCCGGGACCGGTGGGCCACTGGGGCCCCAAGCTGCTGGCGGCCGTGAATGACGGCCGGGTCAGCCGGTCCGCCATCCTCGAAAAGGTCATCAGGATCCTCCGGCTGGCCGCCCGCGTGGGCTCCCTCGACGGCGTCTCCCCCGCCGTGACGGAGCTCCCGGCACCCCTCAACCCGGCCGCCGTCGCCCGTGAAGTGGCGGTCCGTGGCGCCGTCCTGGTCCGCAACCGGGACGGCCTCCTGCCCCTGGATCCGCAGGCCCTGGCACGCGTGGCCGTCAGCGGCCACAATGCAGAGGAAGCACGCACGCAGGGCGGCGGCAGCGCCACCGTCATGCCCAAGCAGAACGTCTCGCCGCTTGAGGGCCTGCGGGAAGCGCTGCCGGGCGTCAGCGTGAGCTACGCCCGCGGCGCCAAGGTTGCAGAGGGCCTGCAGGCCTTCTCCCGAGCCTCGCTGCACAACCCCGTGTCCGGAGTGCCCGGCATGCGGGTGACCTTCCTGGCGGAGGATCGTTCGGAAATCTCGGGCGAGGACCGTCTGGCCTCGCACCTGATCTGGTTCGGTGTCGGCATCCCGGAGGGGACCGCGGCCATCCGCATGGAAGCGGACTGGACCGCACCGAGGGCGGGCGTCCACCACCTGGGCGTGGGCACCGTGGGCCGGATCCGGCTGTCCCTGAACGGTGACGAGGTGTTCAACGGCGAGATCGAGGATGACACCGACGTGCTCGGCGCGGCCCTGTTCGATCCGCCCAAGACCGTCCACCCGGTGACCACTGCCGCGGGAGACGCGGTCCGGATCGAGGCCGTGTACGAGCTGCCCACGAACCAGGCCATCCCCTTCACGGCCATCCTCCTGGGCGAGGAAACGGTGGTGGAGGACCCGCAGGCCGAGATCGACGCGGCCGTGGAGGCCGCCCGGACCGCCGACGTAGCCGTGGTTGTGGTGGGAACCAGCGCAGCCATCGAATCCGAGGGCTTCGACCGCCAGGACCTGGACCTCCCGGGCCGGCAGAACCAACTGGTGGAGGCGGTAGCGGCCGTGAACCCGCGCACCGTGGTGGTGGTGAACTCCGGTTCACCGGTCCTTATGCCGTGGCTGGACCGGGTGGGCGCCGTCCTGCTGGGCTGGTTCGGCGGCCAGGAATTCGGCCGGGCCCTCGCCGACATCCTGCTGGGCGCCGAGGAACCGGGCGGCCGCCTGCCCACCACCTGGCCCGCGGCCCTGTCCGACGTCCCGGTCCTGGACACCCACCCGGTTGACGGCAACGTGGTCTACTCCGAGGGCATCCACGTCGGCTACCGCGCCTGGCTGAAGCAGCAGGCTTCGGGCGGTGCCGCCCCGGCCCTTCCCTTCGGCTACGGCCTGGGCTACACCACCTTCGAGCTCGGCACGGCCCACGCACGCGAGTCGGTCCCGGCCGGCGCTGACGTGACGGTCCACGTTCCGGTCCGAAACACCGGAAGCCGGTCCGGCCGCGAAGTGGTGCAGGTGTACCTGGACCGCCCCGATTCCGCGGTCGAGCGGCCCGTCCGCTGGCTCGCCGGCCACGCCGGAACGCATCTGGCGCCGGGCGGCACGGAGAGCGTGGAAGTCCGGATCCCGGCCCGCTCCTTCGCGCATTACGACGGCGGCTGGCAGTTTGAGCCCGGCATCTTCCGGATCCTCGTGGGCCGGCACTCCGGAGACGACTTCCAGATTTTGGAAATCGAGGTCCGCTAGTCCCCTCGGCCGGGCTGGGCGGGATTATCCCTGCCCAGCCCGGCCTCTTTGTAGAACCCCTCGATGTGGGCAGCCACCAGCTCCGCCGCCCTGGCGCCGTCGCCGCTCCTGACCGCAGCAAGGATGGCGTGGTGCTCAGTGCGCAAACGCGATGCCGTGGTACCCCAGTCCGGCAGGTGGGATGTCAGCTCGGCGGCGTATCCCTGGATTGATTCCCGCAGCGATCCCATCATGGCGCTGACCACCGCGTTCCCTGCGGCGTTGGCCAGGGCCAGATGGAACCGGACATCGAGGGCCAGGAACTCGCCCACCGGGATGTCTTCCGGGGCATCCATGGCGCCCAGGAGTGCGGCCGCCTCCTCAAGTTCGGGCGCACCCCGGCGGGCGTGGGCGGCGGCCCAGGACTCCAGCAGGACGCGGGTCTGCACGATGTCCGCCACGGGAAGGTGCTGGGTGGCCACGTGCAGCCGAAGGGCCGAGCCGAGCGCCGCCGTGGGATCCGAGATCACCACCGTCCCGGCGTCGGGGCCGGAGCCAACACCGGAGCGCACCGCGCCCATGGCTTCCAGAATCCGGATGGCCTCGCGGACGGAGGTCCTGGAGACTTTGAGCTGTTCCGCCAGGGCGCGCTCGGCCGGGAGCCTGCCCCCTACGGCGAGGTTGCCGGCCGATAGTTGATCCTCGATCCAGTGCAGGACCAGCTGGTGGGTGCGCATATCCAAATAGTAGTTGATGTGGTTGGACCATATGACCTAGAGTGTGGTTGGACCATAGGAGGAGCAATGACGCACACCATTCAGCCCAACAATCCCGAGGCCACCCCGGCCCCGGATGCCACGGACGTCCCCACAGCCCCGGCACCTGCCAAGGCTCCGTCGTCGACCGCCCTGCCCGACGCACTCAGGCGCCGCGTCCCCAAGTACTCGGACCTCGCGCCCCTGATGCAGTTCAAGAAGCCGGAGTTCAGCAAGGAGGCGCGGCTGAAGCGGGCCAGCACCATCTGGGAGCTCCGCGCCATGGCCAAGCGCCGCACGCCCAAGGCCCCCTTTGACTACACTGACGGCGCCGCCGAAGACGAGATCACCCTCCGCCGTGCGCGGCAGGCGTTCCTGGACATCGAGTTCCGTCCGGGCATCCTGCGCAACGTCTCCGCCATCGACCTCAGCACGGAGATCCTGGGCAAGCCGTCACGGCTGCCCGTCGGCATAGCCCCCACCGGTTTCACGCGCATGATGCAGTCCGAGGGCGAGTATGCCGGGTCGCAGGCAGCCGAGGCCGCCGGCATCCCATACACGCTGTCTACCATGGGCACTGCTTCCATCGAGGATGTGGCCGCGGCTGCTCCCAACGGGCGCAACTGGTTCCAGCTGTACCTGTGGACGGACCGGGACCGCTCCCTGGAACTGATCGAACGCGCCGCCAAGGCCGGAAATGACACACTCATGGTCACCGTGGACACCGCAGTGGCCGGCGCCCGGCTCCGGGACGTCCGCAACGGCATGACCATCCCGCCGGCGCTGACGCTCAAGACCGTGCTTGATGCCTCCTACCGGCCGGCCTGGTGGTTCAACTTCCTCACCCACGAGCCGCTGACCTTCGCCTCGCTGTCCCGTTACACCGGCACCGTTGCGGACCTGATCAACTCCATGTTCGATCCAACTCTGACCTTCGAGGACCTTGACTGGCTGCGCGAAACCTGGAAGGGCAAGCTGGTGGTCAAGGGCATCCAGACCGTGGAGGACGCCCGCCGCGTGGTGGACCACGGCGCGGACGGCGTGGTGCTGTCCAACCACGGCGGCCGCCAGCTCGACAGGGCACCCATCCCGTTCCACCTGCTCCCCGAGGTCAAGCAAGCCTTCACCGCAGACAACAGCGATGCGGCCATCATCCTGGACACCGGCATCATGAGCGGCGCGGACATCGTGGCGGCCCTGGCCCTGGGCGCGGACTTCACCCTGATCGGCCGCGCCTACCTCTACGGCCTGATGGCCGGTGGGCGCGCGGGCGTGGACCGGACCCTGCAGATCCTGGAAAAGGACATGGCCCGCACCATGGCCCTGCTGGGCGCCAGCCGCATATCAGAGCTGACCCCGGACCACGTTCGGCTGCCGGGCAACTAAAGGGGCTACTTCTTCCGGCCGAATTTCGGCAGGTTGGCCAGCAGGTCAGCGGCCTTGGTGGCGGCACGGCCAACGGTGCGGCCGATCTGCTGCGGAACGGTGTCATCGCTCAACGGGGCGGCGGTACCACCGGGAATCACGACGGCGGGACTCAGTTCCGCTCCTTCGCGCACCAATACGGCCGACGGAACTTCGTCCGTCGTTGCCGCCGCAGGTTGCGCGGGCGCCGGTTCCTGGGGCCGCGCGGCGGTGGGCAGCGACGCTGCCGCCGCAACACCCTCCCGGAGGTGGGCCGGGACTGCCTGGTCCGGTCCGCCGGCCACTTTCCCGGGTGCTTCCGTGGCAGCAGCTGAGGCGGCCGCCGCGGCGCCGGAGCCGACGTCGAACGTCTCCAGCCAGCTGGCGATGCCCTCCAACGGTCCCCGGTTCAGGGCGTAGTAGCGCTTCTGGCCCTGGGCGCGCATGCTGACCAGTTGCGCTTCACGCAGGACTTTCAGGTGCTTGGAAATGGTGGGCTGGCTCGCCGCCAGTTCCTCCACCAACTCCCCCACGGCTTTGTCCCCCGTCCGGAGGGCCACCAGGATGTCCCGCCGGGTGGATTCCGCTATGACGGCAAATACGTCGTCTGTCACCATGCCTCCCACCCTAGCGACATATACGCCGAAAGGCATCAACTATTTCGGCCGTCCGCGCTTTCTGCGAACCGGCACCTAATCGAACCAGGGGTCCAGGCCGTGCAGCGGGAACACGGCCTTGCGCGTGGCCATGACAGTGCGGTCCACGGCGTCGTTGGGGTCGAAACCCACCTCCCACGACCGCCACCACAGCTCCACCTCGTCCCCCATGAGCGCGGGAGCATCGACGCCGAACTTCTCCACCACGTACCGGCGCCAGTCCCCGGGCACCGGGGTCCGCAGCGGCACGGGGCGTCCCGCGGCGATGGCCACCAGGTGGCTCCAGGCGCGCGGCACCACGTCCAGTACGTTGTAGCCCCCGCCGCCCGTCGCGATCCAGCGGCTGCCGCAGTAGCGCTCGGCGAGATGTCCGACGGCGTTCGCTGCCTCGCGCTGTCCGTCAACGCTGAGGTTGAGGTGCGTGAGGGGGTCACTGCGGTGTGAATCGCAGCCGTGCTGGCTGACGATGACCTCCGGTTCGAAAGCACCCACCAGTTGCGGCACCACGGCGTAGAAGGCCCGCAGCCAGCCGGCGTCAGCGGTGCCTGCGGGCAGTGCGAGATTCACGGCCGTCCCCTCCGCTGCGGGGCCACCAATTTCGTTGGCAAAGCCGGTCCCCGGAAAAAGGGTGAGGCCTGTTTCGTGCAGCGAGATGGTGAGGACACGCGGGTCGTCCCAAAAAATGTTCTGCGTTCCGTCCCCATGGTGGGCATCGACATCGATATAGGCCACTTTGTGTACGCCGCCGTCGAGCAGTTTCTGCACCGCCATTGCCGCGTCGTTATAGATGCAGAATCCGCTGGCGCGGTCCCTGGCGGCATGGTGCATGCCGCCGCCGAAGTTCACGGCATGCACGGCCGTACCCTCCAATATGCGCCGGGCCGCCATCACCGACCCGCCGGCCAGGCGGGCAGCCGCCTCGTGCATGCCTGCAAACGCGGGGTCATCCTCAGTGCCCAGCCCCCGGGATTCGTCCGGCCGGGAGGGGTCGGCACTGACCCTGCGGACTGCAGCCACATAGCCGGGTGAGTGGACGGACTGCAGGTCGGCGTCGGAAGCCACTTCCGGCGCCGCCACGTCAACATGCTCCAGGTCGAACAGGCCCAGGCTGCGGGCCAGCCGGGCGGTCAGGTCCATCCGCTCCGGCGCCATAGGGTGCCCCGGGCCGAAGTTGTAGGCTGTCATGTCAGGACTCCACGCCACCACCGTAGGCGGCGAGGGCTGGCTGAGGCCGGGCAGGTATGTCATCAATCACAGGCTACCCGAGCCCGCACCGCCGTCCTCCCGGCCATGACCCGCGCTTTAGTGGTTTACTACTGGGGGAAGCCGTTTCAACCGAGGAAAAAGCCACACATGACGCAGAGCCAGTCAAGGCCCCGCACCCCGGCCACCTGGCACCCCCCGGCGCAGGAGCGGGAGGGCCTGTGGATCTTCACGCGGCTGCGCGACTTCATAGACGATATCGCCAACACGTCCCCCGCCCGCCTGGCCCTGACCGCGTTCGCCACTATATGCATCGTGTTCACGTTCCTGCTGTCCCTGCCTGTGTCTGCGGCCGACGGGACCGCCACTCCCCTCGACGAGGCCCTCTTCACCGCCGTCTCGGCAGTCTGCGTCACCGGCCTAACCGTCGTGTCCACCGCCGCCCACTGGTCCTTCTTCGGCCAGCTGGTGATCCTGCTGGGCATCTTCATCGGCGGTTTGGGAACTTTGACGCTGGCGTCCCTGCTGGCGCTGATGGTCAGCAAACGCCTGGGCGTGCGCGGCAAGATCATCGCTGCCGAGTCCATGAACAACGCCGGCCGGCTGGGCGAAGTGGGTACCCTGCTGCGGATCGTCATCACCACATCCGTGGTCATCGAGGCAGTCCTGGCCCTCGCATTGGTCCCTCGGTTCCTCACCTTGGGCGAGCCGTTCTGGCAGTCCGTCTGGCACGGCATCTTCTACTCCATCTCGTCGTTCAACAACGCAGGCTTCACCCCGCACTCGGACGGCATCGTGCCCTACGAGACAGACCTGTGGATCCTCATCCCCCTCATGGTGGGAGTCTTCCTGGGCAGCCTGGGATTCCCCGTGGTGATGGTTTTGCAGCAGAACGGGCTGAACTGGAAGAAGTGGAACCTCCACACCAAACTCACCATCCAGGTGTCCCTGATCCTGCTGTTTGCGGGGGCATTCCTTTGGGCCCTGATGGAGTGGGACAACGCCCGGACCATTGGTTCCATGAGCGTGGGTGACAAAATCACGCACGCCCTCTTTGCCTCCGTGATGATGCGGTCCGGCGGGTTCAACCTGGTGGACCAGAACCAAATGGACTCCACCACCATGCTGCTCACCGACGCCCTGATGTTCGCCGGCGGCGGCTCAGCGTCAACAGCAGGCGGCATCAAGGTAACCACCATCGCCGTGATGTTCCTGGCAATCATCGCCGAGGCCCGCGGCGACGCCGACGTCAAGGTCTACGGCAGGACCATCCCACAGGGCAGCATGCGCGTTGCCATCTCGGTCATCGTCGCAGGCGCCACCCTGGTCTCCGTATCGGCGTTCCTGCTGCTCCACATCAGCGGCCAGTCGCTGGACCGCGTATTGTTCGAAACCATCTCCGCGTTCGCTACGGTGGGGCTCAGCACCAACCTGAGCGCGGAAATGCCTCCTGCGGGGGTCTACGTCCTCACGGTGCTGATGTTCGCCGGCCGTGTGGGTACCGTTACCCTCGCCGCTGCGCTTGCCCTGCGCCAGCGCAGCCAGTTGTACCACTACCCCGAAGAGAGGCCGATCATTGGCTAGTTCCACAGACGCCCCCCGGCGCCCCGCCCACAACGCCCCGGTGCTGGTGATCGGGCTGGGCCGCTTCGGATCGTCCACCGCCGAGCAGCTGGTCAAGCAGGGCCGCGAAGTCCTCGCCATCGAGCGGGACCGGAACCTGGTGCAGAAATGGGCGCCGCTGCTGACCCACGTGGTGGAGGCCGACGCCACCAACATCGACGCACTCCGCCAGCTCGGCGCACAGGAGTTCAGCTCCGCCGTCGTGGGCGTGGGCACCTCCATCGAGTCTTCCGTGCTGATCGCCGTCAATCTGGTGGACCTCGGCATCGAACATCTTTGGGTCAAGGCCATTACCCCGTCCCACGGCAAGATCCTCACCCGGATCGGCGCCAACCACGTCATCTATCCCGAGGCCGACGCCGGCGTCCGTGCCGCGCACCTGGTCTCCGGGCGCATGCTGGACTTCATCGAGTTCGACGACGACTTCGCCATCGTGAAGATGTACCCGCCGCGCGAAACGGTGGGCTTCACCCTTGACGAGTCAAAGGTCCGCTCCAAGTACGGGGTGACCATTGTGGGCGTGAAGTCCCCGGGTGAGGACTTTACCTACGCCAGGCCGGAGACCAAGGTGTCCTCGCGGGACATGCTGATCGTGTCAGGCCACGTGGACCTGCTGGAACGGTTCGCCGCCCGCCCGTAAGTGAGGACGGGCTCCACCACCGGTGGTTGAGCCCGTCGACACCCCTAGCCGAGCTGCTTGGTAATTTCCGCTGCCCGGTCCGCTGCTGCCCTGGCGCCGGCCGCGATGATTGCCGGGATGCCCTGTTCGTCGAAGGTGGCAATGGCGCGTTCGGTGGTCCCGTTGGGGCTGGTAACAGCTTTGCGAAGCGCTGCCGGGTCCGCCCCGGGCTGGGCGAGCATGAGGCCGGCGCCGGCGACGGTTTCGCGGGCCAGCAGCAGCGACAGCTCGTGGTCCAGGCCCAGTTTTTCGCCCGCCGAGGCCATGGCTTCGGCCAGGTAGAAGGCGTACGCGGGACCCGATCCGCTGATGGCCGAGAGCGCGTCCACCTGTTCCTCCGGAACCTCCACGACGGTCCCGGCGCCCTGCAGGATGTCCTTGACCATTTGAAGCTGCTCAGGCGTGCAATGGGTGCCGGGCGAAACGGACACCACACCGCGGCCCAGTTTTGCCGGCGTGTTGGGCATCGTCCGGATGACCGGCTGCCCTTCCGGGAGGGCGGCCTCCAGTTGGGCGATGGAGACGGCGGCCGCCACGCTGACCACCACGGTGTCCGGCGAAAGGGCAGGGCTGATCTCCCGGGCCAGGTCAGCGATGCCAACGGGCTTGACGCCAAGGATGACGACGGCGGACCCCTTGGTGGCCTGCCGGTTGTTGTCCGGTTCTTCCTCGCCGGCGATGGCGGTAATCCCCTGGTACCGCTCGGCCAGCTCGGACGCGCGCCCGGCGCGGCGGACGGTTGCCACCACATCCCCCGGATCTGTTCCTGCCTCCAGCAGGCCGCCAAGAATGGCTTCGTTCATGGATCCACAGCCAAGGAATGCGATTCGGTTGCTCATGCCTCCATCATTGCAGTTGGTACGCATTCACAGGCAACTCCCATCTTCAGCGCAGGCAGCGCACAACTTGGGGTCCTAACGTAGTTATTACCTCATTGAGGGTGCGAGTGATGCGGCAGGCATGGGGATGCCTGCCAGGGCACCGGTGGCACGGCAACAGGTTTTCCCCCATTTTCCTGTTGCCGGCCCCGGTGCTTCCGCATTTAAACTGCAGTTGCCGGCCAACCGCCTGCCGGAACGCTGATTTGCAGGTAGCTAGACTGTCGCGTCCACCGACGGCGCGGCGGTCACATGGGGAGCGGGCTCCAGCGGCCCGGAAAACACGAGCTGGTCCAGGCGCCGGAGGATGAGTCCTTCACGAAGTGCCCATGGGCAGATGCGCAGTTTCTTGAACTTGAACATCTCCAGCGCAGCCTCGGCCACCAATGCCCCGGCCAGCAGCTGGTGGGCCCGGGCCTCTGAAACACCTGGAAGGTGCAGCCGGTCCTCGGAGCTCATCGCGGAGATCCGCTGGGTCCAAATGCCCAGGTCCGAGGCATGCAGTTCGCGTTTGACGTACGGGCCTTCGGCGCTGGGGGCGGCTCCGGCGATCCGGGCCAGGGAACGGAAGGTCTTGGAGGTCCCGGCCACCACGTTGGCCCGGCCCAGGCCGTCGAATTCACGGACGGCGGGCTTGAGCGTTGCCCGGATGTAGCGCCGGAGTTCCTTGACACTCTTGGCCGACGGCGGATCCTCGGCGAGCCAGTCCCTGGTGAGGCGGCTGGCACCAAGGGGAACGGAGGTGGCCACCTCGGGAAGTTCATCCTGGCCGAATGCCATTTCGAAGGAACCGCCGCCGATGTCCAGGTTCAGGATGGGACCGGCGCCCCATCCGTGCCACCGGCGGACCGCAAAGAAGGTCATGGACGCTTCCTCGCTGCCGCTGAGTTCCTGAAGGGTCACGGTGGTCTCATGCTTGACCCGGGCCAGGACTGCGGGGCCGTTGGTGGCCTCGCGGATGGCGGATGTACAGAAGGCCAGCAGGTCCTCTGCCTTGTGCCGGGCAGCGAATTCCCAGGCCTCCAGGACGAACTCGGTCAGCTCGTGCTGGCCCTCGTCGCTGATGCTGCCATCGGACTCAAGGTACTGCACCAAGGACAGCGGCCGTTTGTGCGACGCGAACGGGACAGGCTGTGCACCGGGGTGGGCATCCACCAGGAGCAAATGGACAGTGTTGGACCCTATATCGAGGACGCCTAGACGCATGGGGACATTATTGCTCGTCAGCGCGCTTGAAGTCGCGCCTGATATTGGCCACGCCCTCCGGGTTGATCTCAAAGCCGTAGGCTGCGCCCGGGTTGATCACCATGCCCAGTTCATCGCCGATGTTGGCGATGATGGCCGCCCCCTGGGTGCCCAGCACGTTCGGAGCCGCCTCCAGGTACTGCTGGTCCACCCTGCTGGGGTGCGAAAAGACGGCAAGGACGGGGTCGCCGTCGGCGTTGGCCAGGACCAGCGGCTCCACCTGGGAGTCGATGCCCTCCACCGTGTCCGAGCTGATGATGTAGACCTCGCTGTTAAGGAACGACAGGATGACGTCCACGGGGTTCGCATCGGGCTGTCCGCCGGTGGCGAGCTTCTCCTCAAGGTCATTGAGCGGGTTGGTGTCGTCGATTCCCTGCTGTTCAGTCATACGACTAGCCGATCACGATACCGAAGCGCATGCAAACCCCGGTGGTTGAGCGCGGGGCTGCGCCCCGCGCTCAACCACGGCAGTCACTTCTTGGCCGTTGCCTTCTTCTTGGCCGGCGCTTTGCGGGTTGCCGTCCGCTTGACCGGACCCTTTGCGCGCTTTTCCGCCAGCAGTTCCACTGCCTGTTCCCGCGTGAGCTCCTCCAGCGAGGTGGCGCGGGGCACGGTGATGTTGGTGATGCCGTCGGTGATGTAGGGACCGAACCGGCCCTCCTTCACCACGATGTTCTTCTCCGACACCGGGTCCGGGCCGAACTCGGCCAGGGGCGGCACCGCAGCACGGGCGCCGCGCTGCTTGGGCTGGGAGTAGATCTCCAGGGCGTGATCCAGGGTGATGGTGAAGATTTCCTCTTCGGAGCCGATGGAGCGGGAGTCCGTTCCCTTCTTCAGGTAGGGGCCGAACCGCCCGTTCTGGACGGTGATGAGGTTGCCTTCGGCGTCCTCGCCCAGGGCGCGGGGCAGGCTCATGAGCTGGAGTGCCTCGTCCAGCGTGACGGACTCCACCGTCATGGACTTGAACAGCGATCCCGTACGCGGCTTGGCCTTCACCGGCTTCTTGGGCGGCTTGGGCTTGCCGTTCTTGTAGTACTCCACCGGCTGGCTGGCCAGCTCTTCCTCGGTCATCTCGGGGATGATTTCGGTGACGTAGGCGCCGTAGCGGCCGTTCTTGGCCACGACGGTGTGTCCCGTGTGCGGGTCGGTGCCCAGCACACGCTCCTCAGGTGCCGCCGTCTCCATCAGTTCGATGGCCTTGGCGGCAGTCAGCTCGTCAGGGGCCAGGTCCTCCGGGACGTTGGCGCGGGCCGACTCAACGATCTCGCCGGTCTTGGGGTCCACCACGGCGGCCGAGCTTTCCAGGTAGGGGCCGAACTTGCCCACCCGGAGCGTGATCTCGTCGGTGATGGGAATGGAGTTGATTTCCCTGGCGTCGATCTCGCCCAGGTTGTTGACAATGCTCAGCAGCCCGGGATCGGTCCCCTCACCGAAGTAGAAGTGCCGCAGCCAGGACGCGCCGGCCTCCTGGCCGTTGGCGATCTTGTCCAGGTCGCCTTCCATGTCGGCAGTGAACTCGTAGTCCACGTAGTCGGAGAAGTGCTGCTCCAGGAGCCGGATCACCGAGAACGCAATCCAGCTGGGTACCAGCGCGGATCCCTGCTTACGGACGTAGCCGCGGTCCTGGATAGTGGAGATGGTGGAGGCGTAGGTGGACGGACGTCCGATGCCCTTCTTCTCCAGTTCCGCTGTCAGGGACGCTTCGGTGTAACGCGGCGGCGGAGACGTTTCGTGGCCCACTGCCTGGATGTCGGAGGCGGTGAGGGAATCGTCCTTGGCCACGTTGGGCAGGCGGCGCGCCTCGTCTGAATCGTCGTCGCCGCGGGTCTCGTCCTTGCCTTCCTCGTAGGCGGCAAGGAAGCCGGGGAACGTGATCACGGTACCGGAGGCGGAGAATTCCGCATCGCGCCCGTCAGAGGACACGGCACCCAGGCGGATGGTCGCCGTCGAGCCCTTGGCATCCCCCATCTGGGAGGCGACGGTGCGCTTCCAGATGAGTTCGTAGAGCCGGAACTCGTCGCCGGAGAGCTGCTTGGCAACCTGGGCCGGTGTCCGGAAGGAGTCACCTGCGGGGCGGATGGCCTCGTGTGCTTCCTGGGCGTTGGCTGCCTTGTTCGAGTACACGCGCGGCGACTGCGGGACGTACTCCGGACCATACAGTTCCGAAGCCTGCCGGCGGGCGGCCGTGATGGCTTCGTCGCTCAATGCGGACGAGTCCGTACGCATATAGGTGATGTAGCCGTTTTCATACAGCCGCTGGGCGATCTGCATGGTGCTCTTGGACGAGAACCGCAGCTTGCGGCCGGCCTCCTGCTGGAGGGTGGAGGTAGTGAACGGTGCAGCGGGGCGGCGGGTGTACGGCTTGGTATCCACCGAGCGCACCCGGAAGTCCGCGTTCTGCAACCCGGCCGCCAGCGACGTCGCCAGTTCCTGGTTGAGATGGGCAACGTTGCGGGAGGTGAGCTCGCCGTTGTCATTGAAGTCGCGGCCCGTGGCCACCTTGGCACCGTCAACGGCGGCAAGCTTCGCCTTGAAGGAGCCTGATTCCGCGCCGAACTGGCCGGTCAGATCCCAGTAGGACGCGGCCTTGAATGCCATGCGCTCACGTTCGCGGTCCACCACCATGCGGGTGACCACGGACTGCACGCGCCCTGCGGAGAGGCCGCGCGCCACCTTGCGCCAGAGCACGGGCGAGATTTCGTAACCGTAGAGCCGGTCCAGGACACGGCGGGTCTCCTGGGCGTCCACCAGGTCCTGGTCGACGTCCCGCAGGTTGCCCATGGCGCGCTGGATGGCTTCCTTGGTGATTTCACCGAAGGTCATCCGGTAGACCGGAACCTTGGGCTTGAGGACTTCCAGCAGGTGCCACGCGATGGCCTCACCCTCGCGGTCCCCATCTGTTGCCAGATAGAGTTCGTCGGCATCCTTGAGCGCGGCCTTGAGCTCAGTGACCTTTTTCTTCTTGTCCGGGGAGACCACGTAGTAGGGCTTGAAGTCGTGCTCAATGTCGACGGCGAACTTGCCCACCGACGTCTTCTTCAGCTCGGCGGGGAGTTCGGACGGCTGCGGCAGGTCCCTGATGTGACCGATGGAAGCCTCCACGATGAAGCCCTCGCCGAGGTACTTGGCGATGGTCTTGCTCTTGGCCGGAGACTCCACAATCACGAGTTTCTTGCCGGTTTTGGCCTTGCTTGGCACGGTGCTCCTACAGAAAAGGGTTGCTGGGGCAGATGAGCCCATGTTCGCCTAGTTCACCATATTTTGGGGAATCGTGCGCATTCATGTGGAAAAGACGGGGGCATAAGGGGGCTTACTGTTCGGCCGGAAACGCGGCCGGAATGAGGAACCTGTCCCGCACCAGGTTGGCCACATCGGCAAGCAGCGAGCGCTGGAATGAGCCGGCCTCTCCACCCAGGAGGGCCTCCAAGGCACCGGCGATCTGTCCTGCGGTGAGGTCGCCGTCGCACGCGGACACAAACCCGGCCAGCTCCGTGCTCATCAGGTTGGTGCGGCGCAGGCCGGCACCTTGCCTGAGCAGGATCACCCCCGGGTGCTCGGCGCCGGGACGCTGGTGGCGCTCCTCGGTGACGTCGTCGGCAACGAGCAGGTGCGTTTGGGCAAGATCGTGCGCGGCGAGCCAGTCGCTGCGTTCGACGGCGGCGCCCAGGTGGGGGCCGATGGGCTGCTCGATGGGGTAGCTGATTTCCTCGAAGCGGCTGATGGTGGCCCGCCCGCCGTCAGCATGGCGGCGCAGCCACACCATGCCGAAGCCGATCCCGGCCACGTTCCGTGCGGCGAAGTCCGCGAGGTAGGCGGCGTACGCCTCCCGGTAGTGCTTCCGGTCCCGGGACTCGGAGGCGTCCTGCAGCCAGGTTTCGGCGTATTGTTCCGGGCTGACCTGCTCGCGCTGGATGAACCAGGCGTCGGTGCCCGGCCGCACCCATGACCTTGGCCGCCCGTCCCAGTCCGCGCCGTCGGGGACTTCCCAGTTCCCCAGCATCTGCGCCCATCCGCCGGGCGCCAGGACACCGGGCAGGTCCGCCACGAGGGACGCGACGATCTCGTCGCCCGGCAGGCCGCCGTCGCGGTAGGTGAACTGGCCCGACGCCTCCTCGCCGGCGCTGCGCGGGGTGATGACGAACGGCGGGTTGGAGACCACCAGGCCGAATTCCTCGCCGGCCACCGGTTCCAGGAGGGAGCCCAGGCGCAGGCTCACCCTGTCCTCCAGGCGGTCCGGGTCGACGGAAAGTTGCCCGGCATTAAGCAGGATGTTGAACCGCGCGTAGGCGAGGGCGCGCTCGGAGATGTCAGTGGCCGTCACGTGCTGGCAGTGGTGCAGCAGGTGGAAGGCCTGGATCCCGCAGCCTGTGCCCAGGTCCAGGGCGCGCTCAGTGTGGCGGCGGATGGTGGTCTGCACCAGGGTGGTGGATGCCTGCCCGATGCCCAGGACGTGGTCGTGCCGCAGCACGCCCGCCTGCTGGTGGGCGGCAAGGTCGCTGGCGACCCACAGCTCGGCGCCGCCGCTGCCGTCTTCGTTTTTGTCCCAGCCGTAGGGCCGCAGGTCTGCCCTGGCGGTCAGCAGGTCCGAACCGGGAACGGGCTGCACCAGGCCCAGCTTCAGCAGGCCTTCCGCGCCGGTGCCGGGCAGGGCCGCGTCGAGCGTTTCCCGGTCCTGCGGCTCGGCAAGGAGCCACAGGCGGACGACGGCGGCAAGCGGCGCCGCACCTTTGTCCTTCCCTACTGCCTGCTCGGCAGCAAGCAGCGCGGGGATGATCTGGTCCCGGTTCAGCGCCGCGGAGGCTGCAGGCCCCAGCAGTCCGGCCACGCCGTCCAGCGTGTACTCCAGGCGCCGCAGGTCTGCGGCCAGCGCGGCCAGCAGTTCCGGGAGGTCGCTGCGGGGCGCGTCGGGGGTGTTGCCGGCGGTGAACTCGTAAGGGGATCTAGGCACCGCTCAAGTTTAGTCCGGTGTGCCGGCGGGGGTACGGTGGAGCCATGCCTTCCCGCCTCCCCGTCATGCCGCATGCCCCCAAGGCCCCCGCAGCAGCCCGGCGCATTCTGCCTTTGATGCTGGTTGCCACGGCGCTCGGCGCTGCAGTGGCCGGCTGCGCGCCGGTCAACTCTGTGGAAAACGCGGATGTTCCGAAGTGGCGGGCAACGGCCATGCCGACCTCCGCGCCCGGTGTTGTGCTCCAGGATTCGGGAAAGATCCTCAACCGTGACCCCATCGTTCGGGAGGCCGCCAGGGTTCCAGCCGGCAAGTACATGGTCACGGCCGTATGCGAGGGGACGGGCAAGGCCTTCTTCGCCGTATCGCTGGACGGCAAGCCGGTCGCGGAAGCCGGGGCAGCCTGCAACGGGCGGCAGGAAACCACCAGGATCACCCTTCCCGCGGCTGGCCGGGTGCAAATCAGCGGTTCCAGCGTGGACGCGCCGCTGCTGTACGCCTACCAGATGGCACCGGCGCAATAACCCGCCGCTCCGGCTATGGCCGGGCGGCCTGGGCGGGCTTAAAGTCGAAGTATGCCCAGCGGGCGGAGACTCTCCGCGGCCCTTTCCCAAGGGGCAGCACGGGCGTGCCCGGCACCGAAGCCGGTTGCCGCCGTCGCCCTCGGACTTGTGCTTGCGGCAGGTGCACTGGCTGGCTGTGAATATACGTACGACGACGGCCGGGCCGGCAACGCGCAGGCCACCGCCAGCGTTGCGCCCGCTCCTGCCTTCTCCCGCGACCCGCTGCAGCAGGACCCTGTCAGCGACGCCGAACTCGGCGACTGGGTGTCCCGTGCGCTCCCGGACAGCACCGGGCCCGTGGTCCAGGCCGATGCCGGACTCCTGGTCGCAGGGGAGGTCCGGAGTTTTTCGTCGCCGGTGCTGGGGACCGGAACCTACATCCTGGCCATCGCCTGCCGGAGCCAGCGCCGCGTCACATTCACGGTGCGCAGCGACACCCTTACCTTGGTGGACCTGGCCCTCAGGTGCGGCATTAACCGCGAGAACGTCATCTACCTGTCCACGGACAGTGTCCTGACGGTCAGGCTGGAGGCAAGGACCGCAGCCAATTATGCGTTCCGGGTGCACCGGCTCTGACGTGCTCCGCCCCTCCCATGTCCCGTCTCTGTCAGGCCTGCCCCGTCACGTCCCGCCTCTGTCGTGCCTGCCGGACGGGAAGGATTTCCATCCGGGGCGGCTGCTATGCTGCCGCGCAGCCTTCCGGGCAGCGCAGTGTTTCGGGGCTTGCGGCGCACTCGGCGCAGTACAGCGTCAAAGTGCGGCAGCTGGGGTTGGAGCAGTTTTCGAACTTGCTGGTGGGCGCGGAGCACCGGGTGCACACGCCTATGGTCTTGGCGTCCTCACTGAACTCCAGGTGCATGCGCTTGTCGAAGACGTAGAGCGAGCCTTCCCACAGGCCCTGGTCTTTGAAGGCCTCGCCGTACCGCACGATGCCGCCGTCGAGCTGGTAGACCTCTTTAAAACCGCGGTTCACCATCAGGCTGGAGAGCACCTCGCAGCGGATACCCCCGGTGCAGTAGGTGACTACGGGTTTGTCCTTCAGGGAGTCGTACTTGCCGGAGTCCAGCTCCTTGATGAAGTCATGGGTTGTGGCCACGTCCGGCACCACTGCGTTCTTGAACCGGCCGATCTGGGCCTCGAACGCGTTCCGGCCGTCAAAGAAGACCACGTCCTGGCCGTCCTGCTTCCTGGCGTCGATGAGCTCGTGCAGTTCCCGGGGTTTGAGGTGCGTCCCGCCGCCCACCACGCCATTGCCGTCGACCCTGAGCTCCCCGGGTGCCCCGAAGGACACGATCTCGTCCCGCACCTTCACGCTGAGTCGGGGAAAGTCCTGCGCGCCGCCGTCGGACCACTTCACGTCGATACCCTTGAATCCGGAGTATTCGCGCGTGGTCTTGACGTACTGTTTAACGGCGCCAATTTCCCCGCCAACGGTGGCGTTGATCCCGTCCTTGGAGATGATAATGCGGCCCGTCAGGCCCAGCTTCTCGCAGAGGGCACGCTGCCAGAGCCGTACTGCGTCCGGATCAGCGATGGGGGTAAAGCCGTAAAAGAGCACAATCTTGTTTAAAGCCACGTATTTAAGGGTACCGTCTGGGCCGCCGCCGCCGGCATGGCTCCACGACCCTGGCTGGGTACGGATCACAATTGCATAAGCACTTCACCACCCCCTGTTGCTGGCGATCGGGCTGGAATATTGTTCTTGCCATGAGTCCGGAAACCATGGTTGAAGACATCACTGGCCTGCTTGAAGTATGGGTTGCCGGCTGGGCCGGATGCCGCGGCTACCGGACCTCCACCGAGGGCCGCTTTCCGTCCGCGCTCCGGACCGACAAGACCGGGGAGTGGGAAGTCTTCGCGTCCGAGCCCACCGATGACGAGTTCGCCGCACTGGCCGCCAGGACAGCGGAAACGCCGGCCCGCGTGTTGACCATCCTCACCAACGGCCCCTCACGCTATGCCGCCATGGCGGCCCGCCACGGACTCAATGTCACCTCGGATACACAGACCATGATGATCGTGGACATGGAGACGCAGGACGCCGAGGATCCCTGGCTTTCCGACGACGACCTGAGGCTCTTCACCTATGAGCAGGATGGTGTCCACTACGCCGAGGTCCGGTCCGGGGACGCCGTGGCTGCCAGCGGCCGCGTTTTCGTGGTGGGCGATACTGCGGTGTTCGACAAGATCGTCACCCAGCCCGCGTTCCAGCGCCGCGGCCTGGGTAGTTTCATCATGCGTGCGCTTGCGGCCCAGGCTTTTGGCCACGATGTCCGGACTGGGCTCCTGCTTGCATCCGTTGACGGGCAGAAACTCTATTCGCATCTCGGCTGGACCACCGTCGCACAGGTCCTCATGCTCTCGGCATCGCACGATGGAACGGACCTTTCCCTGAGCTGATTTGCCGGCCCGTTCCGCCGCCCAGGTTTTCCCATCGGCGAACCGCTGTCTTCCGGCTGGGCGCCGGATGAAAGAATGGTGGGGTGAACCCCCATGACTCGCTGATTCCTTTGCTGGGCCGCGGCCCGGATCCGGAACAGCTGCGTCATGTCCGCACCATCCCGGCGAGGGCGGCCGTGCACGCACCATGGCCGGAGTGGCTGCATCCGGACATCGTGGAGGCGTATGCGTCCCTGGGTATCCGGGAACCGTACCGGCACCAGGTGGACGCGGCCCAGGCAGCCCACGGGGGCGAGCACGTTGTGGTGGCCACGGGAACCGCGTCCGGGAAGTCGCTGGCGTACCAGTTGCCTGCGCTGGACGCGATCCACCGTTCGGAGCTGCGGGTGCTCGCGGACCCTGGAAAAATCCACGACGACGGCGCCGTCACCCTTTACCTCTCCCCCACCAAGGCGCTGGCCGCCGACCAATTAAATGCGGTCCGTGCCCTGGGACTGCCCACCGTCCGCGCTGAGACCTACGACGGGGATACTGATCCCGCCGCTCGCCGCTGGATCCGCGACCACGCCAACTTCATCCTGGCCAACCCGGACATGCTGCACTTTGGCATCCTTCCCAACCACGCCTGGTGGGCAGCATTCTTCCGCCGGCTGCGTTACGTCATCGTCGACGAGGCCCATAGCTACCGCGGTGTCTTTGGATCGCATGTGGCCAACCTAATGCGGCGCCTGCGCCGGATCTGCGCCTACTACGGGGCGGGAACCTCTTTTCCCGAACCCGTGTTCATTGCAGCGTCAGCCACAGCTTCCGAGCCTGATAAGTCCTTCTCTCGCCTTATCGGCGCACCCGTGAAGGCGGTTTCCCGCGACTGTTCACCCCATGGAGCCACCACGGTGGCACTCTGGGAGCCGGCGCTGACAGAGGTCCGTGGGGAGAACGGCGCCAAGGAACGGCGCACGGCCGTGGCGGAAACCTCTGACCTGCTGGCCAACCTGGTGTCCGCCCGTATCCGCACCATTGCCTTCATCAAGTCACGCCGGGGCGCCGAGACCATTTCCGCCATCACCAAGCGCCTCCTGGACGAGGTGGACCCCAGCCTCCCCCAACGCGTGGCGGCCTACCGCTCCGGATACCTGCCGGAGGAACGCCGTGCTGTGGAGAAAGCGCTGCGCTCCGGCCAGCTGCTGGGCGTTTCCAGCACCTCCGCCTTGGAGCTGGGCATAGATATCTCGGGCCTCGACGCGGTCCTGGTGGCTGGCTGGCCCGGGACCCGGGCATCACTGTTCCAGCAGATTGGCAGGGCGGGGCGCGCCGGTCAGGATGCCGTGGCCGCATTCGTGGCCAGTGACGACCCGCTGGACACGTACCTCGTGAACCACCCGGAAGCGATATTCGACGTGTCGGTGGAAGCCACGGTTTTCGACCCGTCCAACCCCTACGTGCTCGGACCGCATCTGTGCGCGGCAGCCGCTGAACTTCCGCTGGGACCGGCTGAGTTGGACCTCTTCGGCGGCACAGCCGAAATGCTCCTGGACCGGCTGGTGGCGCAGGGCTATCTCCGGCGGCGCCCCGCCGGGTGGTTCTGGACGCACTCGCAGAGCGCCGCGGGTATGGTGAATCTGCGCGCCGACGGCGGGGGTCCGGTCAGCATCGTCGACGCCGAAACCGGCTCGCTCCTGGGAACAATGGACTCCCCGCAGACCCACTACCAGGCGCATACGGGCGCGGTATATGTCCACCAGGGCGACACCTACGTGGTTGAGGACCTGAACGAAGACGACCACTGCGTGATGGTGCGCCGGGCGAACCCGGACTACTACACCACAGCACGCGACGTGACCCAGATCGAGGTCCTGGACACCCTGCGGACCATGCAGTGGGGCGACGTTACCGTCCACTTCGGCGATGTGAAGGTCACTACCCAGGTTGTCTCCTTCCAGCGCAAGGCATTGATCTCCAATGAGGTCCTTGGCGAAGAGCCGCTGGAACTGGGGGCACGCGAGCTCTTCACCAAAGCGGTGTGGTTCGTGGTGGATAACCGCTCCCTCACCGGAGCGGGGCTCATCGAGGCGCAGTTCCCTGGTGCCCTGCATGCCGCCGAGCACGCCGCCATCGGCCTCCTGCCCCTCGTTGCCTCGAGCGACCGCTGGGACATCGGCGGCGTCTCCACGGCGCTGCACGCCGACACCGGGGTGCCCACCATTTTCGTATATGACGGGCACCCCGGGGGTGCCGGGTTCGCTGAGCGGGGTTTCGACAAGGCGAGGGTGTGGCTGGGGGCAACCCGGGACGCCATCAATGCCTGCGAGTGCGACTCAGGCTGCCCCTCCTGCGTCCAGTCCCCCAAATGTGGGAACAAGAACAACCCGCTGGACAAGGCGGCCGCTGTGACCCTGCTGGACGTCCTTCTCAAGGACGCCACGGAAGCCATGCCGGCGGGCCTGCACGCCACAACCTGACTCTTGCCCGGCGGCTCCCTGGTGCGCAGTATGTCCCTGCTGCCCGGTGTGCCCCTAGGGTGGAGGTCCTGCACGGGCATGTCCGGTTGCGGTTCCCAGCAAGGGGTTGCCGGTCAGCCCGGTCCGCACCTCCACTGTCTGCCCCGGGCCCTCGGAACAGCTGAGGACCGTGGCCGCATGGCGGGCAGCTACCTCCGCGGCTACCGTGCAGGGCTCTCCGGTGCTGATGCCACGGAGAGCGTCAGCTGCGGCAAGGGCTGCAAGGTCTGCCGCCGCTGCCGCCCGGCTTGCCAGCACGGCTGACTGGACCAGCAGGAGCATGACTGCCATCGCGGTCATGACCACGAGGGCAACCCCTGCAGCCAGAACCGTCCCGGCCCCACGCTCGCACCCGTCCCCTTTTTCCGGCCGCCGCCTTTTCCCGCGGTGCCGTCGGGGTTCAGCTTTCCGGGAGCACCCGCCAGCAGGGTTTTGGGGCCAGCCATTCCTCCTCATCTAAGCCCGCCACCGGTCACGCCGCTGCCACCACCTGGCACACCGGCTCCCGTCCCCGCCGTTTCGCTGCGGGTTGAGGCGCGGGCGGTGAGGACCCACGGAATGGCCGATCCCAAGGGCCCGGCGACACGGTCGGTGACCGTGATGTTGAACCACTCGCCGTCGGCGGCAACAGACGCGGCGGCTGAGCCGCCGGCGAGTGTCCGGACCGTCCGTTCAACCGCAGCCGGGCCATCACCCCTGGCCAGGGCCCTGGCACCGGCCCGGGCGCCTTCCTCGATGCGCAGCTGGGTAATGCCCGCCGCGGCTCCGGCCAACAGCATGGCCAGCAACGCCAGGACGGCAGGCAGCACGACAGCAAATTCGGCCGTGACCGTACCCCGGTCCGCGTCCGCCGTGCCCATCGCTTGATCAGCTGTTCCGCTGTGTCGCCGCAGACCGGCTCTTTGGCCGAAAGCGAGGTGCCTGCTCCCGACCGAGCCGGTCACACCCGGCCGGGGCCGCCAGGGACAAGGCCAGCCGGCCCCACGGGTCACGGCAGCGCCAGGGCGGTGCGGATAAGCGTGAGCAGGAAGCCCCTCACCTCATCACTGCGAAGAATGAACACGAGCAGCCCGGCGAACCCTACCGCCGCCAGGGTGGCGATGGCATATTCCGCCGTGGCCATCCCCGCCTCTGATCCCGGAAGTCTCCGCCTGCGGCGGGACGCGGCCGGGACTGCGGCGGATCCTGGATACAGCTCCACCACGTTGCCGGGCACTGGCACGGCCGCGGCGCCGGGGACGGATGCGTCCGCCAGGCTCCGGTTCGGGACACTTTCCGGTCCGAAGGTGTATGGGCCGGCGCCGCTGCGCACCCGCCCACTCCGCGGCGTGGGACGCTGCCAGGAAGCAGGGGGCGCAGAGGTTCCTGCGAAGTAGTTGCGTTGGTGGTTGATGGACATCGGGTCTTCCTTCCGTTGTTCGCCGGTGGCCGGTCTTTGCCGGCTGCTTTGACTCTTCCCGGCCCGGCCGGCGCCGGTAAGGCACAAGGTGCGCTAAGTGGAAAAGCCTGGTTCCTGCTTCGATGTGGAGGACGGGTTGGGTCCGGATGCAGGCAGATGCCAGGTCTGCTAGGTACCGGATGGAACCATGGCGAGCAGCACCGGAACCACTCCCAGGCAGATGAAGGCAGGGAGCGAACAGAGGCCGAGCGGAACCACCAGCTTCACCCCGAGCGACGCCGCCCGCTTTTCCGCTGCCCGGAACCGTTCCCGGCGAAGCCTTGCCGCCTGGGCGTACAGGATCGCGGACGACGGCGCCCCGGTCAGCGCTGCGAAGCCGAGGGCGTCCCGAAGTTCCAGGATTTCCGGACGGCGGACCGCTGAGCTGCGCCAGGCTGTATCCCAATCGGCTCCGATGGCCAGCGCTGAGACCACCGGCCGCAGGGCGTCCCTGTATTGGGGTGCGGCCGAGCCGGCCACCAGCTCAAGGGAACGCCCAATGCCGGCTCCGGCATCAAGCATCGCCGCCACGAGTTCAAGCATCATGGCCGAATCGTTCAAGCCAATGCCCGGGTTCCCTCCCTGCGCGCTGCCGGGAAGCTTCATCCCCGGGCCCGGACGGGGCAGCCGGCGCAACCGTTGCCGGGGCCGTCCCTGGTCCGAACAGGAAAGCCAGGCGGCCGCCGCGAGCAGCAGGAACAGCGACAGTCCCGGAGCCCAGCCCGGTGTCATGGGGTTGATACCCCCGCAGCGGCCGAAACAAGACGGGCGGACCAGGCCCTGCCAGCCAGGGTGAGGACCACTCCGCCCATCAAAGCAGCCAGGCCGAGGGGTGTTCCCAGCAGCGTGGCCAGCGGATCCACTCCCAGGGCCGCACCGAGTCCAAGGCCCATCAGGGGGAGCCAGGTCAGGAGGCGGACCGTGGCTTTGGGCCCGGCGAGCGCTGTTTGCCGGGCCGCGTCCGAGTCCTCCTCGGCTTCAAGCTGGGCCGCAAAACGGGTCAGCACGTCGGCCAGTGGACAACCGCTGGCTTCAGCGATGTCGAAACAGGCAGCCAACTGGAACCAGGTGCGGGCCTCCCCATCCCTGCCCGCAAACACGGTGGAAACCGCGCGCCGGATGGACTCACCAACCGGCGCGCCTGTTGCCGCGGCTGCCCGGGCCGATGCCAGGACAGTAGTTGAGCCCACTGACAGCGCCCCGGACCGGATCTGCTCGTTCATGCGCTGCCTGTCTTCGCCCCCGGCGCCGTACACGGTCCACAGCTCGTCCCACAGCCGCCCGGCCGTCCGTCCACCCTTCAGCAGCGCAGCCAACTGCTGCACCATCAGGGTCAGGCCCGGCCCCGGCTTCCTGGCCGTTCTTCCACCGGCCGTCCTGGCCCGTGCCAGCCTTCGGCCCTTCCGTAAGACCGGCGGCCCGAGGCGCCGGCCGCTTGCTGCCCGCAACCTCGAAGCAGCATCCAGAGGCGGCTTGAGGAGCAGCAGCACAGCGCTGCACAGGAGTCCGCTGAAGAGGAGGGTCACAGAATCTCCTCGGGGTCCATATCCAACCGGGCGGCCAGAGCCGGCCACGCGGGACCGGGCGCACCCGACTTCCCCAGGGCCGGCACCACCGTCAGGCCGTCCGGTCCGTCGTCAATCAGCCCAATGCAGAGGACTTGCCTGTCCCGCCCCGTCCTGCCCACGTGGACGATGACGTCCAGCGCGCTGGCAGCCTGAAGCCGCACGGCTTCGGTGCCCAGGCCGGCGAGCGCACCGAGGGCGTTCAACCTGGCCGGAACTGCTGCCGCCGTATTTGCGTGGATGGTGCCTCCGCCGCCGCTGTGCCCCGTGTTCATGGCGGTCAGGAGTTCCCGCACCTCAGCCCCGCGGCACTCCCCCACCACCAGCCGGTCCGGCCGCATGCGCAGCGCCTGCCGCACGAGTTCGCCCAGATCCACGGCGCCGCCGCCTTCAAGGTTTCCGTGACGTGATTCCAGGGCGACCACGTGGGGGTGGACAGGATTCAGTTCAGACGCATCCTCGATCAGCACCAGCCGCTCCTCTGCCGAACAGAGGCCCAGCAGCGTGGAGAGCAAAGTGGTCTTTCCGGAGCCCGTGGCACCGCTGACCAGGAAGCTGAGCCTCCTGGCCACAACTGCTTCCAGCACCGCCTGTACTCCCCCTCGGAACATGCCGCCCGAGGCCAGCTCCGCCATGCTGAAGACGCGCTCCCTCCGGATCCGGACACTCAGCAGGGTCCCGGATGTGGATACCGGCGGCAACACGGCGTGGACACGGTAACCGCCGGCAAGCCTGACATCTACGCAGGGCGAACCGTCGTCGAGGCGGCGCCCGCCTGCAGCCACAAGCCTGCAGGCCAATGCACGTAACTGCGTTTCCCCATCGAACAGGACGGGAACGCGTTCGATGCCCTGGCCCCGGTCCACCCACACGGAGTCGGGAGCATTAACGAAAATGTCCGTTACGCCAGGGTCCCGGGTGAGCTCCTGCAGCGGCCCCAGCCCGTTGAGCTCGGCGCTGATCCGCTCCACGGCGGCAAGCGAGCCCGAGGTGCCCAACAGCTTCCCGGTAGCCTGGACGGCTGCGGCCACCCTGGAAGGCGTCACGGCTCCGGCCTCTGCCATCATCGACTCACGAACGGATTCGAGCAGCCCCGGGTCGACCGTCCTGCCAATGCCGGCGGTAACGCGTTCCCGGCGGTCAGCCCGGTTCGCTTCCAGGATGCGTGCGCTGCGCCGCCCGCCAACGTCTCTGCCCCCTGCTGCACCGACCGCGTTCCGGGCCGCAGCATCCGTAGAACTGCCCGGCACCCGCATCATGTCAATTCCCCTGCCTGCAGGTCCTCCCCGAGCCAGTCGAGCACGTTTGCACCGAAACGCCGGATATTGCGCCGTTTTCCCAGATCCAACAGTCGTCCTGATTCCATGGCCCCTGCCACCGCACGCAGTTCCGGTATGCGGCCCTGCACGGGCAGCCCCACGGCGTCGGCAATCAACGCACCGTCCAGCGCGGTGCCGGTCCGCCCACGCACCAGCAGCGCCGCCTCCACCGGGGGAAGCTCTTGCAGCATGCGCACGGCCGCCACGGCCGACTTCAGCTGGGCCGGCACCACCACCATGATCCTGTCGCAGTCCCACGCCACCGTGTGGATGGGTGCCGCGCCCCGACCCACATCGACAACCACCAGCTCATAGCCGCGACGGGCGGCATCCAGCACACCGGCCGCGGCGGCAGCCGCCACCGGGAACGGCTTCTCGCGGGTGGCCGGCCAGGACAGGAAGGAGAAGCCGCCGGCAACAGGGAGGGAATCAGCAAGCTGCAGGGGGTCGATGCTGCCCCTGGCTTCCGCGAGATCCGGCCACCGGAGGCCGGGAGTTTCCTCAGCCGCGAGTGCCAGCTCCAGGCCGCCTCCCCAGGGGTCGCCGTCGACAAGCAGCACGCGGACGCCCAGCCATGCCGCTGCCTGGGCTATCCAGATGGCCGCGGTAGTGGCCCCGGCCCCACCGCAGCCGCCGATGACGCCAAGGACCAGGCCGCCGGGCCCAGGTGAACGCGACCTGCTGAGGTGGTCGGCCAGCCACGCGGCGGCATCGGGCAGCACGGCAACCCGTTCCGCCCCCAGCGCAGCCGCGAGATGCCACAGGCTGTCGCCCTCGCCAGCGGGGCCCACCATTACCGCGGGAGTGCGCCGCCGCGGCGGAAGCTCCCTGATATCGCTGCCCACAAGGACAGCCGAGGCGTCATCCCAGTAGCGTCCGGCCTCCACCGCATCCGGGACGACGCGCAGGTGGGCGCCTGCGGCCGCCACTATCCGCTCCACCTCGCCGCGGAGGACGGTGGAGGCGCTGACCAGCAGGACTCCGCCTGTCCCATCCGCAACCGATCTATCCGGAAGCCAGGCAGCACCGGCCCCGGCGCCGCTGTCAGGCAGAAAACTCCCGCGGGAAGATGCCGCCGTTCCCCCCGGCGGCAAGGAGCCGCCCGGACCCTCCGGCCGGGACGGGGATGCGTTCATCTGGTGCCTGCTCATGGAGCCACTCTGCCGCGGGGGCGGAACGCAGATAAGGGAGCACATCCCTTATGTGGACAACCCGGATCCGGACGCTCCCCGGACAGGGCAGAATGGGAGGATGTACCTGCTGCTCGCCGCCCACCCCCGCGGCGCGGCCATCCAGGAACTGACCCAGGCGGGCAGCACCCAGCCAGCCAACTCCGAACCCAAAGTGGTGGCACTGAGCGACCTTGCCGCCGTCGTCCGCGAAATGGAAGCCCAGCGCCCCGGCGGCCAGCCGCCGCGCTGGATCTGGCGCCGCACGCAGGACTGGTACCCCCGGCTGCTCGCCTCCGGGGTGGAGGTGGAGCGGTGCTACGACGTCAGCCTCTGCGGCAACATCCTGGCGTTTTCACAGTTCAGCGCCCACACGGAGTACGCCCTGAACAGCGAGCGGGTGCCCGTGGAGGACCCGGCGCTTCCCCCCAAAGCGCTGCTGCCGCCGCGTCCCCCGGCAGACCAGGGCGCACTGTTCGACGCCCCCTCCGCCGGGACCGCGCCTGGCTGGTCCCTGGCGGACCTCCGGGGCGAATATGCCGCCCAGCAGGCCGCCGTGGCTGCCGTGGACACGGCGGAAAACCGACGGAACCGGCTGCAGCTGCTGCTGGCGGCGGAGTCTGCGGCCGCGATGGTGGCAGCGGAGATGCAGCACGCAGGCGTCCCGTGGCGCGAGGACCTGCACGAAAAGATACTGGCCGATCACCTGGGACCGCGGCCGCCTGCCGGCCAGCGTCCGCAAAAGCTCGAAGCCCTTGCCGCGGAGCTGCGTTCCCTGCTTAACGCCCCCGGACTCAACCCGGATTCGCCACAGGACCTGATGCGGGCCCTGCACCGCAACGGGATCGAGGTGAAGAGCACCCGCAAGTGGGAGCTGAGGGAGTCCAGCCACCCGGCCATCGAGCCGCTTCTCGAGTACAAGAAGCTCTCCCGGTTGCACACGGCCAACGGCTGGTCCTGGCTTGACGCCTGGGTGGACGGCGGCCGGTTCCGCCCCGAGTACGTGGTGGGTGGAGTGGTGTCAGGGCGCTGGGCATCGCGCGGCGGCGGTGCCCTGCAGATTCCGCGGCAGGTCCGCGGTGCCGTGCACGCCGATCCCGGCCACAAGCTCATCGTCGCCGACGCATCCCAGCTTGAACCGCGCGTCCTGGCGGCCCTCGCGAAGGATTCCACCATGGCGGAGGCGGCCCGGGACCAGGACCTCTACGCCGGGATCGCGGCCAAGGGTTTCGGCGGGGACCGGGCCAAAGCGAAAATGGCCCTGCTGGGAGCCATGTACGGGGCCACGTCCGGGGAAGCGGGCCGGCTGATGCCGCAGCTGGCCCGCACCTATCCACGCGCCGTCGACTTCGTGGAGCGGGCGGCACGGGCGGGCGAAGCAGGCCAAACGGTCACCTCGAGGCTGGGCCGCAGCAGCCCTCCCCCGTCGGAGCGCTGGTTCCAAAGCCAGCGGTCGGCCACGGCCGAGGAGCAGCGGCGGGCCGAGTCGATCGCCCGGTCGCGGGGCCGCTTCACGCGTAACTTCGTGGTCCAGGGCTCGGCGGCGGACTGGGCGGCGTGCTGGCTTGCAGAATTACGACGGCGGCTGCGCACCTTCCAAACGACAGCTGCCGGGGGCTCCAACGCAGGTGTGCGGCCTGAACTGGTCTTCTTCCTGCACGACGAGGTGATGGTGCATGCGCCGTCGGCGAGCGTGGACCCCTGCATCAGGGCTATCGAAGAATCAGCCAAAGCTGCCAAGGAGCTCCTGTTCGGCCCCATCCCCGTGGAGTTCCCGGTCAGCCTCGCCGTCGTCGACTCCTATGACCTGGCCAAATAGCAGGGTCAGATGGGGCTGCTGCCGGATTCACGAGACGCAAAGTAACCTACCCGGTGGTAGCTATACGGGCCCGGTGACGGACGTTACAGTCAAAGGCGGCGACTGAAGCAGACCGGTCCACACTGATGCAATGACGCATATCCAGGGAGGTCCCCGTCCATGGCGGGAAGATTTGAAATCCACCGTGCAGGCGATGAATCGTACCGGCTGCGGCTCACCGACTCCGAGGGCAACACTGTTGCGGTTTCGCCAACCTTCAAGTCCCTGAACCACCTCCGCGACGGCATCAGGGCCATGCGCGAAAACGCGGCTACCGGCATCGTGGTGGACTTGCGCCAGCAGGCCTGATACCTAGGCCCCGATGGGATGCAGCCGGTTCCGGTCCCACGGGACAGACCAGCCGAGCTGGTCGAACAGGCCGCTCAGCACTATCCCGGTGAATCCCCACACCACCACCCCGTTGACGGTGAAGGCAGGACTGTCGAAGGTGCGGCCTGCCCGGTGCACGGTGGCCATCACCCGGTTGTCCGGGTCCAGCAAGTCCCGGACCGGGATGCGGAACACCTGTGAGGATTCGGCGTAGTCCACCACCCGGACCGGCGACGGGGAATGCCACCAGCCCAGGACCGGGGTCACCAGGAAGTTGCTGTGCGCCAGTCCGAGGTCCTGCAGCGTGCCCAGTACCTCCACGCCCTCCGAGTCCAGCCCGGTTTCCTCCTCGGCTTCCCGGAGCGCCGCCGCGACGGGCGTTTCGCCCCTGTCGATGGTGCCGCCGGGGAACGCCACCTGCCCCGGGTGCGACCCCAGAGTGTGCGCGCGCTCCAGGAGCAGCACGTCGAGGTCTGCGGGCGCCAGCGGTTTGTCCGATTCAGCAGGGACGTCATCGAGTATGCCGAAGAGCATCAGGACGGCGGCCCTCCGGGCACGTGCAGCATCCACAGTGAGTGCGGCCCACCGCGGGTCCGGTGGGCCGGCCCTTCCGGATTCCGCCCGCCGGACCAGCTCCGCCAGGTCGTGGCGTGCGCTCATGGAACCCTCTTTTGCGAAGCCATCCTGATCTGGGCAGCCCTGTGCTGTTCAGCGAGGTACTGGTCAAGCAGTTCCTCGCTGCCGGGGGCAAGCTCGTATTTGAGGAGTTTGGCGGCTTTGACGGGGTCGGTCTCCCCCAGGCCGTAGCTGGGGCACCACGTTGCAACGGGGCAGGCACCGCAGGCAGGCTTGCGGGCGTGGCAGACGCGGCGGCCGTGGAAGATCACGCGGTGGGACAGCATGGTCCAGTCTTTGCGCTCGAACAGCTCTGCCACGTCCTGTTCGATCTGCACGGGATCCCCGGACTGCGTCCATCCAAACCGTTGGGCCAGCCTGGCGAAATGCGTGTCCACGGAGATGCCCGGGATGCCAAAGGCGTTGGCCAGCACCACGTTGGCCGTTTTGCGGCCGACGCCGGGCAGCGTGACCAGGTCCTCCATCCGGCCGGGGACCTCACCGTCAAAGCCGTCCACCAGGCGGGTGCACAGCGCAAGGACGTTCCGTGATTTTGCGCGGAAGAATCCCGTGGGCTTGAGGATGGTCTCAAGCTCGGCGGGGTCCGCCTCGGCCAGCGAGCGCGCGTTGGGCCAGCGCGCAAACAGCACCTTGGTGACCTGGTTGACGGTGACGTCAGTGGTTTGTGCCGACAGGACGGTGGCCACAAGCAGCTCGAACGGATTGCGGAAATCCAGTTCCGCATGGGCGTAGGGGTATTTTTCGGCCAGGGCCCGGTGGATGCGCCGTGCGCGCCGCTTCAGGGCGAGGACTGACTCCGACGAGACCACCGGCATCCCGGCGGCCTGGCCGGCTTTGGAGCGGACCCCGGCCACGGCGTCAGCCGCGCTCGATGTTACTGAGGTCGCGCAGGACGCCCAGCCGTCCGTCAGTGTGCTGGACCAGGAATTCATGGCCCCGGTCTTCAAGCGCCAGCACCCACCCGCCGGGTTCGATCACGAAAGCAGGCGCGCCGGTGCGGGGATCGAACGCGGTGCGGTGCTGTGCGACGGCGAACCAAAAGGCCTCGTGGGTTGGATGGCCATCAGTATCGTCGTTCCGTCCGGCCGGGTCCACTGTTGCACCGATGGGCTGATCTGCACGGACCTGCTGGTGGACGGCGGTGGCAGCGGGCGGCTCCCACGCCGGCTGCGGAGCGTTGCCTGCCGGGACGTCCCCGTGCCGGGTCTCCTCCACAGCGGGTGCGGAAGCAGGGCGGACGACGTCGGCTGCCTGGGTGGGCGGTCCGGCATCCACGTCGGGTGTCCGGTCGGAGACTTCGGGTGCGGTTGACACGGGCGATGCGGCAGCCGGCGCGGGGGCGCCTGCGGTGGGCGAAGCTTCCGCAGGCGAAGGTGCCGCAGGCGAAGCCGGGGTGGGCGGCTGCGCGGTTGCGTGGCCTGCTGCTGCCCCGGGTTCGGCCGCCGGGGCATGGCTGCCGGCGGCGCCGGTTGCAGCGCCGGCAGCCCCCGCGGTGGTTACGGGCACTGCTGCGGTGGCGGGCATGTGGGCGGACCCGTCGCGCTCAGGGCCAGGTCCAGGAGTTCCAGGCTGGACGGCTGAGGACCCGGCACCGGCACCCCCGAAGATACCGGGGCCCTTGAAGCCACCCTTTGACTGGTTGGAGCCGGATTCGGGCTTGGGCGCTTTGGGGGCCCGCGGCTTCCGGGTGGGGACCGCAGCTTCCCGGGCCACGAGGTGCGCCGGCGCTTCCGGTCGGTCCTTGAAGTCGCCGGACAGGTAGGGCAGGAAACGGCCCAGCACCGTGGCGGCGAACAGGACCACGGACCCTACGAGGCCCACGAGCAGGCTGGCCACGTAAGCTCCTGCCACCGAAAGGAAGAAGAAGGCCAGCGCAAAGGACGCCACCACGGAGGCGAACTGGTCGATCGAGAGCGAACCCACACGGATTTTGGTGGCGGGTGCCAAGCGGCGTGCGGCGAAAAGGGCACTCGCGATCAGCGGCAGGATGATGCCCAGTCCGAGGAAGAACAGGTTGTTCAGGTTCCACAGGTTGTACCTGGCACCGAACAGGGGCAGCAGTGAAGCGACAAACAGGATCAGGGTGCCGGCGAAGACGGCAAGGTCCCGGACCGTGAACGGGCCGAGGACGGCCTGGTTGGCGTTGGGGTCGAGCTTTCCGGAGCCAGCCTTCTGCCCTGCAGCCTGTCCCTTGGCTGCGGTGCCGGCGGCAGCCGGTGCCGATCCCCCGGCGGCGGGTCCGCGGCCACCGGCCTCCGCCCCGGTTTGCGGGCCCGATCGCTGCCCAAAGCTCTGCTGGTTCATTCTGCTCTCCTTAGCGTGGCGGCACCGGGCCTGTCGGGACCCGAAGACTGTGCCGTCTTGACAAGCGGTCCGGACCCGGCGAGGCACTGTTCGCCTGCTGCCGGAGCGGTCCCAAGTGAAGTCACAATTCCATCTCAGCCTAGTCAACAGCCAAGCTGATCACTACCTGGCACAGGCCGCGGGGGCCGGCGGCGGCATCATCAAGACGCCATTCACCGCTTAAAAAATGCCGCTCGCTGGTGCATTTGTGACGCGGCGCACAGAGGCGCGCGGCAAGCATTAGGCTTGGTTGCGGAACAGCTCTTTGCGGTTCGTCCGCCCCGGCTGGAGCCCGGCGCCGTGCAAGCGGCGGGTCCTGCCGCGGCGGCGTCCCGCGCAGCAAAGATCTATGAATGATGAGGTTCACATGTCCCAGGACACTCCCAGCTCCACGGCCACCGTTCCGTCCGCTTCCGCCCAGGCCGCAGATCAGCAAGGCCATCAGGGCGACGCCTTTGCGAACCTCCTGCACGAGACACGTGCCTTCCCGCCCAGCCCCGAATTCGCGGCCAACGCGGTTGTCACCGAAGCAGAGTATGGGGAAGCCAATGCCGACCGCCCGGCCTTTTGGGCCAAGAAGGCCCGGGAGCTGCTGACCTGGAGCAAGGACTTCACGCAGGCCCTGGACTGGTCCGATCCGCCGTTCGCCAAGTGGTTCGTGGGCGGTGAGCTCAACGCCGCCTACAACGCCCTGGACCGGCACGTTGAGGCCGGCAACGGGGACCGCGTCGCCATCTACTTCGAGGGCGAGCCAGGCGACACCCGGACCTACACGTACGCGGAATTGACCACGGAGGTGAAGAAGGCCGCCAACGCCTTCGAATCCCTGGGCGTCGCCAAGGGCGACCGCGTAGCCGTATACCTGCCCATGATCCCCGAGGCCGTCATCACCATGCTGGCCTGCGCCCGCATCGGCGCGGTCCACTCCGTGGTGTTCGGCGGGTTCTCCGCAGAAGCCCTGCGTTCGCGCATCGACGACGCGGAGGCCAAGCTGGTGGTCACCGCCGACGGCACCTACCGCCGTGGCAAGCCAAGCCCCCTTAAGCCCGCTGTCGACGACGCGCTTGCCCACGACGGCCACACCGTGCAGAACGTCGTGGTGGTCAAGCGCAACGGACAGGACGTGGCATGGCAGGAGGGCCGGGACCACTGGTGGGCTGACACGGTGGGCACGGCATCGGCCGAGCACACCGCGGTGGGCCACGATTCCGAGCACCCGCTCTACATCCTCTACACCTCCGGCACCACCGGGAAGCCCAAGGGCATCCTGCACACCACCGGCGGCTACCTCACCCAGACCGCCTACACCCACCGGGCAGTCTTCGACCTGCACCCGGAAACGGACGTGTACTGGTGCACGGCCGACGTCGGCTGGGTCACCGGCCACTCCTACGTCACCTATGCGCCACTCATCAACGGCGCCACGCAGGTGATGTACGAAGGCACCCCGGACTCCCCGCACCAGGGCCGCTGGTGGGAGATTGTGGAGAAGTACAAGGTCTCCATCCTGTACACGGCCCCCACCGCCATCCGCACCTTCATGAAGTGGGGCTCGGACATCCCGGCCAAGTACGATCTCACCTCGCTCCGCGTGCTGGGCTCGGTCGGCGAGCCGATCAACCCCGAAGCCTGGATGTGGTACCGCAAGGTCATCGGCGGGGACAAGGCCCCCATCGTTGACACCTGGTGGCAGACCGAAACCGGCGCCCAGATGATCGCCCCCCTGCCCGGCGTCACCGCCACCAAGCCCGGCTCGGCGCAGGTGCCGCTGCCCGGCATCGCCGTGGACGTGGTGGACGAGATGGGTGAATCGGTCCCCAACGGCCACGGCGGCTTCCTGGTGATCCGCGAGCCCTGGCCCTCCATGCTCCGCGGCATCTGGGGCGACCCCGAGCGGTTCAAGGACACCTACTGGTCCCGGTTCGAGAACATGTACTTCGCCGGGGACGGCGCCAAGAAGGACGAGGACGGCGACATCTGGCTGCTCGGCCGGGTGGATGACGTCATGAACGTCTCCGGGCACCGCCTCTCCACCACTGAGATCGAATCCGCCCTGGTGAGCCACCCGGCAGTGGCGGAGGCCGCCGTCGTGGGCGCCACGGACGAAACCACCGGCCAGGCCGTCGTCGCCTTCGTCATCCTCCGGGGCGATGCCGCAAACAACGGCGACGAAACGGTGCAGGAACTGCGCAACCACGTGGGCAAGGAAATCGGGCCTATCGCCAAACCCAAGAACATCCTGGTGGTGCCTGAACTGCCCAAGACCCGGTCCGGCAAGATCATGCGCCGCCTCCTCAAGGACGTCGCCGAAGGCCGGGATCCGGGCGACGCCACTACCCTGTCCGACCCCACGATCATGCAGGAAATAGCACAGTCGCTCAGAAAGTAACATCGGCTTAGTATTCCGCCATCGGGCCCTAATTGGCGCCGCTTGACCCGTGATCACGGGGAAGGCGGCGCCAACTTTGTTTGTGACGATTCAAAAAATTTGATGTCAGAAATGTTACTTGACGTTCTTCCATGTTCGCTTTTGCGAGGTTATAGTCATTCCATGTGAGGTGTCTCACACGCGGCTATTTTTTCAAGGGAGAGAACATGCCTTCAAAGTTCGATGCGTCGGCCACGGCATTGCCCAGCAGGCGGACCATCCTCAAGACCGTCGGTGTGGGGGCAGCAGGCCTTGCCGGCATCCCGTTCCTGGCGGCCTGCACGGGCGGCAGCGGCCCCTCGGCCACGGGTTCGGCATCGTCCGGCCTGACTTTCGGTTCGGGGGCCTCGGACGACGTCCCCAAGCGGGCCTACCAGGCCGTCACCGACGCCTTCACCGCCAAAACCGGCAAGACGGTCACCACCAACGTTGTCCCCCACAACGATTTCCAGAACAAGATCAACTCCTACCTGCAGGGCTCACCGGACGATGCCTTCACGTGGTTTGCCGGCTACCGGATGCAGTACTACGCCGGCAAGGGGCTCCTGGCCCCCATTGACGACGTGTGGCAGACCATCGGCGGCAATTTCTCCGATGCGCTGAAGAAGGCCTCCACCGGCCCCGACGGGAAGATGTACTTCGTTCCCAACTACAACTACCCGTGGGGGTTCTTCTACCGGAAGAGCCTCTGGGCCGAAAAAGGCTATGAGGTTCCGGCAACCTTCGACGCGCTGAAGACGCTCGCCACTAAAATGAAGGCCGACGGCATCATCCCCATCGGATTCGCCGACAAGGACGGGTGGCCCGCCATGGGCACCTTCGACTACCTGAACATGCGGCTCAACGGCTACCAGTTCCACGTGGACCTTTGCGCCCACAAGGAATCCTGGGACCAGCAGAAGGTAAGCACCGTTTTTGACACCTGGAAGGCGCTCCTTCCGTTCCAGGATCCGGCGGCACTCGGCCAGACCTGGCAGGACGCGGCAAAGGCACTGGAAGCGAAGAAGACCGGCATGTACCTCCTTGGTTCCTTCGTCACCCAGCAGTTCACCGACCCCACGGTCCTCGCCGACATCGATTTCTTTGCCTTCCCTGAAATTGCCATGGAAGGCCGCGATGCGGTCGAAGCCCCCATCGACGGCCTGCTGCTGTCCAAGAAGGGCGGCGACAACAAGGCGGCGCGGGACTTCCTGGCGTTCCTCGGCACACCCGAGGCCCAGGACGCCTACGCCAAGGTGGACAACTCGAATATCGCAACCGCAAATGGTGCGGACACCTCAAAGTTCACGCCACTCAACAAGAAGTGCGCGGACACCATCAAGAACGCCAAGTACATCAGCCAGTTCTTTGACCGCGACGCGTTGCCGGCCATGGCCAACAACGTGATGATCCCCGCCCTGCAGAGCTTCATCAAGGACGGCAGCGTGGACGTCAAGAACCTTGAGGCCCAGGCCAAGACGCTTTACGCAGCGCAGTAGTCCCATCAAAGGGAGGCCGACGGCGGCAGGGAACTTCCGCCGTCGTCCTTCCCACCTGCACCACGCCCCAGCAAGGGAAAGATTTCCATGAGCAGCACCGCACAAGAACTGATCCCGCCGGAAGCCCGGGAACCTGCCCGCCCCCGCGCCATCAAAGGAGGGCGCGTCCGCCGTTTGTCCGGGCGGGACAAACTGGTCCTGTCCCTGATGGTAGGCATCCCCACCCTGATCGAACTTGCCCTCGTCTGGCTGCCCACGCTGATGTCCGTGGGACTTAGCTTCACCCGCTGGAACGGGCTGGACCTGGCGGACATCCGTCCGGCGGGAGCCGAAAACTACCAATTCATCTCCCAGGACTACCCGCCGTTCTGGCCCGCGGTTCAGCACAATATGCTCTGGCTTCTCTTCCTGGCCCTGATCGCCACGCCGCTGGGCCTGTTGCTGGCCGTGCTCCTGGACCAGAACATCCGCGGCAGCAAGATCTACCAAAGCATCTTCTTCGCGCCCGTCATGCTGTCCCTCGCCCTGATCGGCATCATCTGGCAGCTCTTCTACCAGCGCGACAACGGGCTCCTGAACTTCCTCCTGGGCACCGCCGGCACGCCGAACGCCGTGGACTGGTTCGGAGACTCCTCGGTCAACATCTGGGCGGCCCTCATCGCAGCCACCTGGCGGCATGCCGGCTACGTCATGCTCCTTTATTTGGCAGGGCTGAAGGGCGTCGATCCGAGCCTGAAGGAAGCCGCAGCCATCGACGGCGCCAATGCCGTACAGACCTTCTTCCGCGTGGTCTTCCCGGCCATGCGCCCCATCAACATTGTCATCGTCGTGATCACCATCATCGAGTCCCTCCGCGCCTTCGACGTCGTATACGTCATCAACCGCGGCACCAACGGCCTGGAAATGCTCAGCGCCCTGGTGATCCAGAACCTGGTGGGCGAGGGACAAGTCATCGGCGTCGGGTCCGCCCTGGCGGTGGTCCTCCTGGTCATCTCGCTCGTCCCCATCGTCTTCTACCTCAGCCGGACCTTCGGCAAGGAGAACCAATCATGAGCATTGCCACTGCCCGCACCGCCGGGAACGACACCACCATCCTGTCCCGCTCCGGCAGCCGGCCCAAGCGCCACTACGGGACACACATCTTCCTTGTGGCCATGGCTGTCATGTGGCTGGTTCCGCTGGGGTGGGCCCTGTTCACCGCGCTCCGGCCCGTTGCCTCCACCAACGAGCATGGCTACTTCAGCGTGGCGGGGGACTTCAACTTCGACAACTTCGTCCAGGCCTGGACCCAAGGCGGGTTCGCCACGTATTTCTGGAACTCGGTCATCATCACGGTCCCCGCCGTCCTTCTGACGCTATTCCTTGCTTCCCTGATGGCATTCGCCGTCAGCCGGGTGAACTGGAAATTCAACATCACCCTGCTGATCATGTTCACGGCCGGCAACCTCCTGCCCCCGCAGGTCCTGGCTGCGCCCCTCTTCGAGATGGCCAAACACCTGGAGGTGCCGTATTCGTTCAGCGACTCCGGCAACCTGCTGAACACGTACATCGTGGTAATCGCCATCCACGTCGCGTTCCAGATGGGGTTCTGCACGTTCGTCCTCTCCAACTACATGAAGGCGCTCTCCCCGGACCTGACCGAAGCTGCGCTGGTGGACGGTGCGGGTATCTGGCGGCAGTACCGCGAGATCATCATGCCGCTCTGCCGTCCCGCGTTCGCCGCGCTGGGCACCCTTGAGGTCATCTTCATCTATAACGACTACTTCTGGCCGCTCCTCTTCATCCAGAGCGGCAACCGGCTCCCCATCACCACCGCCATCAATAACCTGCAGGGACAGTTCCTGAGCAACTACAACCTCCTTGCCGCGGGTGCGGTCATCACCGTCATCCCCACGCTGGTGATCTATCTCCTCCTGCAGCGGCAGTTTGTGGCGGGCCTGACGCTGGGTTCCAGCAAAGGGTAGGTGAAGATGGACACTGACGGGGACGCACCTCCCCCTATCCACTCCTGAAAGGATTTCAATGCTCCCCGCCGCACGACACCAGGCCATCGTGGACACAGTCCAGCGGGAACGGGTGGTCCGCGTGTCAGATCTCGCCCAGCAGCTGGGGGTCTCGCTCATGACCGTCCGCCGGGACATTGAGCTCCTGGAGGAAAGCGGAAAGGTGGAGCGGATCCACGGGGGCGCCAAACTTCCCGGCGGCGCCACCACCCATGAGCCCGGATTCGAGCTGAAGTCCACGCAGTTTCCGGCCGAAAAGCGGTCCATCGCGGTCGAAGCCGCGGGGATGGTCCACGAGGGAATGGCGGTGGGCCTCAGCGCCGGGACCACTACCTGGGCACTGGCACAGGAACTGGTGAAGGGCCCCCGGATCACGGTGGTGACCAACTCCGTGCGCATCGCCGATCTCTTCCACCAGGGTGCAGCGGCCGGTGCACCTTTCGGCTCCACCGTGATCCTGATTGGCGGCGAGCGCACTCCCTCGGACGCCCTCGTGGGACCAATCGCGACGGCGGCCCTGAAGCAGCTGCACCTTGACCTGCTGTTCCTGGGGGTGCACGGCATGGACCCCGATGCAGGCTTCACCACTCCCAACCTCCTGGAGGCCGAGACGGACCGGGCGTTCGTGGCCGCCTCACGCAAGCTCGTTGTGCTGGCGGACCACACCAAGTGGGGCACCCAGGGCATGAGCACCATCGCCGCCCTTGAGGAGGCGGACGAGGTGATCAGCGACGCCGGCCTTTCCGCCGATGCACGCCGCATCCTTGAGGAGAGTGTCAGCCGGCTGCGGATCGCCGGGCAGCCCTGAAACGCTAAGGGCAGCCGCAGGACTGCGGGATCCTCGCTATCCCGGTTTTTTTCCTCTTGTCACAAGTCAGAACGCAACCCGAACGCTGAAAGAGACCTCCTATGGATCCCCTGCACCTCCGTTCCGCCGGCACCAGCCTGCTGGTCAGCTTCGACAGCGGCGAGGCCGAGGTCATCCACTGGGGCGCGGACCTCGGTGCCGCGCTGCCGGACCTTGGCGTCCTCGGCGGACCAGTCGGGCATTCCTCCATCGACGCGCGCGTCCCCGCCGGCCTCCTCCCCCAAGCCTCTTCGTCCTGGCGCGGCCGCCCGGCCCTGCGTGGGCATCGGATCACGGGTGGCGGCGCCGGTTTCGATTTCTCGCCCCGCCTCCGCGTCACGTCCGTGAACGCCGAAGGTGCCGGCGCCACCATTGTGCAGGCCGACGCCGACGCCGGGCTGAGCGTCTCGTCCCACCTGACGCTCCACGACGGCGGCCTGCTGGAACTGCGCCACACCCTCACCAATGAGGGCAGCACCCCTTTCCAGGTCGATGAACTGGCGACCGTCCTGCCCGTGGCGCCGGACGCCGTCGAACTCCTCGACCTGACCGGCCGGTGGTGCAGGGAACGCCACCCGCAGCGGCACAGCATCCAGCAGGGAACCTGGGTCAGGACCGGCCGGCACGGCCGCACCGGGCACGACTCTTCCCTGCTCTTCGCCGCGGGCACCCGCGGTTTCGGCAACCGCCACGGCAAGGTCTGGGCCACCCATCTGGCCTGGAGTGGCAACCACGAACAGTTCGCGGACACCATCGGAGACGGCCGGACCACGATCGGCGGCTCCGAGCTGTTGGGTCCTGCCGAGGTCATCCTGGAGCCGGGCGGCAGCTACACCACCCCCGCCCTGTTTGCTGCCTACTCGGACCACGGTTTGGACGGAATCACCGAAGCTTTCTACAGCTGGTTCCGCTCCCGCGCCCACCACGTCCTGCCCGCAGCGTCCACCGGGCTGCCCGCAGCGTCCACCGGGCTGCCCGCAGGCAAACCACGCCCGGTAGTGCTGAACACCTGGGAAGCGGTGTACTTCGACCACAACCTGGACACCCTGATCGAGCTGGCCGAATCCGCGGCCGACCTTGGCGTGGAACGGTTTGTCCTCGACGACGGCTGGTTCCGTGGCCGCCGTGACGACCACGCCGGCCTGGGTGACTGGTACGTCGACGAGACCGTCTGGCCGGAAGGCCTCACCCCGCTGATCGAGGCTGTCACATCCCGCGGCATGGAGTTCGGGCTGTGGGTTGAGCCGGAAATGGTCAACCTGGACTCGGACGTCGCCCGGGCACACCCGGACTGGATAGTGGGCCCCTCCGCTGCCCCGCACAAGGACGGCGGCCGGCTGCCCCTGGAATGGCGCAACCAGCACGTCATCGACCTGGTCAACCCCGAGGCGTGGCAGTACGTCTTTGACCGGATCGATGCCCTCCTGGCCGGGAACAATATCAGCTACCTGAAGTGGGACCAGAACCGCGACCTGACCGAACACGGCCACGCCGGCCGCCCCTCAGTCCACGCGCAGACCCTGGCCGCCTACCGGCTGTTCGATGAGCTCAGGAAGGCCCATCCCGGCGTCGAAATTGAAAGCTGCTCCTCCGGCGGCGCCCGGGTGGACCTGGGCATCCTGGAGCGGACGGACCGGATCTGGGCATCCGACTGCAACGACGCGCTGGAGCGGCAGACCATCCAGCGCTGGACCGGCGCGGTGGTTCCGCCGGAACTGGTGGGCAGCCACATCGGCCCCACCACGTCGCACACCACCGCCCGCACCCACGATCTGTCCTTCCGTGCCATCACGGCGCTGTTCGGGCATTTCGGCATGGAATGGGACATCCGGGGCGTCCAGGGCAAGGACCGCGAGGAGCTCCGCCGCGTCGTGGGGCTGTACAAGGAGCACCGGGACCTGATCCACAGCGGCCGCCGCGTCAACGCCGACGTCGCCGACGAAGCATTGCTGTTGCACGGCGTCGTTGCGGAGGGGACGACCGCGGAAGGCACGACGGCGGCACTGTTCGCCCTGGTCAGCACCCGCACCTCGGCAGCGGAAGTCCCCGGCCGGATCGGCCTGCCGGGGCTCGACCCGGCAGCCACCTACCGGGTGGAGGCCGTCTTCCCGACGGCGGAGGACGCCGACTACCCGCACACCTTCACCCAGGTCCAGCCGCCTGCCTGGCTGGCCGACGGCGCGGTGGCAAGCGGCAAGTTCCTTGCCGAAGTGGGGCTGCCCATGCCCATCCTGAATCCCGAGCACGCGCTGCTGCTGAAGGTTACGGCCGCCTAGGATCAGCCGCGCCGCCCTGCGCGCCGTGCATTCCCGGCGTAAGAATGCGCGGCAGGCAGGGGGCAACCGATAGATTTGCTGGCATGACTGAAGCCTCCTCCACCGTTGAAACCGGCCGCCGCACCATCCTGGTCATCAATGGCCCCAACCTGAACCTGCTGGGTACCCGGGAGCCGGAGAAATACGGCACCTCCACCCTTGCCGACGTGGAGCAGCTGGCGGCGTCTGCTGCCGAAAAGCATGGCTTTGCCGTGGACTGCGTCCAGTCCAACCACGAGGGTGTCCTCCTTGATGCCATCCACGCGGCACGGGGCACGGCAGAGGGGATCGTCCTGAACGCCGGGGCCTTCACGCACACGTCCGTGGCTCTGCGCGACGCTTTGGCCGCCGTCCAGCTTCCCGCCGTCGAGGTTCACATCACCAACGTGCACCAGCGGGAGGAGTTCCGGCACCACTCGTACCTGTCACCGGTTTGCTCCGCAGTCATCGTGGGCGCCGGAATCTTCGGTTACAAGCTCGCCATCGACTACCTGGCAGAGGTCCTGTAACCACGCGGGTTCTACTTCTTGATGCACTGCCCGGAGGAAACGGGCGAGGACAGTGACGGGGCCTGCTCTGCGACGGGTTCCACGTCATTCATGGTGATGGCGAATCCCACTTCAGCGTCCGACGTCGCCTTGGCGAAGACCACGCCGGCCACCTGGCCGTCGGTGGTGAGCAGCGGGCCGCCGGAATTCCCGGGCTGTACGTCGCCGGCCAGGCGGTAGATGTCCTCGGGCGAGGGGTTGTTGCCGTAAATGTCAGGCACCAGGACGGTGGCGATGTCCTGGACCGTGGCAGGTTTGGACTGGAAGGGACCGCCGTGGGGGTAGCCTGCGAACGCTGCCTGGCTTCCGCCGGGCAGGTCGCGGCTCAGCGGCAGCGGCTGGGTGGGCAGGTTGTCCACGGCCAGGACGGCCAGGTCCCGCTTGGTGTCGAAGTAGACCACCCGCCCCGGCATCGCTCCGCCGTCGGGCATTTCCACCACGGGCTGCGAAACTCCCGCAACCACATGCGCGTTGGTCACCACGCGGTCTGCGGACACCACGAAGCCGCTGCCGGTCTGGTTCTGGCCGCACTCGTACGCCGTGCCCGCAATCCTCAGGACGGACTGGGCGGCCTTGTTGAGCGCGGGAGTGTTGGTGCTGGTATTGGGGACCTGGACGGCCTGGCCCTGGTCCAGCCCTTCGATCAGGGTAGGGATGCCGTTGCCGATCACCGTGGACCGCAGCTGCGCCATGGTGGCCTTGACCGGCGTGGGGGTCAGCCCGTCGATGAAGCGGATCACCTTGGACTCGGCCAGCTGCTGTGACACCACGGGCACGCCGAGTGAGCTGACGCTGAATGCCAGCATGGACATGACCAGTGCGGACACCACCAGGTTCAGCGCCCCGCCCACCAGCCGGTCCACTGCCCGCAGCGGCCGCATCCGGACCACCCCGCGGAGCTGCCGCCCCGCCATGGTGCCCAGGCCATGTCCCAGCGCCATCAGCACGACGGCGGCAGCGATGATCGCCGTCAGCCTCCACCCCGAGTCCTCAACGAATGTGCTGACAAGGGGGACGGCAAAGAAGGCGGCGATGGCGCCGGCGGCAAAGCCCGCGAGGCCGCCGACAGTGACCAGGAACCCATTGCGGAGGCCGTAGATCAGGTATGACAGCAGCGCCAGGATCAGGACAATGTCCAGGACAGTCAGGCCGACCACAAAGGCTCCTTATTTACAGTTGAACCTCCATTCTAGTGGTGGCCGCTGACAATCTTCTGTGGGCTGCAGCGGGGTCCGGCGCACCTGCGGTCAGCTGCCGGCGGGTGTTTCGCGTGCCAAGTTCGTCACAGAACCTTGAAAATTCTGAAACAATGGCAAAAGCGCCCACAGCCGATACTTTTACTCAGGAGATTTCATGGACATCGAGGTACTGCGCCGAGCACCACTTTTCGCCACGCTTGACGACGACGCATTCCGGCTGTTGACGGACGAACTGACCGAGGTGGACCTGTCCCGCGGCGCATCCGTTTTCCGTGAAGGCGACCAGGGTGACCAGCTGTACTTCATCGTCTCCGGCAAGGTGAAGCTCGGCCGCACCTCCCCTGACGGCCGCGAGTCCCTCCTGGCCATCCTCGGCCCGGGCGAACTCTTTGGCGAAATGGCACTCTTCGATCCCAGCCCGCGCACCGCCACCGCCACCGCGGTGTCCGAGACCCGCCTGGCCGGGCTCAAGAACGAGAGCCTGAACACCCTGCTGCGCACGCGTCCGGAGGTCTCGGCCCAGCTGCTGCAGGCCCTGGCCCGCCGCCTGCGCCGCACCAACGATTCCCTCTCCGACCTCGTCTTCTCTGACGTCCCCGGCCGCGTGGCCAAGGCCCTGCTGGATCTTGCGGACCGCTTCGGCCGGCCCGCAACCGACGGCGTCCTGGTGGCACACGAGCTCACGCAGGAAGAACTGGCCCAGCTGGTTGGCGCGTCCCGTGAAACGGTCAACAAAGCCCTGGCCGAGTTCGTCCAGCGCGGCTGGCTGCGCCTGGAAGCCCGCGCCGTGGTCATCCTGGACATGCAGCGCCTACGCCAGCGCTCCCGCTAGAACGCAGCATATAGAACGCAGCGAAAAAGGCCGCCCCGAGGGGCGGCCTTTTTCGTTGTCCGAACCTACCTGGCTCCTAGCGTTCGCGCTGGTGGTCTCCGGCTACGGTTTTGGCAGCCTCGACTTCGAGCATGAGCTTCCCGTCCTCGTTAACCAGTGTCGCCTGGTAAACGTGGGGCTTGCGTTTGTAGCTCAGGTACGCGATGCATCCGTTGGCCGCGGCCATTTTCTCGAGCATGATCTCGGACCCGGGAACCAGCAGCTCTCCCAGCGTGCGGCCCACGGTGTTCTCCTGGGCCGCCTCGTCGCCGAGGGCGGTGGTGTCCCGTTCATGGACCACCTGCGCCGCGTTCACCCAGCGGCCCCACACACCTTTGCCTTCCAACAGCGACGGCTCCTGGCCCGGCGGCAGGGTGGCAGCGAAGTAGCGGGTGTCGAACCGCCGGTGTGCAAAGTCAGGGCTGCGCCAGTTGACCAGGGATTTAAGCAGGTCGGTGCGCAGGGAGAGTCCGCGCTTGCCCAGGACCTGGGCGAGCGTCTTCTCCTGGTCCGCGACCGCCACCCGTGCCCGCATCCACTCGGACGTGGACGTGGCTTCGACCGTGTTGGACATGTCGGGACCGGCCAGCAGCACACCGGTTTCTTCGAACAGCTCCCGGATGGCGCCCACCACGTGGCGGCGGGCCAGCGCGACGTCGTCAGTTCCCATCTGTTCAGCCCAATGCTGGGGCGATGGGCCAAGCCAACCCATGGGCTCGTCGTCGGCCGGGTCAAGGGAGCCGCCGGGGAAGGCGAGGACCCCCAGCGGCGAGGAGCCGGGCCGGTAGCCCAGCCACGTCTCCAGGCCGGTGGGTGAATCACGCAGAAGGACTACTGATGAGGCGTAGCGGGCGGCCCGGGGGGTCCGCTCGCCGTGTTCGAGCCAGCTTTGCGCTGCCCCTTCAAGGTCCTGGGGAAGTGCAAAAAGGCGTCGTGCGAGGTGAGGCAAGGGAAGTGTCCGGTCTTAGCTGAATTCGGCGATGAGCTCGACCTCTACGGGAGAGTCGAGCGGAAGAACGGCAACGCCGACGGCGGAACGTGCGTGCTGCCCGGCGTCACCGAGGACGCGGCCGAGCAGCTCCGACGCACCGTTGACGACGGCGGGCTGGCCCGTGAACGACGGGTCCGAGGAAACGAAGCCCACAACTTTGACGATGCGGGTGATCCGGTCGAGGTCTCCGATGACGCTCTTGACGGCGGCCAGGGCGTTGACGGCGCAGACGGCGGCGTACTTTTGGGCATCCTCCGGTGAAACGGTGGGTTCGTCCGCGAACCCTTCGGTGCCGGCGGAGACCTTGCCCGTAGCTTCGAGTTTGCCGTTGATGAACGGCAGCTGTCCCGAGGTGTAGACGTGGCTTCCGGAGACCACTGCGGGAACGTAGGAAGCCACCGGTGCGGCTACCTCCGGGAGGGTGATGCCAAGTTCGGCGAGGCGCTGCTCGACGGCGGATGCCGGCGCCGTTGCGGCACTGGACTGGGCTTCTGCGGGTGTGGTGCCCATGCTACTGCTTCTCCCTCTTGAGGTAGGCGACAAGGCCGTTGCCGTCGGGTCCCGGGACTACCTGGACGAGCTCCCAGCCGTCCTCCCCCCACTGGTCAAGGATCTGCTTTGTGGCGTGGATAATGAGCGGAATCGTCGCGTACTCCCATTTGGTCATGAGAGAAAGCGTAGCCCTTGCCGGTAAAGTGGAAAACATGGCGACTCGCAACAACCCCTTATTCGACACTGCCACCACACTGGGTAAGATCCTTCTCTTCCTTGGTGTGAGCGCGATTTGCGGTGTCCTCGTAGCGGGCCTGCTGGTCCCCGCCGCGGCCGTCTCCGGCAGCGCGGCGAGCGGTTCAATCAGCTTCTTCGATTCCCTTCCAGCGGAACTGAAGGTCGATCCGCCCAGCCAGACCACGCGGATCCTGGCCGCGGACGGCAGCGAGATCGCCAGCGTCTACACAGAGAACCGCACCAAGGTTCCGCTGGACCAGATTTCACCGAACATGAAGAACGCCATCATCGCCGTGGAGGACAGCCGGTTCTACGAGCACGGCGGTGTTGATACCACGGGCATCCTGCGCGCCCTGGTAAGTACGGTGCGCGGCAACAAGCAGGGCGCTTCCACCATTACGCAGCAGTACGTCAACAACGTCCTCAACGCCAACCTCGCGGCCGCCGGTGAAGAGGACCAGATTAAGCTCAACGGTGTCAACAAGGGCGTGGGCGACAAGCTGCGCGAAATGAAACTCGCCATCGCCCTTGAGAAGGAGTTCAGCAAGGACCAGATCCTTGAGGGCTACCTGAACATCGTCTTCTTCAACCGTGACGCGTACGGCATCGAGGCCGCCTCACGCTACTTCTTCAGCACCACCGCCAAGGACCTGACGCTCCCGCAGGCAGCGCTCCTGGCCGGCCTGGTCAACAGTCCCTCCGCATTTGACCCCATCACCAATCCCGAGAAGTCCAAGCAGCGCCGCGACTTGGTGCTGGGTCTGATGAAGGACCAGGGCAAGATCACCGCCGAGGAATACCAGGCCGCTGTGGCCACACCGGTGCAACCGAAGGTGACCCAGCCCAAGCAGGGCTGTGCCTATGCCGCCACGGCACCCTACTTCTGCGACTACATTCTCCACTTGCTGGAAAACAACCCGGCCTATGGTGCGGACAAATCGCAACGGCAGCACGTCATTTACGGCGGCGGCCTCACTATCACCACCACTTTGGATCCCAAAGCCCAGGCCACCGCCCAGGAGCAGGTAGCTGCCGCCACCGGGGCAAATCCGGATAAGTGGGGTTCCTCGATGGTGTCGGTCCAGCCCGGCACCGGCAAAATCATTGCGATGGCCCAGAACACTACGTTCCTGCCGGGCCAGGGCTTCGATTCCCAGTTGAACTTCAACGTGGACAAGCTGGACAAGGACGGCAACGACCTTAACGGCGTGGGCGGCTTCCAGCCGGGTTCCACAATGAAGCCGTTCACCTTTGCAGAGTGGCTCAATGAAGGCAAGACCATGAATACCGTGGTCAACGCCGCCCAGCGTGTCTATCCGATTGGCTACCCCTGGCGGGACACCTGCGGCAAGGTCAACGGTGCTTACAACACGGCGCAGAAGTCCTTGGGCGCGGCGGATGACCTCCAGAACGCTGAGCCCCAGTGGTACCGCCCGCTGACGGTCCTGGAGGGCCTCTACAACTCCATCAACACCGTGACGTTCGCCTCCGCGGCCCAACTGGACTTCTGTGGAATCCAGAAGATTGCCGATGCCGTAGGACTCCATAGCGGCCTCCCCCAGACGGATGGGAATGGCAACATCGTCCTCGATAACGCAGGCAACGTTGCGGATCCCAACCCCAAGGTGGACATGATGACGCTGGGCAACCTGTTGGGGTCCACCCAGACGTCGCCGCTCACCATGGCCAGCGCATTTGCAACCTTCGCGAATGACGGAAAGTACTGCGAACCCATTGCCATCACCTCGGTAGTCGATGGCACCGGCAAACAGCTCCCGGCGCAGTCCAGCAACTGCCGTGACGCCATCAAGCCGGAGGTTGCCCGCGGTGTGAACTACGCGCTGCAGGAAGTGTTGAACAAGGGTTCAGGTTCGCTGATCAGGCCCCGGATCTCCACTAAGACCAGCTTCCCCATTGGCGCCAAGACCGGTACGTCCAACCTCAACGGCTCCACCTGGGTGGTTGGCCACACCACCGGCCTGGCCACCGCGGCTTGGTTCGGCGACCCACTGGGGGGACAGACACGGGCAGGTCAGAACGTCACGATCAACGGCAAGTTCTACCAGGGCATTGACGGCTACATGATCGCCGGTCCCATGTTCTCCAACTTCATGTCTGCGATCGCTCCCGCCTACGGCACCAATCCGTTCCCTGCACCGCCGAGCAACATGGTCAATGGAACTACCCAGACCACCACCCAGGCCCCTGTACCGGCACCGCAGGCCACCCAGGCCCCCGCCCCGGCACCGCAGCCCACCCAGGCTCCCGCCACCCAGGCGCCGGCTCCGGTCACCAACGGGACCGGCAACAATGCCAAGGGAAAAGGCTAAGCACGCATGAGCATCGATAGCCTGGCAAGCCGCGCCCGATCGATCGGGCGCGGCTTTGCCGTTACTGCAGGCGCCGGAGCCGCTGCGGGACTGGCCGCCTTGGGGTATGGCCTGTGGGAGAAGAACCAGTTCGTCCTCCGCGAAGAGACCCTGCCCATCCTCCCGCCCGGCCGCGGCCCGTTCCGGATCCTTCACCTGAGTGATATCCACTTTGTGCCGGGACAGCGGAAGAAAGCCGACTGGCTGCGATCGCTGGCAGACCTCCGCCCGGACCTCGTGGTGAACACAGGTGACAACCTCAGCCACATCAAGGCTGTGGACCCCCTCCTGGACGCACTGCAGCCCCTGCTGGAGTTCCCCGGTGTTTTCGTTCCTGGCTCAAACGACTACTTCGCGCCCACTCCCAAAAACCCTGCGTCGTACCTGTTTGGGCCGTCTAAGGCGAAGCCGAAGCCGGTTGTCCTGGACTGGGCGCGGCTGCGTTCGGGCTTCGGCATGAGCGGGTGGGTGGACCTGACCAACCGCCACCAGTCGCTGGTCCTGAACGGCATGCGTTTCGATTTCTCCGGGGTGGACGATCCGCACCTGAACCGTGAACGGTACGCCGGCTGGCCCCGCGGAACGGTGGGCCAGGACGCCAACGACCACCTCAAGGTCGCTGTCATCCACGCGCCCTACCAGCGGGTGCTGGACCACTTCACCGAGAGCGGTGCAGACCTCCTGCTGGCCGGCCACACCCATGGTGGACAGCTATGCATCCCGGGCTACGGGGCCGTCGTCGCCAACTGCGACCTTCCCACCTGGCGTGCAAAGGGCCTGAACGACTGGTCAAGCAACGGCAACACGACGCCGGTCAACGTCTCGGGCGGGATCGGCACCTCACGCTTCGCGCCGGTCAGGATCGCCTGCAGACCCGAGGCTGTCCTGCTGACCCTTACCTCTGCCAACTGACCTCTCGCTCCATCAGATATGGTCCCCAAAATGAGGTTTTGGGACCATATCTGATAAACATCCGGCATTACGGATGCAAAACTGCGCGGGACGTGCGTGGACCCGGTAATCCATGGGAGTGCTCCCCCTCCATGGCATAGGCTGGCTGCCAGAGGAAAACTACATTCGTTTTAGAGCTTGAGAAGCGGGCATGGCCAAGCAGACTCGATTCTTTCAATCCATCAGCCGTCTTTATCCGCACGTCCGGCCCATCATCCCCAGGCTCCTGATGGGGCTTCTGTGCGCACTCCTGGCAAGCGTTGTGGCCCTCACTATCCCCCAGGTGCTGCGCATCCTGGTCAACACGGCGCTCCAGCCGGGCGGCTCACCCCAGGCTCTCTGGACATCCACAGGCGTCGTCCTGGTGCTGGGCATCGCAGAGGCAGGACTGGTGGCTCTGCGCCGGCAATTCGTCATTAACCCCGCAACCACCGTGGAGACCCGCATGCGCGTCTCCCTTTACGGCCATCTGCAGGAACTGACTGTCTCCTTCCACGACCGGTGGGGGTCCGGCCAGTTGCTGTCCCGGGCCATGACAGATTTGAACTTCCTGCGCCGATGGATGGCCTTCGGCGCCATCATGCTGGTGGTCACCACGCTTACCGTGATCATTGGGATCGTGGCCATGTTCGCCATGAGCTGGCAGCTGGCGCTGATCTTCCTCGCTGCCGCCGTTCCCATAACCATCAACAGCTTCCGGTTCCGCACCCGCTTCAGCAAGGTTGCCCGGCGCAGCCAGGACCAGGCCGGCGACCTTGCCACCACCGTGGAGGAATCCGTCCACGGCATCCGCGTGCTGAAGGCTTTTGGACGCAGCCGGGAGGCCCTGGAGAACTTCAATGAGCAGGCCGAGGAGCTGCGCCAGATTGAGATCGCCAAGGCGCGCCACCAGGCAACGTTCACCATGGTGGTCACCCTGCTTCCCGAGCTTGCGCTGGGGACGGCGCTGGTGGTGGGCGTCATGCTCTGCGCCGGCGGGCAACTGAGCATCGGTGCCTTGGTGGCGTTCTTCGCCACCGCGGCAGTCATTGCCTCCCCCGTGGAATTCTCCGGCATGCTGCTGGCCATGGCACTTACGGCGAAGACCGCCGTCGACCGCCATTACGAAGTGATGGATACCCTGAACACCATCACCAGCCCCGCCGAACCCCGCCGGCCCGCACAACTCTCAGGCGCACTCCGCTTCGACAAAGCAACGTTCGCCTTCGAGGACGCGCCCGACAAGCCCATCCTCAAGGACATCAGCCTGGACATCCTTCCCGGCGAAACCATGGCCTTGGTGGGCATCACCGGCAGCGGAAAGAGTGCGCTGATCCAGCTGGTGCCGCGCCTGTATGACGTCACCACGGGCGCCATCACCATTGACGGTGTGGACATCCGGGACTTCGACGTCGAGGAGCTGCGCAGCATCGTGGCCGTAGCGTTCGAAGACACCACGCTCTTCTCCAATTCCGTGCGGGACAACGTCCTGCTGGGTGCTCCGGCCCCAACGGAGGAGGTCCTGGACGAGGCCCTCGATGTGGCGCAGGCGCACTTCGCGTACTCCCTCCCGGAGGGCGTGGACACGCTGATAGGCGAGGAAGGCCTGAGCCTGTCCGGCGGCCAGCGGCAGCGCATTGCCCTGGCCCGTGCCATCGCTGCCCGCCCACGCGTCCTGGTCCTGGACGATCCCCTGTCCGCCCTGGACGCCCACACCGAGGAGCTGGTGGAAGCCCGCCTCCGCGAGGTCCTGAAGGACACCACCACGCTGATCGTCGCGCACCGGCCGTCCACGGTGGCCCTTGCCGATCGCGTGGCACTACTGGAGGACGGCCGCATCACCGCCGTCGGAACGCACACGGAGCTGCTGGCGCACAACCAGCACTACCGCTACGTCATCGCCAGCCTGGAGCGGGAGCCCCGGGACCTGGACTCCGAACTGTCGGCGCTTGAGGACCATGCTGAGGAAGTGACCCGATGAGCACCGCGACGTTTGGCACCGCCAACGAAGACAACGCCCACCTCAGCAGGAGTGACAGCAGGGCAGTACGACGGCGGTCGCTTGCCCTGCTGGGCTCGCTGATCCGCCCGGTGCGGGTACGGTTCTGGCTGACCATCGCCATGGTGGTCCTCTCCCAGGCCACAAGGGTAGCCGGGCCCGCCCTGATTGCGTTCGGCATCGACCACGCCTTGCCGGCCCTCCGGTCGGGGGACAACTTCCCGCTGGTGCTCACAGGTGCCGCCTACCTTCTGGCAGCCATCGCGACGGCGGGACTCACCGCCCTGTACGTCACTTCCACCGCCCGTCTCAGCCAGGCGATGCTGCTGGACCTGCGGGTGCGCGTCTTCCGGCACACGCAGCGGCTCAGCCTGGAGTTCCACGAAAAGTACACTTCAGGCCGCATCATCGCGCGGCAAACCTCTGACCTGGAGGCGCTCCGCGAACTCCTCGATTCCGGGGTGAGCTCGCTCGCCTCGGGAATCCTGTTCATGGCCTTCACAGCCGTCACTATTTTTGCCCTGGACTGGCGGAGCGGCCTGCTGGTCCTGGCGGCGGGCGTCCCCATGTTCTTCCTCTCCCGCTGGTACCAGAAGCGCTCACAGATCGCCTTCCGCGAGTCCCGGGTGGTCTCTGCCCGGCTGATCGTGCACTTCGTGGAGACCATGACCGGCATCCGCGCGGTCAAGGCCTTCCGGAAGGAGAAGGAAAACTCGGAGCGGTACGGGAAGCTCGCCGAGGACTACCGGCTGGTCACGGTCCGCTCCATCAACCTCAACGGGATCTTCCAGCCCGGCCTGGTGCTGATCGGCAACGTCTGCGTTGCCCTGGTGCTGCTCTTCGGCGGCTTTCGGGTGCTGGGCGGTGACCTTGCCATCGGCGTCCTTCTCGCCCTCATCCTTTCCACCAAGCGGTTCTTCCAGCCCGTGGACCAGATGGCCATGTTCTACAACTCCTTCCAAAGCGCGCAGGCAGCCCTGGAAAAGGTCTCGGGCCTCCTGGAAGAAGTACCCACCGTCCGGCCGCCGAAGAACCCTGTCGCCCTGCCCACCGCCACGGGCCGCATCGACTTCAACGGCGTGGAATTCCGCTACGGCGACGGACCCCTGGTGGTGCCCCGCCTGAACCTGCACATCCCGGCCGGCCAGACCGTGGCGCTGGTGGGGCAGACCGGCGCCGGCAAATCAACGCTGGCCAAACTGATCGCCCGGTTCTATGACGTGACTTCCGGCACGCTCACCCTGGACGGCGTTGACCTCCGCGATCTCGCCACCAGCGACCTCCGCCGGAACATCGTCATGGTCACGCAGGAGGCGTTCCTCTTCAGCGGTTCTGTGGCGGACAACATCGCCCTGGGCCGCCCGGACGCCTCCCGCGCGGAGATTGAGGAGGCCGCCAAGGCGGTGGGGGCGCACGATTTTATCCTGGAACTTCCGGAGGGCTACGACACCGACGTCAACAAGCGTGGCGGCAGGGTTTCCTCCGGTCAGCGGCAGCTGATCAGCTTCGCCAGGGCTTTCCTGGCGCGACCGGCGGTCCTGATCCTGGACGAGGCCACATCCTCCCTGGATATCCCCTCGGAACGACTGGTGCAGGCCGGCCTGGCCCGGCTGCTGGCGGGAACGGAAGCTGCACGGCGGACAGCGCTGATCATTGCCCACCGCCTCTCAACGGTGGAAACGGCGGACCGCGTCCTCGTAGTGCATGACGGCCAGATCGTGGAGGATGGCACCCCGGAAGAGTTGATCGGCGGCGGCGGACGGTTCGCGGACCTGCACGGTGCATGGAAGGATTCGCTGGTGTGAACCAGCGGCCGGCGGCGTGCCGGTTCTCTGGACGACGATTTCGCATCGGGACCCGGAATCGGCTATCCTTGTAAAGTTGCTTTTGCAGCGGATCGGGATGTAGCGCAGCTTGGTAGCGCGCTTCGTTCGGGACGAAGAGGTCGCAGGTTCAAATCCTGTCATCCCGACCATAATGGAAAAAGAGGGTCTCCTTGGGGAGGCCCTCTTTTTCGTCCCCCAGTGAGGCGTCTTCCTGTGGCCTTAAAGGGAAAAGCCCCGGAGCTGTTGCTCCGGGGCCTACCCTCGCCTCCCGATGTGAGGAAGCTGTTTATGCAGGATCGGGCCAGTTGCCGATGTAGGTGATGATGGTTGTGTCGGTGGTAGTGGTCTTCTTGTCCTTCTTGACCTTCGCGGAAGCGGGGTCAGGCCAGTTGCCAATAGCTACCGACGTACCCGAATTATCGGCGACGGAACCTGAAGCCAGGACAGCCGGAGCTGCCGCAGAAAAAGCCAGGGCCCCAGCCAGGGCGGCCGCGGTTGCGATCTTCTTCAACATATAAGTTCCTCAATACGAGTCGGATTCGTTACAAAGCCAGCACTGTCCTTGTTGACACACATTGTAAAATATTTTCCACAGGGCCTGTCAAGCATTCGGCGGCCCCAGTGTCCAGAAGGAGGAAACGCGTGGGCAACGGATTCGGAGAAAAGCTCCGGGCGGAGCGCCTTGAGCGTGGACTGACACAGGCCGAACTGGGCAAGGACCTGTATTCACCCAGCTACATTTCGCTTCTAGAGACCGGCCGCCGCGAACCGACGGCTGAAGTTATTGAAGAACTCGCACGCAGGCTGGAGTTGGCACCCAAGGCACTGGAGGCTTGGAGCCAGCCAATTTCAGTTAGCGACGCCGAATACGTCCTGGCCGGGCTCTACGCCCGTCAGGCGTGGGACCTGCGTGACTACCCGCTGGCTGCCAGCCACGCTGCAAACGCGGCACAAATTGCGCTGGACGGCAAGAACACCAGCGCCTGGTGGAACATGACCTACATGCAGGCCGAGTGCCTCATGAAACAGGGTGACCTTCAGGAATGCCGGAAGATCATTGAACGCCTCATTGAGCACCCCATGGCAACAGAGTCTGTTGGTCTTGGCGTCCGCGCCCGCCAAATGCTTGCCGCAGTTTGCCACGGCCAGGGCCAGCTGTCTGTTGCTGTTGAGCATGCGCTGGAAGCCGTCAGGCTGTCCGCCGGCCTCCCCCGGGGTTCAACCGTCCTCATCGGCGCACACCGCATCCTGATCGGCGCCCTGGCTGAAAGCGGACGGCTGGATGAGGCGTGGAAGTACTGCCAGGCCCTGCTCGATCAGGTGGACGAGCATTCCATGTCCCAGCTCGCCGGCGAAGTCGCTTGGGTCATCGGCAACGTGGCTTTCATGCGGCACGACTACACGGAGGGCGTCACGCATCACGAGCGGGCAGCCCGCCTGCTCTCCCCTGCCAATGACATTGAGTTGTGGGCGCGCTTCAACAAGGCGTCGGCCGCTGTCCGGCTTTCATCGGGCATCGTCGAGCCGGAAACGCTGGCAGCCATCGAACGGGCAGAACTGGCCTTCTCCATCGTTGGCGGAACCAAGAGCGACGAACTGGAAGTGGCCTTCATCCGCGCCCGCTGGCTGTATTTGACCGGGGATATTGTCGCAGCCGTCGAAAAGTTGCGGGAGATCCACACAGAGCGTGACGCGCTGGGCAAGCACACGGCGGGTGAGGTCTCGCTCCTGCTGGGCAAGTCACTCAAGGCCACAGGCGACACGGATGAAGCACTGGTGCACCTCGAAGAAGCCCAAAAGGCCTTCGCCACCGCCGGCGCACAGGACCGGGTCCAGCAGGCGCTCGACGCGATCCTTGAGATCAAGCTGGCGCAGAAGCGGGCCGCGGCTGCTGCCAAGGCCAGCTGACCAAAAAGCCAGGTAAGCCCGCAGATGGGGGGCTTACCTGGCTTTTTGAAGCGTGGTTACGAAAACGTCTTTCCCGTGATCTTTTCGTACGCTTCGACATACCGGCTCCGCGTGCGCTCCACTACTTCTGCGGGCAGTGCCGGCGGCGGGGCGTCAGAGGACTTGTCCCAACCGGACTCCGGCGAGGTCAGCCAGTCCCGCACGTACTGCTTGTCATAGGACGGCTGGGCCTGCCCCGGCTTGTAGGTGGCAGCATCCCAGAAACGCGAGGAATCAGGGGTCAGCACCTCGTCCCCCAGCGTGATGGACCCGGAGACGGCGTCGTAGCCGAATTCCACTTTGGTGTCCGCAAGGATGATGCCGCGCTCCCGGGCGATCTTCTCCGCCGTCGTGTAGATCTTCAACGTCAGCTCGCTCAGGCGGGCCGCGATGTCGTCACCCACCAACGCCACGACGGCGTCGTAGGTGATGTTCTCGTCATGCTCGCCGATCAGCGCCTTGGCGGACGGCGTGAAGATGGCGTGCTCCAGCCGTGAACCGTCCACCAGGCCTTCGGGCAGCGGGATGTTGCAGACGGTGCCGGAAGCTTTGTATTCCTGCAGCCCGGATCCCGTCAGGTAGCCGCGGGCGATGCACTCCACCGGGAACATGTCCAGCTTCTTGCAGATCATGGCCCGGCCCACAACCTCGGCAGGCACGCCGTCCTCCGCCGTGGAACCGAGCACGTGGTGTTCCACGCCCAGCTGGTCGAACCACCAGAGGCTCAACTGGGTAAGGATGCGTCCTTTGTCCGGGATCTCGCTGGACAGGACGTGGTCGTAGGCACTGATACGGTCACTGGCCACCACCAGGACGCAGTCCTGCCCCAGGCGCTGCACGATTGACGCGTCAGCGGGCTCGTAAAGGTCGCGGACCTTGCCGGAGTAGACGTGCGTCCAACCGGCCAGGTCAAGGGTTTGGGTGGCGTAGCCGCGGTTCTGGGAAGTTTCACTCATGTCAGGCCTTTGCTTTCACGATGGGCAGTGAGCCGGTGGCGCCATACGGAACCTTGATTTCGCCACGTGCGGCCTTGCGGGCGATGTCGCTGCGGAATTGCGAGCCTTCCAGCTGGACCAGCTCAACGCCGTCGTACGCCTTTTCGCGCGCCTCCACCAGGTCGCTGCCCAAGGCAACAACGGCCAGGACGCGGCCGCCGGCGGAAACCACTTTGCCGTTCCCGTCCAGGGCGGTCCCGGCGTGGATGACGTGCACGCCGTCGAGGGCTTCCACCTTCTTGAGCCCGCGGATCCGGTCACCGGTGCGGGGCGTGCCCGGGTAGTTCTCCGCGGCCACAACGACGGCGACGGCGGACTCCTTGGCCCAACGCAGCTCTTCTGCCTTATCCAGTTCGCCCTTGGCAGCAGCCATCAGCAGGGCACCGAGGGGGGTCTTGAGCCGGGCCAAAACGGCCTGCGTTTCGGGGTCGCCGAAGCGGACGTTGAATTCGATGACGCGGGTGCCGCGAGAGGTCAGCGCCAGCCCGACGAACAGCACGCCGACAAAGGGGGTTCCGCGGCGTGCCATCTCGTTGACGGTGGGTTGGGCCACCCGGTCAAGGACTTCCTGCACCAGGCCTTCGGGGGCCCACTCAAGCGGGGTGTAGGCGCCCATGCCACCGGTGTTGGGCCCTTCATCGTTGTCGAAGATGCGCTTGAAATCCTGGGCAGGCGAGAGTGCCACAGTGTTTTGGCCGTCGCACAGGACAAACAGGGAAACTTCCGGTCCGTCCAGGAACTCCTCGATGACCACGGATCCGCCGGCGTCGAAACAGGACTGGGCGTGGGCCAGGGCTTCGTCGCGGTTCTTGGTGACCACCACGCCCTTGCCGGCGGCCAGGCCATCGTCCTTCACCACGTAGGGCGCGCCGAATGTATCCAGGGCCGACGCTGCTTCCTCTGCGTTGGTGGCCACCATGGCCATCGCTGTGGGAACGCCGGCCTCCGCCATGACCTCTTTCGCGAACGCTTTCGAGGCCTCCAGCTGGGCGGCGGCCTTGCTGGGACCGAAGACGGGAATTCCGGCTTCACGGACAGCATCTGACACGCCTGCTGCCAGCGGAGCCTCGGGGCCCACCACCACAAGGTCAACGCCGAGCCGTGTTGCCAGCTCCGCTACAGCCTCAGGATCGTTGCCGTTGATGTTGTAAGTGGGGACCAGTTTACTGATGCCGGCATTGCCCGGCGCCGCGTGGACCTCGGACACGTTCGGGTCGGCAAGCAGGGAGCGGACAATGGCGTGTTCGCGGCCTCCGGGGCCAATGACGAGTACCTTCACAGTCTCCAAGGGTACTTTGTGCACCCTTCCCGCTCCTAAGCTGTGTCCTTCCCTGCCCGCCGGTCAATCCGGGTCGCCTCCCGCTCCGAACCATATACATGACAAAGCTTCGGAACAGGATTACCGGCCCCACCGCCATGGCCGCGCTGGCAGGCGTGGTGGCGGCCGCCGTCGTGCTTGCCGTTGCGGAGCTGATCGGCGCGTTCTTCACCGCCAGGGCAACCCCGCTTTTCGCCCTGGGATCAACGTTCATCGACTTCACGCCGCCCAAGCTGAAGGACTTTGCGGTCGCTACATTCGGCACTAACGACAAGGCTGCGCTGTTCGTGGGGATGGGGCTGACCATTGCGATACTTGCCTGCGTCCTTGGCGTGGTTGCCTATCGGAAGTGGGCGCTGGGCGTTCTGGGGGTCCTATTCATGGGGGCCGTGATCGTTGCCTGCGTGGTAACCCGCGCCGGTGTCAGCGCAGTGGACGCGATCCCGTCCGTGCTGGGGACCATCGCCGGGTTGGTGGTCCTGCGCGTGCTTATGGCGTCCGTGTGGCGGTTGAAAGAGCCCAAGCCCTGGCCGGAAGCGCCGGCTGACCAGGCAGCCGACGACGACGCGCGGCGGCAGGGCGCCGGCACCAGCCGCCGCGGTTTCTTCACTGCCGCCGGGATTACTGCCGTGGCCGCCGGCGTCGCCGCAACGGGCGGCCGGCTGCTCGGGGCCGCCCGAAACAACGTCGCCAAGGCGCGCGAAGCGCTCTCGCTGCCGGCGCCGGCCAAGGCCGCAGCCGCGGTGCCGGCAGGCGTCCAGTCCCCTGTGCCGGGGGTTACGCCGTGGCTGACGCCCAATAACGATTTCTACCGGATCGACACGGCCCTGAGCGTGCCCGAAATCAACGTTGACGATTGGGAGCTGCGGGTCCACGGACTGGTGGAGCAGGAGGTAACCCTCAGGTTCAAGGACCTGCTGGACGCCCAACTGATCGAATCACACGTGACGCTTACCTGCGTGTCCAACCCGGTGGGCGGCAACCTGGCAGGAAACGCCAAGTGGCTGGGCCTGCCCATCCGCGAAGTGCTGGCCCGCGCCAGGCCTAAAGACGGTGCGGACATGGTGCTTTCCACATCCATCGACGGGTTCAGCGCCTCCACTCCCCTCGAGGTCCTGCAGGACGGCCGCGACGCCATGCTGGCCATCGGCATGAACGGTGAGCCGCTTCCGCTGGAGCACGGCTACCCGGTGCGGATGGTGGTCCCAGGGCTTTACGGGTTCGTCTCTGCCACCAAGTGGGTGGTGGACCTGGAGGTCACCCGCTTCGCCGACAACAAGGCGTACTGGACCAACCGCGGCTGGTCCGAGCGCGGTCCGATCAAGACCATGGCGCGCGTGGAGGTGCCCAAGTCCTTTGCCAAAGTTCCGGCAGGGAAAGTGGCGGTGGGCGGCACCGCCTGGGCGCAGACCCGGGGAATCGCCAAAGTGGAGATCCAGATCGACAACGGCGACTGGGTGGAAACCACCCTTTCCACCGAAGCCTCCACGGTCACGTGGCGCCAGTGGTCCTACGAATGGGACGCCACGCCCGGCCCGCACTACATCAAAGTGCGCGCCACTGACGGCACCGGCGAAGTCCAGACGGACAAGCGCGCGGATCCCGTGCCAGACGGCGCCTCCGGCTGGCAGTCCGTGATGGTCACCGTGCAGTAGGTCACCGTGCAGTAGGTGGTCGTGTGCAGAGGATGCCCGTGCCGTATCGGGGTGGCCCATAGACTGGCGGTATGCCGCATAATCCGCATGCAACCTTCACCGTGGACTCCGCCGTCGAACTGGCCGTGATCGAACGCAGCGGCTTTGTGGAGTCGCGCCACATTGGTTCCGCAGTCCTCATGTCCGCCGATGGGTCGGTCGTGACAGAGCTGGGCGACATCAATACTCCCATCTACGCCCGGTCCACGCTGAAACCGTTCCAGGCGCTGGCGTCCATGCAGTCAGGAGTCCCGCTGCGCGGCGCGCAGGTGGCCATCGCCTGCGGAAGCCATACAGGTTCCCTGGACCACATGGATGTGGTGGCCGGGATGCTCAACGCGGCCGGAGTGCGTGAAGACCAGTTGCAGTGTCCTGAAGCCTGGCCGCAGGATGAAACGGCACGGAACTGGCTGGTCCGCTCGGAAAAGGGCAGGTCGCGGCTGGCGTACAACTGTTCCGGCAAGCATGCCGCGTTCCTTTGGGCCTGCACGGAGAACGGGTGGGACACGCACAGCTACCTGGAGCCGAACCACCCCTTGCAGCAGCGGGTGCGCACCGTTATCGAGGAATACACCGGCGAAAAGATCGCGCACTTGGGGATTGATGGCTGCGGCGCGCCCGTGGCAGCCGTATCCCTGAAGGGTCTGGCCAGGGCGTACTCGCAGCTGGCCAAGGCTCCGGGTGACCATAGTTTCAGTGCCCGTGCCGCCACTATCGCCACCTCAATGCTTGACTACCCATGGGCCGTCCAGGGCCAGGGCGAAGCCAACACCGTGGTGATGGACGAGCTGGAGATCATCGCCAAGATAGGCGCCGAGGGTGTCCTGGCCATGGCCACGCCGCAGGGTGTTTCCGTTGCCGTCAAGATCCTGGACGGCAACGTCCGTGCCACCTCGCTCGTTGCCTTGACCCTTCTCGCTGCAGCGGGGGCCATCGAAATTCCTGGCGTGGCCAACGCCCTGGAAAAGGTGGTGGAACCTGTACTCGGCGGCGGCCGCCCCGTGGGCAAGATCCGGCTGGGCCCGGCGGTTTCGGCGCTCCTGGACTGACCCTTACCTCCCCGATACAAAAGGAAAGACTGAACGCATGGCCGTAGCCCGCCGTCGTATTGACGTCCAGGAAGGCAAAGCAGCGCTGAAGGCGTGGCTGGAAGCTGCCCAACCGCCGTCGGACGCGCCCCCGCCGCGCACCGTCCTGGCTACGGCTGTGCGGTACACCCTTGAGGAGGTGACCGCGCGTGCCCCGGGAAATTCGGTGGAAGTCCGCGTGCCCCCGTTTGGCGTCACCCAATGCGTGGAGGGGCCGCGGCACACGCGCGGCACCCCGCCCAACGTCATTGAGTGCGACGCCGCTACCTGGCTCGCCATGGTCACCGGCAGGATTGACTGGGCGGACGCAGTCGCGGCCGGCAAGGTTGCGGCGTCGGGGCTGCGTGCCGACCTCTCGGCCCTGCTCCCGCTGTAGGCCGCGCCTTCCCCTTTGCGTGCCTACCCGCGGCCGATGAACGGCATACCGGCGGCGGTGACCACCACCGAGCCCACGCTGGCCGTTGCCGGCATGTTCGCCATCATCAGCACTGCCCGCGCCGCGTCCGCCACCGGGAACATCGGTTCCACCTTCCGGCTGCCGTCCGCCTGCAGCGCCCCCGAGCCCACGCCGATGGTGTCCATGATGTCCGTGGCGGTGTTGCCGATATCAATCTGCCCGCAGGTGATGCCGTATTCGCGGCCGTCCAGTTCGATGCTCTTGGTCAGCCCTGTCATGGCGTGTTTGGTGACCGTGTATGCCACTGTCCGCGGCCGGGGCGAGTGGGCCGAGATGGAGCCGTTGTTGATGATCCGGCCGCCTTGCGGCTCCTGCTCCTTCATGGTCCGGACGGCCTCTGCGGCGCAAAGCATGGACCCGGTGAGGTTTACGGCCAGGGTGGCATTCCAGTCCGCCAGGCTGATCTCGTCAACACTGGCTGCGGGGCCGAACACGCCTGCGTTGTTGAACAGCACGTCCACACGCCCCCACTGCTGCAGCGCCGCCTGGAAGAGGCGTTCGACGTCGTCGGGCCGGGTGACATCGCAGGGCACCACGAACGCGTCCGCGTGGCCGTCAGCCGTTTCCTTGAGCTGCGCCTCCCGGCGGCCGGCCAGCACGACGCAGTAGCCGTCGGCCAGCATCTGCCGGGCAACCTCACGGCCGATGCCGGAGCCGGCCCCGGTGACGACGGCGACTCTTCGGATCTGATCAGGGGTACTCATGGCGTTCTCCTTGCTCGGCCAGTCATAATTGCATCGTACGTCCAAGCCTCCCTAATCTCGAATGGCAAAAGTGTTTTCTCACCATACGAAAACACTGCCTACGCATTCAAAGATGAAAAGAGGCTGCCGTGGCTGCAGGAGAAGATACCTCCCATATCCTCAGCGGGTTGACTAACCAGCTGCCTGATCGTGATCCGGAAGAGACTGCCGAGTGGGTTGAGT
>NZ_JAUSRE010000010.1 GCF_030811655.1 Pseudarthrobacter enclensis | reverse complement strand
GCGCGCGTTACCAGCAAAGCCCTGTTGACCTGCGGAAACGCTGGATTCGTCAAGGGAAGGGAGTTCTCGCAGCTACTTCTACTCCCGTACTTTAAGAGCCGATAATGGTGATTATGTCAACTAGTACTCTGCGTATTGCATCAGATGAATCAATCGTCCCAATCCCCCGGATCCACAAGGAGTTCTCTCACTTCCTTGAGATTCCGCGGAATTTGCAGCCTGACAGCCTTGATGTGCCGCTGGCCAGGTGCTGCCTGACGAGTGCAATGCTGACCCTTAGAGCTGTTACGACAAGCCTCTGACCTGCGGTTTTGTGCTGATGATGCATTTAATGAATCATTGATTCAGGAACTGTGCACGGATTTCGACGGAACTGTGGGGCGAAAATGGCGGTCGACGGGTCCGGGCGTGTGCTGCAGCTGAGCGCTGTTCAGCTGCTGCATCCCGAGGAACAGACGCTTGAGGACATGCTGGCCGGGTGGCGCAACCAGCAGCTCTCCAGGAACCTCCAGGTCGACACGATCGACAAGGGAATCGCAAGTGTCCGCAGGTTCGTGAACCATGTGAACGAGTTCCCCTGGAACTGGGGACCGGAACACGTCGAGGAGTATTTCGGTGACCTCCGCTCGATCCACCAGCTGAAGCACTCCACCGTCCGCGGCTACCAGTCCACGCTCCGCCGGTTCACGTCATACGTGTCGAACCCCGACTACGGCTGGGACCGGGTCTGCGAACAGCGCTTCGGCACACACCCGTCCCAGGTCTTCTTTGACTGGAACACCGCCTCCCACACACAGGAGTACGAAGGACGCGCCTCCAAGCGGCCCTTCACCAAGACGGAACTGCAGATGCTGTTCGATCACGCCGACGACCAAGTCCAACTCATCGCCGCCTCAGGCAAGAAAGGCTGGCAGGCAGCCTACCGGGACGCCGTCATGCTGAAAATCGCCTACTCGTACGGGCTCAGATTCAACGAGCTCCGGCACCTGCAAACCATCGACTTTGCGGCCAACCCGCAGGCGCGAAGGTTCGGCAAGGCAGGCGTCTGCAAGGTCCGGTTCGGCAAATCACGCAAGGGCTCCCCGCACAAACCCCGCAGCGTCCTGACAGTTTTCGACTGGACCGCCGGCATTCTCGAAGACTGGCTCGCCAACGGACGAGGCACGCTCGACACCCTGGACCTGTTCCCCAGCGAACGCGGCGGCCTAATCTGCGAATCCACCCTGCTCCGCCGGCTCCGGCGCTACCTCAACGAGCTGGGCCTGCCAATGGATGGCCTGGACCTGCATTCGCTCCGGCGCTCCTATGCAACGGACCTGCTGGAGGACGGATGGGATCCTAGATTCGTGCAACATCAAATGGGCCACGAACACGCCTCCACCACCGGGATCTACCAGTTCGTCAGCGACGACTTCCGCAACATGACTCTCCGGGCGGCCCTGGACCGCACCATGGACGACGTCCTGGGCGTGCAGATGCGAGGTCAATGGTGAGACGCGAAGTCGAATACAAATGGCGGCTCTCCGAGCTCATGGCAGCACGGGGACTGCACAACACCACCGACCTCATCCCCCTGCTGGCCGAGCGCGGCATCAGCTTGTCCCGGCCACAGGTTTACCGTCTCGTCAACCAGAAACCCGAACGCGTCGCACTGCAGGTTATCGCCGCGATCTGCGACATCTTCTCCTGCGGACCCGAGGACCTCATCACCGTCACGGCCGCCGATGTCCGGGCACGCAAAACCGGAACCAGCGCCCCCAACGTCGTCGACCTGAACCGAACCGTCAGACCCCGACGGGCACGCATCATCGACAATGACCACTGACAAACCCGAAGGCCTCAGCCCCCGCAGCACCAGCCGCGGCCGGCCCCGCACCAGCGGAACCGCCACGTGCGCACGCTGCGGCCGGGCCGTCGGCAAAACCCGCGCCACATGGCCCGAAGGTCGAATCTGCGGCCCATGCTTCACCACCGCCACCCGCACCCAAGGGACCTGTCCGGAGTGCGGCCAGCACAGACTTCTACCCGGTCCAACGGGCATCAGCGGAGGGCCACACTGCGCGCCCTGCGCCGGCATCCTCCACGACTTCCACTGCACCCGCTGCAATACGGAGGGCGAGTTCTACCGGCGCGGTATCTGCGCCCGCTGCGCCCTCCGGGAGGACCTCAATGAGCAACTGCTGACAGAATTTTCCGACCCCGAAACAACTGGCAAAATCGTCGATGTCCTCTGCAAAGCAGACCGGCCTGAAAGCATCATCACGTGGAAGCGCTCCCCCAAAGTCCAAGCCCTCCTAGGCTCTCTTTCACGCGGGGAAATTCCACTGACGCACGAAGGACTCGATGCCGCGGCCGAAACAGCGAGCCGCGAAGCCAATCACCTGCGCGCCCTGTTCATCCATCACCAACTCCTCCCCTACCAAGACCCATATCTGGCCCGGTTCGAGACCTGGATTGAGAACAAGCTCCGCGACTTGCCCGAGGAGGTCGCCAAACCCGTCGCACAGTTCGCCACCTGGCACCACCTCCGCCGCATCCGGTCCATGACAACACCGGAGAAAAGCGCTCAGGCCCCGGTCCACTCCGCCAAACAAGAGATCACCGAAACCATCAAATTCCTGGACTGGCTCTGGGATACCCACCAGCGGACCGCAGCGACCTGCATCCAGCAAGACATCGAAACCTGGCTCGCGACTGGCCCCACGACCAGGAAAGCCATCCGCACCTTCATCGTCTTCATCAAGAACACCGGCACCAACCACCGAGTGGACATGGGCCACTACACCGCCAAAACCCGCCCAACAATCACACAGGACCAACGCATAGCGTGGCTGCAGGAACTACTGACCGGCACCAGCGAATCCCTGCCCTACCGCGTCGCAGGCATCCTGCTGCTTCTCTACGCCCAACCGCTCGTGAGGGTCGCCAAACTCCGGATCGATACCGTCGAAACCAATGAAGCCAACGGCAACATGTGGATCACCTTCGGCACGCACCCGGTGCCCGTTCCCGAGCCCTTCGCCGGCTTGCTTCGAGAGCACCTTAAAAGACGTCCGAACCTCAGGACAGGATCAGACACCCAAAGCCCTTGGCTCTTCCCTGGAACCCGGGCCGGACAACCCCTACACCCCAACGGCATCATGGGCAGGCTCCGTGGCCTGGGCATCGACCTACTTGCCGCACGGAACACTGCGTTGGACGAACATCTGTTAATGTCACCACCGCCACTGGTCGCCGACGCTCTCGGCTTTAGCCACCAAGTAGCCTTCCTCCACGCCGACAACGCAGGCGACGCCTGGTCACGCTACGTCAACCTCCGCACCAAGCCCTGACCCCGTGGGCAGACCACGCGGATGCTCCGAAACGGACGACAGGAACTCCTAATTTTGACTAGGCGGAAGCTTTGCTGCCCGGTAATACCACCAGACACTGAAGACGAAAAGAGCCAAATTTAGAGCCTGGGTGGCCCAGTACCAGACAGTCGCCTTGGCACCCTCTGCGAGCACCGCATACAGGTTGCTGGCCGACAGCAGCACAGCGAAAATCCCCATAATGACGGCGTCCATCTTCTTTGGCCGCTTCCAATCCCAGGCGCCCATGCCCTGAGCCTAACGTCAGCATCATGGGTTGTCACGAGAGTTTTAGGACCGCATGCGCCCGTCCTTGGCACCCATGGATATCAAGCGCATCGCATCCTAATTGATGATCATGCGGCGTTTTACGGCAGGATTACGCACACACTGAATCCGCAGGGATGCCAGTAAAGTTGCAAAGCTAAAATTGTTGTCAACCAAGGTTGCCTAAGCCCATACTGTCACTTTAGCAATTGGGGCCGGGCGAAGGGAAGCAGAATGGGATGGTTTACCGAGGGCAGTGATCACGAAGGCTACGTCGTGTCCGTCTTCGCAGATGGCATGTACGGCTCGGGTGGCAGGTACATGGAGATCAACCTGATGACGCCCGACGGCCGGCCGGTCAGTCACGAGAATGACCCGGACAGTGATGCGTGGCGGCCGCCGTCCCAGGTGGTCGGATGGCGGGTTGCCTGCAGCTGCGTTCCGTTCCGGGAACACGTCATCCTGGACCCGTTGTGGACACGGGTCTGGGACCCGGCTGACGAGGACATCGCGGCAGGGCGCATCTACGCCGGTCCGCCTGACAGCGCTGATGCCGCTGACATCAGCGACCGGGAGAACCTGGAGCCAGTGTTCCTGCAGGTGTGGCAAGGCCATGTCGCCCCGGAGGTGTCGCTGCACACCATCGGCACCCTGAGCCAGACCCTGAAGGACCTTGAAGCCCAGCTAGACGATGCAGTCGCAGCTGCCAGGGCTGCGGGTGTCTCCTGGGACAAGATCGGACGGGCGTTCGGAATCAGCCGCCAGGGAGCGCAAAAGCGGTGGGAGGCACGTGACGGGCAAACAGCTGCAGAAACGTGAGGCGTGCAGCTCCCCGCGGAGCCAACCGGTCCTATTAGTACCCGGATAAGGGCCGGCCGTGCCGTCAACGCCCTCGGCGGCCTGATTCGGAGCAGTTTTCCCGGCTGTCGTGCTTGACGTTCCTGCTGGCGGCACTGACACTCGAACTCACCACATCAAAGGGGTTGGAGGCGGCCGTGAAAGGTCAGCGGATCGGCTACGTGCGCGTGAGCACACTGGACCAAAACGAACTGCGCCAGCTCGAGGGCCACGTCCTGGACAGGGTTTTCAGGGACAAGGCTTCTGGCCGGGACACCGCCAGGCCGCAGCTGACTGAGCTGCTGCGGTTCGTTCGCGACGGGGACACCGTCGTCGTGCACAGCATGGACCGGCTGGCCCGGAACCTCGATGATCTCCGCGCTCTCGTCCAGGGCCTTACCCGGCGAGGGGTGCGGGTGGAGTTCCTCAAGGAACAGCTCCTCTTCACCGGTGAGGACTCCCCCATCGCGAACCTCATGCTCTCCGTCATGGGTGCCTTCGCTGAATTCGAACGGTCACTGATCAGGGAACGGCAGCGCGAGGGCATCGCCTTGGCCCAGCAACGCGGCGTTTACAAAGGGCGGAAGAAGACCCTTACGCCGGAACGGGCAGCCGAGCTGATCCGGCGCGCCGGCACCGGAGTCCCGAAAGTTGTTCTGGCCCGGGATTACGGGATCAGCAGGGAAACCGTCTACCAGTACCTCCGGCAGGCAGCTCCAGCACAGGTCACCTCCCCCAGTACGACGGCTGCTGCCGCTGCAGCGGGCAACCAGCAATGACCTACCACGGGTCGTCAACCAACCTCGGTGCCGGAACCGGTTGAAGCGGCTGTTGAAGGCGTCTCGGGGTCAGTGAAAACAGCGAAGCATCGACGACATGCGAACGCATCGCTGCAGCCCCGCCGCCCGGCCCAATGCGGTCCCGCAAATGCACATCTGAAGCAGTCCGCATCGGAATATGCACCATCATCGGCATCAAGCCTGACCGTCATGGCTCGATGGTAGACGGCCGTCCCAACCCGTGAATAGAGAACGCGGGACAAAGCGGACTTAGCGGCCAAGGTGGTCGTTCATTCCGCGAACGCCGTTCCTCCTGTTCCCAGCTGGCTTCAAGGTCCAGCCTGCAAGATGTGGGTGGAACTCCGGCCAACCGCTATTTGGCCGGAGTTTCGCCATATCCGCTGCGCAGGCTTAACTGACTGCAGTCACGGTGTACCGCCGTCGCTCATACTTTCTTTGGAACCTCGAAGCAGCGCTCCCCTCCCCCAGGGTTACGGTAGGTCCGTTATCGGCGTTAGCAGCCCGGGCGGGTAGAAGTATGCCAACAACCCGCCGAACCACCACACGCGACGTGGCCATCCTTCCTACCCGTGTGAATGTCATCGAGTACAGATTCCATGGAGGATTTCGATGATTCTTTAGCAAGTCGCGTACTTTGTTCGCTTTATCGGCAAACACTGCCGGCCTCCTTCGGCCTACTCGGCCGACCGGTTTGAGCGTGTCCTAACTCGTTGGCTTAACAATCAGCGCTCAAGCGTGCGGGACGGCCTGCTTTCGCGGGAGAAAGCTGCGAGCTAGTGCGGCTGTTACCTGGCTGGAAGTCACCGAATTGGATACGTCGAAGCTGGGATCAATTGCTGCTCCGCGTGATCCAATTCAAGACTGAGCATGAGCGGTGGCCATCACGGGAGTCCCCGGACCGCCAGGAGCGAACGCTCGCGCGTTGGCTCTCCCGCCACGGCCATCCGAGACAGCGCCCGTCTGACCTGACTTCAAACAGAACGAATGGCCCGGCTCGACAAAGATCTGCCCGGCTGGCGGATAAGCGATTCCCCGCGGAGCCGTGACGAGGGCTGGAACTCGCAGCTGCAACAACTTCTGGATCACATAAGTCAGCACGGGAGCCTGCCCGTCTGGGCAGGCTCCCGCTCGAAAGAAGAAAATTCGCTGGGAAACTGGCTGCGGTCCCAACGACAATCTCTACAAGCGGGCCGACTCCAGCGGGAACGAGGTGACAAGTTCGACGCCATCGCCCCAAGCTAGGGCGGGACTAGCTCCCCTTGCCTTGCACCGCGGGCTCGACGGCTCGTTGGTCGCCGCCGCTCTGGGTGAGCGTGCCCTGTCTTTTCCGCTCGTAGCCTGTGGCGGAACTCTGCAGATCTGCAAGGCCAGGGTCTAAGGACTTACCGATTAGCTTCCGCGCCACCGGGTTTCAGCCGGTGCCGGGGCCCGCCTGGTCTCTCCCGATGGAGTCGCCCTCTGCTGCATGATCGTGGCCGCCCGTGGGCTGCCGCGGTCGCAAGCTCGCTGCCCAACGGGCTGCAACGGTTGGAAGCCGCCGCGGCAAGTGACCGACGGGGCACGAGGGCCTTAGGACCGGGTAAGAGGCTCCCTCATGCCCAAAATTCGTCGGCGCTGGCCGTGTCGGTAAAGTATTCCCGGCCCTCTAGTACCTTGCCATCCCGCAGCACGAAAGCGATAACCGTTTCGGCGTCCAGCGTCTTTCCGTTGTTTTGAGCATGGCTCTGCTGGATGCCGATCGTGTGGTCTTCGCCTCCGACGATGTCCTCGACTGTCGCCTGGAAGGACCCGTTCGAGCGGCTTCCGAGTTCCCCAAAATATGCCAGAACGGCGTCCCGTCCTTCCTTCTTTCCGGACAAGACGCCACGGCCGGCCGCATACCAGACGGCATCGTCAGCAAATAGCTCGGCGAGGGTATTCATATCCCCTGCGTTGAAGGCATCGTACCCACGACGTACCAGTTCCGCGTTTTCCTGAGCACCCATTTTTCGGCACCCACCCTCTATCAGTGTTTGTAAAAAGAACATTTGAGGTCAGAGCCGCCGCTGGCCTGTAAACGACGGCCATAAGCAGCCCTATGGCGAAGTTTCGGTGGAGTTGTTCCGCTGCAGTCGGCAGTAAACACTCTGCTTCACATTCGTGGCATCAGTCCGAGCTGCCCCATCATAGACGCGACATCCGGGTGGGCCCGGAACGAGACGATCTTTCCGTTCCTGACCGAGGCGAAGTAGGTTCCCGTGCCGACCACTGACTTGCCCGTTGCCGGAATCTCTTGGTCGCCCATGCGCAAGGGACCGGTGTTCGTGCCGGTGAATTCGACTTCGGCTGCCACCTCGTTGTCGCTGACTACCCGGTTGATGGTCTTGACGTGCATGTCGGGAAAGGCCGAGAACCATGCGTCCATATAGGATTGGACCTGCTCCCGTGTCCGGAACGGCTCGGGCGCCATTACATCCGAAAAGGTGAACTCGTCGGCCAGCAGGCCGGCGAATCCGACCGGATCGTGCTGGTCCCAAGCCGCCATTCCGCGGTCGTCAAGCTGCTCAACTTCCGTGCGTGACATCACACATCTCCTTTTTGAAATTGTCCTGACGCCGATGATGCTAGCCTTGCCGCGGCCGCAATCAATGGGCCGTTGGACCCGAATATCCGGACCACCGCGAGGCCACTAAACACTCATGCCTCGAGCCGACGCAGGAAGACCACGAGGCCCACGGCAGACTCCTGTACAAGCCGCGCGCAGCCTGCCACAGTCGTGGGGTCCGAAGACTTTCCAATATGCAGCGCGATCCCGTGGGGGTGTGGATCAGTAACGACAGCCCGGGTTCGGCGGTCAGCTCCATGCCTATATACGCGAGGGCCAGGTCACCGACGGCGTGGTGGGGCACGCCGTCGACTTCGGAAAGCGTCGCTGATAGTACTGAGACCACCGGTGAGGTCATGGGAATCTCTTGTCCCTGGGGCCACGTCCGGGATCGTCTGGCAGTTCACCATGATTTTCCCTGACTGGCCTCCATCTGCCCGTCACGCATGGAATGCTGGGCTGGTACAACCTTCTACTCGACTGCCTCCCGGCGGTCAATCCTCGAAAGGATCGCTATGCCCCTACGTAAGGAACCGTGGCCCGAAGGAACTCCGAACTGGGTCGATGCACAGGTGGACGACGTCAAGGCAGCGGCCGCCTTTTACTCCACCCTGTTCGGCTGGGACATTCAGGACGCCGGACCCGAAGCCGGCGGCTACCACATGGCCTCCCTGGACGGGTCCGTCGTGGCCGGAATCGGCCCGAAACCCGATAACGCCGGTCCCATGCCCTCGGTGTGGAGCACCTACATAGCTGTTGACGACGCCGACACCACCGCAGGGAAAATCACCGCCGCAGGCGGGTCACTGATGATGCCCCCATTCGACGTGATGGACCAGGGCCGGATGACCGTGGCCTTCGACGCCACCGGCGCCGCGTTCGGGCTCTGGCAGGCCAAGGCACACCACGGCATCGCCCGCCACGGCGAACCCGGATCCGTTACCTGGAACGAGCTGCACACCCGCGACTACCAGCGGTCCCGGGACTTCTACTCACAGGTCTTCGGCTACACCTACACCGACCTCGACGGCGGGGACGCCTTCACCTACGCCACCATCGAACGCGGCGCCGACGGTCAGACCGTCGGCGGGATCAGCCACGACACCTCCCTTGGCGAGGGAATGCCCAACTACTGGTTGACCTGGTTCGCCGTTGCCGACCCGGACGCCACAATCGAGCAAGCCACCGGCCTCGGAGCCGGGGTACTGTTCCCTGCCACTGACAGCCCATTCGGCAGAATGGCAGTCCTCCGGGGGCCCCAGGGCGAAGTCTTCGGCATCATCCAACCACCCGCCAACCAGCCCACAGACACCAACCAGGCCTGAGGCACCGGAGGGTGGCACAGTACCTCGATAGCTGGCAACCCTCCGCGGGCCCCAGTCCGAATTACGACGGCTCCAAGAAGTAAGGGCCTTCAAAAAGTCTGGTCAGTTCCACCAGCGAGGCCGGGATATGTCCGCACCAGGAAACGTCACCGTCCCGAAAGCCGCCCCTTGCTGTACATCCGGTCGCTGGTTTTCGGGCGCCGCCAACATCCGCCCGACCCGGCTAACAATTGAAAGGCAACAATGGCCCACGCCGAGAACGAGATCACTATCCACCGCTCACCGCTGGACGTTTACGCATTCCTCGCGGACGGATTGAACAACCCGAAGTGGCGTTCCGGAATTCAGTCGATTTCCTTGAAAAGCGGTACACCCGGGACCGTTGGCGCCGTCTACGGCCAGACTCTCACTGGGCCGGGCGGCCGGCCCATTGCCGGTGATTACACGATCACCACGGCCGACCCCGGCAAACGCCTGAGCTTCCAGGTTGTCGCTGGACCGGCACGCCCCGCCGGTGAATACCACCTGACCGAAGTCGCCACCGGAACCGTCGTCCACTTCATCCTGGACTTGCAGCCGAAGGGCCTGATGAAATTCGTTGAACCCATGATTACCCGCACCATGCGGGCCGAGGTCGACCAACTAGGCAACCTCAAGAACATCCTTGAATCCTCGTAACCAATGCCCCGCTGGCGCGGAGGTGCGGTTCACGGGGTAGGTTCGGTGACCTCGACGCCGTTGTTACCTATGCTGCGTACCCTGTCACTGACGACTTCCGGGATCAGGACCAACTGGCAGGGCGTCCAACTGTCGGGCCCGGGGCAGGCGGGCCGCGGCGATCGGCCTGGGCTCTGCCGATGGACTGATGGGGCTCCGCTAGGCCTTGGCGGGCAGTGCCTTCGGACATTCACAAGATCCCGAAACCTGCGTAGCGTGAACCATATGGACACCGCCGTCATCCGGACCGTCGGGCTGCGTAAGGACGACGGCCGCGTCAAGTTCGGCGCGGACTCCGACCGCGTTCACGAGCTATTTCCCCTGCTCGGTCCCCTCAAAGTCAAGGGCCTCCTCATCTCTCCTCCCTCGCTTGAGGAGCTTCTGCCGCTACTACGGCGTGACGGCCACACCGCCCGCCAACGGAGCACGGCATGACGGCCCACTCGCCGCCGCCATCGCAAGTGAGGAGCAGGCGGGAATCTGAGATGAGTACGCTCCTGACCCTGTACTGGCAGCGGCTGCGCAGAGACCGCTGGCGGCTCCCTATCTGGGTGATCACGATCGGCTTGCTCGCGTTCCTGTCGGTCACGACGATCCTCCAGACCTATGGCGTCGAGTCATCCCGCGCCGAGGTCCTGCGGCTGGCGACTGCGACCCCCGCGATCCTCATGCTCCGCGGCCTCGTCCGTGGGCCGAGCGAAGGCGCGTTCACGTTCTTTGCGCTGTTCGCATTCATTTCGCTTCTGGCCGGGTTCATGAGCACCTTCCTCGCCGTGCGACACACCCGGGCCGAGGAAGAGTCGGGCCGTGCGGAGCTCGTCTCGGCGACATCCGCGGGGCGCTGGACACCGCTGGCCGCAACGGTTGTCCATGGGTTCGTCGCGAACGTTCTCGTGGCGGCGGCCCTTGCCGCCGGTCTCACGGTCGGCGGGCTCGAACCCGGCGGTTCGCTCGTGACGGGCGCGGCAGCGGGAGCCGTCGGGATGGCATTCCTCGGCGTCGGGCTGCTCTCGGCCGAGTTCATAAGTACTTCGCGCGGGGCCAACGGGATCGCCTCGGCGCTCGTCGCACTCGCCTACCTCCTTCGCGGCTTCGGCGACGCGACAGGGAAGGTGAGCCAGGACGGTCTCACCGTTACGGCAGCGTGGCCGAGCTGGCTCTCACCCATCGGGTGGGGCCAGCAGACCTTCGCGTACACGGGCAACCGACTCTGGCCAATCGCGCTCCCGCTCGCGCTCGGAGCAGCGTGCATCGCCGCGGTCGTCGTCCTCATGTCACGGCGCGACGTCGGCGCAAGCGTCCTCACGGGACGGGCAAGCCGCGCTTACGCGCGGGCGAGCCTCCGAGGCCCGTTCTCACTCGCAGTACGCCTCCAGCTGGGTGCGATCATCGGCTGGTGCGGCGGCGGCCTCGCGACCGGACTCCTCGCTGGAGCCCTCGGCTCCGCCGTCCAGCAGTCCCTCAACGATGCCCCATCAATGACGAGCGTCCTGCGCGCCCTAATCCAGGCCCAGGGCACGTCCATGACCCAACTCGTGATCTCGGTCCTCTTCGAATTCGCCGGGGTACTGGCCGCGGCATGCTGCCTGCAGACAATCATCCGGTTAAGGCAGGAAGAGACGGCCGGCACCGCCGAGCTTATCCTGGCGCAGCCCCTCAACCGAGTCCACTGGCTCGCAAGCTTCCTGGCCCTAGGTGCAGCCTCGGTCGTGCTCGTCATGGCGTTCGCCGCGATAGGCGCAGGGGCGTCCCTGGCCGCGTCCGGGGACACCTCGGGCGCCGTCACCGGTGTGTGGCAGAGCGCCGCCGATCAGATCCCCGCCGCCCTGATCTACCTTGCGCTGCCGGCGGCCGCCTTCGCCCTCTGGCCGCGCTCAACCATGCCACTTGGCTGGGGCACCCTTGTTCTGGGCGTGATGATCGGCATCTACGGCGGCATGATCGGCTTGGACAAGAGTATCCGCGACCTCTCCCCGTTCACCCACACGCCCGTTCCCTCGGCCGACGGCACCGACTGGACCGATGGGTTCTGGATGCTCGGCATCGCCGGGGCCCTCACAACCCTTGCGCTCCTCTCCATGCGGTGGCGGGAGCTAGGAACGGCGTGAATGGACATCCCCACGGCCACCTCGAGCTTTGGCGTAGAACAATCCTGCCGGCGGCTCGCGGGGTAGAGGGCGATTTTGGAGCGGTCGCCGTCCTGCGGGTGCAGCCAGCCATGCAATTACTCGGCAGCCTCGCGGCCGTGAAAGCACCGACCATGATCGCTGCCGACGAAATGAGCTCCACATCATGGCAGCTCTGGCCACCCCTCCCCGAGGCAGACGAAATCTCCATAATCGGCATTCGACCTGTTTGAGATCCCGGTTCTTGGGCCTCCTGAACTTCTTGCTACGGCCCCTTACGACTTCCGAAGCCTGGATGTCGAAGGAGTCCATCAGCGCCACTGTCCAAGCACCAACTCGCAGTGCCATGGACATCGCAGTAGGAACTGAACCTGGGCGGTGGTTCCCGACCGCCTTGGTTGGCGCGGTAAAATAGGGCTACAGTTTATGGCTACAAAATAGTAGGATGGGATATGGCACCGCGGTGGGAACCATCGAGCGAGAAGCACGGCGTTTCGCGCCAGGACCAAACATTCGCGATCATGCACGCGAACTTCGTTCACGAGCTGGACGAGCCGGTCAAGGAGGGCAGGATCGTCCTTTACATCGGCCCGGAGCATGCTCAGACGGATCGCGAGATTGAGATTCTGGTGCACGAGTTCGGCGATGGAAGAGAATCTTCAATCTTCCACGCGATGCCGCTTGGACCAAAGTTCAGTCGATTCCGAGAGGAGCACCCTGGTGGCTGGAAATGAAATGGATTACGAGGCGCTGGCGCAGCGTCTTACCGACCCGGGAACGGAAGCGCGCGGGAAGGGAACTCCGCTACATGGACCTGATGCGGCCGAGGCTGGCCGATCCTTCCTGTTGCGGGAGTTTGGCAGCGAGGAAGCCCTGCAGGAGGCCCTGCGGCCGGGGCGTCCCAAAGTGGGCCACAAAAAATCCGAAGGTCCGTCTCCGACGGTGCGGGGACGGATTTCTGAGAACGAGTACCAAGCGTTCAATGACTTGGTTGCGGAGACAGGGAAGGGCCAAAGCGCACTAGTCCGTGAAGCCGTCCACCTACTGCTGCAGCACCACCATAAGATCGCCAGCTGACGCAGGAGCTGTCAAGGCAATGGTGGGGAATAACAGCTTAGATCTAGGAGGGTTCCCTGATGGTTGAGGTTGTGGAGGAGCGGGCGAGACTTGTGTTGGAGTATATAGCTATGCTCCAGCGGCAGGGCTATCGCCCCACAGTCGCCGAGGTGGACGCTTATGCTGCTCGTCCACACAGGGAAGGGCCCAAGCGACAGAACTTTGCTTACAGCCTGAGCACTATGATGGAGTCAGCGTTTTCAGGCCCCTTGATCGAGCGAGGCGAAACATATCTCGACTATTTGAAGCGACTCCGGTGGGCCAAAGTTTCGCAAAGTACGGTGGCGCTGACCCCTCTCGCCCTAGCGATGCTCAGGGACTTGAACTCACCAAAAGTGGATCCCGAAGCACAATCTTACGTCGAGGTGACCGTTGATCCGTCGGACAAGATGGCTTTCGCACGGCTTCTCAATCAATTTAATAATCTTGGGCCTGGCCTTCTCATTGATCCATACCTACGGCTGGAACAGTTCCTGGAAGTCGCCGAAGCAACCCCGGTGACACGCGTGCTTACCTCTTCTCGCGCATTTGGAACAGACCCGCAGCGCCGGCTCTATCAGCGCGCGCTATCTGCGGCCGATGGCAAGATTCAAGTTCGCCACATCGACAAGCTTCACGACCGGCATTACATCCCGGAGACGGGAAATATCTGGATGTTGGGCGTGAGCTTGAATGGCGTTGCCAAAAATATCAGCGTGCTGACTCAACTAGGCGATGAAAGCTCCAAGGTACTTCGAGACGCCTACGAGGGTTATTGGCGAGATGCTTTGGTTCTGGAGCCAACCAACGCAGTCGGTGCTGTTGAGCTTGAAAAAGAAGAAAGCAATAGCGCTAGCCCCAGCTAGCGGCTACGCGTCTCCGTAGCGTCCGGAAGACGGGATGTAAAACTGGCCAGGGCCCGTTCGCAGCTTCTCTCCTTCATCCGAAGAGGCAACCACTCCCCTAGGTTGACGGAAGATCAACTATCGGCTCTTTAAAGCTGCCGGGGGAGTGCCTCCCAGAGGGGCCGTTTCCTGACGTCGTTCGTCCCGCTTTTTCCCGAATTCTTGGCGATAGAACCGGCCAGCCAGCAGCTGGTTGACGGCGTCCTGCCATGCTCGTACTCGCCCCGCGTACGGCCTGGTCTTGCTACAGAGTTGGGGAATCCAGCCGGTCGTCCCGGGCTCTCTCCTTGTTCATCGGTGCGGCTTTAGCAAAACATTAAAGACTGTTTCCGAAGGGGGCGTGGAAGCCACGATACGTCGCCTTGGAACGTGCCGTCGATCTGAGTTATTCACTCGGTCAGCCAGGTTACCGCTTCGTCCATTGAGGTGAAGAACCGCGTCTGACACGAAGGGGTATGCCGTGCGGCATAAAAGGTGGCTATGACTTCGTCTACGGGACTGGCGCCCACGAGGGCCATCTGCGCGAGTGGCCACGGGGCTGCAAAAATCTCCGTGGCGCGGCGATCGATCCACTTCATGCTGGCCATTTCCACCAGCATTGGGAGGGCGCGCCCTGCACTCAGCTCAGCAGCGCGGCTCTTCAAGGCGGTCGCCTCGATTTCAGTGACCACTGCTCCGGGCGTCCATCGCACATGCAAGTAACCGTGAGGGGATAGATCGATGGTCACGATGTCACTTTCTTGCCCATTTAGTTCCACGACAACTCCTCAACACCCCGTACGCAAGCCCGTCCTTACTGAAATCAGCAGTCCAGAAATCTAGTCGTAGGTTCCCTGGGACCCTTTCATGTCACTTGTAAGGCCCTAGGCAGGCGTTCACGCCTCCTTCACGGTTGGTGGCGCAGATTAATCCGGGAAAGGCTTGATAGTTAGGGCTGGCATTCCTTGAGCCCGCGGGCGGACTGCGGGTGCGGAATAGTGCGCGAGGAGGGCTAGCAGCCTACAGGACATCGTTGTCAAATCGGCGCTCACCTCTTGGGAGAAATAGCACTGACGCATTGCCGCCTTGGATACAGGTGTCGGGTCAGCTGGCAATTTGTGCGGACCACGCTTTTATGTCCTCCGCAGTGAACCGTACGTCCGGCAGGGCAGCGCGGAGCCTTGTGGTTAACTCTTCCTCGACAACGAAGAGCGGCAGGCCGCTGGCGGTCGATGCAGTCTCCCGGATTGCTACTTCAACACGGCCAAGCAAAGCATTCAGCATTTCATTAGGGTCCGGGATTTCGGGTGACCCGCTAGTCATTGCCGGCCGGATTTCATTTGGCAGAATTCCTGGGTAGTTCCGTAGGGAACCTTGGTGCTCAGAGCCACTGTGAAGGATCCGGGCCCTAGGCGTGTGACCAAGATGCCCTGCCGGCCATCTTTCATCGCCTCGTGACGGGCAATTTCGACGGCTGCGGTGAGGTCCTCCTGAATAATCCATGGATTATCTCCCCTGACGTGATACGTACTCCCTGCCTGGACGGTGGTGATCATTACGTGGTCCTGCTTCTACTGATAAAGGTTTTTCGTTTTTTGCGGCGCGGATCAGTGTCGTGTCCACCGCTGCTCGGGGTTCTCGGCTCATGGCTTCGATTGGTCCCCGTGGCGACGTTTGGCGCAGAAAAGGGGGCGCTTTCTGAGACGGCTTTTGCGATACGCACAAATATGGTCGCCACAAATTCCACCCCGGCAGGTCCGGAATGGGGGCTGGAGCCTGCCGGGAGTGGAACCCGCAACCAAAGTATCATAGATTCGCCCACTAATTATTCGTGTACGAAGTCTTCAGTAACAATGTTGGTTGTAGGAAAATGCGGAGGGAAGAACGTGGCCAGTGGAGAGACCCCGGTTCAGAAGTTCATGCGGCGGACCGGGAAGTTGCGGGCCATTTTTTGGGCCTGCTCAGCAGGGCCCGGTTCAGGGGCGTGTGATAGTCCGGCAGGACGCGGCCCAGCGCCAACGTGAAGAGCAGCTGCCCCAGTGGACCACGGTACGCAACGCCGACGGCACAAGCTACCTCGTGTCCCGATAAACGCGCGGGTAGATTTCACGCAGGTCTGGGGCTCTTTTCCCACAGCGCAGCATGACCAGATATTGGGGGTGGGTGAGACCCATCCTGTCGAGCACAGGTTTGTATGCAGCGACGACGTTGCGGGCCGCGACGCTTAGGGCAAAGCACAATTGCTTCTCCCGCAGAAGGTCTTCCTTAGCTCCTGCTGTTTCGGTTTGCGGGATGCTCAACTCGGTCAATACAAATCTCCAGAACTGATAATTATCCGAGCATGCTCGGATGGGATGGCGGCAAGCCTGCGGGGTGGAGCTCCTCGGGGCGACCTTCCGACTACGGCTTTAACGCAGGGATATGTCCTCGGGATTCTTCGGTACGACGTAGGTGCTGCCGTCGGGGCGGTGACGGGTTTCCCACTGCTGTGTTTCGGCCTGGCGCTTTCCCAGTAGTTCCCTGTTTGCGCTCGTCATGTCGTGATCAATAGACGTTCTGTGGGCGGGTCCGAAGACGGCCCGCAACTTGCCCATTGCGTTCATGAATCTTTCCACAAAGGCCATCAGTGTTTCCTTTGCTGTCTCTTTTACACCTCGAAGCCGCCGGACTTCAGTCCCGCCGCAGGGCTGCAGGGAACGAGCGCTCCCTCGCTGCTGAACTGACCGAAGCCGGCGCCGCCCTCAAGAAGGAAGCGATGTCCGTGCCGGGAATCATGATGCAGAAACTGAAGCTGGAGCGCGAGGACGTTATACAGCTGCATACAGCAATGACCCGGCTTATCGCTGCAGCAAAGACTCAGCCCGCGATCACGGAGACGACCAACTCCTAACGCCAAGTGCGACCGGATCAACCCCTCAATGCCGAACCCGCCAGAGACTGCTTGCCAACTTGACGGCGCCGAGGGACGACGTTTGGCCCGCTCCCACAAGGTAATCAGGCCAACATCCCTGCGACTGACTTCACGACCAGCCAGAACAACCCGGTCGCCAACCAACACGGAAATGGCCCAGCAGCAGCGACAACAACGAAAAAACAGATGGCGGGCCGAAAGGGCCGGCCGTAACGATCAGAAAGCCATCATGGAAGACCCGCGACTCACGGCACCTCACTCACCGGAGGCGGACCATTCGCGGTTCGGCGTGCCGGCGTTGGTCCCGGGTGGGGCTGATACCGCCACATCCGATACCGCGCTAATGCCTCAGGGGTTCCTGGCCCACCGGCCGCCTCTTATCAACAGCAGTCATGCTGGTCGAGCATTCCTGGAACGAGAGACTGGCCGGCGCCGGCCTAACCCACGTCGGTGCGAGAGCCCTTGATGTTCCTTCCGCGACGGAGGAGCCCACGCGACAGGCAAAAATCGCGGGTGACTCCCGGACGCTCGCTTCCTTCCGTGCCCTTGCCTTCCCCTCCGCCGGTCAAAGGCGGATGTAAGAAAATCATGCGCGACCGTCGATATTAGGAGACTTCGCCCTGATCGGAAGGCACTGTCCGTAGCGCGATTGGGGGCCATGAGTAGAGGACCGAACCCACCCCACGCCTAATGCAGTCGGTTGGGGTATTCGCCTGTTGTTGGAATCCCTCGGCCCGCCCCGGGTGCGCGTTTGTTCGGAGGGGCGTTACCGTCAGGCGGGGCAAGGGGTTCGTTGTCCACTAGGGGGCTTAGGGAAGCAGTTCGAGTTCCCAGTCTTTGACGTCGGCCACGGGGGCGAACAGGCTCGCGTTCAGTTCGTCGAGTGGCCGGCCGTTCCTGACCCGGTTGGGCCAGTCCCGGTTGCCGAGGGCGGCCTTACCCAAGGCCACGACGTCGGCGGCGCCATCAGTGAGCATCGATAGGGCCGTTTCGGGGTCATCAAGGTGACCGTTGGCTATGACGGGCAGGCCTGTGTGCTGTTTGGCCAAGGCAGCCAACGATGGTCCCTGGTCCCCGAACGCTGGAGCGTAGGCCCGGTATTCGGTGGTGTGGATGAAGTCGACACCCGTGGCGGCGAGAGTTGAGAAGATAACTTCGGCCTCCTCGGCACCTCCGGCCCATCGGTGGTCGTGGTCGCTGACCTTGGATTGGGAGACGCGAATACCCACGGTCAGGTCCGGGCCTACGGCTTCGCGGACGGCCTGTGCGATTTCGGCCGGGAAGCGGACGCGGTTTTCTGCCGAACCGCCGTATTCGTCCGTTCGCAGGTTCAGGTAGTCGGTGAGGAACTGGTCCAACAAGTATCCGTTGGCGCCGTGGATCTCTACGCCGTCGAATCCTGCTTCCTTGGCGTGCAGTGCGGCATCCACAAAGCCCTGACGAACTTCGTCCATCTGTTCACGGCTGATTTCGGCAGGGACGCGGTACGGGCCCTCGCCGCGGTAAAAGTCCAACTGCTCACCCTTTGGGGCGACGGCCGACGGGGCAATGCTTCCGTCTTTGAAACGGTTTCCCTGCGCCTGGCCCCCGGCGTGCATCAGTTGGGCGAAAATCTTGGAGCCCGCCGCGTGCACCGCGTTAACGACCCCGGTCCAGGACCTGGCCTGTTCCTCCGTTGCAAGACCTGGCTGGTAGAGATAGCCCTGGCTGTAGGAGGCGTCAGGGTAGATGCCCTCCGTGATCAACAAGGCAAACCCGCCGCGGGCAAATGCCTCGTAGTAAGAGATCATTTTCCCGGTAACCAGCCCCTCTTCCGTCGCGCTGATACGCGTCATCGGGGCCAGTGCCACACGGTTTGGCAGGTGGGTAGAACCGATCTGCAGCGGGTTCCAAAGCGGCGTGGAGTTCATCGGATGTCCTTAAATCGTTGATGTACTTCCGGCCCAACGATTGAGTCTTGAGCGGGTGTTGTGGGTCATGAAAGCTGGGCGCGGGAAAGCATTGGCCTGGAAGGCAACATCGGGTTGTCTAGTACGACATGCATCGTAGTACGGAATACATCGTACAATAGAGAACGACCCGACCAGCCAACAGCAGGAGACCTTCCCCGTGCGATCACTTGCCCATCCCGAGAAGGGTGAGCTGCAGTTGGACGCCGTACTGTCAGCCCTGGCGGATCCAATTCGGCGGCAGATAGTCGGCTACCTCGCTGCATCCCCCGGAACACATGCCTGCAGTGCCTTCAATCTGCCGGTTACCAAGTCCACTTCGACGCATCACTTCAGGGTTCTGCGTGAAGCAGGCCTGATTCGCCAGGACTACCAGGGGACCGCGATCCTCAACTCACTGCGGACGGAAGACCTCGACGCACAGTTCCCGGGCCTCCTTCAGGCTGTCCTTAAACCCACTAATGTGGCGCCTTTGTCTCCGGTCGTGGACGTTCACGACCGGGACTGAGCCCACGGAATCACTGCCGGCTTTGCGATGCAGGCGCGGCTCCAGCCGCGTCAGGTGCCTGGAAGTAAAGATGGGCGTGGGCGCCACACCGTTCGTTGAAGCGAGCAGAGCAGTTCGGGCACGATGTGGTTGCCAGATAAGCGTGGATGGACATCTCGCATTTGCAGACACCGCATAGAATTGCCGGCTCTGGCCACTGGTTCCTTGGCCATGTTTGGGCCTGGTGATCGGCCTCTTCCTCGTGACAGAGATGGCAGGGGTAGTACCGAAGACAGCACTTGAACTTTATGGCTATCACATCCACATCGGTGCGGTAGTGGATGCAGTGGGTTTGGTCGTCGACGATTTTGCCGAAGATCTTCACGACTCTTGCCTCGCTCACTTCACGCGGCGGACAAGGATGTCGGGGAAGGCCCTGTGCACAGCCACCGCCGCAACCGATGCCACGGCGTCCTTCAGGATATCGCCGGGGTAGAAGATTAGATCACTGGCGAAGGCAGCCTGCCAGGACAGTTTGAGGTTCACCATCATGCCGAGTACGCCGGGCATGTGTGATGCGACCACCGTCACCACGATGCTGGCGAGGAAGAACCCAAGCCCACGCCGCTTGGCCGGAAGGCGCCGGATGATCTGCTCGGCGGCGATGCCAACGAGAAAGGCCGCAAGAAGGAATCCCATAATGTAGCCGGCAGATCCACCGGCGAGGACCTGCAGGCCCGCTCGGCCGCCCGAGAAGATCGGCAGCCCAGCGAACGCAAGAAGGAGGTATAGCGCGACCGCGGCGACGGCACGCGATCCGCCAAGGACGAGGCCGGTCACCATGATGGCCAAGGTCTGCAGCGTGATAGGCACACCGAAGCCACCGACAGGGATGCCCGGGACAATCGCCGAGGCCGCGATCAACGCGGCGAACACAGAAATAAAGGCCAGGGACTGCGCATCCCGCAACCCATGCGGCGCGCGGCGCCCTGCCTCGGCCCGGCCGCGGCGTGCCGAGGTCGGGGTCGTCGGATGGCTCATAGTTTCTCCTGGTCCTGGGCGGCGTTCTCGATAGAACGCTACACAGCGCCCACCTACGGCCTTTTGTAGCCAAGCCACGACAGCGCCCGTGATCTTTGGAGCGATGGCTACAAAATGACCTCGACCGTAGATGCCGGCCGTGACGTCCCTGCCCGTTTCCTTGGCTGTCGCCATAGCTCGCTGCTTTCGGCGCCCGGGGGAAGAAATATTTGGTCCGCACTTATCTGACAATGCGGTCGCTTGGGACTCACAAAAAGGCTTTGGCCCAGCTGGGGGTCAGGCTGGCCGACCTTCGGGCTCAGTCTGCGGCGTGGCTGCTGTCGTACCCCAATGCACGGCTGGCTTCCAGTCCCGCCCGGGCCACCACCGGCCCCAGCCGTTCAACGTCGGCGGGCCCGATCCGCTGGGTAGGGAACCCCAGGCCCACGGCGCATGCAAGCCGTCCAGTATGGTCGAAGACGGGCGCGCTGATGGAGCCCACGTCCTGGTTGCGTTCCCCGAAGGCCGCAAAGAAACCCTGCTCGCGTGCAACGGCCGCCTGCTGCCTGAGCGTCTCCATTGACACCGGCGTATCGGCCGTAAAGCCCTCGAGCCCCTGCTGGTCCAAGGCGTCCCAGGCTCCGGGGTCGAATGCCAGGAACACCTTGCCGGGGGCGCCTGCATGGAGTGGCATGACCATGCCCACCATGAACGGCCGCATCACCACGTGCCGCGTCTCGGCCACGGCTACGATGGTCCGGAAGGCCCCGTCCCGGGCGTACAGGCAGGCAGTTTCGCCGGTTTCGTCGCGCAGCTGCTGCAGGACCGGCTTCACCAGCCGGACCACGTCCAGCCCGAACGTCCCGGGGGTAGCCCAGCGGACCAGGCCGATGCCGATGCGGTACCGGTCGCCGTCGCGGTCCAGGAATCCCTCGCGGAGCATGTTCTGGACCAACCGCTGGCAGGTGCTGGACGGCAGCCCGGTTTTGCGGATGATCTGCTGCAGCGTGGGCTCGGGCTCCTCCACGGAAAAGCAGTCCAGAATCTCCGCCACCTTGTGCAGGACCAACAGGGGCGAGGCCCCAGCTCCCGGTTCCTTGGCCACTGTCCGAACACCCTTTCAATCTGTTTTCGCCAGCCTCCAGCTTAGTGAGCAGGGAGCCGTCCCAGCGTGTGATCCATTTGACATCCCATCAGGGTGACCCACATCATGGGATTAGAACCCACTTTATGGGTTTACTCGCAAATCCCCAACACAACGACGTGGAGAATCCATGAGCACCCCCGCAATCACCTGTGAAACAGCCCCCGAGCCCAAGCGCCCCGGGATGAGCCGGGTTGGACTGATCGTCCCCAGCTCCAACACCACCATGGAGACCGAACTGCCGGAACTGTTCCGGCGCCAGGCCGAGGCCACCGGCCACAAGTACACCTTCCACTCGGCCCGCGCCGGCATGAAGAAGGTCACCAGGGAAGAACTGCTGGCCATGGTGGGCAAGGCAGCGCAGTGCGCCGAAGCGGTCTCCGACGCCGACGTGGACGTCATCGCCTACGCCTGCCTGGTGGCTGTCATGGCCCAGGGCCCCGAAGCCCACGAGGGCTCCGAAAAGGTCATTGCGGACGCCGCCGCCGGCAACGGACACCCGGCTCCGGTCACCAGCAGTGCGGGTGCCCTGGTCCGCACCCTGCACGAAATCGGCGCCCGGAAGGTCGCCATGATCACCCCCTACATGAAGCCGCTGACCAAGATGGTGGTGGACTACATCGAGGGCTCGGGCATCACCGTGCTGGATGCCATCAGCCTCGAAGTAGCGGACAACCTCGAAGTCGGCTGCCTTGACCCGCAGAACCTCCCCGCGCTGGCCCGCAGCCTGCAGCGCGAAGGTGCCGACGCCGTCGTCCTTTCTGCCTGTGTCCAGATGCCCTCACTCGCCGCCGTCCAGGCAGTGGAGGACGAGCTGGGCCTCCCGGTCATCACGGCGGCCACGGCCACCACCTACGAGATCCTCAAAGCCCTGGGCCACAAGCCTGCCATCACTGGGGCGGGCAGCCTGCTGTCCGGCGCCGGCGCCCGGACCGTGGCCCACACGTAGGCGGCGGGCACCATGTCACTTTCACTCATCGCGTTCCTGGTGCTGGTGGCGGCCTTCGCCGTCGGCTCCTTTACCAAGATCAACGCCGGCCTGCTGGCCACGGTCGCCGCATTCGGCGTCGGCACCCTCCTGGCCGGGATGTCCATCAAGGATGTCATCGGGCAGTTCCCCGCCGGACTGTTCTTCATCCTGGTCGGCGCCACCCTGCTCTTCGCCATTGTGCGGATCAACGGCACCATCGATCTGCTGGCCTACTGGGCAGAACGTCTCGCCGGCGACCGGAAGATCCTGGTCCCCATCCTGATGTTCCTGCTGACAGCAGCCCTTGCCTCCGCCGGCGCCTTCACGCCGGCCGCCATCGCCATCGTTGCCCCGGTGGGCCTGGCGCTGGGCGCGCGGTTCGGCATCAGCACCCTGGCCATGGGCCTGGTCATCGTCCAGGGCGCGAACGCCGGCGCCTTCTCTCCCGTCAACCCCTTCGGCGTCCTGGGCAACAAAATGCTGGACGGCGCCGGAGCCTCGGATGATTCATTCAAGCTCTACGCGTACTGCTTCGTCTTCAACGCCGTCCTGGCCGTGATCGCCTACGCCCTGGTGCAGGCCATCATGAAGCGCCGGGCAGCCAAGGCGGAGGCGCGTCAGGCGGACGCCGGCAATGCCATGAAGAACGACGACGGCGCTGACGCCCCCTCAAGCGGCAGTGTTTCGGGTCCCGGCGGCGCCGGAACGGCCGTCCTCACCGCACCGGCACAGACCATTGTGGCCACCGGAACCAAAACCGGCCCGGTGAAGGTGGCCGCAACCCCCATGCGTATCCTCACGCTGGTGGGCATCGCCTCCCTGCTGGTGCTCACCACCGTCCTGGGACTCGATGTGGGAGTCGCCTCGCTGGTCATCGCCGCGGTCCTGATCGTCCTGGACTCCAACGTGCAGAAGCCGGCGGTGGAAAGCATGCCGTGGTCGGCCATCATCCTGGTCACCGGCATCGTCACCTACGTGGGCATGCTGGAGAAGATGGGCGCGCTGAAGGAACTCCAGGAAGGCATCGCGGGCCTGGGCAACAGTTCCCTCGCGGCGCTGATCGCCAGCTACGTGGTGGCCATCGTGTCAGCTTTTGCCTCCACCACCGGAACCCTCGGTGTCATCAGCCCGGTGGTCGTGCCCATCGCCATGGACCCGCTGCTCACCCCCGTGGGAGTGGTGACGGCCATCGCCATCAGCTCCTCCGTGGTTGACGTCAGCCCCATGTCCACCAGCGGCGCCCTGCTGATGGCCAGCGCCCAGCCCAAGGACGAGCGGATGTTCTTCCGTGCACTGCTGCTGTGGGCCATCGCGATGATCGGTGCGGTGCCGCTGCTCGTCTGGTTCGTCTTCGTCCAGCTCGGCCTCGGCTAAGAGCCCCGGGCGGACAAGGGAAAGGGACGTCCTCGCCGGGGCGTCCATTTTCCTTTGCCTTTCCCCTTGCACGGGCAGGGCGGGCCGGCCCGCCCTAGTCCTTGGGCCGGAAATCGCCCGGCCAGTCCTTCAGCCGGATCCGGCCGAGGTCCTGGATTTCGCCGAGGGTACCCCACTCATCCAGGCCCAGCCGGGCCAGTGGCTCCAGCAGGTCGATGCGCGGGTGGCTGCCGTCCAGCACGGCATCGCTCACGGCGGCATGGGTGACTTCGCCGAAAACCAGGGTCGAGTCCCCTATCGGCAGCACGGAGTGGAGACGGCATTCAAGCACCGCCGGTGATTCCTTGACCCGGGGGGCGGCCACGGTGAGGCTCTGCTCCCGGGTCAGGCCGGCGGCGTCGAACTCGCTGATCTCCGGCGGGAAATTGGTTCCGGTGGCGTTGACCTCCTCCAGAAGTGCGGCCGGGGCCAGGTTGACCACGAATTCCCCCGATGCCGTGATGTTGCGGAGCGAATCCTTCTCGCCCACCGAGGTGAACTGCACGATGGGCGGATTCGTTGAAGCGACCGTAAAAAAGGAGTGTGGTGCCAGGTTGTCGATGCCCTCGGGAGAGACGCTCGAAACCCAGGCGATGGGCCGGGGCACCACCACCGCGGTGAGCAGCCGGTAGAAATCACGGGCGGACGTGCCTGAGGGACTGAAATCAGTTCGCATGCTGCCAGACTAACGATCAGGGAAGGCTGAAAAGGAAGATAGATGTCCATTTCACGGCAGGCCGAAGGACTTTAGGCACGGCCCCCCGGATCGTTAGTGTTGGATCCGGGCTGAGTAGGCCAGCCGGGTCATACGCTCCTGGAGGTCTTCGGCCTCGGCCCTGGTGAGGCCCAAGGTATCCAGGATCGCGCCGGGCACGGTAAGAGCCTTGTCCCGCAGCGCCGCCCCCTCAGGGGTCAGCGCAACCGCAAGGGATCGTTCATTTCCCTCGGCCCGTTCACGGGTGAGGTACCCGTGCCCTTCGAGCCGCTTGAGTAATGGAGAAAGGGTTGCGGATCCAAGCAGTAGCGTCTGGCTAAGTTCCTTTACCGTGCGCGGGCTTTCCTGCCACAGGGCGAGCATCACGAGGTATTGCGGATGCGTGAGGTTCAGTTGCTCCAGCAGGGGCGTGTAGGCGTTGATGACAGTCCGCGCAGCGACGGACAGCGCGAAACATAGCTGCCGCTCGAGCAGAAGATCATCTTCGCTCCCTGAAGGGGAAGTCATGACTGCAATGGTAACTGCGCGGGTTCGTCAACGGTGAAATCACCAGCGCGATGGGATATTTCGTGCATGAATAGTTCGTGGACGAATCTATGATATATTTGCGATTAGTTCCATCTCGGCAGGCGCTATCCCCCAATATGGGCCTGTCGAGGTGGAATCCCCTGTCTGGTCTCTTCGCGCCGTGCCGGCGGTCGGCAAAGTGGCGCATCCGGGCATCGGAATTTCTCCTAACTCCGGTTGGTGCACTGAGCACAGCCGCCTACTTGAAGGCACCATGCGCTGGTCCAGAATCCTTCGCAGCGGCATCGGGCCCTGAAGTGGCCCTTGTGGTTAGTGTGGGCCTGTCTTATTCAATCGTTCAGCGCGGCCACAAGAGGGAAGGTGAAGCAATGAGAGCTAACCCCGAGGCAATTCCAGAAGGAAGCCATGTTCAATTAATGGCCCACGGCCAACATCTAGGTGGCGGCGTTATCGACACCTGGATGCCCGACGGCTCAGCCTTCTGGATTTGGCTCGATCGCGGAGCAGGTCGACGCCTCGTACACGAAATCGACGACGTGCATGTCCTAGTCTCCGCGAGGGATCCGCGATCCGCTTCCCATGATGACTGATAAGTAGCCCTCAATCCCACGAACTCCGAGCCTGATTCTGCAAAATCCCGATCCACGAAGTTCCACCATTCGGGACGGCGACGACAAGAAATTAGGCTGACATTTTGAAGTCTCACGCGGTGGCCGAGGTGCGAGTGATCGGGGCTCAAATACGAGTATGGCTGCTCATGGTGACACTGTTAGGTTCCCAACAGACTCCCGGGCAGCTCAGGCAATCCGCTATCGGGAGAGCGGGAAGGCTGGTTGATGGTCGGAAATGTGTGCATGGTGCCGGTTTCAACAAACCTGTCATGCCAGGAAAGCGCTTCGGCGAGAAGGTGGGGGGAATGTTGCCCGTAGCTCTCACGTCTGGCGCGGTCGTAGTAGTCCTGGAGCATGGGCCGGTAAAGGGGGTGCGCGCACCGGTCGATAATGAGTTGCGCGCGCTGCTTGGGTGCGAGCCCGCGTAGGTCAGCAAGGCCTTGTTCGGTGACGATGATCATTGTGTCATGTTCGGTGTGGTCGACGTGGCTGACCATGGGCACGATGCTTGATAGTCCGCCATTTTTGGCGGTGCTGGGTGACATGAAAATGGAAATTGAACCGTTTCGGGCGAAGTCCCCGGAGCCGCCAATTCCGTTCATGACTTTACTTCCGGCGATATGGGTGGAATTGACGTTGCCGTAGATGTCGGCTTCGATCATGCCGTTCATGGCGAGGACACCAAGGCGGCGAATGAGCTCAGGGTGGTTGGAGATTTCCTGGGTACGCAGCAGGATCCGGGTGCGGTAGAAGTCGATGTTGTCTTTGAATTCCTGTACGCCCGCGGCACTGAGTGAGAAAGACGTGGCCGAGGCCATCTTCAGCACGCCTGTGCGAATCAGGTCAAGCATGCCGTCCTGGATGACTTCGGTATAGGCGGTAAGCCCTTCGTAACCACCCTCGGAGAGAGCCGCGAGTACGGCGTTGGCGATGTTACCCACCCCAGATTGAAGCGGGAGCAGGTTCCGGCCCAGCCTGCCCCGTTTGATCTCATGTCCGAAGAAGTCCAGCAGGTGGACCGCGATACTCCGGGAGGCTTCATCGGGGGCGGTGAAAGGGGAATTTCGGTCAGGTGCGTCGGTGGTAACGACGGCGACGACTTTGGCGGGATCCACGTGCAAATACGCTTCGCCGATGCGTTCATCCGGTGCCGTCAGCGGTATGGGTTTCCGCTCCGGGGGCAGGGCCGTGCCGTAATAGATGTCGTGCATGCCTTCGAGTCCGGCTGGTTGAAAGGCATTGACTTCGAGGATGACCTGGTCTGCCTGTTCGAGCCAGGTCTTGTTGTTTCCGACCGAGGAGGAGGGTACTAACCGTCCGTCCTCCAGAATGCCCGCGACCTCAACCACTGCAAGGTCAATCTTGCCGAAATACCCGGACCAGGTGTGCTGGGCAACGTGGCTGAGGTGCATGTCGATGTAGTCGATTTCACCGCTGTTGATTCGCTCCCGAAGTGCGGGGTCGGACTGGTACGGCAGCCGCAACTCCATGCCATTGGCCTTCGCCAAAGCACCGTCGAGCTCGGGAGCCGTGGAGGCTCCGGTGAGGACTTTGATCCGGAACGGGCTGCCCGCGGCAGCCGCGGCCTCCATCCGGGCGGCCAAGGCCTGCGGTACGGCTTTCGGGTACCCGGCGCCGGTGAATCCGCTCATGGCCACCGTCATGCCCGGTTTGATCAGAGCAGCGGCCTGCTCGGCAGACATCATCCGGTCGTGCATGCCGGCGTTACGGATTCGGTCGCACATCAAGGCTCCTTCGTTGGGAAACTCCACATCAAACCAACGGGCTTGACAGGATGGAGCCGGGCCCGCGGCCCGTGCCCCACTATCGGTTGATCTGGCTGAGGTATCGTCGACGGCCTAGGACCGGCGCACATGGATCGTGGCGAGGCCGTTCCTTTCTACAGTCGCGTCGCTGTACCGAGTTCAGCACACGTGCCGACCGGGAAAGTTCCCGGCCGGCACTTGCGGTTGGCCTGCGGTCTGCGGGCAGGCCGGATGCTAGCTCGCGTAGGGGTCGGCGATGCCGATGTACTGGGTGTAGAGGTATTCTTCGATGCCTTCCAGGCCGCCTTCGCGTCCCAGGCCCGACTGCTTGACGCCGCCGAAGGGTGCGGCCGCGTTGGAGATGACACCGGCGTTCAGGCCGAGCATGCCCGTTTCGAGTTTTTCCCCCATCCGGATGCCGCGGTTGATGTCCTTGGTGAACACGTAGGCCACCAGGCCGTATTCGGTGTTGTTGGCCAGCCGCACGGCCTCGTCCTCGCTGCTGAAGGTGATGATCGGGGCAACGGGCCCGAAGATTTCCTCGGAAAGGATGCGGGTCCCCTCGGAAACGCCGGACAGGATGGTGGGCTGGTAGAAGTAGCCGGGCCCCTCCACCGGAGCGCCGCCCAGGACTGCCTTCGCGCCGGAGGCGAGGGCATCGGAGACGAGTTCGTGGACCTTGTCCCGGCTCTTGGCGTCGATCAGCGGGCCCACCTTGGACTCGGGCTCGGTTCCGCGGGCGGTGGTCATTTCCTTCATCTTCGCGGCGAATTTCTCGGCGAATTCGCCGGCCACCGACTCATGGACGATGAAGCGGTTGGCCGCGGTGCAGGCCTCGCCCATGTTCCGCAGCTTGGCTGCCATGGCGCCGGTGACGGCGGCGTCCAGGTCGGCGTCCTCGAACACCAGGAACGGGGCGTTGCCGCCGAGCTCCATTGAGGTCCGCAGAACGTTTTCCGACGCATCGGCCAGCAGTCGGCGTCCCACTTCGGTGGAGCCGGTGAAGGAGAGCTTGCGCAGGCGGGAGTCCTTGATCAGGGGCCCGGTGGTGGCTCCGGCCGTGGAGGTGGGGATGACGTTGAGGACACCGGCGGGCAGGCCGGCTTCCTGCATGACGGCGGCGAACAGCTGGGACGTCAGCGGCGTCAGGTTCGCGGACTTCAGCACCATGGTGCAGCCTGCGGCAACTGCCGGGGCGATCTTGCGGGTGGCCATGGCCAGCGGGAAGTTCCACGGCGTGATCAGCAGGCAGGGGCCCACCGGCTTCTTGGCCACCAGGAGCCGGGACTTGCCATCGGGCGAGACGGAGTAACGGCCAAAGGCCCGGACTGCTTCTTCGGAGAACCAGCGCAGGAACTCGGCGCCGTAAGTCACTTCGCCGCGGGCTTCAGCCAGCGGCTTGCCCATTTCCAAGGTCATCAGGAGGGCGAAGTCTTCTGCCCGTTCGGTCACCATGTCGAAGGCACGGCGGAGGATTTCGCCGCGTTCCCGGGGCGGCACCTTCGCCCAGGATTCCTGGGCAGCGGCGGCGGCGTCCAGGGCGGCTGCACCGTCCTCGGGACCGGCGTCGGCGATACTCAGCAGCACCTTCCCGGTGGCGGGATCCTCGACGTCGAACGTCTTGCCCGAGGCGGCGTCGCGCCACTCACCGTTGATGAGAAGCCCGGTAGGAACGGCGGCAAGAAGTTCGGTTTCTTGCTCAATGGTCGTTGTCATTCTTATCTCCGAAGTTCTTTTTGGCCGGATGTGAAGCCGTCTGTTGTCAGGGGCCGAGCGGCGAGAAGTCAGTGGCGGTCAGGTAGACCGAGGAAATAGTCAGGGTGAGTTCACCATTGGCGACGGACGCTGCGCGCGCAGTCACCCATCGGGGATCGTTTTTGAACTCTTTCCAGTTTGATTCGGGGTCGCCCTCATGTCTTACGAGGTAGATGAGTGTGTCCCGGTCTTCAACGGGTAGCCAGTAGCCGATGTCGTGGATGCTGTGGTCCGGGAAAATCTTGGTGGTGTGGTTGCGGAAGCGTTCCAGAAGCGCCTCCATCTTTCCCGGTGCGGCGGTGTAGGTCCGTAGCTCAAATGTCACGGTTGTTTCCTGTCGTTGAGGACGGTAGCGAGAACCGGGGCGTCGGACACCCCGGTCACCGGCAGGAGAGGGAACTGCCGGTGACCGGTACCGCGTCTGGGGGGCACGCCCCTAGCTGGTGCGTTCGTGATCGGTGTCGAACATGATGACCTGGCGGACTGCTTTCCCGTCGGCCAGCTGGTCCATGGCCTGGTTAATGTCCGACAAACCGATGCGGGTGGTGATGAGTTCTTCGACGGGGAGCCTGCCTTCCCGCCAGAGCTGGGCGTACTTCGGGATATCACGTGCTGGTACTGCGGATCCGAGGTAACTGCCGATGATCGTGCGTGCTTCGGCAGTGATGGTCATTGGCGGGATCTGGGCGCGGGCGTCCGGTGAGGGCAGCCCGGCGGTGATCGTCGTTCCACCCACCGCGGTGGCGGCAAAGGCAGTTTCGAAGGCCCTGGGGTTCCCAGCGCATTCGATGACGTACTTGGCCTTTATGCCCTGCTCAAGCGCCTGCTGCGGGGTAAAGGTTTCGTGGGCGCCCAGCCGCCGGGCGTGCTCGAGCTTCTCCTCGAGTGTGTCTACGGCGACGATGCGTGAAACGTTCTGGGAGATGGCCGTGATAAGTGCTGCCATTCCTACGCCGCCGAGCCCGACGATCATGATGCTGTCTTCTGGTTTGGGGCGGGCTGCGTTCAGGACGGCGCCGCCGCCGGTGAGCACTGCGCATCCTAGGACGGCGGCGATGTCCGGGGGAACGTCATCCCCGACGGGTACGGCGGAGGCTCTGTCGACGACGGCGTGGGTCGCGAAGCCTGAAACGCCGAGGTGGTGGAAGACTCGCTCACCGCCGCGGCTGAGGTGCGCCGAGCCGTGCAGCAGGACGCCTTCACCGTTTGTTTTGGAGCCTGCAGTGCAGGGCAGGCGGCCGTCCTCGGCACAGTTGTCGCACTCCTCGCATCTGGGGAGGAAGGACATGACGACCCGCTGGCCGGCCTGGATGTCCGATACGTCTGACCCGACTTCCAGGACCCGTCCGGCCGCTTCGTGTCCGAGCAGCATTGGCACCGGGCGGACCCGGTTACCGTCGACAACGCTCAAATCCGAGTGGCAGATCCCGGCTGCTTCGAGCCGGACCAGGATCTCGGTGGGGCCGGGCTTTCCAAGCTCGAGCTCGGAGATGGTAACGGGCCGGGATTCAGCGAAGGGCCGGGGACGTCCGATTTCTTCAAGAACTGCGCCGGTGATTTTCATTTGTCCGTTTCTTTTCCGTGTCGCTGTTTGGTGTGTGGCGCCTCTGTCTGGCCAGGCTGCGCGGTTTTGAAGGTTGCTGCCGCCACTTTGTCTGCGAGCGGGTCTCCGGCGCGCAGTGGGGCGTTCTCGAAAATCCCTTCGTGGGCGAGGACGGGTCTGCGGTCTCCGGCAAGTTCCGGGTATTTTTCTTCGAGCTTTTCGCGTTTGGACATCAGCCCGTGCCATCCGCGCACTGTCTCCGGGTCTCCCCGGCGGATCCCGCGCCAGGTGTTGGGCATCTGCTCGCGTGAGGGACCAGGATCTGCAGTGCCTGAGAGCTTGATTGCGGCGGGAATCCTGCCCGTGGGGGCACCGCATTCACGGCACGGCGGTGTGTCATCAAACATCGACTTCAAGGCTGCCTCGAAGCGGTGGCCGTCGGAGCATTTCACATCGTAGAGGATCATGACTTGTTCCTAGGAGTAGTATCCGTCGGGTGCGAATCGGAGGGTTTTGCGTTGCTCCGGGTCGTGGCCAAAGATGACGTGCGCGTCGGTGCGTTCGGCAATGCCGCGCAGCTTTTCTACTGATTCCAGCCACTTCAGGTTGTCCCACACGATGGCCGCTCCAACGGCCGGCGGACCCCAACTCGCTCCGAGGTAGACCGCGTCGGACGTGAAGATCTTGGTCCCGTCGTTGGGAAGATCGACCTGCAACGACATTGTGCCCCAGGTGTGGCCAGGAGTGGCGATCACGCTCACGCCCGGAAGGATCTCGGCGTCACCGGCCACCGGTTCGAGGTTGAGGCCGTCGAAGTCCGAAACCAGGTGGGCACCCTGGAAAGCCCCGGAAATGCCCTTGACACCCTCGATCTCATCGGTGCTTGCAATAATTCTGGTCTTGCCGTTGTCGAACATTTTCGCGTTGGCTGCGTGGTCGAAGTGGAGGTGGGAGAGGACGAGGATATCAATGTCACTCGGTTCAAGCTCCAGCTCCGCCAGCGCTGAATCCAGGTAGCCAGGGCCTGAGGGGTCTTCTTTGACGGGGAAGAAGTCCTGGAAGCCGGTGGGCGCCCACCGGCTCTCCCAGTCACGTGGCACTCCGGTATCCCAGAGCACCCGGCCTTCGGGATGCTCGATCAGTACCGCATGCGTGGGGCAGTCCCCCCATGCGGGAGGCGCGGTCTTGTTGTTGCGATCCATGATTGTTGTTCCCCCCTTGAGCAACAACCAGGTGTGGTCACACTCCATGACCCCACTGGAGAGTACGTGCAGTTTCATGTCGTCACCCATGACGATCCTTTCCGTTGGGAAAACCTCCATCGAGACTATGCCGCGTCTCACACTGCGGCTATGTCACCAATAACCACCAAGTGGACTCCCCGCAGGGCGTTGTGCACTCTTCTGGGATACTTTGACTTGAACGTGAGGGAGGCGGACATGGAAACCGCAGGTTTGTGGCTGGAACGCATCGAGGCCGGAATCAGCGACGATGAGTTGTCCAAGGCCTTGGACGAAGCACTCGGCCGCCATGAAATTACAGCTCGGACCGCCGGCGCCGCGCGCAGCGTTAACGCACTGTTGCGCCAGCAGCGTCAACGCGAGGACCTTCTCAGGGCCCTCCATGAGACCGCTACCGACCTGACGGGCATCAGGGACGTCGAGGCTGTATTGCTGGCAATCGTCAAACGCACGCGCATCTTGGCCGGGAGCGATATGGCGTACATCAGCCTCAACGATTACGCCAGAAACGAGACGTACATCAGAAAATCCGATGGGGTCGCCACCGAGGATTACCGGACCATCCGAATGCCGATCGGAACTGGCGTACTGGGCAAAGCCGCGGCGGGTCTCTCGCCCTTTCAGACCGTGGATTACCTCACCGATGATGCCCTCTCGCACCTGCCCGACATTGACAGCATTGTCAGCAAGGAGGGGGTGCGGGCGATACTTGGTGTTCCGCTGTATCTCTACGGCAAAGTCATCGGCGCGCTTCTGATCGCTGACAGGAGGCCGCGCACGTACCCTCCGGAGCTTGTTGATCTAGTGGATACGATTGGCAAGCACGCCGCCGTCGCGATCGACAACGCGCAGAGCTTTACCGAGGCTACTTCGGCACTTCAACGTCTGGGAAACGAAAACCGCACCAGGCAGGAAGAGATGGGCGTCCTTCAGGGACTTGTCGACCTTGACGAGCGGTTCATCGAAGTCGTGGTCCACGGAAGGGGCCTGGAAGGCTTCGCCGCCCTTTCCCGGCAGATTCTTGGCACGGACATCCTGATACTGGATGCAGCAAACGGAGTTCTCCACGAAGAATCAAGGGAGTCTCTGCATCCGGTTACGGCTCCGCTTAGTTCCCTGCTAACAGCGAAGGACTACCAGGCGGCGTTCACATCAAGCCTGAATCGGGCCCTGGCTACCGGGCGCCCGCAAATCTTCGCAACAACTCGGGAAGACGTTGTTCTGGCAACAGCCCACGCCGGCCCTACGCACCTGGCCACGCTGGCGATCCGTGGGCCGCTGACCGGAACCCAACGTGTGGTGGCCGAACGGTTGGCCGTTTTCCTGACGGTTCTGCGGCTTTTCACTCAAGCAACACAGGACTCCGCCCAACGGCTCCAGTTCGAAGTCCTCGACGATCTTCTCTCCGACCGGAATGTTCCTTTAGACCTCATCCAGCAAAGAGCCGCGCGCTTCGGTGTCCCCCCGACCGGCGAAATGACCCTGGCTGTCTTCGATTCCGCAGGCGCCGACTACGCCAGAGTGGAAAAAACCATTCGTGAGGGGCTCGGGACCGCGACAGCCCTCATCGCCCGTCGCCGGTCGCGCACGTATGTACTGGCCGCTGGAAGTAAAAACATCATCGAAGCTGTCATGACAAAGCTAAAAGAATCAAGCATCCCCACCACCGCCGGACACGCGGGCACAAGCAACGGTCTCGCCGGCATCAAAAAAGCACACCGCCAAGCCGAACTCGCCCTCACCAGCCTCATAGTTCTCGAACGACACGGAGAACTCCTGGACGGAAACCACCTCGGACACTTAGGGCTGCTACTTGGAGCGGTCCACTCCAACGGGGACCACGAAAGCCTCTACTCACAGATCCAGCCCCTCATAGACCACGATGCAAAACACAACACCGATCTGACCCGTACGGCCTGGACGTTTCTAGAGACAAGCCGCAACTACGCCCGCACCGCGGAAAACCTTTTTGTTCACCGCAACACCGTCAAGCAACGCCTGGAACGCATCTCTCTGCTGATCGGAGAAGACTGGCTCCACCCCACCCGTCAACTCGACAACCACCTCGCCCTCAGGATCTGGCACCTGAAGACCAGCGGCAATCCATCCGCATTGTGACAGCAGGCGGCAATGGCCGCATTCGTCGGGCCAATACGAGGAGCTTTTGATAGCACAACCATGGAGCCCTATTCCCCACAATGACACCTCAAATTTTAGGGGGTCGATCTTGCCCCTGGGGCGGAGAGCGAACGGCCCAGGCGGTGAACAAACTCGTCTTCCTCGGATACGACTACACCCCGACCTGGCGTCATAACCGCCTGACAAGGGAGGACACGGCCAACGGACGGAGCTCCCACTCGTTCTCGGATGCCCGCCCCGGGTTGCAATTGGTGTACTCACAGATGCCCCCGCTGCCCAATCCCTTCCGCCGCACGGCGGGGGCCACTCCCCCGGAACTCATCGGACGCCAGGGAATGCTCGACGAGTTCGAGTACGGCCTTAGGCTCGGTTCGGGCGCACCAGGATTGTTGACCATCATCTCCGGCGCCCGCGGCATCGGCAAGACAGCGCTGCTCAGCGCGGCCCAAGAAAAAGCCCGCCAGCAAGGCTGGATCGTCATCGCTGAAACAGCCACGCCCGGCTTCCTCGTTCGGATCGGCGAGACGATCGGCGTCATCTGGAGGAACTTGGCCCCGGCCCTGCCGGCCGCCGAATTACCGCCCTGGGCGTGGCCGGCTTCACGATAGCGACGCAACTGCCGCCCGAGCGGCAGGTAGAAAGTCGTAGGCCGCCCCAGACGGAGCGTCCGGGGCGGCACGTCTAGCGATCTCGAGGTTTCGACTGGAACGATGGCGGCGATGCCATCCCTTGTCTCCGACCCGTTGTCCTTGACGCCCTTTTTAATTGACGGTGTCCTCGTGGGCCGTGTCGCGGCGAGACGGAACGGGATGCACTTTGGCAGCGGCCGCAGTCGCAGCAGGCCAAACCAATGCTTGTTAGACGACAGAACCCGAGCCCTGTGCTGTTGATTCGGCGGGAAGCAGCCGGGGGTTCGCAGCCCTGTAGTGTGCGGCAATGTCATCACTCGTCGTGATCCACGCATCCGGCTGAGCTGTTATGAACTCCAGTGCCATTTCGAGATACTTGTGCCGGAACGGCTGATTAATGATAAAGGGGTGCAGGCAGAGAGCCATGACCCGGCCGCTGTCGGCGGCATCCTTGCTTAGCTGTTCGTACTGATCTTTTACGACCTGCAAAAAGTCCTTTCCCCGGAGGTTCCTGCCGGAAAAGAGGGTCACGTCATTGACTTCAATCGAATAGGGAACGCTCATCATGCCATCCACGTTGAGGTCAAAGGGCTGGTCGTCTGAGCACCAGTCGAGCACATAGTTCAATCCAAGCTTTGCGAGGACTTCGGGGGTGTTGCTGGTCTCCGTCAGGGCAGGGCCCAGCCACCCCTGTGGCTTGCAGCCTGTATGCGCCTCGATGGTTGAAACTACGTTCTTGAGGTAAGCAGTCTCTTCTTCTCGTGACATCCCAGATTGGAAGGTGGAGTTGTCCTGCCCGTGCGCCACCCACGCCCAGCCCCGCTCAATCCCGGCTTTAATGACTTGCGGGTATCGGCTGCACACATCGGAGTTGATAATTGCGCTGGCGCGAATTCCGTGCCTATCGAGCGCTGCAATCATGCGCCAGATTCCAACACGGAGGCCATAGTCACGCCAGCCGTAATTGAGCGGATCGGGCTGCAGGCCGGCCGTCCCGCCGAAGATGCTGGTGGACGGCTTGTCAACCTGGTAGTGCTCGATGTTCAGACCCACGTAGAAAGCGACGCGCTTACCATCGGGCCATTGAAGAGCCGGTCGATCAACAATTGCGCTGTAGTCGTAAAGGTGATTATCCATCCGATATCCTTCTTCCGATTCTTGAGGACAGAAGCCACTTCTGTAGAGTGGCTTCATCCTTCACCCTGCGTGGCCCCATGTCTATAGCTCTCGGCTTTTTTCTTGGCCCTCGGGGACGGGGTTCTTCGGCGACGATATAAACAAGTCACAGACGACCCTGCACTGTTGGTTGGCTAGAGACCCTAGCGGTGATCGCATATCCGGGATACGGGTCCGGGACTTGCCGGGCTGGTTGGTTGAGTAACAGAGAGATAGAGACCCTGTGCGCCCCTCCCCATGGGCCAGCGCCAGGAGATCGTGTGCGGCGTTGACTCTGCCAGGGCGGCGTCCGGCACGTTTTACGAGCACCTGGTGATCCATTTGAGCGGTGCATGCTGACACTTCGCTGAGGGTTTTGGCAGCATCAGGTCAAGCCGCTTTGAAGCACACCGCCGGCGTCTGAGACAGTCGGATGCGCGTACGGGAGGGCGAGTCCACGCTACGGAGGTGTGGGCAATGGCGCAACCTACGCCGACCTCCCAATTCCGTACTCGAACGGCTATTGACGAGCATCACGGGCGTTTGGAACGCGCGGGGGAGACCGTTATGCTCTCCTTCGCGGACCTCGCCTGCCTGGGCCCGGGGGCGTTCCACCCCGCATTACATCCCAACGGGGACGGCAAACCCGGTTAGCACTGGCCTTTAACGCTGCCTGGCGTGTCGTATACCCTGGCAGCACACCGCCTCAGCCCGCCGAGCAATCAGGATCAACGGTCCGGAAGGACATTCATTATCTGGGGACATTTCGCTTCGCTCTCCCTGTGTCCTCGGGGGCACTAGATTGGTGCGAGGCTAGACGAGCAGGCCCTCGATCTCTGCGGCGGCTTCTTGGAGCTTGGTGCCGAGTTCGATCCGGAGTTGGTCGGTCATTCTGTGGGCCGGAACCGACACGTTGATCCCGAAGCAGCCGCCGCTTGGGCTCACGACAGCGGCAGCTGCCGAGGTCACGCCGTCTTCGCTTTCTTCCTGGCTCGTGGCGTAACCGGTCTTCCGGATGATCTCCAAGGCGCGCTCCAGTTCGGTCCGGGTCGTGATGGAGCCTTTGGTCAGGCCTGGCAGTTCTTCCTGGGGGTAAAGCTTCCGCAGCTGCTCATTGCTGAGGCGGCTCAGCATGGCCTTGCCGGTGGCAGTGCAGTTCGCTGGCAGTGTCAGGCCTTGCCGGGAGGCAACGCGTACCGCCCTGGCGCTTTCGATGGCGTCGATGAAGTGGGTGCTCGTCCCCTCCAGCTTGCCGAAGTGAACCGTCTCCCCCGTCGATTCGAAAAGCCGTTCCAGTACGGGATGGACCAACGTCCTGATGTCCACCTGCCGCCGAATTGCGACGGCAATGGAGCTCAGGGCCTGGCCCGGCTCGTAGGCCTTGGTGGACGGGTTCTGCCGGACGAAGCCGCGGTACTGGAGCATTCCCAGCAGACGGTGGGCGGTCGAGGACGCCACGCCCAGGAAATGGCTCGCATCGGTGAGTCTGATGCTCGGCTGGGTTTCAAACAACAGCAGCAGGCGCAGTGCATTGTCGACGGACTCGATGCGGTACTGCGGAGGAGGTCCGTATTTGGATGGGCCCTCCACGTCTGTTGGTTGCATGGGCCTAATCCTACCCAGCCGAAAACCTGCCTCCGGAGGGGCCTGGTTGTCTGCCCTCACACGCCGGAACCTAGCCTTGCGAGTTCGTGCCGCCAGGCTGTGCCGGTGTTGAAGGAGCCGCCCAGGTCGGGCAATTCGGCCATGTCGGCTTCCGGCAGGTCCATCAGTTCGCCGCCCGCGGCAGACACCTGCAGCGCCAGTGCGGCAAGACCGTCAATACTTATAGCCTGCAGCACCGCCTGTTCCACTGTTGCAGCAGCACTGGTGATGCCGTGTCCGCGCAGAACGACTACGGGCCTATCCCCCATGGCCTCTAACATTTCGGCGGCCAACTGCCTGTTCCTGACCAGCACCCCGCGCGGATATACGGGGACGCCGCCGGCTGCCAGCCGGGTTCCGGGGATGTCGTAGGCTCCGACGATGGGCCGCACCGCAAGTCCTGCCAGATCTGCAGCGACGGTCCTCGACGGGTGGGCGTGGACCACCGCCCGGATGTCCGGGCGCCGCCGGAGTACCTCGGTGTGCAGCGGAAGTTCGTTGGGAACGCTGTATCCGCCGTCGAGCTCCCCCGCTCCTGCCGGGTTGCCATCAAGGTCCACCAGGTGGATGTCGCTGGCCGCGGTGTAGGCCAGGCCGCGTTCCTGCGGACCGCGGCACCTGACCAGGAGCTCTGTTTCCGAGATCCTCAGGCTGATGTGGCCGAGAATGCCGTCCGCAAGGCCGCGGTTGGCCAGGACCCGGCAGGCCAGCGCAATGGATTCGCGCTGCGCCTGCCCGGCATCGGCGAAAGCCGGACGGTCCGTGCTCATGAAGCAACCACTGGTTGCGGGTCGAGCTGGGATTCAAGCTTGTCCCGCAGCTCCTGCACCGTGATGCCCGTTGCCATGCCCCGGCGGCAGGCCACGAGTGCCTTGGGCCAGTTGACGATGGCCGCGCCGCGAAGGCTGGTTCCGTCTGCGGTATAGAGGGCGGCGAACCTGCCGTGGGCCTCTGGGTGCCCGATAACGGTGTGGCTGGCGCCGCCGCCCACACGCCCCACCACCTGGATCTTCCAGTCATGCTGGTCGCTCCAGACATATTCCGTGGGCGTATAGGCCCGCGGCGCGCCGGGGTGGGTGATGTTGTGCGCAACGCAGGATGCCTGCTCGACGGCGTTTGTCCAGTGTTCGATCCTGGTGTCTTCGCCGTGGGTGAGGTGGCGCCAGCGGGCCACGTCGCCCACGGCGTAAACGGCGGGCGCATCCACGGCCCGGCAGAATTCGTCCAGGACCACCCCGTTGTCCACCAGCAGCCCTGAGGAAGCGAGCCACGCGTCATTGGGGACAGCACCGATGCCAACCAGCACCACGGAGGCATTAAGGCGTTCCCCGTTGGTCAAGCGGAGGACGAAGGACCCCTGCTCACCTTCAAGCGACTCCACACCGGTGCCGAAGATGGTCCGGACCCCGTTGCTGCGGTGCAGATCCCCGAACCACTGGCCGATCTCGGGATTGAAGATCCGGCTCATGGGGACGGGCAGCGGGTCGATCACCGTAACATCCAGGCCCAGGGACCGTGCGGTGGCCGCGGCCTCGGCGCCGATGAAGCCCGCGCCGATAACCGCAAGGTGGCCTCCAGATAGCAGGTCCGCGCGGAGCCTGCGGGCGTCCTCGAGCGTGCGGAGCACATGGATTCCGGGCCGCTGTCCCCAGGGCGAAGGCCGGGCCGAGGCTCCGGTGGCGATGACGAGGTTGTCGAAGCCTACCGGCTCGTGGCCTTCCAGTTCGAGCGTCCTTCCGGCGATGTCGACGCCGATGGCCCGGTGCCCGAGCAGGAGCCGGATCCTGGCCGCATCGGCGTCGCCCCCGGTCAGCAGCCGGATGGAGGATTCCTCCGCCGTGCCGGCCAGCACCGCCTTGGACAGAGGCGGCTTGTCGTAGGGAAGTTCCGTTTCCTCCCCCACGAGGACGATGTCCCCGGTGTAACCCTCCAGCCGCAGTGACTGGGCGGTCCGGACGCCCCCGATGGATGACCCGACGATGACGGTGGCGTCACTCATGCGTCCTCCACCACGAGGGCGGTAACGGGGCAGCTGCGCGCAGCTTCAGTAACCCGCAGCCGGTCGGTTTCGGGTACCTCTGTGCGCAGGACAACGACGATTCCGTCGTCGTCGAGATCGAAATAGTCAGTGGCTCCAACAACGCAGTTGGCATAGCCCTGACAGGCCTGCAGGTCGGCTTTCACGACAGGCATGGTCGGCTCCTTCGCTTGGTTTGATGCTGTTTGTGGGTCCTGGTTACTGGTCTTCGGTGATCAGGGGCCCGAACGGGTTTCCGATCATTGCCGAAAAGGTGGCCGGGGCCTGCCAGGTTAGGGCTTCGAGTTCCAGCGGACACAGCGTGACCCACTGGCCGGAACGGGGCGAAGTGATCATTAGCCGGGACCCGTTCCGGGTCTCGACGCGGGTCACCTGGACCTCGGAGAATTCGTTGGCGATCACGATGGGAGTCCCCACGGCACTGGCTTCGAGCCGGGTGCGTTCCTCTGCTGCCCGGATGGCTGCGAGACGGTCCTCTTCTTCACCTTCCCACCCGAGTTTCAAAGGAAGATCGCCAGGTTCTGCATCCGGATGACGGACTCGTCCAGCATGATGGTGCGGCGGGCCAGTTCCCAGCCGGTTCCGGTGCGGCGCAGGAGGTCCTCCCGGCCTGCGGACACCGTGGCGGCCTCGCCGACATCGCCCCGGCTCCGGAAGAGCAGCACCGCCGATTCGGCGACGATTTCGTCCGCCTTGTCCGTGCGGAAGGTGCGGACGTTCGTGACGTAGTGCCGCAATCTTGACGGCGGATCCTCGGTCCAGGCGTGCTCGGTGGCGAAACGTGCCACCCGGCGGCTGAGCGAGTACTTGTTCTCGTCGAGGTGCGCCATGCCGGGTGAGGTCGAGTAGCCGGCACCGAGGGCGGTGGTGACGCGTACGGGCATGAGGTAGTGCACGTCGTCGGCGATCCGTGCCAGCCACTCGTCGTAATCCTGCGCGTCGAGCAAATAGGCCTCGTCCACCAGCCAGCGGTGCGCCTCCAGGTGCAGTTCGTCGTTGAAGGGAAGGCTGTGCCCGGTCCGCTGCGTGCGCGGGGCGTGCGCTCCGAGTACCGATTGTTCCGAAAGGGTCATGCCGTTGACTTTAGTGGCAGTCATTCCTAGGCCTCCTGGGACATCATCGCGGGCACAGCTGCTGCGGTGTGCGGGGCGGTTTCAGTTGCACAGGCCGCGGGTGCGGCTGACACCGGATCAACCCCGACGTGCAGCTGGGCCGCGGCCCGGGCCGGGCGTTCGAGGTGGTCCGCCCAGCGCAGCAGCAGCTCGCGCTGGTTGTATTCGCTGTACCCCACCCGGGTGGATCCGGGGCCGGAGTACTGTTCAGGGGTCAGCGGTTCGACGACGTTCCCGCCGTTTTCCAGCAGGCCCATGCGGCCGTTGAGCAGCAGCCGCCGTGCCATGGATCCGGCCGCGGTATTGGTCAGGGACACCCAGTTTTCGACGTCGTCCTGCTCGAACATGCCGCCGCTGCCGAAGCACATCAGGTATGCCTTGTAGGAAAGCGCCTTGTACTCTTCGGAGGCGTTTTTATCCACGGCGAACCAGGACAGCACTTCGGTTTCGTTTTCGCTGATGGGCTGCCACTGGCGGATGGAGATAAAGGGAAGGACTTCGTCTGAGTCTTCCTCCACGCGGGGCCAGTTGTGCACGAAGCTCATGTTGGGGAAAAGGGAGGCGGCGGAAATCATGAAACCGTCCTTGCCGATGACATCCAGCTGCTGCTGGCTCCACTGCTCCTTCATCCGTTCAATCATGTCGTCCGGGTAACCCACGTAGCGCAGCCTGTCCTCCAGGCTGCCTTCGGGGAGCTTGTAGGTGGTGCCGCCGCCGTTGCCCGCCCAGTAGGTGGTGCCGTCCTTGCGCTTTTCCGCCTTGGGCTCGCGGAACAGGCCGATCTCCACCACAGAGGTGTGGGTCTGGGGCGTGTGGTACATGTCGCCTGCGAAGTTTTCGGCGCCGATTTTCCAGTTGGCCTTGATCCGCCATCGCTGGGGGCCGCGCAGTTCAATTCCATCCGTGCTCTGCTTCGTGTAGTAGTCCAGGTAGAACTTGAAGTCGCCGAGGAAGTCCTCTAGCGGTTGCGCATCCGGATCCATGCTGATAAAGATCAGGCCGTTGTAAATTCCCAGCGAAGGCGCCGGCAGCAGGGTCTGGCCCTTCTTCCGGAAGCCCTCTTCGCCGCCGAAGGCCTCCTGGTGGAACGGCAGCCCCACGATGCGTCCGTCATTGCGGTAAGACCAGCCGTGGTAGGGGCAGCGGAAGTGCGACGCGTTGCCCATCTCCGCCCGGCACACCTGCATGCCCCGGTGCAGGCACATGTTGAACAGGGCGCGGATTTCGCCCATTTCGTCCCGGGAAATGATGAAGGAATCTTCGAGCACCCGCCGGACAACATAGTCGCCGGTTTCCGGCACCTCAGACTCATGCGCGACGAACAGCCAGCTGCGGCTAAAGAGCCGCTCTTTCTCGAGGTCGAAGATTTCCTTGTCGTTGTAGATATGGGCCGGGATCATCCCTTGCCGCACATCCTGCAGGACCACACTCTGGTCTGTCATAGCTGTTCTCCTTGGAAGTTTTTCTCTGCACAGCAGAGACTATTTCTTTAGATAAGAGAATGTCGGAAATTGTGAGCTGCGTCAACCCCTTTGCCGGGGCGCGGGTGGGAGGGGTCCGATTAGTGACCGTTTTCCGGTGAATCCGAATCGCGGGCCGCCGCTTCTCCCCGGTCCAAGGCGGCCAGCGCCTCCATGTCGGCGGCTCTGAGCTCGAAATCGAACACCGAAATGTTTTCCTTGAGCCACTCCGGAGCGGCAGCCTGCGGAACAGGCACCAGGTCCTGCTGCACGTGCCAGCGCAGAAGGACCTGGGCCGGGCTTTTCCCCAGCCGTTCCGCAATCCCGACCACGGTCGGGTTCTCGCGCAGCCCGGAATTGCGCCCGATGGGGCTCCACGCTTCGGTGACAATTTCCAACTCCCGGTGCACGGCGCGTGGCTCAAGGCGTGCCAGGTCCACGCTGAGTTGGATCTGGTTGACATCCGGAACCACACCAGTTGCCTCGATGATCCTTGCCAGATGCCCGGGCTTGAAGTTGGAGACTCCGATGGCCTTGACGCGGCCCTCTTCGAGCAGCTTGACCAGGCCCTTCCACGCTTCGACATACTGTCCCCAGCCCGGATTGGGCCAGTGGCACATGAACATGTCCAGGTAGTCCACGCCAAGCCGCCGCAGGCTGTCGTCGTAGGCCCGCTGCACGCCGTCGATGCTGTGGGACTCCTTGTTGAACTTGCTGGCGATAAACAACTCCTCCCGGGGAATACCCGAAGTCCGCACGCCTCTGCCCACCGCTGCCTCATTCCGGTATTGGAAGGCCGTGTCGAGAAGCCGGTAGCCGGCCTGGACGGCATAGCGGACGGCGGCTTCGCATTCGTCCCCCACCAGGGGCCAGGTTCCCAGCCCGATCCGGGGAATTGTGTGTCCGTGCTGAAGGTCCAGCCTGGGGAGTGCGGCTGCGTCGGTGGTTATAGGGTTGTCATAGGTCATGGGATGTCCTCCTTGAGTGTGGATTCGGGTAGGAAACAGGCACGACGACGGGCCCCGGGTGCTGTCACAGGCCCCGCCGCCCAGGCAGCCAGGTTGCCGCGGCCGGGGCGGAGATCAGGAGGCCGGCCGCGAGCAGAGCCCCTGCCACGGGAACGATGGTGACCAGGCCGGCCATGCCGATGGGCGCGAGGAAGAGCGCCGAGGCCCGGAAGGTGCCCGTGACGGCCAGGGCGTCACCGCGCTCTTCCGGATGGACGGCCTCTGCAGCGATGGCCGGGCCTACCGTCTGCAGTATGCCGGCACCTACGCCCGAGAGCGCCAGAGCGGCAGCCGCGATGGCTGTCCAGCCCGCGACCGGTCCCGCAGCTGCCAGGCCCAGACCAGCCGCGAGCACCCCGGTCATGAGGGAGGCCCTGATTCCCTTCCGCCGGACCCAGCCGCTGGCCGCGCTGCCGCACAGCACCATGGTGTTGGCTGTGGACATCAGGACGCCGGTGGTAATGGCAGACTGGCCCGCGAGGGACAGCACCACCGGCACGTAGGAGTCCAGCAGGCTCTTCCACGCCCCCGCCGCCCCGTTCATCCAGCAGGCCGCGTCAACCCCCGGCCGCCGCCACAGATGCTTCCCGCCGTCGGGCGCGGATTTCGTCCCCTCAAATGGGGGGAATTTGATGATGAGCAACAGCGGACATACGGCCAGGGCCCCAGCGGCGGCCCCAGCCAGCATCGGCAGCTGGACAGAGGTCTCCCAGAGGTATCCGGCCGCGGCAGGCCCGGTCAGGGCACCGATTGCAGCCGCCAGGTTCACGTCCCGCAGTGCCGCCACCGCGGAGGACGAAGTTCTGACGGCGTGGGTTTGGCTGCTGGTCCAGAACAAGGCTCGCGACGTGCCTTGGACCAGCTGGGCTAGGGAGAGGACCCAGAGAGCGTCCGAGGAAGCCAACAGGGCACATGATTCCGTGATCAGCAGTGCGGCCGCGATGAGGAACCACTTGTCTGGGAAGGTGCGCATGAGCGCCCCCATGCATAGGCGGGTCGCTATCTGCGCGACGGCGGCTACCGCCACCAGCAGGCCGACCTGGCTGGGACTGTAGCCTGCGCGGACGGCGACCAACGGGACCACAACCGACAACGTACCGAGCGCGAAGGAGAATAAAACGTTCGCGACCGCATTCAGCGCCCTGTCGGTGCCTGCCGAGGGAGACCACTTGCCCCGGGCGCGCGGCTCCCCGGGCATCACATGGCGCCCGGCCGGCGGCCCCTAGCGGCCGACACCGTCAAGGTAGGCCTCCGCCTCCTCCAAGCCCACGACGTCGCCGTACTTGTTGTCGATGTCGAAGAGGCTGGCGAGGTGGGGCAGCTCTGCCCGGTCGCCCACGCCCTCCTCTACCACGACGGTGTGGAATCCATAGGAGCAGGCATCGACGGCGGTGGCACGGACACAGCCGCTGGTGGTGCAGCCGACAAGGATCAGGGTATCCACTCCCCTGGCCACCAGACGTGCGGCCAGGTCGGTCCCGAAGAAGCAGGATGCGTACTTCTTGACGAGCAGCATTTCATCGTCCCGGCGGCCCAGCCGTTCGTCCAGCTCAACCCATTCGCTGCCCTCCACCAGCCAGCTGTTGGACGGGATTTTCCGGATCCACTTGCCGGCCTCCTGCAGGTCGGCGTCGTAGGCGACAGTCGAGAAGATGACAGGAACGTTGGCTTCCCGGGCAGAGCCCAGCAGCTGTCGGGTGGCCTCGAGCTGGCTGTCAAGATCTCCGGCCAAGGGGGAACGGGTGTCGGTGAAGCCCCGGATCAGGTCGATCACCAGCAGTGCCGGACGCTCCCCGAACCCTGTGCGGCCGCCGAGTCCTTTGTTCCTGAATTCTGTCCGCAGGCGCTGGTATTCCTCCACCGCGGTACTGGTAGGCGTAGTCATGTGTGTCCTCACTAAGAAAATGGTGGTAGTTCGCGGAAAACGGCAGGGGTCAGGCCTTGCGGCTAAGCCTGCGCTCGACGGCCCACAGGGCCAGGTTGCCAACCAGGGCAATCAGTGCCAGCAGCACCACGATGCCGTACATTGCCGGCAGGTCCAGCTGGCCGTAGGCGCGCAGGGTCAACAGGCCAAGGCCGGCGCGTGCGGCGAAGAACTCGGCAATGATGACGTTGATGAAGGCGATGCTGAAGCCAATCCGGATGCCCACCATCAATGACGGCGCCATGGCCGGCACGTAGATCTTAGTCACCGTCTGCAGGGGCGACAGGCTCAGCGACCGTGCCAGCTTTGGCAGCAGGGGGTTTATGGCCCGTACGCCGGCGGTGGTTGAGACCATGATGGGAAAGACCGCCGCCAGGGCAGCCATTGCCGACTGCGCGCCCACGCCCACGCCGAAGATCTGCAACAGGACAGGAAAGAAGATCACGCGCGGGATAGCGAACGCACCCGCGACGATCGGATCGAAGACCGCGCCCAGGAATTTGCTGCGTCCGATCGCATAGCCCAGCGGGAAGCCGGCGGCCGCCGCGATGAGGAATCCGATGAGCACCGCTTGGAGCGTGGCATTCAGGTGGCGGTAGATGGACCCGTTGGCGAAGAGCTCCACCAGGGCGGTGAGGGAAGCAGCAGGCGATGCGACGAGGTCCGTCACCATGGACAGAGCTGCCCAGATTGCCAGCAGCACCACCATGACTCCGGTGCGCCAGAGGGTGTCGGTGATGGTGGAGCGGTTCCTTGTGGCGTTCCGGTCGGTGGTGCGGGGAAACAAGGGAAGTGTGGCGGTCCTCAAAGCATGTCCCTTCTGATGCGCTTTTCCAGCCAGGTCAGAATGCTGTTCACAATCACGCTAAGCACGACGACGACGGTGATGTAGGCCCACATGTCCGCGGTGTTCAGCTCCCGGTAGTAGAAGCCGGCGCGAAAGCCGATTCCCTGCGCCGCCAGGATGAATTCCATGGCGATGGTGCCGATCACCGCATAGATGAAGCCGAGCTTGACCCCCGGGAAAACCAGCGGCGTCGCGGCGGGAAGCAGAACCTTCACGTAGTACTGGGACGGCGAGGCGTTCAGCGAGTTGGCCACCTTGTGCAGGATCGGCTTGATGGAGTTCAGTGCAACCATCGTGGTCAGTGCGATCGGCACCAGTGACATGCTCGCTGCGATGAGGATGATGGGACCCGCGTTCAGGCCCATCACCGCCAGCAACACCGGGTAGAAGAGCAGCGTCGGCATCGCATAGCCGGTGACGATGAAGGGCTCCAGGATGCGCCCGGCGGCGGGAATCCTCCACAGGAACACCCCGAGCGGGATCCCCAGCACCAGGCCAACGGCGAAGGCCACCAGGATGGTGGTGATGGTGCGCGCTCCGTCGGCGGCGAACTGGCCGGTAGGGACAATTGATGCCAGCCGGGCCAGGATCTCGGACGGCGGCACCATGAGGGAACGGTCCACTAGCCCCGTCCTGGTGGTCGCCTCGAGCAGGACAACGAGTCCGGCAACGATCGCCCAGCGTACTGCCGCAGCGCGCCGCGTCATCGGCACGGGTTGGTTCTTTGGCAGAGTCTTCGCGATCGTCACGCCAGCTGCGCCCCTGGTCCAAGGGTCTTCTCCGCCTCCACTTTGACCAGCGACCACAGGTGGTCCTCCAGTTCGCGGAACCGCGGCAGTGTGTGGGTTCCTTCCGGTCGCGGGCGGGGCAGGTCGATTTTGACGACCTCTTTAACCACCGAGGGCCTGGCAGACATGACCCACACCTCGTCGGAAAGGTAAACGGCTTCCTGGATGTCGTGGGTGATAAACAGAACACGGTTGCGGGTCTTCTCCCAGATACGAAGCAGTTCCTTGCCGATGAACTGCCTCGTCTGCTGGTCCAGGGCGCCGAAGGGCTCGTCCATGAGGAGCACCCGCGGTTCCATGGCCAGCGCCCGCGCAATCGCGACGCGCTGCTTCATGCCGCCAGAGAGTTGTCCGGGCCGGTGGTCCTCGAACTGGCGCAGACCCACCAGTTCGATCATTTCGCGGGCCCGTACGTGACGCTCGGCCTTGGGGACGCCCTTGACCTCCAGGCCGAAGGCGACGTTGTCCAGCACGCTACGCCAGTGCAGCGTGGAGTCTTCTTGAAAAACCATGGCCGTATCGCGCCGCGGGGCGGTGACCGTTTCGCCGTCGATGCTGACCGAGCCGCGGGTGGGCTTGAGCAGGCCCCCGACCATGTCCAGCAGGGTGCTCTTGCCGCAGCCGCTGGGGCCGATGACGGAGACGAATTTGTGTTCCGGGATGGAGCCGGTGACGTTGGCGACGGCTTCGGTGGCGCCGGCCGCAGTCTGGAAGGTCATGCCGATGTTGTCGAACACAACGTCGTGCTCTTGCCGGGTGGAAGGAATGGTGGGTACCTGGTTCATGCGAGGAAGTCCCGCATCAGAATGGTGTCCATGTTTGGGTCCTTGGTGATCTGGCCTTGTTTCTTGCCGGCGTCGACGACGGCGGCCAGCTGGGCGTCCGTCAGCTTGAGGCTAAAGTAGCTTTGTGAGTTTTTCAGGGCCGCACGCGCTACTTCAGGTTTGTAGCCGATGGCCTTGGCGTAGACGGCTGCCGCCTTGTCCAGGTCGTTCGTGATGAGGTCCATTGCCCTCTTCAGCGAACGGCCCCACCCCTTGAGGGCTTCGGCGTTCTCGTCGGTGAAGGAACCAGTGGCCACCAGGCAGGTGTCGGACCAGTCGGTGACATAGTCCCGGGAGCGCCATATGACCTTGCCGCCGTTCTCATCGGCAATCTTCTCTGACAACGGTGATGCCGTCCAGGCGACGTCGACGACCCCCTTGGAGACGACGGTCCAGGAATCACTGGCCGATCCTACGCTGACGAGCTCGACATCCTTGCCCGGTTCCAACCCGGCCTCCCGCAGTGTCCGCTCGGCGAAGTAGGAGGAATTGGAGCCTGGCGTGCTCACGGCAATCTTTTTGCCCCGGACGTCTGTAATGGAGTTCACTTTGGAGTCCGGCAGGGCGATGAAATCCACGGATGCCGCAGTGTAGACATTGCCGAAAATCTTGACGTCCATGCCCTTCTCCGCAGCGATGAAGACGGGAATGGTCGAGGAAGTGCCCAAGCCGATTCCAGATTCGATGCCGCGCACGGTGTCTAGGCCGCCAGGGAACTGAATATGTTCGAGCGTCAGTCCCTCTTCTTTGTAGTAGCCCTCCGCCTGGGCAATGAAAAACGGCGCCGAATGTATCAGGCTTGCCAAGCCCGTCACAGCCGCATCGCCGGAATAGCCTTTGTTGCCGCTGGCTCCGCTTTGCCCGCAGGCCGTCAGGGAGGAGCCCAACCAGATAACACCTCCCGCCGCGGCAGACAGTTTTAGGAATCCGCGACGACCTAGCGGGTCAGTCGTTGTTGACATGCAGTTCTCCTTGTCATCGTGCTCGTGTGTTTGAGCCAGTGAAGCACATCACTTTACTGCTGTCCAGAGTGTGTCTCTGCTGTGCAGAGTACTCTTACCAGATATGCGCCCTGGAGCGAGCGTCGTCGCTAACTTCAGGGTTTTCAGACACAGACGCCAATGACCCGAGTTCTCCAGCTCAACTCCTGTGGGCATAGTGAAGAACCTGGCGAGGCCTTTGCGTCCACCATTTGAGCAACCATTTGCCCAGGCTGCTTGTGCCGGGTCTCCCCTCTCGGCACGCAGGTCACGTCGGTTCACCTGCAGATCTCCTGAAAATGCCGACAGGCTTGTTCCCACCCTTCTTGCCGGCGGATCCGTAACGGCTTCCTAGACCTTGGGCCAACGCAATCCCTACCCAAACTGGTCCGCTATCGGGTTACATCCTCAGGTGGACGTGGCGGATGAGCATACAAGAAACATGTGTGACTGCCTGCAGGTTGTCGGGAGTCGAAGCCGCCCGTGCGGGTCTCAAGTCCGTGAGCACTGTCTTGATTAGCCGGGCGTGAATTCGGCATCTCGAGGCCCGAGATCCCCGGGTTCCTGCGGTTCGCCTTAACGGACCGTGCAGGGCTCGTTTCCCTGACAGACAAAAGTCCGCCGTGGGTCGCGGACGCCAAGAGTGCAGTAACAGCTTCAGGTCCGTCATGATGCCCCACCCTCGCAAGCCATCAAGGGCTTGGCCAGGGAGGGCGCGGTAGCTAACGCCCACATCAGGGGTCAGGGGTCGGGACCTGGCGGGGGAAGCGCGACCGATTCCGGCCGGCCGGGCGTTTAGCAGCGATCAGCGCTGCCGCAGTCAACTTCCCGGCCTCAGCCAGTGACGCCGCAACGAAAATAGCTCTACGCGTCCAGGACTAGTTTTGGGCACTTGGAGCGGCTGACGCAGATGAACATGGTGTCGTTCCTGGCGCGTTCCTTTAGAGAGAGGATGCTGTCTCGGTGGTCGACTTCGCCTTCCAGGACCTTGGTTTCGCAGGTACCGCAGAACCCTTCCTCGCAGGAGGACATGAAGGAGGGGTTCACCTCGAGTACGACGTCGAGGATGGACTTTTCTGGTGGAACGGTTAAGGTGCAGCCGGATTGGCGCAGCTCAATTTCGAATTGTGCGTCTGCCTTCGTTTCATCTTCGGCCTGTGTGCGGGCCGGTGGGGTGGCGGATCCAAACAGTTCGGCATGGAAGGCCTCTGCACCGAGTGTGGCGGCGGTGATGCTCTGGAGGTCGGTCAGTAGCCGTTCCGGTCCGCACGCATACACGGAGGTTCCCTCGGGCGCGTTCTGGATTTCGGCGAGCAGGTCGGCGCGGCCTCGCTCATCCCTTGGGTAGAGCGCGAGGGAATCTCCCATGATTTCCTGGAGCTCGTCGATGAAAGCCATGGTTTGCCGGCTGGATCCGCAGTAGACGAGGCGTGTGCTTTTGCCTGCTGCCTTTAGTTCCCGTGCCATGGCCATGATGGGCGTGATGCCGATGCCCCCTGCGACGAGGAGGTAGTGTGTGGCGCCGTCCTCTACTTTGAAATGGTTGCGTGGTCCGCGCGCTTTGAGTTTTGTACCAAGGCGGATCTGGGAGTGCAGTTCCTCTGACCCGCCGCGTCCGCCGCTCTCACGAAGAATGGCGAGACGGTAGTTCTGGAGTTGACGTGGCTCCGAGCACAGGCTGTAGTGCCGCACCAGGCCCGAGGGCAGGATGACTTCCAGGTGGGCGCCGGGCTCCCAGTGAGGGAGTGGGGCCCCGTCGGGAAGGGACAGTTCGAGGGACATGACATTGTCCGATTCCTGGCGCAGGCCTCGGACAACGAGGTCTAAAGTGTCGTGGGACATGTTCATGCTCCGGTGATGGGGTGTTGGAAGAGTTTGCCGGGAATGGCTTCCCTGGTTCCGCCCTTGAGGACCTCAATGAAGTCACGTGCCAGGTCCGTTTTCCTGACTGTGACGAGCATGTCCAGTTCGCGGCGGAGGACCCTCATGGAGGTCGAGCCGGGTTCGGAACTCCAGCCGCCCAGACCAACGAAGACGCCTGCAAGGAGAGTCCCCTGGTTGCGTCCGGCTGTGGCCATGTTCTCGACGAAATCGTCGGGAATCTCCTCGAGCCGCGATCCGAGGAAGACCATCATGTCTGTGCTGGCTGCGAGGTCGCTGATGGTTTCGGTCGCGAAGTGCGTTTCCGGTTCGTCGATTGCCCGCACGAACACCCCGTCCGGGTGGCTTGCGGGTGCAGCGATCAGGACTTCGCGCAGTCCGGCGTCGAACATTGACGAGACGAGCGCCGCGCCAGACGGTCCGAGCGGGACAAGAAGGATGCGGGCCTTGTAATAGGCACGCGACGTCAGGTGAGTCATGGGCTTTCCTTATGTTGTGTTGTCGCTGCTCAAAGCGAAGGTCGAATGACCACGTGGGGGCTGCTGGGTCCCGATCGGTCCAGGAGGGTCCGGAAGAGTTCATCGACGCCTTCCAGTCCGACGTCGATGCTGGGCACGTGTTCCAAGCCCGTGTCATGGGCGGCAAGAAGCTCTATGCTCCTGGTGAGGGCCTGGGGTGAACGCCCACGTACGCCAACCACACCGGATGCCCCGCGCACCAGGGTCTTGAGGTTCACTTCGGCGACGGGGGTTTCTCCGAGTCCGGCCAGTACCAGTCGCCCCAGTTTTCGGAGGTGTTCGGTAGTTTGGAGTGCGGGTCCACCAAGGCCGACGGTATCGACGATGGTGTCGAATCCGGTGGCCTTGCCGTGTCGGCCCAAGGCCAGCGACGTTGCAGCGGCGTCGTCATTGACGACGATGGAGGCGCCCATGGCCTCGGCGATCTCCAGGCGGTCGCGGCTCGTGCGTGAGTTGCGTCCAAGTACGACGATCTCGTCTGCGCCGGCTGCGCGTGCGGCCGCGACAGCGGCGATGCCGTGGTAGCCCGGCCCGATGATGGCCACCCGTGAGCCGCTGGTCGCGCCACCGATGTTGATGACCCAATCGACGGCGTTGGCGAACGGTTGCGTCCAGGCAGCAAGGTTTGAGTCGAGGTCCCGGGGCAGCTTGTGCAGCACTGTCCGGGTTGACAGCTCCATGTATTCAGCGTTGCCGCCGTGTAGGCCGGAGCCTTCGTGGGTTCCGAGCATTCCCACCCGTCGCTGGCCGCCCCACAGGTCCGCGTCCGGGCAAAAACGGTAGATATCCGGCTTTGAGCACGCCTCACAGGTGGCCAATCCGCAGGGCAGGTACTCCTCCAGCGCCACCCTGTCGCCAACCGTGACGTCCCACGACCACTGCATGACACGGCTGAGGGAGACGATTTCGCCGATGACGTGGTGGCCCATCACTGTGGGGTGGCCCAGGCCCTGCTGGTACAGGTCCAGGTCGGTCCCGCACAGGGCGGAGGATTCCACCTTGAGCCACCCTGCGGCGTCCGTGGCCAGACCCGGGTCCACCGTCTGGACCCGGGTGGTCGAATCAGGCAGTGAAACAGCAGCCCTGACAGCGGACGGAAGGGGCGCTGTCAGCGCAGGGGCCGGATCCGGCGACGCGACCGTGGAACCGTGGTCAATCATGCGGAACTCCTCATGTGTTCGGATCGGATTAGATGGAAACGAAGTCGGTTCCGGGGACTACTTGGATGGCCTGCTGGGCACCCTCATGGAACGGGACGTCCTTGGGGAGCAGCACCGATGTCGAGCGGACACGCTGGTCAGCGGTGTCCAGGCCGGGTAGAACGTCGTCCTCCATGGAGTCCAGCGCTGCGAGCAGGCGGCGGCGCGCCAGGATGATTGCGGCATCCGAGGTGCCCAACCGCTCTTTGGTGCGGTCCGCGATCTCGCCCATGCTTTCCTGCAGGGAGAAGTCCTGGGCGGCGATGCCTTCGATACCGGAGAAGGTCTTCTTCTGCTTCTGGGCCTGACGGTCCATGAGGTAGTCGTTGTCCTTGTTGGCGAGGGTCCGGTAGGTGCCGGGGATGTATTTGGCGTGGATGCCGTCGCCGTTTCGCATCTGCTGCAGTTCGTCTTCCCGCAGGTCGCGGGTGGGGTGGTAGTTCCAGGACCATGCCCAGCAGGTGGTGTCATCGATGGGAACCCAGGCGTGCCCGCCCATGGGGTTGTGGGTGCCGAAGGGCGGGATGATCGTGTAGAAGGGCATAATCCACTGGGTGATGCGCCAGTAGAACTCTTCTTCGTTCGCATTGCGCCTTGCTCCGATCAGCAGCCCGCCGTCGCTTTCGGCGACCTCGAACTTCGGGCGGGTGTCCGCCTTGATGTACTCATTGCCGGCCGTCCCGGAGTGCATGGGGTCATCGTCCAGGTTGAAGCGGTGGGCAAAGGACACGTGGCTGGAGTCGATGCCACCCTCCATGGCCTGGAGGTAGTTGGTTTCCTGGAGGCGCTTGGAAATGAAGCGCTGTCCGTCGCCGAGCAGGGCCCATTCAAGCTCCGGCAGTTCGGGCATCTTGTCCGCGGGGCCCATGTACGCCCAGAGCACGCCTCCCCGTTCTACGAGGGGGTAGGACTTCTGCTTGATCCGGCACCTGAACTTTGAGTCCTCCGGCTCGGACGGCATGTCCGTCAGATTGCCCTCTACGTCATACTTCCACCCGTGGTAGGCACACCGGAGGCCGTTTTCCTCGTTCCGCCCGAAGTACAGGGAAGCAGTCCGGTGCGCACAGAACTCGTCCAACAGGCCCAGGCGGCCGGACGTGTCCCGGAATGCAATGAGCTTCTCACCCAGGAGCTGCACGCGCACTGGGGGGCAGTCCGCCTCGGGCAGTTCCTCGGCCAGGAGTGCGGGGAACCAGTACCGCCGGAACAGGCGCCCCATGGGTGTTTCCGGGCCGGTCTGGGTCAGCAAGACATTCTGATCTGAAGTAAGCACGATGCGCCTTTCGCTAAGCCTTGTTTTATCCGTTTTGCGCGCATATGCGCGCTTGTCGGTCGACAGAGTGTTGCATGCGTCTCATTCCTCCGTCAAGCGTGGCGACCCTCACCGCATGTAATGGTCTAGATTCGAGGATGTGAACGCATCAATGCCGACCGCCGTGGAGCTGGCGGCGACAGGCCCGGATTATGTTGATTCCCTGGAACGCGGCCTATCGGTCCTTAGGGCATTCAGCGAGCAGGAAGAGGCACTCTCCGTGGGGGAAGTCGCCTCGCTTGCAGGTATTACACGCACTGCGGCCCGCAGATTCGCACTGACCTTGGAATATCTGGGGTACGCAAGCCAGGCAGCGGAGGGATACAGGCTGGCCCCGGGGGTACTGGCGATCGGGGACGCCTACCTTCGCAGCAATCCACTCCCTGACGCAGCCCACCCCCATCTGGAGGAACTTGTCCGGACGGTTGGGGAAACAGCCTCCCTGACCGTCTTGCACAAGCGCCGCGTATATTACGCCGCCCGCGTGGCAGCCGACAGGATCGTCACAGCCAACATCACCGTTGGCACAAGCGTCGCCGCACACAGCACGGCCACCGGTCGGGTTTTGCTGGGCGGCCTCACCCCGGATGACCTCGAAGACTACCTGTCGGCCATGGAGCCCAGTCCCAGTTTCGATCCGGACTACGTGCGGCAACGGATAGAAGAAGCGCGTACCAACGGGTGGGCGGTGGCCGACCAGGAGCTGACCCCCGGAATCCGGTCGGTGGCCGTTCCCCTGCGCGACCCAAGGGGCCGGATCGTCGCTGCTCTGAACATTGCAGCCCACGCCACCCGCGTCGACGCCGCGGTGCTGAAAGACGACTTCGTTCCGCTGCTCCAGTCTGCCGCACAGCGAACGACAGCAGCCCTTTGGCCGGCTTCCGGGACGGCGCCGGCGAGGTCCGCGCCAGCGCCTGCCACCGCCGCTCACGCGCGGGCGCGTCCATCCGATGTAATTCAATCGGTGGAGAGAGGCCTGCGCATTCTCACCGCATTCGATGAGGACCACAGAGCGATGAACCTGGCACAGATCTCCGAGCAGTGCCAGCTCCCGCGCTCGGCGGCGCGTCGCTTCGTCCTGACCCTGACCTCCCTTGGCTACCTTGAACAGCAGGGGCGGAGCTACGCCCCGACTCCCCTGGTCCTGGAGCTGGGATACTCACTCCTGCCTCGGCTTTCGCTCGCAGACGTAGCCAAACCCCGGCTGGAAGCGTTAGCGCGAAAACTCGGGGCGTCGGTTTCCATTGGCGTCCTGGACGGCATGGACGTGCGTTATGTCGCCAGGGCCAGTGCACCAAGCCCATTGACCGTCAATATCCGCCCGGGCACCCGAGTTCCAGCAGAGCGCACGGCCATGGGCCAAGTCCTCCTGTCCCTTCTGCCCCCTGCCACCATTGAAGACGCAAGGCATTCGGCAGGCAGGGACGTGGCCAACGGCCTGTCAGACCTCGACGTCACACTGGCGGCCGTCCGAGAGCAAGGCTGGAGTTACGTTGACCAACTGCTCGAAGCCGGAATACGCGCCGTTGCAGTCCCGCTTCGAAACCGCCGCGGCGAAGTTGTCGCCGCCATGAGCGCCTCGGTCCATGAAGCCACTACCCCCAACCGCGATATGACGGACAACTTCCTGCCGGCCCTAAGGGACACGGCCAGCGAGTTCATCACGGATTTGAGGGACGGCCTCAACATCTAAAGCATCCGCTTTACGCGCGTCCTGACACGATGCGGATAAAAAGCATTGCTTTCCGTTACCGAGGGCGGTTATATTCATCACACTCAAAATCTTGTTTTCGCGATGTCCCGCGGCAACGACGCCTCTCCAGAATGGGATAAACATGACTACCCTTGACCGTGCCCGCGCCTCCACCGATCTCGACCCATCGAGGCGCCCCTACCGCTGGCTGGTCCTAGTCCTTTGCTGGCTGGCCTTCACCATGACCTCCGTTGACCGTTCGACCTGGGGTCCAGCCTCAACATTTATCGGAGACGACCTCAGGGTGCCCCTGGCGAGCCTTGGGCTGTTCGCCACTTTCTACTACATCGGCTACGTCGTCTCGAACGCGGGCACCGGATTTCTGACGGACAAGGTCGGCGGGCGCCTGTTGATTTCCGTATCCCTCGTGGGTGCCGGAGCATCCATGATTCTCTTCGGGTCCACAACATCTGCCTGGATTGGGATCGCCGTCCAGGCCGTCATCGGTTTCTTCGCCGGAGCCGAATACGCCGCGGGCATCAAGCTGATATCCAGCTGGTTCCGCCCCGAAGAACTCGGCAAGGCCATGGGAATCTACACCTCCGCAACCTCGCTGGGAGTCGTTGTGGCCAACACCGCCGTCCCATATCTCATCCAGCACTACTCCTGGCACGCTTCCTACCTGCTTTTCGGCGGCATCTCCATCGTGGCCGGCATCGCCTGCTACCTCATGCTCCGGCCCGGCCCGGTCGTGGCCAAAAGGGCCAACCGCTCCGAGGGCCGGTCGGTCCTCATCGAACTCGGACGCAACAAGAACCTGTTTCTCCTCGCGCTGGCAGGATTCGGCGGCTTCTGGGGGACCTATGGCTTTATCACCTGGTCCAACGCCCTCATGATTAAAGGACACGGCATCGACCCGACTGTCGCTGGCGGCATCGTAGCTGTCTACGGAGCCCTCGGCGTCTTCGGCAAGCCCCTCATCGGCTGGATCGCCGATAAGTTCAACGGCGCCCGCAGAATACCCGCAATGGTCGTCCTCGGCTGCTTCGCCGTGATGCTCGTCGTCTTCGGCACACTGGACAACGCCCTGGCCTTCTTCATCGCAGCCCCGCTGCTCGGACTCGGGGCATACTGCTACCTCCCGCTCATCGTCGCCCTCGTACCCCGCCTCGTGAGCAGCCGCGTTCTCGGCGGTGCAGCAGGAATAACAAACGCCGTATGGCAAATCGGCAGCGTCTTGGTCCCCCTTGCTGTAGGTGCCGCCTTCACCGCGACCAACAATAACTTCATGGCCGCCCTGATCACACTCGCCGCCGGCCCCTTCCTCGGCATGATCATCATGTACTTCGTCAACGAAAACCCCGACGACGTTGAAATCGCCGTGGCGAATCAGGGAAAGGCCTAGCTTGCCATTCCCGTTTCGGTGATGGCTGAAGGAAGACACGATCGCTGCTCGCAAGCGTGCCGGAGGCTGGGTCCGGAGCCGGCAGTGGATGGGCTTCTAGCGTGGATCGTCGCTATGGGCGGCGCGGTTCCTGCCCATCGCTTTGGCCTTGTACATGGCCTGATCGGCTGCGGCGATGAGGCCGGCCGCTCCGGACGTGCCGGCATCGTAAATGGAGATGCCGTAACTTGCCGTGGGCAGCTGGAGCCCGTCCCGGCTGGGAAGGGAGGCCAGGCGGCGGCTGATGTCTTCGGCGATCAGTTCCGCCCGTTGCGCTGTTGCTCCCGGAAGGAGGATGACAAATTCTTCGCCACCGTACCGTCCCACGAGGTCACTGGTGCGAACCGCTTCAGTGCAGGCCTGCGCGAAAAGCTGGAGCACCACGTCCCCCGCGGCGTGCCCGGATGTGTCGTTGACTGTCTTGAAGTGGTCCAGGTCGGCCAGGATCAGCGCACCGGTGCTGGGGGTGAAGGCGTGCTCGGCAAGCTGCTCGGCAGCGAGGTCCAGGAACGCTTTCCGGTTCAACAGCCCTGTGAGGCCGTCGCGGGAGGCCGCTGCGTGCAGGGCTCGGGTCTGCTGCTCATTGCTGAGGGCGGCCATACTGAAGGAGGCCACCACCAGCACCATCATGGTCCCCATGGTGGTCACCGCGGACCCAAAGGCGGCGGTGAAAATAGGTCCGTTCTGGCCATCAACCACAAAGGCCAGGAAGCGGCAAAAATAGAACAGGGCCAGCCCGGCCGCCGCCACGGCCATAGGGATCCGCATCCGTGAATATCCCGGCTCCAGAAGCCACAACTCCAGCGAGGCCAACCCGATGCCTACACTCATCGCGGTCAGGAACACCGGGCCGCCCGCCCAGATGTTACTGGCCGGACGGTCCATGAGGGAGGCAAACAGGGTGACGCCCAGAATGCCGGCTGATACCCACTTCGACGGCGGCCGCGTCCGCAGTGACTGGGCCCCGGCCCAGACCGCAAGCGATCCCTGTACCAAAAGCACGTTACCAAGCGGGTTCGCCCACACCTGATGGGTCGTTCCGTTTAGCAGAAAACACGACGACCCGGCCAGAAAGAACAACAGCGCCAGGCACCACCAGCCGCTATACGGGGAGCGGGTGACACGGTAGCCGGAAAAGTAAAACAAGAACACCAGCACGAGTGCCATCAGACTGAAGGCAATCCGCAAAGTCACGGTATCCAACACCATAACCTCCAAGCTTTCCCTTCCCCGGGGCCAACCTCCGCCCCCAAGTATCCCACCCGGTCCGCCCCGCGCGGTCCCCAACGTAGCTCTGCCTACCCCGATAGCCGGTTCTGTCAGGCAGGACTCAAAAGCCCTCGACGGCTTAGAAACTCCCGCTGATTCGAAGCGGGTTCAGCGCAGAACCGTCGATAATCCGGGCGCGGCCACTCCCCCCGGGTTGACGAAATCTCATATATGGGCGCTCACACCACGCGAGAACTACCGCTGACGAATTGCCGCGTTGGCTGCAGGCGTCGGTCCAGCTGGCAGTCTGGGCTGACCACGCCCTTATGTCCTCCGCAATGAACCGCACGTCCCGCAAGCAGCGCGGGGCTTGCTGGTTAGCTTTTTCTCAACAGCGAAGAGCGGAGCGCTGGATGGTCTGGACCGTTGGCGCGGGTCCGGCCGGGGGCGGAGTTCCAAATGCCGATGAAGGAGGCATTCCCGCCCAGCTCCATCGAAGTACGCAGCACGTTCTGGGCCGCGTCGGCCATCGGGCGCTTACCTGCCGGGGTGGATCCGGTAAAGGACCTGACCTTCCTAATAGACATGAGAAGATGTCTAATGGACCAACCATTGTCCTAGGAGCGGAGGTAACGGTAATTGGCTACGGAGAACGTTGTACGCGGCGGCCGCGATCACTTTCTGAGTCAATCGGCGAATATGGCGTTCTCGATCGCGCAGGGGATGGGCGCTGTCGTCGTGCCGCTTCTTGCCGCCCAAGCTGGGCATCCTATCGAGCTGATTGGGATCATTGTTGCTGTCTCAGCCGTGTCGCAGACCGTGGCGCGTCTCGGGATGGGCGCCCTTATGAGCAAACTGCCCACGAAGCACTTCATCGTCGCAGCCACGGTGTTGCTGTGCGGGTCCTGTCTGTTACTAGGCCTCAGCACGGCGCTGTGGGCCTTTATTCTTGCCCAGCTCCTCCAAGGGGCGGCACGCGCTTACTTTTGGACGGGGAGTCAGACGCATGTTGTGCGTGCGTCTGACTCCGCCGTGACCGCACTCTCCCGCTTGAACATTGTCCAAGGTATCGGCCAGCTGATCGGACCGGTCCTCGCTGGCTTCATTGGTGCGCTGTCCTTGCAGGTATCCCTCCTTACGGCTGCCGCAATTGCGGCAATAGCGCTGGGCCCGGCCGTAGCGCTGGTCCGTTTCGACCCGTTTCCGCGACGTAACCGGAGCGGCGCTGGGCGCCCGCAGCAGATTTGGCGTCAACCAGGCGTAGGTATGGCCGCAAGCATGACGGCAGTCGCCGGTGCCTGGCGAGGGATCCTCAACTCTTATCTACCAGTGATACTGACCACGGCAGGTTATGGCGTACCCGTGGCCGGCGCGCTGGTGACGGTAGCCAACCTGGCTTCACTTGGCGGTAGCGCCTTTTCCCGCCGCATCCAGGCTATGGGCCCCGCGGTTGCTCACGTTGTGGGCACGACCGCGGCGGGCGCAGGTCTCGCGTTCGCGTCGTTCTTCCCGGATCCGATCTGGCTGGTGGGCGCGGGGCTCGCCATCTCTGGCGCTGGCGCCGGTATTCTCCAGACGGTTGGGCCGGCGTTGGCGTCCGACTCCAGTGATGAAGGGGATCGGGGCCGCGCCATTGCGTCAATTGGAACATTCCGGTCAGTTTCTCTGCTCGCGTCCCCGCTGGGCACGGCGGGCCTCATACTCTTGGCGCCAACTGCGGCGATCGCTACAGGTATCGCCGGTATCATCATTTCTATGCCGGCGCTGACTATTCTGGGCAGACTCGGACGCGCGGGGAGGACGCCCCGGGGAGACACAGCATATGAAGGCAGCGATGACAACCACGAAGACATTGAGGACCAGTCGCGCAGCGAAGACGGTCTCGACAGACCTGTTTGCCCCGATTGAGGCCCAGCGTTCCTCTCAGACCGTCGCCGACCGGATCCGAACCATGATCCAGGAGGGCGTGATCGCCGTCGGCGACCGCTTGCCCTCGGAGCGAGACTTGTCCGAACAGCTCGCAGTGAGCCGCGTCACTGTCCGTGAAGCACTGCGAATTCTTGAAACGAACGGGTTGGTGACCATCAAGGTGGGCGTCAGTGGTGGCGCATTCGTCACGGTTCCACCGATTGATGTCGTGCGTGACAGCATCGGGGACCTTCTCGCCCTTTCAGCACTGACGGCTGCACAGATCACGGAGGCACGCACGCTTCTCGAGCTCAGCATTGTCCCGCTGGTGTGCGAACGTGCAACGGAAGATGACGTCGCGGAACTCTATGCCCTGTGCGACCGCGCCCTGACCGAGCGCGAGCGGGGTGACTACGACGCCCGCACGTCCCTGAGCTTCCACCTGCGCGTTGCTGCCGCAGCGCATAACCCAGCCGTTCTCATGCTGCTCACGTCGATCCAACAGCCAATCCTCCGATCGCTGCACGATGCTGCTCACCAGGACACCAGCGGCGTTGAGGAGCACCGCCGCTTTGTGGACGCCGTTGCCGCCCGTGACACTGCTGGCGCCACCGTCATTATGCGCGACCATTTGGGGCGCACCGCTGCCCGTTTCGCCCAGGCGTAAAAGCGCTCCGGCGCGGTCTTGACAAACAGAGATGACATCCACAATGATCTCTTATAAATGGTCTAACCATTTGCGTCGTGTTTCTCGACGCCACGTGAAGATACGTCCCAGGAGTGATCAATGCGGATCGAAGCCAAGCGACACCTGTGCCAGAGCTACGGCAACTGCGTAGCCATAGACCCAGAGCACCTCGACCTTGACGACGAAGGACTGGTGGTCGTTACTCGGGATTCCATCGGGGATGGGGAGCTTGCAACCGTACAGGCGGGAATTCGCAGTTGCCCGGTGAACGCACTCGTCCTGATTGAAGGCGAGTGACCGTGCCTGTTCCCACGGCTCCGCCGGCGCGCATTGTCATTGTTGGGGGTTCTGTCGCGGGTGCGCGCACTGCACAGGCACTGCGGTCCGACGGCTTCTCCGGCGAGCTGATCGTCATTGAGCCTGAGGCTGGAGAGGCGTACGACCGCCCGCCCCTGTCGAAGGAGTATCTGACCGGCAGCTGGTCGCGTACGCAACTGAACCTGATCCCTGGCGGCTGGGCTGCGGTTGACGCTACGGTCATCCGAGCCTGCGCAAGCGGTTTGGACGTGCAGGAACACCAGGTCAGGCTCTCAGACGGACAGGCGATTCGTTACGACGCCTTGGTGATCGCCACAGGCTTGTCACCTCGCCGCCTGGTGGCCGACGATGGAGAGTCTATCGGTCATGTCATTGGAACGGCATCGGACGCTGATGCCGTCCGTGAACAGCTCCGGGAGGGCCGGCACGTCGTCGCGGTCGGAGGCGGATTCATCGCCACCGAAACGGCCTCCGTGGCCCGGGAGCTCGGCCTTACAGTCACGATCATCGACCGCCGCAGCACATTGCTTGAGCGCAGCTTAGGCACTGTGGTGGGTGCCCATATTGCAGCCACTCATCGCGAACACGGAGTCGACGTGCGCACGGACGCGCGGATCGGCTCCATCAGACGTGACGGAAGCGGGGCCCTAATTACTCTCGAGAACGGGGAACAGATCCAGGCTGACGTCCTTGTCGCCGGCATCGGATCAGAACCCAACACGGCATGGTTGCATGGCTCGGGCATCCGTATCGACGCTGGCGTAATCACCGATGCCCGGTGCCGGGCATTCGGCGCTGCCGGGGTCTACGCACTGGGGGACGTCGCGCACTTCTACGACGTCCATTCCGCCAAACCCCGACGCGTAGGGCACTGGACAAACGCAGCCGACCAGGCGAGCGTCGTCGCCCACAACCTCCTGCACCCTGAGAACCCAGTCGGATACCGGGAGGCCCCATACTTCTGGTCTGACCAGTTCGGAGAGAAGATCCAGGTCGCTGGGCATCCGGATCCGGACGCCCACGTCGATCTCCTGACGCTGGATGGCCCCGCTCCGCGTCGGGTCGCGATCTACACCCACGGCGATGACGACGGTTGCGGCGCGGTCGTCACCTTTGGCTGGCCTCGGGGCATGGTCGCCGCGCGTCGCTTGATGCCGCTTGAACCAACGACGGCCGAGATGCTTGTCGAGCTCGAGAAGCTTGCCGCTGGGGCACGCCTTGCCTCTGTGGGCTGAAGCCGCCCGTCCCTTCCCCTTCCACACGAAAGCGAGGTCTCACGATGACCACAAACATTTGCCCCAGCTCCGAAACGTGTCCCACGTCGGAAACATGCAACACTCCCACCCTACAGGCTGTGGACCCGCACCGCGCACGCAGTCTGGTCGACCTGGAAACAGGCCAAATCAGCCGTGAGGTCTTCTTCAACCAGGAGATCTTCGATCTGGAAATGAAGAACCTGTTCCCCCGTTCCTGGTTGTTCGTGGGCCATGCCACGCAGATTCCCAACCCGGGCGACTACTTCTCGTCGTGGATGGGCAGCGACCCGGTCCTGCTCACACGGGATGTGGACGGCGGAGTCTACGTGCTGTTGAACTCGTGCCGCCACCGCGGCATGAAGGTGTGCCGTTATGACGAGGGCAACACCATGCAGTTCACCTGCCCCTATCACGCATGGTCATACTCCATGGACGGCAGTTTGGTCAACGTCCCCGGCGACCTCTTCGGCGTCCCGCACATGAAGGCGGCCTACAGCGGCAAGCTCGAGAAGCAGGACTGGGGCCTTGTGCGCTGCCCCAAGGTCTACAACTACAAGGGCCTCGTCTTTGCGAACTGGGATGAGAACGCTGAGGACTTCCTGGACTACGTCGGCGACTTCCACTGGTGGCTGGACAACCTTGCTGACGCCTTCGATGGCACCCCCGGTGACACGGAGGTATTCCACGGCGTCCTCAAGTGGCGCATCAAGTCGAATTGGAAATTCGTGTCTGAAAACTTCCTCGGCGACACCTACCATGGTGCCTCCACTCATGCTTCCGTTGAGGCCATTGGCATCGGTCCAGGTGGGCGAGGCAAGCGTCGCCACGGTGAACGTCAGGACCAAGGCGGCCACTCGACGGGCCGAATGAAGACCTCCTTCCGTAACGGGCACGGAGCCAGCGACAACCTCGCCTATGAGATCGCCTACCCGGAATTCGTCGAACCGGAGATGAACGAGTACTTCGATCAGGCGTGGGCGACGCGAAAGGAACGTCTGGACGCCGAGGGCCGGCGCCTGGGCGGCCGGGGGCCGGCGACAATGTTCCCGAACATGTCGTTCGCGGCTGGTTTCCCCCGGAGCATTCTCGTCGCGCACCCGATCAGTCCCACCGAGACCGAGGTGTGGCGCTGGTTCCTGACCGACAAGAAGGCCCCCGAGCATGTGCGTGAGTGGTTGCGCCAGTACTACATGCGTTATGGAGGTCCTGCCGGCATGACCGAGCAGGACGACATGGAGAACTGGGATTACGCTACCCAGGCGTCAAAGGGCGTTGTTGCCCAGCGATACCCGTACAACTACCAACAGGGCCTCGGCACTGAGCAGCTCTCGGAACTCGATCGTGCGGTTCACTCGAACCACGCAATTTCTGGTGAAGTGAACGCGCGGGCGTTCTACCGCCGTTGGTCCGAGTTCGTCGACAACCTCGGGTGGGATGAGCTTATCGAAATTGCGAAGTCGGACGACCGAATTGAATCGATCATCCGTCGCCAGGCGGAAGAAGCGGCAGCCGAGGTCGCCGCCGGAAAGGTGAACAACTGATGTCGAGCGCGGACTACTCGATGGGGCCGGACCGTTGGGCGCTGCTGCAGGAGGTCTCGGAATTTCTGTTCACCGAAGCAGACCTGCTGGACGAGCGCCGGTACAACGAGTGGCTGGATCTGCTTGCCGATGATTATCAGTACAGCGTTCCGCTGCGCATGAACGTGGAATACGCGGACGCAGATACACGGGGTGAGACGAAGGCCGGTTCGGAGGTCTGTTGGTTCGATGAACCTAAATCGACAGTCGAGTTGCGGGTCATGCAGCTCGCCACGGGCGTGCACTGGGCCGAGGAGCCTGTCTCCCGTGTCTCACACCTGGTGACGAACGTCCGCATCGAGGAAGTTAGCTGGCCAGAGGTAAAACTGTCGAGCCGCTTCCTCGTTTACCGTAACCGGGTTGCCGACGAAACTGATTTCTTCGTTGGGCGCCGCAAGGACACTCTTCGCAAGACCGATGATGGATGGAAGGTGGTTCGCCGCTACCTGTTGCTGGACCAGACCGTGCTGCTGGCGAAGAACCTTTCCGTATTCCTCTAAACCGGCAGGCGCTGAGACAACGCCTGCATTAACGTTCCCGTCCTTGGGACGGCGCTATCCCCCGCGCCCGTCCCAAGGACGGGAACTTTTTTGCCCGCAATGCCTTCTCTTCCTGCTGAGGGTTGGAAAGAGGCAGATGAAGCCCAACCACCTCACGACATACTTCGGTCCACATAAACCCTGAACGGCGGCATACCCCACCCTCATGTCCAGGGGCCATAGCTCATCACGGGATGTTCTGTGTCCAGTCCTCGTCGGCTGTTGGTGTGGTGTTAAGGTAGCGGTCCGTTGAGCCGTCCTGCGGGTGCAGGAAGAGGCAGATCCGCACAGTTCCACATATGGGCGACAATCGCGATACGAAAGGACGATGCCCGCCTGGCAACTCGCCGGGCGGGCATCATTTGGTGCTGATCGGGGAACGTTCAGTGCAGAGCGAGTCCGGCGTGGCGAAGGCGGGCGCGGTGGTAGTTCCAGACGAAGCCGTCGTTGAACCCTGATCCCAGGTCAGGCATCATCGCCATGTCAGCCTCCGGGACTTCATAGCTCACAGTTCCCAGCGCATTCGCAGCAACGAGCATCCGCGCCAGGATCTCCACATTCAGTGCACGGACGACAGCCTGTTCAACGGTGGCTCCCACTGTCACGATTCCGTGTCCACGCAGAACCAACGCGGGTGCGCCACCAAGCGAGGATGCAACTTCCTGCCCGAGCTCTGTCGTGTTGATCAGGAGGCTCCGGGGATAAGTCGGGATTCCTTCTGCTGCCATACGCATAGCCGGAATATTGTAGGCGCCAACGGCGGCTCGGAGTTCGACGCCGGCAAGGTCTGCTGCGATGACTGCCGGAGCGTGCGCGTGTACAACGGCCTGCACGTCAGGACGCGCTGCCAACACCTCTGCATGGATCGGGAGCTCGTTGGGCGCCTTGTAGCCGCCCGTAAGCGGGTGCTGGGCCACGACTTCGTGAATGTCCTCTGGTTCGGTAAACAGCAGCCCGCTCTCCTGTGGCCCGCGACAGCGGATCGCGATGCCGGCGTCGGTTCGCATGCTGACGTGACCCAGTACATCCTCCGCCAAGCCTGCATGGGCGATGATTCGGCATGATTCGGCGAGCAGCTCCCGTGCCGATCTGTCGAAGGCCATCAGTTCTCCTGTGCAGTCGTGCGCAGCTGCGTGAGAAGCTCTGTGCTCTCGGGATAGGGGCGCTTGGCGTAGTCGCCGTCCGCGGCGGCACCGAAGAACTCTGTGGCGGCAGCCAGCGTCACGCTCGTAACACCCATCGAATCCGCGAGGGCAGAGGCCAAACGCATGTCCTTGGCGATCGTCGTAGCAGGCGCGTGCTTTGCTACCGCGCGCTTGTTCCCGCTGTAGTACTCGGCGACGCCCTTGAAACCGCCGAGAACACCGCTGGAGCGTTCGAGCGCATCGATCACCGTCGGGAGCTCAAGACCAGCCTGTTGGGCGACGACGAGGGCCTCGGCCACGGCGAGGTGGGTCGCGTACTTTACATGCTGGTGTACGAGTTTGGTCGCGAACCCGTCCCCCAGCGCGCCAGTGTAGATCAACGCTGCGGCCACGTCCTCCACGATTGGTTCGGCGCTCCCGAGCACACCGGCCTGACCGCCGATCATGACAGTTAGGTTAGGGGCCTTGCCGGATACCGGGGCGTCGACGTAGCGCGCACCGTTGCCAAGCGCCGCAACGCGCTGGGCGACGTCCTGGGCCAGTTCCGGATCTCCAGTGGTCATATCCACGATTAAGGCTTCAGGACAAAGGCCGGCAAGCACGCCGGTTTCCTCGTCGTACAACACTTCACGGACTGCGGCAGGATTGGGCAGAGCTATGAAAATGACGTTGCTTTGCTCGGCCAGCTGGCGCGGGCTCACCGACGGAGCGGCGCCGATCATCGCCGTTGTCGCTACTCGATCTGTGTGCCGGTCCCACACCGCCACTGGGTGTTCTGCCGCTATCAGACTCTCGGCGAGGGCTTTGCCCATGCCACCGAGCCCAACGACTCCCACGTGATTTGGATCCATAAACTTTCACCTTTCATGCACATTGCTTGGTGGAGTGGCACCGCGACCCGTAACGGGCACGCGATGTACCTGCGATCGAAGGCCTCTCAGCGGCGTCATCGCCCCTTAAGAATGTATTGGTTAGTCCATTGACATGGCAAGACCAATAGCCATAAGCTCCTAAAAATAATCTTCACTGTGACATTCGCCTCTGTCCTCGAGCATGCGGGCACAGACCTATCAACATTTGGCAACGACGCCAGAAAGGAGCGCCGGTGCTCGACGCAATCTGGAGCGCGCTCGGCGAGGCCATCACGCCGATGTCGCTACTCATGCTTTTGATCGGCGTGGTGATCGGCTTCCTCGTCGGCATCCTCCCGGGGCTCGGCGGCGCGGTGACGCTTGCGCTGCTTATCCCCGTAACCTTTGGCATGGATCCAGTGCCAGCATTCTCGCTTCTGCTGGGCATGTATGTTGTCTCCGCCATTGCAGGGGACTTCACCTCGATCCTGTTTGGCATCCCGGGCGAGCCGACGGCAGCTGCTATGGTGCTCGATGGCTATCCACTCAACAAGAAGGGCCAGGCCGGGAGGGCGCTAGGGGCGTCCCTTGCGAGCTCGGCGATCGGTTCGATCTTTGGCGCAATCCTCCTCATGGCGTTGATACCTGTGATGCGACCGCTGATCATGAGCATCAGCGCTCCCGAACTGTTTGCCGCAGCCGTGCTGGGCTTGACGTTTATCGCGTCGCTCTCCGGTGGCAGCATCCACAAGGGCTTGGTCATGGCCACCGTCGGCGTGCTCCTGTCCCTCGTCGGAATTGACCCGAACCTGGGCATCGAACGGTACACATTCGGAAGCTTGCACCTCTGGGAGGGTATCGGCATTGTTCCTGTGGTGGTGGGCCTTCTCGGTGGCGCTGAGGTTCTGCAATCCATGCTGGACAAAGACGGTGAAACCAAAACCATCGTGGCACCGCACCTCGGGGGCATCCTCGTTGGCGTGAAGGACTCTTTCCGGCACTGGTGGCTGATGTTGCGTGCCAGCGCCATCGGTGCCGTCCTAGGCATGCTGCCTGGTCTGGGGGGATCGGTGTCTCAGTTCGTCGCCTACGGCCATGCGAGACAGACCTCCAAGCGGCCCGAGGAGTTTGGCAACGGTTCGATCGAGGGTGTGATCGCCGCCGGCGCTACGACCACGGCGAAAGACGGCGGTCACCTTGTCCCGACGATCGCCTTCGGTGTGCCGTCGGGCGCGAGTATGGCCGTGCTCTTGGGTGCGTTCCTAATTCTGGGCCTGAATCCCGGCCCGGAGATGCTGGGAAAGAACCTCGACGTCACGCTCTCGCTCGTGTGGATCATCGTACTGAGCACCATAGCGGCCGTTATCCTCGGTTATCTGTTGATCCGACCACTCGCCAAGCTCACATCGGTGACCGGCAGATTGCTCGTTCCGTTCCTCGTAGCGATGCTCACGATTGGCGCGTTTTCGAACACGAGCTCCCTTGATGATGTTTGGATCATGCTCGTCTTCCTCGCGATCGGAGTGCTGTGCAGCCGCTTCAGATGGCCCAGGATTCCGCTGCTCCTGGGCCTGGTCCTGGGCGAAATCCTCGAGCGCTACTTCACCGTCAGCTACTCGCTGTTCCAGTTCAATTGGGTCAGCCGGCCGGGTGTAATCATCGTTGAACTAATCATCGCGGCCATGATCCTGTTTACCGCGGTCCGCGTCGCCCGCAAAAAGCGCGCATCCAAGCGCGAGCTCCTAACCATCGGAGGCCACGTATGAGCACCGAAATGATTCACCCAGCCGAAGATGCAGATGCGAGCGGCTCCCGGTCGCGCCGGGTGCACAGGCCGGACCTCATCATCACCTCAGTACTGCTGCTGGTGTTTATCGTGGCGTTCCTTATGGCTACGGGCTGGAGGGACCTCGCAGCCTACTTCCCGCTCGGTGTCAGCGGCATGGGGGCGATCGCCAGCGCGTCCTTCCTCGTACGGGTGCTGTTCTTTCCACCCAAACCGCACTCCCCGGAACCCGATGTCCCCGGGGCCGCAAAGTCGGTGGCCGAGCAGGAGTACGAGTTCTTCAAGAACCTCTCCAAGCGCGACTGGATCACATCCATTTGCTGGCTTGGCGGCTTCTTCATAGCGCTGGTGATTTTTGGCATCTACGTCGCAGTGGTTGCCTTCACCGCAGGCTATCTCCGCTATCAGGCAGCCAAATCCTGGTGGTTCTCCTGGATTTACGCTGCCGTGCTCGGTGGCGTCATTTACGGAATTTTCGAGATCACCCTCAAACTGCCATTGCCGGACGGGCTGCTCGGTCTCGGCTGACCTCTGCCCTTACTGCCCTTCTCTCCCCTGCCACCGCCCCAATCGCGCACGCCTGGGGTGCAAAAGAATCGAAAGGACCTGATCCTATGCGCAAACTCGCATTCGGGCTCGCCGCCCTCACCCTCGTCGGCGGCGCGCTCACCGGCTGCTCGTCGACAAGCGCCGCGGGGGCGTCAACCTCCCCGCAAGAGGCTGCGGCGAAGCTCAAGAACCAAACCATCACTCTGGTGGTCCCCTTCGATCCAGGCGGGGGTTACGACGCCTATGCACGCATGGTCGCCCCAAAGCTAGGTGACGAGCTGGGCGCCACAGTGATCGTCGAGAACAGGCCCGGTGCCGGCGGTATCCTCGCCACAAATGAGGTCGTGCACGCTAAGCCGGACGGAAAGACCCTCGTGCTGCTGAACGGCCCTGGCCACCTCGGTGCAGCCATCGCGAAAACCAATGGCGTTCTTTACGACGCCAAAAAGATGACTTACATCGGCCAGATCAGCTCGGAACCCGACGTACTTGTGACCAGCAAGTCATCCGCCATCACCTCCGTTGACGACATCCGCGGCAAGCGCTTCGCAGCCACCGGCCCAGGCTCAAACGAGTACATTGACGCCGTCGTCCTTAACCAACAGCTCGGCATGAACAACCAGGTCGTGACAGGCTTCAAGTCCAGCAACGAAGCGAGCCTGAACGTCATCCAAGGCAACGTCGACCTGCACTCCCGCTCGCTCGGCAGCCAGCAACCGGGTATCAACGCCGGTGACCTCAAACCCATTCTCGTCATCGGTGAGAACACGGGTGAAAAGGAGATTAATGGGGTGCAAAACCTGGTTGACGCGGTGAAGGACGACCAGAAAGAACTGGCGACACTGCACACGAAACTCATCTCCAGCGGACGCCTCCTCGCCGCCCCTCCCGGCATGGATACAGGCACCCTGCAGGCAATCCGCGAGGCGTTCAAAAAGGTCATGACTGATGAGGCGTTCGTCAAAGCCGCCACCGACGCCAAGCGCCCCGTGCACTACACGAGCGGTGATGACGTGCAGAAGCTCGTCAACGACGTAATGGGCTCACCGCAGGAGTATGTCGACCTCATCACCAAGGCCTACGCCGGCTAATCCCAGGTGTTCCGACAGGTTGTGTTCCGGAAATCATCGGGACACAACCGGTCTTTATACCAGTGCCATCTACGCCCCGCCCTAATCTGAAATTATGTAGGCTGTGCCCGGTCACTCGGGCACGAGCCCTGCGGCCGCCGCGGTATCTCCATTTCGGGGCCATGCCGCCGAACCCTCTGAAAGAATGGTTGAGATGCTGTCTTCGACAGTTCCTTGGCAGACGGATCGTCATTGCTGGGAAGATATTTCCGATGATTCAATGCGGAAGATTTACACTTCCTACGAGCGTCCGTTGGGAGTGGGCCCTCGCCCCGCCGTCCTTGCCATCGACCTTTATAATTTGGTCTTTGAAGGCGGGCCTCATGCTCCTGAGGATCTGTGCCAGCAGTTTCCCTCCACCTGCGGCCGCTACGCCCATGCGGCTCTGGGGCCTATTACTGAAGTCCTGTCACATGCCAGGGCCGTGGGAATGCCGGTGGTGCACATCACCGCCAGCCGGGCAAAAACTCTGTCGGCCACTAATCGAAAAGGCCGGGGGGGAGGAGAAGCCTACGAATTCCACCCTCTCTGCGCCCCAAAGCCGGGCGAAGCCATAATTGAGAAGGAAAGAGCCAGTGCCTTTTACGGGACGCAGCTCGTGGCCGAGCTAGTCCGACAGGGTATAGACACTGTCATTGTCATCGGAGAGAGCACCTCTGGGTGCGTGCGGGCCTCGGTAGTCGACGCGTATTCCAATGGTTTTCATGTCGCCGTCGTAGAGGATGCCGTGTTTGATCGCTCTTGGCTTAATCATTGCGTCAATCTATTCGATATGCATCATAAGTATGCCGACGTCTTGTCCTCGGAGACACTCCTCAAGCTGCTGGTGCGGCGGTGAGGTTATTGACCGGAAAATGGCAGAATCTAATTACTTCTACCCATCTCTAAGGTTTGAATTCTAGTCGTCCAAGGGCTACGACGGACTTGGCTTGTGAGTTTCAGCCGCGGCTTTTTTGACATGCAGCGCTCAGGTAGAGCAAGCCATTTTTGGTCCTCATAAAAACCGGTGCGCGAATGACTGGCAAATAAGCATGGATCACCTTAAGTAAGAGTTATTTTTGCCCTACAAAATCTGCCACTAGTAGAAGGCAATTCTTAGGCGCGGCCTGTTGACACCTATCGAGCTTAGATTTAGCATTATCGTAATTTGTCCTGCGGAAAACATTTCTGCAAAATCCGCTGCCCCAAGAGTCCTAGCTGTTCTTCGAGCTGAATCCCAAGGACTTTCCTGCCCCTTCCGTCGACAAACTTAGGTGCCAGGACGGAACCAAGGCCCATACCCCGTTCATGGTCGTAAAATTCGTCGTCAAGGAATTGGGGTGCGGCCCCTTTTGTATAAGGCATGCCCATGGTTTTCCGAGTCTGGGACCGAAGACCAAAGCATGCAGTCAAAGATTGAGGAGTAATTATGGAGGGAATTGTGAATGAGTACTGAAACTCGACCTGCAATGAAGCAGGTCAAGACTTCCAGCTCGATCCGGTGGACGCATATCACCACCACGCTGGTAATTTCATGGGTCATCGGCATGATGGACAAAATAAGCGTTGGCGTCGTCATGGCTGACAAGGGATTTCTTGAGGACACTGCTCTGCTCGGTCAGCCCGGCAGGCTCGGGCTTCTGACAACTGCCATGCTGGTGGCCTATGCCGCCGGCATGCCTGCTTGGGGTGCACTAGTGACCAAGTGGGGTGCCCGCACAAGCCTTGTTGTCGGCATGGCCATCTGGGCCCTTGCCATCTTCATGTTCGGCGTCTCCAGCAGTTTTGAAAGCCTCCTCGTTTGGCGGGTCGTCCTCGGATTCGGTGAGGCGGTCCTGTATCCCGTCTGCAACACGTTCGTTTATAACTGGTTCCCGGATAAGGAACGCGCTCGGGCTTCATCAGTTTGGTACAGCGGAACCATGATTGGCCCAGCCATCGCAGGTTTCGCGCTGGCTGGAATTATCACCGCATTCGACTGGAGGGCGTCCTTCTACATCCTGACGGTGGCCACGGTCCTTATTTGTATCCCTATGGCCTTCTTTCTCACCCGCAACAAACCCGCGGAACATCCCTCAGTGAGCGACGAGGAGCTGGCCTACATTGATTTCGGCCGCCCGGCCGAAAATACGACTTCCCGTACGAGTCAGGACACCGATGACGGGCCGAAGTACGCGTTCATCAAGGACTACCGCTTCTGGATGATCACCCTGGCGTTCCTTTTCAACAACTTCTTTTTCTGGGGTTGGTCTACCTGGCTTCCCTCTTACCTGCATCAGGCCCGCGGGGTTCCTATGCAGTCCATGGGAAATATCACTTCGTTGATCTACGCCTGTACCCTGATCACGATTTACGGCAGCGGATATCTCTCCGACAAGCTGATGCGGCGCGCACCCTTCGGAGCGGCCGGCTTCCTGTTAGCAGCGGGGTGCGTTTTCCTGGCGATCAACACCGCAAGTCTTCCAACCACGATCATCTTTTTGGTCGGCGCCCTGATGTTCCAGGCTGTGGGGATGCTGATGATCCAGACACTCCTGCAGCAGACGGTAAACAACAGCACTATCGGCCGGGCGGCAGGAATCATGAATCTGGTCTCCCAGGGCCTGTCGACTTTGAGCCCTTTCATTGTCGGAATCCTTATTGGGAGCAGCGGCGGAAGCTATCTACCGTCGTTCAGCTTCATGGCAGTGTGCCTGGCAATTGCAGCAGCATTCATAGCCGTGCTAATCCCACAGAAATACTAGAGTACCTAGCCGTCCCAGTCCTAGCGTGGACGGGAGATGATCGTTCCTCGGTGGCTGCGGATCCATGTTTCCGCAGCCACCGCGCACCCGGTGCAATTAGCAAAAGGAGAGCTTGTCGATATGGAAAGCCACCGAAGCGGTCCCTTCCCCTATCTTCCCATCAATAAGAGGGCGAAAATAACCTGGCCCGGAAATGCAAAACTCGCTCTCTGGGTCATCCCCAATCTTGAGTCCTTTGCGCTAAACGAACACATTGAGAAGGGCGATACGATTCCGAACGTTCCGGCCTTCTCGATACGGGATTACGGCGCCAGGGTGGGTATCTGGCGAGTAATGGAAGTGTTGGAGCGACATGGCATCCGGGCCACGGCAGCACTGAACAGCGAAGTCTGCGATGCATACCCTGAAATCGTGGAGGAAGCCGTCCGCCTCGGATGGGAATTCCTGGGTCACAACGAGAGCAATACGCGCTATTTGAACCAAGTGGATCCAACGGAGGAGCAGCGGATTATTCGCGACTCTCTCGCAAAAATTGAACAATTCACAGGCAAGAAACCTATCGGATGGCTAGGTTCGGGACTTATCGAGACGTGGAATACCTTGGATTTCCTCGTGGAGGAGGGCGTCAAGTATGTAGCGGACTGGGTTAACGACGATCAACCCTACCGAATGCGAGTGCGAGACACGGAATTGGTTTCTCTAAACTACTCGATGGAAATCAATGACAAACTTGCCTTCGAGTACCGCAACTGCACCGCCGAACAGTTCGAAACGATGATCCGTCGTCAATTTGATGTTCTTTACCGTGAAGGTTCCACGTCAGGACGGGTCATGGCCATTTGCCTACATCCCTACATCATCGGAGTCCCCCACCGCGTCGACGCGTTGGATAGCGCCCTTCGATACATCACCTCCCATGATCGGGTGTGGATGGCCACCGGAGGAGAGATAGTAGATCACTACCTCGGGCAAGAGCCGGCATGAACGCTTTTGTGAAAACTAGAGAACTTAGGCTGTGACAATGGTTTGTTCAGGCACGGAGGTCGCTGGGGGCTCGCCACTGCCGCCGGGGTCCCGATAACGGTCTGCGTGACACTCCTGACAGTCACCGACAGGCAGAGTCCAAGATTTTTCTGACACCCAAGCAGACCTCGCCTCGGGTTGCGCCCGCGAAATGAGTAACGGACGGCCGGCCGGCCGCAAGGTCGCCGCTGCTCATCATCCCGTCCAACGCGATGACTGCCTACGGAATCAACATTATCGGCGAGTGATCCGAACTTTAGATGGGTAGCCCCTCCAATCAGAACAGGCCTGATTCGCTGTGCCGGTTGCGGTCTGAGACGGAGCCGCTCCCGATTCAGAGTTTGAAGGCGTGGGTGGCAAGACGGAAGAGATGTCGCTACGACAGGCTTTACCGATTCGGAATTAGCAGTGAGTCAGAGAACGCCTCGTTCGTGTCCTTCTTCAATGGTGGTCAACGTAGTTCTGAGCTGTTCAACGGTTAGGCTGACGATGCCTTCCATGTCGCGTTGTCGGTAGAGCTCGACGAGTCGTGCGTGTTCGTCGTTGGACTGGGCCAGCCTTTGGGGGTTGGCCCTTAGTGAGAAACAGATCATCCCGCCACCCGGGGGAAGGCCACCTGCCCGGATCAGAAGGGTAGGCGCACCTGGCGGCCTTCCGCCGAAAAGTCCATGCTCGCAGGATCGCGCCCATACGGGCGTCCGCTGGCGCGGGCAGCTGTCAGGATCATGCCTTTGTACCCAAGGCTCAGCCGGACCCTGTCCTAGGTTTGCTGAGGCGTAACGCCTCGCAGTTGGTTATTCGAGTCTGCTGAGGTTACTTGAGGCCGGTGGTGGCGAGGCCTCGGACGAAGTAACGCTGCAGGAAGAGGAACAGGATTAGGAGCGGGACTGTGGCGACGGCCGTTCCTGCGAATGTCAGGCCCCAGTTGGGCAGGTAGTCCGGGGCGGCCGAGTGTGCCACGGCCACTTGGATCACCTGGTTTTCTTGAGTCTGGATGGCCACCAGCGGCCAGAGGAAGGCGTTCCAGGAGAACAGGAACTTAATCAGGATGAGGGTGGCGAGGGCGGTGCGCACGTTGGGCAGAATGACCGACCAGAAGACCCGGATATGACCGGCACCGTCAATGCGGGCCGCTTCGTCCAGTTCGGTGGGGACCTGGTCGAATGTCTGCCGCAGAAGGAAAAGCCCGAATACGCTGGCAACGCCGGGGAGGGCCACGGCCCACAGGGTGTCTTGGATCCCGAGTCCGGAGACGACACGATACAGGGGGACCACCATTGCCTCAACGGGAAGCATGAACGTGGCAAGGATCAGCGCGAAGACGACCCCGCGTCCACGGAACCGGATGCGTGTCAGGGCATATGCCGCCAGCGTGCATACGATTAGGGCCCCGATCACGTCGATCGCGGCGACCACAAGTGAGTTTGCGAGGGCCCGGCCTACCCCCTTTTCCGTGAAGAGCTGCTCGAAGTTGTCCATTACGGCGCCGATCGGCAGGAACGTTGTCCACGAGACAGGGGCCATGTCCTTGAAGATGGCGGTCTGATATTTGAAACCAGACGAAACGATCCAAAGATAGGGCAGAGCGAAGACAGCTAGGACTGTCAGCAGAATGAGGGTCGTCCAAAGGTATTTAGGCTTGGGGATTTTCATCTTAGAAGTTCCATTTCATCTTCAGTAGCCGCATTTGGATGAGACTGATTGTCAGCGCGAAGACCAACACCACAATGGAGATCGCCGATGCGAAGCCCGGGTCCTGCAGGAAGAACGCTGTCCGGTAGACGTGGTACATCACGAAATTTGTGCTCCCCTCTGGACCGCCTGTCGTCATGATGAAAGCGGGGGCAAAGACCTGCAGGGAAAAGACGGTCATCATCACCACAACTAGGACGGTGGTCCGGGACAGCATAGGGATAGTGACATGTATCAGTCTCCGGACCGGTCCGGCCCCGTCAATCTCGGACGCTTCCTGGACGTCTGCCGGGATGGCTTGGAGGCCGCCCAGGAAGAGCACCGCCGCCAGTCCAACCTGTTGCCAGACGCACATAATGACGATGGCGGCTAGCGCGGTGTCTTTGTTTGTGAGGAAGTTGATGGGAGGCACGCCTGCGCTGGACAGGAGCCCGCTGATCAGCCCGGACTGCGCAAGCATGAACGTCCACATGGTCGCTACCACCACAGAGGATGTGACGACCGGCAGGAAGACCATGGTTCGTACCAATCCCCGGGCAGGCAGTCGGCCGTTCAGGTACACGGCAATCAGGAGGCCCAGCGGCACGACGACGGCCAGAAATACCACCATAAACCAACCGGTTACGATCAGGGACTGCACTGTCTCAGGGTCCGAGAAGACCCGGACGAAGTTCTGTCCGCCGACGAACTCAGCCATTTCCGGGTTGAAGAGCGTGAACTGGTGGACACTGTCTCGGGCGAGCACGGCCAGCGGGACGTACTGGAAGACCAAGGTAAGGATGACGAACGGCGCGAGGAAACCAGCTGCGGCCGCCGCATCTCGGACGTTGCGCCGACGTCGGGACCGGGAACCTCCCGACTGGGTCTGCTGGCCAGGGCGGGAAGTCCTTTTTGTCCGTGCGTCGGGAATGGTCGCGATCATTCCTACCTGCTGAGGATCGGGTCAATGCGCGAGACTGCCTTGTCGAGTGCTCCACGGGGGTCGGCACCTGTCGCGATGTCTTTAAGGGCTTCCACTACGTACTGCTCGTACTGTACGTAGTGTGGAGACGGAGGGCGTGGTACGCCGATTTTCTGAATCTGGTCAGTGAAAAGCTTGTAAGGAAATTCGTTGAGGGCCGGGACGCTTGCCGCCGTGGACTTAAGGGCCGGCTGCGCGAAGGTCTTAGTGGAGTAGAGCTTGAGCTGGTCGCCGGTACTCATCTTGACAATGGTCTTTCCGGCGGCTTCCTTGTTTTTGGACTTTGCCGGGATGCCCATCGTAATAGACCCGGTGTGCGCAATCGGCGTCTTCAGGTAAGGCAGCGGCGCAATTCCCCACTTGAAGTCGACCTTTGCCTTGTTCAAGATGTCAATCATGCCCACCACTTCAATGTCGAAGCAGCTGCGCTTGTCGATCAGTGAGTTAGGGATCGCCGTCTGTGATGCGACCGCATGCGGGCCAGTGAATAGGGATTGGAAGAACTTGGCGCCTTCCACTGCCTCGGGGGTATTCAACCAGCCTGAAGCAGACTTTCCGTCACTAGATATGGCATAGAACGTTTTGTAGGCGCTGGAATCCTTGTTCGCGGTGGGATCGCCGGCGGAGCGGAGGAAGAGAAGATCACGGTAGGCGTTCCCTGGGCTGTACCGGTTAGGAGCCCAGCCCCAGACAGTCGGGTTGCCGGTCGGTCCCTGCTGGCACTTGGCCATGGCGTTCCGTGCCTCTTCCCAGGTCCACGCCTCGTCCAAATTGGTGGGCACCTTGATGCCGGCGGCGTCGGTCATGTCCTTGTTGTAGTAAAGGGCTAGGCTGTCCTGTTGGATGCCCATCCCGTAAAGCCTGTCTTTGTAGGACTGCTCAGTGAGGGTAGCGGGCACAACATCATCTTTCCAACCCTGCGGAAGGTACTCGTCAAGGGGGGCCAAGAGCCCTTGGGCAGCAAAGTTCTGGGTCCATGGCCCGTCAAAACCGATGATGTCGGGCTGGTTGTTTGATGAAGCGGCGACGGAGATCTTTTCGGCAAGTTGCGCGAAGGGAACCCTCTCAACGGCGAATTCGATGCATTGCTCCACCTTGGCAAAATCTTCGATTTGACCAGCCTTGGGGAACCCGAATTCTGAGGTAAGTACCTTGAGGGTGGTAACACCTTCAGGGCACTCTGCTGTCGTCGGTAGGGGGTCGCCCGCGGAATTGGTGCCGCCTGAACAAGCGGTCAGCACCAGCGCGGAGGCCGCCATGGCGACCGTGGCCGCCTTAACAGTGCGTTGCATATGAACTCCTGATTTGTGAGGGGTGCTGGTTGGAGAAGGCGCTGGTCTGGGTGATGGAGCACATGGCCAAAGCATTGGTGCTTCCTAGCTTCGTGGCCGCGGTGTGTGCGTGTTGGCGTATGGATCGGCGATGCCGATGTATTGAGTGGTGGTGTATTCGGCGATGCCTTCGGAGCCGCCTTCACGGCCGAGGCCTGATTGCTTGACGCCGCCGAAAGGTGCTGCGGCGTTGGAGATGACGCCGGCGTTGAAGCCGACCATGCCGAATTCGATCTGTTCCGCGACGCGCAGGAGGCGGTTGAAATCCTTGCTGTAGAGGTAGGACGCGAGGCCGTACTCGGAAGCGTTGGCGAGTTTGATCGCTTCTGCTTCGGTGCTGAAGGTGGTGACGGGCGCGACGGGTCCGAAGATTTCCTGGCCGAGGATCGCTGCGCCGTTGGGCACGTCGGCGAGGACGGTGGGCTGGTAAAAGTAGCCTGGACCGTTCTCTGGCGCCCCGCCGGTCACGGCGACGGCTCCGGCGTCGACGGCGGCTGTGACGAGGGCGTGGATGTCGTCCCGGACACTGCCGTCGATCAGTGGACCGACCTGGCTGTCGGGGTCTGTGCCACGGCCGGTGGTCAGGGCGCCCATGGCTGCGGCGAACTTCCGGGTGAACTCCTGGGCGACGGATTCGTGAACCAAGAAGCGGTTGGCGGCGGTGCAGGCCTCGCCCATGTTCCGCATCTTCGCTGCCATGGCGCCTTCGACGGCGGCGTCGAGGTCGGCGTCCTCGAACACGATGAAGGGGGCATTCCCGCCCAGCTCCATCGAAGTACGAAGCACGTTCTGGGCCGCGTCGGCCATCAGGCGCTTACCTACCGGGGTGGATCCGGTAAAGGAAACCTTCCGCAGCCGGGAGTCCTTTAATAGCGGCCCGGAAATCCCGGCGGCAGAAGAGGATGCGACGACGTTCAGCACCCCTGCGGGCAGGCCGGCCTCGAGCATGGTCTGCGCGAAGTACTGGGCCGTGAGCGGGGTGAGCTTGGCGGGCTTGAGGACCATGGTGCAACCGGCGGCGACGGCGGGGGCGACCTTGCGGGTGACCATGGCCAACGGGAAGTTCCACGGGGTGATCAACAGGCAGGGCCCGACCGGTTTGTGCTGGACCAGGATCTTGTTCTTGCCTTCGGGGGTGGTGAGGTAGCGGCCGTAATCCCGAACGGTTTCCTCGGCAAACCAGCGCAGAAACTCCGCACCGTAGGCGACCTCGCCGCGGGCCTCGGCCAGGGGCTTGCCCATTTCCAGGGTCATCAACAGCGCGAAGTCCTCGGCCCGTGCAGTGACCAGGTCGAAGGCGCGGCGCAGAATCTCGGACCGCACCCGGGGCGCGGTGCGCGCCCAGGAAGCCTGGGCGCGGTCGGCCGCGTCCAGTGCGGCGATCGCGTCCTCGCTGGTAGCCGACGCGAGCGTGGTGAGGACGGACCCTGTGGCGGGATCATGCACATCGAACGTGCCGCCATCGCACGCCTCCACCCACTCACCGTTGATCAACAAGCCAGTCGGCACGGAGGCGAGCAGGGATGTTTCGCGGTCGATAGTCAGGGTCGTGGTTTCAGCCAAGTCGGCTCCTTAAGATGCGTTGCTTAATGTTTGACGGGCCACCGCACTGCATTCGCGGCGGTTATGGGACGGAAATGCTGGAAAGTGCGTTAGTGACCATTCGAGGACCCTTTGCACGTCCTGGTGCAGCTGCTCCGTAAGTGCCTCGGTGGTGTCGAAGGTGCGCTGCGGCCGGAGCTTCGTGGCGAGTTCAACACGGATTCTTCGTCCGTAGAGCTCTTCATTGAAGTAAAGGAGATGGGCTTCCAACACGCGCTGACCGGACTCGGCGTAAAAGGTCCGGCGGCAGCCGATGGATACTGCGGCCGGAACCCACCTGTCCGGTTCGATTCGCACGATCGCTCCCCAGACCCCGTCATCAACCTCTTCGGAGTCGAGCGGGATGTTGGCGGTAGGGAAACCAAGGAGCCTGCCTCGCTGGTCACCCTGTTCGACTATGCCTTCGATGACTATCAATGGTGTCCTCCTGGAGGGTATCTGGTGCTGTCTGCAGTACCTGCATGATGAACCCGGTTGCCAGTACCTCGAGTGGCATCGAGGTGCATGGACCTAGCACTGAACGCACAGATCGGGCGAGAAGCCGACCTGAAAGACCGTTGTTCAGTGCAATTCGACGGACTCACCGGGTAAGGCACCGAAGCCTTGCGGGGTCTTTTGGGTCAAGGCTTTCCTCGTTCGGCGGTTCCATGAAGAGCCCTTTTCTGGTGTTGATCCTGTTCGAGGACAGCATCGAGTACGAGGCCAAGCCACTCGACGCAGTTGCTGAATCGGCTGACCTTGGCAGGGCGCGTCCAGCGGTAGGAAACATGTTCTTCGTTGAGGCGTAGTCGGCGTCGAGAGGTAACCGCCTTGAATGTGTGCACTAGCCATGGAGTCGACGTGTGGTCTGTAAGGATGAGAGGCGGGCGGCTTTCTAGACAAAAGAGATCCCAAGGTCGCAGTCCGGTTTCCTCGTAGAGCTCCGTGAGTGCCTGCTGCCGGGGTGACATTCCAGGCTCAAGGTATCCGGTGATGCAGTGCCAAAGGTTCTGGTCATGCCCGACGGTTTGGCTCCTTTTCAGCAAGGCGATGCGGCCGTAGTGTTCGAGGACAATGGCTACCACTTCGTGCCGGGCGACGGCGGCGTTGGTGCGGACTTCCCGGCCGGACGCGGATGTAATGGTCATGGGTTCTTCTCTTGGTGGTGGTCCGGTTCATGGTCGTCTGTAAAGACGGCCATGGATGAGGTGATGCGGTCTTTTCCGAATCCGCCTGGATTCTTGTGAACGCCGGACTCCCGGACCTAACCTGTCCGGGGAGCCCGCTAACGGGTCCTGCTGGTTTTCACCCCGGCAGAACGGACTCCTGGAAGTTCATGTGTCATGCGTTAGTGAACCCCTGCATGGCTAAAGCCAGGGCACGAAAGACAGCATCTTCATGGACGTCCTCCAAATGTTCCGGCAGGTAGCTCCCGCCGCTCGGCCATTGGCTTCGACCTGCGCCGATCCTCCACCCGCAGGCCCTACAGGTACAGGCCCTTCCCCGCTGGTCCTTGCGGTCATCACGTCGACGGTCATCGACACCTGCGGGCGCTGCCCGCACCTCAGACGCCGATTCATGTTTCCGGATGTAACGCCGCCGGCAGCGACGCCCGGAGCAGGAACCTTCAGAGCTCCTTGAGCGAGGCACCATCGTAGAACTGCCCCGACATATAGACATAAAGCATGGGCGCGAGGTCAGAAACTTCCAGGTGGGTGACTCGGGCGATGAATACCGTATGTGTCTTAGCCTGAAAGCGCTCCTTAATTTCCGCCTCCATTGACGCCGCCGAGCCGCGAATGAGCGGCGACCCGGCCGGTCCCGCATGCCAGTCGAGACCGGAGAACTTGTCATCGGTCTTGGTAGCAAACTTGTCGACGACGGCCCGTTGCGTGTTGGCGATGATGTTGATGCCGAGGTGATCGGACTCGAACAGCGCGGGATAGGTGGAGGACGTCTTCTGCACGCATACGAGAACGAGCGGCGGATCCAGCGACACGGGTGTGTAGGCGCTAAGTGTCAGCCCCCGCGGCTGGCCGCTCGAATCGGTGGTCGTGACAACGGTCACTCCGGTGACAAATTTGCGGTTGAACTTCTTGAGCGCGTCGATGGTGGGCTCGCTGAAGTCTGCCTGCGGGCGAGCCTGCTCGAATGCGGACCGCAGCCTGGGTGCCCCCAGATCGGCTAGCATATCGTCGGTGAGGTCCCAGGTTACCCGCTCGCGGATGATTCGGCCGTCACGCAGGACTCCTTGAACGGAGCCACAGGTCTGCAGGCTGCGGCCGGTCGGGGGAACGTCGCCCAGGGGGTTAAGGAATGTTCCGGTTGCCGACCAGAAAATGGCAAAGTCTTCATTGTCAACGACGATCTTGTCCACTGTCGTGCGTAGGTCGGGGATTGCGGCCCGCATCTCACGAACTTCCACCTTCAGCTCAGCTAAACCCGAGGTGTTTCCGGATTCCGCGTTTTCCAGTGCGTAATCTGGATGAACGATGGCATCCAAGGCGTCGGGGTCACCATGATTCCAGGCAGCGTCCCAGACGGAGCGCACAAGTTCCTTGAAGTCGGGCATCTTCCACTCCTCAGTCTGTCCCAGAGAAGGCGGTGGATAGGATGTCTCGCGATTTGCGGACACGTCGCTTCTCCATTTTGTAAAAGTTGGTTTTGTGGTGTCGCTGGTGGGCAATCTCCTGCCCGACTTCCGCAGACCCTGGTCGCGTGGAGGTCGGGCAGGAGACTTGGCCCCGGGAGTGGCTACGAAGAGACCCCGCTGAGGACTTTCTCTTCGGTCTGCTCGCTGGCGGTTGTTTCGCTGGCGGGGAGCATTGGTGCGATTACGTCTGCGTAGTAGGACTCGGGCACCTCTGCTTCGCTGTTCGCGATGAGTTCACTAAAGTCCCACTTCTTGAGCAGACGACCGTTCCTGAATACCGGCTTGAGTAGGTTCTCCTCGCTGGACACTGAGTCGCGCGGAACGGTCTGGTACTCACCGTCCACCTTGACCAAGGCCAGTCGCCCCGCCTTCGAGACTTTGAAGTCCGCGCCTTTAGGCGACTTGGCGATGTCACGCCATTCTCCGTTGACCCGAACCGCGTTGGCTTTCTGCCCGAAGTTCATCGTGTCCCGATTGCAGTGCTGTAGGAGGCCACCGCCCATGCCGAACAGGGCATTTTCGGCTGAGAACCCGCGGCGCTCCAGCTCGGCGAACACATTCCTTAGGGTCTCGAACGTTATGCCGTCACCTTGGACCACACGGATGTAGGGGGGCAGGACCTTGAACCCCTTGGAGTTCGTCTCGTAGCCGAAAGCCTCCATCAGCCACTGGGTCGTGTCAGCGGTTACCTGCACAGGGTCGCCCGAGTCCGGCCGTGCTCCCACCATTCCTGGGAAGTTCCGGATTTCCTCGCGGAGCTCACCGCCGATGATGTTCTTGACGCAGTTCTCGTGGTCGTAGGTGTCGGTGAGGAGAAGCACCCCACCGCTGTCGCGGTGCACGTTGAGCATGTTGCGCAGCGCGTCGACCTCGTGGTCCCGGCCCCAGGCTGTGAAGCCGGCGTGCTCAGAGTTCGGGCAGGAGTTCGATGGTGCCACGGCGTTGTAGTACTTCTTTGCTGCGATGATTCCCGGCGTGGTGTCACTCTGGCTGAAGTTCACCAGGTGAGCCAGGCCGCCCAGTGCTGCTGACTGCTGCGAGCTGACTCCCCGTGCTCCGTAATCGTGCAGCATGTGGCGTAGCAGCTCCGGGTGTTCGGAGGTGCGATCGAGCGCTGTCCTGATCACCTGTTTGGCCAGCCAACTGATCGTGCCGACCGTGGCCGGATACCACACAGCGCGGAGAAGTGCGGTCTCGAAGAAGCTGCTGGCCCAGTAGTACTTTGGGTCCGTGTTGGTCACCTGGACCAACACGTTCTTAGAAGGAAGCACAGTGCCCTCAGCAACAGCCTCAATCTCGACCGGAAGATATCCACCGTGGTCATTGAGGATACCGAGCCAGTTTTCTCGGTTGAAGTGCATGCCCTGCTCGCGGACCTCCTTCTCCGCGTAGTCGATGTCCTCGAGGGTGATGGGGCGCATCAAGTACTCCCGGAGGAAGGCCTGCAGCCCGACAAACATCGTGACAGGGTACTCGCCGCCCCTTGACTCGATGTAACTCGAGACGTACTCGGTACCCGGGGGGTACAGGGGGTAGTGGCAGTGCTTGTAGTTGTCGGTGTTGAAGATCAGGTTGTCGAATTCTCCGCTAAGAGCCATGCATACAGCCTTCCTTGTTGAATGAGTTGTGAATGGAACGCGGACCCCGGCTCAGCGTTGAGGCGAGTTTTTGCACCTTGTTCCTTCTTGGGACCGACGCCTCCGCCAAGCCGGCGCGGCGTCCGCAGACAATGAATTTTCTAGGGGATCTAGCGCAAATTGTGTGCCAGAACACAAATAATTATCGATTCGAGTTCAGATGTCAATAGGCGGAACAGATTCGCGTCTTTTCCCTGTTTTACGGGGTTTTTGTGTCACCAAATCACAAGTAGAAACGATTCACGTTTTCTACTGTGATTCGCCTGCGGATGCAGCAGAGAATGGCCCAATGAGAGGCCATGCTCAAGAAAATGCGCCTGACCCACCTCCAACTGGAGACGGCCGCGCACGCGCCCCTGGCCTTTGAGTTCGTGCTTTTGGCTGCTGCGACTTCACAACCCCGGTTCTCCTGAAAACCGCCGGGCGTCAGGAAAACCGAACGACGCGTTGATCACGGCCATTTCGACCTTACGTCCACAAGAGGGACAGGCAGCGTCTAGGTGGGGCAGCGCGCCCTATCGGCGCATCCATTCCCCAGGGAGCCGCTTTTCGGCGCGGGAACCAGCACCCGGAGCAGCACTCCCCTGGTTACTAATTCCATTCCGGGCAACGCTGGGACATCCACGCCCTGTTGCACTACTACAGCGATTCCAGAGCTGAATGCGCCGGTCACGACGCGGCTCGGATGAATCCGCCGGCCGGTCAGCGCCGACTACGGCACCGACCGGCTGGCGCCTGGGCGCAGGCAACAGGGTGAGCTTGGTCCTTGGCCTCCGCGAATGGCTCCCCGCTGCCGCCGGCCGGCTCAGGGCCGAACCATTACCGCTTGCCGGAAAGGATCACCACCGCACGGCTCGGATGACCACAAATGAGCCGAGGGAATTTCCTGCAGTATCTTGAGGGGCGCCCGAAAAGGCCGTGGGGCCCGCCAGGTACTCTGGCACGACCCCACCCCGCCGCGAAGTGCGGAAAAGATTTTTTCCAGAAGCCCACCGCGACTAACTGCTGACCATCGAAAGTGTGTATGCATGGCCAGCAGGCGAGAGACCTGATGGGTGACGAACAGAACGACTTTCTTCAGCCCTTCAGCCCAGGAGTTTTCCCCCGTATCCCCACCTGGACGGCGCAACGCCATGCAGGATGACCGTCGTGTCGTCTCCGGCCGCCTCGCCGAGCACGGAGGTGACGGCCTGGGTTATGGCTTCCACCATTTGTCCTCTAAACGCCTCGTCGTCGAAACGCCTATCAAAGAACGTCGCCTCAATAATTGCCATGGTTCACAATCTCCTTTGTTTTTGTGGTTTGGACCTTTGTTCATGGGATGCGCGCCGGCTCCACGCCGTCAGTACTTAAAGGGGGCCTATTCGAGTGAGCTGCGCCTCCTCTGAGCGAAGATCGTGATCTCCGAGGTGGCGCGAAGAAATTCCTTTAGGTCACGTCCAGCTCGCACTACGTGTCTGATGTTGGGCTGGTGACCTAGGCGGTTGATGTCGCTGAGTACGTTTCCGTCGACAACGACGACGTCGCCTACAGCCCCTGCCCTCAGTGAGCCCAGATCGGGTCGACCAATGAGCGAGGCTGCGGTCGTGGTGGCGGTGGCGAGAGCTTCGTCTGCCGACATGCCATGCTTTACGTAGAGTTCAAGTTCCCGTGCGTGCGCACCGAACGGGCACAAGGTCCCCGAGGAATCTGTCCCCATGACCACCTTGACCCCGGCCTCACGCGCCAGTGCGAATGACTCGAGAGTGCGGTCGTGGGCCTCACGGAGGTCTTCCACTCCGGCGGCGGTCAGGCCGCGAATGGTTCCCTCGCGCTGGCACCAGTCATTGAACGCCAGGGTGGGGACAAGGAAGGTTCCCCGTTCGGCCATCTCGGCTGCAGTCTCCTCATCCAGATACGAGCCGTGTTCGATGGAGTCGACGCCAGCTGCAAGGCTGCGCCGGATGCCCTCGGGAGACAGCGCGTGAGCCGCGACGCGCAGGTCCAAATCGTGGGCGGTATCGACGATGGCGCTCAGCTCCGCGACACTGTAATTCGGCCAGTGTGGCTGCTCGCCTTTTGACATTCCTCCGCTGGCCATGACTTTGATGAAGTCCGCCCCCTCCTTGGCTTGGAGGCGCACCATCTTGCGGCACTCTTCGACACCGTCGGCGGTGTCCCACCGTTTCCGCGGCGTGTACGGCGGGTAGAACAAATCGCCATGGCCGTTGGTCATGGTGATCCACCAGGGCGCGACCACCAGTCGTGGTCCGACGACGAGACCAGCATCGATGAAATCCCGCAGCTCGATCTCACCAACACCCCGATGTCCCATCACTCGCAGGGTCGTGAATCCCGCGGCGAGGGCTCGGTGGGCATTCCGTTGCCCGTGCAGGAGCTTTCCGGGCTTGCTCACCTGACCCCGGAAGGTGTCACTCGGAAGCACGTTCTGGTGATCAGAGTTGGTTGTCAGATGAACGTGGGCGTCGATCAGGCCAGGGAGTACGGTGCAACCGGTTGCGTCGAGGCGAGGGGTGCCCGGCGGCACGATGCCTTCACCAGCTGGACCTGTGTAGACCACAACCCCGGCCTGAATATAGACCAGCCCTTGCTCATAGTGCTCATACGGTGCTGCCCAGACTAGACCGCCTTCAATCGCGATATCACCGGAGATCACAGCGTGACCACTTCGATGTAGGCTGCGGCCCAGTAAGTTCGAGTGACGTCCTTGCTGCACACCTTCGCCGGGCTGTCCGATGTCCTGGACTCCATCTCAAAAATTTCATTGTTGAGCAGCATCCGGAAGGTCTCCAAAACTCTCATTTTTCGATCCTCTTCAGAAGGTGTGGTTTTTTCCGCCGAAGACCGCGCTCACGGAGTCGTTGGTGAAGATTCGGCGAATCGAGTCCGCGAGCAGAGGTGCACAGGACAGTACATCGATGTTGGAGGGGGCCCCAGCTCGGAGCGGGATCGTATCGGTAACAACCACCCGTTCGAACGGCGACGACGCGAGGTTCTCGAATGCCCCGCCACTAAAGACACCGTGGGTAGCCGCGGCGAACACTCGCTGTGCACCAGCGCGACTAAGTGCTTCGCCTGCCGCGCACAGCGTCCCGGCTGTGTCGATGATGTCGTCGATGACTATCGCGGTCTTCCCGCGGACGTCACCGATAACGGTATTGATTTCGGCTACCTGCTGTTGCGGGCGTTCCTTATCCAGGATTGCCAACCCTGCACCGATCTGATTGGCAAACTGCTTGTTAAGCTTCACCCGTCCCGCGTCGGGGGCGACGATGACAAGATCATCGTCCAGGCCAGCGAAATAATCGCCCAAAATTCCCAGCGCTGTCATGTGGTCGACCGGAATACTGAAGAACCCTTGCAGCTGGCCAGCATGGAGATCCATCGTCAAGACACGGTCCACGCCCGTCACTTCGAGGGCGTGCGCCACCATACGCGCCGAGATAGGCTCACGCGGAGCGGACTTCTTATCCTGACGGGAGTAGCCATACCAGGGTGTCACCGCGATCACGCGGTGGGCGCTTGCACCTACGGCTGCGTCCACCATCACCATCAGTTCAAGGAGCGCATCATTTGTGTTGATACCGGTCGTGGGGTTCGCACACATGGGTTGAATGATGAACACGTCCGCGCCGCGGATCGATTCGTCAAACCGGCCGTACACCTCCCCGCTGGAGAACGTCTTGAGAGTTACTTTGCCAAGCTCGATATCGAGCAGGTTGGCGATGGCAGCCGCCAAAGGCTGGTTCGAACGCCCGGAAAAGACCATTAACCGCTTCTGAGAACCAACCTGGAGTGAAGCCGTCATGCCCTGATCACCCCCTGAAGGCTTATGTGTCCGTCCAATTTGACCGTGATGCCCGCCGACCATTCGGCGACTTGTTGACCCACTTGTAGCCTCACTTTCACACCATTGATGAAAAACAGGGGTAAAAATTCTAATTACGTCGACGCCTCAGTGCAGTGCAGCGCACAAAGGGAAGGAGGACTCTGCGCTATCCGCGCGCGGCCAGCGCAGCCTCGATCATCGATGGCCTGGGCATGCCGGTCCGTGCTCCGGTGGACTCGACCGACAATGTGGCTGCTGCCACGCCGCGGCGAGCCGCGCTGATGACCGGTTCCCCTGCTGCCAAGCTGGCGGCGAACACCCCGTTGAAGGTGTCGCCGGCACCGGTGGTGTCCACTACGCGACGTGCGGAACCAGCTGGCACACGGGTGCTGAATCCATCAGGATCGCACACCAGCACCCCGTCCCCGCCCATTGTCACGACCACAGGAGCCCTGGAATGGGCTGCCACCTTCGCCGCCATGACCTCGACGTCAGTTTCGCCGGACTCTCCGAGCAGGTGGTAAAAATCGCGCAGTTCGCTTGAGTTCGGCGTGATGATCGGCGACAAATCGAGAAGTTCGCGCAGGCCCGGTTCAACTGGTGCCGGGTTCAGCACGCAAGGGCACCCCTGCGACGTCGCGGCCTCCACGGCCGCGGCCACCGCCGAAGCCGAGATCTCCGTGCTGACAAGAACGCATCCTGCCCACGCACTCGCTCGGGCCACGGCGGCACTGACGTCCTCGGGTGTCACCGACCCATTCGCACCCGCCGCTACGGCAATTTGGTTCTCACCGGACGAATCTACGACGATAAGAGCCGCCCCGGTAGCAAAGCCTGGCTTGATGACAACATCGGTGAGGTCGATCCCTTCGGCACGCAGCTCAGCAAGTGCACTAATACCCAGATCATCATCTCCGACAGCGCCAACGTACCGGACGTCAGCACCCGAGCGCACAGCGGCAACAGCCGAATTGCCCCCTTTTCCTCCACCGTGACGCCGCAACTCGGGGCCCACAACGGTCTCGCCGGCGGTGGGCAGTCTGGGTGCTGTTACCACCAGGTCGACGTTCAACGCCCCGACGACTAAAAGCCGGCCCTTCATACCGCCTCCCGGGGAGGGCAGACGGATTCTCGCAGCTGCAAGGTAGTTGGCAATTCCGAGATCGCCTCCACCTCTGCGCCTTCGAGCAGATCAAACAGCATGGACGCCGCCTTCAACCCCATGTCATGCGCTGGCTGACGCACGGTAGTAAGTCGTGGCGTGAGAAATACCGAGAGCGGCAGGTCATCGAATCCGATGATGCTGACGTCTGTAGGCACCGCTAATCCCATTTCCCGGCAGCATTCCATCGCTCCCACAGCCAGCAAGTCGTTGGCACAGATCAGAGCTGTGGGGCGAGAGTCTGCGGAGAGAAGCTGGGCAGCCAATTTTTGTCCGGAACTGTGGTCGTAGTCCCCGGCAAGGACCGGGACCGAGTCCGGGTCGATACCGGCCCCGGCGAATGCCTCGCGGTAACCGGCTAGGCGTTGTTGCGCTGTCCATAGGGTGGGCGGACCGCTGATCACCGCGATCCGGCGATGTCCCTGTGCGAGGACATGGGCAGCGACCTCGCGTGCCCCTTTGCGGGCAGTGGAGACGACAGCAGGAAGCCCTGACCCAGGGATCTGCTCATCGACCAGTACGACAGGTCCAGATCGGGCGATATCATAGATCGCCGCGGGGATTGAACCGGTCCCGGACAGGTAGATGACCCCATCAACGCGTTGGCTGCGCAGCAGCTCTACTTGCTTCTCCTCGGGCAGCTTCCCCGCTGTGGGCACTACCAGAGCGACCAGGGCGTCGCGGGACGAGGCCGCTTCCTCCACCCCTTTGGTGACCATAGCGAAGAACTGGTTGGTCAGGTCAGGCACAACCATCCCGATTGTTGACGGACCACCACGCTTAAGTTTGCGTGCCGACTCATTTGGCGCATAATCCAGGAGCTTCACGGCGTCGAGTACCCGCCTCCGACGCGCGGGTGCAACCGGTCCCGTGTCGTTGAGCACGTAGCTGACCGTGCTCAACGACACTTGGGCGTGAGCTGCGACGTCCTTCATCGTGGGTCGCCGCTGATTTAGCTGTGCCATGTCAGCCCCGGCTAAACCCTGGCGACTGTTCCGCGAGCACAGGCGCCGGCGCCTGTGCGGTCCAGGACAGAATCGACGTCCACAGCCCCGCATAATGTGGCCAGTCCAGGAACTCGCGCGGGGCCCAGTGCGGAGCAAGGTCGGAAGCGAATGCAACCGCCCGGCCTCGACCGTACTCGCCTACAACGAGCATAGGGTCCTCACCTACGCGTGCAACGACAGTGGCGTCGGGCTTGGCAATGAGCTGGTTGTAGCCGAGCAGGCGAGGCCACGTGGACGGTGTGCCCCCTAGCACCGGGTGTTCTGGCTCGCAGATTTCCACCTCAACTCCCTCCGACCTCTCCACGCGGTCGTCGTACGGCAACATCGTTACCGGCAAAGGGTCGGCGAGAGGACTCATCCCGTATCGAGCTTTGCCGTCTATTCCGCTGAAGGAAAGATATCCTCCGATCATAACCAGTCCACCGCCGCCCTGTACGAACTCCGCTACCAGGCCGAGCCGGTTTGGTGACGCCTCAGACCGCAGGAAGGTTTCGTCCGGGAGCAGGAAGGAGTTCGATCCGATGTCCGAGATCACGACAACGTCGAACGCATTGAGTTCCTCAGCCGTTCGGGGGAACTTCAGCGTGATTTCATGACCGCGGATATAAGTGACCTCGTAACCTGCGTCATCCAGGCAAGCGAGGAAAACTCCTGCTCCTTCCTCATATTCTGTCGAGTGGAAGGGGTCGAATCCTTTCATGTGGATCGTGTGCTTGATCCAGGACTCTCCCACGAACAGAACCTTAATTGACGACTTAGACGTGCTCATCTACCTTGAACTCCTTCACGTTACTTACTCTCTGTTCGACTAGCGATCAGTTGGCGACCTAGCGAGTACGCCTCGCGGATGTCGGTCCCCACGTACCGCGTGGATGCCAGGGCCTCCAGTGCCGGAGCCGGGTTCACCGCGACCGTGTGCGGCAACGTCGCGAAGAGTCCGAGGTCGCTCGATGAGTCCCCATAGGCCACGCACTGCTGCACGCTCAGGTTCCGGATGGCGAGGGCTGCCTCTGTGATCGTGACTTTTGTCTCGGCCAGCAAGGTGGCGGACTCTGAAAGCGGGAGGCCCAGTTCCACTGCCGAGCCATAGGTCTCGTGCGCGCCCCAGCGTTCGAGTCCGCGGACAAAGAACGCTGGCGACTGCGAGATCACAATCACGGCTTCGCCGCGGGAACGGATATCGGCAAATGTTTCCGCGATACCCGTCATCCACGGTGCGTTGTTAAATGCCTCGTCGAGGTCTGCGTCGCTTGCGCCATCGCACATGTCGAGTAGTCGCAACCAGAACTCGTTATCGGTGATCTTCCCCTCGAACCAAAGGTTCTCGATCTCCTGCCCCCCTTCGAGTTGGCCCAGCTGACGGGCCAACTCAATGGTGGCAGTACTTCGGAGGAGGGTGCCGTCCATGTCGAAAACATGGAGACATCCGGCGGCGCCAACCTCACTTGAGGTGGTTTCTTTCAGATCCGATTCGGACTTAGTCGGGGGCATAACGGGGCTTTTCATCGAATACCATCGTTTTGTTTTCCAGGTACGGGAGCAGTCCTGCGACCCCGCCCTCACGGCCGATGCCGGATTGTTTGAATCCTCCGAACCCGATTCCGAAGTCTGCCCGGTTGCCGTTCTGACCCACGGTCCCGGCACGCAGACGCCTACCCACCTCTCGAGCCCTGTCGGCATCGTGAGTGAAGACAGCCGCGTTGAGCCCGAACACAGTGTCATTGGCGATCCGGACCGCATCGTCTTCATCCGCAGCCGGGATAACGGAGAGCACGGGCCCGAAGATCTCTTCCTGGGCGATTTTCGATGAGTTGTCGACGTTTCCGAACACGGTTGGCTCCACGAACCATCCCCGGGTAAGGTCTTTCGGCCGCTTGCCTCCAGTAGCGACGGTCGCCCCCTCAGCTTTACCTATTTCGATGTAGCCTTCGACGCGTTCACGCTGTCGCTCGGTGGCCAAAGGCCCCATGCCTACGCTGGTATCGAACGGGTTTCCAATCTTGACCCGGGAGAAGCGATCGGCAAGGGCTTCAACCATTTCATCGTGCCGATGGCGCGGAACGACGATACGGGTCAGCGACGCACAGATCTGGCCAGAGACGAAACAAGTAGCGCCAGTCAGCTTTTCAGCTGCTTCGGCGAGGTCCATGTCCTCGAGGATGACAGCGGCTGACTTGCCGCCCAGCTCAAGCGAATATCGCCCCACTCGGTCGGCCATGATCCCGCCAATCATTTTTCCGACCGCTGTGGAACCAGTGAAGGAGATTTTGTCCACGCGATGATCCCGGACGAGCGTCTCGGATGCTTCCCGATCGGCGGTGAGCACGTTGACGACGCCCTCGGGAAGACCGACCTGGTCCGCGATCTCCGCCATCACGTATGCAGCACCAGGCGCCTCGGGTGATGCCTTGAGGATCACGGTACATCCTGCCAGCAGCGCCGGGGCGAGCTTGTAGGCGATCAGTGGCATTGGTGTATTCCAGGGGATGATCGCTCCGACGACTCCCACGGGCTCCCCGACGATCATGCCGAAGCCTTCGCCGGAGCTGGTAGGCGCTGCCTGCTCGAAGGGGTATCGATCAGCGAGATCCGCATAATAGGAGAACGCTGCGGGGATTTCTTCCATGACTGTTGGGACCACGCTGGCGAGGATCCCCGACTCACGTGGCCACAGTTGGACCAGGTCATCGGTCCGCTCGGCCACGGCCTGAGCGATGGCTCGCAGGTACTCGGCGCGCCGGCCCGGCGACATCCGCGGCCACGGGCCTTCGTCGAAGGCCCGACGGGCTGCCTCCACGGCTCGTGCGATATCAGCTGCTCTGGCTTCGGCGACGGTGAAGTAGAGTTCCTCGGTTGCTGCTTCGATCACGTCGATGGTGGCTGTTGACGATGGATCGACCCATTTCCCGCCAATATAGAACTTCCCCGAATTGGCAACGGGGGCCTTACGCGATTGCTTCGTCATGGCGAATTGTTCTCCTCCCTCTGCTTGTTATGGCAGTGCTAAGCGATTGTCTTGGTTACCGATCGAGCTGTTACTGAATCGAATATCTGTTGCCCCGCTGTTGACTGGGGCTTTCAAAGGTGAATGATCATTTCGAGGCGTCCAGCACCTGGTCAAAGAGCGAGGAATCGATGATCCGCCTGCGGATGGTCTGGTAGAGGGGCCTGCTGGCTTCACGGTCCGCTAATGCTGACGCCCATTGGGGATCAGCAAGGAAGGCCCCCCACTTGCGCTCCAATTCGGCCAGGTTGGCAAACCGCATGGTGTAGACGAACTCGTTGTAGGAGTTGTCACCGAGGCTGGTGCAACCCATCTGCGAGATTTCCATCTCGTGCTTGTCAAAAAGTGGTATGACGACGGTGTGGAACAGGTCGACGACATCTCCGAGCCGCCCCGGCATCGGGACATACTCGCGCATTTCGTATATCAATTTTTAATCTCCTCTTGCTGACAGAAGGTCGCGGCCTCTACCGAGAAAGGCGGCCGACCGCCATCCGCACGTCGAAGCTCCGAATGTCGATCTGGCGAGCTGTACTATTCGAAAGCAGGAAGAACCTCGGCAGCCATCATCTCCATGTTCTTGATGACCGCATCAGTGGGCATACCGTTTGCCACCAGGCATGCGAGATGGTCCACGCCCATTTTCTCGTAGGTCTTGAATCGCTCGATCATTCGATCAGGGGTCGTTAGGACCGGATCAGCGTACTTTTCGAACAGATTGTCCTTCGAGATGGAGTGTTCTACGGGCCGCATTTTCCCTCGCGTCACAAAGTCGCGGCTCTCGCCCACGTCACGGGTGGCGAGGCGGTCCTCCTGCGTCTCGACCGTGCCCTCGCCCTTCACGAGGGCGATGTAGTGGTTGTACTCGTTCACGATGTCGTCGAAATACTCCAGCGCTTCCTCTTCCGTGCGGCCCACCCAGGTGTGCCGGAGCACCATGACCTCACCCCGAGGCTGCCCGGTTTTAGCGATCTCGTCGTTGTAGCTGTCCAGCAGCACCTCAAGGTCGCCGTAGGGCTCGAAGTTCCCGTAGTTCGGCGCCGTGATCAGGTTCAGGCCTTGTTGGGCGACCTTGCGAACACCGTCCGTGCTCTGTGACGCGACCCAGATATCGGGATGCGGGCTGGTCGCCGGCTTCGGTACCAGCGTGGTTGGCGGGAACGAGAAGAACTTCCCATCATGGGATACATCATCCTCGGTGAACAGTCGACGGATAATCCCTAGTGCTTCTTCGTAGAGCGGGCGTTGATCTTCCGGCTTCACCCCAAGCCGGTCGAGCTGGAACCGGCTGCCGCCCCGCGCCACGCCGATGCCGATCCGGCCGGGCGCGAGATGATCCAACAGGCTCATCTCCGACGCAACCAACAATGGGTTGTACGCGGGCAGAACGACCACGCCAGGAACGATCCTCAGCCGCTTCGTACGCGTTGCAGCGACTGCCGCAAACATCATCGCGGAGGGGTTGCTCACGTAGTTTTGGAACTGGTTCTCATTGATCGTGATTCCCTCGAACCCTAGTTCCTCGGCGGCATCGACGATCCTGATCATGCCGTCCAGAACCTCGGACCAAGGTCGAGTCATGTCCGGATAGAAGAAAGGGGTCGTCACCCAAAATTTCAGTGCCATCTTTTGCTCCTCGGCTGTGGTCGCTTCTATAGAACAGGCTGTAATGATTCCCCCGCGCTGGGTCGCCGGCCGCGCAGGCACGGCCCCAACTGGCCCTCACTGGCGCATGGCGTGCCAACGGTATCGACCTCCCGCCACAGGTCTCCGTGAGCCGCAAAACCGCGAGGGATATAAACGTTTCTCTGATGGTTTCAATGAGGCCGCGTTTCCTGAAATCGGTTGGGTGAAGTGCTGAGTTGCTTGCTGTATTTGCGGCGGACGGACGTTGCCCTGGCCTGCATAAGTGATCCTAGTCATAGATTTGGCCTAGGCGCAAGCGATTGGAAAGGTTTCTGCTTTTGATGTCGCCAACACTTTTCCACTGCTGCCCCACTTCTTCCTCTCCGGGGTTCCCTCGCGGAATCAAGGTAAGAGGGCCGGCCCGTTCCGCTTCGAACGACTTCGAATGGAAACGGTTCTTGGTCGCTATGTTCCCGGAGGACGGAGGGGAGTCTTCTCCAGAAAGTGGCGGGAGGGCGGAGGATGCCGTGGGGATTCGGGCCCCTGGCGGATCTGGACGCCCCAAACCGTCCGGCTCCCGGCTCCGGGGCAGGGTTCACTTCTCCCCGAGCGTGTCGAAGAACAGGGCGAGAACTTCGGACTCGCAGACATCACTAACCACATCGATAACGGGGATCGGACCGGCCGGGGTGTGCACAGCGTCCTCTCCGGACATCTCGCGGCGATCAACGAGCGTCTGTCCGCGCGCGGCGCCAGGTGACAACACTACCTGCACTGGCCAACGACTGATGGTGAACGCCTCCGGCGCAACCATGACACAAAGGACGCCTGCGTCGCCTATGGCATCGTAGACAACAACCGACCCGTCAGAGGGATCCTTGCTTTTGAAGCCGAGAAGGCGACCGGCGGTCTGACGGAGGGGGTTGGGTGAGGCACACAGCTCTGCGATCTGCTCGGAACTTGTCCTCATCCCCCAGAGGATGTCCCACCCATACATGGTCAGTGGGATACCGCTGGTGAGCACGATGTGCGCCGCCTCCGGGTCATGCCAAAAGTTGAACTCCGCGACAGCGGTCGCGTTGCCAATCGTTGCTGACCCGCCCATGAAGATGACCCGCTTAATTCGGTCGGAGACTTCCGGGTGCATTCGCAGCAGTAATGCAAGGTTCGTCATGGGTGCAAGGGCAACAATGGTCAGCGGCTCCTCGGCCTCCATCAGGCAACGCCGCATCAACTCGACAGCATGCATCCGTTCGACACTACGGTCGCTGACGGGCAGCTCCACATCTCCAAGTCCGTGCTCGCCGTGAATCCAGGAGGCATCCCGTGCCGGCTCTATGAGAGGTCGCCGTGCCCCGAGTGCCACTGGGATGGGCGGAGCACCAACCAGGTCGAGAATTTTCATGGTGTTGCCGACAACATTTTCCAGAGTGGTGTTTCCCGCGACGCAGGTGATCGCCCGAACGTCGATATCGGGGTGCTGAACCGCGAACATGATGGCCAGAGCGTCGTCCCGGCCGGTATCAACGTCGAGCAGTATTTGATGTCTCATGCGTGCATCCCTTGTTGATTTAGTGCGCCGCGGCGTCGTCGCCGCGGCTGCGGAAATAGACGCTATGTAAACGCTTCTTGTCAGATTTATCAACTAACCGATGCTGACTCTTTGGCGGCGTTTCCGCTAGTCCAGCTCGTATTGGCGAGGTAAAACGTGCCTCTTGCGCACAAGGAGATCCTAGTCATACGCTACTCCCACCCGCATCTAATGAAAGGATTCTGCTTTGCAGCCGCCGCCGGCCAACCCCACGTCAAGGCCAACCCCTTTCCACACCCCAAAGTGGCAAACTTTGCGCAATTCACGCCACATTGCCACGATAGAAACGCTTCAGATTGCTGGGGATGCCGACCACCCGGAGGTTGCTGGGAGGCCCTGTCGTCGTCTCAGCCATCGACCGGGTCGGGCGGTGTAGCGGCGGATGCCCCGCAGTAGCTGCAGTAGCGAGGTGGCAATTGCCGCGACCAGCCGCGCCGTTGCAAAGCACTTGCAGGTGAGCGTCGCACTCGGAGTGTCCGACCTCGCCCAGGCTTTGCCATTCTATTTGGGGGGCATTTAGGTGAAATCCGCCTCCGCAGTTGCCAGGAATGACCTGGACGCTTTTATTCACAGGAGTCCGTTCTGCACAGCCACTTGGATCGTTACGAGGTAAGCCTTCGACATCATGTCCTCCCCTAAGAGGCATGGGACCGTGTGGCTTATATGGAGGGACCACGATATGACCAGCACCATCCCACGGCAGAGCCACGGCGGCCGAAATCCGAAGAGGGGTTGGCGCGTGATCTTCAAAGCCTGGCTGCCAAGGACACGAACGGTCGAAGAACGTGGCGGCAGGGTTGCCAAAAACACAAATGCAAGCCGCCCAATGTCAACCATGCTCCCGTGCGGAAGTCTCTTCAGTACCATCTGTGCTGGACGTCGCGTCTTCCACGCCCAGGATGCGAAACAGGCCCGACTAGACGATATGTAGAACAGGGAGTGCGGTCGTGTCCAAGGGCAAAGACCTTCTCAAGGCCATTTTTGCGGACAGCATCCCAGCCTTCTCCGATCCGTCCGGGGCGGTCGACGCTAGGCACCCCGGATTCGTTTCCCCGGGCTGATGGCCCTTGTGTCGGAAGGTCGGGGGTGTGGTTAGGGGGCTGGAACCTCCTTTTCACGGCAGGGCGTGGGTTGCCTGTCACGAGGCGCTCGAGAATGACGTGTAGGCGCAGATTGGTCCTCCGGATCGAACAAGGTCCCAAACCCGGTGCCCAATGTGAAGTCAGTGTACGGGTTGGCTGAAGCCTGAGGGACTGTTCCCGCAACGCGCGGGCCATGCAGGACGAGCTCGGCATGGCACTGTGAAGCGCATCGCGCCACGGTCGAGCGGGAGCTAAATGGGCGCCCCTGGCGCAGACCAGAAGCAGCTCCGCCCGTGCTTGAAAGTGCCTATCAAGCACACTAAAGAACCTCGCCCAAGGCGGTACTGAGGGCTTACCTATTCGGAGTTGGCAATCCTAACAGGGAACTTCGGTGTTCACCTGTCTCTACAAGCTACGCCCCGGCAGCCGCCGGTTATAGGCACTTGCCGATAACGAAATCTTCCATCAGCACTCAGCCCGTTGGGAGTCGTATCCCATCCAGGCATGGGCAGCAAGGCTACTGGCCGCGAGTGGGCCACGAGCCGGCAGAAGATGCTCCTGCGGTTCTTCACCCGATTCCATACAAGCCTTGAACTACACCCCAACCTGACTGCAAGGCGCCTGACCAGGAAGGATCCGCCTGGCGGCGGCGCTCCGGTCTGGTTCTCAGGCACCTGTAGGGCCGAAAGAGCTGACGTGGTCGGCCCCTGCCCCAGCGGTACCATCGGGCCGCACATTTTGGGCTATTTCGCTGATCCGCGGCGGATCCAACTCCTCAGTTTCCCACCTCTCGGACTGTCAGGGTGGGATCTGAGGGGCACCAGGAGCGACCGTCAACGAAGCAGAATTTCACGCTATTCTGACGCCGTGGCCGGCTTTTAGGCGAGAAGACTCCACGAAATCTCGCCAGCTGCGGCGGCTGCCGGACCCGTGTTCGGCTTGGGTACCATTCGGTGGTTACTTGACCGAGTATCCTTATCGGCCCGACCCATAGGTGCACCGCCTGCATTGAAGGGTCTAGTCCTGTTGGCGGGTGATGAAGGCGCCCATGCCGGGGACGGTGAATTGGACGAGGCCGTGTTCGGGGGCGAAGATAATGCCCTTTTCGATGAGACGGGCGCGTTGGCTGGTAAGTGAGCTGTGATCTTTGCCGAGGCGCCCGCTGAGTTCGGCTGTGGCGGTTGGGCCTTCGCCGTCCTGGCTCATGGCACGGAGGTAGCGTCTTTCGGCCTGAGTGGCGCGCTGCCAGCGGGCGACGAAGAATCCGTGATCGAGATCCGCTGTGCCCAGCTCAACGGCAAGCTTAGCGTCACCCACGGTGATCTCTTTCTCGGAGGCTGCCTCCCACAGAGTGCGTCCATAGGCCTGGAGGAAGTACGCGTATCCGCCCGCTGCGCTAAGGACCGTCTGCAGCGGTTCACCTTTCAGGACGGCACCAAGCCGTTCGATGGGGACAGTTAGGGCGTCTGCTGCTGACTTGTCGTCCAGCTTGCCGATCATCCGGTAGTGGAAGAGCCGTTCAGCGTAGGAGCGGCTCTCGCTGAGTCGACCGGGAAGGGACGGCAGCCCCCCACCGATAATGTAGAAGGGCCAGCCACGTTGTCCCGCTGCATGTTGCGCGGTCAGAAGGGCCCCAAGGAGCCCTGGATCGAGGTCCTGCATTTCGTCGATCACCAATGCGAATCCAGCCCGGGCCTTGCGCATCGAGACTGAGACGTCTTCGATCATTTCTTCAAGGTCAATGTCGAGTTCGCGGGAATCCGCCCGGCCCGCCGCGAATTTCAAATCAGCGGTGAGTCCCTGCAGGCCGAGGGATACCGAGATGTTCGAAATGCTTCCCAGCCCCTGCTCGCGCAGATGGGACCAGGCAGGGGTTTGCCGGAGCCGGCGGACGCCTAGTTGAAGCTCGCGGGCGAGTTTCTTTCGGACGGCCTCTGCTCCACCTTCTCCGGCCTGCGCTTCGAACTGTACGACGAGCCAACCGTTTCGGCGGGCCATTTCGGAGAACTCATTCAACAACACGGTCTTCCCGACACCCCGTAGACCGGTGAGCAGTATCCCGCGGTCGCCGGCCGCGTTGGCTTTAGCGCGGGCAACCAGCAGGTCAAAGGCGTCAATCTCTTGTTGCCTGCCAACAAGTGCCGGCGGCTTGACTCCGGAGCCGGGTGCGAAAGGGTTCAGGGCTGGTTCCATAAGCACATAGTAACCAAAAAATCGTGAAGCATCTCAATTATTGGGATACGGCGAGATTCTTTGAGCGACCACTGACCCCACCCTGATCAGGACGACGTATTCTCCATTATGGGCGTTTGATCCGAGCGGCTCATCATTAGCGAAAATCTGAGCCCAACCAGTAGATGCCAGATTTGTTGACTGCTGCGATGCTGGCGGGCGGCAGCTTGTCTTGGATGCATTCTGCGCGCTGGCACGCTCCGACATCAGTAGTGGTTGCACCGCCGGCCTTGGTCAACCGTTTGGCAGGGAAGCTCATGATGACCGGCCGCAAGGGCGTCCGCATCGGCGATGAGGCCGAGACTCTTCAAGCCTCGCCGTTTGTCTGCCCGGACGTCCTTGTATTTAAGTTGATGCACGCGAAAGCCGTCTGGTGTACGGCAGTCGGCCAGGCAGGTTGCATTGCGGGTTCCTCCGCGGTCACTTCCGCTGCCGCGTAAATCGTGCCGTTAGGTGACCCGGTTAAGTCTCCCCGCCCTTAACCGATACTGCCGCTGATCCCCTGAGTAGGCCCGGCATTTTGGAGCGGGCTGCCTCCGGGAAGGGGCAGCCCGTTCCGATTGCTAAGCCAGGCTTCCATTTGGTCGGCAGGGATGGGTCGTGACATGAGGTAGCCCTGCGCCAGATCGCAGCCGTAGTCCGTCAGTGCCTGGAGCGCTTCTTCGTCTTCCACGCCCTCTGCGGTCATTTCCAGGCCGAGACTGTGCGCCAGTTCGATGGTTGAGGCCACCAGAGCCGTAGCGCGGGCGTCGTCCATCATGGTGAGGATGAAGGACTTGTCGAGTTTGAGCTCGTCGATGGGTAGTTCGCGCAGGTAGGACAAGGAGCTGTATCCCTTGCCGAAGTCGTCGACGGCGATTCGGACGCCCATCTCCCTCAAGGCGGCAAGCACGGTGCGGGCACGGTCGCGGTCGGCTACCAGGACGTCTTCGGTGATTTCGACGATGAGCGCGGACGGGGACAGCCCGCGGGCCAGGGTCATAGCTGCGACCTGGTCAGGCAGTTTAGAGTCCATAATTGAGCTGGCTGAAAGATTGACTGCCACGGAAATGGGCTGGTCCCGGGCAGCCCAGACAGCGGCCTGGTCCAGGGCCTGCGCCAAGACGACGCCGGTCAAGGCCGGCATCAGTCCCATTTCGTCAAAGCGTTTTAGAAAGGCGTCAGGCTGCAGCAATCCCAGGACCGGGTGTTCCCAGCGTACGAGCGCTTCCGCGCTGCTGACTTCTCCTGTTGCAAGGTTAATTTTTGGTTGGAAATGCAGGGTCAGTTGGTCATCTTGGAGGGCCGCGTTTAGTGCCTGCAACGTGTGGCACTGGTTTGATCCCGGTCCCACGTCCCCATCGGAATACACTGCGTGGCCGCTGCGCGTGGACTTAGCCGTGTACATTGCCATGTCCGCTTTGCGCAGCAGCAGGCTCAGGTCTTCTCCCTGCCCCGGAAACAGCGAAATCCCTATGCTCGCATTGACCTGCACGGTTACCCCGCCCAGATCATAAGGGTCTGCCAGTGCTTCGCGGAGCTTCGACGCCACTGCCGGGGCTTCAGGAGGCGCGCAGTCACTGACGTAGACCACAAACTCGTCACCGCCCATGCGCGTCAGCAGATCAGCCGGCGCCAGTAGACCGGACAGACGCCAAGCTACCTGCTGGAGCAGCCGGTCGCCAACGTCGTGGCCGAGCCCGTCGTTAATCTCCTTGAATTTATCCAGGTCCAGCAGCAGCACTGCGCTGGGCCGCCCCGCTGCGGTTGCCAGACGTTCCGGCAGGTCCCCGTACAGGGCACGCCGGTTGGGAAGTCCTGTCAGCTCATCCGTCCGAGCTTGACGGGTCGCATCCAACAACCGGATCCTCTGCCGGAATATCATGGGCAGCGCTGCCAGTGCCAGGGTGAGGCTCGCCAGGACCACGGCCAGCACCGTGACCTGCTTTTGTGTGGCCAGGATCAGGACTGCCAAAGCCGCAAGTGTGGCAAGAGCCGGCACAGCCTGCACCGGGATTTCCCGGCCGCGCCTGGCGGTGGCTGCGCTGCTTCGGCTCTGGACCACGGTCCAGCAAGCGATCAGCGCCGCGCCGAGCGTCCAGACGGCATCCAGCGGCGTCCCTACGACATAAAGAGCGTTGAGGTCCAACAGGGCGTGCACGATGTCGGCCCCGGTATGGATGAGGAGCCCCAGGACGAGCAGCCCCCACCCACGGCCCACGTTTTTTCCATCCGTGGCCGCTACGGCGATGATGGCGGCGACAAGCAGCAAATCCATCAAGGGGTACGCTGCACCGAGAACCGCCGCACCAAAATGCGGCCCCTGGAACGCCGAGCTCAACACAGGGTCCAAAATGACAGCGAGAAAGGCCGCGGCCCCGACCCCTCCGACGATACTGTCCAGGATCACAGGACCTGCCATGCCCGCCAGTTGGTGCCTTACCTTAACAACCAGAGCAGCGAACATCAGCAGATAAAACCCGATGTAGCCGATGTCCGCAGGGGACGGAAGTGATACGTTCCCACCGGCCGCCGAGATCGCAACGTAATAGGTGTTCCCGGCAGCTTGGCACGACAGCGCAAAGGCTGCCACGACGATCTCCGGCCGCTGGCCCTTCAAGCGGTACACCACGAGCCATCCGACTGCCGCAGGCATGACTACCGCCAGCAGACCCAGCACCCCGTCAACAAAGAAGCTGAAGTCTCCCGAGTCCCAAAAAGTTACCACTGCCGCGTATGCCGCGGCAGTGGTAAGAAGAGCACCGCAGATGAGCCAGACATCTCGACCCCAGGTGCGCCGGCCGCGGGACCCCGCGTTCCTGTGACCGTGCATCAATCCTGAACCAATCCATCCCCGACTCCGAATGACCTAACATCGGCTCCGGCGGTAAAGCTGACACCGGGATCCTCTGCCAGGGTTCCAAAGATGCACACCATCATGTTTCTCCTTCACGGGCAGGGGCACCTGCAAGTGACTCTCAACCACAAAACTTGCTTTCTAACGCAGCGATCCCGCACCACCGTCGGCCAGCGATGACCGGGAAACAGACATCAGCCGGTCCATGATGCAGCGTGCCACATCGACACCCGCCGGCCAAACCCGTATCCGAGCCCCACCCCGGGCCTCCCCGCGCAGCAGCAACCCCGCGGCGACGGAACGCCCCGGAGAGGGAACAGGTAACCGAAAACCGTGCAGATCAGGCTCCACGGGCGCTGGACGACACCCTGTTGATCGCGCAGCGGAGAGCCTTTCTCATGAAAAACGATCAGGGCAAGGACAGGGAGACCATGCGAAAGTAGTGTGCCTTCATAGCGCAGTACAACGACGGTGCATGTTGAAAACCCGGGGTTCGTCCTCGGACGTTGGGAGTTGATCTCCCTCGGTGGTCCGATTTCCATGAGGCCAGATGGTAATGCGAAAGGCCAAGTGGGCGCGGGAGTCGATCGACTGGGGTGGTCTGAGGGACCAGTTCACGGCCGGCCCCTCACTTGTTGCCAGCTCAGGATGATGTGTGAAATCTCCCTCTATCGGACTGACTTCGACTCGCATTCAGCATCCCATCCGATTCTGGACAGGATGGCGGTGATTACCGCACGGACTCCGGTGCTGAGGGTCGGCTCCATGGCGGGGCTGAACTGCGGTGAGTGGTTGCCGGGGACGTGGCCATCTGCCGCGAAGGTCCCAGCTGTGTGGCCGCCCAACATCCAGTAAACGGCGGGGGCATGGATAGCTGAGGCGAGAGTACCGAAGTCCTCACTGCCCATCATCGGCGGGATCTCGTGAACCTCTTCGTCCCCGATAGCACTGCGGAAATGCTCCATGAGTTGATCTGTCGCTGCTGGATCGTTGTAGCAGCTGGGGAAGGAGTACAGCTCCTCAATCCTGGGTGCCGGCGCGTCGGAGGCCTCCGCCTCGGCGCGGATGATCCGGCGGATGGATGCCAGCACGGCCTCGCGTACACCCTGTTCAAAGCTTCGCACATTCACGGTGAATTCTGCCGTACCCGGGATGATGTTCTCCTTCAGGCCGCCGTGGAACGTTCCGATCGTCACTACGGCGGACTGCATCGGATTTATCTCACGCGAAACTATGGTCTGTAACCGGACCACCATATGGGCGGCCAGCACGATCGGATCGATTGCTTCCTGGGGCTGGGACCCATGCGCCTGGCGCCCTTGCACTGTGACCTTCCAGGAATCGGCCATGGCCATAGCGCTGCCGCGGCTGATGCCTACGGTGCCTGCCAGAGTTGGCATGACATGCTGACCGTAGATTATCTCCGGCTTGGGGGCCTTGTTCCACAGTCCGTCATCGACCATCGCTTGCGCGCCAGCGGCCGTCTCCTCCCCCGGTTGGAAGATGAAGACGATCGTTCCGGCCCACGTGTCGGTGGCTTTCGCCAGTAAACTGGCGGCCGTCAACGCTGCAGCAACGTGTACGTCGTGACCGCAGCCATGCATGACTGGTACCTCGGTTCCGTCCGGCAGCCTGCCCATAGCTCGACTCGCATAGTTGAGTCCCGTTTGTTCCTTGATCGGCAATCCGTCGATGTCCGCGCGAAAACCGACGATGGGTCCCTCGCCGTTTCGGAGTACACCGACGACGCCGGTGCCGCCACAGCTAAAAGTCTCCGCTCCCAACGAAACGAGACGGTCGGTGATGAGTGCTGCCGTTCGATGTTCCTGCATGGACAGCTCGGGATTGGCATGCAGGTGGCGGTACAAATCGTGCATCTGGACCGTTTGCTCGTCGGTGAGCTCAACTTGACGGGGAGTCGTAGCTCTCACGTCCTGCCTTTCCTCAGTGCTGTTCTGCTTGCGCACAGCGCGCCTTGAGTGTGATTCCGGTACTGCTGAAGTCCATGGAAAATTCTTCACCCATCGGTGAAAGGCGGATGCCTTCCGGCAGATTCGTCCAGGGGAGATCTGCAGGGTTCGCTGCCATGGGCCCGGGCGCGACGGCGACAAGGATTTCCCCGGCGACGGGCTGGAAGTCTCCACGGAAGTGAACTGAGCTTTTAACCACGACGACGTTCTGCTCCTCGGGCGACAGATCCACCATCTTGAACTGATTTCGGTCCATAATCTGCGCCTTACGGGACGTCACGACGACCGAGACGTTGCCGCTGCACAGCAGAGCCGACGGGCCCAGGTCCAGTTCGTTGCCGTGCATCATTGGTCCGTCGAATCGGCAGCGGCCGTCAGAAAGAAACTTCACCTCGAACTCGTGCTTCAGCGCTACGTCTCCATAGGCGGAGGACCCCGGAAAGTCCGCCGTGATCACGGCGCCGAGGCCGGCCTCATGGGCAAGGGCGGCGACGGCCGGGTCAAAGATGGCTCCGATCGCGGAGCGTTCCACGTTGTGCCGGAGGAGCGCTTCGAGCATTCCCATGGTCGTCGCCTCTCCGCCTGCGCCCGGGTTGTCTTGGGTGTCGGCGATGATGACTGGTGATCGACCCGCCGCAACCACGTCGATCGCTGTTTGGATCGCTTCATCGGGTGAATAGAGTTCTGGAACGAAGTCTTTCTCATGGAGTTCGACCAGATGGGCCAGTTCCGCCACCCGCTCCGCGATTCGAACGGCATCCGGGCCGTAGCCCCACACGACGGGCGAACAGTCTGCGATGTCTGCAGCAGGAAAACCGGCGCCGAAGGAAAGATCATCCCCATCCAGACCCGGACGGCCAAGTCCGTGGTAGATGCTCCCTGCTGGCTCCATGAAAGTGCTGCCAGCATTTATTGGGATGAGGAACGGAATCCTCTGCCAGGCACATTCCAGCCGCTCCCCTGCGGCGAGCCGGGTCATCAACTCTGCACATCGGACGCCAGTTTCGGCCATATCGATGTGCGGGTAGGTGCGGTAGGCCGTCATTGCGTCTGCGAATTCAAACATGACTGAACTCATGTTGGCGTGCAGATCCAGACTCACCACGATCGGGCACTGATCGCCTACGATTGCGCGAACGCGCCGGAGGATCTCTCCCTCACCGTCGTCGTACCTGTCCGTGACCATGGCCCCGTGCAAGTCGAGGTACACGGCATCGGGCGAGTGTTCCGCACAACCGCGCGTGATCATGTCCACCACAGTTTCGAAGGCCCGGGAAGTAACGGGGGCCGACGGCGAGGCAGCGCACCAAATGATGGGAATGATTTCGTGGCCGGCTGGTCGCATCGCTTTCAGGAAGCCGCCAAGCGGGATGTTGACGTTCTCCAGTTCAAACAGTTCGCTGCCAGTGCGAAGGGCTGGAAACCCCTCACCGTTTTCGAAGTTTTCCAGGTCTGCCGGTCTTTCGGCGAACGTGTTTGTCTCGTGCAGGAATCCAGCGGTAAGGATGCGCATGGGTCTCGTTATCTTTCAGGACGGTGACGATGGCTGTCGGGAGTGAAACTAAGTGCGCTGGAAGCGAGCCGATTGCGACAGCAGCAGCGCCGTCATGCCGACAAGCACGAACCCGACCATTGTCAGGAGTCCGGCCTGTGTGCTTCCGGTACTTTCTTTGATCAGGCCAATGACATAGGGACTGACGAAGCCCCCGAGAAGACCGATGCTGTTGATCAGAGCGATCCCGCCTGCGGCAGCCGAACCCTTAAGCTTTTCGGCAGGCATCGCCCAAAAGACGGTGTAGGCAACCCATAAGCCCGTTGTAGCGAGGACGATCCCTGTGAAGGAGATAGCGAATTGGGTCGGGACAAAGGCAGCGATCATCAGACCGACCGCGGCCAAGGTTCCCGGGACAACGGCGTGGGCTGTGCGTTCACCCTTAGCGTCGGAGCGGCGGGCGATAGCGATCATGAAGACGATGGCGAAGGCATACGGAACGGCCGTGAGGAGACCGATCTCGGTCAAACTCTGCAACCCGTTCTCCTTGAGAATGGTCGGTAACCAGAAGCTGACGGCGTAGATGCCGCTGATGAGACTGAAGTATCCAATCGCCATGAGATAGACGGACGGATCACGCAGGGCCCGGCCGAAGCTGCTGTGGCCGCTGCCTCCATCCTCGTTGAGCTCCGAGGCGATCAGGCGCTTTTCGTCCGCCGTGAGCCAGGCCGCCTGGGCGGGCGAGTCTGCGAGGAACTTCCAGACGACACCTGCCAAGACAAGGCAAGGGATCCCCTCGAGCAGGAACATCCACTGCCAGCCGGCGAGACCGGAGGCGCCGTGTACGTTCTCAATGATAAATCCGGAAACGGGTCCCCCGAACATAGACCCGATGGGGCCGGCAAGCATCAGAATGGACATCGCACTTGCCATCCGCTTGGTGGAGTACCAATAGGTCAGGTAAAAGATCGCGCCAGGGGCGAACCCGGCCTCAAACACCCCCAGCAGAAAGCGAACGAAGTAGAAGGCATACTCGTTCCGGACAAAGAGCATGGAGGCCGATGTCGCTCCCCACAGCAGCATGATGCGGACCATCGTCTTCTTGGTCCCTGGCAGATAGCTTTTGTTGGAACTGCTGGTCTGGGTAGTTGGTACTGGGGTTCCGGGAAATTGGTACCGGCCCTTCGCTTGTCCGCTCGGGGCCGGCACCATGTCCTGGTTGGGGTCTATTCCCAGTGGCCCGGTTGCGCTCGGGCCGTATCGTCGCGGAGTCGTCGCATGTCCACGTCGCCGAGGTTGAGTTGGCGTGCATTGTTTGCCAGCCGGTTCACGATCGAGTCCGCGGCCACCCGGTCCGGCAGGGCCTCGACCCAGTAGGCCGGGCCGGATTGGGAAGCGATGAGCGTGGGCAGGCGGTGTTCCCGGTTGGCCAGGACCGCGAAGAGGTCGTTGGCCGCTTCGGGGTCGATGCCCACGGTAAGGAAGTCATCGATGACCAGCAGGTCCACGTCCGAGAGCTCGTTGAGCAGCTTTTGGTGGCCGATGCCGTCACCGCGGGCGATGACCAGCCGGCGGGCGAGGTCGTCCATCCGGGTGTAGGCGACGGTGTGTCCGCTTTGGCAGGCGGCGATCCCGATCGCGCAGGCCAGGTAGGTCTTGCCTCCACCGGTTGGTGAGATGACCAGGAGGTTCGTGGGGTCCTGGCGCCATTGGTGGGCGGCGTAGCGCTTCATCCGCACCGGGGTGATCCCGCGTCCTTCCTGGTAGTTGATCTCGGCGACCGATGCTTGCGGGATCGGGAACCTGGCGGCCCGGATGAGCTTGTCGATCCTGTGGGCCCGGCGCTGGTGGAGGGCGTCGTCCACTGCGGTGAGGAAGATCTGCTCGGGAGTGAGCTCGTCATTGGCCTCGTCGGTGATTAGTTCCTCGAACCGCAAGGCCAGGTGCGCGATGCGCAGGGTCCGGAATTTCTCGTGGTCCTCGCTGGTGAACATCAGCCCTGGCCTCCCTGTCCGTCGCGCCGGTAGTGCTCGGCCGAGCGCACGTGCACCGCCGCCTGGATGCCTGCGCCGGGGTCGGCACCGCCGGCGGGTTTGCGGGTGGCCGCCGCCGGTGTGATTGTTTTGGGTTTTTTAGTGTCGGAGTCGATGGTGGCCATGATCCGTTTGATCGTGCTGTAAGTTCCTGGGCCCTGACCGGTGTCGAGCAGGACCTGGCAGGCGGCCTCCAGGCGGGCCTTGTTCCGCTTGCCCAGGGACTCCAGGATGTTCTGGCAGTCCAGGTACCCTTGGGCCTCCACGGTGTGCCGGTCGATGATCCCGGCGATGACCGCCTCGGTGGCTGGCCCGAAGCCCCGGGCGCGGTCCGTGAACCACCGCTTGGACCACAGCCCGTCGATACCCCGGTGCCGGGTAGGGGCATGCGCGACATCGGTCGAATACTGGCCCTTCCGGCCCAGCCGCCGGACATGCTCGCAGATGACCTGGTCCCCGTCGAAGACGGTCACTGTCGTGGAGGTGACCCGGACCCGCAGCAGCTGCCCGGCGTAGGTGTAGGGCACCGAGTAATGCTGGGAATCGCAGCTGACGTGGTAATTCCGTCCGACCTTGAGCTGCTTCCATTCCACCGAGTCGAACCCGTCGGCCGGCAGCGCCTGGAGCAGGCCGGACTCATCGGCGGTGAACCGTTCCCACCGGGTGCTGCCATCGGCCCGGGGAATCCGCTCGTTGATCTCCACCAGCCGGGCCCCGATCGCCTCGTTCAGGGCCTGCGCCGTGGTGAAGACCTCCTCGGCCAGATAGCCGATCACCCGCTTGTTCACCACGTTCACCGCCGACTCGGCCGCAGCCTTATCGCGGGGCCGTTTCGCCCTGGCCGGCACGATCCCCGTCGAATAATGCTCGGCCAGCTGCTGATACCGGGCGTTGAGCACCCGGGCCGATTCGCCCCGCTTCGGCCGGTGAGTCGAGGTCGCCGGATTGTCCGGGACCACCAGCTGCGGGACCCCGCCATAGAACGAGAAAGCCGCCACATGGGCGGCAATCCAGGACGCCGATGTCATGTCCGTATACCCATGGCAGAACACCGCCCCGGAATACGGCAGCACAGCCACGAACAGATAGACCCCGGTCACCTCCCCGGTGACCGCATCCACAACCCCCAGGGTGTCCCCGGCCCAGTCCACCAGCATCGCCCGGCCCGGCTCGTGGTGCAGCGTCGCCACGACATCGGTCACGCGGGCATGCTCGGCGAACAGGGCGCAAAACTGCGAATACCCGTACTTCTTCCCGCCGTTCGCGGCACTCGAGACCAAGTACCTGCTCCAGGCCTGCTGGAGAGTGAAGTGCCGGTTCTCCCGCATCGAAGCCAGCACCCGATCAAAATCCGGGCGTTCGTATAACTCCGTGACCCTCTTACGACCATCCGGAAACAACCGGGCGATCTCCTGCGGGGACATCGCCCCGATCTGCCCTGCGGTAAAACCGTAAGCCGCAATCGTCTTCTTCGCCGCGGCCACGTCACGGCGGGAACACCCCGCCACCGCGACGATCTCGTCATAGCTCCGACCAGCAACAGCCAAGGTCATAATGGCCTTGAAATCGGCCATGCTGCCTCCTCACATAGGAAAAGGCGGCGCCCAGTGCACCGCCTCACCCACAGCGCAGCACCCACAAACCACGACAGTACCAACTCACCGGAACACGAGTACCAACTCACGCTATCTGCCAGTCCCGATTTTTTGAAGCAACAGATTGCTGGGAATTTCAAAGATGACGTAACCGAGGAAGAACAGCCCCGCGCCAAGACCGTAAGCCGCCTCAGAGAGTCCGATGTCCGTCGACATTTGCAGCTTGGCAAAACCGATGTTGACTCGGTCCAGGTAGGCAAAGATGTAACAAATCAGCAGGAGAGGAAGTACCCGCCTCGTGACCTTGCTGTGTAATGCCTTCATGACTTGAGCCGACACGGCGGTCGGTGGCACGGAATCTATCGCCATCGATGCTCCTAGTTCGTTGTTGCAGGGGTGCTAGCGATGAGTCTAGGAGGAGCGAAACGAACATCTGCGAGGATGCATTCTTCTGAAGTGGCAAAGCTCTTCTCTGCATGATCTCGAAATTCCGTGGGTTATTTTGAGTCTCATGACTAAATGGAAACGCCCCGACGAGCTGGATCTGGAACTGGTGGACGCTCTACAGCTCAACGCACGCGCACCGTGGCAGGACCTCGCCGGCGCCCTCGACGTTTCCCCGATGACACTCGCCCGCCGCTGGGACCGTTTGACAGGGGAAGGGCTCGCGTGGTCCAGTATTTCCGTTGCGGCGGGAGCCTCCCAAGGTGCGGTCCTGGAACTTGACTGCGCCCATGGATCGGCGCTTGAAATCGCGCAACTTCTCGCGCAAAAACCCAACGTCATTACGGTTGCCCTGACGAGCGGTGACTTCGGCATTTACGCCCTCATGCTCACAACTGATCTCTCCCGCTTGTCAGCTGCCCTCGACCAGACGATTCCAATGGATCCACGTATTCTTCGCTCACGTGTCAACGTCTTCGGCAGCATTTTGGGAGGCGTTACGTGGCGCGAGGGCATAATGTCCCGCCAACGGACAGAACAAGTCCGCCCCAAAGCCGGCTCGAGCGCATCCCGGGAATCGTTGCTGTCAATCCAGGACCGGCCACTCTTTCTTGAGCTGGCCGGTGACGCACGGATGTCGTACGTCGCCCTCGCAGAAAACTTAGGTACTTCCGCCTACGCGGTGAAACGTCGGGTAAACCGGCTCATCAGGGCCGGAGAGATCAACTTCCGATGCGATATCGCCCGTCCGCTCTTCGGCTATCCGACAGCGGCGTTCCTGAAACTAACTGTTCCGGACAGCAATACCCGAAGGTTCGGCACATTGGCAGGGGCTTGGAAGGAAACCCGCTTCTGCGCAGAAGTAACGAGCGCCGCCAACATGATACTGATCGTCAGCGTCCGATCTTTGGAACACCTCCACAACGTTCTCCAACGAATTTATGCAGCGGACAGTGCCATCGAAGTTGCTGACCGCCGGTATGTCCTTAATCAGGTCAAGGTGTACGGGCGGCTCCTTCATCCCGACGGGCGGCCAGCGGGCCATGTTCCCGTGGACCCTTGGTTGGACGGTTCATGAGGTACACCCAAACCTGACGTCAGACTGTCGCGCCGAGCCCGTAAGAATAGGGCCGCAGCTCGACATACCGGACACAAGGGATGCAACTTCTTAGAACTGACCCTAACACAGGCGGCTTGAGCTCAAGGCTGATCGCGGGGAATGTGAAGTGGCTCGTTCAAAGACTGCGCTAGTAGCAATCGCTGCGCGTACCCGATCGCCTTAAAAGTGGTTCGCTCACGTACCCCGGCGAACATGGCGCCTTGTTTAGATTTTTGAGCCGGCACTAAGGTCGTGGCGGAGTTCTATCTCCTGCCGCCGGCGACGGGACTTGCGGCCTTCGAGGACCCAAGCCGAATTGGGCGTCGAAATTCACAGGAGGAATATGCCGATACTTAACTCCCAATGGATCATCGTCGAAGACGCTGAAATCGACTAGATCGGTCCCTCCGTTAACCCAGTCCTGTAACCGGCTAGGCAGGTTCGAGAGAGCTGGGCCGCTCATGATCGGGGATCGCAGCTTCTTTCTCCGTCGCTGGGATGAGGCTCGCCCTGTGAGGATCGTGGTTAGCTCAGGCCAACAGCGTGCCACTGCTGTTAGGAGTTCTGACTCACCCTCGCGCTCCTCCGCTAAGGCGAAAACGATATATGCGAGCAGAGTTCTCGCCGTCTTTTCGAAATCACCTGGTCGATCAAGAGGGATCCAAGGCCTTCTGTGTGCTTGAACGTCCTCCAAGGCCCCCCGGAGCCGTGCAATAACTGACTGCGGGATTGCCGCTCCCCCGTTTAGTTCATCGACGAGGCGCTCGACTACGAGCTTTGTGGAAGCACTTGGCGCGACTGGGATGTCTGTATTGAAAACCCCGTCAACCAGCCACCAGGCGATGCCAGGAGCCCATCCATAGAGAGTGAAACAAACGAAGTACTCCCATATATCTGAAGTATCTCTTGCAGGGACACCCGTACCAAGAAGCCAGTTCATGACGACAGGGTCTGGAAGCTCTGCGAGTTCCTCAGCGTATGTCTGCACCATTTCATCAACAATTGGTGACCACATGCTGTTAAAACGGGTGCTCGACCCGGCGAGCTGAAAACTTGCCCACCCGTAGAGGAACTTCCTTCGCGCAAGCACGCTCTCAGCGGGGAGGAGGTATTCTGACTGAAATTGATCCCTGGCGGGGCCGCTTACTTGAAGCAAGGCTGTAAAGACTTCGGAATCCAGCGTGAGATTCCAGCCGTGCATGATTAGTGCAAACCCCTTTGACCGAGCGAACGAGGCAAGGTTGGCTCCGTCCATCAGCCGAAGAAGAAGCGCAGGGGGCGCTCCATTGTCGCAAAGACTGATGAACACGTTTGTAGCCCCTCGCGCCCGCGTCTGGTCAAAGCTTTGAATGAGAAGCTCAGGGAGCAGTGAAGTGCTGTCTCGTTCGTAGGCTTTCCGCAGCAGCGCTGCCATGTCCGTTGCATTTTCGGCATTCCGCGCGAACGCTTCAGCGGCGAAGAACTCGTAAAATGTCCTGTGCGTAAAGGAGAAAATTCGATTTCCTCCATGTTTACTCGTGCCGGTCACCCCCAAGAGCCAAGCTCGGCCGGCACAGAAGTCAAGAAAGTCCCTGGCCGTAGGTTCAGCCTTACTTGGCAAGAACCCGAGGTCCGACACCATGTACTGGGACATGGTCTTCACAATGATCTGTTCTTCAAGACCTGTCTGAGCGGAAGGTGAGGTGTAGATCCATCGTGCGATCTCTTCCATGAGACGGTCGGTGTAGTCGGGCAACACTTCGAAGTGCTTTATCTGTCGGTGTGCGTCCCACTTGTGGAACAGAAGTTGTGCACATTGACTGTAGATACCTCGTCTATTGGCAGGTATGGCGCCGCTGTCTCGATAGAGGATACAGAGCAAGGATAAGAGCAGTGGATTTGCTCTCAGATCGCTAACGGCCTCAGATTCTGCAACGAAATGCTCAACCAAATGATCCTTGCTATTCTTGGCAAACCATCGCTGGCAGTATTCTTCGACCTGTTCAAGACTGAATTCTTGAAGACGTACGCTTCGGAATACCTTCGCACTTAGTGCGGCACTGTTATATCCAACTTCTCTTGTCGTGACGAGTACAGATGTCGTCGGAAACTGGGAAGTGAATCGATGTATGCGCTTCACCATGTCTTGGCGACGAGGTAGATCCGTGATTTCGTCAAGGCCATCGAGTATGACTGCTATCTTCCCAGTAAGCAGCAAACCTTCCAGGTCTGCATCCGACACCGGTCGGAGATCTGCTGTCAACTGCTTGGAAGCGAAGCTGACCAAGGAGCCCGAGAACCCCTCCCGGGCATATTCGCGACATTTAATAACTACGCTCGGTAGAGTAGGGCTTCTTAATTCGGGGTTGGATAGGCCAGCGGTCAAGAATTTGACGAAGGTTGATTTACCTGCACCAGGAGAACCCATTAACAGGACCCGGAAAGGGATCCCGGAAGACACTAGTCCGCCTGAGTCCTCTATGGATTCAGAACTAACATCTATGAAGTCACGACTCACATAGAGATCGTCAAAAGTGACGGGACTATCGACTTCGGCGTGCCCGATTATCTGTTCTCCATCACCGGCGCGGATTGCTTCGGCTAGCTCTTCCGACAGCGTCGAAGTTTGCCTTAGCGCGTCCAGGTCTGTGGTAAGAGCAAGTAGACGACCAACGTAGGTTCGGTGCGCCCCCTCATTCTCCTTCCCCTTTAAGGGTGTTCCGATAAAATCGGAATAGGCCTCAATCTCTTCAGTGAGTTCCTCGGAATGGCTTGCGTTGGGCAGGACACCATGGAAAAGCTTAACGATGGAATCGAAAATCGTATCACTCTTGGCCGCCCAGGTGGTTTTGGACTGAATGGCCCAACGCCGGCTCTCATTGAGGAATGCCGTACGCGCACCATCTATTACCTCGTCAGCATCGCCAAGGACCGTGCCGAGGGCAAGAAGAGCGAGAATTGGTTTGACTGCGTCGCTGGCGAGGAACAGATGGACGTCGCTAAGTTCGGCAGCCGTAAACGATGCATTCTGACCTGAGAGAGCGTCTAGCGTTAGCCATTCCTGGTCTATCGTCCCGCTCAAGCGTGCCCGACGGTAGGCTGAGCGAACACCCTTATTAGCGGCCTGCAGAACTGCAGACGTCCCGCTGGCTATTGAGACGGATGCCGCAACGGTGGAGATCGGTTCCATACCGAAACTCTATACAGCCCAAGTCCCACCTATAGACATGCCACTGCCTGCAAGAGACTTTTCGTTAATCAATCTAGCGGGAGGCCATAAATATATCGTCTATGCCCAGCCACACCCTTGCGAATCTCTTATGTTTTCGCCGAAAGCATCTGTTCTGCTGTTCACAGTCGGGGACGTTCCCGATGGGTTATCCAGCGCTACTGCTGCTGACGAGGGACCCTTGCAGCAGACGCGCCAGATAGAAGTGAGGACAGTCGCTATCCAACTAGTGCTTTTTTAGTGGCTTTATAGTGGTCTTACCGTTAGAATGGACAGGTACCGGAAGGAGTGAGCCGTCATGAGTATCTCGATTGACGTTGGAACTGCCCACAGCGGCACGGCTCGTCTGGGCATTCGGGAGATCGTCCGACAGCTCAACAGCGCGCTCGGCGCCACGCTGGTCGCGGCATTAGCGGGCAGCAAGGACCCTAAAATCAGTTATCGGTGGGCCCGCACCGATGGACCGGAGCCCCGACCGGAGGCCCAAGCCCGGTTGCAGCTCGCCCACCGCGCGTGGACTGCTGTGTCGAGCGTGGAGGGAGAACACGTGGCCCGGCTGTGGTTTGTCGGCGCGAACCCGTGGCTCGATGAAGTCTCGCCCATCGAAGCGATCAAGGACATGCGCGCCAAGGAAGTCATGGCAGCCGCAACTGCGATGACTGAAGACAGGTTTGCGGGTTGACCGGAGTCTGTTCCAGTACCGGCCTGGCCTACGTGGAAGGGCCGATTACTGGATACCGGATCGCCAAGTCATCATACGGACCTGTGAATCCGCTGCCGCGAAGTGCGGGAGCGGTGGATCGGTCGTCCTGGTCGCGCTTCGACACCCCAGGTTCGACCGTGTACCTGGCCGGGGATCGACGCACCGCGTATGCGGAGACGCTGGCGATGGCCCGGGTGGGTAAGGACTTCCGCGACGCGGTGGCGTTCGCCGCTCGGCAGTTCGGCCTCCCCGTTGAGGTGGCTCAGAAGATGATTCAGGATGACTGGACCAGGAACGGGAACATGATTCCTGGCTGGCTTCCGGCAAACTGGCGGGACGGGCGTCTTATGTACACGCTGCGGATCAGCGAGCCGATCAGGTGGGTCGATCTGACGGCAGCCGAGTCGATCGCAGCTCTGAACCGTCACCTCGGGCAACAGCTTGACGAGTCCTTTGGCATTGGCACTGTCACCCTTGGCACCCTGGCCGGAGATGACCGCGAAGCAACCACGGCCATTGCTGAATGGCTCCGTGAGCAAGTCCTGGATGACGGGAACTACGCTGCCGGCGTCCGCGCGCACTCTAAATACGGTGGGGGACTGTGTTGGGCTTATTGGCTGCGGCGGCAGGATGACCGGCTCGGTCCCGACCCGGTGCAGGTCCAAGCCGAAGCGGAGATCCATCGGAACGATGCTGATCTCAACTATGTTCTCTCGCTCTATGGGCTCGAGTGCAGATAAAGATGTGGCGGGTTAGTGTTTTCTGGTTCGACGCCCACAATTACCGTGGATTCTGAGCGTCAGGGTCATGCCCCAGAATCCGGAGCAGGTCACGGGTGATCATCCGTAACTCTTCGTACCCGTGCTGGTAGAACAGCGGGGTCATATCCAGCAGCGGCGTGTTGTCGAAGTCGGCCAGCAACTGCAGGGCCTCTGCAATGACCTCATCATCACTCCCCCGGCCTGAGTTCTGATGGAAGTCGGCCTCTCCGGGTTTTTGTTTCAAGGTAATCTTCCTTGCAGGCCGGCGCTGAACCGCGACAGCCGCGAATAGGCTTGGCGGTCAATCTTGGGTAGCTTGCCGGCCCGCGGTACACCCGCCGCCTTCGCGTACCTTCATTTCGTTTATCTGCTGAGGCCGCTTTTGCCACGTTCGGCACCCAAGGATTTGCCTGGACGGCTCTTCCTGGCCTTCGCAACCCCTAGGCCGGCTGTGACGGCTGCGTTGGGGTGTGTGCCTTCGCTGCGTGCTGCGGTGAGGCGGCCGCGGATCTGCGTTTCTGTCGCACCGCTGGTCCTCAGGGTTGCGGCGAAATCTTCGTGGTGTTCGGCGGAACCGTACCCTGCGGCTGAGGCTGTTTCTGCCTTCAGGCCCTGATCTGTGAGGCGCTCGTTGTCGTTGCCGCTGACGCGGTCCTCGATTTCACGGCCGAGGCCTTCGATACGGGCGAAGAGCTCCCGTTCGGCCCGCTCATACCGCTGCTCCACGGACTCCTGACCTGCGCCGGTGAAGCCGGCTTCGGCGAGGAGCTTGGCTTCATGCATCTCCTGGGCGGCTTTCACGAATGCAGGGTCTTTGAAGTGGTCGTCTCCGGCTCCATTCACGGCGGCTGTGGTTTCGTCGCGGAGCTGGTCGATGGTGGGGCCATTGATGCCGTCTTTGCCGATCAGGTACAGCCGTTCCTTCACGTCCGCGTCGGCGGCTTCGACGGCCTCCGGGGTTCTGGCGTCCTGGGACTGCTGGAGCGCTGCCGCCAGGGCCTCGTTGCTCAGGTATTCGACGGGGACCTGATGCCTTTCCATGGCCGGCGCGAGCCTCTGTGCCCGGGCCCGGAGTTCTTCTGCCTGGGCTGCAGCGATCAGCGCCACGGCTTTCTCATGTTCCCGGGCGGCGTTGAGGCGGGCCTGTTCGACGGCGACCGTTTCGATGCCGGATTGCAGGTAGGCGTCGTCTGCGCCGACCTCGTGCGTGTCGATCCCGTACCTGGTGTACACCTCGTGGCGAATCCGGTCGGCTGCGGTCAGGGCGGCGGGGTCGTGGTCCTTCCAGGCCTCGCTCAGCAGGTAGGCGTTGGTGATATCTGCGGGTTGTGCTTGCTGCCACCATTTGACGTCGTGGACTGGCGCGAGTGCGCCCTGCATCTGCGCACGCTCCGCGGTGTAGCGGGCGTGAGCTTCGTGCGCTCCCTGGGTGTCCTGGTGTTCCCGTTCGCGGAGGAACTCCTGCCGGCGCCGTGCCAGGGTCTCCCCGACGCGGGCGGCAAGCATCAGGGATTGCCGCAGGCCGTTGTCGAGTACGTCGTCGATGCCGTCTGATTCACTCATGGTGTTCCTTACGTTGTTTGGTGTGTGTTTGGTGGGCTTTGTATGCTCGCCATCACCCAGGGGCACCGGGTATGGCTCATTAGTGTTTCTCGCCCTGTTTGTGGCTGAAGGGGATTGGCCGCTCGGTGCCCCGCGACAACTCGACCTCTGATTGAGAAGTGCGGCATTGATCGCTGTGTAAGGACACGACGGCGAGGTTGTCGATTGGGCAAAGCACATCCCGACGAGCCAAGGAGGTACCCGTGTCGCGATTGTGGGCGGGAATTGATGCTGGAAAAGCTCACCATCACTGTGTGGCGATCGACGAAGAAGGGCGCCGGCTCTTCTCTCGCCGTGTGGCTAATGATGAAACCGAGCTGTTGGCCATGATCGCAGACGTACTCTCCCTGGCGGCGGGCGGCGAGGTGGTCTGGGCGACAGATCTGAACGATGGAGGGGGTGCTCTGGCTATCGGCCTGTTGGTCGATAACGGCCAACAGGTCCTCTATATCCCTGGCAGAACTGTCCATCATGCTTCCCGCACATACCGGGGTGACGGAAAGACCGATGCCAAGGACGCCGCCATCATTGCCGACCAGGCCAGGATGCGACGCGACCTGCACCCCGTCCGGGCAGCCGATGAGCTTTCGGTCGAGCTTCGGCTCTTCTCGGCTCACCGAGCTGATCTGGTCGCGGACCGAACCCGGGCGATCAACCGGCTGCGCGCCACCCTGTTGGGGTATTTCCCTGCTTTGGAAGCAGCCTTTGACTACTCCCTGCGGAAAGGGGCGCTGGTGCTGCTGACGAAGTACCAAACCCCCGACGGGATCCGTAAAGCAGGCCAGGCCAGAATCACGAGCTGGCTGCGCAAACAAGGAGTCCACCGGTCCGACCTTCTTGCGATGGCCGCGGTGGAGACAGCCAACCGCCAGCACACCACCGTGAGCGGGCAAGCAGCAGCTGCGATGCTCGTGGGAAAGATCGCGGCTCAGGTCCTTCGCCTGCGCGAAGAGATCGAGGAGGTCGAGGCACAGATCGAGGCCCGGTTCAGTAAGCATGAATACGCCGAGATCCTGCTGAGCGTCCCTGGATTTGGTGTGCAGCTCGCCTCCGAGTTCCTCGCTGCGACCGGTGGAACTATGGATCACTATGAGAACCCCAACCGGCTTGCCGGCGTCGCAGGGGTAGCCCCTGTCCCGCGTGACTCCGGCCGCGTCAGCGGAAACCATCACCGTCCCAGACGCTACGACCGAAGACTGCTCAGAGCCTGCTATCTCTCGGCGCAAACCGCGGCCGTACACTGCCCAACGTCGAAGGCCTACTACAACCGGAAACGCGCTGAAGGAAAGAACCACAAGCAAGCTATCCTCGCCCTGGCCAGACGCCGCATCAACGTCATCTGGGCCCTTCTCAGAGACGGTAAGCGCTTCGAGCACCGGACGATACCGGTTACTCAAGCCGCTTGACTTTGTCATTGAGAATCCCCTTGCACTGGTGGTGTGATTCTTATCGGTCGAGTCCCGGCCGAGTCTCGCGGCTGGGCTGATAGGTCCTTGCTGGTGTGGCCGGCGTGGGTGTCGTGGGAACGACGGAACCGGGGCGGATCGGGGCCATGCCGCGCCGTGCGATATCGACCGCCCGCGGCGGAGCAGTTGCCGCAACTGCTGGCTGTCGTTCCGCTCCGACAGGTACGGGTTTGGGCATGGTCGCGGTGAACGGGGCGAGCTGGTTTTCGACCACGGCGCGGATGCGCTGCGCTTCCCGCGCCCGGCCCGCCTGTTGATGCATTTCGTACACCGCGAAGGCGGTGTTGATCAGCTGCACCATCAGCGCGGTCTGCGCTGCTGTCTTATTCTTGCTGGAGGCGGCCATGAACAACATCGCGGCGCCGGCGATCGACGGCAACGGGACGGGTTTGCTGTGTTCGCGGGGTGTGCGGAGCTGTGCGGTCCGGGCCAGTTCCGCGGCGGTGGCAGCCAAGGGTCCTGGCGTCCCTTCGAGCCGGTGCGACCAAGCGGCGAACGCTCCCGACACTTCCCGTGCTGCCTTGGCCCAGGTTGCGTGATCGTCGCGTGGAACGTTCCGGAGCCGGTCGGCCAGCTCGGTGGCGTTTCGGGTGTAGTCCACCCACAGCTGCGGGGCCGGTGCGGTCTTTTCCGGACCGCGGGTGTTGGCTTTGCGTTTGTTGCGTGCGGCTGCGTTCCACTCTGCCGCTGCTTCTGTTGCTGCATGTGGGGTGTCGGTCCATTCTTGGCGCAGTTGTCCGAGGCGGAGGTCGGTGGCGAGGGTGCCGCCGCCGAACCAGATCGGCCGATCCCCCGGCTTCGGTCGTTCGGCCACGGAGTAGCCGACGATGACGCCGGTGGTGTTCTTCGCGTACCTGGGCCGGACCAGCAGACCGCAGTCCCTGGCTCGGCGAACGAACTCCGCCTCGCTGCCGGAGGCGGCAGCGCTGGCGCGCACTTTGCGGGCGAGGGAGGCCCGGTGCATCTCGCGCTGGTCGCGTGCCGCGGTGGCCTTCTCGGCGCGTTCGTAACCGCGGGTGGCGTGCACGGTGAAGAGCTCTTCCAGCCCGTACCTGGCCTCCAGGGCGCGGCAGGTTTTCTGGGCTTTGGCGTAGTCACCGTGCGTGGAGGCTTTGGTGCCGTCTTCGCGGACCAGGGACACGGCGATGTGGATGTGGTGGTTGCCGTTCTCACTGGTTCCGTGGTTGATCGCGGCCCACCGGCACTGCGCTTTACCGCTGGCTTCGGTGAAGCCCATCGCGTCGACGAAGTCGTTGGCGATATCGCCCCACTGCTGGTCAGTCAGCGCTCCTTCTTCGGCGCGCAGACTCAGGGAGCAGTGCCACACGCTGGCGTCCTTGTATCCGGCGAAAACCCGCTGCTTCTTCACCGGATCCCAGATCATGTCCTTGACCCGGACTTCGACGCCGAACGCCTTGCGTGGCTGGTCCAGGTGCTTCGCGATCGCGGCCGCGTCGTCCTTGTCCAGGACACCGTCGTCGTACCAGGCCATGATCGCGGCGTCCCCGGCGATCAGGTGCGGGTCGGTGTGCGCGTTCTTCGTCTTATCCGCATCCGTCGACACCAGGTACACCATCAAACCAGCCATCCTCGAGCCGCGGGTAATGTTCGGCATCATCCCTACATCAACCCCTCAATGGTGCGGTCGATCCGCATCGCAACCTCACGCACATAAGCCAGAGCGGCTTTGGCGTCCTGGGGGAACTCGTCGCCGGCGTTGGCATGCCGGGCGATCTGGTTCACGTTGTTCGACACCCGGGCCAACAGCGTGTGGATCGCCATGAGTTCAGCCATCGCCGCCCGCCGCTCCGTCGGGCTCTCCGAGCCTTCCGACAGCGCAGCGGTCAGGAGCAGGTTCGGGACCGTGACTTTCTGTCGGGCAGCCTTCGCGATCAGCGCAGCCTCTTCCTCCGCCGTGACCCACACGTCACGGCGCTTCTTTGTCCCCGCAGGCGAATTCGCCCGCCGCCGCCGGGAAAGCCGGGAGTACGGCACATCTTCGTCAGACACGCACTCCCCCAATCCCTCAACGACCCAGCACCTCAAAAGCCCAGCGCAGCGACCCCGAAACCCGGGGACCCACAAGCCAGTGTGCCAAGTAAACAACCGCAGGGCGTGCAGCGACACGCCGTTTACACCCGTGTAAACGTATAGCTTGCTGCGGCGCCGATGCTAGAGGCGGTATGGTGTACGGCATTCTTCGGCGCCTAAAGGGGGCAGAAAACCTGCTCCGCTAAACTTGGGGGTCATGGCTACCAACATTGATGCAGAGAAGATCGAACGCGAGCTTCAGAAGCGGCTCAGCAACCGCATGGACTCGGTGCGGGAACTGGTCAAGTCCAGGCAGAAGGTGGCCGACGCACGCGATGCCCTTAGCGTGGCCGAAGACGAAGACGTGCGCCGCTACCAGGCGGCACTCGCTGCTGGCTGGACCGCCGACGAACTCCGCTCGGCAGGCCTCAGCGAGCCGGAGAAGAAGCTGCGCGTTCGCAAACGCGCGGTACGTCGGACCACACCAACACCGGAGTCACCTGAACAGACGGAACAGCCGCAACACCACGTGTAGCCTCTCGCCCACATGTGCACAGCAAAAGCGATTTCCTTCGGGCTTTTCCTGCACACATGATGGACGACAGGAACCAGCTGACCGCCTGCACACAACCGCCAGGTCACCACACACAAACAACCTCACCCAGGAGGGCCGGCGGATGTGCACAACCTCCTGCACCGGATGCCTATCGTGCCGTGCAAAGGACATGAAATGAAGCTCACGACAACGCCCAAGGGCTCTAGAGGCAGGGTGTCCGATCCGGCAAGCGAGCAAGAGTATGCACAAGCACTGCTGAGACTGTTGGATGCGAATCTGTCCCTCTATGACGATATGAACCGTTGGCCAAAATCGGAGCCAGGGTCACTACTCTTCGAAGACGATCAAGCAACGTACCCTTTCCCTATATCAAATGATGTTCGCTACCTGCTCCTCGTCGCGGCAGACAATCTAAACGGCTTGCGCAGCATGATTCTTGAGGCCACGGAGAACGGCCAACCGAGACTGAACCTTCACGTCTTTGCGCCCTACACACTCATTAGAAATGCCATCGAATGTGCCAGCACAGCGCTCTGGATCATGACGCCCGCTGAGCGACATGAACGCGTCCTGCGCTTGGCACAGTTTGAGCTAGAGGACGCAAAGAAGAACAAGGCAGCACTAACTGCTTTCGGTGGCAGTGGCGAAGAGACCTTCAACCGGAAGAAGGGCATCATCGAAGGGATTATCAGACGCTACGCAGAGTTGTCCTGGAAAGGTGTTGACGATGGCTTCCGGATTACGGGGCTACTGAGAACCATCGGATCCCTCCCTGGATTGGAAGGTCTTAACCCCTTGGGTAAGTGGCAGATTGCCAGTGGCATGGCCCACGGCAAACGATGGGTGGGAACTCTGCTCAGCGATCTCAAAGAGGATGCTCAGCCAACGACAAAGGGAGACAGTACCTTCCTGCTGTACGGCAGTTTCGAGAGGGTTTTTTGGCTTGCCCAATGTGCACAGACATTGCTGTACGAAGCAAGCAACCAAGTCATTGAAAAGTCCCAGGAGACAACAGGCGATCAAGCACAGGGGAACAACGTTGAAGACCCCCGCTAGCAGAAGGGGAAACAAAGGAGATGACTGACGTGGCGCGTAACCATCACGGTTCCGCAGTTCTCCTTAAGAGGTTTCGCGGCAGCGAATTGCCAGGTAATTTGTGGAGCCTCCCGTACGGTTTTCACGAAACGCGGTTGAGAAACTCCCTCATAAACTCAACCACCTGACTTTTGCGAGCGGCATCATATTGCCCGTATTCGATGGAGAAATTCTGTTCTTCGCTGATGCCATGGGCATTCATTTGCACCGTAAAAAGTCCGAGTCGGTTATTCTCGGCGGCACCGCAACCTGGAACGTCGAGACTCACGTCGTAAGGCTTTCCCCAACTCACAAGTTCGCAGTCCCTAACCAGGAACACGGGTGGCCCCGGGAATGCGGACGGGTTGCTGCGCAGTTCCTCCGGACGAAAGAATCCCACTCTTAGCCCGGCGGTGATGAGATATCCATCCGAACGACGCCCGGCAGGATCGAAACTGCTGCCCCACGCTGCGATCGTTTCTGGCAGGTGGGAAGGGTCGTCATACTGCCGAAGCCGCGCGAACGAGGCTACGACCAGCTGCAGATCCTGGAGGGCATCCTTGGGTGACATCCCGGCCTCCACCGGTGACTCGTCCTCTTCTTCCTCGTCTTCATAGTCGTAATCGTCCTCGTAGTCATCATCTTGATATTCCTCCTCCTGATCTGCGGCCGCCCCGTCATCGACGTCGGCGGACTCATTAGAATTGGCCGGGAATGGGTGTTGAGGGCCATGCACGGATGGCTCTGAGATGATTTCCTCTTGCAGATGCGCGGCCGGTCCCGGTGACGTACGCGGAACCCGGGACGCTGCTGGATCCGGCGCCATGGCATGCCGAAACTCCGGGAGGACAAAGTTGTGGACCAAAGTGTCGAGCACAATCCCGTGGGGAGTCCTGGAAGTCAGATCGGTGAAGCCGGCCCTTAGTCGATACCGATCCTGGACGATCTCGCCGACGTTGCTGTGATGCCAGCCCCCAGCAAGCTTGATCCAAGTGTCGAACGTCCAATACCCGCTCCTGATGTACAGGTCCACTACCGTGTCGCTGCAAACGACCCGGATGGTTCTGCTCTCCGGCGAGTCCTTGGTCGTGTCCTCCTGCATGCTGGCCGTATATCCCCGACGGTGCAACTCGGACTGCATCGTGTTGAAGGCGCGTTTCCAAAGGAAATTTTCGAGTCCCATGTACTGCCTTTCCGATCACTGTGCGGGCGAATGAATGCAAGATTACTTAGGGCCGGCAGGAGGTGCCACAGCTTCTACCCCTGGGTCTTTGGTTGTTCCAGCTCGGTCCAGACCAGGCCGAAGCAAAGCTGACTCGGATACGTCACTTCTCGATGCCCATTTCATCGAAGTCATCTTCGTCCATTTCCGCCTCGCGCACGTTGATCCGTTCGTACACCTCCGCCAGCTCCTCCTCGATAACAGCATCGTCGGAGAATCTGGCGATGTTGTAGTTGAAGAAGTCAGCAGACGTATGGACGAAGGTTGGGGAGAGAATTTCCCCAAGGATCGGGAGATCCTCACTCGTGTAGTAAGTGGCAACATCAAGGGTTGTTGAAACCCACCGAACCTTTCGGAACAGGCTGAGCACCACACCCACCGATGGAACGTACATGGGAAGCTCCAAGTCTTCCATCATCATTCGCGCGCTTGATTCAAGACCGTCGTCGGCCAGTTCAGAGCCAATGGCGCGTGCCATAGCATCCTTGAGCGAGATTAGCCGGCGCACTTCCTCGGAAACTGACGCTCTCGCGGCGAGGGCAGACCAATCGTTGTATGTGTTGACCTCGGCGTCGTCGTTCCACAGGACATCCAAATGCTCGTACCGTCCAGCTCCGCTGGCGAACCGCTCGACCGTCCCCATCAGGTCGGGGTCGAGGTCATCCAACGGACGGACGAGGTACTTTGCCTCCCGTGCTGAGGGGCCAGGGCTCGACGGAGGCGTGGATAACGCTTCAACCGCGTCAAGCAGGGCCCCGATCTTGTGCGAGTATTTGCGGAGGTTGGGGAACTTTCCGGTGGTCGCGTACCCGTTGCAGGCGATAGTCAGCTTGCAAAGGCGCTCCAAGCCGGACGCATAGGAGTACATCCCAACGTGAAGTGCGTAGTTGGAGTCTTTGCTGTCCCACGGAAACAGGTCAGGGACGGTAGGGACAGAGCACAACCTTCTTAGCCCGGTCAGAGTCAGCTCTGTGGCGAACTGGGTTTCGCCCACCAGGCTCTCCCAGACGACCTGGGGCATCCTCCCATTCACGCCGTGCCACCTCGGCCTGCATGGGGGGCCCCGATTGTTTGAAACGACTATCCGTGAACTGCGGCTGACCATAGAAAAACTTCATGCGCAATGGTAATGCCAACTCTGAGCAAACGGCGGTCCTCGTAGCGTAGACCTGCCCGGGCCGCGAAATGCCCACGGTAGAGCGTACGGAACCGTTTCGCATGTTTTCCCGGGCCGGTATGTTTGTGGCAGAAAGAAGCTGCACATTGAACACCACCGGCTATGCACGGGTGTCCACGCTGAACCAAGATCCGCATCAAAGCCGAGATCCGCAGGGGAAATCGACTCAGGAGCAGCGGAAGAAGTCACCCAGTTGGAAGACTGGGTCTGAGAATCTATGCTCCGATGTCGTCACCTTCCAAAGTCTTTGCCGGTCTGAGGCCGGTTGTTATGGCGCGGTGTAGAGGCAGCGTGAACGGCCGCCAGGGTGTCGCTATCAACGAGCGGCCCGCCCGCCTTGACGCGGCCCTGTGTTGTCTCCAACCTCGGGCCGGCGTCCTTGTCCGCGACTCGATAAACCTGATACTCACTGACGCATCCGTAGTCTGCGGCAATGGCCGCTGCGTTGGCTGCGCAGACGGATTCCATGTCGCTCGGTTCGTTGAACAGTGCTGCCGGGAAAGACTGTGGAACCCAGCGCCCGCCCAGCTCGGCGTCGAGGCCGGCGGACGCTCCGTTTTCGGCGTCAAGGTACCCGCGCTCCCAGCGGCCCATGGTGCGGGCCTCGCTGACTGCCTGCGTTGTCTCGACGTCGGCGATCAGGACGTCATAACCCGCCATCTGGAGTCGGTCCAGCAGAATCCTGGCCTGCTTCTCGTTACCTAGGGTGCCGTCGATGATGACATTCATCCCTGACTCAAGTGCCTCATTGCGTGCCTTCTTGGCGAGGATGGATGACTCAGTGTGGACCAGGGCTGCCAGCTCGCGCGGATAGAACTTCTCCCCCGCCGCTTCGAGCATGCGCACTTCCTCCGGCACCAGGTAACTGCCGTAGCTTCCGTCCTGGCGGGCCTGTTGCAGCAGCTCGTCCTTGAAGTCGTCCGCGTTGATCGGCAGCCAGTGCTCGGGCTGCGTCCGGGTTGCCTGGATAAGGGCGGCCTGTGCGGTGGACTTGCCAGCACCGGGAGGGCCGGCGAGCACAATCGCCTTCTTGTCGCGGCGGACCTCGGGGCGTGACTCTATGAAGCGTGCAAGGATCTCGTTGTGCAGCCGGCGGCGGTCCTGGCGTGGCTCGCCTCGACGGACGTTGAACCACTCAGGGTTCTGCGTGGTCGCGGTCCTGCTCTGGGCAGTCAGCGGTCCCCCGTCTGCGCTCAGGCGCTCCAAGGTCGCGCGGTGCGCTGCTGCCTGGTCTTCGGTAATCACGCTTTACAGCGTAGTCATCAGGCATCGGCAGCCTCGTCGGAGGCGTCTAGAATCTGGTCGTAGGCGTCGCCGTCGATCAGTCCTTCATCAAAGGCCCGGCCGACTTCCGCGAACGATCCCGGAGTGTCCAGGTACGGCGTGGACTCCCACTCTCCAGCCGCGGCGGCCGCGCCCTCGTTCTTGGGGTAAGGCCATGCAGACAGCTCGCGGATCATAGCGTCCCGGTCTATGTCACCCGCGGCGTAGCGCTCTGCGATCTCGTAAGGGCTGGCACCGCTAAAACCCTCGGGAACGGGCTTCACTCCCCTAGCGTCGGCCTGCGAGAGCAGCCGGCTAATAGCCGGCTGGCTGACACCCAAAGCACGGGCGACCACACGCTGATCAGCAGTCTCCACGGCCGCGCGGACATTCCTGATGTAGTCCAGGCCGCCCAGCTCACGCCGTGCACGGGCGCGGCGGGCATTGGCGATTGCAGCCTCGGGACTCGTCGTAATCGACATATCCGAACCTCCTCTATATAACGAATGTTATCACCGTTATAACCAAGGCTATATGATGTCGAATCCAAGGCATGCCGGACAGCTTCCTCCAGTATGGGGCCATGTCGAAGCAGCGGACGAAGAAGAGCGTGGCCCTGGCATACAAGCGCGCCAACGAGATGGGTGTGCTCGTGCAGGAGGAGCCGGGCAGAGGGTACCACCCGGCCGACAGCGCCCCCTGATCAGCCCCGGGCAGGTCTACGCTACGAGGACCGGCGTGATGTTCCATCCGGCCTGGTGCAGTCAGGTGGGGAGCTATGGGACTCGAACGCGAGGCGGATTTTGGTCGTCAACGAGGCCAGCGTAGGCACGCGGCGAAGGTGCGGCGCATGCGACAAGCAACCGCTCATGTCTTTTTCGATTCAGAGTCAAAGCCAAGAGCAGCAGTCCACGGACGCGAGCTCCTCCACGATCCCCTAGAAGGTCCCGGCAGCTTCACCAGCACCTGTCTCCTGAGCCAGGCTTCTCGAACCGCTCGTTGGCGGCGTATTCCAGCCACCGTGCTCAGATCGAAGAAATGACCGGGGTGTTCGAAAGCCAGCGAACAGGTCCCTCCTGACATCAGCAAGCTCCAACCAAAACGTCCAGGTGTGACTGCCGGCGAAGCCCGCCAGGAAGAGCTTGGCATCTCCGGATAAACAATGCTCCGCTTTCATGATTCAACCGGTGGACGCTGGATGATCCAAGCCCGATAGCCCAGACCGCGTTGGATACCGAGATCGCTGTCCCGATAATTGCCCAGGTTGATTTTTCGAATTCTTCCACCTATTGATTTAGCAAACTTCTCGTTCAGCGACCGTGCCCCCTCGTTGTCGGGTTGTGTGGCAAGCGCGATATCACGCCGAGGCTCCCGCTGAGCCGCTGTGGTGAGCAGTGCCAGCCCCACTCCGCGTCCCTGCACATCCGGAGCAACCGCGACTACCTGTACAAACAGCGGATCCGAGTCCTGAACTCCGGGTGATGAAACGCAGAAACCGACGTGAATGTCATCGATTTCAGCCACGAGCACACGGCGCTCAACAATTGTCGAGACGTTTTCTCGAACGCCTTGGACAGATATGGGAGGGCATACGAATTGCAAATCCTTCATTCGACGGCCATCGAGCGGAACGGCGGTAGCTTCCCGGATCGAAACCGCGGAGGATGAAATAGCTTGCACTCGGGTAGCCCAGCTGAGGAAGTCGGGGTCGCGACTGAGGCCAAGAGGCGGTTCTAACCTCTCGTACTCGAGATCCTTAGCGCTATGCAGCTGCATCTGCGACTTCCGACAGGTCATTGCGACTGAGAGCACGGGTCAGTGAAGAAACACTGACGCTGAGTATCTGAGCTGCCTCCTTTAGCGTCTTTCTCTCGCTGCGCAGCTGCCTGGCCGCCGCCGTCTTGGCTGGGGTCATGGTTCGAGGGCGGCCGCCGAGCCGGCCTCGGGCTTTCGCAGCCGCAAGGCCAGCCTTTGTCCGTTCAGACAACCGGGACCGTTCGTACTCGGCCAGGGAGGCGAACATATCAAAGATGAGCTTTCCATGGGCGCTGGTGGTGTCGAGCCACGGTTCAGCCAGAGAACGGAACCCTATCCCCCGCCGGCCCAATACGGTCACAATATCGGCAAGGTCTGCGGTACTACGGCCCAACCTGGTTAGATCAGCAACCGTCAGAACATTTCCGGGCTGCAGGTAGCCCAAGCATTCCTTCCACCGTGTTCTTGCTTGGGTGGCTCCGGAGGCGTACTCCTGAAAGACACGCACGGCCCCGGCAGCGACAAGCGCATCCACCTGGGAATCCAGGGACTGCCCGCGGGTACTTACCCTCGCGTACCCAATTACGTTGCCCGACACGTCAAAAAGCCTCCATCCCAGGTTTTGACCAGCTTTCATTTCGAAAACCAGTTCTGACCCACGATATGTGTGAATGTTGGCGGTAAATGGCGGTCTTTTTGCGGCGCTAAATGTCGCCCTGCTAGTCGGCCAGCGCTCGTGAGCGCCGGTAGAACGTCGCTCGGGACATACCAAGGTCCCGGGCGACCTGCGCCGCGGGCTCGCCACCTTTGACTAGGCGAACGGCGCTTTTGATCTGACTATCAGTCACCCTGCGGGGTCGGCCGCCAAGGTCCTTTCCGGCTTCTCTTCGTTTGATTATGGAATCAGTGATGCGTTCGCGCTTGATCTCGTGTTCCATCTGCGCGAGGGCGGCCATGATTGTGAACAACATGGAGCCCATGGGTGTTGCTGTGTCGACGTCGCCTCCGCCCAGGTTCAGGACGCGCAGGCCGGCGCCTATGCTGCGCAGTTCATCGGCAAAGGCAAGCATGTTCTGAGTGGATCGCCCGAGCCTGTCCAAAGTGGTGATGACGAGGGTGTCACCCTCCACGAGCGCGTCGAGCGCTCGATCGAATTGGGGTCGCGACGCGCGCGCCCCGGAGACACCCTGGTCGACGTAGAGGTCATCGCGTCGAACGCCGGCGGCCAGTAGATCCGCCTGCTGCCGGTCCGTGGACTGCTGCCGCGTCGAAACCCGTGCATAGCCGATAAGTTTCGACACGCCTGCCTCCAATGTGTCTCATAACTAATGATTAGTACGCCAATTCAAGCAGAGGGTTTCGAGACATAGTTATGAGAACCGCCGGTGTGACTGTTAGTTGGGATTGGCGGTTTTTTCACAGCTCGGTTTGGCGGTTTCTAACTGATTCCGATGACGAGGGTTGAGCGTGCGGCTTCGATGACGTCGTCGGTGATGGTGCTGAGTTCATTGATTTTCATGACCCGTTCGATTTGGGTGAAGAGCCGGTCGATGAGGCGGAAGTTCCCTCTGGTGATGCGGGCGACGGCGGCGATGGCCTGGGCGTCGGTGAAATCTTCGGGGTTCAGGGTCTGGCCGAGTTTGTGCCATCGGCGCTCGAGGACGAAGTTCAGTTCGTCTTGGGCGAGTGGGCGGTATTCGTGGGCGAAGCCGACCCTGCTGTAGAGCTGCGGGTAGCGGCTGAACCATTTTTCAATCCCGGGCATGCCGATGAGGATCAGGGCTATGTTGTCCCGGTCGTAGCGGTCCCGCAGCAGTTCCAGGGCGGTGGCGTTGAGCCGCTCGGACTCGTCAATGATGAGCAACTCGACGTATTTGTTGACTCGGGTGTGGGGGCCTGTCCCCTTGCCGATGTCTGAGAGGTGTTGGTCTACGCAGATCGATAGGCGTGTGTTGGTGTGCTCGATGTCCGCGTGGATCTGTTTGGGCGTCGTGAGCACAGCGGGGGTGTAGAAAACGGTGCGGGAGCGGGCCAGTGCGGCGTAGATCTGGTGATCGGATTCTTCCCGGGGTCCCCACTCTTCCAGTAGCTTCTGCGCCTTGTGCCAGTTGGCGTAGCGTCTGGCGGAGAGCGTCTTTCCGATCCCGGCCTGCCCGTAGCAGATGCCGATCGTGTGCTGGCGGCGCACCGCGTCCGCGAACTCCACAAACCGGCGGTGCTCTTTGGTGGCAATGAAGCTTTGTGTTGTCATCGGTCGTCCTCCAGGTAGGTGCGTAGCTTTGGGCGCTTTTTCGGGTGCTCGACAGGGGCCGGGCCGGGAGCCGGTTTCGCTGATGCCAGGTCCGGCAGGTGCCGGGCCACGATAGCGATGCGCTGGTTGATTTGTCCGCGCAGTTCCCGGCGGCGGGCAGATCGTGCGGCCTGGATGTCCTTGAGGGTGAGGGTGGAGGTTTCGTGGTCGGGGTCTACGGCTTTGCAGATGAACTGGTTCTTGTGGAAGACGCGGATCTCGGTCACGTCCCGCGGGTCGTAGCGGACAACGACGGGTTCGCGGACGTAGGCGGCCAGCAGGGGCGAGACGTATCTGAGTCCCTGGAAGTGCACGCCGTCGCGGTGGACGATCCGGGGTTTGGCTACGGTCAGCAGGAGCAGGTTCAGTTCGTCCATGGTCGCAGGGAGCCGGGGCAGCCAGCCGTCACTTACCCAGGCATCATGGGGTGTGGCCCCGATCTCGGGGTGCTCGCGCTGGTGGTAGTTCTCGACGATGAAACGGCTGATTGCCGTGTCGAGCTCTTTGAGTGTCAGTACCGGCGCCGGGGGCGGGTGCCCGCGGGCCAGGCGTCCGGGCAGTTCGGCCAGCAGCTCCGTATTAACAGTGCCGTAGAACCGTTCGATCTTTCCCCGGCCCTGGGGTCTTGCGACCGTTGAGTAGGTGATTTCGAAGTGCAGGTCCTTCGCGGTTTGGGTCAGGTGGTGGCTGGTGAAGTCTGCGCCGTGGTCGACGTAGAGGACGTCGGGGATCCCGCACATCGGCCACCCTGCACCGGCTTTGGGCCAGATTCCCTGCCGTAGTGCCAGTGCGGTGTTCAGGGCCGATGGTGCTCCCAGGAAGAGCATGTAGCCGCAGATAGCGCGGGAGTAGTCGTCCATGATCGTGGTCAGCCACGGACGCCCGGGTTTCAGGTTTGCGTCCAGGACAAGGATGTCCAGTTCGGTGTGGTCTGTCTGCCAAATGGCGTTGGGGCGCTCGGCCCGGTGCCGCCAAGCCAGTTCAAAGGTGTCCCGGTACGCGGCCGTTCCTTTCTGGGCAAGCATGATCATGCCGGGGTCCAGGCCCGCGGTGATGGAGCGGACCGTGCTGTAGGAGAGGGGCGGCCAGTCGTGGTCTGCGGCGACGCGGTTGGCTTTGCGGGCGATCGCAGCTATGGGCAGGGGCGGTTTCACCAGGGCCAGGCCTTCGATGAGTGCGACGAGTTCGGGGGTGCTCCTGCGTCGGGTGGTCCCGCGGTTGGCTGTGGCCAGTCCGGCGATGCCGTCGCGTTTGTGGGCTGCATGCCAGCGCTGCAGCGTCCGCAGTCCGATGCCTTCGTGTGCCGCGAGGGTCCTCAGCGGCACGCCCTCTTCGATGTGCCGGCGCAGGATCTGCCAGCGCACCACCACGGTCTGGTCAGGCGTGGAGGCAGCATCCCCCGCTAGGGGACCGCTGCCTCCGGCCGTCACCGGACTGTCTTCTGTGTGGCTGTTGAACGCCGCCGTGCCGCCGCGGGGACCGGTTCGCGCCGCAGGGCCCGATACACGGTGGTCCGGCTGACGCCCAGGACTTCACCGATCTTCTCGACCGTCATATCCTTCTGCTCATACATCCGGCGGGCGGTCCGGAGCTTGTCCTTCGTCAGCAACGGGGGCCGGCCACCAACGCGCCCGCGCGCCCGCGCAGCCTGAAGACCTGCGTTGGTCCGCTCACGAATCAGATCCCGCTCAAACTCCGCGAGGGCCGCGAACACGTGAAAGACTAGCCGCCCGCCCGAGGAGGTCGTGTCGATTGCCTCCTGCAGGGACCGGAACCCAATGCCACGGGCCTGAAGATCGGCCAGCTGGTCAATCAGATGCCGGATAGACCGGCCGAGCCGGTCCAGCCGCCACACAACCAGCGTGTCCCCGGGACGGAGCTGATCCAGAACCTTCGTCAGTTCCGGGCGGGACTCCAGAGACCCGGAAGCCGTGTCGGTGAAGATCCGGTAGCAGCCGGCCGCCTTCAACGCGTCCTGCTGCAGGGCGGCGTCCTGGTCCCCGGTCGATACCCGGGCATAACCCAAAAGATGTCCCATGCATCCAAATGTACCAATACCCGTCAACCAGCAGCAGAATCGGCACATAGAAACCGGCACTGGGTTTTGCTACGAAAATTGAGGGGCCATTGAATCTCTTTCGAGGTGTCATTTTCCGAAGTCGTCTGCACGGAATGTCCACACTCGTCTGCACATGTCAGTTTCAAAAGTCGCCTGCACGGAATATCAGAAGTCGTCTGCACCCACCGACTGCCGGAACCAAAGGCCCCGTGCACGTAGCGCCCGTCTAGCGATTTCTGCCGAAGATGCGTGCGATGGCATCGTCGATGCGCAGATCCTCGGCGACGTTGGTGCCCCGCTTGTAGAGGATCGGGGAGACATGCCGCTGTGAGGGGGTTTCGGTTGGCCGCGTCGCTGCCTGCCGATGCGCCTTGGGTTGTGCTAGCTAGCTGGGCCAACTCGGGCTTATCCCCGATGTACTCGGGCAGACCGGGCGGCGGCACAAGGGCGCCCGAGGGCCGAGATGCTCCACTCCGACAGCGGGGCGGACGCGTAGTGAGTGGGGACGCGCACCTGCCCCTCGGCCCCGGCATGGGAGCGCCTCGATGCCTTGGGGGGATGCATCGAGGCGCTTGGGTGAGCATATTAGGAGGCATTTTTCAAGTCAAATCGTTACGGCTGTCCCTGCGGAACCCCCAGACGCTACAGGTCCCTAAGCGGGGCGGCCCGATTTTCCGAGGCCTACGATAGGACAACTCACGGCAATTCTTTGCATGGGATGTGGCTCGATATCCGATTTCTTGACCCGGACTTCCCTTTCCAGTTTGATGCTGGTGACCTTTGGCGCGGGCTTTGGAATCATTGATGATGTATTGGGAAGCCAGGATCGGCGTCACTCTCGCAGGAGACCCGGCGCCCGGTAAAGGGAGCCATTGTGGAAGATCCACGACGAACAGCACGACACCTGCTTGGCCGGGGTGGGATAAGCGTCGGAGAGTTATGGTTGCGGTACTGGGGCGATGGCGGTGACGCGGAGCCGTTCGAGTTTGAGGCGTACATACATGGGATGCACGAACTAAGAGCGATCGATCACTATCTTCTTGCCCTTGTGATGGAAGAACTTGAAAACTCCGAGAACCGTTCGGGGTAGCCCTGGGACGCATAGTCCGCTGGTAGCGCGGACCGCCCGTGGTCGTTTACCCGCCTGTCGTGCCATGGGGTGTGGACTGTTTGACCGTTAGTTTCATTTCCTTGAACCAGCGTGAGCGGTTCGGACGCAGCGGCGGCCCTTATGGTGCCGGTCTGCGGCTGAGTACAAGTGCTCTGTCCAGGGCTTGTTGGCAGGCCTGGACGAGGTGTTCTCGTTGCCCTGTGCTGCGGTAGAGGTCGCGGGCCCATTCGAATTCCTGGGCCGCTTCGCGGTAGCGTGCTTCGTCGAACAGCCGGCGGCCGATCTGACGACGGACCAGTGCTTCCCGTGGCCGGGTATGGGCCAGTCGCAGGGCTTCTTCCTGTAGCCTCGCGGCCTCGTGCCAGGAGTATTGCCGTTGGTATGCCTGGGCGAGTGGCGAGTAACGGCAAGGGATGGAGCCGGTCCGATGAAGCGTCCAGCAGTTTCTGTCCTTCGGTGATGGCTTCCTCGGTCCGGTCCAGCAGGCACAGGATCCAGACCCTTTCCGGCGCCGGGCACTGGGTCAGGCGGGCCTCCATTGCGTCCCGGTCCAGCACGATGTCCCGCAATGTCGCGGGATCTGTCCGCCAGATATCCCCGGCCGCCCGGTCCGGGGTCACAGCCCTGGGCCGTCCCCCGGTTCAGAGGACAGATGGCTGACCGGGCGGTGCCAGCGGTCCTTTTCCCGGATGATGCCATGCGGGACATCACTGCTGGCTTCCACGGTGAACAGTGACCGGGACCGGCGGGTAACGAGGATCCCCCGCCGGTCCCCGGACACAGCAGCTGCACGGATCTGTTCCACGGCCCGATCCAAATCATCCTGCAAAGACCTCGGGTCCTCAGCCACGATCTGAAGGATTACGGGAACAGGGTGGGAACCAGGGGTAACGGCCACAGGCATAGGTCAACGGGGCCCTTCATCTCTCCGGCACAGGCGCAGCCCGCGCTCACGATTCTTTATCTGCCCTCATACCCGGTGACGGTGCCTACCACTATCCCCAGCTCCGGATGGAATAACGAGGATTCCTGCAAAAAGGGGGCCGGGCCAACCTGGGCCTTCACCAGCATAAACTCTTCCGGAACCGTCTACCAGCCCCCGGACCAACCCTCGGTTTCGTTCGCGCTGAAGCATGTCCGAACCGATTTCATCAGCACGAATCTGTAGGACAAGGGCTGTGTAAGGCGTATGTTAGGCAGAAGCAAAAATGAGCACGTGGTCACCGCTGACCCTGGGGGACGAGCAGGTCGACTCGTACGTCTGGAACACACGAGGCGGCGATGTCGACACAGCGCCGTACCTGCCGAACTGTTACACGAGATCGTGGGGAGCCGAGTTCTACGGCGTGGCACCCGAGACGGGTGAGCGGGTTGTGAACAAGCACCGCTACTCGGCATTTGCGGGTACCGACCTCGACATGGTTCTACGCACCGCGGGAATCGAGTCGCTTCTGGTTACGGGTGTCGCGACCAACGTGTGCGTGGAGTCCACGCTGCGCGACGGGCTGTCTCTCGACTACCACGTCACGCTCGTCGAGGACTGTTGTGCCGCCTACGCACCCGACCTGCACGAGGGGACCGTGAAGAGCGTGCGGGGCACCTTCGGCGCGGTGGTCACGGAAGTTGATGTCGCGAAGATGTGGAAGCGCATCGACGCGAAGGTGGCGTGAGTCGCCGTAAGGGACCCCAGCGAAAGTGGTACGGCAAGAGGCACTCCCAGCGGAGCAACCGCAGATTCAAGCCCTGGTGGCGGGATTGGAGCCGGGCAAATAAGGCAGTGGCGCGGCAACACCCATCACTCAAACGCGGGGCTAAAGCAGGGGTGGCTTGTGAATTCGACGAATATCAGACGCTAAGCCTGCGGCGTTTGGTCGGTTCGACACGGTTTAGGGAGATCCGCTGTGCTCGGGCCGGAGCTGAGCGGTGACCTCCCGTGCCGATGGTGGGTCATCCTGAGCGAGGAGTTGCTGCAATCCTTTGACCATGGCTGCGTAGCGCTGCGGCCCGAGCACAGCGCTCAGGTTTTTTTCGCTGGCCGCAGCGCGGTGGGCGGCGATCTTGGCAAGCCGGTTGCCCTCGGCGGTGGGTGCAGGGGGCGCCGACGGGCGTCGGCCGGGTCCTGGGTGGTCACACACAGGCCGGCGGCGATAAGGGTCCCGGCGATCCGCTGGACGTTCATGACGTCGGTACCGAGCGTGCGGGCCAGGTGGCGCACACCTGACCCGCGCCCGGTGAGCTTTGCCCAGGAGAAAGCCAAAGCCCAGCCCCCTGCGGCGCTGGACCGCCGCCCGAGCAGTCGGTCACCGGCACCTGCATCCCCAGGCAAGGACGGTCACGTCCGCGGGAGCGTAGGCGCTAGTACCGATGTCCCCTACGGCACCACGCTTCCGGCGGTATGCTCCGATGCCTCTGTCATCGGAGCAGATCGGAGTGTTGCGCGCTGGCGTACGCGCAGCATCTTCTCCGGTTCGATGAGGCCGGCGGATCGAAGCTCGTGACCATGCATCCCCAGCGTTGTGGGTGGGACTATCTCATTTTTGACAGACCCTCGATGGTCCTTGGCGTTCGGCATCGCCGGTCGGACACCCGCGTCGTCAGAGCTGTCGCCCCAACGCCGTTGCGTGACGCTGCATGACGGGGGCGACGCGGTCGCGGAGTTCGTCGACGGTGACGCGTGAGGTCGATGCGCTGACCGAAATCGCGGCGACGATGTGGCCGGCCGGATCCAGGACAGGGACCGCGATGGAGAGCAGGCCTGGCTCGAGTTCCTCGTTGCTGATAGCCATTCCGTCGGTGCGCGCCGCCTCGATGCGCTCCGCGACGGCATCGGCAGTGGTCGGCGTGTGCGAGGTGCGGGCCGTGAACTCGGTGGTGGCGAGGTAGTCGGAGAGCTCCGAGTCGGTCAGGGAGCCGAGCAACACCTGGCCGGTTGACGAGGCGTACAGCGGGAGCCGGGCGCCGACGCGGACGCCGGTGTTGAGCAGCCGCGCGCCTTCGCTGCGTGCTACGAACAGAGAGTCGGTCTCGTAGCGAACCGCCAAAGAGGTTGATTCGTCGATCGCCTCGCGTATCGCCGAGAGGTGCGGCTGCGCCAGCTGGGGAAGTGCGGCTGTTTCGCCATAGGTGGCACCAATCCGGAGGACTCGTGGGGTGGGAGTGAAGAACTTCCCGTCGAAGGCGACATAGCCGAGCTCGGCAAGCGTGTTCAGGCATCGGAGCGCCGTCGCCCGGCTCAGCCCGGTTGCACGCGCGGCCTCACTAATTGAGAGCCGAGGAGCACTGGCTCCAAAGGCCTCGAGTACAGCCAGGCCCTTCGCTAATCCTGCCATTCCTTCAGTCGCCACGCAGGCCTCTCTTGACAGATGTGACTAGCGGCACATCTAATGGGCGGTGTTCGATTATAAAACATATGTTCGCAAAACGAACAGTGTTTGTCAAGCATCGTCAAAGGAATACGCATGAGTGAGTACAACCCAGTCGTGACCGCCATATCGCCGGACACGGTGTCTGAGCGCCGCTGGCCGAAGTCGCTGACAGAGGTGCCTTACTGGGTCTTTCAGGACGAGGATGTCTATAAGGCCGAGCAGGAGCGGATCTTTCACGGTCCGATGTGGAACTACCTCTGCCTGGAGGCCGAGTTGGCTGCGCCAGGTGACTTCTGCGCCACTTTCATCGGTGAGCAGCCGGTCCTCGTGACCCGCGACCACGACGGTCAGATTTACGCCTTCGAGAACCGCTGCGCCCACCGCGGCTCACTGATCGCGATGGAGAACTACGGGCACGCCAAAGACTTCACTTGCGTCTACCACGCCTGGACTTACAACCTTCAAGGTGATTTGACCGGCGTCGCCTTCGAGGATGGCATCAACGGCAAGGGCGGGATGTCGCCGGACTTCTGCAAGGCCGCCCACAGCCCGCGCCGTCTCCGGCTGGCCAATGTGCATGGTCTGATCTTCGGCAGTCTCAACAACGACGTGCCCGAGATCGAGGAGTACCTCGGTCAGGAGATCCTTGACCGGATCGAGCGTGTGCTCGGTGGACGTAAGCCGGTCGTGCTGGGCCGCTTCACTCAGAACCTGCCGAACAACTGGAAGCTCTACATGGAGAACGTCAAAGACTCCTACCACGCGAGTATCCTGCACCTGTTCTTCACCACGTTCGGACTCAACAAACTGAACCAGAAGGGCGGCATCATCGTCTCCGAGAACGGCGGCCACCATGTCAGCTGGTCCGCCATCAACCGAGAGGCCGAGGCCAAGGCGGCCGGGCACTACAAGGACCAGAAGATCCGCTCAGAGTCTGACTACCAGCTCGAGGACCCGTCCCTGGTCGATAGCTTCTCCGAAGTCGGCGACGACATCACCCTACAAATCCTCTCGGTCTCGCCAGGATTCGTCCTGCAGCAGATCCAGAACTCGATTGCCGTACGCCAGGTGCTGCCGACCGGAGTCGAGTCCACCAACCTCAACTGGACCTATCTCGGCTTCGAGGACGACACCGAGGAGCAGCAGCTCGTCCGGATGAAGCAGTCCAACCTGGTCGGCCCCGCCGGCTACGTCTCGATGGAGGACGGCGCGATCGGTGGCTTCGTCCAGCGCGGCATCGCCGGCGCCAGCGGCGAGTTCGCCACCGTCCAGATGGGTGGGGATCAGGCGGTCTCGAGCGAAAGCCGGGTCACCGAGGCCTCGATCCGGGGCTTCTGGAAGGTCTACCGCGAGGCGATGGGCTTCGACATCGAGGAGAGCAAGTGATGGACGTCTTCAACCTGATCAGCCGCGCTCAAGGCAGCTACGTCCGCTCGATCGACGACGGTCCGATCGAGGACTGGGCCGAGCACTTCACCGATGACGCCTTCTATAAGGTCACCACGGCTGACAACCACCGGCGCGGCCTGCCCGCAGGGGTCATCTGGGCCAACAACAAGGCGATGCTCAAGGACCGGGTCTCCGCGCTCAAGGAAGCCAACATCTACGAGCCGCACAGTTATCGCCATCTGCTCGGTCAGCCGGCAATCCTCGAGGAGAGCGACGGTGGGGCCACCAGCGAGACCTCCTTCCTGGTCATACGCGTCACCGGCAACGGCCCCACCGATGTGTTCGCCAGCGGCCGCTATCTCGATGAGTACGTTGTCGAGGACGGTCAGGCGCTAATCAAGAAGAGGATCGTCGTCTGCGACAGCTCTCGAATTGACACCCTGCTGGTGCTGCCGCTGTGAGCGGGGTTCCCAGGCTTCTTCTCGCCATCGGGGATCCGAACGGCATCGGCCCGGAGATCGCTGTGAAGGCGGTCGCAGAACTCGGCACCGCGGCGCCGGTCGTGGTGGGCGACCGGCACGTAGTCGAGCCGTACGCCGCTCGTGCCGGTCTCACCCTGCGCGAAGCAGCGCCCGGTGCGACCGCAGCGCCCGGGGTATGTGACCTAGTCGACGTCGGCGCGCTGGCCCCCTCTGAGCTGGCTGTCGGTGAGGTGAGTGCGGCCGCCGGTGCGGCCACCATCGCGTATGCCTCCGCGGCTATCCGCCTAGCAGTGGGTGGCGGTTATACCGGCGTGGTCGCCTGCCCGCATTCGGAGACCGCGGTCCACCGCGCGGGGATCTACTTCGCCGGCTATCCGCCGCTGATCGCAGAACTCACCGGTACCCGGGCCGACCAAGTCTTCTTGATGCTGGTCGGCGGCGGGATGCGGATCGCTCACGTCACGCTGCACGAGCGCTTGGCTGGTTCGCTGGCGCGGCTCACCCCTGAGCTGGTCATCGAGGCCGGACTGGCGCTCCATCGGACCCTGCTGGCGATGGGCGTCACACATCCTCGGATCGGTGTCTTCGGCATCAACCCGCATGCCGGTGAGGGCGGGCTCTTCGGTGAGGACGACAGCCGGGTCACCGAGCCCGCCGTGGCTGCCCTCCGCGACCGGGGGGTACGCGTCGACGGGCCAACCGGCGCAGACATCCTGCTCGGCGGCGACCGCGATGCCGACGCCTACCTGGCGATGTACCACGACCAGGGGCACATCCCGATCAAGACCCTGGCCGGGCGTACCGCTGCCGCGGTCACCATCGGCGCAGGTGCCCCATTCGCCAGCGTGGGCCATGGGCCCGCCTTCAACATCGCCGGGCAGGGCATCGCTGATCCGAGCGCCGTTCTTGCCGCGCTCCGGCTCCTCGCCCCGACCCCTCAGGAGGCCCTGAGATGACCTTCACCATCAGTGTTCGCGACTCCGAAGTCGCCTTCGGTTGCGATGCCGGACAAAATGTTCTCGATGCGGCCGAGACGGCCGGCTGGGCAATCCCGTACTCCTGCCGCAAGGGTGTCTGCGACAGCTGCCTGGGCTCCCTGACGTCAGGCTCAGTCGAGGGCCTCGGCAGCGGGCCCGTTTGTGCGCCCACCGAGGTGCGGCTGTGCCGGGCGCAACCAGTCGGAGACATCGAAATTGCGCCGCGCCGGATCGAAGCACGCACACCGCCGGTACGCAAGCGGTTGACGACGGCCGTCTTCCGGCGCCGCCAAGTCGCGCCCAGTGTGACCATCCTCGATTTGCGCTACCCGATTGGTCGGCGTACGCCGTTCAGGGCCGGCCAGTTCCTCAACGTCATCCTCGATGACGGCGACACCCGGTCGTACTCGCTGGCCAACGCACCGCAACACAACGATCTGGCTCAGCTGCACATCCGCCACGAGCCGAACGGCGTGTTCTCTGCGCGGATCCTGCAGCAATTAGAGTTCCATGACACTGTCGAGATCGAGGCGCCCTTCGGCGAGTTCTTCGTCGCGGATCCCGATGGCGCCGAGGACCCGATCATCCTGCTCGCCACGGGCACCGGGTACGCCCCGATGCGATCGATCATCCTCGACCACATCGCCCGGAGGCTGACCCGTCCCGTGCACCTCTACTGGGGAGCACGCACCGTCGAGGACCTGTACGCCCTCGACACCATCAACATGTGGACCCAGCGTCACCCCTGGCTCCGGTTCACGCCCGTGCTCTCACGCCCACATCCCGGGTGGGACGGCGCCACTGGCTGGGTCCAGGCGGCCGCGATCGCAGACCACCCTGACCTCAGCGGCCACCACGTCTATGCCTGCGGCAGCGAAGCCATGACACGAATCGCGGCCGAGCAGCTGGCACGTGAGTGCGGCGTCGCCCCCGACCGGTTCCACTCCGACGCGTTCGTCTCCGCTGTGGCACCCGTCGTTGTCGACTAACCCCCCTAGGAGCACCTACATGTCCGGTACCACTTCACTCGACTCCAACGCCTCGCTGCGGTTACCCGCCTTTATCGACAGCCGCCGTCCCGGCCGGTTCCAGCTCGGAACTGTTCTGCTGTGCGGCCTGGTCATGCTGCTTGACGGGTTCGATACGCAGGCGATCAACTACATGGCCCCTGCCATCACCCATGACTGGGGGATCTCCAAGGGCACGATGAGCACCATCTTCTCGGCCGCCCTGATCGGTCTGATGGTCGGCTACCTGCTGTTGGCCCCGCTCTCGGACAAGTTCGGCCACAAGCGGTTGGTCATCACCGGTGTCGCAATCTTCTCGATCGCAACGCTGCTCTCGGTCTGGGTGCAGAACACCGACCAGCTCATAGTGATGCGGTTCATCACCGGCGTGGGGCTCGGCGCCGCAACCCCGAGCACGATCGCGTTGACCGCCGAATACAGTCCCAAGCGGGTCCGGGCCAGCTTTGTACTGGCGATCTACGTCGGCTTCTCGCTCGGTTTTGTGCTCGCCAACTACGTCGCCGACTGGCTCATCCCCGTACACGGCTGGCGCTCGGTGTTCGTCGCCGGCGCGGTCCTGCCGTTGGTCCTGTTGGTCGTCCTGACCTGGCGGCTGCCCGAGTCACTCACCTACCTCTTGCGTCGCGGTCAGAGCGACAAGGCGTACGCACTCTGCCGCCGCATCGACAGGACCCTGCCTGCCGGGAGCGCGCTGCCAGTTGAGGCGGAGAATGCCGAAGCCGGCAAGCGAGTTAAGCTCAGCAAGATTTTTTCCGGAGGAGAGCTCCTCGGAACGATCCTGTTGTGGGTCGTCTTCGCAATCAACCTGGCGATGTTCTACGGCCTGCAGAGCTGGCTCCCGACCATCCTCCATGAGCATGGCTACTCTGCCGGAACACTGGCAACAGCCGCGTCCATGACCACCATCGGCGGTATCGTGGTCGCGTTCATTGTCGGGCCGGCAATGGACCGGCTGGGCGCCTACGGCGCGCTTGGGACGCTTTACCTGCTCGGGTGCGGCTTCCTTGTACTGATGAGCTTCACGCTCGGCGCCTCGATTTGGGTCGTGCTGGTCGCGACCTTCCTTATCGGCTGCGCGGTCAGCGGGGGCCAAAAGAGCGTCATCGCCCTCGCAACGACCTTCTACCCGGAGGAAATCCGCTCCACGGGCGTCGGATGGGCCCTTGGCGTCGGCCGATTAGGCGGAATCGCGGGCCCTCTCATCCTCGGCGGCATGCTCTCCGCAGGGTGGACCCATCAGCAGCTCTTCGTGACCCTCGCGATCCCGTCTGCTCTGTGCGGCCTCATCGTCCTCTACCTCGGCAGACGAGCGAAGCAATTGGCCTAGTAGTGCTTTGTTAGGTTGGGGGCGCGTTGGCAGTAGGGGCAGCGACTGAGTTCTCGGATGAAGACCCGTTGGAGTTCTTTGGGGACCCGGAAAGACTCAGGCTGCCCCTGCTGCTTTTTTCGATGGGGAGGCGTTTCTTGGTGATGAAGCAGGTGTGTGGATGCGCTCGTCATGTCAGTAACGATCGTTCACGAGACATACCCGGAGCTTTTCAACAGACCGCGCCAACCCAGTGCTCAATTTGTAAAGCTTGCCGCGTACGCGCCAATGTAACGACTAATAGGGTTGGTGATACATTATGGGGATGCGGATTGGCTATGGGCGGGTCTCTACCCGCGATCAGCACCCCGAAGCCCAACATGATGCCCTGGCTGCAGCCGGGTGCGACCAGGTGTTCGTTGATGTGGCCTCAGGAAAGCTAGCCCGCCGACCTGAACTGGACAAAGCGTTGCTCTCGGCCAACCGGGCCGGGGACCAACTCGTCGTCACCAAACTCGACCGACTTGGCCGGTCACTGGAAAACCTCATCGAACTCTCCAAAACACTCCAGGAGCGCGGGGTCGACCTGGTGGTCCTGGACCAAAGCATCGATACATCCACCCCGATGGGGCGAATGTTCTTCCAGATCCTGGGCTCAATTGCCGAATTCGAACACGCCCTCATGTCCGAACGCACCCGCGACGGCCTGGCCGCGGCCCGGGCGCGTGGGCGGACCGGCGGGCAGAAACCCAAGCTCGGCCCGCGCCAGGTGAAGCTGGCCCGGGAAATGTATGAAGAAAAGGGCACCGACGGGAAGCGGGCTCACACTGTGGAACACATTGCCCAGGAATTCGGCGTCACCCGGCCCACGATCTATCGGCACCTCGCGAAACCATGACCTGCCGCCCGGTTGTGGAACACGATGCCGGCATGTCCGTGGGGCGAGAGCCCTGCGCAGATCGTGCAGGTTAAACAACTACGAATTGCGCAGAGGAGTATTGAGCGGAATACGGTTTCGTGCAGGCGACTTCTGACACTTCGGTATCCATACTCGGCTGCACAACCCCGGAAACACGCAGCCAGTTGTGCAGACGGGTACTGAAAACGACACGAGGAGTTGGTTTCTTTGTAGCAAATACGGTCGATTTAGACACGCAGTCACCCCAGAGTTACTGGAGTGTGCAGGCCTGTGCCGAATGTCATTCCTGATTTCGCAGGGCCCTACGCTGGGTCCATGGCAATTGTTCACAGAGCAACTCTGACTCCATCGAAAATGGAGCTCCTCAAACAGTGGCTGCCGAGCCAGCCGTGGTTCAGGGGCAATGCGCTAACGGATCTGGCGCGCGTCGGCTCCTTCCGTTTTGACGATCCGGACGGCGAGGTCGGCATCGAAACACTTCTGGTTGCAAGTGAGAGCGCAGTTTTCCAGGTTCCGCTGACATACAGAGGTTCGCCTCTTCAAGGCGCCGACCTGATTGGCACGATGGAGCACTCTTTTCTCGGAACGAGATGGATTTACGACGCTGCCAGCGATCCCGTCTACGCATCCGCCTTGGCTACTACCATCTTGACCGGCCAGCCACAGGCCGACCAGTCCTTCGAGGTCGATGGGGGGTTTCAATTAATTCCCGAATCCGTGCATTTGCACAGCACGGGGACGCCCGGCACAGGAGTTCCTGTCATCGACTCAGTAGTTCCCAACACCGTGGGTCACGTGACAACCATCAGTGCGGGTGACCTGGAGCTGTCGATTAAGCGGTCACTCAATCGCGTCGAAAGGTCCCTGGAACAGAGGATCCTCGCAGCCACTTGGGACGAACAAAACACCCCCGTGCAACTCGCAGCGGCAGCCCGGATCTGAAGGCTGGCGGCCATGAGCCGCCAATCAGAGCCGCGATTTAACCGCCATTCTGAACTAACAGTCACACGCCGGGCGCAGAGAAAGCCGCTAGATTTCATGGGAGTCAGCATCTTACGGTCCGAAGCCAGTGAGACGTCTCGTATCCCAAGGGTTACGAGACGACTATTAGTTGCCCCGGTCGGGGTCAGCTGTTCAGCATGGTGACGATTCCGACTCCGAGGCCGATGGCGGAGCAGAGGCCAAGAGTTCTCATGGTGGGCCATTTGAGCCAGAAGATCAGTAGGCATGCCAGGGCGGTGATAGCAAGAGCGACGGGGTTCCAGGACGCCCAGACGGGGACGTCGAATTGGATCGGTCCCCATTGGAAGGGCCTGACGTCGTTGAAGAGTGTGTGTTCGGTGAAGTAAAGGGAAATGTCGGCGATGACGCCGACGACGGCGGCGGTGATGCCGGTCAGGGCTGCGGCCACGTGCTGGTTTCCGCGGAGCCGTTCCAGATAGGGGGCTCCGAGGAAGACGAAAATGAAGCAGGGGACGAACGTCACCCAGGTCACCAGGAGCGAAGCCAGCACGGCCGCCACCCACGGGTCCAAGCTGCCTGGGTTGCGGTAGGCGCCGACGAAGGCGACGAACTGGACGACCATGATCAAGGGCCCGGGCGTGGTTTCGGCCAGGGCGAGGCCCTTGACCATTTCCCCAGGGGCAAGCCAATGGAAAACGTTCACGGCTTGCTGGGCCACGTAGGCCAAGACGGCGTAGGCGCCGCCGAACGTCACGATGGCCGCTCCGGAGAAGAAGAGTCCCTGGTCCACGAACACACTCTGTGGTGAGAAGACAAGTGCCGCGAGGCCGACGGGGGCGAGCCAGACCATGGCACCGAGCAGGATGATCAACAGAGAACGGCGGTGGCTGGGCCGGTCCTGGTGGAGTGCGTCGTCGCTGATCAACGGTGCGGGGCCGTTATCGGAAGGGTCGGCTTTCACTCGCCGCAGTTCCGGTATTTTCCGGCTGAGGGCCCAGCCCAGGGCTCCGGCGGTGAGCACGACCACCGGGAACGGGATTTTGAAGAACGCAAGTGCAATGAACGCTGTCACTGCCAGGGCGACAAGGATGGGGTGACCGAGGGCGCGGGAGGCGACCCGCTGGAGGGCATGGGCGACGATCGCGACCACGGCGGGGGCGACGCCCGCGAACAGGCCCGTCACGACCGCCGTTGAGCCGGCCGCGATATACAGCGCTGAAAGCCCGAGGATGGCCACGGCGCCGGGGATGACGAAGAGGATCCCGGCGATCAGGCCGCCGATCCATCCGTTCAGGAGCCAGCCGGTGTAGATGGCCAGCTGCTGGGCCTCGGGTCCGGGCAGGAGGTGGCAGAAATTTAGGGCATGCAGGAACCGGCGCTGGCTGATCCAGCGTTTGTCGTCCACGAGCTTGTGCTGCATGACAGCGATCTGTCCTGCGGGCCCGCCAAAGGTCTGCCAGGAAATTGAGAACCATGCCCGCACCGCCTCCTTCAGGGGGATGACGTGCCCTTTATTCGGCATTTTCGTTCCGACCTCCGACCCTGTCGGGAACCTGCCCTCATCATCATTTATCTCTCGTGCAACCACGGTTACATCATACTGGCAGTTGTGCCGGACTTTTGACCGTTCGTGCCGTTATGACTCCCGGAGACAATTCAGACGCGTTCCCAGCTAAGGATGAACCCGCGCGCTTTTGAAGAAGTCATAGAGGCTGTTGAAGAAGCGGTGGCGCCGGAAAAATGATGATCGTGGGCCTCCCCCCGATCGTCAGTACGTCATGGCGCGGGAGCGGGGGGTATCGCCCCAGGCGCCTGGTGGGAGGCCACGGGTGACGGGACTCCCCGGCCCGGGATCTGGGATTCCGGGCCGGGGGATGTCTAAGCGGTGGGCTTGAGGCCGTTGGCGTCAAGGGCGGGGCGGAGGGCTTTGGCGAGGGCGGTGGCGTCGTTCACTGCCCAGAAGTGCAGGTAGAAGAGGCGTGGCTGTTCGGTGAGGCTGTGGCTGTGCAGTTCGACGATGTCGATGCTGCCCTTGCGCAGGGCTTGCATGACGGGCTGGACTTCGGATTCGGTGAGGGCGAAGTCGCCGTTGATAGCGGCCTTACCTCCACCGAGGGGCTGGAAGTTGACGGCTGTGGTAATCCCGAAGGTTGGCGGGAGGATGTCGTTGCCGTCGGTGATGGTCTCCTTGCGGGCAAGGCTGTACTTGTAGATCCCGCCGTCGGCGGTTCCCTTGCGTCCGAGGGCAGCATCGATTGCCGCGGTGTCCAGGTCGACGGGCGGCTGCGTGGCCGCCGGGGCGGCCGGCGCGGGGATCGCGGTGGCGTCGAGTGCGGCTTTGATGCCCTCGGCGATCTTGACTGGATCGCCCATGGCATGGATGTGGGTCCACCACACGGCGGGAGACTGCTCCAGGAGGTGCTTGTGCACCGCGGTCTGCTCGATGCCGTGGGCCTGGAGTGCGTCGGTGACCTTGGGCAGTTCGGCTTCGGTGACGACGAGATCGCCCATGAGCATGACCCCATCGTCATATTTGGCGAACGCAGCGTAGCCGCCGAGGGAAAGCCCGGGCTTGATGTCCACACCCTGGGAGGTGACGTGCAGGTCGGTGCGGGGCAGGGGGATCCGGTAGACGGTGTTGTTGTCGCCGAACTTGCCGGTGCGGCCGAGGGCGTCGGTGACCGGCTTCCAGTCCGCATCCGAGGTCGCCTCGGGTTCGCGTTCGCCCTGTTCAGTGGCCGGCTGCATGGCGCCCCCTTCGCTCATCGCGCCGGACGGGCTCGGGCCGGCTGGTGTGGGGGCGGTGCAGGCGGTCAGGGCTGCCAGTATGAGCAAGAGCACGGGCGGCAGGAGTCGGCGCAAGCGTGCCTCGGTGGTTGGGGTTTTCATCCTGTTTTTCTTCCTCTCGGGTTGGCGGTATTCGACGGCGGGGCTCATCGGTCCTCACCTTCCTGGTCCCCGTCGACGGGTCCGGTCCCGAGGACCTGATAGGCCTTGTCGAGGCGCACCTCGAGTTGGGTTCCGTCGGGTTTGGTGACGTCCACGCTGTAGCTGTCGGTGCCGGATTCGTTGTCTGCCTCGACCTTGCCGGCGCGGCCGCCCGGGACGGCCTGCACGGCAGCGGCGCGGGCCTGGTCCGCGGCCGGGCCGGTGATGTCGCCGCCGTCTCCGTCGGCGAATGACGCGATTCCGGCCCCGGTTGCGCCGAGGGCGAGCACTCCGGCGGCGATGGCCATTCCGATCTTCGTTCTGCGGTTCATGTCTTCCTCCTTTGGAAAGATGGATGCAACGCTGGTTACAGCGATATGCCTATCGCGGGAAGATGAAGCTTCCATGAAGCCGTCTCGGGCCCGCGCTAAACGGAGGGATGAGCGAAGGACTGTGCGGGTGCTGGTTGTCGAGGATGAGCCGAAGATGGCGGGTCTGCTGCGCCGCGGCCTGGCCGAGGAGGGCTATGGGGTGGATGTTGCAGCCGACAGCCCGGCCGGCCTGTCGGCTGCCTCGGGCGGGGGATATGACGCTGTGGTGCTGGATGTGATGTTGCCGGGGTTTCCCGGCTTCGAGCTGTGCCGCCGGCTGCGCGAGCGAGGGATCGAGGTGCCGGTGCTGATGTTGACCGCACGCGACGCCGTCGATGACCGGGTCCGGGGCTTGGATAGCGGTGCCGATGACTATCTGGCCAAGCCGTTCCACCTCGAGGAGCTTCTGGCGCGGCTTCGGGCGCTCACGCGCCGGGGCCCCCTCGTCTCCGCCCGGGGACTGGTCGCCGGGAACCTCCGGCTCGACTCTGAGGGCATGCGCTGCTGGCGCGGTGAGGCCGAGGTGAATTTGACCGCGAGGGAGCACGCCCTGCTGGAGTTCTTCATGGAACAGCCCGGGAGGGTCCTCACGCGCGAGGTGCTCCTGGAAAACTGCTGGGACCTGGCCTTCGAGGCGAACTCCAACGTCGTGGACGTGCACGTGCGGGCGCTGCGGGAGAAGATCGACCGCCGGTTCGGTGTCCGCTCGATCGAGACCGTCCGCGGGGTCGGCTACCGGCTGCGGGCCGACGGCGGACGCAGGGCGGCGCAACCGTGAACCGGTGGCCGATCCGGATCCGGCTGACCGCGGCGTTCACCCTGGCGATGGCCCTGGTCCTGTCTGTCGTTGCCATCGTGACCGTGCTGAGCACGCGGGCCTCGCTCGACGAGTCGATTGCCTCCGGTTTGGAGTATCGCCTGCGCGGCCTGGAGGCGGTCGCGGCGGTTGACGCCCCCGTCCTGCCGCAGGCCGGGAAGGACACCGCCTCCCAGATCCTGTCTTCCGGCAGCCAAGTCCTGGCCAGTACCCCGGAGACGCGCGGGCAGCCGCTTCTGGGCGCCGGCGAGGTCCTCGTGGGCGAGCACGCCCCCACTGTCGTCGAGCGCCAGGGCATTGGGTCGCTTCCTGGGCCGGTCCGGGTCGCGGCGATCGCCGCCCCCGATGGACGGTTCCTGGTGGCGGCCGTGAGCCTGGCTGACCGTGACGCGGCCGTGGGCGATCTCAGCGGCGAGCTCGCGGTGTCTTTTCCCTTGGTGCTGGTCGTGGCGGCCGCGGGAGCCTACCTGCTTGCGGCGGGGGTCCTGCGCCCGGTCGAGCGGATGCGGGCCCGGGCGGCGGCGATCACCGCGGACGACCCCGACCAGCTGCTTCCGGTCCCGCCGGCGCGCGATGAGATATCCCGGCTGGGGGCGACCTTCAACGAGCTCATCAACCGCCTGCACGCCTCCCTGGACAGGCAGCGCCGGTTCGTCGCCGACGCCAGCCACGACCTGCGCACGCCGCTGAGCCTGCTCACCACCGAGCTCGAACTCGCCCTGCGCCGCCCACGCAGCGCCGAGGAACTCGTCGCTGCCCTGCGCTCGGCCCTGGAGGAGACCGAACGCCTTTCCCGTCTCGCCGACAGCCTGCTCTTGCTCTCGAGCGCAGACCAGGCCCCGCGCGCTGCTTCGGCGACCGAGCTCGGCCAGGTCCTGGAAGCTGTGGCCGCCAGATACCTCGCCCTTGCCGGGAAGGAAGGTCTGCGGGTCCAGTGCCCCGCCGGTCTCATGGCCCAGATCAACCGCGACGATCTCGAGCGGGCCGTAGGCAACCTCGTTGACAACGCCCTCGTGCACGGGAAACCTCCCATCACGATCGTGGGCCGCACCGCCCCAGAGTCGCAAGGACGGGCCATGGTCGCCGTGGAGGTCCGGGACTCCGGCGCCGGCATCGACCCGGGCTTCCTGCCGCACATCTTCGACCGCTTCACCCGGGCGGACTCAGCGCGCTCGGTGGGCGGAGCAGGCCTCGGGCTCGCTATCACGTCGGCCCTCGCACACCGGAACCGCGGACAGGCGGTCGCCGCCAACCACCCGGGAGGGGGCGCCGTACTTACTCTCCTCCTACGCGCGACGCCCGCACCGGTCTCGCCCTCGGGACGGCCATGACATGCTTCCTCGTCGACCAAGGCAGCGGTGAACCGCGGCGGAATGCGACTTCACGTCAGCTTCATCTGAAAAGGGTAAGCAGTGTGTGCGGAGCCTTCGTGTTCCACATGTTGATAATCAAGAAAGGAGGACCGATGCTCAGTCTCGGTCAGATTGTGCTGGGGGCGCTCATGTCCGCTGTCGCTGGCGGTGCGCTCGTTGCGCTCACTGTGCGTGGGCGGCGGTACGCGACGTGGGGGGCGGGCGCGGTAGCGGCCTTCGTCGGGCCGTTTGCCTGGAACCTCATTCTGGCCGCGGCCGGCGGAGCGGGATTCTTCGTCGACGCGCCGATACCGTTCTTCCCCGTCTCGTGGCAGGACACCGGCAGCGGCGTGTTCACCCTGGCCGCTGCGGGACTCATGCTGGGCCTGGGCCCCATGGCACGCGAACCCGGAAGACGCGTGGCTGTTGCCGCGGCCGCGGCGGCAGCCGCCGCCCTCCTGGTAGACATCTTCCTCTACTGACCAGCCTCCATTAACTCCTGGTCTTCCACCCGATGGGAGATCTGCAACGCTGGGTACACGAACGGTTCTACCGCGTGATGATGAAGAGCTGGGACACGTGTAACCCCAGGCACTCCATCTGCCGTATCGTCAGGCTTCGCTGAAGCGCGCCAACAGGTGGTCCCGGAGCCTGGCTGCGGGTCGCGTCAGGCCTGACGGGGTCTCAACGAGGCCTATGACGCGGTGCCTGGAGGCTCCCTCGAGGGGGATCTGGCGGATCCCGGGTACGGGCGACTCGCTCGGCGGCATCAGGGCCACGCCCTGGCCTTGGGAGACGAACGCGTGCACCGTGGAGAATTCTGTGATCTCAAGCGCGATCGCCGGGACGAACCCTGCCTCCTCGCACCATTCCTCGGTCAGCTGGCGCAGGTGGTAGCTCGTCGGGTTCGCGATGAACTGCTCGCTCCGGAGTTCCTCGAGGGGGATCGAGGCCTGCCCGGCCAGTCGATGGGACTCGGGCAGCATCGCGATGATCTCCTGGACCCCGAGCACCGCGTGGGGCACGGCGGGACCCGGCGGGATGACGACGGCCAGATCGAGCTCCCCCCGGTCCAGCCCGTCCAGGAGCTCGGAGGCGTGCGCCTGCCTGAGCACGAGGCGGACCCGGGGCGCCTCCTCGCGGAATCGAGCCAACAGTCGTGGCACCGTGACCGGACCCATCGTGAGGGGGAACCCGAACCTCACCGTGCCGGCCTCCGGGTCGGCTTCCTGGGCGACCGCAGCGAGGGCCTCCTCGAGCGCGCGCAGGGGCCCCTGAAGCCGGTCGGACAAGGCCCGACCCGAGCTCGTGAGCTCCACGCCGCGACCCACGCGCGCCAGCAGCTGCCTCCCGAGGCCGTCCTCCAACGCCTGCACGCGGCGGGTCACCGAGGACTGCGGCATCCCCAAGGCTTCGGCCGCCCCCGTGACGTGGCCCTGCCGGGCAACCTCGGCGAAGGCTGCCAGCTGAGGGGCCACTAGCGCCACTTGAGGCATCTGGTCATCCATATTCGGATCATAAACGGCCAAACGTTCATTGGACTGATCGAATGTCCCCTCCCGAAGATGAAACGGAAGAAGAGAGGAAATACGTCATGTCGATCGGAAACACTCCCGGCAGTAATCAGAGCGAAGAGTTCGGCGCCATCCTCATCGGTGGCGGGATCATGTCCGCCACCCTCGGAGCGCTGCTCGCGACGCTCAAGCCCGAATCGCGCATCCTGCTGCTCGAGCGCCAGCCGGGTCTCGCGCGTGAAAGCAGCGGCCCTTGGAACAACGCGGGAACCGGGCACGCCGGCTACTGCGAGCTCAACTACATGCCTGATCCGACCGACGCGGCCAAGGCCGAAGCGGTCTCCCGGCAGTTCCTGCTCAGCCGTGAATGGTGGGCCCACCTCGCCCGGCTGGGCCTGATCGACCCGGCCCGCTTCATCCACACCACACCCCATATGGACATCGTCTTCGGCGCCGCCGACGTCGACTACCTGCGCCGACGCTTCACCACCATGAAGGAATCCGCGGTGTTCGATGGAATCGAATTCACTGACGACCCGGCGAGGATCGCCCAATGGGCGCCTCTGGTCATGCGGGGACGCTCCGCGTCCGAGCCTGTTGCGGCCACGCGTTACCCGTACGGAACTGACGTCGACTTCGGGAATCTCACCCGGGACCTGGTGAAAGTATCGACCGACCGCGGGGCAGCGGTCCGGTTCGGGCACGAGGTCCGCACTCTGCGGCAAGGCCGCGACGGCATATGGATCGCCGCGGGGCGGGACAGGGCGTCAGGAGCCAAGTTCTCTTTCCGGGCCCGGTTCGTGTTCGTCGGCGCGGGAGGCCAGGCGCTGCGCCTGATGCAGAAGGCACGCGTTTCGGAGGTGAAAGGCTACGGCGTCTTCCCCGTCGGCGCGGCGTTCCTGCGCTGCTCTGCACCGGGGCCGGCCGCGCAGCACACCGCCAAGGTCTACGGCCAGGCCCCCCTTGGGGCCCCGCCCATGTCGGTGCCACACCTCGACAAGCGCATCGTCGACGGCGCCGAGCACCTCTTGTTCGGCCCATACGCGACCTTCAGCACCAAACTGCTCAAGCACGGAACCCTCCTGGACTTCTTCACCACCCTGAGGCTCGCCAACCTCCACGTCCTCGCCGCCGCCGGACTCCAGAACCTGCCCCTGATCGCCTACCTGATCCGGCAGCTCTCAGCGAGCAAATCGAAGAAGTTCGCCCAGCTCAAGCGCTTCTACCCCGAAGCCGACCCGTCCGAATGGGAACTCATCCAGGCCGGCCAGCGCGCACAGCTCATCACACCCGACCGGCGGCGCATCGGCGTGCTCCAATCCGGCACCGAACTCGTCACCGGACATGACCGGACGATCGCGGGACTGCTGGGTGCCTCCCCGGGTGCCTCGACCGCGTTGCCGATCATGCTCGATCTCCTCGAACGCTGCTTCCCTGAACGATGGGTTCAGGATTGGCGCCCGCTTCTGACCGTCGCCATACCGGGCCTCGAACCCGGGCGAGCCTGGAACCACTCAGACGTCGAGAAGAGCCTCACTGCCACCGGGCTGGCGCTCGGCCTCTGAACCCCAGATGCAGGGTCTGGGTCCATAAGTGGCACGTTTCCCGAGGGAGTCTTCCGTCAGTTCCGGGTCACGGAGCCCGTGAGCGAGGCGATCGGCCGCAGGAACAGCGGCCGTGCGAGGAACCAGGTCGCCACGATGACCACGATCGCAGCCACGAAGAATCCGAAGCCAAGCCAGCCCTCGCCGTCGTTCGAGGCGAACATGTTGTTGAGGTTGCGCAATGCACCTGTGGTGAGCACGAGGAAGACGTGGAGGACGACGAACGCGACGAAGTAAATCGCGACCGGGAAGTGCAAGGCCCGGGCGGCCTCTATCGGGTAGGCCCTGTTAAGCCGCGGCGCCTTCGCCGGCCACGCACCCGACATGCGCAGTCCCGTCAGGACCGCGAGCGGGGCCGCGATGAACACGGTCACGAAGTACGCCAGCAGCTGGAGGGCGTTGTAATTGACCCAGTTGTTCTCGAGCGGCCAGTCGAGCGAGGCGTACTGGATCGCCACGGACGCCGCGTGAGGAAAAACATCCCAGCTGGTCGGGACGATCCGCCTCCACTCCCCCGTCGAAAACAGCAGGATCCAGTAGACGAGCCCGTTGAGCACCCACAGTGCGTCCAGCGTGAGGTGGAACCACAGGGCCAGGCTGATCTTCTCCGGCTGGCCCTTGGTCTTGATGAGGCCCTTGTTGTTGCGCTTCCAGTAGCCCTGGGGCCGCGTCGTGAAGCGGACCTGTATCCCCGAGCGCACGATCAGCACGATGAAGAACATGTTGAAGAAGTGCTGCCAGTTCAGCCAGGCCGGGATCCCGACGGAAGCGTCACCATGGAGCGTCGCGTGGCCGGGATACGTGGCGATGAAATGCGAGACCTCCCCGTTGCTGCGGAGCCACCTGGCCAACAAGACGAGCAGCCCGAGCACGATGACCGCCCCGACGGCGGTCACCGTGGGCTTGAACCACGGCGCCTTTGTCCAGGCGGGGGCGGGCGACATCAGCATCCGCTCGGGTCCTCTCGGTCAGGCGGACCCGGTTTCCCCGGGCAGACCAAGACGGGCGTTCGGCGGCGCAATGGATGCGAGCAGGGCTCCGGCCCCGCGGACGTGTCCGAAACCAGGGTCACATCTGTTCGGGGCGCAGCATGGCCAGGACTTGCGGGCCGCCCGCTATGGCAGGGGAAACCCACTGCCGGCTTGTCGAGGGGGCCCGGGAGGTCATCCGCCAAGGCCGGGGATGAACTCTATAAGCGCGAAGAGCACCACAAGCCCGATCAGGACCAAGGCAATGATCATCGGGATCCTGCTCCACCGGTCACCGGCGCGGTGGTAGGGGTTCGCTGCGTCGTCGAGGACGGCGCGCGTGCTGCTCTCGTCGTCCTCCCGCTCCCCGTCTCGGACGATAGAGGGCCCCTGTTCCTCGTGCGGTTCGCGGTCCTTGCGGGACCAAGGAGTCCGTTTTCCGAATCGGGACATTGAGGTTCCTTTCACACGAGGCCCCGCCCGTGCGCATGCATGCACGCGAGGCAGAGAGTTCGGGCCTGACGACCGGCGGCGGTGGAGCCGTTTCGGCTTCCGCCGACCGCTTGCGGGTCTGGGGTTTCCACTCACCCCAACTACGGCAATTGTAGCGTAACCGTGGTTGCAAGGTAGGGATGGCGTACGAGGCCACGGTCACAGACATGCGGCCCCTCCCCCACTGTCGCTGAAATCGCGGCGACCAGAACGCCCCGGCGCCCCGGCGGCTACCACCAGCTCATATTCGCGTCACGATCCCACTGGTCGCGGGCGTCGCGACGGTGGTCCTGCAACCGCAGATCGCACTGCCCAAACAAGGGCTTCAAACGCCAACTCGTTATCGGCCGCGACCGGGCCTGAACCGGGTCTACGTCTAATCCATGCCCGATACGTTGCTCCACCGCGTGACTTTGCCCAAGCTCAACAGGCACCCATAGGCGGCCAAAAGCTCGTCAATACGCCACTTTCGAATATGGCATCTACCGGCAGCTCGTTGGCGTGGCGCGTCAGGCGGGGTCGCGGCCGAGGATGAGGCCCCGTTTGAAGTATTCGTAGAGTCCGTTGAAGATCGGGTCGGCCGCGGCCAGGATGGCGTCGTCGTCCAGGGTGAGGGACAGGCCCCGGATGATGACGTCCAGACCCGGCGCGGCGGGGGCGTCGAAGCGGTCATCTTCGATGTCTGCCTCGTGGACGAGTTCGGCGATTGCGGTCAGGACCGGGTCGTGGATCTCGTATCTGTCCAGGATGGTCTCGAAGCTGCAGTCCGCCCCGTGGTGGCCGAGGTCAACGCCGGGCATATCGAACGGGGTCGCGTCGGCAGGGACGTCAGCGGCGTCGCTAACGTAGATGAAATCCGCCTGGGGGTCGATGGCCCGGCGGATGAGCCAGGCGCAGGCGGCGCGGTCAACGTGCACGCCCGGGCGTGTGGCCCACTTCATTGGCCCGCTTGGAGTGCTACGGGCGGTAGTGCGGACGCCGGTTGGAGGATGGATTTGACTGCGGCGCGGGCGGTCTCGCGTTCGGCGGGCGGGAAGTAGTCCCGCCGGCCGATCTTCCGGTGCTGCTGTTGAAGGCGTTTGGCGGCGCGGGCACGTGCCGCATCCGGCAGGGCCGCCGCGTCGCCGGCGTCCTTGGCCAGGGCGAGGTATTCCTTGCGGCGCTCATCCTGCATCGCTGCCACGATCCGTCGCTCCCCGGCGGGGCTGGACGGGCGGCCGACCCACACGGTGGCCGTCCCGGAGTTGGCCTCGACCTCGGCGGCGATCCACTCCAGATGTTCCTTTGTCCGCGCGTCCGCGGGCAAGGCGACAAGCCCGTCTCCCAGCTGGGCAACGCCAAGGGACTGAAGACGCCGCCAGACGGCGACCCTCGGGCTGGAAGGGGTGCGTGGCATCCGGTAGTTCAGCAGCACCCAGGATCCCGCGGGAAAAGACTCATTACTCACCTACCCATGGTAATCGTGCAACCATGGTTGCACTAGACTGGGCGTGGGGGTAAAGCCGATGGCCGCCCGGCCTGAAAGGGGGAGGGAGCATGGTCCCGCCCGCACTGATCCTGGCCGCCGCACTGATCTCCGGTTCGGCGGTGGCTGCTGCGGCCCGGGCCTGCCACTGGCAGCCATTGCCTTTGGCTGCTGCCACTGCCGGAACGTTTGTCGCCGTCCTGGGGTGGCGGCTGCTGGCAAACCTGTGGTCCCTGAATGATGACTTCATGCCGGCCGTCAGCGCCGGAGACATCCTCTGCCTGCTCGCAGGCGGCCTGCCCCCGGCCCTGGCCGCGGCCGCGGGGTCCCGGCTGTCCCGTCCGTACCTGGTGATCGCCGCCGGCGCGGTCACCGCGTTCGTTGTGAACGTCGTTATCCTCTGAGCGACAGGAGACACCCATGCCGTTCCCCGCGATCCTTCGCCGTGCTGTCACTGCCACGGTGTTGCCGGCGGCCCTGATGCTGGCCGGCTGCTCCGGCCCGGCACCCGCCTCGGCCCTGCCACTGAGACAGGTGCAGGACCTGCCGTTGCCTGGCGGGGCGACACGGCTGGATTACCAGTCGATTGACCCCGCTGCCCGGCGGCTTTACATCGCCCATATGGGAGACGGCACGGTCGATGTCGTGGACCTCGGCAAGCCGGCAGTGGACGGAACGGCCCAGGGTACGGCCTCGGTCCACGGCGTGATGGTGGCCCCTGAGCGGCACACGCTCCTGGCCGCCGCCGCCGGTACCAACGAGGTCGCCCTCATTGATACCCGCACCCTCCGGGAAACCGGCCGGGTGAAGTCCGGCGACCTTCCCGACGGGATAGCCTATGACCCGGCCCATGGGAAGGCCTACGTCTCCAACGAACATGATCATGCCCTGACCGTCATCGACCTCGCGACCGGTCAGGCCCGGTCGCCGATCGAGGTCGGCGGCGGGACCGGAAACGTCATTTACGACCCGACGAGCGGGAAGGTGTTCGTCAACGGGCAGGGCCGCGGCGAGCTGCTCATCATCGACCCTGCCACCGACGCCGTCACGGACCGGCTTAAGGTCGATGGGTGCGACGGACCCCACGGTCTCTTCATCGACGGGGCGAAGCAGTTGGCGTTCATCGCCTGCGAAGGCAACGCAAAACTCCTCGTCCTGGACCTGCGCAGCAAGGAGATCACGGCCCGGTTCGACACCGGCAACACCCCGGACGTTCTGGCGTTCGACCAAGGCCTGCACCGGCTCTACCTCGCAGCCGAGGACGGCACCGTCAGTATCTTCGACGAGCACGACCGCGCCCTGGTCCCGGTGGCGTCGGCCAAGCTCAATGACCACGCCCACACCGTCGCGGTCGACCAGGTCACCCACCGGGTCTACTTCCCCCTCCAGGACATCAACGGACACGCCGTCCTGCGAATCATGGAGCCCGCCAAATAACAGCAGCGACCCCGCAGGGTCCGTTTCGACCGGACGGTTGCATCGTGGCCCTGCCGCCTCCCGAAGGAGCAATGGCGTCCGCCCTTGAGGACGGCCGCCATTCAGGGAAAAGACCGCCCGGTCAGAATTCGACCGTTTCGAATTCGAGCAGGTCAGCGCCCGTCGCGACAGGCCGGCGGTCGCCGCCGTGGTGCTCGCCGGCCTTGCCGTCACGCCAGTTCCGGTAGTCCCCTTCAGTAGCCCAGGTCGTGACAACGAAGTAGCGGTCATCGCCCTTGACTGGGCGGAGCAGCTGGAAGCCTTCGAATCCGGGCTGCCCGTCCACCGCGTGGGCCCGGGCCGCGAAGCGCTGCTCCAGCTCGGGGCCCTTGCCTTCAGGGACGTGGATGGCGTTGATCTTCACAACAGACATGGGATTCCTTTCATGGTGGGTTGGGTTTGGTGCCGCGGGCGCCTGTTCTGCAGGACCAGCGGAGAGTTTCTACAGGTCGGTCAGGCCGATTCCTGCGTCATCAAGGCACGGGGATCGCTTGCCGGCCGGGACCCCGGTCGAGCGAAGACAGGTGCATTGCGGTCCTTTCACCGCAGGCAGGGACGCCCAGACGAAACGCTGCATCTTGTTGTACTGCCCAAAATCCAGGACGGCACCGTCCAGCTTCGGGGCAAGATCATGGCTGACGCTGATTTCCAGCCGCGATCCGATGACCCCGAAAGTTTTGTCATCGCCCCTGCCGGTCCGTACTTCACACAGGAGTGGTTTTCGGGGCAGTGTCCGGGAGAAGTACAGGCCCTGCTTCCGGCACCCTCCCGGTCCCAGGTAACAGTGCAGCGTCCCGCCGAACACCCCGATCATTTCCAAGGCCGCATCGGTGAGGAAGAACCGGCCATGGCCCGGGACATCGACGACAGCAAGGACAGCCCGGGAGCTCTCATCACCTGCGGGATGCCCGGACGCGTCATCAGGCGCAGCTGTCCGCGCCCGCCGGCGGCTACCAGCCACGGCCCAGCCCATGGCCGTCAGTAGGAGGGGTCATGACGAAGCCTTTCAGTGTCGCGGAGCACGCGATTCAAGGATAACCTTATTAGGTGCATAGACATGCACATATGCACACTGAGGGGTTTGCTGGGATGTTATCGGTTTTGCGGGATGTGACATACCGGCGGCTGTTCGCCGCGCAGATCGTCGCACTTTTGGGTACGGGTCTGTTGACGGTCGCGCTGGGACTGCTGGCTTTTGACCTGGCCGGCAAGGACGCCGGCGCGGTGATGGGCACCGCGTTGACGATCAAGATGTTCGCCTACGTCGGTTTCGCTCCCGTGATCAACGCCCTGGTGGCGCGGCTGCCGAAGAAGCCGGTACTGATCGGCGCAGACCTGATCCGGGCGGGCATGGCCTTGTGCCTGCCGTTCATCACCGAGACGTGGCAGATCTACGTGGTGATTTTCCTGCTGCAGTCGGCCTCGGCGACGTTCACCCCGGCGTTCCAGTCCCTGATCCCGGCCGTCTTAAGGAACGAGAAGGACTACACGCGGGCGCTGTCACTGTCCCGCCTCGCCTACGACATGGAAGCCCTGGTGTCCCCGGCGATCGCCGCGCTGCTGCTGGGGGTGCTCAGCTACAACAAGCTGTTCCTCGGCACCGTCGGCGGGTTCCTGTTCTCGGCGTTCATGGTCATCATCACCACCCTGCCCGCCGGCCCGGCCCAGGCCGCTGCGCCGTCGTCGTTGTGGCACCGCACCACCCTCGGCGCCCGGATCTTCTGGCGGAACCGGCGGCTGCGGTCCCTGCTGGCCCTGAACCTGGTCGTGTCCGCCCCGACCGCGCTGGTGCTCGTGAACACCGTCGTGGTGGTGAGGGAGGTCCTGCACCGCCCGGACACCGATCTGGCCCTGGCCCTGGCCTGCTTCGGCGTCGGCTCCATGATCGTGGCCGTTGGGGCCCCGCGGCTGCTCGACCGCCTCGGGGACCGGACCGTGATGCTCACCGGCGCCGCACTCATCCCGGCAGCCCTGGCCGGGGCCACGGCCCTGCTGTTCCTGCCCGCCGGGGATGCGACCTGGTGGTGGTTGCTCGGGTTGTGGTTCCTGCTCGGCGCAGGGAACTCGACCATCCTGACCCCGTCGTCGCGGCTCCTGCGTGAAGCCTCGACCGAGGAAACCCGGCCTTATGTGTTCACGGCCCAGTTCTCCCTCTCCCACGCCTGCTACATCATCAGCTACCCGCTGGCCGGCATCGCCGGCGCGGCGGCCGGGCTGGGCACGGCAGCCCTGGCATTGACAGTTCTTGCGATGATAGGGGCTGCAGGAGCATTCCTGTCCTGGCCCCGGCACACCGCCGCGACCACGGACACCGTCGAGAGTTTGGAGCAGGGTGATGAGCAGCCAGCCGGAGACCGCGGCCGCGCACGCCGCTGAGCCCTCGCTCGTCCACGACGTCGCCCCCGGCCCGCAGCTGCTCGAAGCAGCAGCCGGGACCCTGCGGATGCTCGCCGAACCCACCCGCCTGCACCTGCTCTGGCAGCTCGCGGACGGCCCCAGGACCGTCACCGAACTCACCGCCGCCTCCTCGGCACCCCGGACCGTGGTCAGCCAGCACCTCGCCAAGCTCCGGCTCAGCGGCCTGGTCGACACCCGCAAGGACGGCCGGCACGTCATCTACTCCCTGCACGACGGGCACCTGATCCGGCTGATCCGCGAAACCATCAACCACGCCGACCACCAACTCACCGGCGAACCCACCCACGACTAATCCCATGCCCGCCACCAGAGCCCGCACCGGGGAACCGAGCCAGAACGGCAGTCCCGCGCCCGCGCAGGCGCCCCTGACGCTCCCACGCGCGCTCACCATCACCGGGCTGATCCTCGGCCTCGCGGCCGCCGCGCACACCGCCGGCGGCGGGCACCTTCCACCCGCCCCGGTGCTCGGGCTGTTGGCGGTTCTGGTCCTGCTCCCGGTCACGGTCCTCGCCCGGCGGCGGCTCAGCCTCGCCTCAATCGCTGCCGCCCTCGGCGCCGGACAGCTGGCCCTGCACACCGCATTCACCTCCTTGCCAGGACCGGTAGGCCACTGCGGCCCGGCCGGGATCGCGGCGCACGGCCACCACCAGGCCCAGACCATCCCGGACTGCGCCGCAGGGACCGGTGCCCTGACCCTGCACGTCCCTGCTCTCCCCGGCCCTCTCATGGTCACCGCTCACGTCCTCGCCGTCGCAGCCACAGCCCTGCTGCTCGCACATGGCGAAACCATGCTGTGGCGCGCGCTGGCATGGCTCGCCCCACAGACCATCGACCTGAACCCCAGCCCGCTCCCTCAGTGGACAGCACCCGCACCGCCGCGGGCCTCCTGGATCCCGGGACTGCACCCGGCGGTGGGGACCCGGCTGCTCCGCGGCCCACCGGCGTCTTCTCCCGGCACTGTCAGCGTCTGACGCCGAGCGGCGCCGGCTCTATGCATCCCCCACTTTTCTTGTTGCCTGCCCGAAACCGGTGGCAGGCTGTCCCGAAAGGACACCTTTCCTTGAAATTTTCATTCCGTCGCGCCCGTGCAGCTGCCGCTCTCACCGCGGTCCTTGCCCTGAGCGCCCTCGCCGGAACCGCCCCGGCACAGGCCCACGACGCCCTGGCCTCCACCAGCCCCGCCGAGGGCCAGACCATCACCACCAACCCCGGCAAGGTCTCCATCACCCTGAACAACCCGCCGAACACCCAGCTCAAGGGCTCGAACATCATCAAGGTCACCGCACCTGACGGTCACACCGTCAGCACCGGCGAGCTCACGGTCAACGGAGCCACGCTGACCACCGCAGCTGACATCGACCACCCCGGCAAGCACACCGTCGAATGGCGCGCTGTTTCCGCCGACGGCCATCCGATCGATGGAAAGTTCACCTTCACCTTCGCCGGCACTGACGACCACGCATCATCGGAGGCGACCACCGCGTCGGCCCCGGCGACTGCAGCTCCGCCGGTCACCACGCCGGCAGCCGTGGCAACGGAAACGCAGACGCCCGAAACCCAGGCCGCGGAACCGGCCTCATCCCAGACCCCGGACAACACCGGATGGTTCATCGGGATCGGCGTGGTCCTGCTGATCCTCGTCGGCGTCGGCGCCTACCTCGTCGGCCGCCGCGCCAAGCCAGGAACCGGCAACAACTAGCCGCACCACAATCCCCGAAGGCCCGTCCGCACAGAAACCGGGCGGGCCTTCGGCCTTCCACGACAATCCTGCCCCTGCTTGCCTGCTTTTGACGCGGTCAGTACAGGAAGACATCCACCACGAGTGCTGCGATGGCACCGAGCCCTGCGAGGAGGACCAGACGGCGGGAAGCCACTGCCCGCAGCGGCCCCGCACCCAGAACCAGAGCCAACGCCGCGAACGCGAAAACAGCCTGCCAGCCCTGGAACGTGATCCGACGGCGACACGGAGCGGCGCTAAAACACCGCCATTTATCGCCAACAGTCACACACGATATGAGTGCTTTTTCGTTTTTTTAGGAGGCATGCCGATGGCGGGTCAGAAACGGTCGATATCTTTAGTCGCGCGCGTTCGACCCTGTGATTACGGGGCACTTGCGCTCTGGACAATGTCCAGGACGTGCATCCGGGGACTCTTTGGTTCCCGGAGTCTGTCCGAAAATCGTGATTCACTCGAGATGGTTTCGCCCACGGGACCACCTAGGTGACGAGAGTTCCTTCGATGAGAAGTGGAAGCAATTCCGCGAGACTTTGGATTGTCCCCTTACCTCTGGTGCCCTCCCGGTTGAGATGGATGGCTTGTAGTCCCGCGTTCCGGGCTCCTTCGATATCAACTCGGTAGTTGTCCCCGACGTACAGGGTCTGGGCAGGCGATAATCGCATGCTTTTGCAGGGCTCGGCGAACGCTTCTGGGGCCGGTTTGGCGTGGCTTGTAAGTTCCGAGCTGAAGATCCGGTCTATCAGCGGTTCGAGGCCTATCCTGTTGATTTTCGAGGTTTGCTGGTCGTGGTTCCCGTTGGTGACGACGCCCACCGGTATGCCGGCGGCCCGTAGATCCAGCAGGGCGGGTGCCGCGTCCGGAAACGCTATCCACGCTTCCTCATATTTCCTGAGGTAGACGGCGAAGAGATCGTCGAGCTGTGTATCCGTTTTGGGAACGGCAAGCCCGGTTTGAGGGAGGAAGTCGCGGAGCCGCTCACGGCGCTGTTCGTGGAAAGAGAGTTCCTTGGTGAGGAACCGGTCGTAGTTGACTTGCTCGATCTCAAACCACGAACGCGTCAGTTCGTCGGACTGCTCTGTTCCGAGATGTCGAAGGAACGCGTCGACTCCGGTGCGGGCAGATGTCGGATGATCGAACAGGGTGTTGTCCAGATCGAATAGGACGCCTCGAATTTCCACTCGCCAAGCGTAGCGGCCCATCATGCTCCATCGCGCAGGCCCTGGAAAGTCAGCATGCTCCATCGCGCAGGCCCTGGAAAGTCAGCTGTACATCTTTGCGCCGGACGACGTTCGCCCAGTCACGCTTCCTCTGAGCCCGCTGAGTTCCGACGCCTTGCGTGTCCCAATGCGAGTGCGAGTTGGTGTCTGAGGCGTTCAATTTCTGCGGTTAGCTCGCGGTTCCGTTCAAGAGAAGCGGTGAGGCGGGCCCGAACGGAGCCCGTGCTTGCGCTGCTTCGGCTTGCTCTGGGTTGGGGTGGACGATCGTCGCGCAGTCCGATGATGTCCGCGCGCAGGTCGGTTTGCGTGTAGAGCCAGGAGCGGAATACTCCCGCGACCGCGGCTACGGCTTCGAACGTGACGGCGTCGCCTTGGTTTTCTAGTTCACGCAGTGCCGCTACGGCTTTGGAGCGGGTGAGCTCGTGCCGGCGTTCCGCGGCCTGCCGGATGTAGCGGCTGTTATCTGCCCGCACGGTTGTCCTCCTCGAGTAAGTGGCTGGGGCCTTCTCGCGTTCCGTTGTCGAGTGTTTGGATGATGCGGTCCAGGTTGCCGAGGACCCGGGTGTTCATTTCGGCCAGCCGCTGCTGGCCTCGGGCTTCGGCGGCGGAGATTATCTGCACGACCTGCGTCCGGTGTTCGCGGTGTTGCGGGAGGAAGTCGGCGGTGGTGATGAACATGGGACAGGTCAGGCAGGCGTTGGCGTGCGGGCAGGTTTTCTGGACCGGGAGGCCGCAATAGCCATTGGGAAGTGCCTGGGTGGCCCTGCCGAGGCGCTGTTTGGACCAGGCGGCCTCGGCGAGGGGGCCGTCGGGATCAAGTTCGACGACGCTGCCGGATGCGTTGACTTTCCGTGCGGCTTCCCAGTGCCGCCGGATGGTCGTATCGCTGAGTCTGGCGTAGTGGGCTGTCATCTGGTGGGAGTCGTGGTCCAGGATCCGGCGTACGACCTCCTGAGGGACGTCGAGGTTGATCAGTCTGGTGCCCAGCGTGTGGCGGAAACGGTGCGGGCTGACCACCGCAGGGCTGCCGTTTTCATCGGTGACATCGCACTCCCTGACCCATGAGCGAAGAGCGTTAGTGTACGAGCTTGCGCTGATGTGTCCGGCGCCGTAAACGTCCACCCTGTCATGGGCGAAAAGCAGGCGTGTCCCGGAATTGCCCGTGCCGTTGACGTAGCTGATCTGCTCCGCGATGGCCCGTTCGAGGTCCTCATCGATGGGGACGAGCGCCTCGCGTTTCATCTTGTGGTTCAGATACCGCAGATACGGGGCGCCGTCCTTGTCCCGAGTGATGCAGTCCTGGGTCAGGGCCACCGTATCGCTGATCCGCAGCCCGCACCGGATCAGGATCACGGTGATCAACCGGTGATGCGGGCTGGCCATTTTTGCCAGATTTTCCGGGTCTTCCAGCTGGGCCATGACGTATTCACTCAGCGCCCGGGGCTGCCGGACCGTCTCTTTGGGATAGTCCTCGGTGTAGATCTGGGCCGTACTGGGCAGATCAGTCACCCATCCGTGGCGGCGCATGGTGAGGAGGAAGGTGTTGAACTGGCCGATCCGGATCCGGTGCGATGGTGCTCCGGCGCTGTGGGTGTGCAGGTAAGCCAGAAACCCTTCGATCACCTCCCGGTCAATGTCGGCGGTGCCGGTGACTGTGATCCTCGTTGAATCCAGAAAGGCGTTGAAGCTTTCCACGGCTTTGGTTCCCAGCACCGCGGATTCAACCGTCAACCCGGTCGTCAGCCGCCAGCGGGCCCATCGTTTGGCTAGCTGCTTCAACCAGGGCCGGGTGATGTTTTCGAAGTGGACCGTAACCTGGCTGCGGGCGGAGATACCGAGGGCTCTCGCATGCCAGACGTCCTTGGGGAACTCGTTCTCCCACGGCGCGGCGCCCGGTCCGGCCTTCCCCGTGGGCCCCGTCCGGCCCGCCGGCTGGTCGTTTCGTGAGGGCACGGGATGCAAGGTGGTCATATCGTCACCGTCCTGGAGGCGAACCAGCCCGCATCGGCCAGTGCGCGGCGGGCGTCATCGCTGGAGATATGGGCATAGGTTTTGACCGTCGTTGTCAGGCTCGCATGGCCCAACAATTTAGAGACCACCTCGACCGGGACGTTCTCCCGAAGCATCCGGGTGGCATAGGTGTGTCGGAACCAGTGCGGGTCGAACGCGATGCCCGTCTGCCGCCGGAGCCGCCGCACCAGGTCATGGACGGCGGCATATGTCATTGCTTGCCCGTGGGGCCGGCCCCACAGGTTGACGAAGACGTAGTCGGAATCCAGGTCACCGTATTCGACGTCGAGGTAGTCGGCATACAGCCGGATCAGTTCGGCGGTAATGGGGATGGTTCGCGAATGGGGCGATTTCGCGCGCGCACCGTTGGTATTGTCGCGCCGGCGGACCGTGATTTCCCGTTCGGCCACGGCGATGTCCTCATGCCGGAGTCCCAGGGCCTCACCGATCCGGATACCCGCGTCATGGAGCAGTGCGAAGAGCAGCCGGTCCCTGAGGTGCCCGCACGAATCCAGAATGCTTTGGACCTCGTCGGGGGCCAGCAGGCGGGGAATCCTTGCCGTGACGGGAAGCTTCACCACCCGGCGCTGTTTCGCGGCGCCCTTGCTGATGTGGTGCAGGAAGGGTTTCCAGCCACCCTGGCGGCCGGACGGGTCCCAGCACGTGATCAGCTCGCCGAGGTCAAGGCCATGTCGGGCGGCATGTTGATAGAAGATCGATACGGTGGAAAGCTTGCGGTTCACCGTCGCCTCACCGCAATGGTGCCCGATCGTGGGAAGCACCGAGAAGACCTGGCCACGCACGTCCGGCGGACGTCGCAGCCACCGGATGAAGGCCCCGACGTCTTCCAGCTTCACCGACTGCCAGTCGAGACCGTATTCGTCCAGGAAAACGAACCAGTCCTTCAAATCGTGGGCGTGAGCCTTGATCGTGTTCGGTGACCGCTCGGTCTCGGCCAGATACCGCAAATACCGCTCCGCCGGTTCCACAACACCGGCCACGCCGACCACTGTGTACGACACCGCGTTGCTTGCCGGATCCAACACCTTCGATATCCGCATCGCCGCTCCCGTCAGCTGCCTCATGGACGGACAAGACGCTAACCCATCCACAACGAAGCAACCAGAGCCTCAAACTCCAGTGAACTACATGACGGACAGCCCGCGCGCGACTAAAGATATCGGTCGTTATTGATCCGTTCCGGGACCCCCTGCAATCAGATGAAGAAGTGCACCCCTAAGCGGCCCTCTCCCTTATCGCGGCCACTGTTGCGTCTCAAAAAACGATGTTTTTGCCTACGGAGATGCGATTTCACTTCCACGCATCCAAGCAAGCTATCCCCTGTCGCCCCCCACGCACATCGTTCCCCAGAAAGGTTGCCTTTCCCCGCGCTAACCTCAACCAACCTAAGCAGAGGATTTTCGTCAGGACTACGTCATCGTGCAGGCCAGTGCGCGTGCCGCACTGGTACTATACTGGTACCATACCAGCACGGTACTTTAGGCCGCTCCGGCCAAAGTGGACAGCATCAGCTGAACATCGACACCGCACCGCAGACCACGCCATTGCGGTACCGCCGCGGCTCGACCACACCAACACCACACTGGTACGGCGCCAGTCCGCGGCCAAAGCCCGCACAGCCACGAGAGGAACGGGAAGCCAGGCGCGCCCCTGCGGGCCACACCAGTACCGTACTGGTACCACACTGGTAGGTCCCGGCCCCGCGCATCCCAAGACCGGCGCCGTCAGCTCAACGCGCCCGGCAGTACCACACTTGTACCACACCAACGCCACGCCCCGGCGCCAGTCCGCGGCCAAAGCCCGCACAGCCACGAGAGGAACGGGAAGCCAGGCGCGCCCCTGCGGGCCACACCAGTACCGTACTGGTACCAC